>JOFO01000017.1 GCA_000721275.1 Microtetraspora glauca | reverse complement strand
ACGAGCACCCCAGACCGTTCGTCTGGACGAAGACCGCCGACGAGATCCTCGACAAAGTCGCCGCCTACTGCCGACGAATCTCTGACTCAGATCACTAGAACGGCACCGGTGCGATGTCGACGTCGGCCCGCCGGCCGGCGGCGGAGGCCACCGTCGCCGGGTGCTCGTCGCCGAGCCGCCGCCGGAACCCGGCCAGCGTGTCCGTGTGCAGGGCGGTGGCCTCGGCGGCCCGGTCCAGCGCCCGCAGGTCCAGCACCAGGTTCGTCGCGCAGGCCAGCGTGGTCGGGTGGTCCTCGCCGAAGTCCCGGGCCAGCACCTCCCGCGTCCGCCGGTCCAGCTCCAGGGCCTCCTCGTGCCGCCCGTCGGCCGCGTACTGGGTGGCCGCGCCGACGGCCGCCGTCAGGGTGAGGACGTGGTCGTCGCCCAGCGACTCCCGCAGCCCCGGCCACGCCACCTCGATGTGCTCCCGGGCCGCGTCCAGGTCGCCCAGGTGCCGCAGCGTGATCGCCAGGTTGACCCGCGCGGACAGGGTGTACGGGTGGCGGGCGCCGAGCTTCGCCGCGTACCGCTCCAGCGTCGCCTCGCCGAGCTCCCGGGAGCGCCGCAGCTGCCCGTCCTGCCGCAGGTCCACGACCAGGTTCGCGGCGCACGCCACCGCGTCCGGGTGGTCGGCGCCGTACCGGCCCTCGAACGTCGACCACGCCATCTCGCAGAGCGCCAGCGCCCCCTCGTGGTCGCCCGCGCGCCGCCGGGAGACGGCGAGGACCCGGGCGCAGCCGAGGGTGCGGTGGTTGTCCTCGCCGAAGGTGGTGAGGTAGCGGGCGTAGACGTCCTCCAGGTGGGCGGCGGCCTCCAGGTAGTCGCCGGTCTCGCGGATGTCGATGGCCAGGCCGACGAGGGTGTTCAGGGTCTCGACGTGGTCGTCGCCGAGGGCGAGCGCGCGCAGCCGGGCGGTCTCCGTGTCGTACTGGCGGGCCTCCTGGTAGAGGCCCATGAGCCGCAGGCCGACGCCGAGGCTGTGGGCGGCGCGGAGGGTGGCGGGGTCGTCCTCGCCGAAGGCCCGCAGCGCGCGGTCGTACACCTGCCGGTTGATCTCCAGGCCCTTGGCCATGTCGGCGCGCAGCCGCAGCCCGCTGCAGTGCTGGATGAGGGCGTCGAGGGTGCCCTCGTCGTCCTCGCCGGCGGTCCGCAGGTAGACCTCGGCGGTGTGTTCCATCATCGCCGCGGCCTCCTCGTACTCGCCGAGCACCCGCAGGATGAAGGCCAGCCACTTGGCCATCTCCAGCGTCAGCTGGTCCTCGGCGCCGAACTTCTCCGTCCAGATCTCCAGCGCCTCGCGGGCCATCCGCGCGGAGCCCGCGTGGTCGCCCCACGCGTACAGGAACTCGGCCATCTCGCGGACGAGCCGGCGGGCCCACGGCGACTCGCACTCGACGGTCCGGGAGACCACCACGTGCGGCAGCAGCTCCTGGTAGCGCGGCCAGAGCGCGCGGGTGCTGGGGCTGCCGGGGTTGGCGTCGGCGAGGAGCAGGTGGGCGCCGTGCCGCATGTCGGCCTGCTGCTGCGGCGACATGCGGTTGACCAGCACGGCCTGGACCAGGCGGTGCAGCTGGATGGTGTCGTGCCGGTGCTCGATCCGGGCCAGGGCGTAGATGTTGATCTCGCGGATGGCCCGGCCCAGCTTGATCGGGTGGCGCAGCGCCTCGTCGAGCTCGGGGGCGATGGTCGTGGTCCGCGCGTTGTTGAAGAGCGAGCGGGAGATCGGCTCGGGCGCGAAGAACGAGCACACCTGGAGGAGTTGGAGCGCGGCCGGGTTGCGCTGCTCCAGCTGGCGCAGCGACACGTCCCAGGCGGCGGCCACCGACATCGGGTAGTCGGGGGAGGGGACGAGTTCGAGCATCAGCTCGGCGATCTTCTCGTTGATCAGCCGCAGGTAGTCGGGGACGGTCATGCCGGTGACCGCCTGCCAGGCCGCGGCCTGCTCGATGGCGAGCGGCAGGTCGCCGAGCGCCTCGGCCAGCCGGTCGGCGTCGGCGTCGCTGAGGTCGCGGGCGCGGCGGCGCAGCAGCGCCTTGCTCTCCTCGCGGGTGAAGACGTCGACGGAGAGGGTGCGGGCGACGCGGTCCCACTCCTGGTTGCGGGAGGTGATGAGGATCTTCCCGGTGCCGCCGGTGGGGAAGTAGGGGCGGACGGCCTCCACGTTCTCCGCGTTGTCGAAGACCAGCAGCCAGCGGTCGTACGGCTCGCCGCGGCGCAGCGCCTCCCGGACGGCGGGGACGGCCCGGTTGGCCTCGTCGCCCACGTTCAGGCCCATCCGCTGGGCGAGTTCGGTGAGCGCGGTGAGGATCATCGTCGGCTGCTCGGAGGGGATCCACCAGACGACGTCGTAGTCCGAGGCGTACCGGTAGACGTACTCGATGGCGATCTGCGACTTCCCGACGCCGCCCATGCCGTGCAGCGTGTGCGGGAGGACCGCCGACGTGTCGCCGGTCAGCAGCTGCTCCCGGATCTGCGCGAGCAGGTCCTCCCGGCCGACGAAGTTGGGGTTGTTCGGGGGGACGTTGCCCCACACGGCGGGTACGGAGGGACGCGGCCGGGCCGGGGCCGTCCCGGCGCCGGGGATCGGGGTGCCGGAGGCCGGGGTCGGCGGGCCGGAGGGGTGCGGGACCGGGGTCCGCTGGACGACCCCTTCCTCGCGCTCAGGCTGACGGGTGGTGGTGTCCTCGGTCATGGGAGAGCCGTCCGTGTCGGGATGTACGGGGGTATCGCGGATATCGTGGACCAACGGGAGGTTGCGGGGCATGACCGACTCTCCCGGCGCACCGCCCGACAGGGCGCTGCTGATCCGGTGGGCGCGGCGCAGGTAGGGCCCCGACAGGGCGCGCAGGATCGCCAGTTCGACGCGCACGAACGGCAGGCTCTCCTCGGTGAGCGGCGGGTCGGGCACGTCCTCCGGGGCGAGCAGGGCGCCGTGCAGCCGGCGGGCGGCTTCGGAGCGGTCGCCGAAGAAGTCGGAGACGGAGCGCGCCACCCGGGCGGTGTCGCCGCGCAGCGCGCCGGCGAGCAGTGCCTCGCGGGCGCCGTCGACGAACTCCAGGGCGGTGCTCACGGCGCTGGTCCGCGGGCCGTCGTCCGGGGGCTGTTCGACGAGTCCGCTGAGGAACAGCTCGGCCACGTGCACCGGTTGGGCCTCCGGGACGAGCCGGTGCCGGACGTCCCGGACGAGCCGGGGGTCGAGGACGGCGGCGGCGAGGTGGGTGGCGAGGCGGTAGGCGGTGGGGGTGGCGTGGCTGCGGAAGCGGCGGAGGCGTTCCTGCACGGTCGGCGCGGGGGGTGTACCGGGCGGTTCCGGGTCGTCGGGGGGTTCCGGGGCGGGGGCGCCGAGCAGAAGGGCGGAGGCGTCCGTCCAGCCGGGTTCGCCGGCCACCAGGGCGGCCCAGCGGCCCAGCCAGTCGGCGTCGAGCTCCAGGACGGGGACGGGCGCGGTCCAGGTGGCGGGCGGTGGGTCGAAGGGGTCGTACTCCTCCGGCGGGAAGGCGACGGCGAGTTCGGTGTTGGCGGCGCCGGAGCGGGGGCTGCCGAGCCGCACCCGGCGGGGGGCGAGGGCGGTGCGGTGCCAGTCGCGTTCGGCGAGCAGGTGGACGACGGCGGTGGGGCCGGCCGCCGCCCACCGGGCGAGCGCCGCGGGGCCGGCGCCGCCCCGCCAGAGCGGTCCGAGGGCGTCGGTGAGGACGAGGACGATGCGGCGGCCGGTGCGGTCGAGGAGTTCGGCGGGGGAGGCGGCGGGGCCCTGTCCGGCGACCGGTCCGTGGAGCACGGCCTCGTCGCCGCCGGGCCCGGTCCGGACGCCGATCCGGCGGATCCGGACGTCCCGGAAGGCACCGAGCCGTTCGAGGACGGCGGTGAACTCGGCGACGGTCTGTTCCCAGATCGCCATGGTGGCGTGGTCGTCGACGACGAGGACCAGGTCGAAGCGGCGTTCGGCGGCGGGCCGGGTGTAGGGCAGCCAGAGCCCGTCCTCGGCGGCGTGCTCGGCGGTGGCCTCCTCGTCCAGTTCGACGTCGAACGGGGAGGGGACGACCTGCTTGAGGGGCCGCAGCCGGCGGGCGATGCCGGCGGCGTCGCGCAGGTCGGGCAGCGGTTCGGCCCGCAGTGGCGCCCGGTGCAGCTCGCGGACCAGCGCGAACTCGCGGGCGAGCAGGCCCGGTGGCGGCCCGGTGCCGTCGGCGGGTCCGGCCGGGCCGGGCCGGGGGCGGTCCGGCGGGGTGCCGCCGGCGGGCGCCGCGGGGTCGGGGGCGGTGACGGGGAGCGCGGGGAGGTCCCGGCCCGTGGCGGGCGGGCCGGGGAGGGGCGTGGGGCGGGGGCGCGGCGGTTCGGCGGACGGGAGGCGGGCCGCGAGCGTCTGGTACGCGTGCAGCCACAGCGCCTCCGCGACCTCGAACGGCTCGGGGAGCGAGCGGGCGTCGTCGGCGTCGTCCATCAGGGTGCCCCCGACAGGCGCCGCCACAGCGCGTCGAGCAGCTGCCCCCAGGTCTCGTCGTCGTCCCGGACGCCGGCCGACCGCAGGTAGACGGCGTTGAGCAGCTGGTCGGCGGCGAGTCCGCCGTTCTCCCGGCTGCGTTCCATGAAGGTCCGGATCATGGCGTCGTGCCGGCCGCCCTGGTCCCGGAAGTGGGCGGCGATCATGGCGGCCAGCTGGTCCTCGCGCGGCGGGGAGACGTCCAGCCGGACGCAGCGGCGCAGGAAGGCGGCGGGGAACTCCCGTTCGCCGTTGCTGGTGATGACGACGAACGGGAAGGCCCGGCAGCGGACCAGGCCGTCGACGACGGGCGCGGTGCCGTCGGGGTCGTCGGTGAACACCCGGGCGGTGCTCTCCTGGTGGCGGGCGCGGACCAGCTCGGGGATGTCGTAGGAGCCGTTCTCCAGGACGTGCAGGAGGTCGTTGGGCAGGTCGATGTCGCTCTTGTCGAGCTCGTCGATGAGCAGCACGCGGGGCAGTTCGTACGGCAGCAGGGCGGTGCCCAGCGGGCCGAGCCGCACGAAGTCGCCGATGCGCGGCGGGGTGTCGGGGGCGGCGGGGCCGTCCTGCGGCCCGGGGTCCGGGGCGGCGGCGGTGCGGGCGCGGGCGCCGAGGGACGCCTGGGCGCGGCCGATGGCGTCGTACTCGTACAGGCCGGAGCGCAGGGTGCTGCGGGAGGTGATGCCCCAGTGCAGGACGCGGCCGAGGCCCAGCTCGCGGGCGACCAGATAGGCGAGGGTGGACTTGCCGATGCCGGGGCGGCCGGTGACGAGCAGCGGCCGGCGGAGCAGCAGGGCCGTGTTGATCAGGTCGATGTCGTGCGGGTCCTGCCGGGGGGTGGCGCGGCCGACGGCGCCGAGGCGGCGGTCGGTCTCGGCGCTCTCGGCGGGGACGGGCGGCAGCACGGGGCCGCCGTCGAAGTTCCGCCAGCCGGGCGGCGGCGGCAGCACGTCGCCGAGGCGGATGTCGGCCAGCGGCCGGCCGGTCCCCCGGTAGATCCACCAGCTGCGGCTGGTGACGTGTCCCCCGTTCCGGCTGTTGTCGACCGGGTGATGGACACCGCTCATGTTTCCCCCTCGTCGTCGTGTCCGCCGCGCGCGCCCACGACGGCCTGCCCCGGCGATCCGGACCAGTCGACGAGCCGGTTCGGGTCGTCGAAGAGGACGGCGAGGTGCCGTCCCACGTGGGCGTCCCGCTGCCCGGCGGCGGCGGTGGCGGCCTCGCCGCGCAACTTCTTGGCGCGCTGCGGGAGTTCGATCGCCTTTCCCTTCAGGAGCCGTTTGGCGCGCCGGCGGAACTCGGCGGGCGGCTCCGGCCGCCGGTCCCAGACCGCCAGCGGTACGCCGGCGCGCAGCGCGGTCTCCAGCGGGGAGGCGCGGCCGGCGGTGCCCCGGAGCGGCGGCGCGCCGAGGGCGACGGAGACGAGCCGTTCGTCGGCGACGAGGGCGGTGCTCCACCGGACGGGGTCGTGGTTGCGGTGGCCCGCGGTGTCCCAGTGGCAGGGGGTGTCGGGGCTGTCGAGCATCTGCTGCCAGCGGTTGTGCCACTTGCGGTGGTGTTCCGTGGCCCGCATCCGCTCCAGGCTGCGCAGGACCACCGGATAGGTGAGGCAGAGGGCGGTGGTGAGGTCCGATCCGGGCGTCAGCCACTCCATCGGATGGTTGAGCAGGTGGAAGGGGAGGACGAACTCCAGGACGGGCCGGCCCGGCCGCCCGGCCCACTCCTTCTCCGCCCGGTCGACCAGCTCGCCCACGGCGGCCGGGACCTCGGCGAGCGTCACGAGCCGGTCCTCGCCGCGCTCGGGCCGCCAGGGGCCGGGCCGGATCTGGCGCCAGTGGGAGAGCAGGTACCGGTCGGGGTCCCTGCCGCTTCTGCACAACTGGACAACGAGGCAGGCGGGCGCGGGTTGTGCGGTGGCGGCGCGGGCGATGTCGGCGCGGACGGCGGCCAGTTGCGGGGTGAGGTGGAGGGCGGCGGCCCGGGCGTCGTTCCACGCGCGCAGGTCGTCGGCGACGCCCCGGTGGGCGTCGGAGCCGTCCAGCGCGGCGATCACGTGCTCGACCAGGACGTTCACCGGGAGGAGGCCGTCGGGGCGGGCGTTGACCCGGACGAGCAGGTCGAACGCCTCGCCGAGGCCGGTCACCGGGGCCGGGGGCAGCGGGAGTTCGCCGGCGGCGGCGTACAGCAGCCCGGGTGCGTCGAGGTGCCGGATCCGGGCGAGCAGGCCGCGCGCCTGGTGTAACTCGGCCGGGGACAGGACGGGGAGGACGTCGGGGGCGGCGGCGGGGGAGGGGACGGAGGCGGCGAGCTCGCGGATCCGGAGCACGGGGGTGGCGCCGGGGGCGTACAGGCTGAGGGTGTCGGCGAGTTCGCGCAGGCCGTCGGGATCGCGCAGGCAGCTGCGGACGATCTCCAGGACGTCCAGCCGGGTGCTCCCGTGCCGGCGGACGTCGCCCACCTCGGGCAGCCGTTCCGCGAGCATGCTGATGAGGAGGTCGCGGCTGCCCGGGACGTCGAGCCCGGGCACCGCGCACAGCTGGTCGACCAGCTCACGCCGGAACTCGGGTGCGTGAGCGCCGTGGCCCTCGTCGAACAAAAGCCCCCCCGTCACGGCTCCTGTGATCCCCGCGTCCGATCGGACACGGGCAGTACGGGCGCCGCCGCCCTGCCGCCCAGGGTAGGCCGCGGCCCGGAGCCGTGGCCACCCCGTGCGGCGGATCCTTCGGACTACTCGACGACGAGGTCCACGGTGATGTTGCCGCGGGTGGCCTTGGAGTAGGGGCAGAAGGCGTGGGTCTTCTCCAGGAGGGCCCGGCCGGCCTCGCCCTGGAGGTGGTCGGGGAACTCGGCGCGCATGACGACGGCGAGGCCGAAGCCGCCGTCGGTGTCCTTGCCGATGGAGACCTCGGCGGTGACGGACGCCTCGGAGACGTCGATCTTCTCCTGGCGGGCGACGACGCCCATGGCGCTGGCGAAGCAGGCCGCGTATCCGGCGGCGAACAGCTGCTCGGGGTTGGTGCCCTCGCCGTTGCCGCCGAGGGCCCGGGGGTGGGCGAGGGGGAGGTCGATGCGGCCGTCGGAGCTGACGGCGCGGCCCTCGCGCCCGTTGGCGGTGGCGACGGCGGTGTAGAGGGCGTCCATGGGGGTTCTCCAGTCTCGGAATGGGCCTCGGAAGGGCTCGTGGGGGCCCCGGGAAGGCTGCGGGAGTGCTGCGGAAGGCGGTGGGCGCGGGGCCCGCCTCTATTGATAGCGCACGATTCAGTTGTGCACAACTCAATCGCTCGTGAGGCGTCTCGCGTACCCTGGAGCCATGGAGACGCCCGACACCCTCCCCGACGAAGAGTTCCTCCGGCTCGACCGGCAGATCTGCTTCTCCCTCCACGCCGCCGCCCGCGCCTTCAACGGCGTCTACCGCGAGGCGCTCAAGGAGCTCGGGCTCACCTACCCCCAGTACCTCGTGATGCTCGTCCTCTGGGAGCGGGGCGAACTGCCCGTGAAGGGCATCGGCGAGCGGCTGCGGCTCGACTCCGGCACCCTGTCGCCGCTGCTCAAGCGGCTGGAGGCGGCCGGATACGTGGAGCGCCGGCGCAGCGCCGAGGACGAGCGGTCCGTCACCGCCCGGGTCACCGCCTCAGGCGCCGCCCTCCGCGAGCAGGCCCTCGGCGTCCCCCGCCGGATCGCCGCCGCCACCGGCCTCGACCTCGCGGACATCGCCGAGCTGCGCGAACGCCTCGGCACCCTCGCCGCCCGCCTCGACGCCGCCGACCCCGCCGCCCTCCGCCCCGCCCGCGGCTGACCCGCCGACCCCGCCGCCGGAAAATGTAAGGATCGCGTCGCGATCGCACCCCTATACTCGGCCCATGTCCGAGATCACCGTGCGCCGCGCCACGGCCGCCGACTCCCCGCGCCTCACCCGGCTCGTCCGCGGCTCCGCCGCCTACCGCGGCGAGTACGCCGCCATGGTCGCCGGCTACCAGGTCGGCGGCGCCTACATCGAGCACCAGACCGTCTACGCCGCCGTCGACGCCGACGACCGCGTCCTCGGCTTCTACGCCCTCCTCCTCGACGAGGCCGAACTCGACCTCGCCTTCGTCGCCGACTCCGCCCAGGGCCTCGGCATAGGACGCCTCCTCATGGCCCACATGACCGCCGAGGCCCGCGCCGCCGGACTCGACGGCGTCCGGGTCGTCGCCCACCCGCCCGCCGAGGCGTTCTACCTCCGTACCGGCGCCCGCCGCACCGGCACCGTCGCCGCCTCCGGCCGCATCCACTGGGACCGCCCCGAACTCCGCTACGACCTCGCCCGGGGCGCCGCGTGACCACCGTCGAACCGCCGCGGCGGGACGAGAAGCGCCGCATCCTCGCCGACCTCACCCCGCTGCGCACCTCCGCCGACTACCGCCGCCTCTGGTTCGGCAACACCGTCTCCTGGGTCGGCCAGGGCATGACGACCCTCGCCATCTCCCTCCAGGTGTACGACATCACCGGCTCGGCGTTCTCCGTCGGCCTCGTCGGCCTCTTCTCCCTCGTGCCGCTCGTCGTCTTCGGCCTCTACGGCGGGGCCATCGCCGACACCGTCGACCGGCGCGCCCTCGGACTCGCCGGCGCCACCGGCTCCGCGGTCCTCTCCGCCGCGCTCGCCGCCGCCGCCTTCGCCGGTCACCACCACGTGGGGTTCCTCTACGCGATCGTCGCCCTCCAGGCCGTCTGCGGCGCGCTCGTCTCGCCCGCCCGCAGCGCGATGATCCCCCGCCTGCTCCCGCCCGAGCAGCTGCGCGCCGCCAACGCGCTGAACTCCATGGTCATGACCTTCGGCACGCTCGTCGGCCCCAGCCTCGGCGGCGTCGTCGTCGGCTTCGCCGGCTACCAGGCCGCGTACACCGTCGACGCCGTCGCCTTCTTCGCGAGCCTGTACGCGATGTGGCGGCTGCCCGCCATGCCGCCCGAGCACACCGGCACCGCGAAGCCGGGGGCCCGGGGCAGGGCCTCCGTCCTCGACGGGCTGCGCTTCCTCAGCACCCGCCCCAACCTGCGCGCGACCTTCGTCTCCGACCTCTTCGCGATGATCCTCGCCCAGCCGAAGGCGCTCTTCCCCGCCGTCGCCGTCCTCTGGTTCGGCGGCGACGCCAAGACCACCGGACTCCTCGTCGCCGCGCCCGCGTTCGGCGCCCTCCTGGGCGGCGTGATCTCCGGCTGGCAGAGCCGGATCCGCCGGCACGGACAGGCCATCCTCATCGCCGTCGCCGCCTGGGGCCTGGCCGTCGCCGCCTTCGGCCTGAGCCGGAACCTGTGGATCGGCCTGCTCTGCCTCGCCGTCGCCGGCTACGCCGACACCTCGTCGATGATCTTCCGGAACACGATGATGCAGGTCGCCGCGCCGGACGAGATGCGCGGCCGGCTCCAGGGCGTCTTCATCGTGGTCGTCGCCGGCGGGCCCCGGCTCGGCGACTTCGTGGCCGGCTCCGTCGCCGACCTCACCTCGCCGGCCGTCGCCATCACCGGCGGCGGCCTCCTCTGCGCCGTCGCCGTCGGCGTGTTCGCCGTGTACGCCCGCGGATTCCGCCGGTACGACGCCGAGCACCCGACCCCCTGACCGGCGCCGCACGTCACGGGAGCGCTCCCAGCTCGTCCCGAACGCTCCCGGCCTGAACCGCCTTCGCCCTTCTGGCGGGTGGCCGCCACGGCACATAGCCGCCAGCCGCGACGGGGGCCAACTCCCCCTCCGGCGCACGAGACTCCTCGCGGATCCGGAATCCCTACCCCCGAACCCCGGGTCCGCGAGGAGCCGTTCGATGTCCACACCGCCGCCCCGGGGCAGAGCCGGGCTGATCGCCGCCGGCGCCGCCCTCGTGCTGCTCTCGGCCGGGCAGTCCGCCGCCGCACCGGACGCCGGCGGCGCCGCCGTGCCCGCCACCTTCCAGGGCCCCGCCGCGTCCGCCACCGTCACCCTCGTCACCGGCGACCGGGTCACCCTCACCACCCTGGACGGCGGCGCCAGGACCGTCACCGTCGACCGGGCCGAGGGCGCCACCGGAGCCGTCCGCACCCGGGTCACCGACGGCCGGGTCACCGTCGTCCCCGACGAGGCCCGCCGCTTCCTCGACTCCGGCGCCCTCGACCCGCGCCTCTTCGACGTCACCGGCCTCGTCGAACAGGGCGTCACCGACGAGCTCCCGCTGATCGTCACCTACGGCACGTCCGCCCGGACCGCCGGCGCGCCCCGCGGCACCGAGAACGTCCGCGCCCTCCCCAGCGTCCGCGGCGCGGCCGTCACCGCCACCGACCCGGCCGCCTTCTGGCGGTCCTTCACCTCCCCGGCGGCCCGCGCCGCCGCGCCGGCGAAGGTGTGGCTCGACGGGCGGGTGGAGGCCGCCATGGCCGAGTCCAACGCCCAGATCGGCACCCCGGAGGCGTGGCAGGCCGGGCTCACCGGCAAGGGCGTCAAGGTCGCCGTCCTCGACACCGGCGCCGACGCCGCGCACCCCGACCTCGCCGGCCGGATCGCCGAGTCGAAGTCCTTCATCGAGGGCCAGGAGGTCGCCGACCGGGACGGCCACGGCACCCACGTCGCCTCCACCGTCGGCGGCTCCGGCGCCGCCTCCGACGGCCGCGAGAAGGGCGTCGCCCCGGGCGCCGTCCTCGCCGTCGGCAAGGTCCTCAGCGACGAGGGCCACGGCTCCGAGTCGCAGATCATCGCCGGCATGGAGTGGGCCGCCAAGGACGTCGGCGCCAGGATCGTCTCGATGAGCCTCGGCTCCCGGGAGCCCAGCGACGGCACCGACCCGATGGCCCAGGCCGTCGACCGGCTCTCCGCCGAGACCGGCGCCCTCTTCGTCGTCGCCGCCGGCAACACCGGCGCCCCCGGCTCCATCGGCTCGCCCGGCGCCGCCGACGCCGCGCTCACCGTCGGCGCCGTCGACTCCGCCGACCGGGCCGCGTACTTCACCAGCAAGGGCCCCCGCCACCGCGACCAGGCCCTCAAGCCGGACCTCTCCGCGCCCGGCGTCGACATCCTCGCCGCCCGCTCCCAGCTCGCCGGGGGCAGCGGCTTCTACACGTCGATGAGCGGCACCTCCATGGCGACCCCGCACGTCGCCGGCGTCGCCGCGCTCCTCGCGGAACGCCACCCCGACTGGACCGGCGCCCGCCTCAAGGACGCCCTCATGTCCAGCTCCAAGGTCCTCGACGCCTCCGTGTACGACCTCGGCGCGGGCCGCGTCGACGTCCCCGCCGCCCTCGCCGCGGACATCACCGCGACCGGCTCCGCCGACCTCGGGTTCTTCTCCTGGCCGTACGAGGCGAACCGTCCCGTCACCCGGACCGTCACGTACACCAACTCCTCCGGCGCGCCCGTCGAGCTGAGCCTCGCCGTCGAGGGCATGCCGGCCGGCACCGCCCGCCTCGCCGACACCACCCTCACCGTGCCCGCGCACGGCACCGCGTCCACCACCGTCACCGGTGACGGCACCGGCGCCCCCGTCGGCACCGCCTCCGGCCGGATCACCGCCACCGCCGGCGGCGTCCCGGTCGCCCACACCGCCCTCGGCCTGGTCAAGGAGGAGGAGCGCTACACCCTCACGGTCCACGTCAAGGACCGCGACGGCGCCCCCGCCGCCGCCGGCCTCGGCCTGCGGAACCTCACCTCCGGCGACGACCCCTTCCCGGCCTCCGTCGGCGACTCCGGCACCGTCGAACTCCGCCTGAAGCCCGGCACGTACACCGTCGACACCTTCCTCGACGTGCGCGGCGCGCACGGCCCCGACTCCCTCGGCCTCGGCTTCCTGGCCGCCCCCGAGGTCGTCCTCGACCGCGACCGCGAGATCACCCTCGACGGGCGCGCACTGCGCGAGATACGCGCCGAGGTCGAGAAGCGCACCGAGACCCGCCAGCTCCTCATGGAGTACACCCGCGCCCTCGGCGGCGTCTCCTACACGGACATCGTGCAGGTGCCGACGGCGTACGACTCGCTGTTCGCCGCGCCGACCGACCCCGTCACCGCCGGCACCTTCGAGTACCGCACGGTCTGGCGGCTCGGCAAGCCGCTGCTGGAGGCGAACGTCGACGGCCGGCGCCTCACCGACCTGCGCCCGCAGTCCGGCACCGCGCTCCTCGAAGGCCGCCACCGCCTCGCCCTCGCCGACGCGGGCACCGGCACCCCCGCCGCGTACGCCGGCCGGGACGTCACCGGCAAGGCCGTCCTCGTCCGCCTCGCGCCCGGCGCGGACCCGGCCGCGGCCGCCCAGGCCGCGCAGGACGCGGGCGCCGCGGCGCTCCTCGTCACCGACGACGCCCCCGGGCGGCTGATGGCCTGGTTCGGCACCCCCGACTACCAGGAGCGCCCGCTGCCGGTCGCCACCGTGAACCGCGCCGACGCCGCCCGGATCGCCGCCGGCGCCGCCCGCGGCGAGCGGATCGACCTCACCGGCACCCGCTTCACCCCGTACGTCTACGACCTCTCCGAGGGCCACCCCGGCCGTGTCGGCACCGACCTCGCGTACCGCCCCGGCGACCGGGACCTCGCCACCCTCCGCACCCGCTTCCACGCCCCCACCGGACGGCAGGAGACCGGCGGCGAGTTCCGCTACTCGATCACGGACGCCTTCCCGCTCGGCGTCGGCTTCAAGGAGCGGATCGCCTTCCCGGCCGAGCGCACCGAGTACGTCTCCACCGGCGCCGGCCAGCGGTGGCACGAGTCCGTCGACCTCGGCGAGTCGCTGGAGCAGCGCGGCGGCCTGTCCGTCCACCGCGGCGGCTCCGCCACGCGCCTCGACTGGTTCGGCCCCGTGTGGCACCCGTGGCTCGGCACCGGCCTCGGCTGGGGCCAGCAGCGGCGCGGCGACGACCTGCGGTTCAACACGCCCGGCTGGGGCGACTCCGGCCCCGACCACACCGGCTTCGGCGACGTGTGGGGCGACCCGACGATGAGCCAGACCACGGAGGTGTTCGTGGACGGGGTGTCGCGGGGCCGCAAGACGGGCTCCGGCTACAACCTGTGGGACGCGCCCGCCCGGGAGGCCGCCTACAGGGTCGTCACCGACACCGCGCTCGACCCGGCCCGCTGGCGGCTCGGCGCCCGGGGGCACAGCGAGTGGACCGTCCGGTCCGCCCGCACCCCGGACGACCGGTACACCGTCCTGCCGATGCTCAACCTCGGCCTCCGCCTCGACACCGACCTGTACGGGAACGTCCGGGCCGGCTCCCGGATCCCGGTCGGCGTCTCCGCCGCGTACGTGAAGGACGCCGCCGGCACCGGCACGATCACCGGCGCCGGCCTGGAGGTCTCCTACGACGACGGCGCCACCTGGACCCGGGTGGCCCTCCGCGCCGGGCGCGGCGACTCCTGGACCGGCGACCTGCGGATCCCGTCCGGCGCGTCCGCCGTCTCGCTGCGGGCCCGCGCCGCCGACGACCGGGGAGGCTCCGTCACCCAGGAGCTGATCCACGCGGTCGGCGTGAAGTAGCTCCAAGGAGACAGGGGGAGGGGCCGGACCCGCCGGGGGTCCGGCCCCTCGCCGTCATCCGCGCGGGAGCCGCGTCTTCAGCACCTTCCCCAGGTCGTTGCGGGGGAGGGCGTCCAGCAGCCGGACCGTCCTCGGCCGCTTGTGCGGGGCGAGCAGCCGCGCCACGTGGTCCGCCAGTTCCCCGGCCGCCGGCGGGGCCGCCGGGTCGGCCGGCACCACCCAGGCCGTGATCCGCTCGCCGAGGTCCGGGTCCGGCTCCCCGGTGACGGCGGCCTCCCGCACCCCCGGGTGGTCGAGCAGCGCGTTCTCGATCTCGCCCGCGCCGATCTTGTAGCCGCCGCTCTTGATCAGGTCGGTGGCCTTCCGGCCCACCAGCCGAATCGTTCCGTCTCCTTCCCGGACCGCCATGTCGCCGGTCCGGAACCAGTCGCCGTCGTACGCCGCCGCCGTCGCGTCCGGCCGGTTCAGATAGCCGGAGAAGAGGTTCGGGCCGCGCACCTGCACCTCGCCGACCGTCTCCCCGTCGGACCCGGCGAGCACCGACCCGTCCTCCTCCACCAGCCGCAGCTCCACGCCCGGCAGCGGCGGCCCCACCGTCCCGGGGCGCGGCGGGCCGCCGGGCCGGACGCTCGTGTTCATCAGCGTCTCGCTCATCCCGTACCGCTCCACCACCGTCCGGCCCGTCACCGCCGCGATCCGCTCGTGGTCGCGGACCGGCAGCGCCGCCGACCCCGACACCAGCAGCCGCGCCCCCGACAGGGCCGCGGCCAGCGCCGGGTCGCCGGGGAGGGCGTCCGCGAGCCGGTGGTACATGGTCGGGACGCCGAACAGCATCGTGCCGCCGGCCGCCAGTTCGCGGGCGACGCCCTCCGCCGAGAAGGCGCCCAGGTGCCGCACCTCGCCGCCGCGCCGCAGCGGCCCCAGGGTCCCCAGCACCAGGCCGTGCACGTGGAACAGCGGCAGCCCGTGCACCAGGACGTCGTCCGCCGTCCACGCCCACGTCTCCGCGAGCGCGTCCAGCGAGGCGGCGACCGCCCGGCGGGAGAGCAGCACGCCCTTCGGCGGGCCGGTGGTGCCGGAGGTGTAGACGACCAGGGCGGTGGCCTCCGGGTCGGTGTCCCGGGGTGCCGGGGGCCCAGCCGGCCCGTCGAGCGGCACGTCCACGCGGGGGAGCGCGCCGAGCGCGGCCGGCAGCGCGTCCTGCGGACCGGCCAGCACCGCGTCGGGCGCGCTGTCGCCGAGGACGTGGGCCAGCTCCCGCTCGCCGGAGCGCGGGTTCAGCGGGACGGCGGGGACGCCCGCGAGCAGCGCCGCCACCGTGGCCACCGCCGTCCGGGCGGTCGGCACCGCCCACACGGCGACCCGCCGGCACCCGTCGAGCCGGGCCGCGAGCGCACCGGCGGCCCGGGCCAGCTCCTCGTACGAGAGCGCGTCCGGGCCGCAGCGCAGGGCCGGCCGGGCGGTCGGGGCCGCGAGGGCCGGGAACAGCGGCGGGAAGAGCGGTGCGGTCACCGGTCGTACTCCTCGGGTCGGGGGCGAGGGGTGCTGCCGGAACGCATTCTGCCGGGGCGTCAGGGCCGGCCGGCCGGGACCTTCGCCGCCCCGGCGTCCGCCGCGTCGCCGTCCGGCCGCAGCCCGCGCATCCGCCCGTACGCGTACACGCAGCCGGCGAGCGCCAGGTCGGAGAGGAGCATGAAACCGATCGAGTACGAGTCCTTGGCGCTGTAGATCGCGCCCATGACCAGCGGCGGGACGAAGCCGCCGAGGCCGCCCATCGCGCCGACGATGCCGGTCACCGAGCCCACCTTGGCCTGCGGGGTGACCTGCGAGACCAGCGCGAAGACGGAGCCGCTCGCGGTGCCGAGGCCGGCCGCCATCACCAGCAGGGCGATCGTGCCGACCGGGTCCAGCTTCGGGTCGAACGCCTGGACGACGGCGAGGAGCGCGACGACGCCGAGCGCCCACGCGGTGACGACCGCCGGGTGGACGCGGTCCGACAGCCAGCCGCCGATCGGCCGGAAGACCACGGTGACCAGCGCGAACCCGGCGGCCTTCGTGCCCGCGTCGGTCGGGTCCAGCTCGTACCAGGTCTTCAGGTACGTCGGCAGGTACACGCCGAACGCCACGATGCCGCCGAAGCCGATCGCGTACAGCGCCGACAGCTCCCACGTCACCCGCAGCCGGCCTGCCGAGCCCAGCCGGCTCCCCAGCGACGCCGTCGGCACCGGCCGGTCGGGCCGGTCGGTGATGAGGACGGCGGCGAGCACCGCGTACACGGCGAGCGCCACCGCCACCACGACGAACGGCAGGTTCTCGCCGTGCTTCGCGATCCGCGGCGTGAAGTAGCCGGAGAGTGCCACGCCACCCATGCCCATGCCGAACACGCCGAGCGCCAGGCCCCGCTTCTCCGGCGGGAACCACGAGTTGACCAGCGGGATGCCGATCGCGAAGGTCGTGCCGCCGAGACCGAGCAGGAAGCCGACCACCAGCATCAGGCCGTACGAGTCCTTCACCACGGTCAGCAGCAGCACCGGGACGATCGTCAGCGCCGAGACCAGCGGGAACATCAGCTTCGCGCCGTACCGGTCGGTCAGTGCGCCGGCCGGGATCCGGCCCAGCGAGCCGACGATCACCGGCACGGCGACGAGGAACGACTGCTGGAACGAGCTGAGGTCCAGGCGCTCGCCGTACCAGCTGCCGAGGGGCGCGATCAGGTCCCACGCCCAGAAGGTGAGCGTGAAGCCGAGGGTGGCCATCACCAGATTGCGGTAGGCCGCCGCGGTCGGGGGCTTGGCGTCGGAGTTCACCTCCTCAGTCAAGATCCGGCCCGCCGCCCCGGCGCGCGGGACTGCTCCGTCCGGGGGCCGTCAGGGCCAGGTGACCGTCGTCGGCGGGGTGCCGTCGTCCTCCACCCGCAGCCACGCGCCCGTGTCGCCGACGCCCACGTCGACCTGGATCCGTCCGATCCCCGGCCGCCGGTGCGCCGCCGCGAGCGCCCCGCGCAGCACGCCCAGCAGCTTCCGCGCCTCCGGCTCGTCCACGAGCGTGTCCACCGCCCCGGTGAACCGCACCGACGGCTGGAAGCCGAGCAGCACCCCCGCCCCGCCGGTCTCGCGCAGCACCCGCCCCCGGAAGGTCGCCGGCGCCTCCGCCGGCGGCTGCTGGAGGGCGAAGATCGTCGTCCGCACCTCCTGGATCGTGGAGTCCAGCTCGTCCACCGCCCTCGCCAGCAGTTCGTCCTCCTCGGACCGGTCCGCGGCGCGGCGGCGCGTCGACTCCAGCATCATCTCCGTCGCGAACAGCCGCTGGACGACGAGGTCGTGCAGGTCACGGGCGATCCGGTCGCGGTCCTCGAACACCGCGAGCCGTTCCCGGTCGTGCCGCGCGTCCGCCAGGACCAGCGCCAGCGCCGCCTGCGAGGCGAACTGCGCGGCCAGCAGCCGGTCCACCGCCGAGTACGGCTCGTCGCCCCGGCGGCGCGGCAGCGCCAGGGTGCCGATCAGCCGGCCGCCGCTGCGCAGCGGCAGCATCATCGACGGCCCGAACCGGGACCGCACCGGCGTCGTCATCCGCGGGTCGGTCGACGAGTCCTCGACGAACACCGGTTCCCCGCCCAGGAGCTGGACGAGGACGGCGGAGCCCGGCCGGATGGTGGTGCCGACCAGATCGCCGGGGTCCTCCGTGGTGGAGGCCGTGACGATCTCCATGCCGCCCTCGGGAGTCGGCTGGAGGATCACCCCGGCGGCGGCGCCCGCGAGGATCCGCGCCTGCTCGGCGACCGTCATCAGGGCGTCCTCGGCGGACTCGCCGGTGAGCAGCGCCGTGGTGACGGCCGCCGCGCCCTCGATCCACCGCTCGCGCTGCCGGGCCGTCTCGTACAGCCGGGCGTTGCCGATCGCGATGCCGGCCTGCGCGGCCAGCACCCGCAGCAGGGCCAGGTCCTCCTCGGTGAAGCCGCCCGGCTTCCCGGAGAGGTGGAGATGGCCGAAGACCTGGTGGTGCACCCGGATCGGCACCCCGAGGTCGCCGGAGGGGCCGCCGGGGAGCCGGCCGGCGCGGGCCCGCTCCTCGTCGGTCATCCCGGTGGTGAAGAGCCCGGTGAGCCGGGGGCGCTCGGGGTCCAGCACCCCCAGCGCCCCCTGCCGGGCCCCGACCAGCTCGGTCGCCGCGTCCACCAGGTGCTGGAGCGTGGCGCGGAGTTCGAGGTCCGTGCCGACGGCGAGGACGGCTTCGAGCAGCATCGGCAGCCGGGCCGGTTCCCCGTCCCGCGGCGGCCGCTCGGCGTACTCGTCCATGATCACCATGGTCTCATCGGCGTACGAATCGGGCGATGTCGGGATCGGTCACTCCGTCAGATCGTCCGCGAACGCGCGGCCCCGGTCGCGCTCCCGGTCGCGGTCCCGGTCGCCGTCGTCGGCCAGCCCCCGGTGGTCGCCCAGCGGGTCGAGGACCATCGGCTGCACCTTGCCCTCCAGCATCGCGCCGAGGCCCAGCACGGCGCAGACGTCGGGCCGTTCGGCGATGTGCACCGGCATCCCGGTGGCGTTCCGCAGCATCTGGTCCAGGCCCGGCAGCAGCGCGCTGCCGCCGACCATCATGATCCCGCGGTCGGCGAGGTCGGCCACCAGGTCCGGCGGGCAGTCCCGCAGCACCTTCCCGATGCCGTCGAGCACCGCCGTCAGCGGCGTGTGGATCGCCTCCCGCACGGCCGCCGTGTCGACGGTGACCGAGCGGGCCAGGCCGGTGGCCA
This sequence comes from Microtetraspora glauca, assembly GCA_000721275.1. Taxonomy (GTDB): domain Bacteria; phylum Actinomycetota; class Actinomycetes; order Streptomycetales; family Streptomycetaceae; genus Streptomyces. The sequence goes on along the minus strand of JOFO01000017.1, from coordinate 105,248 downwards.
CGTCCCGGCCGTGGATCTCGGTGGACTCCGGGCCGTGCGGGGTCAGGCCGTTGCCGCTCAGCGCCAGCTGGAGCGGGCGCACCGACTGGCTCGGCAGCATCAGCTCGTGGTGGTGGCGCAGGTGCTGGATGATCGCGTGGTCGATGGCGTCGCCGCCGACCGGGATCCGCTCGGCCGTGACGATCGCGCCCAGCGAGAGCACCGCGACCTGCGTCGTCGCCGCCCCGCACACCAGGATCATGGTCGCGGTCGGCTGCTCCACCGGCAGGCCGGAGCCCACGGCGGCGGCGATCAGCGTGTCGACCAGCTCGACCCGGCGCGCGCCGAGGCCCACCAGGGTCTCCACGGCGGCGCGCTGGGCCAGCGGGTCGCTGTCGTGCGGGGTGCAGGCGGCGGCGCGCAGCCGCGGCTTGCGGCGGAGCTGCCGGCGCAGCTTCTCGCCGAGGAGGTGACGGAGCATCCGCTGGGCCATCTCGATGTCGACGACCGTGCCGCCGGAGACCGGGCGCACGACGCGGATGTAGTCGGGGGTGCGGCCGGTCATCTTCTCGGCGAGCGCGCCGACCGCGATCAGCGCTCCGGTGTGGGTGTTGACGGCGGCGACGCTCGGCTCGTCGACGACGAGCCCGGCCCCCTTCACGTAGACCCGGGTGCGGGCGGCACCCAGGTCGACGGCGACATGGCAACGGCGCAGCTGATCGAGGCTGACGGTCACGGCGGATCCTCCGGGGTGCGGTGCTGACACGGGCGAGGTGTCGCGGTCGGGTGTCCTGTTCGCATGGTGCGACCGCCGGGCCCGCCGCGCGCGCTGGGCTGCGCCGCCCGGGGCCCGGGCGGCGGGCGGCGGCGGGGGGTGCCGAACCGGGAGAATCGTCACGGCACGGCGCCCACCTGCGGTTTCCTCACAGGATCCTCACACCGTCGACTCCCCGGGGGTGCGCCGTTCGTCCTAGCGTGCGAGCCCCATGGACTACTGCCACGCGTGCCGGCGGCATCTCAACGGGGCCCTCGCCTGCGCCGGGTGCGGAACCCCCGTCGAGCGGCTGCGGTACGACACCCCCCACGCACCGCCTCACCCCGCGCCTCACGAGGGCGCCGAGGCCCAGGTGCACGACCCGGCCGGACAGCCGTACGCGCCGGGGGCGTTCGCGCAGCCGTACGGCGCCGAGAGCCCCGCGCGGGAGCCGTACGCGCGGGAGCCGTACGCGCCCGGGTCGTACGGGCAGGAGCCGTACCCGCCTGGGCCGTATCCGCCCGAGGCGTTCGCGCCGGAGGCCGAGGGCGGGGCCGCGGACGAGGCCGGAGCGGCCGTGGGCGCGCCGCTCGCGCCCGAGCACGTCTACGAGCTGGACCTCGTGGTGCCTCCGGCGGGCCCCCGGCGGGAGGGCGGCCGGTCGGCCGCCCGGCGCCGGAAGCGGGGGAGCGCCCGGCGCGGCCGGACGGTCGCGGTGAGCACGCTGGGGCTGGTGCTGGCGGCGGGGTCGCTGGGCCTGGCGAGGACGGTGTTCGAGGAGCCGGAGGACAAGGGGCCGGCGCTGGCCGTGGAGGAGCTGGAGCCCTCCGAGATCCCGCCCGCGCCCGCCCTGCCGAGCCGCAGCGCCGACGACACGGCGGAGGAGGACGGCGGGCAGGACGACCGGGCGGCCGAGACCACCGAGGGCCCGGCCACTCCGACCGGCCGCCCGCGCCGCATCAGCACGGGCACCGGCGGCGGCGCGTCGCCCGGCCCCGGCACGGGCAAGGGCTCCGGCACGGGATCGGGATCGGGTACGGGTACGGGGACGGGTTCCGCCCCCGGTACGGGCACGGGAGCGGGGCCGGGCGGTGCCTCCGCCGGGCCGGCGACCTCGGCGGCGCCCGGCTCCGCCGCGCCCTCGTCCGCGGCGCCGTCCGCGCCGGAGGTCACCGCCGGCCCGCAGGGCGACGAGCCGCGGGCCACGCCGAGCGCGTCGGGCTCGCCCACCGCCCCGCCCACGGGCGGCGCGACCCCGTCCGCCTCCGCGACCCCCACCGCCCCGCCCCCGACGACACCGGCCCCGGAGCCCACGAGAACCTGCACGCCGTTCCTGTGGTGGTGCGTCTAAGCCGCGGGCTCCTCGCCGAGCATCCGGCGCAGCAGGTCCCGCAGCAGGGCGCGCTCGACGCCGGTCAGCTCGCCGAGCGGTTCGCGGGCGAAGCGCAGGGAGTCGCGCAGCCGGCGGGCGGTGTCCCGGCCCTCCTCGGTGGGCGCGGCCAGCTTGACCCGGCGGTCGGCCGGGTCGGGGCGCCGCTCGACCAGGCCCCGGGACTCCAGGCGGTCGATGATCCCCGTGACGTTGGACGGCTCGCACTTGAGCTTCTCGGCGATCTTCCGCATCGGGGTGGGCTCCAGGGCGAGCAGCCCGAGGACGCGGGCCTGCGCGCCGGTGAGGGAGTGGGCGGCGGCGGCCTCCTCGTACTCCTGGTGGTAGCGCGCCACGACCGTGCCGATCAGCTCGACGACTTCGAGGCTCACGGGGTCGGTGTGTGAGGTGGGCATGGGGCCCATCGTACTCCGATGCTTGACAACATGAAATATCAAGGCGCATGGTTGTTTCATCAGGTGAAGCTTTTTTACTGGAGGTCCTCCCCATGACCGCTCTCCCCGCCACCAGCCGCGAATGGCACCTCGTCGCCCGCCCGCACGGCTGGCCGGTCCCCACCGACTTCGCCCTGCGCGAGGTGCCGGTCGAGGCGCCCGCCGAGGGCCGGATCCTGGTGCGGAACCTCCACTTCTCGGTCGACCCGTACATGCGCGGCCGGATGAACGACGTGAAGTCCTACACCCCGCCGTTCGCGCTGGACCGCCCGATGGAGGGCGGCGCGGTCGGCGTCGTCGTCGCGTCGAACGCGGCGGGCTTCACCGAGGGCGACCACGTCCTGCACCGCCTCGGCTGGCGCGAGTACGCCCAGGTCCCGGCCGAGCACGCCACCAAGGTGGACCCGGAGCTGGCCCCCCTCTCCACGTACCTCGGCGTGCTCGGCATGACCGGTCTGACCGCCTACGCGGGCCTCTTCGAGACCGCCTCCTTCAAGCCGGGCGACGCCGTCTTCGTCTCCGGCGCGGCCGGCGCCGTCGGCAGCCAGGTCGGCCAGCTCGCCAAGCTCGGCGGCGCCTCCCGCGTCATCGGCTCGGCCGGCTCCGACGAGAAGGTGAAGTGGCTCGTCGAGGAGCTGGGCTTCGACGCCGCCTTCAACTACAAGAAGGGCCCCGTGCGCGACCTGCTGCGCGAGGCCGCGCCGGACGGCATCGACGTCTACTTCGACAACGTCGGCGGCGAGCACCTGGAGGCCGCGATCTCCTCGCTCAACGTCCACGGCCGCGCCGCCATCTGCGGCATGATCGCCCAGTACAACGACACCGAGCCGGCCCCCGGCCCGCGCAACATGGCGCTGATCATCGGCAAGCGGCTCCGCCTCCAGGGCGTCCTGGTCGGCGACCACTACGGCCTCCAGCAGAAGTTCACCGAGGAGGTCGGCGGCCGGCTGCGCTCCGGCGAGCTGAAGTACCGCGAGACCTTCGCGTACGGCATCGAGAACGGCGTGGACGCCTTCCTCGGCATGCTCCGCGGCGACAACACCGGGAAGATGATCGTCTCGCTGGACCGGTAGTCTGCCCTCAGCCGCCGCGATCGTGGGCGCGAGTCGCGGCGGGGAGAAGAAAGAGCGGAACCAGCATGTCCATCCAGCACTCCGACGTCCTCTACACCGCCGTCGCCACCGCGGAGAACGGCCGTGACGGCCGCGTCGCCACCGACGACGGCAAGCTCGACGTCGTCGTCAACCCGCCCAAGGCCATGGGCGGCTCCGGCGAGGGCACCAACCCCGAGCAGCTCTTCGCCGCCGGCTACAGCGCCTGCTTCCAGGGCGCCCTCGGCGTCGTCGCGCGCAACGAGAACGCGGACATCTCCGGCTCGACGGTCACCGCCGAGGTCGGCATCGGCAAGAACGACGACGGCTTCGGCCTCATCGTCAAGATCTCGGCCTCCCTCCCCAACGTGGACGCCGAGACCGCCAAGAGCCTGATCGAGAAGGCCCACCAGGTCTGCCCGTACTCCAAGGCGACCCGCGGCAACATCACGGTCGAGCTCGCCGTCTGATCCCGGCCGGCGCACCACCGCGTGCGGCACCGGTGATCCACCCCGCTAGGCTGCCCGCATGCGCGATTTCGGGGTGGGTTTCGGTTATCTGGTCCAGGGCCAGAAGTGGGTCGCACGGCACGGGCGCCGGTTCGGCTTCGGGCTGCTGCCCGGCCTGCTGACACTGGTCCTCTACCTGGCCGCGACGGGCGCCCTCGCCCTCAACGCGACCGAGCTGACGGCCTGGGCGACGCCGTTCGCCGACGACTGGTCCGAGCTGTGGCGCGACATCTTCCGCAACGCCATGACGGCCCTCCTCATCGGCTTCAGCCTCTTCCTCGCCGTCGTCACCTTCACCGCCGTCACCCTGCTCATCGGCCAGCCCTTCTACGAGAAGCTCTCCGAGGACGTCGACCGCAGCGAGGGCGGCGAGGTCCCCGAGTCCGGCCTGCCGCTCTGGCGCGAACTGTGGATCTCGGGCCGCGACAGCCTGCGGATCGTCCTCCGCGTGGCCTTCTACTCCGTGCTCCTCTTCGCCTGCGGCTTCATCCCGGTGGTCGGCCAGACCGTCGTCCCCGTCCTCGGCTTCTGCGTCTCCGGCTTCTTCCTCGCGGAGGAGCTGACCGCCGTCGCCCTCCAGCGCCGGGGCGTCGAGCTCCGCGAGCGGCTGGCGCTGCTCCGCGGCCGGCGCACGGCCACCCTCGGCTTCGGCGTGCCGCTCGCCGTCGCGTTCGTCGTCCCCTTCGTGGCGGTCTTCCTGATGCCGGGCGCGGTGGCCGGCGCGACGCTCATGGTCCGCGACCTGCGCGGCGAGAACGGCGGCACGGAACCGGAAGAAGACGATCAGCGGGACGGCAACCTTTCCGCGCCGGGCGGCGACCAGGGGGTGCACCGCATCCCCCTCAGGAAAGACCACTCATGACGTCACACAAGCGCAGGACCGGCCGCCGCAGGGCACTCCTCGGCGGCCTCGCCGCGTTCGGAGTCACCGGCGCGGCCCTCGTCACCACCGGCCTGCTCGCCCCGGCGGGCGCGGCCCCGGCCGCCGTCCCCGCCTGGCCTGCCGCCAAGGGCGACCGGCCGGTCGCCGCGACCATCGAGGTCTCCGGCACCTACGACGGCAGGCTGCGGCGCTTCTCCGGCACCGGCGCCCTCGGCTCCGGCGGGCAGGACGAGAACCAGCCGCCGCTCTTCGTCCTGAAGGACGGCGCCACCCTCAAGAACGTCGTCCTCGGCGACACCGCCGCCGACGGCGTCCACTGCCTCGGCAGCTGCACCCTCCAGAACGTCTGGTGGGAGAACGTCGGCGAGGACGCCGCCACCTTCAAGGGCACCTCCGCGAACGCCGTCCACACCGTGTACGGCGGCGGCGCCCGGGGCGCCGCCGACAAGGTCTTCCAGTTCAACGGCGCCGGCAAGCTCGTGGTGACCAAGTTCCAGGTCGCCGACTTCGGCAAGCTCGTCCGCTCCTGCGGCAACTGCAGGAAGCAGTACCAGCGCACGATCATCGTCAGCGACGTCGACGTCACCGCCCCCGGCACGTCCCTCGTCGGCGTCAACGCCAACTACGGCGACACCGCCGCCCTCCGGAACGTCCGGATCCACGGCGACACCAAGAAGAAGATCAAGCCCTGCACCCGCTTCACCGGAAACTCCACCGGCAAGGAGCCCACCGAACTCGGCACCGGCCTCGACGCCACCACCTGCCGCTACACGGCCTCCGACGTCACGTACGACTAGCCGGTCCGGCGTCACTCCACCGCCAGGACCGGATGCAGCTCCGGCCTGGCGGCCCACCACTCCTGGTGGAACGGATTGGTGGGCACGTTCGCCAGGTACGCCTCGGCCGCCGCCCGGTACAGCAGTTCCGCGTGCCGGGCGGAGACCGTCGAGCGGTTCCAGGCGAGGCGGATGCGGCCGGTCACCGGGTCGCCCTCCAGGGGACGGAGGACCGTGCCCGCGGCCGGCGGCGCCGTCGGCTGGCTCAGGGAGATCGCGCGGCCCGACGCGATCAGGTCGTAGTGGATCTTCCGGTCGGAGACCCGGTGCCGCAGGGACGGGGTGAAGCCCGCCCGCGCGCAGGCCGCGACCAGCGCCTCCGGCCCGCCGTCGTCGTCCTCGACCAGCGTCATCCAGGACTCGCCCGCCAGCTCCGCCAGCGCGATCCGCTCCTTCCCGGCCAGCGGGTGCTCCGCCGAGAGCCGCACGCAGAAGGGTTCCTTCGCGATGAGCGTGCGGGCCGTCGTGCCCTCCGGCAGCGGCACCTCGTGGTCGTTGACCTCGCCGTACAGCACCGCGTCGTAGCGGCCCGCGCCGAGCTGCCGGGTCAGCGTCGTCGCCGCGTGCTCGACCGTGACCGCGATCTCCCGCCCCGCCACGACCTGGTCGAGCCGCCCGAGCAGCGTGTCGACCAGGACCAGCAGGATGCAGCCGAGCCGCAGCGGGGCGTCCGGCGCGACCGCCCGCGCCCCAGCCGCGATCGCGTCCATCTCACCGAGCACCAGCCGGGCCTTGGAGAGCACGAACTCGCCCAGCGGAGTGGGCTCCACACCGCGCGGCCCGCGCAGGAACAGCTCCCCGCCCGCGACCCGCTCGATCCGCCGCAGCTGGGCCGAGAGCGCCGGCTGCGAGATGCCCAGCCGGAGCGCCGCGCGGCCCAGACTTCCCGCCTCCGCGATCCGGCAGACGGCTTCGAGATGCCTCAACTCCAGCTGCATTTCAGCAGCGTACGCACGGGCGCGCGGGCGCACCATAACCCGCGTCTTATGCCCGGTGAGATGTCCCGAACCCGCCATGCCCCCGCCCATACTCGGCGCGACGATCCGTCTCCCCCACCCTGAACGGAGCACGACGTTGCACCCCACCAGACTCACGGCGGCCGTGGCCGCCCTGGCCCTCTCGGCGAGCCTCGCGACCGCCCTCGCCGGGACCGCCTCCGCCGCCCCGGAGGCGCGGCCGGCGCCGCCGGGCCAGGGCCGCGCCCTGGCCCTGGCCGCCGCGGACACCGCCGCGGCCAGCGGCCTCGACGAACTGCGGCACGGCGCCGACGAGGACCTCGTCAGGACGGCCGTCACCCCGTGGTCGAACGGCCTCTACTACACCGCCTACCAGCGGACGTACAAGGGACTCCCGGTCCACGGCGGCGGCGACGCCGTCGTCCTCTCCGACTCCACCGGCAAGGTCCGCGACGTCACCGGCGCCGCCACCCCCGCCCTGAAGCTGCCGACCACGACCGCGAAGGTGACCGCCGGGGCCGCCCTCGCCACCGCCCGCGGGCAGCTGGCCGCCGTGGAGAGCGCGAGCGCCCCCGAGCTGACCGTGCTCCTCAAGGCCGGCAAGCCCGTCCTCGCCTGGCACACCCTGGTCGTCGGCACCACCGCGAAGGGCCTGCCCAGCTCGCTCGACACCTACGTCGACGCCCGCACCGGCACGGTCGCGCAGGCCACCGACAAGGTCCGGCACGCCGAGGGCCGCGGCTACCACAACGGCACCGTCACCATCGACACCGCCGCGACCTCCATGACCGACACCACCCGCGGCGCCTTCAAGTGCGGCGGCCAGAACGGCAGCGCGTACACCGGCTCCTCCCCGTGGGGCAACGGCGGCGCCAACGACCTCGTGACCGCCTGCGTCGACATCATGTACGCCGCCCAGCGCGAGTCCGACATGCTCAAGGAGTGGTTCGGCTACAACGGCATCGACGGACGGGGCGGCATGGTCCCGGCCCGCGCCGGACTCTCCCAGGTCAACGCCTACTACGACGGGACGAAGACCACCTACGGCCGCAACCAGAACGGCACCAACCAGCTCACCGGCATCGACGTCGTGGCCCACGAGTACGGCCACGAGATCTTCGACCGCACCCCGGGCTCGGCCGGCTCGTCCAACGAGAACGGCGGCATGAACGAGTCCACCGGGGACATCTTCGGCGCGCTCACCGAGCACTACGCGAACAACCCGAACGACACCCCGGACTACACGGTCGGCGAGGAGCTGAACTTCACCGGCAACAACCAGCCGATCCGCAACATGTACAACCCGTCGCTCATCAACAACGACCCCAACTGCTACCCGCAGCTGACCTCCGGCACCGAGGTGCACGCGGCGGCCGGCCCGCAGAACCACTGGTTCTACCTGCTCGCCGAGGGCTCGAACCCGGGCGGCGGCAAGCCGAACAGCCCGATATGTTCCGGCGGTCCGTCCTCCGTCACCGGCATCGGCATCCAGAAGGCCGGCAAGATCTTCATGGGCGCCCTGCTGATGAAGACGTCCTCCTGGAACCACCCGGCGGCCCGCCGCGCCACCCTCACCACCGCGAAGAACACCTACGGCGCCGCCGAGTGCACCGCGGTGAAGGCGGCCTGGAACGCGGTCGGCGTCCCCGCCCAGTCCGGCGAGACCGACTGCGGCGGCACCTCCACCCCGGACTTCTCGCTCTCCCTGAACCCGTCCTCGGGCTCGGCCCAGCCGGACACCCAGGTCACCGCGACGGTGAACACCTCCACCACCGGCGGTGCCGCGCAGACCGTCCAGCTCTCCGCGAGCGGCGCCCCCAGCGGCGTCTCGGTCTCCTTCAGCCCCGCCTCGGTCACCTCCGGCGACTCCGCCACCATGACCGTCAAGGTGGCCGCGGGCACCCCGAACGGCACCTACCCGATCACCGTCACCGGGACGGGCTCCGCCACCCACACCGTCACCTACCAGCTGACGGTCGGCTCCACGACCCCGCCCACCGGCTGCGACGCCGCCGAGCACACGTACCGCGGCACGCTGGCCTCCGGCCAGGCCGCCGCCCAGCCGGACGGCTCGTACTACTACGCGGCGAGCGCCGGCACCCACACCGGCTGCCTGCGCGGCCCGGCCGGCACGGACTTCGACCTGTACCTGCAGAAGTGGAACGGCGCGGGCTGGGCGGACGTGGCCGTCGGCGGCACCGCCGGCGCCGACGAGGACACCCGCTACTACGGCACCGCGGGCTACTACCGCTACGTGGTGCACGCCTACAGCGGCTCCGGCGCCTACACGCTGGGCCTGAGCGCGCCGTAACGCGCCACGAGTGCCCCGGGGCGGGGCCCTGACCCCCGCCCCGGGGACGGAGGATCGTACGGCGGACCGGGGGTTCCGTCGTACCGCCTCCCGGGCCGGGCCGCCGGAGTCCCACGGCGGCCCGGCCCCTTCCCTGACCGCAGCGCCGGCCCTGCCGCGCGGCCCCGGACGACCAGGTCCGTCTCAGCCCGCCTCGGCCAGGACGAACCCCGGCTTCTCCGGGCCGGCGTCGGCGAGCCGTCCGCCGTCCGGGCCCCAGATCCCGGCCATGCCGCCGCCCTCGCCGACCTCGCTCGGCCCCAGCGCGTTGCCGAGCACCACGTACAGGCCGAAGTCCCGGGCGCGGACCGGGTAGACGGTCTCGAAGGAGTCGTTCGCGGCCTCCAGCATCGAGCTCGCCAGGTACACCGCGCAGCCGTCGGCGGCGGCCCGCTCGGCGAGGTCGGGGAAGCGGTTGTCGTAGCAGGTGGCGAGCGCGAACCGGACGCCGTCGAGCGTGAACCGGCCGTCGGCCGTGCCCGCCGTGAACGTGGCCCGCTCGTCGCCGTGGAACAGGTGCCGCTTGTCGTAGCGGGCGAGCAGCGCGCCGTCCGGGCCGATCACCAGCGTCGTCAGCCCCGGCAGCGAACCACCGCCCGCCACCGGCCCGTTGACCACCGCGGCCGTCCCGGCGGCCCGGCAGGCCGCGCGCACCGGCTCCAGGCGCGGATCGTCCTCGGCCAGGACCAGCGCGGGGTCCTCCCGGATCAGCGCGGTCGCGTACCCGGTGAGCGACAGCTCGGCGAAGACGACGACCCGGGCGCCGGCGGCCCCGGCCTCCCGGACCAGACCGGCGATCGTACGGACATTGGCCTCGACGTCCCCGGCGACCGGGGCGAACTGGGCGGCTGCGAGCATCATGGCGCCCATGCTCGCAGGCCCTCCGGCGGCCTTCCGCGACGGGCCCGGCGCCGCCGGAAATCCGGGCGCGCCGCGCGGACGGCGGGAGTTAGGGTCGGGGCAGCGGTCCCGGCGCGCGGGGCCGCAGGGTGGGGGCCGTGGCAGAGTGGGCGATCGCCTTCCCGGGCCGAGGAGGTCCCCGGAGCCCGGGAAGCAGGGAGTGGCCGCCGGACCTGGCGGTGAGCTCGCGCGGGTTCGAATCCCGTCGGCCCCCCACCCGCCCTACGCCGCCCCCTACCGCTCGGCGGGGCCCGCGAGCAGCCGCAGGAAGTCCCGGAAGGCGCGCGGCATGTCGACGGCGGACGGGTCCAGCAGCCACTGGTACTGCAGGCCGTCCATCACGGCCGTCAGCAGCGGCGCCGCCCGCTCCGGCGTGAGGCCGCCCGGCAGCCGCTCGCCGAACTCCAGCCGCAGCACGTCCGCCATGCTGGCCCGCACGTGCGCGTACCGCTCGGTGAAGAACTCCCGCGCCGGATGCCCGTCGGTGACGCTCTCGCCGAGCAGCGCGGAGAAGGTCTGCACGATCCCCGGCCGCATCGCGTTGTACTCCACCAGCGAGTCCAGCAGGTCGAGCCGCCAGCCCTCGCGGTCCCGGCCGCCGCTGGTGTCCCAGCGGTCGCGCTCCTCCAGGACGGCGACGAGCAGCGCCTCCTTGGTGGGGAAGTAGTGCAGCAGGCCCTGCTGGGTGAGGCCGACGCGCTCGGCGACCGAGCCGAGGGTGGCGCCCCGGTAGCCGCGTTCCGCGATGACCTCCAGGGCGGCGCGCAGGATCTCCGCGCGGCGCTCCTCGCTCCTGGTCCGTGGCATCGCCGAGCCCCCTCTCCGCTGGTCGGGTCGTCGACAGGGACCGTACGCCATGGCGTCCCCCCGCCACCAAGATAACGGAAAGGTCACATCACCTACCGATCTACAGGTAAAGGGGTCCATGATGGCCGCACCAGCACTTCGACGCGGAGGTACGGACGTGAACGAGGACGCCCTGCGGGAGGCGGCCGTCGAGGCCGCGCTCGGCCGGCTCGACCTGGACGCCAAGGCCCGGCTGCTCGCCGGCCAGGACATGTGGTCCTTGCCCGCCCTGCCGGAGATCGGCCTCGCCTCGGTCGTGATGTCCGACGGCCCGATCGGCGTCCGCGGCGTCCGCTGGACCGCCGACGACCCGTCCGTGGCGCTGCCGTCGCCGACCGCGCTCGCCGCCACCTGGGACCCCGGCCTCGCCCGCCGGGCCGGCCGGCTCCTCGCCCAGGAGGCCCGCCGCAAGGGCGTCCACGTCCTCCTCGCCCCCACGGTCAACCTGCACCGCACCCCCCTCGGCGGGCGCCACTTCGAGGCGTACAGCGAGGACCCGTACCTCACCGGCGTCATCGGCACCGGCTATGTGCAAGGCGTCCAGGACGGCGGCGTCGGCACCACCGTCAAGCACTTCGTCGGCAACGACGCCGAGACCGACCGCTTCACCGTCGACAACCGGATCGCCCCCCGCCCGCTCCGCGAGCTCTACCTCGCCCCCTTCGAGGCGATCGTCGCCAACGCCCACCCCTGGGGCATCATGACCGCCTACAACCAGGTCAACGGCGTGACCATGACCGAGCACCGCCACCTCGTCAACGAGGTGCTGCGCGGCGCATGGGGCTTCGACGGCGTCAACGTCTCCGACTGGATGGCCGCCCGCTCCACCACCGGCGACCTCGCCGGCGGCCTCGACGTCGCCATGCCCGGCCCCGGCACCGTCTACGGCGAGGCGCTCGCCGCCGCCGTCCGCTCCGGCGAGGCCGACGAGTCCGCCGTCGACACCGCCGTACGGAACGTGCTGCGGCTCGCCGCCCGCGTCGGCGCCCTCGACGGCGCCCCCGCCGCCGTCACCGAGCCCCCGGCCCCGGTCGACGGCGATGCCCTCGCCCGCGAGATCGCCCGCCGCGGCTTCGTCCTCGTCCGCAACGAGAACGGCGCGCTGCCCCTGAAGCCCGGCACCGTCGCCCTCTCCGGCGCCGCCGCCCGCGACGCCCGCGTCCTCGGCGGCGGCTCCGCCCAGGTCTTCCCCGACCACGTCGTCTCCCCGCTCGACGGCCTCACCGCCGCCCTCCCGGAGGGCAGCGTCTCGTACGCGACCGGCGCCGACCCCAGCGACGAACTCGCCCCCGCCGACCAGGGCTTCACCCTCCGCGCCGTCTGCCGCGACGCCGCCGGGAACGTCCTCGGCGAGGGCACCCTCCCCAACGGGCAGGTCCAGTGGATCGGCGACGACCTCCCGGCCGGCGTCACCCACGACACCCTCGCCTCCATCGAGGTCACCGGCGTCTTCACCCCGCGCGAGACCGGCGCCCACGCCTTCGGCACCCGCGGCCTCGGCGCCTTCACCCTCACCGTCGACGGCCGCGAACTCTTCGACGGCGTCCAGGAGATGGGCCCCGAGACCGACCCCTTCGAGGCGTTCTTCGGCTCCCCGGTCGAGCGCGGCACCGTCGAGCTCACCGCCGGCGAGACCGTCGAGGTCTCCCTGAAGCACACCCTCGCCAAGGAGTTCGCCGCCCCGCTCCCCGCGGTCATGTTCTCCTTCGTCCACCTCGGTCCCCGCCGCGACCCCGACGAACTGATCGCCGAAGCCGTCGAGGCCGCCCGCGCCGCCGGCACCGCCGTCGTGGTCGTCGCCACCACCGAGCGCGTCGAGTCCGAGGGCTTCGACCGGCGGGACCTCGCCCTCCCCGGCCGCCAGGACGACCTCGTCCGCGCCGTCGCCGCCGCCAACCCGAACACCGTCGTCGTCGTCAACGCCGGCTCCCCGGTCGAACTCCCGTGGCGCGACGACGTCGCCGCGATCCTGCTCAGCTGGTTCCCCGGCCAGGAGGGCGGCGCCGCGCTGGCCGACGTCCTCACCGGCGCCGAGGAGCCCGGCGGCCGGCTCCCCACCACCTGGCCCGCCGTCCTCGCCGACGCCCCCGTCACCGAGGTCACCCCCGCCGACGGCGTCCTCGACTACGCCGAGGGCCTGTTCATCGGCTACCGCGCCTGGGACCGGACCGGCGCCGTCCCCGCGTACCCCTTCGGCCACGGCCTCGGCTACACGACCTGGTCGTACGACGCCCTCACCGCCACCCCGGAGAGCGTCACCGTCCGCCTCACCAACACCGGCGACCGCCCCGGCCGCGAGACCGTCCAGCTCTACCTCGCACCGGTCGCGGACACCGTGGAGCGCCCCGCCCGCTGGCTCGCCGCCTTCGCCGGCGTCGAGGCCGCGCCCGGCGAGACCGTCGAGACGACGATCCCGCTCCCGCGCCGCGCCTTCGAGATCTGGGACGAGGAGAAGAATGCCTGGACCCTCGTCCCCGGCCGCTACGCACTCCACGCCGCCCACTCGCTCACCGACGTCCGCCGCACCGTCACGCTGGAGGTCTAGCGGGGCCCGAGGACGGCCCCGGGGCGGCGCACCTGACGGCCGCCGCCCCGGGGCTACTCCGCCATCACCCGCCGGTACGCCAGCTCCGCCAGCCGCGCCTGCCCGGACCGGCTCGGATGGAACCAGTCCCAGGTGCTCAGCAGCGTCGCGTCGAAGCGGAAGCCGAACACCGCCCCGCCGTCGTACCGGCACAGCGCGTCCGCCGCGCACACCTCCGCGAGCACCCGGTTGTACGCCACCACCCGGTCCCGCACCGCCGTGCGCCGGGCCTCCGCCGCCGCCCCCAGGTCCAGCGGATCCGCCAGCATCGAGCCGCAGACCCCCAGCTCCCAGACCTTCCGCACCAGCGGGTTCGCCCGCCCGGTGTCCCACAGCCGCAGCAGGTCCGGCACGCTCGCCACGTACACCCGCGCCCGGGGCGCGTCCTTCCGCAGCCGGGCCATCGCCGCCTCGAACGACCGGCGGAAGTCGGCCACCGGGGTCATCCCCGCCGGGGTCGGCCGGCAGGCGTCGTTGGCGCCCATCATCACCGTGACCAGCTCCGGCCGCTCGGCCGCCGCCCGCGCCATCTGCTCCGGCAGCGCCGCCATCCGGGCCCCGCTGCGGGCCAGGTTCCAGCTGTGCGCGGCCACCCGCCCCGGGCCGAGCAGCCGCAGCGCCAGGCTGTTCACCTCCGGGTCCGTGCCGGTCGCCCAGGACGCCTCCGGACAGTCCGCGAGCAGCGAACAGGCGTCGAAGGCACGGGTGATGGAGTCGCCCACGGCGGCGACGGACGCGGGCGGCACGGCCCACCGCGAGGGCGGCTCCGGCTCCGGCGCCGGAGCGGTGCGCGCGGCGGGCGGCGCGGCTCCGGACCCGGGGGCGCTCGTGCAGCCCGCGAGCGCGGCCACCGCGAGCACGGCGCCCGTGACGGCGGTACGGAATCGGCGTCGGGCGTACGGCATCGGCCCCCTCCTTCGCGCGACTGGCCTCCTGGCGGGTGAAAGGTTCGTGTCCACCCGCCCCCTGACCGACCGTACGTCACCCCGACCACGGCGCGGCACGGTAGCTTTTCCCCCGTCGAACCAGCGGCGCGCCCGCGCCGACCGGCTCCGGTAAATTACATCACGTCACATGCTGTCCCTTTTAGAAGGTTTGCGGAGTTCTTCGCCTGATGCTGTTTACTGAGGCCGCTGGGAAGGCGAACCTCGTCCCACACTGGAGGTCCCGGTGACGACACGTGGAGTCCTGTACGTACACTCCGCACCGCGCGCGCTCTGCCCGCACGTCGAATGGGCGGTGGCGGGTGTGCTCGGCGGCAGGGTCCAGCTGGACTGGATCCGCCAGCCCGCGGCGCCCGGCACCTGGAGAGCCGAGTTCTCCTGGCAGGGCGAGACCGGCACCGCCTCCCAGCTGGCCTCCGCGCTCCGTGGCTGGCAGATGCTCCGCTTCGAGGTGACCGCCGAACCCTGCCCGACCGCCGAGGGCGAGCGCTACAGCGCCACCCCCGACCTGGGCATCTTCCACGCGGTCACCGGCATGCACGGCGACATCCTCGTCCCCGAGGACCGGCTGCGCGCCGCCCTCGCCCGCGCCGCGCAGGGCGAGACCGTGCTGGAGGCCGAGATCGCCAAGCTCCTCGGCAAGCCGTGGGACGACGAGCTGGAGCCCTTCCGCTACGCCGGCGAGGGCGCGCCGGTGCGCTGGCTTCACCAGGTCGTCTGAGCCCGTTCACCCGGCCCCGTTAGTTTCGCGGTCCTGGGCGCGCAGGGAGCGCGCGGGGCGGGGGAGCGGCATGACGGGTCCGGGCGAGACGGTCGGCACCGCCCGCAGGACGGCCGGAGCGGTCAGCGCCGCGCTCGCGGGGGCCGCGCTGGGCGCGGCCCTGGTCCTGCTGTCCGGGTTCGTCTACCAGCTGTGCCGGGGCGAGCTGGTCGGCGCCATGGCGGGCTGGGCCTTCGGCCTGCTCGTCCTGATGTTTCTGCTGGTCGGCGGCTTCGGCGCGTCCCTCCCGGACGAAGAGCCCGCCGCGGCGCCCCCGGACGGCGCCCCCATCCCGCCGGCGAAGACCGCGGCGCCCCTGACGGGCGAGCCCGCGGGGCAGGCCCGGCCCGTCACGGCTGAACCCGTCACCGCGCAGCCCGTAGAGGTGCGGCCCGTCACGGCGCCCGACGGCGCGGACGACGTGGACTGGTACGACGCGGTGGTCTTCGGCCTGGTGCTGCTGGGCCTGGTCGTCGGCGGTCCCGCCGGCATCGCCGCGTACGAGTCCCTGAAGCCGCCCCCCGCGGCCACCGCCCCCGCCGTCCCCCGCTGACCCCGGAGACACCGAAGGCCCCGGAGACACCGAAGGCCCGCCCCGGAGACGGGGCGGGCCTTCCGCGTGGCGCGGGTGGCGTCAGACGGTCCGGAACGCGAGGACCACGTTGTGGCCGCCGAAGCCGAAGGAGTTGTTGATCGCGGCGATCGTGCCCTCGGGCAGGGCGCGGGGCTCGCCGCGGACGATGTCGGCCTCGACCTCGGGGTCCAGCTCGTCGACGTTGATGGTCGGCGGGGCCGTGCGGTGGTGGAGCGCCAGGACCGTCGCGACGGTCTCGATGCCGCCGGCGCCGCCGAGCAGGTGACCGGTCATCGACTTGGTCGCGGAGACCGCCACGTGGTCGAGGTCATCGCCGAAGACCTGCCGCAGCGCCTTGATCTCGGCGACGTCGCCCTGCGGCGTCGACGTGGCGTGCGCGTTGAGGTGCACGACCTCGGACGGCTTCAGGTCGGTGGTGTCGAGCAGGTGCCGCAGCGCGGCGGCGATGCCGCGGCCGGACGGCTCGGGCTGCGCGATGTGGTGGCTGTCGGCCGACAGGCCCTGGCCCAGCACCTCGCAGTAGACCTTCGCGCCGCGGGCCTTGGCGTGCTCCTCGGACTCCAGGATCACGACGCCGGCGCCCTCGCCGAGCACGAAGCCGTCGCGGCCGGTGTCGTAGGGGCGCGACGCCTTCGCCGGCTCGTCGTTGTTCTTGGACATCGCCATCATGTTGGCGAAGGCGGCGATCGGCAGCGGGTGGATCGCGGCCTCGGTGCCGCCGGCGACGACCACGTCGGCACGGCCGCTGCGGATCATCTCGACGGCGTAGCCGATCGCCTCGGCGCCCGACGCGCAGGCGGAGACGGGGGTGTGGACGCCGGCGCGGGCGTTCACCTCCAGGCCCACGTTGGCGGAGGGGCCGTTCGGCATCAGCATGGGAACGGTGTGCGGGGAGACGCGGCGGACGCCCTTCTCCTTCAGCACGTCGTACTGGTCGAGCAGCGTGGTGACACCGCCGATGCCGGAGGCGATGACGGCACCCAGCCGCTCGGGCGCGACGCCCTCGTCCTCGCCGGCCGGGGCGGTGAAGCCCGCGTCGGCCCACGCCTCACGGGCCGCGATCAGCGCGAACTGCGCCGAGCGGTCCAGCTTCCGCGCGAGCGGGCGGGGCAGCACGTCGGCCGGGTCGACCGCGGCGAACGCGGCGATCTGGACGGGCAGTTCGGCGAAGCGCTCGCCCTCCAGGGGCTTGACGCCGGAGCGTCCCGCAAGAAGACCTTCCCAGGTCGTTGCGGAGTCGCCACCCAGCGGTGTGGTTGCGCCGATACCGGTGACGACCACGGTGCGATTGGTCGAGCTCACAGGAATTCGTTCTCCATGTGTGTGATGGTCGAAAGACGGCGCCACCGCCGGGTGGCGGGCCGGGTCAGCGGGGGCCGGGTCAGCCCTTCGAGATCCCGCCGTCCTGGTGGGACTGGATGTAGGAGACGGCGTCGCCCACGGTCTTGAGGTTCTTGACGTCCTCGTCGGGGATCTTGACGCCGAAGCGCTCCTCGGCGGCGACGACGACCTCGACCATGGACAGGGAGTCGACGTCCAGGTCGTCGGTGAAGGACTTGTCCAGCTGGACGTCCTCGACCGGGATGCCGGCGATCTCGTTCACGATCTCGGCGAGACCTTCGACGAGCTGGTCCTGGGTGAAGGCCATGGTGGCGCTCCTTCTGTGGTTGCTTCGGTGGGTGGCGTCCGGAAGATCCCGGGCGCCTAGGGGAGAGTAACGACCGTCGCGGCGAACACGAGACCCGCCCCGAAGCCGATGACGAGCGCGGTGTCGCCGCTCTTCGCCTGACCGGTCGCCAGCAGCCGCTCCATCGCGAGCGGGATCGAGGCGGCCGAGGTGTTGCCGGTCGTCTCGACGTCACGGGCGACCGTGACGTGCTCCGGCAGCTTCAGGGTCTTCACCATCGAGTCGATGATCCGCATGTTGGCCTGGTGCGGGATGAAGACGTCCAGGTCGTCGGCCGAGAGGCCGGCCGCGTCCAGCGCCTGCTGGGCGACCTTGGCCATCTCGAAGACGGCCCAGCGGAAGACCGCCTGGCCCTCCTGCGTGATGGCCGGGAACTTGATCTCGCCGGCCTCGTTGAGCGGCAGCTTGGAGACGTCGCCCACGTGGAACTCGTTCCACGGGACGGTCTGCTTGATCGTCTCGGACTTGTCGCCCTCGGAACCCCAGACGGTGGGGCCGATGTGCGGCACGTCGGAGGGGCCGACCACGACCGCGCCGGCGCCGTCGCCGAACAGGAAGGCCGTCGCCCGGTCCTCCAGGTCCGTCAGGTCGCTCAGCCGCTCGACGCCGATCACGAGGACGTGCCGCGCCGAGCCCTCGACGATCATGCCCTTGGCCAGGGTCAGGCCGTAGCCGAAGCCCGCGCAGCCCGCGGAGATGTCGAACGCGGCCGGCTTCCCGGCGCCGATCTTGTCGGCGATCTCGGTGGCGACGGCCGGGGTCTGCTTGAAGTGCGAGACGGTGGAGACGACGACGGCGTCGATCTGCTCCGGGGTGATCCCGGCGGCGGCGAGCGCCTTGCCCGAGGCCTCCACCGACATCGCGGTGACGGTCTCCTCGGGGGACGCCCAGTGGCGGGTGGCGATGCCCGAACGCGAACGGATCCACTCGTCGGACGAGTCGATCTTCTCGAGGATCACCTCGTTCGGCACGACCCGGGCCGGGCGGTAGCCGCCGACGCCCATGATCCGCGCGTACGGGGCGCCCTTGCTGGGCTTGATCTTCGACATGCTTCTCGACACTCCTCGTCAGACGGCCGTGTGCTCGGCGACGAGCGTACGGGCCGCGTCCAGGTCGTCGGGGGTCTTCAGCGCGACGGTGGCCACGCCCGGCAGCGCGCGCTTGGCGAGGCCGGTGAGGGTGCCGCCGGGGCAGACCTCGATCAGCGCGGTCGCGCCGAGCGCCTGGAAGGTCTCCATGCACAGGTCCCAGCGGACCGGGTTGGCGACCTGGCCGACCAGGCGGGAGAGGACCTCCGCGCCGGTGTCGACGGTCCGCCCGTCCTTGTTGGAGACGTACGGCACCGCCGGATCGGCCGGGGTCAGCTCCCGGGCGGCCTCCTCCAGCGTGGCGACCGCGGGGGCCATGTGGTGCGTGTGGAAGGCACCGGCGACCTTGAGCGGGACGACCCGGCGGACGCCCTCGGGCTTGTCCGCCTCCAGGGCGGCCAGCTGCTCCAGCGTGCCGGCGGCCACGATCTGGCCGGCGCCGTTCACGTTGGCCGGGGTGAGGCCGAGCTTCTCCAGGTGCGGGACGGTCACCTCGGGGTCGCCGCCGAGCAGCGCCGACATGCCGGTCGGGGCGATCGCGGCGGCCTCGGCCATCGCCAGGCCCCGGGTCCGTACGAGACGGAGGGCGGCGGTGTCGTCGAGGACGCCGGCGAGGGCGGCGGCGGTGAACTCGCCGACGCTGTGGCCGGCGACGGCGGCGGGGGACGCGGCACCGAGGGCGGAGGCGGAGAGCAGGCCGGCCGCGACGAGCAGCGGCTGGGCCACGGCGGTGTCACGGATCTCGTCCGCGTCCGCCTTCGTGCCGTAGTGGACGAGGTCGAGGCCGATGGCGTCCGACCAGGCCGCGAGGCGGTCGGCGGTGCCGGGCAGTTCGAGCCAGGGAGTCAGGAAGCCGGGCGTCTGGGCGCCTTGGCCGGGAGCGACGAGTACGAGCACCCTCACACTCTCTCTTGGGGACGGTGTCCGGCGCCCGTGGGGACTAGGACGAAGAACCGTCGGGGGAATTGTTGGTGTCCGACAAAAGTCTAGGACTGCCCGTCCGCGTCGGCCAAGCGCCCGAGGATCAGGGCGATCCGCAGGGTGAACGCGGATCGCACGTCGGAGGGTGACCAGCCGGTGACGTCGGTCACACGTCGAAGCCGGTAGCGCACGGTGTTCGGGTGGACGAAGAGCATTCTCGCCGCGCCTTCGAGACTGCTGGCCTGCTCCAGATAGACACTCAGAGTTTCCAGCAGCGCCGAACCCGCTTCCTCCAGCGGTCTGTAGATCTCCTCCACCAACTGCTCGCGCGCCGAGGGGTCCGAGGCGATCGCGCGCTCCGGAAGGAGATCGTCCGCGAGGACCGGCCGGGGCGCGTCCTGCCACGCCGTGCACGCCTTGAGCCCGGCGGCGGCGGCCTGCGCGGACCGGGTCGCCGCGAGCAGGTCCGGCACCACCGGACCGGCCACGACCGGGCCCGCCGCGTACGGCCCGATCAGCGCCTTCGCCACGGCCAGCGGATTGTCGGAGCCGCCCGCGATCACCACCAGCCGGTCGCCGAGCACCCCGGTCAGCACCTGGAGCTTGGCGTGCCGGGCCGCGCGCCGGATCGCCTCCACGGTCAGCTCGCTGTCGCCGTCGGGGGCGGTGCCGAGGATCACGCACACGTGCTCCGGCGAGTTCCAGCCGAGCGCGGCGGCCCGGGACACGGCGCCCTCGTCGGCCTCGCCGGACAGCACCGCGTTCACCACCAGCGACTCCAGCCGCGCGTCCCACGCGCCGCGCGCCTCCGCCGCCTGCGCGTACACCTGCGCGGTCGCGAAGGCGATCTCCCGCGCGTACACGAGCAGCGCCTCGCGCAGCACCGACGCGTCGCCGGGCGCCGCGACCTCCTCGATCGCGGTCTCCATGACCTCGATCGTCGTCCGCACCATCTCCACGGTCTGCCGCAGCGTGATCGCCCGGGTCAGCTCGCGCGGCGCCGTGCCGAACACGTCCGTCGAGATCGCCTGCGGGGTCTCGGGGTGCCGGAACCACTCGGTGAAGGCGGCGATGCCCGCCTGCGCGACCAGTCCGATCCACGAGCGGTTCTCGGGCGGCATCGCCCGGTACCACGGCAGCGTCTCGTCCATGCGGGCGATGGCGTTCGCGGCGAGCCGCCCGGAGGACTGTTCGAGGCGCTTCAGGGTCGCGGCGTGCGGATGGGCGGCGTTCGTGGGTTCAGACACGGGGACAAGACTGCCTCATCCGGGCGCCGACGTGCGGGGTCGGGGCGGTTTCGCGCCCGGCCGCCCCGTTACCGTACGGGGGTGATCCGCATCCAGCGCGCCGGCGACCGTTACCCGGGCGGCGACCCCGAGGCCGGGATCGAGACCCGCCACGCCCTCTCCTTCGGGCCGTACTACGACCCGGACAACCTCCGCTTCGGTCCGCTGCTCGCCGTCAACGAGGAGCGGCTGGCCCCCGGCGCCGGCTTCGACGAGCACCCGCACTCCCACACGGAGATCGTGACCTGGGTCGTCGAGGGCGAGCTGACCCACCGCGACACCGTCGGTCACGAGACCGTCGTCCGCCCCGGCGACCTCCAGCACCTCTCCGCGGCGGCCGGCGTCCGGCACGTCGAGCGCAACGCCGGCGACGCGCCCCTGGCCTTCGTCCAGATGTGGCTGGCCCCGCGCGAGACCGGCGGGGAGCCCGCGTACACCCTCGTCCGCGGGCTGCCCGGCCGGTACGACCTGCCGGCCGCGGGCGCCGTCCTCCACGTCCACCGCCTGGAGCCCGGCGAGGAGGCGGAGCTGCCCGGCGCGGCGGCCCTCTACGTCCACGTGGTCCGGGGCACGGTCGCCCTGGCCGGCGAGGAGCTGGCGCCCGGCGACGCCGCACGCGCGACGGAGGCGACGGGGCTGACGCTCCGGGCGGCCACCGCCGCGGAGGCACTGGTCTGGGAGGCGGGCGGCGCCTGAGGCGGCCCTTCAGGCCAGCGCGCTCTTCGCCTTCCAGGCCGTCCAGGACAGGTTCCACGCCCCGTACCCGTTGCCCTCGGCGACGACGCCCTTCGTGTCGCCGCCGCGGATCTCGAACGGGTCGCCGACGTTCACGCTCGCGTAGAACGACTCCGCGTCCTCGGTGCTCATTCCGATGCATCCCGAACTGGCGTTGGCGCGGCCGAAGTTCGCCGCGTTCCACGGCGCCGCGTGCGCGTACATCCCCGACCACGTCAGCCGCATCGAGTAGTCGACCATCTTGTCGTAGGCGTCGCCGAGCCCCACCGTCTCCGAGTTCATCCGGATCGTGCCCTCCTTCGCCATCAGGACGGCCGTGCCGCGCCAGGACCGCTTGTCGCCGCCCGGCGTCCCGCCGGAGACCGGGATGGTCCGGACCGTCCGCCCGTCCTTCACCAGCGACAGCCGCTTCGCGTCCAGGTCCACCTTCACCACCTGCGAGGCGCCGACCGTGAAACCGGTCCGGTAGTCCCGCACGAACCAGCCGTCACCGGAGTCCGTGCCGTTCAGGTCCGCCTCCAGCGTGACCTTCGTGCCCGGCTTCCAGTACTCCCGGGGCCGCCAGTCCACCCGGTCCCGGCCCGAGTAGTCGGTCACCCAGCCCCATGAGCCCTCGGTGCCGTTCGACGTGGTGACCTTCAGCTGCCGCTCCACGTCCGCCTTCCGCGTCACCGGCCGGTCGAAGACGATCGACAGCGGCTGCCCGACGCCGACGGTGGTGTTCTTCCCGGGCGCCAGCGTCAGCTTGTTCACCCGGTCCGCCGCCTCCGTCGTGAAGGAGGACCGGGTGGTGGTCTCCTTCCCGCCGGGGGTACGGGTGACGGCCACGACCGTGTACGCCGCGCCCGGCACCGCCTTCCGCTCCGAGGTCCACCGCGCCCCGCCCGCCGCGGACCGCCCGGCCAGCTTCCCGCCCTCCGCGTCCGTGACCGTCACCGACGAGAACGTCCCGCCGGCCGCCGTCACCGTCACCGGCTTCCCGGCCGCCGGCGACACCACCGTCACCCGCGCGGGCGGCCCGTCCTGCGCGACGCCCCCCGAAGCGCCGCCAGGGGAGTCCGGGCCGCTCGCGGCCTGGGCCGTGCACGCGGTGAGCGAGACCGCCAGGGCGACGGCTGCGAGAGCGGGGCGGGACGTGCGTATCGGCGGCACGGAGCACCTCCTGAAAGGGAGAGGAAAGAGGGGAGATGCCCGGACTCTAGGCCGCCCCGCCCGCCCTCCGCCCGGCCCGGACCCCATGTGACGAGGGCTGATGGAGAACGGTCACCGTCCCGTCACACACGCCGCGCGGACCCGTCTCATCCGGCTGTGAGCCTGCTGTGCGCCGCGCCGCCCGGGGCGGCCGTACCAAGGAGGCTCTCGTTGTGTCAGCGCTGCTCGTGACGCCCGCACCCGCGCGCCGCCCCGCGGCGGCCCCGCCGGCCGGCCCGCTCCGGCTCGGCCCCGTGTCCCCGGAGGCGTACCGCGCCTTCCTCGCGCACCGCTCCACCGGCCCGGACGGCCCCAGCTTCCTCCAACTGCCCGCCTGGGCCCAGGTGAAGAACGGCTGGAGCCATCAACTCCTCGGCTGGGGACCCGAGTCGGGCGCGCTGACCGGCGTCGCGCTGGTCCTGCTGCGGACCTTCCCCGGCACCCGCAAGCACTTCGCCTACCTCCCCGAGGGTCCGGTCGCCGACTGGGCCGACCCGGACCTCGACCGCTGGCTCGACCCGCTCCTCGCCCATCTGCGGGCCTCCGGCGTCTTCGCCGTACGCATCGGACCCGGGCCCGCCCACCGCCGCTGGACCGCCCCCACCGTCAAGGCCGCCACCGGACCCGGCCGCCGGCTCGGCGACGTCCTCGCCGACGAGGTCGACCCGCTCGGCACCGCCGTCGCCGAACGGCTCCGCGCCCGCGGCTGGAAGCGCTGCGGCGGCGACTCCGAGGACGGCGCCGACGCCCAGCCCCGCCACGTCTTCCAGGTCCCGCTCACCGGCCGCACCCCCGACGACCTGTGGTCCGGCCTCAACCAGGAGTGGCGGCGCAACGTCCGCAAGGCCCGCAAGTCCGGCGTCGAGATCACCGTCGGCTCCGCCGCCGACCTGCCCGAGTTCCACCGCCTGCTGAAGATCACCGAGGAGCGCGACGGCTTCCGGCTCGGCCGCTCCCTCGCCTACTACGAGCGCCAGTACGCCGTCCTCAACGCCGAACACCCCGGCCGGATGAAGCTCTACCTCGCCCGCCACGGCGGCGAGATCCTCGCCGCCCACACCATGATCACCGTCGGCCGCCGGGTCTGGTACCAGACCGGCGCCTCCGCCGACCACCGCCGCGAGGTCCGCCCCTCCAACGCCCTCCAGTGGCGCATGCTCCTCGACGCCCAGGCCCTCGGCGCCGACGTGTACGACCTGCGCGGGGTACCCTCCACCCTCGACCCGGACGACCGCGCCCACGGACTGCTGCGCTGGAAGCTCGGCACGGGAGGACAGGTCGTCGAGACGCTGGGGGAGTGGGAGACACCGATGCACGGCACGACCAACCACGCGCTGTACCGCGCCTTCCAGGCGTACCTGAACCGCCGATGAGCGCCGGCACGACCCTCGCACCGCCCGCCCGGGACCGGCGGAAGCAGCCGTCCGCGCTGCGCAGCGGCGCCCTCATGGCCGCCGGCTCGCTCGTCTCCCGCGCCACCGGCTTCGTCCGCGCCGCCGTCGTCGCCGCCGCCCTCGGCGCCGGCGTGGTCGCCGACGGCTACGCGGTGGGCAACTCCGTCCCCACCATCGTCTACACCCTGCTCCTCGGCGGCGCCCTCAACGCCGTCTTCGTCCCCGAACTCGTCAAGGCCGCCAAGGAGCACGAGGACGGCGGCGCCGCCTACACCGACCGCCTCCTCACCCTCTGCGGCCTCGCGCTCGCCGTCCTCACCGCCGCCGCCGTCCTCGCCGCGCCCGCCCTCGTCGACGCGTACACCGACTACGCCGGCGGCCAGCGCGACCTCACCGTCGCCTTCACCCGGGCCTGCCTCCCGCAGATCCTCTTCCTCGGCCTCTTCACCCTCCTCGGACAGGTCCTCAACGCCCGCGGCCGGTTCGGCGCCATGATGTGGACGCCCGTCCTCAACAACGTCGTGGTCGTCGCCGTCTTCGGCCTCTTCCTCTCCGTCAGCGACGGCGGCGAGCTCACCGACGGCGAGACCGCCCTCCTCGGCTGGGGCACCACCGCCGGCATCGCCGCCCAGGCCCTCGCCCTGCTGCCCTCGCTGCGCGCCGCCCGCTTCCGCTTCCGGCCCCGCTTCGACTGGCGCGGCAGCGGCCTCACCGCCCCGCTGCGCGCCGCCGGCTGGCTCGTCCTGCTCGTCGCCACCAACCAGGCCGCCTACTGGGTCACCACCTGGGTCGCCACCACCGCCGGCGACGAGGTGAGCGCAAGCGGCGCAGACTTCGGCGGCGCCGGACTCGCCGCGTACAACAACGCCTACCTGCTGTGGGCCGTCCCGCACGGCATCGTCACCGTCTCCCTGGTCACCGCCCTCATGCCCCGCATGAGCGGCGCCGCCGCCGACGGCGACCTCGCCGCCGTCCGCCGCGACCTCGGCTACGCCCAGCGCACGACCGCCGCCGCCGTCGTCCCCGCCGCCTGCGCCCTCCTCGCCCTCGCCTTCCCGGTGATGTCCCTGGTCTTCGGGTACGGCGCCACCGACACCGCCGACGTCCGCGCCATGGCCTGGGTCCTGACCGCCCTCGCCCCCGGCCTCGTCGCCCTCTCCGGCCAGTACGTCTGCACCCGCGCCTTCTACGCGCTCCGCGACACCCGCACCCCCTTCCTGCTCAACCTGGTCATCGCCGGCCTGAACGCGCTGCTCTCCCTCGCCGCGTACCACTGGCTCCCGCCCCGCTGGACCGTCGCCGGCATGGCCGCCGGCTACTCCCTCGCCCTCTGGGCGGGCTGGGGCCTCACCGCGTACGTCCTCCGGCGCCGGCTGCCCGCCGCCGACGGCGGCGGCGGGGAGGGCCGGGCCCTCGGCCGGCTGCTGACCGCCGCCGTCCCCGCCACCGGCTACGCCCTCTTCGTCACCGAGGGAACCGCCCCCGCCGGAGCCGTCGTCTCCGCCCTCGCCGGGGCGCTCACCGTCGCCGGCGCCTTCGCCGCCCTCGCCCGGCCGCTGCGCCTCACCGAGGTCTCCGCCCTCCTGGGCGCCGCCGCCGGCCGGCTCGCCCGCCGCACCTGACCACCCGGGGGCTCCCGCCGGGAGCCGCCGCCGACCTTGGGATACTCCCCGCATGCCCCGCGTGCTCCTCATCGAAGACGACCCCTCCGTCCGCGAAGGCGTCGAGCTCGGGCTGCGGCGCCGCGGCCACGAGGTCCGCGCCGCCGCCACCGGCGAGGCCGGGCTCGCCGCCCTCGGCGAGTTCCGCCCCGACCTGCTGCTGCTCGACCTCATGCTGCCCGGCATGAACGGCGTCCAGGTCTGCCGCAGGGTCCGCGAGAACAGCCAGCTCCCGATCATCATGCTCACCGCCCGCGGCGACGACTTCGACGTCGTCGTCGGCCTGGAGGCCGGCGCCGACGACTACATCGTCAAACCCGCCCGCACCGAGGTCATCGAGGCCCGCATCCGCGCCGTCCTGCGCCGCATCGAGGAGCCCGGCGGCGGCCGGCCCGCCGTCGAGCACCACGGCGCCCTCGCCGTCGACCGGGCCGGCCTCACCGTCGCCAAGCACGGCGAACGGATCGCCCTCGCCCCCTCCGAGCTCAAGCTGCTGCTCCACCTCACCGCCGCCCCCGAGCAGGTCTTCAGCCGCCAGCAGCTCCTGGAGCACGTCTGGGAGCACAACTACCACGGCGACGCCCGCCTCGTGGACGCCTGCGTGCGGCGGCTCCGCGCCAAGATCGAGGACACCCCCGGCGACCCCCGCTACATCCAGACCCTGCGCGGCTTCGGCTACCGCTTCGGACCGCTGTGAAGGCCTGCGTGCACCCCCGCGAGGAACCGGACACCGCCCCGGCACCGGAGCCGGCCCCGGCCGCGCCCCGGCGCCGGACCCGCGCCCGGTTCCGCCGCCCCCGCCCCTTCGGCCTGCGCACCCGGATGGTCTTCGCCTTCCTCCTGGTCGCCGCCGTCGGCTGCGGCACCACCGCCGCCCTCACCTACCGGGCGGCCCGCAGCGCCATCCTGGAGCAGACGCAGAACACCGCCGTCTCCGCCTTCCGCGAGCAGGTCGACGCCCTCAACATCAGCCTGCCCCTCGGCGAGGACGAGCTCCGCGACTCCCTCCAGTCCATCGCCCGCCAGGGCAAGTCCCGCGCCTGGCGGGTCTACGCCGAGTACGGCAGCCTCCGCGTCTCCTCCACCGACCGCCCCGAGTCCACCGTCCTCACCCCCGAGCTCAGGGCCCGCGCACACGGCCGCGAGGGCACCCCGCACACCGCCTTCCAGCGGGTCGTCAAGAACGGCACCCCCTATCTGACGATCGGCGTCCCCGCGCTCTTCCGCCTCCACGCCGACAAGACCATCGACCCCCGGCCCACCGGCCTGGTCCTCTACGCCGTCATGGAGCTGCGCGAGGAGGAGGCCAACGTCGAGGCCATGCTCACCGCCGCCCGCGACGGCGCCCTGCCCGCCCTCGCCGTCGCCCTGATCCCGGCGCTGCTCGCCGCCCGCGGCGTCCTCCGCCCGGTCCGCGAACTCCGCGCCGCCGCCCACAGCATGGGCCGGGGCCGCCTCGACACCCGCATCCACGCCAAGGGCAGCGACGAACTCGCCGACCTGGCCCGCACCTTCAACGAGTCCGCCGCCGAACTGGAGCGCTCCGTCGCCGAACTGCGCCGCGCCGAGGCCCGCGCCCGCCGCTTCGCCTCCGACGTCTCGCACGAGCTGCGCACCCCGCTCGCCGGGATGCTCGCCGTCACCGAGGTGCTGGACGAGGACGCGGGCACGCTGGACAGCGACACCGCCCGCGCGGTCCGGCTGATCAGCGCCGAGACGGTCAAGCTCGCCGTGCTCGTCGAGGACCTGATGGAGATCTCCCGCTTCGACGCCCGCGCCGCCGAGCTGCACACCGACGAGGTCGACGTCGCCGACTGCGTCCGCCGGACCCTCGCCGGCCGGCACTGGACCGACCCGCGGCAGGTCCACGCCGCCCTCGGCGAGGGCATCCGGGCCCGCCTCGACCCCCGCCGCTTCGACGTCGTCGTCGCCAACCTGGTCGGCAACGCGCTGCGGCACGGCGAGCCGCTCGTCACGGTCCGGGTGTACGTGGACGACGAGCCCGGCCCCGACGGCCGCGGCACCCTCGTCGTCCAGGTCTCCGACCGGGGCCCCGGCATCCACCCGGACGTCCTGCCGCACGTCTTCGAGCGCTTCTACAAGGCCGACCCGGCACGCGCCCGCTCGGCCGGCAGCGGCCTCGGCCTGGCGATCACCCAGGAGAACGTCCGCCTGCACGGCGGCACCGTGGAGGCCGCCAACCACCCGGCCGGCGGCGCCGTGTTCACGGTGAGGATCCCGCTGTGAGGCGCCGCTCCCGGCGGGGCGCGGCGCTCGCCGCCGCCGCGCTGGCGCTGCTCGCCGGCTGCGGCATCCAGGGCAGCGACGTGGTGGAGGCGGGGGAGGCGCCGAGCGTCGACGTGCAGCCGTTCCCCGAGGGCCGGATGGTGCTCTGGTTCCTCGGCCCCGACGGCGCGCTGATGCCGGTCGCCCGGGACGGCGGCGGCTCCTTCGTGCCCGACCCGGTGCCCACGCATCCCGTCGAGGCGGGGGAGCACGCGGACGGCGAGCACCTCGACGCCCGCGCGCCGGTCGACCTGACCCATCCGACCGTCCCCGGCCTGGCCACCGCGAAGGTCCTCGCCGCCCTGCTGGCCGGCCCGGGCGGCGCCGAGGCGCAGGCGGGCCTCACCACGGAGCTGCCCCGGAGCAGGGAGCCGGTCCGCGTCGAGTCCGAGGACGGCGGCGGGATACGGCTCCAGGCCCCGTTCCTGGTCCACGAGCTGTCGGAGCGCGCGGTCGCGCAGCTGGTGTGCACGGCCGCGTACGCCGTCGACCGCGGCGGCGCCCGCGAGGTGACGGTCACGGGCCCGGACGGCCCGCTGCCCGCCGCGGCCTGCGAGTTCTAGGGGGCCCCTGTCAGCGGCGGAGGTCGGCGAGGACCGCGTCGGTGAACGGCGTCCACGCCTCGACGGCCCACGGGCCGAAGGGCCGGTCCGTGAGCGCCACGCACGCGGCCCGCGCGTCCGGGTCGATCCACAGGAAGGTGCCGGACTGGCCGAAGTGGCCGAAGGTGCGCGGCGAGGACGTGGTGCCGGTCCAGTGCGGGGCCTTGGCGCCGCGGATCTCGAAGCCGAGGCCCCAGTCGTTCGGCCGCTGGTGCCCGTAACCGGGCAGGATGCCGGTCAGTCCCGGGTACGTCACCGTCATCGCGTCCAGCACCGTGCGGGCGTCGAGCAGCCGGGGCGCCTGCACCTCGGCCGCGAACCGCACCAGGTCGTCCACGGTCGACACCGCGTCCTTGGCGGGGGAGCCGTCGAGGGAGGTGTCCGCCATGCCCAGCGGCTCCAGGACGGCCTGGTGGAGGTAGTCGGCGAAGGGGATGTCGGTGGCCTTGGCGACCAGGTCGCCGAGGACCTCGAAACCGGTGTTGGAGTAGATCCGGCGGGTGCCCGGCGCGGCCTGCACCCGGTTCTCGTCGAAGGCGAGCCCCGAGGTGTGGGCCAGCAGGTGCCGCACGGTCGCGCCCTCGGGCCCGGCCGGCTCGTCGAGGTCGATCGCCCCCTCCTCGTACGCGACGAGCACCGCGTACGCCGCCAGCGGCTTCGTCACCGACGCGAGCGGGAAGCGCCGCCCGGTCGGGCCGTGGCTCCCGGCCACGGTGCCGTCCGCGCGGACCACGGCGGCCGCCGCGGTGGGGACGGGCCAGTTCTCGATCGCCGCCAGACTCGGCACGCTGTTGCTCTCCATGGCTCCGAGCCTACTTGCCTGGAGTGCACTCCAACCTCCTAGCGTGGGGGCATGAGCGTGATCGAGAGCGTCGAGAGCACGACCGGGTCCGCGCGCAAGGACCGCTACACGATCAGCGAGGTCGCCGCCCTGACCGGGCTCACCGCGCACACCCTGCGCTGGTACGAGCGGATCGGTCTGATGCCGCACGTCGACCGGTCGCACACCGGGCAGCGGCGCTTCACCGAACGGGACCTCGGCTGGCTGGAGTTCGTCGGCAAGCTGCGGCTCACCGGGATGCCGGTCGCGGACATGGTCCGGTACGCGGAGCTGGTCCGCGAGGGCTCCCACACCCACGCCGAGCGGCGGGCCCTGCTGGAGGCGACGCGCCGGGACGTCCGGGCCCGGATCGCCGAGCTCCAGTCCACGCTCGCCGTGCTCGACCTCAAGATCGACCACTACGGCACCGTCTGCGGAGGCACTTCCTCATGAACGACAGGATCGACACCGTACGCCTCGGCCCCGGCCCGGAGGGCCCCGAGATCGGCGTCCAGGGCTTCGGCGCCATGGGCATCAGCGAGTTCTACGGCGACACCGACGAGGCCGCCGCCCGGGACACCCTCGACGCGGCCCTGGAGGCGGGCGTCACCCTGATCGACACCGCCGACATCTACGGCAGCGGCGCCAACGAGGAGTTCCTGGCCCCGTTCGTCGCCGCCCACCGGGACGAGATCGTCCTGGCCACCAAGTTCGCCATCGAGCGCGACCCCGCGGACCCCTCCTACCGGGGTGTCCGCAACGACCGCGCCTACATCCGGAAGGCCGTCGAGGGCAGCCTGCGCCGGCTCGGCACCGACACCATCGACCTCTACTACATGCACCGGCGCGACCCGGCCGTGCCGTTCGCCGAGTCCGTCGGCGCGATGGCCGAGCTGGTCGCCGAGGGCAAGGTGCGCCACCTCGGGCTGAGCGAGGTCACCGGGCCGGAGCTGCGCGAGGCGTTCGCCGTCCACCCGATCGCCGCCCTCCAGTCGGAGTGGTCGCTCTTCTCCCGGGACGTGGAGCGCTCCGCCGTGGCCGCCGCCGCCGAGCTGGGCGTCACCTTCGTGCCGTACTCGCCGCTCGGCCGCGGCTTCCTCACCGGCGCCTTCGCCGACGCCGGCAAGGACCTGTCGGACGGCGACTTCCGCCGCTTCCAGCCCCGCTTCACCGGCGAGAACGCCGAGCGCAACGCGACCCTCCTCGACCCGGTCCGGAAGATCGCCGCCGCGCACGGGGCGACGCCCGCGCAGATCGCGCTGGCCTGGGTGCAGCAGCGGGCCGCCGTGCACGGGCTGACGGTCGTCCCCATCCCCGGCACCCGCAAGCGGTCCCGGCTGGAGGAGAACGCCGCCGCCACCCGCATCACCCTCACCGAGGCCGAGCTCGCCGCCCTCGAACCGCTCGCGGAGCAGGTGGCGGGCGACCGCTACCCCGACATGAGCTTCACCTCGGCCGCCCGCGAGGTCTGACCCCGGAGCCCGGCCGGGCGGCCGGCCCCCACGGTCCGGCCGCCCGCCCCGGGCCGCCCCGGGGCCCGTCACGCGAGCCCCAGGGCGAAGACCGCGAAGCCGGCGGCGAGCAGCCCCGCGAGGGTGCGGCGGGCCGGGCCGGTGCGCGTCCACGGCGACTCGAAGCCGCGCGCGTACCGTCCGATCAGCACCAGCAGCCCGGCGAAGACCGGCATCCAGGCCAGCCGGGCCAGGATCCAGCCGGCCGAGTCGGGCGCCCCGACGAGACCGGGCACCTCGCCCAGGTACGAGGCGGGCACGGCCGCCGCGAGCATCGCGGTCTGGTGCCAGCACAGGATCGTCATCGCCGACAGGTTGATGATCACGACCGGCGCCCACAGCGCGGGCCGCCCCAGCAGCCGGCCGAGCCGGTCCCGCAGCAGGACCGCGGCCCCGCTCTGGGCGGCGGCGAGCGCCAGGACCAGCAGCGACGGCGGATGCGAGTTGGTGCGGGCCTCGCCGGGGACGCCGACCATCGACGCCGGGTAGCCGAAGACCAGCAGCAGCGCCGCGAAGAGCGCCGCCCCGCCGAGCAGCAGCCCCCACGCGTGCCGGCGGTTCACCCGCCCCTCGCCCCAGGACACGCCCAGCTGGTACGCGAAGAGCCAGCCCGGCAGGATGTTCAGCACGCTCAGCCAGGACGGCACCGCGTCCGCGTACGGGCCGTACCGCAGGAAGTCCACGACGGCGACCGAGCCGAGCAGCGGGGCCGCCGCCCACGCCCCGAACCGGCGCGCGGCCCGCACGCACAGCGGCGTCAGCGCCGTCACCACCGTGTACACGCCGACGAACCACAGCGGCTGGATCACCAGCGTCGACGCCGTCCGCAGGGTGTCCACCGGCACCCCGAAGCCGTGGTGGAGCAGCGGCAGCAGCGCCGCCCACACCGCCGTCACCCCGAGCACCGGGCGGCCGAGCCGGGCGAGCCGCCCGCCGAGCCAGGCGCGGGCCGAGCCGGTCCTGCGCCGGTAGGACAGGACGGAGGCGTAACCGCCGACCAGGAAGAAGATCCCCAGCATCTGGAGGACCCAGCTCGCCGGGGCGAGCGCGCCGAAGGCGGTCAGCGGGGAGGCGTTGTGCAGGGCGCCGTCGGCGGAGAGCGTGAACCCGCCGAGCAGCCAGTGGCCGGTGGGCACGGCGAGCAGCGCCAGCGCCCGCAGGCCGTCGACGGCCCGGTCGCGGTGGGCGGGGGTGCCGGCCTCGATCTTCCGGATCAGGGTTCTCATCGGACGTCCCCCTCGGCGATCGCGGCGAAGGCGCGCAGCGAGGAGGTGCCGGGCGCGAAGTAGCCGTCGTGGCCGTCCGCGTCCGCGGCCGGCACCGGCCGGGCGCCGAACTCCGGCGCGGTCGGGTCGGGGCCGTGCCCGAGGCCGGCGACGGCCACGTTCGGCACCCGGTCGATCCAGTCCGTCGGGTCCTTCGCCGCCCACACCCGGGCCGGGGTCCGCAGTGCGGCCACGTTCGCCGCCCGCATGCCGGGGGAGCCGAACACCACCAGGTCCTTCGCCTTCAGCCGGTGCGCGGCGAGCCCGCAGACGACGGAGCCGTAGCTGTGGCAGAAGACGGACGGCTCGGGACGCACCCCGGCGGCCCGCAGCCCCTCGGCGAAGCGGGCCAGCCGACCGGCGCCCGCCTCCGCCAGCTCGCCCGACGCGGCGTCCAGCCCGACGCCGACCGGGGTGGTGTAGCCGGCCCAGGAGACGACGGCGGTGCGCCCGCCGGTCGCCTCCCGCAGGGCGGCGGCCTTCCGGGTGAGCGAGTCCATGCGGCCGGCGTCGACGTCGGAGCCCGGCACCAGCACCGCGACCCGCGCCGCCGTCGCCAGGTCCCCGTGCACGAGGACCGCCTGGCCCCGCCCCCGGGAGTCGTACGCCAGGACCCGGGCGCCCGGGTAACGGCCCCGCGACGTCAGCGCGTTGGCCTCGTACCGCAGCTCCAGCGGCGCCCCGTCGAGGTTCCCGACGACCGTCGGGTGCGTCCGGACGAGCCGCCGCCGCTCCTCCGGGCCGACCCCCGCGAAGAAGCGGGCGATCCCCGCCGGGTCCGTGCGCTCCGGGTCCGGCAGTCCCGCCGCCCGCCACGCCGCGGTCCCGGCGGGCGGCCCGGTGACCGGCTCCTGCGCGGTCCCGGACGCCCAGCCCGCCGTCCCGGCCACGACCGCCGTCACCATGACGGCGGTCACCAGGCTCCTCGTGATGCGGCCCATGCCGGCCCTCCCTCTCTCGCCCTCCCGACGTGCGTCGTCGGCGAGGGGAAGGTAGGAAGACGGCGGGTGACGGCACGTCACCCCGGGGAGCCAACTCCCGTGCCATACCCGGGTAGGGGGTGGACGAGCAGCCGCCCCCCGGCCGGAGGTGGGGCTAGCCCCCGGGGGTCACCAGGCCCGACTCGTAGGCGAAGACCACCGCCTGCGCGCGGTCCCGCAGGTCGAGCTTGGCGAGGACCCGCCCGATGTGGGTCTTCACCGTCTGCTCGGCGAGCACCAGCCGCTCGGCGATCTCCTGGTTGGACAGACCCCGCGCGATCAGCTCCAGCACCTCGGTCTCACGCGGGGTCAGACCGTTGAGCCGCAGCGCCGTCACGTCCTTGCGGGCCGCCGGGCGGCTCGCCGCGAAGTCGGCGATGAGCCGGCGGGTCACGGACGGCGCCAGCAGCGCGTCGCCCGCCGCCACGACCCGTACCGCCGCGATCAGATCCGCCGGCGGCGCGTCCTTCAGCAGGAAGCCGGACGCCCCCGCCCGCAGCGCCTCGTACACGTAGTCGTCGACGTCGAAGGTGGTCAGCATCAGCACCTTGGGCCGGTGCGTCACCCCGGCCGGCGGGTGCAGGATCTCCCGGGCCGCCGCCAGCCCGTCCAGCTCCGGCATCCGCACGTCCATCAGCACCACGTCGGGGTGGGCGGACCGCGCCACCTCGACCCCCCGCCGCCCGTCCGGCGCCTCCCCGACGACGTCGATGTCGGTCTGCGCGGCCAGCAGCGCGGCGAACCCCGCCCGCACCATGGCCTGGTCGTCCACGATGATCACCCGAATGGTCACACGACACCTTCGCTCGTCGGCCGTTCCCCCGCACCGGCCACCCTAGGACCCAGCGGCAGCCGGGCCGCGACGCGGAACCCGCCGTCCGGCAGCGGACCGGTGTCGAGGCTCCCGCCGGTCAGCCGGACCCGCTCCCGCATCCCGACCAGGCCGTGCCCGGTGCCGGCGCTCTCCAGCGGCGCGCCCGGCTCCGCCGCCGGACCGTTCACCACCAGGACCGTCAGCAGACCGGACCCGTCCTCGCGCACCGACACCCGCGTCGGCGCGCCCGGCGCGTGCCGCACCACGTTGGCCAGCGCCTCCTGCACGATCCGGTACGCGGACAGGCCCACCGCCTGCGGCACCTCGGTCCGCCCGTCCACCAGCTCCGCGGCGAGCGACAGCTCGGCCGGCAGCCCCGCCCGTACGGTCGCCTCCACCAGTTGCTGGAGCCGGTCGAGGCCCGGCTGCGGGGCCCGCTCGCCCTCGCCGCCGTCGCTGCGCAGCACCGCGAGCAGCCGCCGCATCTCGGTCAGCGACTCCCGCGCGCTCCCCGCGATCGACGCGAACTCCTCCCGGGCGGCCTCCGGCAGCTCCGGGATCCGGTACGGCGCGGAGTCCGCCTGCACGGTGATCACCGACATGTGGTGGGCCACCACGTCGTGCAGCTCCCGGGCGATCCGGGCCCGCTCCTCCAGCAGCGTGCGGCGGGCCCGCTCGGCCTCGCTGATCGTCTCCTGCTCGGCGAGCCGGCGCTGCGCCTCGCCGCGCGCCCGGACCGCCGAGGCGAGCAGCAGCAGCACCCCGCTGAGCACGAACAGCAGCGTGGTGACGCCCTGGGCGCCGTACGGCCGCACGATCTCCAGCAGATAGCCCGCGGCACCGGTCGCCAGCCACACGCCGAGCAGCGTCCGGCGCGGCGCACGCAGCCCGAGGGCGAGCATCAGCGCGCAGTAGCCGACGACGAACGGCGGGGTCCACGGCCAGAGCTGGGCGCGGGGCCCGTCGGAGGCCAGCAGCACGAGCGCCCCCGCGATGGCGGCGGGGAAGACGATCCACCACGCCTGGAGCGGCCGGGTGGCGGCGAGCAGCAGCGGCGCGGCCTGCGCGGTGGCGAGCGCCCCGGCGAGCGCGCCGGGCACGTCGTAGTCGTGGATGAGGAGGGTGACGGTGACCGGCAGCAGGGAGGCGACGAGCGCGACCCCGAAGCCGTACGGCAGCAGCCGCAGCCACCGCGACGAGGCGCCCGCGAAGGGCGCGGCGCCGGGGGCGTCGGGCGGGGCGAAGGCGGCCTCCAGGGCCTGGACGGCCACCCGGGACCAGCCCTGGAGCCGGGCGGCGACGCGGCGCGGCCCCGGTCGCTTCTCGAACGCGTTCATGAGGAGCCAGCCTAGGTTCGCGCCCGGCCGCCGTCGTCGTACCGGGGTGGCGGATCGCGGGTGAGACCTGGGTATGACGGCGCGGCGTCGGGGGGCCGGGGGAGGGGCGGCGCGGGGCGGCGCGCCCGGCCCGTCGCGCGGCGCCCCCGGACCGCCGGGCGGGGCGGTCCGGGCGCGCGCGGCGGTGCCCGGGCCGCCGGGGCCGCCGCGCCTCCGGGCTACAGCTCGGCGAGGAGTTCCGTCTTCTTCGCCGCGAATTCCTCGTCCGTCACCAAGCCGGCCTGATGCAGTTCCCCCAAGTGGCGAATCCTTTCAGCGATGGCACCGGGATCGCCCAGCGCCGCACTCCGCGCCCCCGCCGGGACCGGCGCGCGGTCCTTCGCGCGGATCGCCGACAGCACGGCCGCCGCGAACGGCAGGGAGTCGTGCACCGGCCCGTACCCGAGGCCGAAGACGACCGCCGCCGGGTCGTGGTCCGGCCGGTCCGCGCGCGGCACGCCGCCCCGGGGCAGCAGCCGCAGGAAGCCGCCGGGGGAGTCGGGCGTGCGCCACTCGACCCCGCTCAGCTCCCGTATCCGGAACGACTGGTCGCCGGTCTTCCACTTCTCGGACGTGGCCATCGTCGACGACCACCGGAAGGAGACCTCGGACGACCCGTCGAAGGTCGCCTTGCCGTCGTACGCCTTGAAGGAGCGCGGCCCCCGCGGCGCCTCCACCAGGAACCCCTGGTCGAGCCGGTGCGACGGCACCGCCGCGATCAGCGAGGCCAGCTCGTCGCGCCACCGCGCGGCGGCGTCCTCCCGGTCGGCGGGCAGCGCCAGCCGGTACGGGTCGCAGGTCTCCTTGAGCTGCCCCGCCGCCGCCTCCATCAGCGGATCGGCCCCCGGCCGCGGCACGGCGTGCAGCACCACGGTCCCGCGCCGTCCCGGCGCGAGCGCCGCCGACGCCAGTGCCTCGTACGGCACGCGTCGCTCGCGCAGCGCCTGGAACAGCCTCGGCGTACGGATCCCCCGTTCGAAGCGGATGACAAGTGCGTCGCTCTCCAGCTCCCAGGTGGCATGATTTCCGGCCAGCACATCACCCATACGCCTCATCGTAAGCGGCGCGTGGCCGTGCGTCGCCCCTCCGAACTATCCGGAAATTCCGTGATCTACGCGCGTCAGACGTCCGCGCCGACGGAGATTCCGCCGTGGCACACGCGATCGGCACGTGCGCAGACGACCCGCCCGAACGCCCCGGCGCCTATCGCGGCGAAGTTCCGCAGGCTCTCCGTGCCCGGCTCGAAATAGCCGGTGTGCCCGGCCGCCCCCGACGCCGATACCAGCCGCGCGCCGAACTCCGGCGCCACCGGGTCCGCCCCGTGCCCGACCCCGCCGAGCTCCAGGTGGGGCACGTCCGCGATCCAGTCGCCGGCGTCCCGCATCGCCCAGATCCGGGCCCGGGTGCCCAGCTCGGCGGCCGTCTCCACCCTCATCCCGGGGCTGCCGGCCACCGCCAGGTCCGTCACCCGCTCCGGCAGCCGGGGCGCGGCGATCCCGCAGAGCACGGAGCCGTAGCTGTGGCAGAAGAGCGCCACCCGGGACCGGCCCGGCAGGCCCTCGGTCAGCCGGACCAGCCGCGCGGCGCCGGACGCGGCCAGCCGGCCGGTCGCCGCGTCCACGCCCACCCGGGCGGGCGCG
The DNA here is from genome assembly GCA_000721275.1 of Microtetraspora glauca. Classification (GTDB taxonomy): domain Bacteria; phylum Actinomycetota; class Actinomycetes; order Streptomycetales; family Streptomycetaceae; genus Streptomyces. Next base: position 68,180 of record JOFO01000017.1, on the reverse strand, counting down.
GTGTAGCCGGCCCAGGCGATCACCGCGACCCGGGCGCGGGGCGCGGTGCGCCGCTCGGCGTCGTACAGCGCCTGCGCCATGCCGACGGGGGCGGTGTACCGGCCGCGGGTCTTCTGGAAGGTGAGGAGGTGGGTGTCGACGCCGGGCACGATCACCGACACCCGCTCGGCCCGTTCCAGGTCGCCCAGGACCTCGGCCGCCCGTCCGGTCCCGGTCGGGTCGAAGGCGAGGATCCTGCGCCCGGGCCGCAGCAGGGAGGCGAAACGATCCGCCCGCCGCCGCGCCTCGTGCCGGCCCCCGGCGGAGAGCCGCGGGTCCTGGAGGCGGGGCCGCTCGGCGGCGAGCGCCCGCGTCAGGGCGATCCGGTTGGCGCGGTAGCGCAGGGCGGGCGGGGCCCCGTCGAGATTGCCGACGACCAGCGGGTGCCGCTCGGCGAGGCCCCGCGAGCGGGCCGGGCCGAGCGCGGCGAACCAGGCCGCGACGGTACGGGGCGGGGCGCCGGCCGGGTCGGGCGGCGGCCCGCCGCCGGTCCGCTCCCGCGCCCAGGAGGCGAGCGCGTCCTCCATCGACAGCGGCGACACCGGCCGGTGCCGGACGGCGGTCCACCCGGTGGTGGCGAGCAGCACGAGGACGACACCGAGCGCGAGCAGGGTGCGCAGCACGGCGAGGGACGGCGGGACGTCGGCGGAGGTCACGGGCCGACACCCTAGACGCCGAAGATGACGCGCCTTCCGGCCGCCGGGCGCGCCCGGTACCGGGGACGACGACGCTCAGGCGGGCGCGTCCGGTTCCCGCCACTGGAGGGAGAGCGCGGGGCCCAGGTGGTCGAGGTACCACTCGGTGAGCGCCCGGATGCCCTCCAGGCTGCGGTCCGGCCCCTTGCCCCACATCTGTGCGGTGACCCGCATGACCCCGCTGAACGCCGCGACGGCGATCCGCGGCCGGGGGTCGGCGTCCACGTCGAGGCCCTCGCGCCGGGCGACGAGCCGGGCGATGGTCTCCTCCATCTCGCTGGACCGCCGCAGGTGCGCGGCGAGCAGCGCCGGCGTCGACTCGATCATCAGGAAGGTGCGCAGGTACAGCTCGACCGGGACGACCTCGTCGATCGCGTCGCCGATGCCGTCCCAGGCGGCGAGCACCGCGCGCCGCATCGCGTCGAAGGGGCCCTCCTCGGGAGGGCGCCGGGCCAGCGCCCGGACGAACTCCTCCTCCACCATCCGCTGGACGGCGAAGGCGACCTCCTCCTTGGAGGAGAAGTAGCGGAAGAATGTGCGCTGGGAGACCTCGACCGCCTCGACGATCTCGTCGACGGTGGTCCGCTCGTACCCCTGGGTGGTGAAGAGCTCCAGTGAGACCCGGATCAGCGCGTCGCGGGTGCGCTGCTTCTTCCGCTCGCGCAGGCCGCGCGCGGGCACGGTCAAGGGGGCCTCTTTTCGGTCGATTCCGTGGCTTTCTCCCTGCTCAGGGTACCTGTGAGCTACATGACTGTTACCGACGTGTGAATCACTTTGTCAATTGTCAGTGACTGTCACTAGCCTCGTTCCCATGACTAGTCAGACCAGTGTGGAAAAGGCCCCGCAGGGCCAGGGGGGCGCCCGGGAACCGGCTCCGGTTCCGGCGAAGGGCCTGCGCGGCCACCCCTGGCTGACCCTCTTCGCCGTCGCGGCCGGCGTCATGATGGTGGCGCTCGACGGCACCATCGTCGCCATCGCCAACCCGGCCATCCAGGCCGACCTCGGTGCCACCCTGGACCAGCTCCAGTGGATCACCAACGGCTACCTGCTCGCGCTCGCCGTCGCCCTGATCACCGCCGGCAAGCTCGGCGACCGCTTCGGCCACCGCCAGACCTTCCTCATCGGCATCGCGGGCTTCGCCGCCGCGTCCGCCGCGATCGGCCTCTCCGACTCGATCGCCTTCGTGATCGCCTTCCGCGTCCTCCAGGGCCTCTTCGGCGCCCTGCTGATGCCGGCCGCGCTCGGCCTGCTGCGCGCGACCTTCCCGGCCGAGAAGCTGAACATGGCCATCGGCATCTGGGGCATGGTCATCGGCGCCTCCACGGCGGGCGGCCCGATCCTCGGCGGCTTCCTCGTCGAGCACGTGAGCTGGCAGTCCGTCTTCTTCATCAACGTGCCCGTGGGCGTGGTCGCGCTCGCGCTCGGCCTGGTCATCCTGAAGGACCACCGCGCGGAGAACGCGCCGCGCTCCTTCGACGTCCTCGGCATCGCGCTGCTCTCCGGCGCGATGGGCCTGCTCGTCTGGAGCCTCATCAAGGCGGGCGCGGACTGGGGCTGGACCAGCGCCAACACCTGGGGCTGCCTGATCGGCTCGATCGTCCTCTTCGCGGTCTTCGCCGTCTGGGAGACGAAGGTCGCGGAGCCGCTCATCCCGCTCGGCATGTTCCGCTCCGTGCCGCTGTCGGCCGGTGTGGTGCTGATGGTCCTGATGGCCTTCGCGTTCATGGGCGGCCTCTTCTTCGTGACCTTCTACCTCCAGGGTGTGAAGGGGCTCGGCCCGATCGACGCCGGTCTGCGGCTGCTGCCGCTGACCGCGATGATGATCGTCTCCTCGCCGCTGGCGGGGGCGCTCATCACCCGGTTCGGCCCGCGGGTGCCGCTGGTCGGCGGCATGGTGTGCACGGCCGTCGCGATGTTCGGCATGATCTCGCTCTCGGCCGGTACGAGCACGCTGGCGATGTCCCTCTGGTTCGCCCTCCTCGGCCTGGGCCTGGCCCCGGTCATGGTCGGCGCCACCGAGGTCATCGTCGGCAACGCGCCGCTGGAGCTCTCCGGTGTCGCCGGCGGCCTCCAGCAGGCGGCCATGCAGGTCGGCGGCGCGCTCGGCACGGCGGTGCTCGGCGCGGTCATGGCCTCCAAGGTCTCCAGCGCCTTCGAGGAGAACTGGAAGGCGGCCGGCATCCCGGTCCCGCCCGACCCGCGCCTGGAGGAGGCCGCCGAGTTCGGCATGGCCCCGCAGGAGATGGCGCAGGCGCCCGGCATGACGCCGGACCTCTTCGCCAAGATCGCGGACGTCATCCACGACACCTTCCTCGACGGCATGGGCCTGGCCTTCACCGTCGCCGGTGCGGTCGCCGTGGTCGCGGCGCTGGTCGCCACGCTCACCAAGCGCGGCGAGAACGCGCAGGCGGGCATGGGCGGCGGTCACATCTGACCCGGAGGTCCCTTAAGGGGTCGTCACCCGTTCGAAGGAACGGGGGCGGCCCCTCTTCCGTTCAGGGCGCCGCGTCCCCCATGATCCTGATTACAGAGAGTGACGACATGGGGGTTGATCTGCATGAACATGAAGGTGTCCGTGGTGCTGGCGGGGGCGTCGGCCCTGCTCCTGGCCGCCCTCCCGGCATCGGCCGCACCGGCCGCACCGGCCGCACCGGCGGCTTCGTCGGCGCCCGCGGCGCCCGCGGCGCCCGCGGCGGTCGCGGCGGTCACGGCGCCCGCGGCGGCTCCGGCCGCCGGGACGGCGCTCGGGGCGTGCGGGCCCGGGCGGCTCTGCCTCTGGCCGAAGCCGGACTTCAAGGGCCGGCCGTGGACGTACGAGCTGGCGACGACGGACCTGGACAGCTGCGTGGCCCTGCCGGCCGGGGCCTCGGCCCAGTCCCTGGCGGTCCGCACGGGCCGGCCGGTGACCGTCTACCAGTCGGGGGAGTGCGCGGAGACGGGCGAGTTCGAGACGTACCCCGGCCGGGGCACGTGGGCCCCGCAGACCCCGTACGAGGTCAGAGCCTTCAAACTGTGGGAGCGCTAGCCCCGCCCGCCCCGGGCACGACCGCCTCGGCCTGCGGTGCCGCCGGGGGCACGGGCAGGGGTGCGGCCTGCGAGGGTACGGCCGACGGGGCTGCGGCCTGCGGGGGTACGGGGCCGGGGCCCGACAGGCGGGCCACCTCGGCGCGGAGGTCGCGGACCTCGCGGGTCAGCGCCTCCAGGAGTTCCGTGTGGCGCCGCTCGACCGCGTCGTCGCGTTCGAAGCGGGCGATGAACCAGGCCGCGATGTTGGCGGTGACGACACCCAGCAGCGCGATGCCCGACAGCATGAGCCCGACCGCGAGCACCCGCCCGAGCCCCGTCGTCGGCGCGTGGTCGCCGTAGCCGACGGTCGTCATCGTCGTGAACGACCACCAGACGGCGTCGCCCAGGGTCTTGATGTTCCCCTCCGGCGCGTCCCGCTCCACGTGCAGCACCGCCAGCGAACCGAACATCATCAGTCCGGTCACGGCTCCCGCCACATAGGTGGTGAGCGTGATCTGCGGGGCCATCCGGGCCCGCCGGCCCACGAGGAGGAGGGTGGAGACCACGCGCAGCAGCCGCAGCGGCTGCACCAGCGGCAGCAGGACCGCGAGCAGATCGAGGGGATGGGAGCGGACGAACGCCCAGCGGGACGGGGCGAGCAGCAGACGGACCAGGTAGTCCAGCGCGAAGGCGGCCCACACCGCCCACTCGGCGTAGTGGCACAGGCGGAGCACCCACGCCTCGGCGCCGGGCGCGACGATCGGCACCGCGTAGGCGATGCCGAAGGCCACCGCCAGGACCAGCAGCGGGGTCTGGGTGCGCTCTTCCCAGCGGACGTGCGGGGGGCGCTCCTTCTTCACGGACATGCCGGGCATCGTAAGGAATGCCGAAGGGCGGCGGGACCGCCGGTCCCACCGCCCCTCACCGCCCGCGCCGCGCGGGCCCCGTCACGGGGTCAGGCGTCGCCGCCCGCCGGACCCGGGTCGGCCGCCGCCACGTCGAGCAGCTGGTAGCGGTCCACCGCCTGCTTCAGGACCGCGCGGTCCACCTTGCCGTCACGGGCCAGCTCGGTCAGCACCGCGAGCACGACCGACTGGGCGTCGATGTGGAAGTACCGGCGGGCGGCGCCGCGGGTGTCCGCGAAACCGAAACCGTCGGCGCCGAGCGAGGTGTACGCACCGGGGACCCAGCGGGAGATCTGGTCCGGCACCGAGCGCATCCAGTCCGAGACCGCCACGAACGGGCCCTCGGCGCCCTGGAGCTTGCGGGTGACGTACGGGACGCGCTGCTCCTCGTCCGGGTGGAGCAGGTTGTGCTCCTCGACCGCCACCGCCTCGCGGCGCAGCTCGTTCCAGGAGGTCGCGGACCACACGTCGGCCTTGACGTTCCACTCCTCGGCGAGGATCCGCTGCGCCTCGACCGCCCACGGGACGGCGACGCCGGAGGCCATGATCTGGGCCGGGATCGTGCCGGCCTCGGCGCGCCGGTAGAGGTGGATGCCCTGGAGGATGCCCTCCACGTCCACGTCCTCCGGCTCGGCCGGGTGCTGGATCGGCTCGTTGTAGACCGTCAGGTAGTAGAAGACGTCCTCGGCCTCCGGGCCGTACATCCGGCGCAGACCGTCCTTGACGATGTGCGCGATCTCGAAACCGAACGCCGGGTCGTAGGCGACGCACGCCGGGTTCGTCGAAGCGAGGAGGTGCGAATGACCGTCCGCGTGCTGGAGGCCCTCGCCGGTGAGCGTGGTGCGGCCGGCGGTGGCACCCAGGACGAAGCCGCGCGCCAGCTGGTCGGCCATCTGCCAGAACTGGTCGCCGGTCCGCTGGAAGCCGAACATCGAGTAGAAGACGTAGACCGGGATCAGCGGTTCGCCGTGGGTCGCGTAGGCGGAGCCGGCGGCGATCAGCGAGGCCGTGCAGCCGGCCTCGGAGATGCCGTCGTGCAGCATCTGGCCGGTCGGCGACTCCTTGTAGGCGAGGAGGAGTTCGCGGTCCACCGCCTCGTACTGCTGCCCCAGCGGGTTGTAGATCTTGGCGCTCGGGAAGAAGGAGTCCATGCCGAAGGTGCGGTACTCGTCCGGCGCGATCAGCACGAAGCGCTTGCCGATCTCCTTGTCCCGCATCAGGTCCTTCAGCAGCCGGACGAAGGCCATCGTGGTGGCGATCGACTGCTGGCCCGAGCCCTTGCGGACGGCCGCGTAGGCCTTGTCGTCCGGCAGCGCCAGCGGACGGGCGCGCACCACCCGGGTGGGCACGTAACCGCCGAGCGCGTTGCGCCGGTCGTGCATGTACTGGATCTCCTCGGAGTCCCGCCCGGGGTGGTAGTACGGCGGCAGGCCGGACTCCAGCTCCTTGTCGGACACCGGGATGTGCAGCCGGTCGCGGAAGCGCTTCAGGTCGTCGACCGTCAGCTTCTTCATCTGGTGGGTGGCGTTGCGGCCCTCGAAGTTCGGGCCGAGGGTCCAGCCCTTCACCGTCTGCGCCAGGATCACCGTCGGCTGGCCCTTGTGGGCCTTGGCCGCCGCGTAGGCCGCGTAGATCTTCTTGTGGTCGTGGCCGCCGCGGCCCAGGTGCAGGATCTGCTGGTCCGACATCGACTCGACCATCGCCCGCAGCCGGTGGTCGTCGCCGAAGAAGTGGTCGCGGATGTACGCGCCGGTCTCCGTGGCGTACGTCTGGAACTGCCCGTCCGGCGTGGTGTTCAGCTTGTTCACCAGGATGCCGTCCCGGTCCTGCGCGAGCAGCGGGTCCCAGGAGCGGTCCCAGATCAGCTTGATGACGTTCCAGCCGTTGCCCCGGAAGATCGACTCCAGCTCCTGGATGATCTTCCCGTTGCCGCGGACCGGGCCGTCGAGCCGCTGGAGGTTGCAGTTGACGACGAAGGTGAGGTTGTCGAGGCCCTCGCGGGCCGCGATGGAGAGCTGCCCGAGCGACTCCACCTCGTCCATCTCGCCGTCGCCGAGGAACGCCCACACGTGCGACTTGGAGGTGTCGGCGATCCCGCGCGCCTCCATGTAGCGGTTCATCCGGGCCTGGTAGATCGCGCCGAGCGGACCGAGGCCCATCGACACTGTCGGGAACTCCCAGAAGTCCGGCATCAGCCGCGGATGCGGGTACGACGACAGCCCGTTCGGGTACTTCGACTTCTCCTGGCGGAAGCCGTCGAGCTGCGCCGGCGTCAGCCGGTCGAGGAGGAAGGCGCGGGCGTAGATGCCGGGGGAGGCGTGGCCCTGGAAGAAGATCTGGTCGCCGCCGTCGCCCTCGTCCTTGCCCCGGAAGAAGTGGTTGAAGCCCACGTCGTAGAGGGAGGCGGAGGAGGCGAAGGTCGCGATGTGGCCGCCGACGCCGATGCCCGGGCGCTGCGCGCGCGAGACCATCACGGCCGCGTTCCAGCGGGTGGCGTTGAGGACCTTGCGCTCGATCTCCTCGTTGCCGGGGAAGAACGGCTCGTCCTTGGTCGCGATGGTGTTGACGTAGTCCGTGCTGCGCATCTCGGGCACGGCCACCCGCTTCTCGCGGGCACGCTCGATCAGCCGGAGCATCAGATAGCGGGCCCGCTCCCGGCCGCGCTCGTCGACGGCCGCGTCGAGGGAGTCGAGCCACTCCTGGGTCTCTTCGGGGTCAAAATCCGGGACCTGGCTGGGAAGGCCGCCAATGATGATCGGACTGCGATCGGATCCGGGAGCCACGCTGTTCCTTCGCTGGTCGGGGGGAACCCCGCGAGGGCGGGGAGCCCCTTGGAGGCCGGGATGTCCGAGGCCGGGAAAGTCCATCGTCCACCCGGCCCGCGGCACACGTCATCTTTACCGAGAGGTAACCCTCTCCGCGCCCTTCTTGCCCACCGGGTGCGGTCAAATCGCAACCTTACGCCCAATCCGCGCATGCGTTCCGGCGGAGCGTTCGGCAGACTGAAACCGCAGAAACCCGCGAAGCGGGACGAATCGTGTACGCCTGATCACGGAGCGCTGTCGGAAGGCGCCGGAAGTTGCGGTGAGACGGCCCCAAACGTCACCGTTTCGGCGGTCTCCACGGCCGGGTACTTGCGCGATCCGCCCCGTCACGTGTGGACTACGGCCAGCGCCGCGCGCACGCGCGGCCCGAGCATTTTCCGTTACATGATCAGGAGGCAAGCCGTGAGCGCGACCGCGGACCACGCGGAGGAGCGGACCAACCCGGCGGCGAGGCTGGGGTTCGAGCCCGGACAGGTGGTCCAGGAGATCGGCTACGACGAAGACGTCGACCAGGATCTCCGTGAAGGCATCGAGTCCGTCATCGGCCAGGAGCTCATGGACGAGGAGTACGACGACGTCGCCGACGCCGTCGTCCTCTGGTTCCGTGACGAGGACGGTGACCTCACCGACACGCTGGTGGACAGCATCGGTCTGCTGGAGGACGGCGGCAACATCTGGCTGCTGACTCCGAAGACCGGCCGCGACGGCTACATCGAGCCGAGCGACATCACCGATGCCGCGCAGACCGCTGGGCTCTCCCAGTCCAAGAGCATCAGCGTCGCCAAGGACTGGACGGGCACCCGCCTGGCCGCTCCCAAGCGCTGATCCCCCTTCTGCGCGAAAGCCCCCGCCGGTCCGCCGGCGGGGGCTTTCCCGCGTCCCGGCCCCTCCCCGGCCCTTCCCCGCCCCCTCCGCGCCCCCCTCGCGTCCCTCGGCACGCCTCCGTCCCCGGCCCCGCGGGCGCCCGCCGGGCAGGCCGTAGGGTGGGGTTCACCGGTTCGGCCCAGAGGCCGGGCCCCGTCGAAGGGATGCGTACGCGATGGCGATCGAGGTCGGCACCAAGGCCCCCGATTTCGAGCTCAAGGACAACCACGGCCGCACCGTCCGGCTCTCCGACTTCCGCGGCGAGAAGAACGTGGTGCTGCTCTTCTACCCCTTCGCCTTCACCGGCGTGTGCACCGGCGAGCTGTGCGAGCTCCGGGACAACCTGCCGAAGTTCGTCAACGACGACACCCAGCTGCTCGCCGTCTCCAACGACTCCATCCACACCCTGCGCGTCTTCGCCGAGCAGGAGGGCCTGGAGTACCCGCTGCTCTCCGACTTCTGGAAGCACGGCGAGGCGTCCCGCGCCTACGGGGTCTTCGACGAGGACAAGGGCTGCGCCGTCCGGGGCACCTTCATCATCGACAAGGAGGGCGTCGTCCGCTGGACGGTCGTCAACGCCCTGCCCGACGCCCGCGACCTCGACGCGTACGTGAAGGCCCTCGAAACCCTCTGATTCCGCCCCGCGGCAACCGGAATCGGCGGCTTCCGCCGACATCCCCCGATTCCGCGCGCGAATCGCCTGTTTCGACGGGGAACCCGTCACTAGGATCCAGTCGTTGATCCGATGCCAACGCACGACCGGGGGCGCTGCCCCTGAAAACCAATGATGGAGGGACTCGTGGGAGTCAGCCTCAGCAAGGGCGGCAACGTCTCGCTGACCAAGGAGGCCCCTGGCCTCACCGCCGTGACCGTCGGTCTGGGCTGGGACGTCCGCACCACCACCGGTACGGACTTCGACCTCGACGCCAGCGCCATCCTGGTGAGCGAGGCCGGCAAGGTGCGCAACGACCAGGACTTCGTCTTCTTCAACAACCTCAAGAGCGCCGACGGTTCCGTCGAGCACACCGGCGACAACCTCACCGGTGAGGGCGAGGGCGACGACGAGCAGGTCAAGGTCAACCTGGCCGGCGTGCCCGCCGACGTCGCCAAGATCGTCTTCCCGGTGTCCATCTACGACGCCGAGAACCGCCAGCAGTCCTTCGGCCAGGTGCGCAACGCGTTCATCCGCGTCGTCAACCAGGCCGGCGGCGCCGAGATCGCCCGGTACGACCTCTCCGAGGACGCCTCCACCGAGACCGCCATGGTCTTCGGCGAGCTGTACCGCCACGGCGCGGAGTGGAAGTTCCGCGCGGTCGGCCAGGGTTACGCCTCGGGCCTGCGCGGCATCGCGCAGGACTTCGGCGTCAACGTCTGAGCCGCACACCCTCAGGGCCGTCCGCGGCCCCGGCCCCCGCGGCCGGGACCGCGGCCCGCTCGACGCCGTCCGGCGCCGCACAGCACGTGCGGCGCCGGACGTGCCTCATGGCAGCAGCAACCACCGGGGAGGAACCGAACACCATGGGCGTCACGCTCGCCAAGGGAGGCAACGTCTCCCTCTCCAAGGCCGCACCCAACCTCACCAAGGTCCTCGTCGGCCTCGGCTGGGACGCGCGGTCCACCACCGGAGCCCCCTTCGACCTCGACGCCAGCGCCCTCATGTGCCAGGCCGGCCGGGTCCTCGGCGACGAGTACTTCGTCTTCTACAACCAGCTGCGCAGCCCCGAGGGTTCCGTCGAGCACACCGGCGACAACCTCACCGGCGAGGGCGACGGCGACGACGAGTCCCTCATCGTCGACCTCACCCGCGTGCCGCCCCAGTGCGACAAGATCGTCTTCCCGGTCTCCATCCACGACGCCGACAACCGCGGCCAGACCTTCGGCCAGGTCAGCAACGCCTTCATCCGGGTGGTGAACCAGGCGGACGGACAGGAACTCGCCCGCTACGACCTCTCCGAGGACGCCTCCACCGAGACCGCGATGATCTTCGGCGAGCTCTACCGCTACAACGGCGAGTGGAAGTTCCGGGCGGTCGGTCAGGGGTACGCGTCCGGGCTGCGGGGCATCGCTCTAGACTTCGGGGTCAACGTTTCGTAAAGCCGCGTTATCACACAATGGGGTAGGCAGTGGTTCTGAAAACCTTCGGCTGGTCGTTCGCGATCACCGCGCTCGGCCTGGTCGCCGCAGTTCTCTACGGGGGGTGGAAGGCGTTCGGGATCGTCGCGATCCTCTGCATCCTCGAGATCTCGCTCTCCTTCGACAACGCCGTGGTCAACGCCGGCATCCTGAAGAAGATGAATGCCTTCTGGCAGAAGATCTTCCTCACCATCGGCATTCTGATCGCCGTCTTCGGAATGCGCCTGGTCTTCCCCATCGTGATCGTCGCGGTGAGCGCCAAGATCGGTCCGATCGAGGCCGTCGACCTGGCGCTCACCGACGCCAACCGCTACCAGGAGCTCGTCACCGACGCGCACCCGTCGATCGCCGCCTTCGGTGGCATGTTCCTCCTGATGATCTTCCTCGACTTCATCTTCGAGGACCGTGACATCAAGTGGCTCGGCTGGCTGGAGCGCCCGCTGGCCAAGCTCGGCAAGGTCGACATGCTGTCGGTCTGCATCGCGCTGATCGTCCTGCTCGTCACCTCGATGACCCTCGCCACCCACGCCCACCAGCACGGCGGCACGCACGCCGACAAGGCGCAGACGGTCCTCATCTCCGGCATCGCCGGCCTCATCACCTACCTCGTCGTCGGCGGTCTCTCCGGCTTCTTCGAGAACAAGCTGGAGGAGGAAGAGGAGCGCGAGCACGAGGCCGAGGAAGAGGCCAAGCGCAGCGGCAAGAAGGTCTCCGCCGTCCAGCTCGCCGGCAAGGCCGCCTTCTTCATGTTCCTCTACCTGGAGGTCCTCGACGCCTCCTTCTCCTTCGACGGCGTCATCGGCGCCTTCGCCATCACCAACGACATCGTCCTCATGGCCCTCGGCCTCGGCGTCGGCGCCATGTACGTCCGGTCCCTCACGGTCTACCTGGTCAAGCAGGGCACCCTCGACGACTACGTGTACCTGGAGCACGGCGCCCACTACGCCATCGGCGCCCTCGCCGTCCTCCTCCTCGTCACCATCCGGTACGAGATCAACGAGGTCATCACCGGCCTCATCGGCGTCGTCCTGATCGCCTGGTCCTTCTGGTCCTCCGTCCGCCGCAACCGCGCACTGGCGGCGGCCGAGGGCGGTTCCCCGGGCGACAAGGCCGAGGTGAGCTCCGGGGTGTGACACCCTGCACCCGGGTGTGCGCCCCGCCACGGGGTGTGACACCGGGGACAATGAGGAACGCTTCCCTGCGGGGCGGCCGGCCCGTCCGGTCGCCCCGCAGGCGTGTGACCGCCGGACGAGGCGACCGATGTGGGGGGTGGGGGCCCGATGGCCTTCTGGGACAACCTGATTCCGGGGCGGACGACGTCCTTCGACAACGGTATGGGCGCGTCCCACACCATCGACCTGACCCGGCGCCGCCCCACGGTCTCGCTGGCCAAGCAGGGCGGCGCCACCGGCAACCTCCGCGTCAACCTCTCCTGGCGGATGCGGACCTCCGACATCGAGGGCCGCTCCCGGCAGAGCGGCCGGCTGCTGCGCAACCCCGCCCAGTTCTTCAAGCCCGAGGTCGTCCAGGCCCACACCCAGGGCATGGTCAACGTCGACCTCGACCTCGGCTGCCTCTACGAGCTCAAGGACGGCAGCAAGGGCGTCGTCCAGCCGCTCGGCGGCTTCTTCGGCGACCTCAACGCCGCCCCGTACGTGAAGCTCAGCGGCGACGACCGGTTCGGCGCCCCCTCCGGGGAGACGATCTTCGTCAACCTCGATCACCAGGACCAGATCGAGCGGCTGCTCTTCTTCGCGTACATCTACGACCAGACCCCGGCCTTCGACCGCACCCACGCCACGGTCACCCTCTACCCGAGCAACGGCCCCCGGATCGAGATCGAACTCGACGAGCGCGCCCCCCAGGCCCGCTCCTGCGCCGTCTTCTCCGTGGACAACAGCAAGGGCGAGCTGCTGGTCCGCCGCGAGGTGCGGTTCGTGTACGGCTTCCAGGCCGAGCTGGACCGGCTCTACGGCTGGGGCCTGCAGTGGGGCCGCGGCTACAAGTCACGGACGTGACCGCGGCCCCCGGCGGCTTACCGGGCCCGGCGGGCCCGCCGCCCCCGTCACGGCCGCTGGAACTGCGGCCCCATCGGCGGCATCCGGAACTCCGGGACCGGCTCCGGACCGGCCCCGGTGTGCACCGGCTGCGGATAGCCGTACGCGGGTGCCGGGCCCGGCACCGGGGCCTGCGGGTAGCCGTAGGCGGGCGCCCGGTCGGGCATCGGCGGCACGGGCGGCGCCGGCGGCCGGGGCGCGTGCACGACGGTCGCGTCGGGGTCCGGCCCGGGGGCGGAGCCCGTACCGGCGCCCGCACCCGCTCCCGTACCCCCCTCGGCCGCGTCCACGAAGGCGGTCTCGGCCCCCGGGTCCGCCGCCGCCCCGGCGGCCGTCTCCGGGCCGGACGGCGGCCCGTCGGGCTCCTCGTCGACCGAGATGCCGAAGTCCGTCGCCAGCCCCACCAGGCCCGTCGGATAGCCCTGGCCGACCGCCCGGAACTTCCACCCCTCGCCCCGCCGGTACAGCTCGCCGCAGATGACGGCGGTCTCCTCGCCGGTCTCCGCCGTCACGTCGAACAGCGCCAGCTCGCGCCCGTCCCCGCCCGCGGCGTCGTACAGCACGATCCGCAGGTCCGTCACCGAGCGGAACGTCCCGCCGTCCGAGGAGGCCGCCAGCACCACCCGGTCCACGGACGGGTCCAGCGCGCCCAGGTCCGCCTCCACCGTGTCCGTCAGCGCGTCCGCGACCCGCTTCTTCGGCAGCCGCCGCACCAGGCCCGACGGGTGGCGCGGCTGGTTGTAGAAGACGAAGTCCTCGTCGGAGCGGACCCGCCCGTCGGGCCCCAGGACCAGGGCCGAGGCGTCCACGTCGGGGACCCCGGGGCCCGGGGTCCAGCGGAGCACGGCCCGTACGGCCGCGGTGTCGAGAGGGACGTTCGAGCCCTTCAGCATCGCGTGCGTCATGACGGCCATCCTGCCCTCCGGCCCGACCGGGGGACAACGCGGGGGCGCCGCGGGAAGCGGAGCGGCGCCGTACGCCCCGGACGGACCGGCGCGGACACGGGTGGAGGTGCGGGACCCGACAGGGACGAGTTACCTGGATTTCACGCGGAGCGGGAACTACGGACACCCGTACCTACGTACTATTACCGGCCACATGTCGTCAGGGCCCAGGCAAGCAGACGGGGGACACACATGCGTCATTTCGGGCACATCCCCTCCGCGGTACGGAGCGGGCTGTTCCATCGCGAGCCGGCGGAATTCACCGCCGACTCGCCCGCACGCGTGCTCGCGGTCGCCCTCGGCGCCACCCTCTACAGCCCCGCCACCCGCCCCCGCCTCGCCGACGACATCCGCAAACAGGCCGCCCGCGGCGTCGTCTCCATGGTCCTCTGCCTGGAGGACTCGATCAGCGACGCCGACGTCGAGGCCGGCGAGGACAACCTCGTCCGCCAGTTCCGCGACCTCACCGACCGGCGGGACACCGCCCCCGCCGACGGCCCCGGCATCCCGCTCCTCTTCATCCGCGTCCGCGAACCCCGCCAGATCACCGACCTCGTCACCCGCCTCGGCGACACCGTCGGCCTGCTGTCCGGATTCGTACTCCCCAAGTTCACCGAGGCCCGCGGCGCCGCCTTCCTCGACGCCCTCACCCGCGCCGAGCGCACCGCCGGACGCCGCCTCTACGCCATGCCCGTCCTGGAGTCCCCCGAACTCCTCCACCTGGAGACCCGGGCCGAGACCCTCGCCGGCATCGCCGCCGTCACCGAGAAGTACCGCGACCACGTCCTCGCCCTCCGCCTCGGCGTCACCGACTTCTGCTCCGCCTACGGACTCCGCCGCTCGCCCGACATGACCGCGTACGACGTCAAGGTCGTCGCCCACGTCATCTCCGACGTCGTCAACGTCCTCGGCCGCGCCGACGGCAGCGGCTTCACCATCACCGGCCCCGTCTGGGAGTACTTCCGCCCCGGCGAGCGCATCTTCAAGCCCCAGCTGCGCCGCAGCCCCTTCCTCGAAGGCCGCGCCGAGGACCTGCGCACCGCCCTCATCGAACACGACATGGACGGCCTGCTCCGCGAGATCGAACTCGACCGCGCCAACGGCCTCCTCGGCAAGACCTGCATCCACCCCACCCACGTGCTGCCCGTCCACGCCCTGTCGGTGGTCAGCCACGAGGAGTGGAGCGACGCCCAGGACATCCTCCGGCCCGAACAGGACGGCGGCGGAGTCCTCCGCTCCGCCTACACCAACAAGATGAACGAAGTGAAACCGCACCGCGCCTGGGCCGAGCGCACCCTCGTCCGCGCCGAAGTCTTCGGCGTCGCCCGCGAGGACGTCGGTTTCGTGGAACTGCTCACCGCCGGCCTCGCCGGCTGACGAAAGGACTGCGGCGACGTGGTGTGGACCGGAACGTGGGTCGCGGAGCGACTCGGCGTCGAGCTGACCGGCGACGAGGAGCTGACCGCCCTCCTGGGCCTCGCCCTGCGCTGCAACCCCAAACGGGCTCACCTGCTCGTCTCCAGCGTCCTCGGCAAGCACGTGCCGCAGCACCCCTCCGTCGTCTACGGCTCCGGCCTCGGCCTCGGCCTGCGCGTCCGCGAACTCCTCGGCCCCGACGAGGCCGCCCGGGCCGTCGTCCTCGGCTACGCGGAGACCGCCACCGCCCTCGGCCACGCCGTCGCCGACGGCCTCGGCACCGCCCCGTACCTCCACTCCACCCGCCGCCCCGTCGCCGGCGCCGCCACCGCCGGCGGCTTCGAGGAGTCCCACTCCCACGCCACCTCCCACCTGCTGCTCCCGGAGGACCCGGAGCTGCTGGCCGGCAAGGGCCCGCTGGTCCTCGTCGACGACGAGTTCTCCACCGGCAACACCGTCCTCAACACCATCCGCGGCCTCCACGACCGCCACCCCCGCGACCGGTACGTCGTCGTCGCCCTCGTCGACATGCGCGCCCCCGCCGACCGCGACCGGCTCACCGCCTTCGCCGCCGAGATCGGCGCCCAGGTCGACCTCGTCAGCCTCGCCGCCGGCACCGTCGCCCTCCCCGCCGACGTCCTGGAGAAGGGCCGGGAACTCGTCGCCCGCCACGAACCCGACGGCGCGACGGCCCCGGCCCCCCGCTCCCGCGGCGGCTACGCCGCCGTCGCCACCCCCGTCCGCGTCGACCTCGACTGGCCCGACGGACTCCCCGACGGCGGCCGGCACGGCTTCACGCCCGCTCACCGCGCCCGCCTGGAAGCCGCCCTTCCCGCGATGACCGACGCCCTCACCGAGGCGCTGGCCGCCGCCACCGCGGGCCCGGACCGCGACCCCCGCGCCCCCCGCGTGCTCGTCCTCGGCTTCGAGGAGCTGATGTACGCGCCGCTGCGGCTCGCCGGCGCCCTGGAGGACGCCGGACTCGACGTCCGGTACTCCACGACCACCCGCTCACCGGTCCTCGCCGTCGACGACCCCGGCTACGCCATCCGCACCCGCCTCGTCTTCCCCGCCCACGACGCCCCCGCCGACGGCCCCGGCGAGCGGTACGCCTACAACGTGGCCGGCGGCGGCTTCGACGCGGTCGTCGCCGTCGTCGACTCGACCGCCGACACCCCCGAACTGCACGCCCCCGAGGGCCTCCTGGCCCAGCTCTCCGCCCACATCCCGCACGTCGTCCTGGCGGTCGTCCCGTCGTACGCACCGCGCGCAGCGGCGGCCGACGCCGGAGCCGCCGCGCCCGGGGAACCGGAGGCGGCCACCGCGTCCGGCACCGCACCCGCACCCGGAGGACCGGAGACCACCGCGCCCGTGTCAGTCCCCGCCACCGCGTCCGGCACCGCACCCGCGTCCGACCCCGCATCCGAAGCGATCGGATCCGAAGCTCCCGAAAGGAGCTCCATGCTGCCCGAGCCCCTCCGCGGCCCCACCTTCTCCTCGTACGCCCCCGAGGAGGTCGGCTGGCTGCTCCAGGACCTCTCGGACGTCGAGCTGGAGGCGCCCACCGAGGAACGCGAGGAAGCCATCCAGCGCGGCGGCGCCCACTACGCCGAGTCGCTGCCCGTCGAGTACCAGCCCAGCGCCCGCTACCAGGAGCTCTTCCACGCCGCCCTGGAGACCTCCGCCGCCCGCATCGCCCACGCCGTCGGCACCGTCACCGAGACCGTCCTCGCCGAGCGGTCCGCCCGCCCGGTCCTCGTCTCGCTCGCCCGCGCCGGCACCCCCGTCGGCGTCCTCATGCGCCGCTGGGCCCGCCACCGCCACCGCCACGGCCTCGACCTGCCGCACTACGCCGTCTCCATCGTCCGCGGCCGCGGCATCGACGCCAACGCCCTGCGCTGGCTCGCCGCCCACCACGACCCGGCCGACGTCGTCTTCGTCGACGGCTGGACCGGCAAGGGCGCCATCACCCGCGAACTCGCCGCCGCGCTGCGGGAGTCCGAGGAGTTCGCCGGCTTCGACCCGGAGATCGCGGTCCTCGCCGACCCCGGCTCCTGCGTCCGCACCTACGGCACCCGCGAGGACTTCCTCATCCCGTCCGCGTGCCTCAACTCCACCGTCTCCGGCCTCATATCGCGCACGGTGCTCCGCGCCGACCTGGTCGGCCCGGACGACTTCCACGGCGCCAAGTTCTACCGCGACCTCGCCGCCGCCGACGTCTCGAACGCCTTCCTCGACGCGATCGAGGCCCGCTTCGACGAGGTCGCCGCCACCGTCGACACCGACGTGAAGGACCTCCTCGCCGCCGACCGCACCCCCACCTGGGAGGGCTGGGCGGCCGTCGAGCGCATCAGCGAGGAGTACGGCATCCACGACGTCAACCTCGTCAAGCCCGGCGTCGGCGAGACCACCCGCGTCCTCCTCCGGCGCGTCCCCTGGAAGATCCTCGCCCGGCGCGGCGCCGACGCCGACCTCGCCCACGTCCGCCTCCTCGCCGAACAGCGCGGCGTCCCCGTGGAGGAGGTCGACGGCCTCCCGTACACCTGCGTCGGCCTCATCCACCCCCAGTACACCAGGGGTGCGACAGGCGCCGACGGCAAGGCGGTGGTGTCCCGGTGACCACCGCCGCGCCCACCACGACGCTGGTCGCCAGCGACCTCGACCGC
Source organism: Microtetraspora glauca (assembly GCA_000721275.1). GTDB lineage: Bacteria > Actinomycetota > Actinomycetes > Streptomycetales > Streptomycetaceae > Streptomyces. The sequence goes on along the minus strand of JOFO01000017.1, from coordinate 50,630 downwards.
ACCCTCATCTACTCGTCCGCGGCCCTCGCCCTCGGCATGCCCGACGCGCAGGCGCCCCGGCTGCTCTGCGTCGAGGTCCACGAGTCCAGGCCGCTCTCGTACATGACGGAGGAGGCCGCCGGACTGCTCGCCCGGCTCACCGCCGAGACCGTCTTCGTGCCCACCACGACCCGCACCCGCAAGCAGTACCAGCGCATCAGCCTCCCCGGCAGCACACCGGCGTACGCGATCTGCGCCAACGGCGGGCACATCCTCGTCGACGGCGTCACCGACACCGACTGGCACGCCTCCGTCGTCCGCAGGCTCGCCGACGAGTGCGCCCCGCTCGCCGAGATCCGCGCCGGGCTCCTCGCGACGACCGACCCGTCCTGGGTGCGCAAGCACCGGGTCGCCGAGGACCTCTTCGCCTACCTCGTCATCGACCGGGAACGGCTCCCGGAGGGCTGGCTCGACCGCTTCGGCGCCTGGGCCGGCGAGCGCGGCTGGACGGTCTCCCTCCAGGGCCGCAAGGTGTACGCGGTGCCGAAGCCGCTGACGAAGAGCGCCGCCGTCCGCGAGGTCGCCCGGCGCACCGGCGCCGCGCTCACCCTCGCCGCGGGCGACTCGCTCCTCGACGCCGACCTGCTGCTCGCCGCGGACCGCGCCTGGCGCCCCGGCCACGGCGAACTCGCCGACACCGCCTGGACCGCCCCCCACCTCGACGTCCTCGCGGAACGCGGCGTCGCGGCCGGCGAGGAGATCCTCCGCCGCTTCCGCGCCGCCGCGCTCGGCTGACCGTCAGCCGCAGCAACCCCCGCCGCAGCAGCCCCCGCCACCCCCGCCGGCGGCGGGGGCCGGGCGGCCGGAACCGGAGGCCGTACCGCCGACGGCCACCGCTGACAGCAGCTTCACGGTGTCGTCGTGCCCGGCGGGGCAGGAGGCGGGCGCCGAGGACTCGGCCATCGGCCGGCTCAGCTCGAAGGTGTCACCACAGGTGCGGCAGCGGAATTCGTAACGAGGCATGACCCCAGGCTAACGGCCCCTCCGCCCCGCCAGGAGACCTCATGCGCCCCGCCATGAGGCCTAATGCGCCCCCGCGCCGCGCTCCTCACGGATCGCGGCGACGACCCGGGCGGCCTCGGCCCGTACCGCCTCCAGCTCCATCAGGAAGTGCCAGTAGTCGGGATGGCGCCCCTCCAGACCGTCGACCGCCCGGTCGATCCGCGCCACGGCCCGGTCCAGCGGCTCCGCGTGCCGCGGATCCGGCCGGGTGCGGCCCTCCATGGCCAGCCGCTGCGCGTCCCGCACCGCGAACCGCGCCCGGTCCGTCTCCGCCTTCGGGTCCTTCGCGACCGCGTCCAGCCGCCGCAGCCGGTCACCGGCGGCCGCCACGGCCTCCCCGGTGGTGTCGAGCAGCGCCCGTACGGTCGACAGCAGCGCCGTCGCGTCCGGCCACCGCTGCTCGGCCCGCGCCGCGGTGGCCTCCGCCAGCCGCTCCTCGGCCTGCCGCACGGCCTCCGCGGCCTGGTCCGGCACGTGCTGGAGGTCCTGCCAGCAGGCCGCGGAGTACCGCCGGCGCAGCTCCGACAGCACCGGCTCGACGGCCTCCGCGCGCGTCGTCAGCGCCTCCGCCCGGGTCCGCAGCGACACCAGCCGCTTGTCGATCTCCGCGGCCCGCTCCGGCAGCCGCCCCGCCTCCGCCCGCACCGCCTCGGCGTCCCGCAGCACCCGGTCGGCCCGCTCCAGCGTCGCCGCGACCCCGTGCCGCCCGGCGCCCTCGTTGAGCCTGGTCAGCTCGGGCCCGAGCGCCGCGAGCCGGGCGGCCAGATCGTCCGCGCGCAGCCCCGCGTCCCGTACGGAGTCGAGCGCGTCGCTCGCCCCGCGCAACGCCTGCCGGGCCCGCTCCACGGCGGGCGCGAGCCGCGCCAGCTGCGTCTCGGCGCGCCCCACCAACGGCGCCAGCCCGCGCTCGAACCCGTCCAGCTCCCCCTTGACCCGCTCCAGCTCCTCCCGCGCCCGGACCAGCTCCCGGCGGGCCCGCTGGGCGGTACCGGCGTCGAGCTCGTCCCGGTCGAGGTCGTGCGCGTCGACCGCCGAGATGTACGCGTGCGACACCTCGTCGATCCGCCGCCCCAGCGCCTCGAACCCCTCGACGGCCCGCAGCGCCTCGGGCGACCCGTCGACGGCGGTGATCGTCTCCATGGTGATCCGCAGCCCCCGCTGGGCGGTGTCCAGCTCGTAGAACGCCGCGGCCGCCGCGTCCTTCGCCGCCTGCGCCTCGGCCCGCTGCCCCTCGCCCCGCCCCCCGAACCACCGCCGGCCGCCCCCGCCGGCGAACGACTGCGACACCAGCGCCCCGACGAGCACCGGCAGCACCAGCGCGAGCCCCACCACCGACCCGCCCCCGGACGCCGCCCCACCCCTCACGTCGCTCGCCACGTCCCTCTCCCGCGTCTCTCCGAACCGCCCGCAGCCCGGACGCCCATTCTCCCACCCCCAGAGGACGAACACACGACCCGATCAGTTCACCCCACCCCCTCACCCGACCGCCCGCGACCCCCTCACCCGACCGTTTGCGATCCGCCCATCCCCTCCGTGTAGGCTGTTGACTTCTCCCAAGGGTGCGTAGCTCAGGGGTAGAGCGCTGCTCTTACAAAGCAGATGTCGGCGGTTCGAAACCGTCCGCGCCCACCAGCACAAAGGCCCCCGGTCGATTCTGACCGGGGGCCTTTGCCATCGAAATCTGACATCGAAGGCGCACGGTGGGTGACGGCAGTCCTGTACGTCCCTCCACGGTGGCTCCGAGCTGGGCTCGACCCTCGCCGACCGAGAGCTGTACGAGCCGGTAAAGCGGGTACTGATGGGGCGCCGCAGGCCCGCGTACGCCGGCAGAGGTCGACTGTCAGTGCTTGGCGGGAGGGTGCTGTCATGCAGGAAGCAGTCTTCGACTTGCCGGTGACGCTTCCGGAGCATGCCGTGATTGCTCGCGACGGTCTAAGGGTGACGTCCCTGCCCTGCGTGATTCTGTGACGTGGGGGGAATGCAGTCGTGCGGTGGGGTAAGACCAGGGAGGGTTAGCAGGTGGCGCACCGGGGCAGCGGCCGAGGCAACGACTATGAGCGGCAGCAGCAAGCGTTACGTCGTGCCCAGGAGCAATGGGCACGACAAGTGGAGCGGGAACGCAAGGCTGCCGAAACGGCGACTAAGCGACAGGAGCGTGAGAGAAAGGCCGCGTATCAGGCGCACCAGGCCGAGCAGGCGCAGGTGCGTACGATCGGGATCGAGCACGAGGTAGAGCAGCTACGGCAGTTGCTCCGTGACGCGTTGGTGGGCGATCCGCCTACGACCTTTGAGCGTCGGCGGAGAACTCACACGCCGAAGAGGTTTGACGAGCGTCCTTGGTCTCGTCCCGAGCCGTCACCGCGATGGGAGGAGTACGCGCCGCCGGAGCCTGGAGGTCTGGCTGCCGTCTTGGGTTTTGGCAGGAAGCGCTTTGAAGCTGCAGTTGCCGAGGCGCGAGCGCGGTTCAGCGAGGCACAAGAGCATCACAGGCGAGCCGAGGAGATGCGCCTGGCTACGCTGGAGCGGAAGCGCGCCGAGCATCGCCGGGCCGAAGCGCAGGCCCTCGACGAGGTGGCGGCTTTCAACAAGAAGCTGGACGAAGAGCGCGAGGCGTACAGGGCAGGGGAGCCAGCGGCGGTCGAGGCTCATCTGGGGGACGTGCTGGATAAGTCGGAGTATCCATTGGGCTTCCCCCACGAGCACAGGATTGCCTTTCGGCCTGCCACAGGTGACGTACTCGTTGAGATCCACTTGCCGTCTGAGGCGGTCGTTCCTAGCGCGCGAGGCTACCGGTACGTGAAGAACCGTGATGAGACGACTGTGCTGCCTCGTCCGGAGAAGGAGCGCAAGGAGATCTACGCCTCCGTCCTGGCCCAAGTCACACTGAGGACTGTCTACGAGGTCCTGACGAGCGATCCGGACCGGATCGTCAATGGAGTGATCCTGAACGGTCATGTGAGAACCGTTGACCGGGCCACCGGTCAGGAGGTCTCACCCTGCCTGGTGACGCTTAGCGTCAGCAGGGAGCAGTTCGAGAAGCTTCGTCTTAGCCAGGTCGATCCAGCGCAGTGCCTCAGGGGACTCAACGCATTGGTGTCTCCCAACCCGTACGATCTCGAACCAATCCGCCCCATCATCGAGTTTGACCTGTCGAAGTACCGGCTAATGGACAGCATGGACGTAGTCGCGGGCCTGGACAGCAGGCCCGTGTTGGTGAAGCTGACACCCACCGAGTTCGAGCACCTGATTCGCCAGCTGTTTGAGGCGATCGGCATGGAGGCCTGGAACACCCAGGCGTCCAAGGACGAGGGCGTTGACGCGGTGGCTGTCAGCAAGGATCCCGTCTTCAACGGTGAGTGCATTATTCAGGCGAAGCGCTACAGCAAGCTCGTGGGTGTGGAGTCCGTCCAGGCGCTGGCCGGAGTGGTTGAACACAAGCGTGCTGCCAAGGGGGTCCTGATCACCACATCGTGGTTCGGCAGGGCCAGCCACGACTTTGCCCGCCAACATGGCCGGCTCCAGCTCATCGAAGGGCCGGAACTGAAATACCTGATCAAGGAGCACCTTGGCAAGGACGTGATCCCAGGCCCGGTCCCCCCGAAGAGGCGCCCCGCACGCTGAGGTCAGCGGCCCGCCCACTCATGCTTCTCTGTCATCAACATCGCCAGGCGGAGGGGATGTTGGCGAGGGAGAGGCTGTCATCTTCGCCTGCGGGCCTGAGGCGGACGCTTGGTACCGGGTGGTGGAGCCGGGCTTGCGCGCGCTTCCCTTGCAGTCGGCGGATCACCGAGAGGTGCGAGGTGGCCGTCCGGGTGGTCGTACGCTGCCGCCATGCGCAGAGGAGCGATCACAGAGGGATCCGTGCTCAAGGCCATCGCCGAGTACGACGAGCTGGGGCGGGTTGCGTTTCTGGAGAAGTACGGTTTCGCCGAGGCCCGTTCGTATGTGGTGGTGCACGGCGGGCGGGAGTACGACTCCAAAGCCATAGCCGGAGTGGCACATCAGTGGGATCAGGGGCGGGCGCTCCGGCCCGATGAGTTCAGCGGAGGCAAGCAGCACGCTGTGGCGTGGCTGAAGCGGGCAGGTTTCCAGGTCAAGGCCGTCAAGAATCCTGACTGGGCCCGGGACGAGATCATCCTGGCCTGTCAGCTTGTGAGGGAGAACGGCTGGAGGGGGCTGGATGCTGAGGACGCCAGGGTGATCGAGCTGTCGGGCTTGCTCCAGATGCTTCCCCTCCACGCCAAGGCCGAGCGCAACGAGAAGTTCCGTAACCCGAACGGAGTGGCGCGCAAGACGTTCGACATCGCCACGCGGCATCCGGATTACCGGGGCAAGCTCACCAACGGCGGCGTTCTCGATGGAGAAGTGCTGGCAGATTACCTTGCCCGGCCTGAGGAGATGACGGAAGTCGCCCGGCTGATCCGGGAGGGCCTTACGGCCGGTGACCTGCAGGACCTCGCGCCTTCTGAAGATGAGGAGTTCGATGATTACAGCGCCCCTGAGGGGCGCCTTCTCATGCGACGGCATCAGGCACGCGAGCGGAACAAGGGGCTGCGGAAGAAGAAGATTGCTTCGGTCACACGGCGCGGTGGGCGGCTGGCGTGTGAAGTGTGCGGGTTTGACTTCGAGCAGGTCTACGGGGAGCGCGGCGCCGGATACATCGAGTGCCATCACGTCGTACCGCTGCACGAAGCGGGCGAAGGACAGACCAGGCTCAGCGACCTCGCCCTCATCTGTGCCAACTGCCACCGCATGATCCACCGGCGTGCGCCCTGGCCGACTCCTGAGGAACTGCGGGCTTCCATTGAGCGCAAGCACGCAGATGACAGGCGTGCCGCGGAGGTCATTGGACGGCAGCGCAGGGCGGCTGACGGGCATATGCCGGGCACCGTGCGGTGATGTCCCCGGGTGACGCCAGCGGTGGTGGCTGGGCCGTGCCAGGCTGAGCGGCTGTGAGGGCGCCGGCAATGGGCGGCCCTCGTCAGTGCCGCAGGTGTGGCCAGCCGTCACGGTTGGAGTAGCTTTCGTAGCAGTAGCGGGTCGAGCGGTTCCATTCCTTGCCGGTGGCCAGTTCGTATGCGTTGTCCGGTACGTAAAGCAGCCATTCGCCGTCGTACTCGCAGGCGGTGTACGGGGTGAACGCGTCCACGTCGGAGAAGACGCGCTCCCAGACGGTCCGGCCTGCGGCGACCACGGCGCAGCGGGTGTACAGGAACACGTCGGACGACTGCGGGAACGGGCTGCCGAAGAGGGCTGTCAGGTCGACCACCGGCAAGGTGCCGAACTTCTCCTGATCCAGGTGGTAGAGGGCTTCGGCGTGGCGTTCTGCGAAGCCGATGATGTCCGGGACGGGGCGGCGGCTCAGGTCTTCGGCGAGGCGCCGGCAGTTCGTGTGGGTGGCTTTGCCGTTCAGGGTGGCTATCAGCGCCCAGAAGTCGGCCCATGGCATGGTCATGGACGCAGGGTGGCAGTTGAGTCTGACACGTTTGACACGTCTGAAACGGTCGGCTGGGCTGGGCAAGCGGTCGAACCTCGTTGTCAGTGGCCCGGCCTACCTTCCTCGCCATGGTGAGCAGACCGTCTGAGAACTGGCGCGCCTGGATGGTTCAGGTGGCCCGAGACGTCGACGCCGGGGTGCTGGAGCCGGCGTGTGCAGGCGTTGCCGAGGTGTATCTGGAGTCCCTGCTGAGGGCGACGGATGCGGCGCTGGGCGCGTTCGAGGCGGAGTTGCGGGGGCTCTGCGGTCCTTCCGACGAGGAGGTCTTCCGGGCGGTCGAGCGGGTGGTTCTCGCGCTCAATGCCGTGGACCGGGATCCGGTCCACGGGGGAGCCGGGTTCTGCACCGAAGAACGGGAGCAGCTGTGCGCGTACGTCGATCTCACCCTGGGCGAGTACGGCGTCGACGTGGCTGCGCTGCTGGCGCGGAGCGGCATCGTCCGCGCCGGGATCACCGACGCCTGGCGCGACTGGTGACGGCGCCGGGACGAGGCTGCCTGTGCACCATGGGGCATGACACTCACGGTCTGGGTCGACGACTGGCAGATGCAGTGTTGCGGCGAGAGTTTTGCGGTGGGGGATGTCGTCTCGTGGACGTTGCTGCCGGCCGACCCCGAGGACTTCGCGGACATCGTCGGGGACGAACGCGCGGAGTCGATTGACTTTCGCGAGGAGCATCACGGCGGTGAGCAGGGGTGTGCGGCCACGCGGGCGGAGGTGCTGTCGATCCTCGAGGTGCACTGCCGTTACGGGGTGGCGGAGGGGGCCGCGGACCGCGTGAACCGTCCCGTTCCGGGGTCCGCTGTGGTGGTTCCAGTCGAGCACGCGGACGGGTGGGCGGAGAGTCGGGAGGGCGGGAGTTTCACGGGTTACCTGGTGACGGTGAGGAGGGTGGCGGACGGGGCTGAGGCAGCGGGGGCCGGGGCTGAGGCAGCCGGCGAGGCGGGGTGTGGGTTGACGGGTGGGGTGGGGGTGGGTGTACTGCGGGGATGGTTGAGGTGGGGGACGCGCCTGAGGTGTTGGGCGGCGGGGAGATGACGGCGCAGCGGTACGTCGAGGGGCGGCTGGCGCAGTATCAGGAGTGGTACGACGTCAAGGCGACGCGGATGAAGGCGATGCATCTGCGGATGCGGACCGTCTCCGTCGTCGGCGGGGCGCTCGTGCCGGTGTTCGTGAATGTCGACGCCGGGTTCGCGCGGGTGACGGCGACCGTGCTGAGCGTGGTCGTGGTGGCCGCCGTGTCGCTGGAGAGCGTGTTCCGGTACCGGGAGCAGTGGAAGAACTACCGGTCCACCGAGCAGTTGCTCGGGCACGAGCGGATCTACTTCGAGGCGCGGGTCGGGCCGTACCGGGAGCTGTCGAAGCGGGAGGCGTTCGGGCTGCTGGTCGCCCGGGTCGAGAAGGCCATCGCCAACGAGAACGCCGCCACCCTGAACGTGATGACCCTCGGGGGGCAGGTCAGTGCCGATCTTCAGGGAGGCGGCGGTGGTGGGGGGCAGGCCGCCAAGGCGGGTGCGGGTGGGGGTGACGGGGCCGTGGTGGTCGTGCCTGCGCCTCGGGAGGGGTGACCGTGCCGGGCGGTCACGCTTCGAAGTCGTATTCCAGGATGTAGGACGACGCGTCCAGGGTCATCTCGTTGACCTCGACCGGCCGGCCCGGCGCCGTGAACGCCGTGCGGCCGATCAGGACCACGGGCGTGCCCGGCGGGAGCGTCAGGCGGTCGGTCTCCTCGGCGGTCGGCATCCGGCAGCGGATCTCCTCGCGGAAGCGGACCGGGCGCTGGCCCAGTTCGGCGAGGCGCGCGTACGTTCCTCCCGGGCCGGTGTCCGGCCGGGTCACGGGCGTGCCGCGCACCAGATCGGCGGCGAGGTACGAGACGGAGAGCAGGACCGGCCGGCCGTCCAGGACGAAACGGCGGCTGCGGACGCACACGGGGTCGTGCGGCGCCAGGTCCAGCGCGTGCGCGATCCGCGGCCCCGCCTCCTCCTCCGCCACGGTCACCTGGTCCACCACGAGGGCCCGGTCCTCGATCTCCGCCGCCCACACCGACCGGCCCGCGCCCCAGCCCTCGCCGGACAGCCGCGGAACGCCGCGGCGGCGCAGCGGGCGGAACGAGCGGACGAAGACGCCGGCGCCCTTGCGGGCCTCCGTGAGCCCCTCGCCGCGGAGCACCGCGAGCGCCTGGCGGGCGGTCATCCGGGCCACCTCGTACGTGGACATCAGGTCGTTCTCGCCGGGGAGCCGGTCGCCCGGCGCGAAGTCGCCGCACTGGATCGCCGTCCTCAACTCGTCGGCGATGCGCTGGTACTTGGGCCGACGGGTGCCCTCCTGATCAGTCACGGGTGGACCACTCCCTTCGTCTGCGGGACACCCTAAGGGGCTCGCCGCGGCCAGGGTGCACACGTGTGCGCCGTCCCGCCCCCGTGATCCATCCATCGGGGGACATCTCTAGAGATACGTTGACAGGGCGGGGTCTCCGCGTTTCCCTGGGTGTCCCCCACGCAGCAAGCGGAACCGGACGGAGGGGTTGCGTGCAGCCAGTGCCCGAGGTCGGCGACCTCGTCCGCGACACCGCCACGGGGCGGGTCGGATTCTTCGTGCGGAGCACCTCCGGACGCTTTCTCATCCGCGCCGTCCACGGCGGCGCCGAATGGGAGGCCGAGCCCGGCGACGTCCAGCTCGCCACCCCGCTGCGCGAGCTCCGCGCCCGCGCCGCCGAGATCAACGCACGCAGCCGGCGCGGGCTGAACTGACCCCGGGGGAGGAGCGCGGTCCGTGCTCCGCGGCGTTGTCAGTGGCGGGGGTCACACTGGAGACATGTGCCGAAGCATCAAGACGCTCCGCCCCCCCGTCCTGCCCCACGAGGCCACCCAGGACGACATCCGCGCCGCCGCGCTCCAGTACGTCCGCAAGGTCTCCGGCTTCCGCGCCCCCGCCGCGCACAACCGGGAGGTCTTCGACCGGGCCGTCGACGAGATCGCCGACGCCACGGCGCGGCTCCTCGCCACCCTGGAGGTGAGAGGCGTCAGCATGCACCGGGGCCAGGAGGTGTAGCGGTTTCGGTCAGGCCGCCGGGGCCGGGGCCGCGCCCGGGCGGCGTATCAGGTAGCCGGCCAGGCCGCCCGCCAGCAGCAGCGCCAGGGTCGACACGCCCGCGCTGAACCACGTCGCCCCCAGCCACGCGCCGCCCAGCCAGCCGAGCCCCACGCTGTACGAGGCCCACACCACCGCCGCCAGGGCCGACCACGGCAGGAACTCCTCGGGGCGCCGCCGCGCCGCGCCCGCGCCCAGGGAGACCACCGAGCGGCCCGCCGGCGCGAACCGGGCCAGCACCACGATCAGGCCGCCGCCCCGGGCCAGGGCGGTGCCGAGACGTTCCCGCGCCACGGTGAGGCGGCGGGAGCGGGCTATCGCCCGGTCCAGGCGCCGGCCGCCGCGGAGCGCCAGCCGGTACGCGAGGAAGTCGCCGAGCATCGAGGCCGCCGCCGCGGTGAGCAGCAGCGGGAGCAGGGACGGTACGTCCGCGGGCGCCGTGGCCGCGCCGAGGGAGGCGGAGGCGGCCGTGGCGGCGGAGATCACCAGGAAGCCGCTCGGCAGCACGGGCAGAAAGACGTCGAGCAGGATCGACGTCGCCACCACCGGATAGATCCACGGGCCCGCGGTCAGCGACCTCAGCGAGCCCATGCTGTCGAGCAGATTCACAGGGCGAGAGCCTACGCGCCGACCCCCGGACCCCGGCCGGGTGGGTGCCGGCGGGGGGGGCCTCAGGGGACTGCGGGGGCTGTGGGGTAGCCCCGAGGGGGGGCGGTGGGCCCGTCAGGCGGGCAGCGGCGTGCTCTGCTGCTTCTCCGGGTCCTCGTCCTGGGCGTTCCGGGGGGTCGCGGGCGACTTGGTGCCGAAGAGGCTGTCTATCGCGAGGGCGCCCGGGCCCGTGAAGATCAGGAGGGCGAAGGCCCAGCAGAAGAGGGCCGCGGTCTCGCCGCCGTTCTGGAGCGGGAAGAGGGCCTCGGGCTGGTGCGCCCAGAAGTACGCGTACGCCATCGAGCCGGAGGCGAGGAACGCGGCGCCGCGGGTGCCGAGGCCGACGAGGACGAGCGCGCCGCAGACGAGCTGGATCACCGCCGCGTACCAGCCGGGCCAGGTGCCCGCGGGCACGGTGCCGCCGCCCATCGCGCCGCCGAGGACGCCGAACAGCGAGGCCGCGCCGTGGCAGGCGAAGAGCAGGCCGACGACGATCCGGAACAGGCCGAGGGCGTACGGCTGCGCCTGATGCAGGCGGTGGTTCAGGGTGCTCATGGTGGGGGGCTCCTTCGGTCGGCCCGGCCCGGCTGGGACGGGCGGTGGGGGACTGGTACCGAACGGCCGCCAGGTTAGGCATCCCTGATAAGTACTTGCAAGTTCAAACATCTCGTGGCGCGGGGGCGCCCTCAGGGAGGCCACTCTGGTCTGGACCAGATGGTCTGGACCAGAGTGGCGCAGGTCTGGACCGGAGGGAGCGTCGATTTCAGGCCGTTCCCGGGGTGGTTCCTGACGCCGTGCTTACGCGGCGTCAGGAACCCTGTCGGTGGCCGGTATCGGCAGCTCCGGTCGGCGGTCGTGGGCTCAGCAGCCGTTGAGGACCGACTGGAGCGCGCTCTTCTCCGCCGAGTCGACGCTGAGGTTGTAGTGGTACTTCACGTGCACCCAGGCGCGGGCGAACGTGCAGTGGTAGGCGGTCCGCGGCGGCATCCACTCGGCCGGGTCCAGGTCGCTCTTCGCCTGGTTCACGTTGTCGGTGACGGCTATGAGCTGCGGCCGGCTGAGGTCGTTGGCGAACGCCTGGCGCTGGCTGGTCGTCCAGGAGTTGGCTCCCGAGCGCCACGCCTCGGCGAGCGCGACGACGTGGTCGATGTCGAGGTCGGAGGCGGCGGTCCAGGTGGCGCCGTCGTACGGCGAGTACCAACTGCCGCTGACGGAGGCGCAGCTGGAGTCGGTCACGACGTTCGAGCCGTCCCGCTTGAGGACGGTCTCGCGGGTGTTGCAGGCGCCGGACTGGGTGATCCAGTGCGGGAAGAGGTCCCGGCTGTACCCGGTGAGGGAACCTTCCGCCTTGACCGTGAGGGAGGCGAGGTAGGTGCGGGCGGTGGCGGCGCTGACCGGCGTCGGCATCGCGGCCTGCGCGGAGGGCGCGGCGGTGACGAGACCGGTGAGGGCGAGGGCGGCGGTGGAGGCGAGCACGGCGGCTCGACGCGCGTAGACCTTGCCGACAGGCATGGGGACTCCCTTGATTCGGTGGGACCGTGGCGGTTCGGCCGGCCCCGTGCGGTACCGGGCGGCGCCCGGTCATCGTGGTGGCGCGAGGTTGCGGTGCGGGATGCGCCAGGTAACAGGGTGGCGACATGAACACGTCACATCAAGGGGTGTGGCGTGCCCTGACGGAGCGTCGGATTCCGCCGGGCGGCGGCGAGTTCCCCCGGAGCGGGCGGAGGAGGGGGCGGAGGGGGGGCGGAGGGGGCGGGTGCGCCGCGGGTCGGCCGTGGGTGCTGTCGGAGTCGGCGGTACGGCTCCGAGGGCGGGGGCGCCCCGGGTCCGGCGCCGCGCAGCGGCGGAGCGCGCCGGCTCCGCCCGGACGTCAAGGCGGTACGGGCGCGGCGTGCTGACCGGGTCGTCGGCGGGGTGGCGGCGGGAAGGGGTGCCTGTGCGCGGAACCCGCCCGGAGGGGTCCGGGCGGGTTCCGTGTGAGCTCGTATCGGGTGGCCCGCAGGGGGGCCGGGTGCGTCAGGCCGGGAAGGCGGTGAGGGTGATCGTGCCGGTGGGGGTGGCGGTGACGCGGAGCGAGGTGAGGTCCGGGACGTGGACGTCCGGGGCGAAGGCCGCCGCGCGGGGGCCGACGCCCACGACGCGCATGCCGGCCGCCTTCGCCGCCCGGATGCCGGCCTCGGAGTCCTCGAACGCCACGCACTCGGCCGGTTCGACGCCCAGTTCCGCCGCGCCCTTGAGGAAGCCCTCCGGGTCCGGCTTGCTCGCGCCGACCTGCTCGGCGGTCACCCGGGTGACCGGCATCCGCAGGCCCGCCGCGCCCATCCGGGCCTGGGCGAGGGTTTCGTCGGCCGAGGTCACCAGGGCGTGCGGGAGCGCGGCGATCGCGTCCATGAAGGCGGGGGCGCCGGCGACCGGCACGACGCCGTCGAGGTCGGCGGTCTCCTCGGCGAGCATCACCGCGTTGTCGGCGTGGTTCTCGGCCATCGGACGGTCGGGGAGGAGGACCGCCATCGTGGCGTAGCCCTGCCGGCCGTGCACCACCTTCAGCACCTCGTCCGGGTCCAGCCCCTGGCGGTCCGCCCAGCGGCGCCAGCAGCGCTCCACGACGGCGTCCGAGTCGACCAGGGTGCCGTCCATGTCGAGCAGGAGGGCGCGGGCGGTGAGCGTTGCCGGGGTGGCGGCCATGGGGTCTCCAGGGGGTGGTGCGGAGAACGAAGCGGTCCCGCCCGCCGGTCAGGGAGTACGGGCGGGGCCACTTTGTTTCTTCACGATACAAAACCGGGGGCGGTCCGCGCCACCCGCCCCCTGCCGGCCGCCCCCGCCTCCCGTCAGCGGTACTCGCGCCTCGTCGCGTGCTCCAGCTCCCGCCGGGTCTCCGGGCCGTACACGCCCTCCGGGTCCCCCAGGCGCCAGAACCGGCTCTGGTACTGGATCAGCGCCGCGCGCAGCCCCTCGTCGAAGACGCCGTCGGGCTCCTCCAGATAGACCCAGAGCAGGCGCAGGCGTATCTGCAGCTCCTCCACCTCCGGGCCCGTGTCGCCGAGGCTCAGCGTCGCGCCCTCGGGGGCGTCCGTCCGGGTCGGGGTCGGGGACGCGCTGGTCGGCGCCGAGGAAGGCGCGGGCGCCGAGGTCGCCGGACCGGACGGCGCCCCGCCTCCGGTCGCCGAGGGCGCGGCGCCCTCCGTCGGGCGCGCCACCGGCTTCTCCGACACCGGCGCCGACGGGGACGAGGACGCCGAAGGGGACGCCGTCGTGGGCGTCGCGCTCGCGGAGGACGGAGGCGCGGACGGCGTCCGGGACGCGGTGCGGCTCGGCGTCGGGGTCGGCGTCGCGGACGACGGGGACGGCTCCTCCGAGACGGCCAGGTTCAGGGACGCGCTGGTGGTCACCTCGGGCACCATCGCCCGGCCGTCCGGCTCCTCGCCGCCGCCCAGCACCGCCGCCGCCAGCGCCGCCGTGCCGACGACCGCCGCCGCCGCGACGCCCACCACCAGCCCGCCGCGCCGCCTGCGCCCCGGCTCGCGCCGCGCCCCCGGACCGCCCCCGTGGTCCCCGCCCCCGACGCCGCCGAGCAGCAGCGGCATCGTCGCGTCGGCCCCGCCCTCGGAGCCGTACGGCGCGAAGCCGTGATCCTGGGGGCGGTGACCCTCGGGGTGGGCCGGCATGTCGTGGCCGTACGGGGCGCGCACCGCCCTGAGCTGCGCCGTCGGCGGGTCGCCCGCCTCGTCCCGCATGCCGTCCGGCATCCCGTCCGGCATTCCGCCCGGCGCGCCGTGCGGCCCCTCCTGCTCCTGCGCGTCGAGCGTCACGTACGGCCGGATGCGGAGCGGGTCGTAGTCCTCGGCCGCCGCCATCTCCGCGTACGCGCAGGCGCAGCCCGGTCTCCGACCACCGCATTCAGGACATGCCTGTCCGGTCATGATCTGTCCCCTCCCCATGCAACTGGGGGTGATTATGCAGGCCACCCCATGCCGCCGGGTGAACACACGGACCCCTCCGCAGGCCATATCCGGACATTCGTCCCAGGATGGAGAACACGCCCGGCAGCGACGCGCAGGGAGACGCTCATGGCCCAGGAGACCAGCCCGCCCGAGCCCGGCCGCGAGCCGGCGCGATCACCGAAAGCGCAGGCACCGGCAGACGCCGCGGGACCCGCGCCCGGCGAGGGCCAGAGCCGCCGCACGGTCCTCGTCGCGATCGGCGCGCTGCTCCTCGGCATGCTGCTCGCCGCGCTCGACCAGACCATCGTCTCCACCGCCCTCCCCACGATCGTCAGCGAGCTCGGCGGCATGGAGCACCTCTCCTGGGTGGTCACCGCCTACATGCTCGCCTCCACCGCCGCGACACCCCTGTGGGGCAAGCTGGGCGACCAGTACGGGCGGAAGAAGCTCTTCCAGGGCGCGATCGTCCTCTTCCTCATCGGCTCCGCCCTCTGCGGCATCGCCCAGAACATGCCCCAGCTCATCGGCTTCCGCGCCGTCCAGGGCCTCGGCGGCGGCGGCCTCATGGTGCTGTCGATGGCGATCGTCGGGGACCTCGTACCGCCCCGGGAGCGCGGGAAGTACCAGGGCCTCTTCGGCGCCGTCTTCGGCGCCACCAGCGTCCTCGGCCCGCTGCTCGGCGGGTTCTTCACCGAGCACCTGTCCTGGCGCTGGGTCTTCTACATCAACCTCCCCATCGGCGTCGTCGCCCTCTTCGTCATCGCCGCCGTCCTGCACATCCCGGTCCGCTCCACCCGCCACACCATCGACTACCTCGGCACCTTCCTCATCGCCTCCGTCGCCACCTGCCTCGTCCTCGTCGCCTCCCTCGGCGGCACCACCTGGGACTGGGGATCGCCGCAGATCATCGGGCTCGCCGTGCTCGGCGCCGTGCTGCTCGTCTGCTTCGTGGCCGTCGAACGGCGGGCCGCCGAACCCGTCCTCCCGCTCAAGCTCTTCCGGATCCGGACCTTCACCCTCGTCTCCGTCATCAGCTTCGTCATCGGCTTCGCGATGTTCGGCGCGATGACCTACCTGCCGACCTTCCTCCAGGTCGTCCAGGGCGTCAGCCCCACCATGTCCGGCGTCCACATGCTGCCGATGGTCGTCGGCATGCTGCTCACCTCCACCGCCTCCGGCCAGATCGTGTCGCGGACCGGCCGCTGGAAGGTCTTCCCGATCGCCGGCACCGCCGTCACCGCGCTCGGCCTGCTGCTCCTCAACGAACTCACCGAGACGACGCCCACCTGGCAGATGAGCCTGTACTTCTTCGTCTTCGGCGCCGGACTCGGCCTCGTCATGCAGGTCCTCGTCCTCGTCGTGCAGAACGCCGTCGGCTACGAGGACCTGGGCGTCGCCACCTCCGGAGCGACCTTCTTCCGCTCGATCGGCGCCTCCTTCGGCGTCGCCGTCTTCGGCACGATCTTCACCAACCGGCTCACCGGCAAACTGGAGGACGTCTTCGCCCGGGCCGCCGACAGCGGTACGCCGCTCCCGCCGGGCACCGGCGCCGGCCAGGTCGCCGCCGACCCGCGCGCCATCGCCCAGCTCCCGCCCGCCCTGCGCCCCGAGGTCCTGCACGCCTACGCCACGTCCATCACCGACGTCTTCCTGTACGCGGCGCCGGTCGTCCTCGTCGCCTTCGCCGTCGCCTGGTTCCTGAAGGAGGACCCGCTCCGCGCCTCCGTCACCGCGCCGGACACCAGCCAGACCCTCGCCTCCAACCCGGTCGAGCGCACCTCGTACGAGGAGGCGGCCCGCGCCCTGTCCGTGCTCGGCTCCCGCGAGCGCCGCAAGGAGATCTACGAGAAGATCACCGCCCGCGCCGGGCTCGACCTGAAGCCCGCGTCCAGCTGGCTGCTGCTGCGCATCCGCCGCCACGGCGTCGTCGAACCGGCCCGGCTCGCCGAGACCGTCCCCGTGCCGCTGCGGGTGATCACCGACGCGGCCCGGGAGGTCGAGGAGCGGCGGCTCGCCCGCCGCGAGGGGCTGCACCTGCTCCTCACCGACGAAGGAGCCGAGACCGCCGCCCGCCTCTCCCGCGCCCGCGAGGAATCCCTCGCCGCGCTCCTCGGCGACTGGTGGGGCCCCGACCGGCCCACCGACCTCGTGCAGCTGGTCGAGGAGCTCAACGCCGAACTCTGCGGCTCCGACGCGGAGCACCCCCGCGCCCCCGGACCGCCCCGCGACCACCGGCCCTGACGGGGCCTCAGGGGCGATCGGTGCGCTGTCCTGCCGAAGATCAACTTCAGTCACGGGGGGATGGACAGGATGAGCAGCCGGTCACGGACGCACCCGCCTCACCGGCCACCCCCGGCACGGACCCGGCCTCGGGCACCGCCACGCCCGCCGCCGTGGACACGACGGCGGCGGCCTCCCCGAGCGGGCCCGCGGCCGGCACGGTCCGGTGGCAGGGGCCGCTGGTCATCACATACGTGGACGACAAGGACCTCGACGCCGCGCCGCCCGTGGAGTCCGAGATCGGCGGCGACAACGACTTCGCCGTCTACCCGTTCGGCGATCACATGCTACGGCCCGACAACGGCGCCAAGGCGCTCGTCTGGGACGGGCCGAAGGCACCGGCGCACGCCGACTGCGCGGGCGTCGTCGACACTCTCGGCACCTCGAACGACATCCGGCTGAAGACCGGTCTGACCGTGTGCGGCCGCACCGGCGACGGCCGGCTCGTGCGGCTGACCGTGAAGAAGCTCGACGGCCTCGCCAGCGACACCAGCGCCACCTTCGACGTCACCGTCTGGAACGGCTGACCGGGAGGGCCGGAGCGTCAGAGCTCCTTGCCGTACCAGATCTCCATGTACGGCCCCGTGCAGTACGCCGGGATCTCCGCGTACCCGTGCCGCACGTACAGGGCCCGCGCCTCGACGAGGTCGAGCCGGGTGTTGAGCACGGTCCGGCGGGCGCCGAGCGCGCGGGCGGCCCGCTCCAGGCCCTCCATCAGCAGGTCGGCGCCGCCGCGGCCCCGGAACGCGGGCCGGATGAACACCCGGGTCAGCTCGGCCCGTCCGGCGTCCAGCAGCACGATCCCGCCGCACGCGGCGGGCCGCCCCTCGTACCGCCCGACCAGGAACTCCCCGGCGGGCGGCGCGAGCAGGTCGAGCCCCTCGTCGATCATCGCGTCGTCGTACTCGTCCTCGCCCAGCACCCGCCCGTAGTAGCGGCCGGCGACATCGCCGAAGTAGTCGCGGCGCAGGGCGGTGGCGTCCGGGGTGTCGACGCGCTCGGGGCTGAAAGTCCAGGTCATGCGGGCCATTCTGCGGCCCGCACCCCCGGACGCGCCGCCGGATTACCGCGGCTCCCGCCCCGGCACGCGGGGACCCGCTCCCGGCGCGGGCCTACTTCGGCGCCGCCTGCTGCACGACCTCGAACGACCACAGCGTGGACCCGGACGCCGCCGGCTTCGGCCGCTCACCGCCGTCGCCGCCCTCGCCGCCCGAGGTGCCCTGGTGAGCGGCCTTCATGGAACCGCTCATCCACTTCTGGAAGTCCTCCTCGCTGCGCCACCGCGTGTACACCAGATACTGGTCGGTGCCCTCCAGGGGCCGCAGCAGCTCGAACCACTCGAACCCGTCGGACCCCTCGACGGCCCCGGCCCGCGAGGCGAACCGCTGCTCCAGCACCTCCCGCTGCTCGGCGGGCACGGTCAGGACGTTGATCTTCACGATGCTCATGGAGGGCAGGATATGACTCACGGTGCCGGAGTCCTCGAAGCGGAGGCGGTGCGGGAGCTGGCGCGGCGGTGGGTGGCGCGGCTGGGGGACGGGGACTTCGTGGTGTCGCCGGCCGGGTTGTGGCTGGCGCTCGGGGCGGTCGCGTCGGGGGCGCGGGGGTGGACCGGGGAGGAGCTGCGGGGGGTGCTCGGGGTCGCCGGGGAGGAGGCGGCCGGGGCCGTGGGCCGGGTCGGGCGGCGGCTCGTGGACGCGGGCGGGGTGTCGGCGGCGACGGGGGTGTGGAGCCGGGTGCCGGTGGCGGACGGGTTCCGGCGGGGGCTGCCGGGGGTGCGGTTCGGGGTGCTGCCCCGGGCGGCCTGGCACGACGTGCCGGACGCCGTCTTCGGGGCCACGGACGACGTGTCGCTCGGGGACGTGCCGGTGGACGCGCAGGCCGCGCTCGACGCGTGGGTGCGGGAGGCGACCGGCGGGCGGATCGCGCGGCTGCCGGTCGCGCTGGACGGGGCCGAGGAGCTGGTGCTGGTCAACGCGCTGGCCCTCACGGCGTCCTGGCAGGCCGGCTTCTCCCGGCGGCTGACCCGGGACGAGCCGTTCACCGACGGGCGCGGCGTGACCCGGCCCGTGCCGACGATGCGGCGGCGGATCCCGGCCGGCTGGGTGTGGTCCGTGGGCGGGGTGACGGTCGTCGAGCTGCCCTGCCGGGACGGGGTGCGGGTGCGGTTCGTCCTCGGGCCGGAAGGGGGCGGCGGGTCGCCCGCCGAGGTGCTGGCCGCCGCCTGGGCGGGCGCCGGGGCGCGGCGGGTGTTCGGGACCGGGGCCGTCGAGCTCCTGCTGCCGCGGTTCACGCTCCGGACGACGGGCGGCGACGTGCGGGGGCATCTGGCGGCGCTGGGCGTCACCCGGGCGCTGCGTCCCGGCGCCGACTTCTCGGGGATCTCCGGCACCGGTCTGTACGTCACCACGGTCGCGCAGTCGGCGCTGGTCGAGGTCGCCGAGGAGGGGGTGGAGGCCGCCGCCGTCACCCAGGTGGGGATGGCGCGGAGCGCCGCCCGGCCGCGCCCCGGGGCGGTGGAGCGGATCGCGTTCGACCGGCCGTTCGGCGTGGTGGTGCTGGACGCCGCCGGTGAGCTGCCGCTCTTCACCGGCTGGCGGTCCGGCGTTCCCGCGGGGTGACGGCGGTGGGCTAGCCGGTCACGCGGGCCAGGAGCAGGCCGTCGTAGCCCTTGGCGCCGACGGTCTGGACGGCGGTCGCGTCGAGGCGCGGTTCGGCGGCGACCAGGTCGAACATGGCGCGGGTGCCGGTGATCGACGGGTCGTCGGGGTGCTCGGTGGCGACCTCGCCGTTCCGGATCACGTTGTCGACGACGATCAGCGTGCCCGGGCGGGAGAGCTTCAGGGCCCACTCGACGTACCGCGGGTTGTTGGCCTTGTCGGCGTCGACGAAGACCAGGTCGAAGGGGGCGGCGCCCTCCTTCGCGAGCAGCGGGAGGGTGTCGAGGGCGGGGCCGGTGCGGACCTCGACGCGGTCGGTGAGGCCGGCCCGGGCGAGGTTGCCGCGGGCCACCTCGGCGTGCCGGGGGTCGTACTCCAGGGTGATCAGGCGGCCGTCGTCGGGCAGGGCGCGGGCCAGCCAGATGGTGCTGTAGCCGCCGAGGGTGCCGATCTCCAGGACGCGGCGGGCGCCCTGGATCCGGGCGAGGAGGTGGAGGAGCTTGCCCTGGGCGGGGGAGACGGCGATGTCGGGGAGGCCGGCGGCCCAGGAGTCGGCGAGGGCGGCGGTGAGCGCGTCGTCGGCGGGGACGAGGAGGTCGGCGAGGTACGCGTCCACGTCGGTCCACTGAGGGTTCGTCATGAGGCTGACGGTACTCGCCGGCGGCGCCTCGCCCGTACGGCCAGGGACACGGCCGTCGCGGCGAGCGCGAGGGCGCCGAGGGTGACGGTGAGCAGCCAGGCGGGGACGTCGCCGACCGTCAACAGGCGGTCGCGGTAGATGACGTGGCGGTACGGGGTGTCGGCGACGGCGCGCAGGACGTGGTCGTCGTCGATGCGGGAGGGGTCCGGGAAGCGCTGTTCCAGGACGGTGAGGTGGGCGGGCGCGCCGCCGGTGAGCGCGGCGACGGGGCCCTCGGGGTGGTCGACGCGGCCGGAGAAGGTGACCTCGGGGCGGTCGCCGCCGATCGCCGAGCGGGGTTCCATGCGGTGGTCGGCGAGGATCGCGAGGCCGAGGTTCTGCGGGGTGCGGGCGAGCCGGGAGAGGCGCATGGGGTAGACGAGTTCGGTGGAGGCGAAGGTGACGCGCAGCGGGGTGAGGTCGCCGTGCAGGGGCGCGTTCCGCTTCTCCGGTACGAGGCGGATGGCGACGTACTCCCACGCGCGGTCGACGTACGGCTGGAGTTCCGGGGTGAGGCGGTCGGGCAGGGCGAAGCCGTGGTCGCGCAGCCAGGTGGCGAGGGCGGCGGGGTCGGTGGCGGTGAGCCGGGCCACGTCGAAGGAGCCGAGCCGCTGGCGGCCGACGACGCCGACGGAGCCGTCGGGGGCGGTGGCGCCCGGGGCGTTGTGACCGCCGTACCAGCCGTCGAAGGGCCAGTCGCGGGAGCGGGGCCAGAAGTAGGAGCGGACGCGCCGTTCGGGGGCGGCGAGTTCGTCGATGCGGGCGAAGAGGTCCGGGTCGCCGAGGGTGACGTCGGCGCGGTGCGGCACGGGCATGACCCAGGCGGCCTGCCGGGCGTCGCCGTGGACGCGGAAGCGCATGACGACGGTCTCGGTCCGTCCGTCCCAGTGGACGGCGGCCTCCTCCTGGTCGACGCCGATGCGCTCCTCGGTACGGGTGATCATGGCGCCGCAGCCGCAGGCCCAGGCGGGCGCGACGAGCGACCCGAGCTGGAGCGCGAGCAGCGCGACGAGCGTCGTCAGGATCCTGCTGGTCCTGCTGGTCCTGCTGGTCCCGGTGGTCCCGGTGGTCCTGGTGGTCCTGGTGTTCCGGCTGTTTCCGGCGTTCTCTGTGGTGTGTGTCCCCCGCATGTCCGGTCGGACGTACGGGGGTGGGTTCCGGTTCCGGGTGGCCGCGCGGGGGGCCGGCGGGTCATGCCGTCGTGCGGACCCGGAGTTCCTTGACGCCGTTGAGCCAGGCGGCGCGCAGCCGGCGCGGTTCGCCGGCGAGGGCGAGGTCGGGCAGGGTGTCGGCGAGGGCGTCGAAGATCAGCTCGATCTCCTTCACGGCGAGGGCCTTGCCGAGGCAGAAGTGCGGTCCGCCGCCGCCGAAGCCGAGGTGCGGGTTGGGGTCGCGGGTGATGTCGAAGGCGTCGGGGTTCTCGAAGACCTCGGGGTCGCGGTTGGCGGAGGAGTAGAACAGGCCGACGCGGTCGCCCCGTTTGATCTTCTGGCCGCCGAGTTCGGTGTCCTGGGTGGCGGTGCGCTGGAAGGAGACGACGGGGGTGGCCCAGCGGACGATCTCCTCGGCGGTGCCGGCGGGGCGCTCGCGCCGGTAGAGGTCCCACTGGTCGGGGTGGGTGAGGAAGGCGTGCATGCCGTGGCTGATGGCGTTGCGGGTGGTCTCGTTGCCGGCGACGGCGAGCAGCAGGACGAAGAAGCCGAACTCGTCGGAGGAGAGGTTGCCCTGGCCCTCGGCGGCGACGAGCTGCGACACGATGTCCTGGGCGGGGCACTCCTTGCGCGCGGCGGCCATGTTCATGGCGTAGCCGATGAGTTCCATGGCGGATTCGACGCCGACCTCTTCGGTGGTGGCGTACTCGGGGTCGTCGTACGCCACCATCTTGTTGGACCAGTCGAAGATCCGGGCGCGGTCCTCCTGGGGGACGCCGATGAGTTCGGCGATGGCCTGGAGGGGGAGTTCGACGGCGACCCGGGTGACGAAGTCGAAGGTGTGGCCGGGGTCCTCGGCGGCGGCGGCGCGGGCCTCCTCGGCGATCGCGCGGGCGCGGTCGCGCAGGGCGGTCTCCAGGCCGCGGATGGCGCGGGGGGTGAAGCCGCGCTGGATGATCTGGCGGACGCGGGTGTGCTCGGGAGGATCCATGTTGAGCATGATCAGCTTCTGGACGTCTATCTGCTCGCGTCCGATGTGCTCGTTGAAGCGGATGACGGCGGTGTTCTCGTTCGAGGAGAACAGTTCGGGGTGGGTGGAGACGTACTTGACGTCGGCGTGGCGGGTGACGGCCCAGTAGCCCTCGTCGTCGAAGCCGGTGATGCCGCGCGGCTGGGCGCACCACCAGACCGGGGCGGTGCGCCGCAGCTCCGCGAACTCGGGGAGTGGGACGCGGTCGCGGAGCAGGTCGGGGTCGGTGGCGTCGAAGCCCTCGGGGAGGTGGGGGCAGGTCATCGGCAACACGCTCCAATATCTGATGGACCATCAGAAGTTGCCGGGAAAGTTAGTAACGAGTTCTACAACTCGCAAGAGGCGCGGGCCGAATGCGCCCCCGTGACCCTCCTCCCGCACCGAACTCCTCCCTTCCGCACCCTTGCGTACCGGCGGTAGCAGTCAGCAGACTTCCCCCAGAACTAGAACGCGTACTAGTTCTCCCATGACGCCGACCGGCAGGTGCCGGGACACCCGCCCGGTCGAGGAGAGGACCAGCTCATGGCCGCGGAACCCGTCATCGTCGAAGCCGTACGCACCCCCATCGGCAAGCGCGGAGGCGCGCTCGCCAACCTCCACCCCGCCTACCTCCTGGGCGAGACCTACCGCGAACTCCTCGGCCGCACCGGCATCCCCGCCGACTGCGTCGAACAGATCGTCGGCGGCACCGTCACCCACGCCGGCGAGCAGTCCATGAACCCCGCGCGCACCGCCTGGCTCACCATGGGGCTGCCCTACGAGACCGCCGCCTCCACCGTCGACGCCCAGTGCGGCTCCTCGCAGCAGGCGAGCCACATGGTCGCCAACATGATCGCGGCCGGGGTCATCGACGTCGGCATCTCCTGCGGCGTCGAGGCCATGTCCCGCGTCCCGCTCGGCTCCGGCTCCAAGCACGGGCCCGGCAAGCCCTTCCCCGACGAGTGGAACGTCGACCTCCCCAACCAGTTCGAGGCCGCCGAGCGGATCGCCCGCCGCCGCGGCCTGACCCGCGAGCGGGTCGACTCCCTCGGCGTCATCTCCCAGGAGCGGGCCGCCGTCGCCTGGTCCGAGGAGCGGTTCAAGCGCGAGACCTTCGCCGTCCAGGTCCCGACCACCGAGGAGGAACAGCACGCCGGGCAGGGCATGTGGCGGCTGGTCGACCGCGACGAGGGGCTGCGCGACACCAGCATGGAGGGGCTGGCCCGGCTGAAGCCGGTCATGCCGACCGCCGTGCACACCGCCGGGAACTCCTCCCAGATCTCCGACGGCGCCGCCGCCGTGATGTGGGCCTCCAAGCGCATGGCCCGCGCCCTGAAGCTGCGCCCGCGCGCCCGGATCGTCGCGCAGGCGCTGGTCGGCGCGGATCCGCACTTCCACCTCGACGGGCCCGTCGACGCGACCCGCGCGGTGCTCGGCAAGGCGGGCATGTCGCTGCGGGACATCGACCTGGTCGAGATCAACGAGGCGTTCGCGTCGGTCGTGCTGAGCTGGGCGCAGGTCTTCGAGAAGGAGCTCGACGGGCTGGAGAAGGTCAACGTCAACGGCGGTGCGATCGCCCTCGGCCACCCGGTCGGCGCGACCGGCGCCCGCCTGATCACCACGGCGCTGCACGAGCTGGAGCGGACCGACAAGGAGTTCGCGCTGGTCACGATGTGCGCGGGCGGCGCGCTCGCGACCGGGACGATCATCCAGCGCCTCTAGACCCGGCAGGGGTGCCCGGAAACCGTGGGGTCCCGTCCTCCCCCGGGAGGCGGGGCCCCGCGCCCGCGCGCCGGGGAACCCGGGGGAGGGGGTCCGGCGTCCCCGGGGAGGTACGGACGCCGATCACGAGGGGGACGCATGGACGGACGACGCGTACGGACGGGGATCGTCGCGGCGGGCGCGCTGCTGGCGGGGTGCGCGCAGGAGCCCGCGGCCGAGGGGCGTACGGAGCGGCAGACCGCCGACGCGTACGTCCGGGCCCTGAACGACCGAGACGCCGCCGCGCTCGCGGAGCTCGGACCGCCCGGGTACGAGGACGTCGAGGCGGACGCCCGGAAGCTCGTCGCCGAGGAGGGCGGCAGGGGGCTGCGGGTCGAGACCGTCGAGGTGTCGCACGAGTTCGGCGACGACGTGGCGAGCACGCGGGTCGCCGGCACCGCGCGGGACGGCCGGCCCTTCAGCACGTACGTGCAGATGGCCCGGGAGGGCGGGGACTGGGTCGTCGCGCTCGGGCACGCCCCCGGGGCGCCGAAGGGCGGCGCCGGTCCGGCGAGCACGGCCAGGCCCTGAACCCGGGCGCGGAAACGCCGCAGGCCCCGCCCCTCCGGACGGAGGGCGGGGCCTTGCGGGTGCGCGGGTGCGGCGTGGTGACTCTTAGTACCAGCCGTTGGCCTGCCAGAACGCCCAGGCGGCGTTCGGGGAGCCGTAGCGCTCGTTCATGTAGTTGAGGCCCCACTTGATCTGGGTGGCCGGGTTGGTCTTCCAGTCGGAACCGGCCGAGGCCATCTTCGAGGCCGGCAGGGCCTGGACCAGGCCGTAGGCGCCGGAGGAGGAGTTGGTGGCCTTGTGGTTCCAGCCGGACTCGTGCGAGACGATCTTGCTGAAGGCGGCGTACTGCGAGGCGGGCACGATCTGCCGGGCGATCTCCTGCGGGCTGGCGGCCGAGGCCGAGCCCGTCGTGCCGAGCACCGCGCCGGAGGCGCCGAGGAGGACGGCGGCCGTGGCGGCGAAGGTCTGCTTGCGGGCGGCGGCACGAGTGGTGAGCGAGCGGAACAAAACGTCTACCTAACGTCGGGGACTGGGTCGCGCCGGGCGTCCCGGCCGTTTCCGGCCGGTTTCGGCATGCCGGAACCAGGGCCCGGGGATTCCGGGAACTGGGGGGAACCGGCCTGCCGCGGTGCTGCGATGAGCACCTGCCGCCTGGCGACGTCCACAACAGAAACAAATCCCCGGGGGCGGCGCAACGGTCCCCTGTACGACGCGGGTTCGGACTCGGCGGGGTGCGGCACCCGAAGGGCCCGCGGGCGTTTTCGCAGGTCACGCTCAGAGAAGGGCGATTTGGGCGACTCGTCCGGTTCTACTATTTCCGGTCGTACGTGACGTGGGTCCTATGAGGCGCCTCACCCGCGGACCCCTCCGCGGGCCCCTCGAATGTGACCTGGGCCTCGAAGTTCGCCCGCCGCGTGGCCCTCCGCAGCGCCCGCAGCAGCGGCCCCCCGACCACGAGCGTCAGCACCACGGTGAGCGCCGCCCGGCCGAGGTCCCAGCCGAGCGAGGTGGCCAGCACGTACGCCGCGAACCGGACCAGGTTCTCGCCCGCCGGGGCGCCCGGCACGAAGGAGAGCCCCGGGGCCAGCGTGATCGTCACCCACCCGTACAGATTGGTGACCGTGCCGTACGCGAACGCCGCCGCGAAGCCGTACGCCGACAGCATCAGCAGCTCCCGCCGCCCCCGCACCCCCGCCGGCAGCAGCCCCGCGCCCATCGCGAACCAGCCCATCGCCAGCATCTGCGTCGGCATCCACGGCCCCACCCCGCCCGTGAGCAGCGCCGACGCGAACATCGTGACCGCCCCAAGCACGAAGCCGAAGCCCGGCCCGAGGACCCGGCCGCTCAGCACCATCAGGAAGAACATCGGCTCCAGGCCCGCCGTGCCCGCGCCCAGCGGGCGCAGCGCCGCCCCCACGGCGGCCAGCACCCCCAGCATCGCCACCGCCTTCGCGTCCATCCCGCTGTCCGCGATCGTCGCCACCACGACGGCGATGAGCAGCGGCAGGATCAGCGCGAAGAGCCAGGGCGCGTCGGCGGCGTGGTCGGTGACGGCGGCGCCCGCGTCCGCGAAGAGCGGCCAGCCGATGCCGGCCAGCCCCACGGCGGAGACGAGGACGAGGGCCGCGACCGAGCGCGGGCCCAGACGGATCGGGCGGGTCCTCACGGGCGCAGCGCCTCCTCCACCTGCTCGACGGTGAGCCACGGCCGGGGCGCCAGGACCTTCGCGACCTGCGGGGCGAAGGCGGGGGAGGAGACGACGACCTCGGCCGTCGGACCGTCCGCGACCAGCTCGCCGCCGGCGACGATCACCACCCGGTCCGCCAGCTCCGCCGCCAGCTCCACGTCGTGCGTGGCCAGCACGATCGCGTGCCCGGCGGCGGCGAGCGCCCGCAGCCGGCCGACCAGCCGGGCCTTCGCGGCGTAGTCCAGGCCGCGGGTCGGCTCGTCCAGGAGGACCAGTGGCGGGGCGGCGGTCAGCACCACGGCGAGCGCGAGCGCCAGCCGCTGCCCCTCGGACAGGTCCCGGGGATGCGTGGCGTCGGTCACCCCCGGTACGAGGTCCGCGACCAGCGCCCGGCAGGTCCCCGGCGGCGCGCCCGCGTCCGCGTCGGCGGCGGCGCACTCGGCGGCGACGGTCTCCGCGTACAGCAGGTCGCGCGGCTCCTGCGGGACCAGGCCGACCCGGCGGATCAGGGTGCGGGGGTCGGTGGCGTGCGGGGTGAGGCCGGAGACGCGGACGGTGCCGGAGGTCGGCGCGATCATGCCGACGAGGGTGGACAGCAGTGTGGACTTCCCGGCGCCGTTGCGCCCCATGAGCGCGACGGTCTCGCCGGCGCCGACGGTGAGGTCGACGCGCCGCAGCGCCTCGACCCGGCCCCGGCGGACGGCGAGCCGGCGCACGTCGACGAGCGGCGCGGCCGGATCGGGCGCGAGGCCGGGGGCGGCGGGGCGGGTGCGGCGCCAGGGCAGGCGGGTGCGGGCCGGCGGCGCGGCGGCGGCGGCCGGTTCCGGGCGCGCGGGCGCGGCCGGGGCCCGTACC
This sequence comes from Microtetraspora glauca, assembly GCA_000721275.1. Lineage (GTDB taxonomy): Bacteria > Actinomycetota > Actinomycetes > Streptomycetales > Streptomycetaceae > Streptomyces. The sequence continues at coordinate 23,819 of JOFO01000017.1, read as the reverse complement.
GGCACGGGGGCGGGGCGGTCCGCCAGCCGGGCCTTCAGTCCGCCGGCCCGCCGCCGCGCGTCCCGGACCGTCAGCGGCAGCGGATCCCAGCCCGCGACCCGCCCCAGGCCGACGACCGGCGGGTAGACGGGGGAGACGGCCATGATCTCGGCGGGCGTGCCGAGGACCGCGTCCGGCAGCAGCAGGACGCGGTCGGCGTACTGGACGACCCGCTCCAGGCGGTGCTCCGCCATGAGGACCGTCGTGCCCAGGTCGTGGACGAGCCGCTGGAGCACCGCGAGGACGTCCTCGGCCGCCGACGGGTCCAGCGCGGACGTCGGCTCGTCGAGGACGAGGACCTTCGGGTGGGTGGTCAGCACGGAGCCGATCGCCACCCGCTGCTGCTGCCCGCCCGAGAGGGTGGCGATCGGCCGGTCGCGCAGGTCGGCGAGGCCCAGCAGGTCCAGCGTCTCCTCGACGCGCCGCCGCATGACCGCCGGGGCGAGGCCCAGCGACTCCATGCCGTAGGCGAGCTCGTCCTCGACCGTGTCGGTGACGAAGTGGGCGAGCGGGTCCTGGCCGACGGTGCCGACCAGGTCGGCCAGCTCGCGCGGCGGGTGGACGCGGGTGTCGCGGCCGTCGACGGTGACCCGGCCGCCCAGCGTCCCGCCGGTGAAGTGGGGGACGAGACCGGAGACCGCGCCGAGCAGGGTCGACTTGCCGGTGCCGGACGGGCCGACGACGAGGACCAGCTCGCCCTCGGGGACCGTGAGGTCGACGTCCCGCAGGGCCGGCCCGGCGGCGTCCTCGTACGTCACGGAGACGTGCTCGAAGCGGATCACGCGGACTGCTCCTCACGGGGCTGCGGGGCGGGCGGTACGGGGGCGATCAGGGCCGGCAGCAGACCGGGCAGCACCGACAGGGCCGGCCACAGCGGCAGCTCCGGAGCGGTCAGCGGCACGACCCCCGGGTGCAGGGCCTCCGGTGCCTGGACCCCGGCCCGGATCATGAGGGCGGCCACGGCGGCGCCGGACGCGGCGACCAGCCAGGAACGGGCGCCGAAGCGGTCCGGCCGGTAGCGGGTGCGGACGCTCCGCCGGCCGCCGAGCCGCAGCCCGGCGACGGCCGCGAGGAGCCCGCCGGCCAGCAGCGGCAGCCCGTATCCGGCGCCCTGCGCGGCGAGCAGCCCGTAGGAGCCGGCGCAGACGCCGAGCAGCCCGCCGAGGGTGAGGACGTTCGTGGTGCGGCGGACGGCCGCCGGGACCCGCGCGGTGCGCCCGTACCCGCGGGCGTCCATCGACGCGGCGACGGCGACCGACCGCTCCAGGGCGCCCTCCAGCACCGGCAGGCCGATCTGGAGGACGGCCCGCACCCCGCCGGTGGGCCGGCCGCGCAGCCGCCGGGCGGTGCGCAGCCGGACGACGTCGGCGACCAGGTTCGGCGCGAACGTCATCGCCACGACGACCGCCACGCCCGCCTCGTACAGCGCCCCCGGCAGCGACTTCAGCAGCCGCGCCGGGTTGGCGAGCGCGTTGGCCGCGCCCACGCAGATCAGCAGCGCGGCCAGCTTGAGCCCGTCGTACAGGGCGAAGACCACCTGCTCGGCGGTGACCCGGCCGCCGATCCGGATCCCCTGCGCCCACTCCGGCAGCGGCAGCTCGGGCAGGACGGCCAGCTCGTGCGTGCCCGGGATCGGGGAGCCGAGCAGCACCGAGAACACGATCCGCACGCCGACGACGAACAGCCCGAGCTTGACGAAGGCCCCGTACGACCGGGCCCAGGGCGCGTCGGTGCGGCGCGCCGCGACCACGTATCCGGCGACGCCGACGATCAGTCCGAGCAGCAGCGGGTTGGTGGTCCGGGAGGCGGCGACGGCGAGCCCGAGGGCCCACAGCCACCAGGCGCCCGGGTGCAGCGCGTTGCCCCGGTCCGCCACGGGCGCCAGGAGACGCCCCGGCGGGCCGGGGGTGACGGACGGGGCCTTGCTCATGCGCGGCGGCGGGACTTCCAGACGGCCGCGGCGCCCAGGGCGAGGACGGCGCCGCCGCCGACGAGCAGGCCGGCCGACGGGCCGCCGCCGGAGTCGTCCCGCGCGGCGGCCTCGGGCGTCCCGGCCTCCGCGGCGAACTCGCCGGCCTCGCCGCAGCCGCGCCGCGGGTAGTCCGCGATGCCGCAGAGCATGGCGGAGGCGTCGTAGCGGAGCGGCTTGGCGACGGCCGCCAGCGCGTCCGCGGCCGAGCCGGCCGGGGCGATCACGGCGCAGCCCGACGTGGGCGCGTCCTTCGGCGGGGTCTCGCCCTCCGGGGCGTCCCCGGGGGTGCCGTAGTCGACGACGACGGCGACCCGCTTCTTGCCCGGGGCCGCCTCGACGCCGGCGCAGACCGCGCCGAAGTCCGGCGCGGCGGCCGGCCTGGCCGCGTCGGCGGAGTCCTCGCTGAGCGCGAAGCGGAAGCCGACGACACCGCGGTCGGCGGGCCGGGCGGTCGCCGGGCCCTGCTGGGCGTACGTCCACTTCCCGGCGCCGGCCTCCCAGAACGACCAGTACCGGTAGCCGGCCGCCTGGGCGGGGGCCGCCGCGCCGAGGGCGAGCAGCAGCCCGGCCGTGCCGGCGGCGAGCGCCCCGGCGGCCCTGCTCCGGCGCGTCACTTCTTGCGGCCGCTCAGGAGGAAGCCGATGCCGACGCCGGCGACCATGCCGATGCCGATGATCCACCAGAGGTCGAAGCCGAGGAAGGAGTCCTCGTCGTCGTCCTCGGTGGAGGCGGCGGAGGTGTCGGGGGTCTTGGGGGCGGGGCCGGTGGCGTTCAGCGCCTCGACGAGGTCGGCCTTGCCGAACTCGCGCGGGTCGGCCTCCATCGCGCGGGCGGCGAGGATCAGCTGCGCGTAGGCGGCGGGGCCGGACTGCTTCGCCCACGGGGCGGCGTTCTGCTCCAGCCACTGGAGGGCGGGCTCGGCGAGCCGGGCGGTGCCGGCGGCGGCGAGGGCGACGACGGCGTCGGCGGTGTTGCCGAAGTCCGGCTTCGGCTCGGCGTCGGTGGCGCCGGGCAGCGGCGGGGTGGTCAGGTGGCCGGTCTGCACGAGCGCCTTGGCGAGGTAGGAGGCGCCGTTGAGGGCGGCCCGCTCGACGGTCGGCTCGGAGAGGTCGACGCAGGTCGGGGCCTGCGGCGGGGTGGCCTTCACGGCGGTGATGCCCTTGCCGAGCCCGGCGAGGACGGCGGCGGCGGTCGCGTCCGCGTTGGCGGCCAGCTTGCCGGCCTTGTCCGGCTGGTACGCGAAGGCGCCCGGGCCCTCGTCGTCGGAGCACGGCAGCGCGAGCGCGAGCAGCGCGTCGTAGGGGGTGCGGCCCTGGGCCGAGGTGTACGAGCCGGGCTTGACGCCCGAGGCGGCGAGCGCGCTGACGACGATCGAGGTGGAGTTCGCGTCGCTGGGGCCGCCGGGGGTGTAGCCCCAGCCGCCGTCCTTGTTCTGCACGCCGCGCAGCCAGCCGTAGCCGGACTTGACCGCGGTGTCGATCTTCGTCGGGTCGGCGGCCTCGCGGCGGACCGCGCCGAGGGCCTGGAGGGCGACGGCGGTGGCGTTGGAGTCCCGCATCGTCTTGGCGTCGCAGGGCTTGGTGGTGTCCGCGCGGTAGGAGGCGAAGGAGCCGTCGGCGCACTGCTGGCCGAGCAGCCAGTCCACGGCCTGGTCGGCGGGCTGGTAGCCGGTGGCGCGCTGGGCGAGGAAGGCGAGGGACTGGCGCCAGACGCCGTCGTACGTCGGGTCGCCCTTGCCGTACAGGCCGGGCGGGAGCGCGGCGGCGGAAGCGCTCGGCGAGGGCGCGGCGGCGGCGGTGCCGGTCGCGGCGGTGCTGAGCACGGCTGCCGCTGCGGTGAGCGCGGCGGCGGCGCGGCGGACGCTGATCATGGTTGCCTCTCGTGCGGGCACCGGACACCGGTGCCCCCCGGGGGCCCGCGTCCGGCGCCGTATTCCTCGACGGTGCCGGCGCTCACGTCCCGGGCAGGGCGTTCCGGCTCGCCGCTGAACGGAAGGCGGCTCACGGTTGCGGGTCAGCGCCGGGCTCGCACCGGCTTTCCCCTGCGTTCGGGCATGATGACGACCGGCCCACTGTACCGGCCCGTACGGCCCGGTCCCCGGGGTGGGAGCCGCGTCACACCGCCACGTACGCCACCGGCTCCGTGCCCGGTACGGCCTCGGCGCGGCCCAGCTTCACCAGGCGCCGGATGTGGGCCTCGGCCTCGCTGACGGCGATGTTGCGGGAGCCGTACGGGATGCGGTCCCAGGGCCGGTTCCACTCCATGCGCTCGGCGAGCTGCCACGGGGTGAGGGGGACGGCGAGGAGGGCGAGGAGGCCGGCGAGCCGGTCCTCGTGGTGGGCGAGGAGTTCGCGGACGCGGCCGGCGGCGTCGGGGAAGGCGTGCTGGTGGGCGGGGAGCACTTCGGCGACGCCGAGCCGCCCGATCCGCTCCAGGGAGTCGAGGTAGTCGCCGAGGGGGTCGGTGACGGTGTGGTCGTCGGGGTCCTCGTACAGGCCGATGTGCGGGGAGATGCCGGGCAGCAGGTGGTCGCCGGAGAAGAGCCGGCCGTGGCCCGGGAGCCCGGCGGGGTGCTCCTCCTCCAGGTGGAGGCAGACGTGGCCGGGGGTGTGGCCGGGGGTCCAGACGGCGCGGAGCCGGCGGCCGGCGAGGCCGAGGAGTTCGCCGGGGACGATCTCGCGGTCGGGGAGGGCCGCGCCGAGGCCGGGCAGGGTGCGCATCCCGCCGCCGGCCCGGGCGGCGCGCAGCGGCGCCAGGTGCTCCTCGGGCGCGCCGGCGGCGGCGAGCTTGTCGGCGAGGTAGTCGAGCCAGGCGGCGGGTTCGGAGTCGCGGGTGCGGCGGACGACGGCGGTGTCGGCGGCGTGCATGGCGATCCAGGCGCCGGACTCCTCCCGGACCCGGCCGGACAGGCCGTGGTGGTCGGGGTGGTGGTGGGTGATGACGACGCCGTGGACGTCGCGGACGCCGAGGCCCAGCGCGCCGAGCCCGTCGGTGAGCTCGGTCCAGGCGGCGGGGTCGTCCCAGCCGGTGTCGACGAGGACCGGGCCGCGGCCGGTGTCGAGGACGTGGACGAGGGTGTGGCCGAGCGGGTTGTCCGGGATGGGCACGCGCAGCGACCAGACGCCGCCGCCGTGCTCGGTCACCTGCGTCATGGGCGTCCTCGTCTCTGCGTTCCAGTGCGGCCTCCGTCCACTATAACGAGAGCTGACGGATCGTCAGGGGGTGTGGCCGGGACCGGGTTTGGTACGACGCCGTCGCCGGTTCCGGGAGAGGGGGCGGTGGGGGAGAGTAGGGGGATGGACGCAGACTTCTTGATCGCACACCACGACCGGCTGGCCGCATGGCTGAGCAACGGAGAGGCCGGGAGCCTCGACGCGTTCCTGGGCGCGCACCACGAGTCCTTCGCGCTCGTCATGGCGGAGGGGGAGGTCCTCGGCCTGGAGGCGCTGGCGGAGGCCCTGCGCGGCGCGGGCGGCAGCCGGCCCGGCCTGGCGATCCGGGTGGAGGAGGTCACCGCTGTCGCGCCCGGGGTCTGCCGGTTCCTGGAGCGCCATGTCGTGGACCGCTCCGTCGTGGCCGAGCGTGTGGTGACCGCCGTGGCGCGGGACGGCGCGCTGCTCGCGGTGCAGGAGACGGCCCGGCGTCCGGCGGCGCCGGACGAGGCCGAAGGCGGGTATGGCCAAGTGTGAGGAGAACTGGTATCAGTTCGGGGACAGTTCTGATGCACCGTCAGATCCCTCCGGGAGGCGACCGGCATGAGCGAGCTCGTGGAGCACGGAAAGCTGTTCATCGGCGGGGAGTGGACCGACCCCCTCGGTGACGCGGTCATCGAGGTGGTCTCCCCGCACACCGAGCAGGTCATCGGCCGGGTCCCGCACGCCTCGCGCGCCGACGTCGACCGGGCCGTCGCGGCCGCGCGGCGGGCCTTCGACGAGGGGCCCTGGCCGCGGACGAGCCTGGAGGAGCGGATCGAGGTCGTCACCCGCATCAAGGACGCCGTCGCCGTCCGGCACGAGGAGCTGGCCCGGACGATCAGCTCCCAGAACGGCTCCCCGTACTCCTGGTCCGTCCTCGCCCAGGCGCTCGGCGCGATGATGGTGTGGGACGCGGCGATCACCGTCGCCCGCGGCTTCGCCTTCGAGGAGCGGCGCGACGGCGTCCTCGGACCGCTGCTGGTGCGGCGCGAGCCGGTCGGCGTGGTCGCCGCCGTGGTGCCGTGGAACGTGCCGCAGTTCACCGCCGCCGCCAAGCTGGGCCCGGCGCTGCTCGCCGGCTGCACGGCGGTCCTCAAGCCGTCGCCGGAGTCGCCACTGGACGCGTACCTCCTCGGCGAGATCGCCGCCGAGGCGGGGCTGCCCGAGGGCGTCCTGTCGATCCTGCCCGCCGACCGGGAGGTCAGCGAGTACCTGGTCGGCCACCCGGGCGTCGACAAGGTCTCCTTCACCGGCTCGGTCGCGGCCGGCAAGCGGGTGATGGAGGTCGCCTCCCGCAACCTCACCCGCGTCACCCTCGAACTCGGCGGCAAGTCGGCGGCGGTGATCCTCCCGGACGCCGACGTGGCGACGGCCGTCGCCGGCATCGTCCCGGCCGCCTGGATGAACAACGGGCAGGCGTGCGTGGCCCAGACCCGCGTCCTCGCGCCCCGCTCCCGGTACGAGGAGATCGCCGAGGCGCTGGCCGCCGCGGCCTCCGCGCTCGTCGTCGGCGACCCGCTCGCCCCCGCCACCCAGGTCGGCCCGCTCGTCACCCGCCGCCAGCGGCAGCGCTCCCTCGACTACATCGCCCTCGGGCAGCGGGAGGGCGCCAAGCTGCTCACCGGCGGCGGCCGGCCGGACGGCCTCGACCGCGGCTGGTACGTCGAGCCGACGCTCTTCGGCGACGTCGACAACGCCATGCGGATCGCCCGCGAGGAGATCTTCGGCCCGGTGATCTGCCTCCTGCCGTACGGGGACGAGGCCGAGGCCCTGCGGATCGCGAACGACTCCGACTACGGCCTCAGCGGCAGCGTGTGGACCGCCGACGCCGAGCACGGCGTCGAGTTCGCCCGCCGGGTCCGCACCGGCACCTTCAACGTCAACACCTTCAGCCTCGACATGCTCGGCCCCTTCGGCGGCTACAAGAACTCCGGCGTGGGCCGCGAGTTCGGCCCCGAGGGCCTGAGCGCCTACCTGGAGCACAAGATGATCCACCTGCCGGCCGGCCACGGGGGCCACTGATGGGCGACCGCTGGCACGTGGAGGTCGACCGGAGCGTCTGCATCGGCTCCGGCATGTGCGTCGTCCACGCCCCCGACGGCTTCCGCCTCGACACCGCCCGGCAGTCCCACCCGGCGGCCCCGGAGGCCGACGCGGGCGAGCGCCTGCTCGCGGCGGCCGAGGGCTGCCCGGTCGAGGCCATCCTCCTCACCCTCGCCGACGGCGGCGAACCGGTCTACCCGCCGGAGGAATGAGGGAGAGGGGGCGCGCTCCCTGTGGAAGACTGCGCCCCCGGATCGCGGGGGCGCAGGGCCGCCGCGCGTGGGGGCGGGGGAGTGCCGTGCGCAAGGTGGGGATGGTGGCCGCGGTCACCGGAGTGGTGCTGTTCGCCGGAGGCTGCGGCGGTGACGGCGAGGACGGCTCCTCGTCCGGCGGATCGGGGCCGCGGCTGACCGCCGCCCAGGTCGACCGGGAGATCGGGGCGGCCGCGGGTGCGGCCGGGTTCACCAAGGCGTCGTTCGACACGGTCGCGCCCAAGCTCAAGGAGTGCATGATCAACTGGGCGGCCGACCAGCCCGGCGAGCTGCCCGATCCTGCCACGTCCTACGCGAACACCCTCGCGGCCCTGGTCAGGGCCGGCTGGACCGAGGGGGAGACCACCCGGCAGGGCGCCAGGGACGTGAAGGTCCTGACGAAGGGCGGCTGGACCCTCCGGGCCGGATCCGACCTGGGCCCGGGGATCAAGATGGTGGCGTTCGCCGGCGTCCTGGAGACCCCGGAGTGCGCCGACCTCTACGCGGACGAGCTGCTGAAGAAGTAGTCCCGGCGGCCCAGGGGGAGACGCCCCCGGCCCCGCCCCGGCCTCAGCGTCCCGGCCGGTCCGGGGCCGTCAGGTCGATGAGGCGGCAGACCGTCTCGATGTCGATCTTGACCTGGGCGATCGAGGCCCGGCCCGAGAGCCAGGTGATGAGCGCGGAGTGCCAGGTGTGCTCGATGACCCGGACGGCCGACAGCTGCTCCGGCGTCGGCTGGTCCGTGCCCATCGCGTCGAGGATGATCGCGGTGGTGAGCCGCGAGACGGTGTCGACCTCGGGACTGACGCCGCGGTCGGCGAAGGTCAGGGCGCGCACCATCGCGTCGGCGAGCTGCGGCTCGCGCTGCAGGGCGCGGAAGGCGCGCATCAGGGTCTCGGCGACCCGCTCCGCCGGGGCGGCGCCGCCGGGCGGCCGTTTCCGGAGGGTGGTGTGCAGGTGCTGGAGCTGGTCCTGCATGGTCGCGACGAGCAGGTGGATCTTGGACGGGAAGTAGCGGTACAGCGTGCCGAGGGCGACCCCGGCCGCCTCCGCGACCTCCCGCATCTGCACCGCGTCGAAGCCGCCCCGGGCGGCGAGCCGGGCGCTGGCGTCCAGGATGCGGCGCCGCCGGGCCTCCTGGCGCTCCGTCAGCGGCGGGGTGGCGGAGGGGCGGTGGTCCGCTCTGCTCTCTGCGGTCATCGGGGTCCCGTTCCGTGCGGTGGGGAGCGCCAGTATGGCGGAGGACGGCCGGGGCGCGAACCTCCGCGGCCGGGTGGTGCGAATCACCTGGTCCGGCGCTCACCCAGAAGCTACCTGCCGGTAGATTCGGTGCCTCTCGGAGGAGTGGGAAGCGCCGAGAACGATCAAGTCTGTAACTTGTTCTACCTTAGCGCCAGCGGTTACGCTCGCGCGAAACGCACGCTCGAAGGGGGTCGCGCATGACCGCTGAGGCCATAGAGGCAAGCCCCCGACAGGGCGTCACCACCTCCGGTGACGGTCCGTTGCGGATCGCTCTCCTCACGTACAAGGGCAACCCCTTCTGCGGCGGCCAGGGCGTCTACGTCCGCCACCTCTCCCGCGAACTGGCCCGCCTGGGCCACACCGTCGAGGTCTTCGGCTCGCAGCCCTACCCCGTCCTCGACGAGGGCGTCACGCTCAGCGAGATCGCCAGCCTCGACCTCTACCGCCAGCCCGACCCCTTCCGCACCCCGAAGCGCGACGAGTACCGGGACTGGATCGACGCGCTGGAGGTCGCCACCATGTGGACCGGCGGCTTCCCCGAGCCGCTGACCTTCTCGCTGCGCGCCCGCCGCACCCTCGCCGCCCGCCGCGGCGACTTCGACGTCGTCCACGACAACCAGACGCTCGGCTACGGCCTCCTCGGCGGCCCGCGCGCCCTCGGCGCCCCCCTCGTCACCACGATCCACCACCCCATCACCGTCGACCGCCGGCTCGAACTCGACGCCGCCGCCGACTGGAAGCGCCGCGCCTCCGTCCGCCGCTGGTACGGCTTCACCCGCATGCAGAAGCGCGTCGCCCGCCGGCTGCCGTCCGTCCTCACCGTCTCCGGCACCTCCCGCGACGAGATCGTCGAGCACCTCGGCGTCCGCGAGGACCGCATCCGGGTCGTCCACATCGGCGCCGACACCGAGCTGTGGTCCCCGGACCCGTCCGTCGCCGAGGTCCCCGGCCGGATCGTCACCACCTCCAGCGCCGACGTCCCCCTCAAGGGCCTCGTCTTCCTGATCGAGGCGCTCGCCAAGCTGCGCACCGAGCGGCCCGAGGCGCACCTCGTCGTCGTCGGCAAGCGCGCCGAGGACGGCCCGGTCGCCCAGGCCATCGAGCGGTACGGGCTCGACGGCGCCGTCCGGTTCGTCAAGGGCATCACCGACGAGGAGCTCGTCGACCTGTACCGCTCCGCCGAGGTGGCGTGCGTGCCCTCGCTGTACGAGGGGTTCTCGCTGCCGGCCGCCGAGGGCATGGCGACCGGCACCCCGCTGGTCGCCACGACCGGCGGGGCGATCCCCGAGGTCGCCGGCACCGACGGCGAGACCTGCCTCGCGGTGCCGCCCGGCGACGCGGGCGCGCTCGCGGCGGCGCTCGGACGGATGCTGGGCGACGCGGAGCTGCGGGCCCGCCTCGGCGCCGCGGGCCGCGCCCGGGTCCTGGACCGCTTCACCTGGGCCCGCGCCGCCCAGGGCACCGCCGAGCTGTACCGGGAGGCCCTGGACCGCCGGGCCGCCGCCCGCCGCCCCTGACCCCGGCCCCCTTCGTACCGCCACCGCACCACCCGAACCCCCGCCACTCGGAAGGGCAGACCCGTGCTGACCGTCGATTTCACCCGCTTCCCGCTCGCCCCCGGCGACCGCGTGCTCGATCTGGGCTGCGGTGCGGGCCGGCACGCCTTCGAGTGCTACCGGCGCGGCGCGCAGGTCGTGGCCCTCGACCGGAACGGCGAGGAGATCCGCGAGGTCGCCACGTGGTTCGCCGCCATGAAGGAGGCCGGCGAGGCCCCCGCCGGGGCGACCGCCACCGCGATGGAGGGCGACGCGCTCAACCTGCCCTTCCCCGACGAGTCCTTCGACGTCGTCATCATCTCCGAGGTCATGGAGCACATCCCGGACGACAAGGGCGTGCTCGCCGAGATGGTGCGGGTGCTGAAGCCCGGCGGCCGGATCGCCATCACCGTGCCCCGGTACGGCCCCGAGAAGATCTGCTGGGCGCTCTCCGACGCGTACCACGAGGTCGAGGGCGGCCACATCCGCATCTACAAGGCCGACGAACTCCTCACCAAGATCCGCGAGGCCGGCCTCCGCCCGTACGGCACCCACCACGCGCACGCCCTGCACGCGCCCTACTGGTGGCTGAAGTGCGCCTTCGGCGTCGACAACGACAAGGCGCTGCCGGTCCGCGCCTACCACAAGCTCCTGGTCTGGGACATCATGAAGAAGCCCGCCCTGACCCGGGTCGCCGAGCAACTGCTCAACCCGGTCGTCGGCAAGAGCTTCGTCGCGTACGCCACCAAGCCCCACCTCCCGAAGGCCGACGCCCAGTGACGTCTCCCGAGCGGATAGCGGAACACCTGGTCCTGCCGGGCGTCCTCACCGCCGAGCAGGCCGCCGGCACCGTCGCCGGCATCCTCGCCGGCCAGCGCGAGGACGGCGCCGTCCCCTGGTTCCGCGGCCACCACCTGGACCCGTGGGACCACACCGAGGCCGCCATGGCCCTCGACGCGGCCGGCGAGCACGAGGCCGCCGCCCGCGCCTACGCCTGGCTCGCCCGGCACCAGAACGACGACGGCTCCTGGTACGCGGCCTACCGGGACGGCGACGCCGGCGACGTCACCGACCGCGGCAAGGAGTCCAACTTCACCGCGTACGTCGCCGTCGGCGTCTGGCACCACTACCTGTCGACCGGCGACGACGCCTTCCTCGACCGGATGTGGCCGGTCGTCTACGCGGCGGTCGAGTTCGTCCTCCGGCTCCAGCAGCCGGGCGGCCAGATCGGCTGGAAGCGCGAGCCCGACGGCACCCCCGTCACCGACGCCCTCCTCACCGGCTCCTCCTCGATCCACCACGCGCTGCGCTGCGCGCTGGCGATCGCCGAGGCCCGCGAGGAGCCGCAGCCGGACTGGGAGCTGGCGGCCGGCGCCCTCGCGCACGCGATCCGCCGCCACCCCGAGCGCTTCCTCGACAAGTCCCGCTACTCGATGGACTGGTACTACCCGGTCCTCGGCGGCGCGGTCACCGGCGCCGAGGCGAAGGCCCGGATCGACGCCCGTTGGGACGACTTCGTGGTGCCCGGCCTCGGCGTCCGCTGCGTCGTCCCCAACCCGTGGGTGACCGGCGGCGAGAGCTGCGAACTCGCCCTCGCCCTGTGGGCGACGGGGGAGTCCGACCGGGCGCTCACGGTCCTCCAGGACATCGGCCACCTGCGCGCGCCGAACGGCATGTACTGGACGGGGTACGTGTACGAGGCCGCGGACGGGAACGAGCCGGCCGTCTGGCCCGAGGAGCAGACCACCTGGACGGCGGGCTCCCTGCTCCTCGCGGTCGCGGCGCTCGGCGGCGAACAGGCCACCGTCGCCGTCTTCGGCGGCGAGCGGCTGCCGGCCGGCCTCGCCCCGGACTGCTGCGGCGACTGACCCTCCCGGCCGGTGCCGGGAGGGCGGACGGCGGCGCAACCCGGACGGGTCGCTCCGATGGCGGCCCGGTGGGGGGCGGGCGACGCTGGCGGAACCAGTCCCCAGGGAGGTTCCGCTGTGCCCAGAAGCATGTCCCGCGGCGTCGCCGCGCTGATGCTGTCGTGCGCGCTGCTGTTCACCGCCGCGTGCGGGAGCGACAGCACGCAGAGTCTGTCGACGGGGTCGGCCGCGTCGCCGTCCGCGTCGAGCACCTTCGAGAAGCAGAAGCTGGCGAAGACCCGGTTCGTCGCCAACGCCGGGCTCGCCGCCGGCGCCGCGTACCAGTGGATCGTGAAGCCGTACAAGGCCGGCAAGTTCAAGAAGGGCGCCGACGGGCGGACCTTCGCCCTCGTCAAGGCGGGTCTCGCGGGCGCCTTCACCTACAACCGGCTGAAGGCCGCGGTGAACAACGCCAAGGGCGACCCGCTGCTCTCCAAGGCGGTGGCGCCGCTGTCCTCCGGCATCGACTCGCTCAAGGAACTCGGCACCAAACTCCGCAAGGGCGAGGTCGACGCGGCGGACGTCGGCGGCCTGGAGGGCGTCATCAACGGCATCAAGGACGCCGGGAAGTCCGCCGGGGCCGAGGTCAAGGACAAGGTGCCCTCGACCTCCCAGCTCAGCGGCGGCTGATCCGCGCCCCCGCTCACACCAGGGCGGCGGAGCCGGCCAGCGTCGGGTAGTCGTTGTAGCCGGCCTCGCCGCCCGTGTACATCCAGTGCGCCTCCCGCAGCGGGTTGAGCGGCGCGCCGGTCCGCAGCCGCTCGACCAGGTCGGGGTTGGCCATGAACGCGCGGCCCAGCGAGATCAGGTCCGCCCCGGCCGCGAGCAGCCGTTCGCCCGCCGCCTTCCCGCCGTCCTCCGGGAGGGGACCGCCGAAGCCGAGCGCCGGGTTGGCGATCAGCGCGTGCGGCCAGGCCGCGCGGATCCGGCGGAAGAGCGGCCGGTCCGGGTCGGCGAAGATCACGTGCAGATAGACCGGGCCGAGGGCGGCGAGGGCCGGGACGAGCGCCGCGTAGATCTCGTCCGTGTCGCCCTCGTCGATGCCGTTCACCGTGACTCCGGGCGAGATGCGGACGCCGACCCGGTCGGCGCCGATCTCGTCGGCGACGGCCCGGACGACCTCGACCGCGAACCGGACGCGGTGCGCGACGGAGCCGCCGTACTCGTCCGTCCGCCGGTTGGTGTTCTTCGCCAGGAACTGGTGCAGCAGGTGCCCGTTGGCGGCGTGCACCTCGACCCCCTCGAAGCCGGCGTCGACCGCCCGGCGCGCGGCGGCGGCGAAGTCGGCGACGGTCTCCCGTATGTCGTCCGCCGTCATCTCGCGCGGCACCACGGAGTCCTGCCGGCCGCTCGGGGTGTGGATGGTCTCCGGCAGCGGGACCGGCGACGGCGCGAGCGGGAGGTGCCCGCTGGTGTCGGGGTGGCCGACCCGGCCGCCGTGCTGGAGCTGCGCGAACATCCGCCCGCCCGCGGCCCGTACGGCGTCGGTGACCGCGCGCCAGCCGGCCACGTGGGCGTCGTCGTACAGGGCCGGGATGTTCGGGTACGTCTGGCCGACCGCGTTCGGCGTGGTCCCCTCGGTGATGATCAGGCCCGCGGAGGCCCGCTGGGCGTAGTGGGTGACCATGAGGGACCCGGGGACGCCGTCGGCGCCGGCCCGGTTGCGGGTCAGCGGCGGCATCACCAGCCGGTTGGGGAGGGTCAGCGGGCCGAGGGTGGTGGACTCGAAGAGGCGGGAGGCCGCCGTGGTGTGCGTCATGCGGGTACCGTAGGAGTTGACACCAGTGTCAGGTTCAAGTCCCTTCTCCCGGAGGCGAGGCGGCGGATGCGCATCGGTGAACTGGCGGCGCGGAGCGGCGTGAGCGAGCGGTCGCTGCGCTACTACGAGGCGCAGGGCCTGCTGCGGTCCGAGCGGACGCCCGGCGGCCAGCGCCGGTACAGCGACTGGGCGGTGGACCGGGTCGTCCGCATCCAGGCGCTGTACGCGGCGGGCCTGAACAGCCGCACGATCGCCCACCTGCTGCCGTGCATGCGCGACGCGGACGGGGCGCCCAGCGAGACCGCCGACTTCCGGCTGGTCGAGGAGCTGACGGCCGAGCGGTCCCGCATCGACGGCCTCATCGCCGACCTGGTCCGCTCCCGCGAGGTGCTGGACGAGGTCATCAAGACGGCCTCCGCGGTCCGCCGCTGAGCCGTCCCTCCGGACGGACCGCCCTACCCGGCCAGCTCCGCGAGCGTCCGCAGGGTCTCCCGGTCCGGGGCCGTGACCAGCAGGTCCGTCACCGGGCCGGTCCGCCACTCCTGGAGCCGGTCCGCGATCCGCTCGCGCGGGCCGACCAGGGAGATCTCGTCGGCGAAGGCGTCCGGGACGGCGAGGACGGCCTCCTCGCGGCGGCCCTCGGCGAACAGGCGCTGGATGTGCCGGGCCTCCTCCCCGTAGCCCATGCGGGCCATGAGGTCGGCGTGGAAGTTGCGGGTGGCGTGCCCCATGCCGCCGATGTAGAAGCCGAGCATCGCCTTGACCGGCAGCAGGCCCTTCGGCACGTCGTCGCAGACCTGGGCGCGGACCATCGGCGCGACCCGGAAGCCGTCGGGCAGCCGGTCCGGGAGGGCGTACGCCGCGCGCCAGCGGCCGGGCGACCAGTAGAGCGGCAGCCAGCCGTCGGCGATCTCCAGCGTCTGCGCGATGTTCCGGGGCCCCTCGGCGCCCAGCAGGACCGGGAGGTCCGCGCGGAGCGGGTGGGTGATCGGCTTGAGCGGCTTGCCGAGGCCGGTGCCGTCCTCTCCGGCGTACGGGAAGGAGTGGTGCCGTCCGGCGAGCCGCACCGGCGCCTCGCGGCGGAGCACCTGCCGGACCACGTCGACGTACTCGCGGGTGGCGGTCAACGGGGAGCGGGGGAACGGCCGCCCGTACCAGCCCTCCACCACCTGCGGGCCCGACAGCCCCAGGCCGAGCCGCATCCGGCCGCCCGACAGGTGGTCCAGGGTGAGGGCGTGCATGGCCGTCGCGGTCGGGGTGCGGGCCGCCATCTGCGCCACCGCCGTGCCGAGCCCGATCCGGCGGGTGTGGGCGGCGATCCAGGTGAGCGCGGTGAAGGCGTCCGAGCCCCACGCCTCCGCCGTCCACACCGCGTCGTAGCCGAGCCGCTCCGCCTCGCGCGCGAGCTCCAGATGGGCGGGGGAGGGGCCGCGGCCCCAGTAGCCGAGCGCGAGTCCCAGGCGCATGACCGGCCGCTCCCTTCTCCTCCACCGCCTGACGGGCCGTCAGATCCGGTGTGCGGGGGACTGTACGACAGCGGCCCCCCGACCGGAAGGGCTTCCGGTCGGGGGGCCGCCGCGACGGTCCGGGAAGGTCAGCCGCGCTGGATGCCGGTGGCGTCCTGGAGGACGCCGCGGCGCCCGTCCTGCGTCTGCGCGACCAGCGCCTGACCGCGCTGCTCCACGGCCAGGTACCAGGTGCCGGGCGCCAGTTCCGCGATCTGCGCGCCGGAGCCGTCCTCCGCGTACAGCGGGCGGGCGACCGGCACGGCGAACCAGAACGGCGTGAAGTCCGAGGCGCCCTGCGCCGCGGCCTGCGGCTCCGGCTGCGCGGCGGCCTGCTGCGGCTGCGGCTGCCCGAACGGCGAACCGCCCTGCGAGGCGTCGTGCGGCGCCGGGTAGGGCTGCTGGCCCTGCTGCGCGCCCGGGTAGCCGTAGCCGCCGGGGACGCCCTGCTGCGGGTGGCCGCCGTACGGCTGCGGGGCCGCCGGACGCGGGGCGCCGACGAGCGGGGCCTTCAGGGCGGGGACCATCGGGGCGGCGAGCGCGGCGGCGGCGCCGAGGAGCGCGCCGATCAGGCCGAGGATCAGGCCGGCGCCGGCGTTCTCGGCCTCGAAGACCCACATCAGGGTGGTCCAGGCGGCGGCGATCGTGAAGGCGGCGCCGACCTGGCCGAGCTCCAGGCCCAGGACCTTGCGCGGCTGCGGCAGGCCGTGGGAGAGGACGACGAGCGCGGCGCCGACGATGCCGAGGAAGAAGGTGCCCCAGCCGAGCGGCGAGGTCTCCCACGAGTTCGCGAAGTCGATCTGGTCGCAGATGGCGGCCGGGCCGTCGCAGCCGGTGGTGTCGAGGAACGAGGCGATGAACAGCACCACCGCAGCACCGATCAGCACGCCATCGCCTCGGGTGAGGGAGCGGATATTCACGTAAGAAGTCCTTCGTCGGGTCGTCGTCGCGTCGGGCGGGCGCCGGTTTCTCGGCACGGGGGCGGCCCCATCGTACGGAGCGAATCTATCGCTCGCCGGTTCTACCCCTGGAGGTAGGTCACGATGCCGTCGGCGATGCCCCGCGCGGCCTTCTGCCGCCACGCCCCGGACGTCAGCAGTGCGGCGTCCTTCGGATCACGCATATTGCCGCATTCGACGAAGACCTTGGGCGCCGTTGACAGATTGAGACCTCCGAGATCCGAACGGACGTCCAAACCGGTACCTCCGCCGAGGTAGTTGGCGGGGGAGGTGCCGGTCGCCCGGCGGAAGCCGGCGACGATCCGCTCGCCGAGCGCGCGCGACGGCGCCACGATCGGACCGGTGTCCGCCGCGCCCTCCTTCACCTTCGCGGGCACGATCACATGGAAGCCGCGGTTCCCCTTCGCGGAGCCGTCGGCGTGGACGGAGACGACCGCGTCGGCCTTCGCCGCGTTCCCGATCCGGGCCCGCTCGTCGATGCACGGCCCGTACGGCCGGTCCGCGTCGTGCGTCAGCACCACCGTCGCGCCCCGCGCCTCCAGCAGGTCCCGCAGCCGGTGCGACACGTCCAGCGTGAAAGCTGCCTCCGTGTACGGGGCCGCGCCGCCGGTCGCGTCCGTCGCCGTGCCGGTGGTGTCGCACTCCTTGCGGGCCGTCCCGATGTCCACCTTCTCGTTGATCTCCCGCGTGTGCCGGAAGTTCCCCGGGTTGTGCCCCGGGTCGACCACCACGGTCCGCCCGGCGAGCGGACGGTCCGCCGGGGGCGTCGCCGTGGCGGAGGGGGTACGGGTCGCGGTGGCGGACGGCGTGGCCGCCGCGCCCGGCCCCCGGCTGCCCTGCGCGGCCTCGGAGGCGGCGCCGCACCCGGCGAGCGCGGCGGAGCAGACGAGCGCCGCGAGCGCGGCGCGGGCGGCGGGCAGGAGGTTCGCGTGGTCGTACGGCACCCCGCGACTCTAGGCCCTCCGGCCGCCGGAACCGCGCACCGCCCGCAATCCGCTGGACGCGTGTGCCGGTCCGGTGAAGGGTATGGGGAACGAGCGGGCGCGGTACGGGTCGCCGCGCCAGGACCACGAGGGGGAACCGTGGCGGGGGAAGAACCGAACGACGCGCGCCCGCGAGGCGACGAGGAACCGCAGGACGCACCGCCCCAGGACGCGGCACCGCAGGACCGGGTGCCCCGGGACGAGGACTCCTCCGGCGCCACGATCATGATGCGGCCCCGCAGGGACGGCGGCGGAGGTACGGACGCCGGTCCGGGCCCCGCGGCCGGGAGCGGTACGGATCCCTCCGCCACCGGCTCCTTCCGGCTGCCCGCACCGGGGCCGGCCCCCTGGGAGGCGCCGCAGAACGGCGGCTCGCAGGGCACGACCGGCGCCGGCACCGCCGGCGGCGGCTTCGGGCCGCCGACCGAGGGCCACGGCGCGAGCTACGCGGCGCACGGCGGGCACGGCGGTCAGGGCGGCCACGGCGGTCAGGGCCAGTACGGCGGCCACGGTGCTCCTGACGCGAGCCACGGCGGCTACGGCGGCGCCTACGGCCCCCCGCCCGCGCAGGCGCCCGCGCCCGCGCCCGGCTGGGCCGGGGCCGGGACGCTTCCGCCGCCGCCCACCGCCCCGCCGGGCGGCCACGGCGGCCCGTACGGCGGACCCGGCGGCGGGGCGCCGGGCGAGGCACGCCCGCTCCAGGCCGTCCTGGTCGCGCTGCTCAACCTCTCCTGCCTCGGGCTCGGTTACGTCGTGCTCCGGAAGTGGCTCTGGGCGGCGCTCTGCTGGGCCGCCACCGCCGGACTCCTCGTCGCGGCGCTGCCGGCCGACGCGGACGGCGTGCCGGGGGCCGCGCTCGCCGGGTACGGCGCCTTCCTGCTGGCCGTCGCCGCCGACGGCGCCCGGCGCGGCCTGCGCGCCCGGCTCGCCTTCGGCACGACGGTCCGCCGCCTGGCGCTGCCGCTCGCCGTCCTGCTGCTCGCCGCACCCGCCGGCGGCGCCGTCGCCTGGGCGGGCGCGCACGAGGACGCCCGCGAGGAGGCCCGCCAGCAGGCGCTGCTGGCCCGGCTCGCCGACGCCGACGCGCTGGTGAGGAGCGGCGCGGCCACGGACTTCGCGACCGCCGAGCCCGGCTACCGCAAGGCGCTCACCACGTACCAGGAGCTGGCCCGGGACCACGCGGGCTCGCGGGCCGCGCAGCGCGTACCGGCCAGTCTCGACGCGTACTACGAGACGGTCTCCGCCCCGTACGACGAGAAGAAGTACTGCGCGGCGATCCTCCCGCTGAAGCACCTGCGGTCGCTGCCGGACACCGTCGACAAGGCGCTGCTCGGCGACCGTCCGGCCGGGACGGACGAGCCGCTGGCCCACTCGCTGTACGCGTGCGGCGCGGGCGCCCTCGGCGGGACGACGACCGCCGCCGCCACGGACCACTTCAACGACCTGACCGCCACCTTCCCCCAGTCCCCGTACACCGGGAAGGCGACGGCGGCGGTCCGGGACGCGATCCGGGCCAAGGCCGCCGCGGTCGGCGACACGTCGGCCGACCGCTGCGCCGTCACCGAGGAGCTGCGGGCCCTGCGGACGGTCACGACCGGCGTCAAGGGGCTCCCGCTGGACGGGGCGCGGGCGGAGGCGGACCGGGGCGTGCGGAAGGGCGTCTTCGCCTGCGGCACCGACCAGTTCGGCGACAAGGAGTTCGCCGACGCCGCCGCGACCATGGACCGGTACGTCAAGGACTACCCGGACGGCGAGTCGGTCTCCCACGCCCGCTCGATCTCCATCGCCGCGCAGATCGCCGCCGAGGCCCCGGACGCCGGGCGGAAGCTGCCGCCGTCGACGGTGCCGGGCGGCGCCCGGATGACGATGGTGATCAGCAACGACGCCGACGACGAGGTCGAACTCCTCTACACCGGACCGGTCACCGGCAAGATCACCCTGAAGGCGTGCGGCGGCTGCCGCAGCTACGAGCGGCTGGACACCCTCCGCCCGGGCTTCAAGCCGTGCTCCGGCCCGTCCTCGACGTACCCGAAGGCGACGATCCAGCTGCCCGCGGGCACCTACCACCTGCTCCAGAAGCGGGCCGGGTCCGGCTTCTCCACGGCCGGCGACACCAAGAGCAGCAAGGCGACGATCGAGCCGGGCTACTCGTACACCAACTGCCTCTACGTGACGAAGGGCCTGTACTGACCCGTCACCCCCGGGTGAAGACGATCCGGTCGACCGCCGCCGCCACCAGCGCGTCGCGCTCCTCCTCCGAGAAGACGTCGGGGAGGGTCAGCTGCTCCACGATCAGCCAGTTCAGGGTGAGCACGAGCAGCTTGACGGCGGTGGCGTCGCCGGGCAGCCCGGACGCCTCGTGGAAGGTCACGTTCTGCTCGACGTCGGCCCGGATCCGCTCGGTGAGGATCGCGCGGAGCGCGGGCCGGCGGGTGGCCTCCAGGCGGAGTTCGAGGAGCGCGAGGTAGCCGGTGCGGAAGGCGGAGATCCGCCCGACCAGCTCCCGCATGAGCCGCGTGTACGTCGCCTTGTCGTGCGGCGCGGTCCTGGTCCCCTCCAGGGTCGCGTCGTCCGGCTGGAGCCGTTCGTAGACGCGGGCGCCGGCCTGGGTGAGCAGGTCGTCGCGGTTGGCGAAGTAGTTGGACGCCGTCCCCGTCGGCACCCCGGCCTCGCCGTCCACCGCCCGGAAGGTCAGGCCCCGGGCGCCGTCGCGGGCCAGCACCTCGATCGCGGCGTCCACGAGCGCGGCGCGCCGTTCCTCGTTCCGACGGGCCATGGAGACCACTCCGTTCGTAGTACTACAACTGAACCCCTTCGCCAGGGTATCCGCCCGCGATGAGTTCGCGCCGCCCGGACGGTCATCACTGCGGAACGCGGAAAGAGCACGGAACGAACACCCCAGGAGGAGCCCCATGCCCCAGCTGCTGAAAGTCCAGAACTTCTCCGTCTCCGCCGACGGGATCGCCGCCGGCGAGGACCAGTCCCTGGAGCGGCCCTTCGGGCACGCCGACCCGGCGAAGCTCTTCGCCTGGGCCGGGGCCACCGCCGGCTGGCCCACCCGCACCGACCCCGGCGGCAGCCGCGGCCTGGACGACTACCTGGTCCGCGACTTCCACCACAACATCGGCGCCGAGATCATGGGCCGCAACAAGTTCGGCCCCCAGCGCGGCCCCTGGCGCGACGAGGAGTGGAAGGGCTGGTGGGGCGAGGAGCCGCCGTTCCACACCCCCGTCTTCGTCCTCACCCACCACGAGCGCCCGTCCTTCACGCTCTCCGACACCACCTTCCACTTCCTCGACGCCGACCCGGCGACCGCCCTGGAACGGGCGAAGGAGGCGGCGGACGGGAAGGACGTGCGCCTCGGCGGCGGGGTGACGACGATCCGCGCGTTCCTGGACGCCGGCCTCGTCGACACCCTGCACGTCGCCGTCGCCCCCGTGAAGCTCGGCAGCGGCCTCAAGCTCTGGGACACGCCCGACGAGCTGACCGACCGCTACCACCTGGACGTCGTGCCGAGCCCGAGCGGCGTCACCCACCACCTCTTCTGGCGGAAGTGACCCGGCCCGGGCGGACCCGGCGCGGGGTCAGGCGGCGGTCCGGCGCAGCACCCGCAGCGAGTCCGTGACCGACACCTCCTCGAAGTCACCGGACTCCAGCGCCCGCAGGTAGATCCGGTACGGCGCCTGGCCGCCGTCCGCCGGGTCCGGGAACACGTCGTGGATGACCAGCAGGCCCCCGGGGGCGACCTTGGGGGCCCAGCCCTCGTAGTCGTTCGTCGCGTGCTCGTCCGTGTGCCCGCCGTCGACGAACACCAGCCCCAGCTCACCGGCCCACACCCGCGCGACCTGCGGGCTGCGCCCGACCACGGCGACGACGTGCTCCTCCAGGCCCGCCTTCCGCAGCGTCCGCCGGAACGTCGGCAGCGTGTCCATCACGCCGACCTCCGGGTCCACCACCGTCGGGTCGTGGTACTCCCACCCCGGCTGCTGCTCCTCGCTGCCCCGGTGGTGGTCCACGGTCACCGCGACCGTCCCCGCCGCCCGCGCCGCGTCCGCGAGCAGGATCGTCGAGCGCCCGCAGTAGGTGCCCACCTCCAGCAGCGGCAGCCCCAGCTTCGCGGCCTCGGCCGCCGCCGCGTACAGCGCCAGGCCCTCCCCGACGGGCATGAACCCCTTCGCGGCCTCGAAGGCGGCGAGGATCTCGGCACTGGGCTCGGACATGGCGGTTCTCCTACTGGCGAGTACGTCGGTACGGGCGCCCATCGTGCCCTACCCGCCGCACGCGAACCACACCGTCCCGCACCGCTACGCTCACCTCCGAGCGGCCGCTCCCCGGGGAGGGGAGCCGTCCGCGCCGATCAGCCGCGCCAGGGAGGGGACCACCATGGACGGCACCCGGACTCCGGCGGGCCGCCGACCGATGGCCGCCACCCCGCGCCGGCGCACGCCCGCGAAGAAGGCGGCGTGGACCGCCGTGACCGCCGCCGTGCTCGGCGGGGCGCTGCACGTGTACGGGCTGTCGTACGTGCTGTTCCTCCAGCCGCAGGACTCGTGCTGGTTCAAGGCGGGCCGCCTGATCACCCCGGACAGCCGCAGCGAACTGCCGGTGAGCCTGGTGTGCGGCGGGGAGGAGATCGTGCCGGTGTGGCTGAACCCGGCGCTGCTGCTCCTCGCGGTCACCGCGGTCGGTTCGGCCGTCGCGGCGGTGGTGTGGGGGCTCACCGCCCGCCGGAGAGGCGCCCGAGCGCCGTCGGCGTGAGCCGGAGGCACGCCCAACGATCCCCACCCGGGCCGCACGGCACGCCCGCGCGAGCCCCGCACCCGGGCCGCGTCAGGCGCCCGCGAGCACGTCCCGCAGTCTCCGCACCCCCGCCTTCCACTCCTCGCCGTCCGACTCCTCCCACAGCTCCAGGAGTTCCGACGGCTCGGCGAGCACCCGGTCCAGCGCGGCGACCGCCTCCGCCCGCAGCGCGGCCGGCAGCTCGCCCAGCGGCTCCTTCGGGGCGTACGAGGTCGTCACCGGCTCCCCGCCCGGGCACTGCGCGGCCACCAGCGCGGCCGACGCGACGGCCTCGGCCCCGAGGTCCGCGTCCAGGTACTCCTCCCCGGTCCCCGTCACCTCCCGGAAGGCGGCGAGCAGCACGTCCGCCTTCTTCCCGTCGGCGGCGTCGTCCACCCGGTATGAGAAGTCGGCCGCGGTGTCGTTGTCGAACGGTCCGATGTCCCAGGTCCCCATGGCGTCCCCGCCCCTTCGCGCTCGTGCGGTCGGTCTGGTCGTCATCGTGACAGGGCCCACTGACAACGCGCGGGACCGCGGCGTCCGGGGACGCCGAAGGGGCGGCCCGTCGCCGGCGTGGTGCCGGGAGGGGCCGCCCCTGGGGGGTGGGTGCGCGGATGCCGGACCGACTGGCACCGCGCTTACCGCGGGTCCTTCGCGAAGGTCTTCGCCGACCAGACGTAGCCGAGGACGGCGAGGCCGGCGCACCAGGCGACCGCGAGCCAGCCGTGGTGGCCGATCCCGGTGCCGAGGAGCAGGCCGCGGAGGGTCTCGATGGCCGGGGTGAAGGGCTGGTACTCCGCGATCGGCTGGAACCAGCCCGGCATCTGGGCGACCGGCACGAAGGTGCTGGAGATCAGCGGCAGGAAGATCAGCGGGAGCGCGTTGTTGGAAGCGGCCTCGGCGGTCGGGGAGACCAGGCCCATGCCGACCGCGATCCAGGTGAGCGCCGTCGCGAACAGGACCACGTGTCCGACGAGGATCGACGGGCGGTGGATCGCCATGGTGCGGAAGCGGGCGATGATGCCCTCGTTCATGTCGTTGGCGACGGAGACCGCCGTGCCGATCACGGTGGACCCGATCGTCATCAGCAGCAGCCCGGGGACCAGGTAGGCGACGTACGCCGCGCGGTCCGCGCCGCCGCCCATGCCCGCGCTCATCACGTCGCCGAAGACGTAGACGAAGAGCAGGAGCAGCATCACCGGCGTGAGGAGCAGGTTGAGGGTGAGGGAGGGGTAGCGGCGGGCGTGGAGGAGGTTCCGCCGGAGCATCGTGGACGAGTCGCGGACGGCGAGGGACAGGGTGCTCATCGGACGTTCTCCTTCGGCTGGGCGGGGACGGTGGGGGAGGTGTCGGTCGCGGTCAGGGCGAAGAAGACGTCGTCGAGGTCCGGGGTGTGGACGGTGAGTTCGTCGGCCTCGACGCCGGCCGTGTCCAGCCGGTCGAGGAGCGCCCGGAGCGCCCGCTGGCTGCCGTCGTTCGCGAGCTGGAGCGTCAGGGCCTCGTCGTCCCGCGCGGCGGCCCCGCCCAGCGCGTCGGCGGCGCTGCGGTAGGTGGTGGGGTCGGTGAAGCGGAGGCGGACGTGGCCGCCGGGGATCTGGCGCTTGAGCTGGTCGGCGGTGCCTTCGGCGACGATGCGGCCGCCGTTGAGGAC
>JOFO01000016.1 GCA_000721275.1 Microtetraspora glauca | reverse complement strand
CCCCCCAACCCCCCATCCGCTACGCTGTCCCCGACCCCGCCTCCGTAGCTCAGGGGATAGAGCACCGCTCTCCTAAAGCGGGTGTCGCAGGTTCGAATCCTGCCGGGGGCACCAGGCAAAAGGGCACCTACGGATCTCCGTAGGTGCCCTTTGACATCCACATCTGACATCAACGGCGGCGGTCAGGGACGGCCGGGCCGCCTCTTGAGCAGCCGGTCCATGTGGCTGATCGCCTCGCGCTGGGTGTCCTGGACGACGTGCGTGTACACGTCCATTGTGATGCTGATCTGGCTGTGCCCAAGGATCTCCATCACGACGCGGGGCGCGACGCCGGCGGCGGTGAGCAGGGTCGCCGTACCGTGCCGGGCGTCGTGCAGCCGGATCACGCGGAGGCCGGCCGAGGCGGCGACGCGGGTGAAGGACCGGTACACGTTCCGCGGCTCGACGGGCCGACCGCTGGCGGTGGTGAAGACGTAGCCGCCCTCCTCCCACCTCTCCCCCGCCCTGGCCCGCTGATCGTTCTGCCGCATCCGGTGCCACCGCAGGGGCGCGATGCACATGGCGGGCAGGGGCACGGCCCTCCGGCGACGGCCCTTGGGATCGTCGTCGTACAGGACCCCTCGGCGGCGCTGGGTCTGCTGACGGACGTAGAGGACGCGCTTGTCGAGGTCGACGTCCGCCCAGCGCAGCCCGACCAGCTCGCCCCGTCGCAGCCCCATGGCGATGGCGAGGACGAAGGCCGCGTACAGCGGGTCCCGGCGGGAGGCGGCGAGGAAGTCGAGCGTCTCGTCCAGGGACCAGGGGCTCAGCTCTCGCGCCTTCGGCCGGGGCGGCTCGACGAGGGAGGCCACGTTGCGCGAGATCAGCTCCTCGCGGCAGGCGGCGGTGAGGGCGGTCCGGAGGACGCGGTGGGACTCCTTGGCCGTGGCGGCGGTGGTCTTTTTCTCCAGCTGGACGAGGAAGCGCCGGACGTCGGCCACGCTCAGGGACTCCAGCCTCTTGGAGCCGATCCCGGGGACGAGGTAGAGCCGGACGTGCGCCTCGTACTTGTCGTACGTGCTGAGCTTGCGGCGCGGCTTCACGACGTTGTCGAGCCAGTACGGGAGCCACTCGGAGAGCTTCGCCGACCGGGTCGGCACGGGGACGCCGTTGTCGACCGCTTCGAGGAGCGCCCGGCGCTTGACGTCGCACTCGGCCCAGGTCTTGCCGTAGGCGAACTTCCGGGCACGGGTGCCGTCCGGCTGGAGGACGTAGACGGCGGCCTGGAAGCGTCCGTCCTTCCGCTGGGTGATGGTGCCGGCGCCGTTGGGATTGCGCTTGCGCTGGGTGGCCATCAGGCGGCCTCCTCGATCTGGTGGTCGATGAAGTCCCGGACGGAGTCGGCGGGGACGCGGCGCGACCGACCGATGGTGATGGAGACCAGGCGGCGGGACCGGATGAGGTCGTAAACGGTGGAGCGTCCGAGCTTGAGCCGTGCCATGACCTCGGGAACGGTCAGCAGTTCAGCGGTAGAGGTCGTCACACCAGCTCCCCTTCCAATGCGGTTAGTTCGGTTCGGATCTCTCGGGCGTGTTCG
This sequence comes from Microtetraspora glauca, assembly GCA_000721275.1. Lineage (GTDB taxonomy): Bacteria > Actinomycetota > Actinomycetes > Streptomycetales > Streptomycetaceae > Streptomyces. Next base: position 128,101 of record JOFO01000016.1, on the reverse strand, counting down.
CGGTTGTGCTGGATGTCGCGGCGGATGTTGGCGGCGAGCCAGGACTCGCCGGGTGTGTGGCCGTGACCGGCATAGGCCCAGTGGGCGACGACGAGGAGGGTGGACTCCGGGTGTTCGTCGGGGTCGGGCAGGCCGAGGGCGGTGCGTTGCTGGGCGGCGCGGTAGTCGGCGCGGACCTGGCGTAAGGCGCCGAGGGTGGTGGAGTAGGCGCGGGACTTGGTGGAGAAGTGGCCGCGGAAGCCGAGCATGTGGGCCCAGGCGCGCAGGCGGCGGTCCGGGTAGGCGGCGTCGAGGTCCATGCAGGCTTCCATCAGGCGACGGGGGTGGTCGGGGACGCCGAGGAGGATGAGGGCATCCTTGTTGCCGACGGGGTGGTCGACGGTGCCGGTGGTCTCGGCGGCCTTCGTGGCGTACTTGGCGACGTAGGCGGCGACGGCCTGTTCGCTCAGGTCCTCGTCGTTGCCGAAGGCGCCGATGGGCTGGACGTCGAGCTGCGTGCCCCAGGTGAGGACGAGGTCCTGGTCGATGCCGTGGGCGGGTGCGGCATCGACGGTGACGCGGGCGCGGGCGGCGGCTGCGTAGATGGCGTCGGTGAGCAGGTCGAGGGTGGCCCAGGGCGGGGGTGGGGTGTGGGGTCCGTCGGGGCCGTCGAAGCGGATGACGGCGTGGAAGTGGACGGCGCCGCGCTTTTGGTACTCGGCGACCTTGCCGAAGGAGACGCGGGACTGTTCGCGGGCGGCCTTCTGGGTGAGGCCGGCGCGGGCGGCGATCTCGCGACGGAGGTAGATCGTGAAGTACCGCCACAGCTCGGAGGCGTGGTTGTTCCACAGCACCGCGCCCGCGTAGTCGTACGTGGCCGGGTCGAGCGGGGTCCCGAGTTCGGGCGCGTCCTCGGGGTGCTGGGTGCCGCAGCGGCAGGGGCGGGTGCCGGGGCGGTTGTGGACGGGGCCGAAGGACGGGGCGGTGAGGGTGGCGAAGACCCGGGGGTGGTCCCGGATCGTCTCGGGGGTGCCCTTGTCGGGGTCGCCGGTGAGGCCGGCGCGGATGAGGTGGTAGGTGTCGCCGGCGTAGGTCCAGGCGCAGGCCGGGCAGCGGGAGGCGCGTCGGTTGCCGCACGCGACGCGGAGGACGCCGCCGGGCTCGGCGTCGGTGGTGTACGCGTGGATCACGGTCCGGGTGGCGGGGTCGAGGAGCTTGGTGCCGCCGGTGAGGCGGATGGGGGCGGTGCAGCCGCCGGTGCGGCGGAGTTGTTCGGTGAGGCGGTCGAAGCCGGGGGACCCGGCCACCCGGAGCAGGTCGCTCAGGGTGGCCGGGTCCAGGCCCGCCTCGCGGGCGGAGGTGGTCAAGGCGGTCACTTCCCTGCGCGGGCGAGGGCGGCGGGGGTGGTGCGGGTGCCAGTGCCCTTGCAGGCCGGGCAGGTGGCGGCGAGGGTGCGGCGCTGTCCGTCCGGGGCGACGCTGCCGGTGGTGATGTGGACGACGGGGAAGCCGTCGCAGTGGGAGCAGACGCGGGCGGCCGGGGTCTGGGGCATCATGAGGTTTCCCTTTCGGGTCCGGTGGATCTGGAATGGGTGAAGGCGCCCGGGGCGGCGGAAGTTTGGCGACCGAGGCCGCCCCGGGGGCCGCTTAGCGTGTGTTGCGCCTGCCGTGGCCCTTGACCGCGTACATCGACGCGTCGGCGGCCGAGAGGGCATCGGTGAGAACCGGGACCGGCAGCTGGTCGCGGTGGCAGTGGCCGACCGATGCCGAGACCCGCAGGACGTGCCCGCGGTGGGTGACCGGCTCGTCCAGCGAGGACCGGAGTGCGGCGAGACCGGGGGTGCGGGCGGGGTCGGTGACGATGGCAGCGAACTCGTCTCCGCCGAGGCGGGCGGCGATGCCGTGCCGGCCGCACCAGGCGGTGAGCCTGGCGGCGGTCGCGGTGAGGACCGTGTCGCCGGCGGCGTGGCCGTGGGTGTCGTTGATGGCCTTGAAGTCGTCCAGGTCGACCAGGACCACGAGCGCGTTCGAGTGCTTGGCCATGAGGTGTTCGGCGCGGGTGGTCCATCCGGCGCGGGTGTGCAGGCCGGTCAGCGGGTCACGGCGAGCGGTGGCCAGTCGGCGCCAGAGCAGTCCGCCGTGCAGGGCCCAGCCCAGGGCCGGTAAGCCCGCCGCCGCGATCGTCTGCGTGTCCACGGAGGTCACCGGCCCTTCTGCATGTCGCGGACCAGGAGACGGAGCACGACCGCGACGACGGCGATGGACGCGGCGCTGATGGCGACGGCGAGGAGCATGGAGACCAGGACGGCGCCGACGACCAGGACGACGGCACCGCCGCCGGCGGCGAGGGCGACCGCGCTGCCCGGGGTGAGCTGAACCGCGGTCCGGGACGGGACCGGGGCCGGGGCCGGGACGGCGGCGGGCGCCGGGGCCGGGGCCGGGGTGGGCTCGATGCCGTCAGGGGTGGGCTTGAGGAGGGGGATGGGGCGGCCGGTCGGGAGCGGGTTGACCGGGATGCGGGGCTGGAGCATGACGGGTCTCCCTACTTGGCGATGGGGTCGATGAGCGGGGTGAGGAGGCTGTCGGCGAGGAGGTAGCCGCCGAGGAGGAGGACGGCGACGAGCCACCAGGGCGGGCGGATGAGCTTGATTCCGAGGCCGCCGACGACGATCAGGGCGAGCCAGAGCGGGACGTCCATGACACGAACTCCTCAGTTGCTAGCGGGGGTTGCAGCGGTGGGTGTGGGCGGCCAGTTCGGCGGCGGCGCGGGTGTCGTAGTCGGCGGAGAAGTCGCATCGGGGCGCCGTGCACACGGCGGTGTGCTTGGTCCGGCCGCGGCCGTCGCGGTGGGTGCCTACGCGCACCGGGCCGATACGGGCCACGTTGTGGAAGCGGTTGGGTCGCACGGGTCTTGCTCCTTCCTGGGTCAGGCGAGCTGGAGGGCGATGGAGTCGGCGAGGGCCGGGGGCATGCCGTGGCGGGTGCGGAGGGTTTCCGCGTCGATCGGCCGTCCGGTCTGGGCCCGATGGGCGTCCGCGATCTTCTGGGCGTGAGCCATCAGCGCGGGCGGCACCGCCACCGCGGGCACCACGGGAGCAGGCTCGGGTTCGGGTTGTTCTTTCCGCGGGGCGGGTTCCGGCGGAATCTCCACCGGGGTGGGTTCGGCCGGCGGGAGTTCGGGGTCCGGTTCCGGGGCGCGCTCGACGGTCACCTCGGCGACGGGTTCCGGCGCCGGTACAGGCTCAGTGCTGTGGGCGGGATCGGGGGTGGTGTGGGGTGCGTGGGCGAGAAGGGTGCCGCCAAGGAAGGCGATGGCAGGCCATCCGGCGACGAGAATCCGCAGCCAGGGCGGGACGTGGTTGAGGTCGAGGAGTCCGGCGGTGGCGACGTTGGCGCCGAGCGATGCGATGAGAGCGATGGCGAACCAGAGCCAGGCGTCGCGGTTGCCGGCGTCGGTTCGCATCCGACGCCAGGCGGCGACGAGAAGCAGGTCGACGGAGACCGGGTAGGCCCACGCCTTCCATCCGTCCTGCCCGGCCGCTTCGGCCAGGTCGTGCAGGTGGGCGAAGGACAGGGCACCGGCGATGACGGCCTGGATCAGGACTGCGTCGAGGCGGAGGGTTCGGAGCACGGGTCACCTCCTTTCGGGCATGGGTCGGGTAGGGACCTGGCGTGAGACGGTCACGCCGCCGAGGCGGTGCAGGGGTACTACGCGGTGACCGGGCCGGGCTTCACCAGCGGGACCGGCTCCGGGTCGGCGCCGATGCCGTCCGGGAGGGCGGGGCGGTAGGCGGCGAGGGAGGGCAGGTCCGGGGTGAGGTGGGCGTGGGCGAGGCAGATCGCGGCCGCTTCAGTCGCGGAGAGCTGCGGAGTACGGATGCGGGACCAGCCGCCGGAGGTGTCCCCGGCGACCGCGATGCCGGGCCGGTCCGGCGGGATCGTCAGAACCGTGACCACCGCATCCGGGGCGATGTCCCCGACACCCATCTCGGCGGTCTGCTTGTCGTTGACGCGGTGAACGACGCGGCCGGTGAGCTGGGCACGCAGGGCGGTGGCGCCCTTGCCGAGGTCGGAGCCAAAGCGCTGGCCGCAGACTTCGAGGAAGATGCCGGCGGCGCGGGCGAGCTGACCGAGGCGGATCAACTGGGTGACCATCCGGTCCCGGCGTTCCTCGTCCTTCTTCGTCGCGGTCAGGAAGAGCTCCGCGACCTCGTCCACCAGGACCACCACCGGCGCCGGACGGACGTCCTCATGCAGGGCCCAGATGTCGGCGACCCCGTAGTCACTGAGGAGGTCGAACCGGTCCTCCATCTCCCCGACCAGGGCGTCCAGCAGGCCGTCGGCTTCCTCCGGGGTGGTGGCCAGGGCGGACAGACGGGGAGCGTAGCCGCGGTGTTCGACTCCGCGCTTGCAGTCGATGCCGACCAGGGCGACCGGCAGCCGGGCGAGCCCGGCAACCAGGTTTCGCTGGTACATGGACTTGCCGGTCTGGTTCGCGCCGAGGGTCAGCGCGTGCGGGACCTTGAGGTAGTCTCGTACGAACGCCGTGCCGTCTTCCCGCAGCGCGACCGGAACCGTCATCGGCCCCGACGGGCGCCGGCGCGGCATCCGCACGCGGTTGAGGACGTCGTAGCCGGTCATCCTCAGTTCCACGGACCCCGGCTTGGTGACGGTGACGTTGACCGAGTGGACGCCCCAGGCGTGCCGCAGCCGCTCGGAGGCCGCCATCACGTCCGCGGGCTCCAGACCGGCCGGGAGACGGAGGGTGACCCGCAGGCCGGTCGAGGTGCCCCGGATCCGGCGGACCTTGGGCGGTACGGGCTGGACGTCGGGGCGGCGGGCGATGTTGCGGACCATGAACGCCCGCAGGCGGGAGGGCTGGACCGTCAGCCCGCACACGTCCATCGTCGCGTGGTAGTTCACCGCGAACCGCACCCGGGTGACCGGCAGGCCCACCAGCGACCAGAACACCCGGGGCGCACGAACCTTGGCGTATCCGAGGCCGCCGGCGGTTCCGGCGAGCGGGAGGCCGACCTCCAATAAGGTCGAGATGTCAGCCATGGTCAGGCGCCCATCGGGGTGACCGCGACGGCGCGGAACGAGATGCCGTGGCGGGTCTGACCGTTGAACGTGTTCTCCCAGTCCCGGGCCTTGAGCCCGATGACCGTCACCGGCATGCCCGGCGTCAGCCCGTCGGGGAGCCCGGTCTCCGGGACCGTCACCTGGTAGAGGTTGCCCTCCCCCTCGTCCGAGATCAGCAGACCCACCGTCGAGAGCCCAGCACCGGTCTCCCGGTCCACCGCCCTCTCACCGGTCTGCTTGCTCACGAGCTTCGGCGTGGGAGCGGTCGCGACGAAGACCACGGCGGTCGACGTGTCCACCTTGAACGACGGCATGAGTTTCTCCTTCGAGAGGGCAGGAAGGGGCTAGGTGACCAACTTGGCTAACCCGGTTGGTCACATCTCGAAGTTAGAAGACGTGGCTAGCCATGTCAACAACATGACTGGCATGACTGTCCTGCCTGAAGGAACTCGCCTACCATCGACTTCATGACCTTTGTCCCCGAGCCCCTCGACCCCGACGACGACCGAGCCCCGTACGAGCAGGTCGCGAGCAGCCTGAGCGCAGCGATTCGTACGCGGAGGCTCGGGCCGGGCGAGAAGCTGCCGTCGCACAAGGAGTTGACGGAGCTCTACGGCTTCGCGCGGGCGACGATCCAGCGCGCGCTACGGGACCTTGAGGACGAAGGACTCGTGGTCTCGCGCAAGGGCAGCGGTGTCTACGTCCGCAACCGCACGGAACGGCCGGCGGGGCTTCGGCCTTACGTGGAGCAGGCGTTCGCGAAGGATCACGTCACCATCGACTTCGCGGGGTTCTCCAGCGAGACGCTGCACGGTGCTCTTCAAGAGCCGCTCGACAAGATCCGTGTCGGCAGGCTCACGCCGTCGAGCATCACCATGCGGATACTCGTCCCCGACATGGCGGTGCCCCAGGCGGCGCCGGTCCGGATGTCCGACGGCGCGGACGACAAGAGGCTCCGCGACCGCATGCACGACATCATGGTCGGCTACACCCGCAGCATCCGGGACGCGATCACCGAGCTGGAGCACCTGGGCCTGGTCGCCGAGACGCGCATCAACGTCCGTGTCCACAGCGGCACCCAGTTCTTCAAGCTGTACGTCATCAACAACGAGGACGCGTTCTTCGGGTACTACCCGATCCGTCCGAACAAGGTCGTCGCACAGGGCGAGGCGATCGAGATCTATGACCTCGTCGGCAAGGACACGACCCTGTTCCACCACTCGGTCAACGACGGTGAGTCGTCCGGCGGAGCGCAGCAGGTCCAGCAAGCCCGGATGTGGTTCGACAGCGTCTGGGAGACCATCGGAAGGGACTTCGACCTTGACGCACGATGACCGACTCTCCGAGGTCCTGGGCAACGCCCAGGTGGTCTTCTTCGACTTCGACGGCCCCGTGTGCGATGTGTTCGCCGGGCTTCCTGCCTCCCAAGTCGCAGAACAGCTGACGGCGATCCTCGCGGCGAAGGACGTATCCGCAGGCGCGAAGGCGGCCGAGACCGATGACCCCATTGAGGTCCTGCGCATCGCGCACGAGGCGGACGCCGAGCTGGGCGGGAAGATCGAGCAGCGGCTGACGGAGGCGGAGGTCGAAGCCGTCGCGGTGGCGGGCCCGCCGACACCGGGGGCGGTGGAAGCCCTCCAGGCCGTGAACGCCTCAGGGAGGGCGGTCGCGGTGGTGAGCAACAACTCGGCCGAGTGCGTAGAGAGCTTCCTCAAGGCGCACGGGCTGGACGGATACGTCGAAAGGATCATCGGCCGGCCGACAGGACAGCCCCACCTGATGAAGCCGAACCCGTTCCCTCTCATCACGGCAGCCGAGCGGATGCACATCGACGTCACGAACTGCGCCCTGATCGGTGACTCGCTCACGGACATCCAAGCGGCTCACGCAGCCGGGGCCACGGCGATCGCCTACGCCAACAAGCCCCACAAGGCTGACCTCTTCGCCGAGGCCCAGGCCGACACCATCACCGACGACATGCACGCCATCGCCGACGCATTCACCACGGCATAGCCGAGGAGCAGCGGAGGACCTGTTACAGGTTTCTCTACCTCATCAAGGCACCCGCCGCGCACGGCGCGGCGCGCGCGGCCCGTCGCCCGGGCCTGCGCTCCTGTCTCCGCCCCGCTCCAGCCCGGCCGCCGGCCGCACGCCTGACAGCTCGGGTTGATGGGCGACGAACCACGACGCGGCCGAGGCGGTACGCGAGTGCGGCTCAAGACGATGCCTCCGGCGGGGGCGCTCAGGCTCCGGGATGGGAGGGGGCCGTGCGCGGGTGCCGGCCGGTGGGGTGTGGAGGTGGGGCTCCCATCCCGTCTGCCGTCGACCCAGGCAGAGCCGAGCAGACACGGCACCGGGCGTCCAGGTCGTTCGTACAGTGGCGCGCTCCACCTGGACGCCCGGCACCGCGCCTGCTCCACGGTGTGTGGGTCGACGGCAGACGGGATGGGAGCCGGGGCGGCTCGCGGGATAGAGCACAGCGCAGGGCCCAGAAACGCTCCGGAAAGTAACGAGTACTAACCGCGGCTAACGAAGCCCAACAACAGCTATCGATAGTTAAGCCGGATATAGTGGCCGAGCAACCATGCAACGTAACGTTGCAAAGTGGGTTAGCTAAGCCCTCCAGCGCGGAGGCCCGGTCCATGGTCGCCACCACGGACCGGGCTCGCGCGTGGAGTCATGAAGCGGGTCCGGCCGACTATGCAACGGCCGGACCCGCTTCTTGCGGGCGGCCACCGTCCGGGCACCACTCCAGCTCGCGCTACCGACGCGCCAGCTGCTCCACACAGGCAGCGATCGCCGCCACGGCAGGCAGGACCGCGATCAAGATCCGGACCCAACGCGGGTCGGGCTCCGGAGCACGCTCCTCATCCTGCTCATCGGGCTTTCGCTTGTTCATCCCGCCTCCTTACTGGATGTGGCACCCGCGGACGTGCGCGGGAACCTCGACCGCTCCGGTCGAGGCGCGGTGATCAGTAAGAGGTGGGACGGCCAAAGCATACCCGCAGCACCCATTGCCGGACGCTGTGTAGCGCGGCGGCAATTAACGCTGCCGATTAATTAATTCATTCTCTCCTCGAAAGTTGGCTCCAGCGGCCAAGCTCCCTCATGTCCTAGCCGAATCGGATGCGTGATTTCCGCATCCGATTCGTACCTGTGACGGACACAGTACACTACGGCGTACACCGCAAGAGCGAGCGGTGATCCCAGAGGAGGAACGTCGTGGTGGAGGTGACCCCCGCGGAGCCCGTGGTCATCGAGTGGACCCTCAAGCCGGGCGATGTGATCGAGCGCAAGCAGCTTCACGCGCGGTATGGCGGACGCACACAAGGAGGCATCGGCCCGTCGGCCAAGTCTCCGAACGTAATGATCTTCACTGACCCCATCGCCGGCGAGAAGCACGGTTACTACGACGGCTGGATGCCGGATGGCCTGTTCCACTACAGCGGGGAAGGCCAGTACGGGGACCAGAGGATGCTCTCTGGCAACGCCAGCATCCTCAACCACGCAGAGGAGGCGCGAGCCCTCCGCGTCTTCCAGGGAGCTCGTGGAGTTGTCACCTACCTTGGCGAGTTCGAAGTAGCTGGGTGGTACGAGGCCGACGCCCCCGAGACGGGTGATGGGCCGCTGCGCAAGGTCATCGTCTTCAAGCTCCGCCCCTTGGACACGGAGCCGCAGGAACCTGGCACGAAGCTGGCAAGGCTTTTGGCGAGCCAGCCCACGACCGTGATGCAGATCGACGTCGAGCAGCACGAGACGGAGAAGTCCTTCGTCCAACCCAGCCAGGAGCCGTATGAGGCCGAGCGGCGCGAGGGCAAGCTGGTGCAGCAGTTCAGCGACTACCTGCGCCTCCAGGGGTACGCAGTGGCTCGGCACAGGATCTTGCCGGAGGGCGAGACGCGACCGTTGTTGACAGATCTCTATGTACCGACCCTCGGACTGCTTGTCGAAGCCAAGGGAAGCGTCACACGCGAGAACATCCGCATGGCGATTGGCCAGCTGGCCGACTACGGACGCTTCATCGAGGCACCCCACCGCGCGATGCTGGTCCCCAGCAAGCCGCGTGCCGATCTTCTCGACTTGGCGGCTGCGGTGGGGTACTCGTTTATCTGGCCAGAAAGTGCAAACTTCGCAAGCACGGACCCTGACCTGCTGCCCTAAGAACCAGGGCCACCACTGGTAGGAAAGCCACACGCGGCCGGCGCTGGCAGGGCACTCTTGGCCATCGGCGGAGCCTGGCCGTCGGTTGGGTCCCGGGCTTGCACCGGGCCGCCCCCGGACAGAGCCAGGGATGCAGCTGCACTACAGAGCTGAACACCTCGGAAGCCGACCGCGCACAAGTGGACGCTATCCCGAGGCACTGACAGACGCCGCCGGCGAGGACCGTGCCACATCCGTGCCAGATCGTGCGGGGAACCACGGGGAACGAGGGGCATGCTCGGGTTCTGGGGTGTCGATCAGCGCTTGCAACGTCTGCGCAGGTCAGGCCGGGGTTCGCTCTCCCGCTCTCCTAAAGAGGTCGTTTGCCCACCCGGTTTGGCTAGGTGGCGGCTCATGCAGCAGCCCCCTACCAGGGCGCATCTCTCGGCTGACGCAGCTGGGGCCTGTCGGTCGGCGGCTGTCGACCGACAGGCGCTTAGACATGTGCCCCACTGTGCCCCCGTGTGCGCCTTCCCGGCCCTCGTGGTTGGAGAGAAGCTGCCGTTGTCCGTGCGGGCTCTTGGGAGGGAGAGGACGTGACCCAGCCAAAGTGTGGGGCTCCGAAGAAGGGTGGGGGCCGGTGTACGCGGCCGGCGGTCGTAGGCAGCGGTCAGTGCTACCAGCACCAGGGAGAGTGGACAGCCCGCGCGCAGGCGGATCGAAAGAAGAAGGAAGCCGAAGCGAAGAAGAAGGAGCTCCGTAAGAAGAAGCAGTCGTGGTGGTGACCGGCGGCTGACATCCGCGGCTGACATCAACAGCGGTGGATGCAGGAGGCCTCAGGCAGCCGGCAGTGACAGGGGAGCCCTTAGCCGTTGGTCGCATGTGTTCGATCCGATCGAACTCCTAAAGCGGGTGTCGCAGGTTCGAATCCTGCCGGGGGCACGCGACGCAGGGCCGGCTCACAGGGACTACTCCCGGGGCCGGCCCTTTCGCATGCCTGTGGCCGGGTCGTCTGCCGGCTCTTGTACGGTGGCCTGCCACGGGGGGTGCCATGCGGGAGCGGGACTGGGACGACGACAGTGCGTACAGGTCGGCTGTGCGGCGGGCGCGGGGCACGATGGTGGTCGCGTTGGTCGGGACGCTGTTGGTGGGCGGGGTCGTCGCCGTCGGCGTGTTCGCGGTGTGGGTGTTCCTGGGGCTCGCCGAGTCGCTCAGTCGGTAGAGGCCGTTCAGGGTGCGCGCGGTCGGTGCTGGCACCGGGCCGCCCCCGGACAGGGCCGGGTCGGGTAGGGTCCTCGCGGCTGCGATCCCGGTGCTGCACAGACGGGCGATCGGGCGGGAGGTCACCGGGAGTTCCCCTCTGCTTGCGCCCGTACCAAGCCCTTCCTCGTCGTACGGAACCCCTGCGGGGGCTGTGGCGTCCCATCGCTGACGGAGCGTGCGGTCGGCGCGCGCCCGGGGGATCGGACGGGGTGCGATGGCGGACCAGTTCGGCGCTCGGAGGCGGCGGCTCGGTGCAGCCTGGGGGGCGGGTTCTCACGCCGGGACGTCGATCATCCGTGTGCCGGGGGCGGCATGGGCATGGTGTTCTCCGTCGACGACGTCGAGGGGGAGGTTGGTGATGCGTCCGTGGGCGGGTAGACCGCGGGTGCGTCAGCTGACCACCACGTTGTGGGCCGGGGTGATCGTGGGCCGGGCGTCGGCGTAGCCGAGGTCGGCCAGGACGGGGCCGAAGGTCTTGGCGTGGTTGTCCAGGGCCTCCGCGCTCTCCCAGACCTCCGTCACGCGGAAGCCGCCGTCCACCGGGCCCGCCGCGTGGGAGATGAGGCCCGGGTTCCGGACGTCGGCGAAGGTGGTGAAGCCCCGGCCGTCCGTGACGCGGTCGATGACCGTGTCGTAGACGGCCTGGTCGGCGCCGGGTAGGTCGAAGGTGACGATGATGGCCATGGGTGTCTCTCTTCGGAGGTGTCGTCAGTTCTGGGTGTCGAAGGTGTCCGGGACCGGCAGCGTCGACCAGTTCGTGAGCGGCCAGGCGACGACGATCGCGCGGCCGACGACGTCCGTGAGGGGGACCATGCCGCCGCGGCCGTCGTTCTGGTGGTAGCGGGAGTCCTGCGAGTGCTGCCGGTGGTCGCCCATCACCCAGACGTGCCCGGCGGGGACCGTGACCTTGAACTGGCCGCCCGCGTCCGTGCTGCACGGCGTGTTGCCCTCGTGGACGTACGGCTCGTCCAGCGGCGTGCCGTTGAGCTTGACCGGGCCCGTGCCCTGGCATTCGACCGTGTCGCCGGCGACGCCGATGACGCGCTTGATGAGGTGCTGCTCGCCGGCCGCGGGCATCAGGCCGACGAAGCCGAGGACCTTCTGGGTGGTGCTCGGCGGCTTCAGTTCGTGGCCGGCCAGCCAGTCGGCGGGGTCGCGGAAGACGACGACCTCGCCGCGTTCGGCCTCCGAGCCGAACCAGGGGGTGAGCTTGTCGACCAGGACCCGGTCGTCCTCCTGGAGCGTGTTCTGCATGGAGCCCGAGGGGATCAGGAACGCCTGCACCAGGAAGGTCTTGATCAGGAAGGCGAGGACCAGCGCGACCGCCGCCAGCAGCGGGTACTCCACCCACGGGGAGAGGCGGCGGCGCTTCGGCGGCCGGCCGCCGGCGGGCGGCGCCTCGGGTTCGGTCCGCACGTCCGTCGCCGCGGCAGTCGCCGTGTCTCCCGTGTCCGTCACGTGCGCCGTCCCCGATTCAGTTCGTTCCTGCCGCATGGGGACGACCCTAGGGCCGGAGCGGGGTGGACGGCAGACTTCCCCTGCCTTCACCCTCCTTATGAGTGACCGCGGCATGAGTGACCCGCCGCTCGAGCGGGCCTCAGCGCAGTTCCTCCGGGCAGGCTGTGCCGCGCGGGAAGAGCTTGTACGGGGCCGCCAGGCGGTACGTGCCGGCCTTGGGGGCGATCAGCTCCGTCCACTCGTCGCCCTGCTCGTCCGGTTCCGCCTTCAGCAGGCAGCCGTGCTCGTTGGCGAAGACCTTCGGGAGCTCCTTCTCGGACTCCTCGCGGGCAAGCTTCGACTCCTCCGTCTCCTGCGGCGGCTCCAGCTTGCCGCCGTTCTCGTCCATGAGCGCCAGCCACGGCGAGTACGGGACGCGGATGGTGACCCGGGCGGGGCGGTCGAGGCGGAGGACGACCTCGTTCTCGGCGGCGCGCTCGACCTGGGCGGGGGCGTCGGCGAGCGGGGTGGCGTCGGCGACCTCGTACAGCCGCCAGTTCGCGTCCGCCCACACCTGGCTCAGGTACGGCAGGCCCTTCGCGACCAGCTCCGCCTCCCGCTCCGCGCCCGAGTCGGGGGCGCCCGTCGGGAGGACGACGTACCGGACCGACCAGCGGTGGAGCCACTCGCGGTAGTTCACGGCGTTGAGGGTGTCGTCGTAGAAGAGCGGGTTGCGCTCCATGTCCGCCTGGCGGTTCCAGCCGCGCGCCAGGTTGATGTACGGGCTGAGCGCCGAGGACTCGCGGTGGCTGGAGGCCGGCACGACCTCGACCCGGGCCTTGCGGGCGTCCCGCACCTGGAGCTGGTTGATCAGCGGCGCCACCTCGAAGGCCCAGGAGGCGTCGGGGCGGGTGCGGATCACGTCGTCGACGCCCTTGAAGCCGATCCAGAAGTTCAGGCCGAGGAAGGCGACGGCCAGGGCGTACCAGCGGCGGGAGCGCGGACGCGCGTACGGCAGCGCCGCCAGCAGCGCCACGCCCGCGAAGAGCATCGGCAGCCGCGAGATGTTCGTGCCGATCTGCGAGTCGATCAGCCAGGTCAGGAACGTGCCGACGGTGTAGCAGGCGGCGGCGGTGCGGACCGTGCGCCAGTCCCCGGGTACGAGGACAAAAACGAGGATCCCGAAGGCCAGCGGCAGTATCGCCGAGGCGAACGCCATCGGCTGGGTGCCGGAGAAGGGGAACAGCCAGGACGAGAGCGCGACGATCACCACGGGGGCGATGCCGATCGCGTACGCGCCGGGGCGCCGCTTGTTGAGGAACAGCGCCGCGGCCACGACCCCGAGGAACAGGCCCGCGACCGGGCTGCACGCCGTCGCGAGCCCGGACAGCGGCACCGCCACGGCCGCCTTCGCCCAGCGCTTGCGGCGCCAGCGGTGCGGCCAGCAGAAGACGGCGGCGACCGCGCCGAGCGCGAACATCATGCCGAGCCCGAAGGTCACCCGGCCCGACAGCGCGTTGCAGAGGAAGGCGAAGACGCCCGCGAGGGAGCAGGCCATCGGGTTCCGCACGGCCGGGACCCGCACGAGGATCAGCGCGGTCAGGGCCGCGGAGAGCGTCCCCGCGATCATCATCGTGGACCGGACGCCGAGCACCGACATCACGTACGGCGAGACGACGCTGTACGAGACCGGGTGCATGCCCCCGTACCAGGCCAGGTTGTACGCGGAGTCCGGGTGCCGTCCGACGAACTCGGCCCAGGCGTCCTGGGCGGCGAGGTCGCCGCCGCTGTTCGCGAAGTAGAAGAACCACAGGATGTGGAGGAGCGCGGCGACGCCCGTCGCCACCATCACCGGGTAACGGCGCTTGCGCCGGCGCGCCGCGGGCGGTGCCTGCGGCGTCGGCGCGGGGGGCGTGGTCCGCTCGGGGGCGGAGCGCTGGTTCGGGAGCACTATTCGCGGGGGTGAACCGGTGGGGGTGGTGGGGAGGGTGGCAGTGGTGGAGGCGGGCGCCGTGGCGGGGGGTTCCTGGCGGGGGCCCTCGTCGGGGTCCCTGCCGGAATCCTGCCCCGGTGCCGGCTCGGGCGCCTCTCCGGACGCCGGGTCCGGACGCCGTCCGGACGGCCGGTCCGCCGCGGGGCCCGCCTCCCGGGCGGTGTCCTGGCCGGACTCCGGCGCGGCACCGGTCTCCCGTGCGGAAAGGGGCGCGGCGGCCGTGCTGCGGCCCGCGCGTGTCGGCTCGGCGGTGGTCACTGCGGCCCTTTCCCGTGCTGCTCTTGCCCTCTGCCCGTCTCGCGTCCCGCGCGGCTCCGCGTGTCGCGTCTCGGCTGCCCGAAAACGCTAACAGCAGGGCGCCCCGGTCGTCCGGGGCGCCCACCCGATCAGGTCAGCCGGCCGTGCGGCCCGCCCGTCAGCCCACCCGGGTCAGCTTCTTGTCGAAGCCGGGCTCCACCAGGTCGGTCTGGAGCGCCACCGGGGCGCTGACCTTCCCGGCGCCCTCGCCGATCGAGACGGTGCCGACGACGTCCCCGGCCCTGCCGGAGTGCGGGACGGCCTTGCCGCCGTCGGTCAGGTCCAGGTCGACCTTGAGGCCGGGCCAGCCGACCGCCTTGATGTCCTTGGTCGCCGCGACCGGGGTCCGGCCGCCGAGGCCGTCGTCCACGTAGCCGACGACCTGGCCCTTCTTGACGACGACCGCGGAGGTGACGTCCTCCTGGGCCTTCTTGATCAGCTCGTAGCTGTAGTCCAGCGACAGCTCCAGCTTGTCGTTGAGCCGTTCGGCGTTCTGCGCGCCCATCACGATGCCCAGCACCCGGTGGACCCTGCCGTCGACGACCGTGTTCGCCGACCAGAGCAGGTTGCCGCCCGCGGGGGTGGAGGAGCCGGTCTTGATGCCGTTGACGCCGGGCTTGAGCAGCAGCCGGCTGTTGTTGTTCTCGATGTAGCCGACGCCCTCGATGGTGGCGTTCGGCATGTCCACGATCTCGCGGAACACGTCGAACTCCATGACCGCCTTCGCCAGCTTCAGCTGGTCCTTCGGGGTCGAGACGGTGGAGTCGAGCAGGCCGGACGGGTCGGTGTACCGGGACTGGGTCATGCCCAGGTCCTTGGCGGCGGCGTTCATCTTGTCGACGAACGCCTGCTCCGAGCCGGCGTCCCAGCGGGCGAGCAGCCGGGCCACGTTGTTGGCCGACGGGATCATCAGGAGCTGGAGGAGCTCCTTCTCCGTGTAGGTCTGGCCCTCCTTGACCGCCGCCGTCGACTCGTGGACCGCCTTCGCCTGGTCGGCGGCCTTCTTGTCGACGGTGATCTCGGGGCCCTGCTGCTTCCCCTTGATCGGGTGGTCGCGGAGGATCACGTACGCGGTCATCGTCTTCGTCACGGACGCGATCGGGGCCGGCTTCTGCGCCCCCCACGTGCCCATGGAGCCGACGCCCTCGACCTCCACCGCGCCCTGGCCCTCGCCGGGCCACGGCATCTGGAGCGGGCCGCCCGCGAAGGTGTACGTCGGGGCCGCGGACAGCTTCAGCGCGGGCGCCGGCAGCGGCCGGACCATCTGCACGATCGCAAAGACGATCAGGAGCAGCAGGACCAGCGGGGTCCAGATCCGGATCCGGCGCAGGGTCGTGCGCCAGGCGTTCGGCGGCGGGGGCGGCGTGTTCGTCAGCTCGGCCAGCAGGTCGAGCGGGGGCAGCGGCGGCAGCGGCTGCTGCCGGGTGCGCTCGGGTCCGGCGAGGGCCGCCGGGGTGGGGGCGGCGGCCTGCGCGGGCGCGGACGCGGACGGCTGCGCCGGGGCGGGCGCGGCCGGCTTGTCGGCGGTGGCCGGGCGCGGCGGGGTGACGGCGGGGCCGGCCGCCTTCTGCTGCGGCTGGGGCTGCTGCTGGGGCTGCTGCTGGGGCTTCTGCTGCGGCTTCTGGTCGGCCGGGATGTCCGGGCGGAGCGGTACGAAGGTGCTCGTCCGCTCGCTGTCGGACTCGGGGCCGGAGGCGGACGCGTCGCGCGGGAGCTTGAGGGCGGTCGTCGGCTGGTCGACGGCGGGCGCAGCCGGAGGGCGTACCGCCCGGAACATGGTGGTCGGCTGGTCGACCGGTTCCTCGGCCTTCGGCTTCTCCTCGGCCTTCGCCGCCTCGGCCTTCGCCGCCTCCGCCGCCTCCGCCGCCTCCGCCGCCTCCGCCGCCTTCTTCGCGGCGAACCAGGACGGCTCGGCCGCCTTCGGCGCCTCGTCGGAGTCGTCGTCGGCGTCACGGGCGGCCTCGGGGGCCTCCGAGGGCTCCTCGGGCGCGGAGGCGGGCTCCTCGGCCTCCACAACGGCCTCTGAGGCCTCAGAGGCCTCGCCCTCGGTCTCGGTCTCGGAGGTCTCGGCCTCCGACGGACGGCTCTCGCGCTCGTCCTCGTCCGCCGCCGTCGCGACCCACGCCGCCACGGCCTGCTTCAGGCGGTCGCCGCCGTCCGCCGACTCCGCCGCGGGCTCGTCGTCCTCCGGGGTGCGCGGGGCCAGGGTCTTGAACACCGCCGTCGGCTGGTCCACCCGGTCCGGCGCGGACACCGCGGACGCCGGGGTCTCCGAGGGCGCAACCGTCGGCGACGCCGATGTCGTCTTCCCCTCCGACGACCCCTGCTGCTCCGCTCTGTCGGGGGACTCGCCCGCCACCGTGCCTCCTCCATGCGTCATACGTACGTCCGAACCGTCTACCAGTGTCCTGTGTGAACCCCTTGGCTCCCGTGCTAGACGAGAACGACATACCTACTGGTTCCCGGACGAACCACCCAGGCACTCTCGACAGATGAATGTGAGAGGGGTCACCCTGTCATTCATCCACGCGGGGAGGCATGGATGGGCAGGAGCCGCAGAACCATTCCGGAGGAGCTTCTGCTGCTCGCTCTGGACCCGGCCACGGGTACCACAGCGCAGCCGCAGTCGCTCGACCTGGGCCTGGCCGGAGCACAGCTAGTGGAGCTGGCTCTGGCAGGACGGATAGCCCCTGACGGGGATCGTATCGCCGTGGTGATGCCACGGCCGACCGGAGATCCGACTCTGGACTCCGCACTGGAACTGCTGCGCAGGCGCGGCAGTCCGGTCCGGGCCGTCCACTGGATCGGCGGGCCCCGGCTGGGGCTCCGCCAGACGTATCTCTCGCATCTGGAGCGATGCGGCATGGTGCATGCCGTGGAGGGCCAGATGTGCGGGGTGCTGCCGACGACTCGCTACCAGGCGACGGACACGGCGATCAGCCGGGAGATCAGGGCCCGGCTGGACAGTGCGATCCGCACCGGCGTACCGCCGGACCCGCGGACCGCGGCGCTCGCCGCACTGGCCCACGCGGTCGGTCTCGGCAAGCACCTGTATCCCGGCAACGAAGGACGGTCGTCGCGGTCCCGGCTGCGCGACCTGATCCGGCACGACCCCATGGGCGGCCTCGTGGCGCACGCTGTGATGGACGTCCAGAACGGCGCGGCCGCGCAGCCGCGCCGGAGCGGCCAGGGCGTACCCGCCCAGCCGCGGGGCGGCATGGCCCGCGCCGCCGCCCACTGAGGCGGCCGCGCGACCCGACGCCACCTCACGCACCAGGCACCACGCACCACGCGCGTTCACGGCACGGCCGGCACCGGCACCGCCGTACGCGCGCACTTCACCGCACCGCGCGCACGAACCCCTCCGGGAGCCGCACGCGCATGTGCGGGGCGCCTCCGGGCGTCCCGCACATGCGCGTCGAATCCGAGCACCCGCACGGGCGTTGTCGCGTTTTCCCAGCGCACGCCACACCTTTGGTGGCAGTCTGCCAAGCAGTAGATACTCACAGCTACGCATCGCAGACAGCAGCCGGAGGTGCAGTTTCCGTGGCGTCCAGTGTCAACCCCACCGTCAGGCGACGCCGATTGGGGCAGGAGCTGCGCAAGCTCCGCGAGGGCAAGGGCATGACGGCCGAACAGGTCGCCGAGCGCCTCCTCGTCTCCCAGTCCAAGATCAGCCGCCTCGAGAACGGCCGCCGCTCCATCAGCCAGCGCGACGTGCGCGACCTGTGCGGGGTGTACGAGGTCGAGGACGAGGCCATGGTCAACTCGCTGATGCAGATGGCCAAGGACTCGCGCCAGCAGGGCTGGTGGCACGCCTTCGGCGACATCCCGTACAGCGTCTACATCGGTCTGGAGACGGACGCGCAGAGCCTGCGCGTGTACGAGCCGCAGATCATCCCCGGTCTGCTCCAGACCCGCGCGTACGCCACCGCCGTCATCTCCGGCGCGCTCCCCGAGTCGACGCCGGCGGACATCGAGAAGCGGACCAGCGTCCGCACCCGCCGCCAGGAGCGGATCAACAAGGAGGAGAACCCGCTGCGCCTGTGGGCGGTCATCGACGAGGCGGCGCTGCGCCGGGTCGTCGGCAACCGGCGGGTGATGGCCGAGCAGCTGGAGCACCTGGTGGAGCAGTCGCACCTGCCGCACGTGACCGTGCAGGTGCTGCCGTTCGACACGGGTGCGCACCCGGGCATCAGCGGCCAGTACTCCATCCTGGAGTTCCCGGACGCCTCCGACTCCAGCGTCGTCTACATCGAGGGCGTGACGAGCGACCTGTACCTGGAGAAGGGGCCGGACGTGGCGAAGTACAGCTTCATGTACGAGCACCTGCGGGCGCAGGCGTTGGGCGTGGAGCAGACGCGGGACTTCGTCGCCGACATCGCGAAGCGGTACGCCGACGGCTGAGGTTCCCGCGGGCCGGGGAAGCGGGCCGGGGAAGCGGGTCAGGGAGGCGGGTCGGGAAGCGGGGCGGGGAACGCGAGGCGCGGCCCAGAGCGCGGGGGCGGATACGGTACACCGCCGACTCAGCGCGCCGGAAGCTCAGTTGGCATATGTCACCCGGTCGTGTGAACGCCGGTCCCGCGGCTCGGGACCGGCGAGTAGCGTCGATCAGGCCGGTGAAGACCACGCCGGCACCGACTCTCACGCCCTTCGGGCAGAACCGGAGCTGAGCACATCATGGCCATCATCCAGGGTGCCACCGACAACTGGACCAAGTCCTCCTACTCCGGCGGCAACGGCGCCTGCGTCGAGGTGAAGTCGCCGGCCGTCGCCTCCATCGACGTCCGCGACTCCAAGGCCCCCGAGGGCCCGTCCCTCTCTTTCGGGCCGGGCTCGTGGAACGCCTTCGTCGGCCAGGTGAGCAACGGGGCCCTCTGAGCCTCGCGGAGCCGCCCTCTCGTCCGGTCCGCCGTCCTGGCCGAGAGGGCTCTCTCATGCCCGGAAAGCTCCTGCCGCCGGGCGGAGTCCGTCACCTCAGCCGGTCCACGTACCGGTCGGTCCCGGGGACGGTCGGGACGAACGGCGCCACCAGTTCCACCCGGCCCGCGTCCGCCGCGAGGCCGTCCAGGTCCGCGAAGTGCTCCGCCCAGCAGTCGCGCGGATCCCGCTCCAGGAACCACAGCAGGGTGAGCCGGGTGCCGACGCCCTCCACCTGCTTCACGTACGCCATGCGGTCGCCGGGCAGCGGCGTCGGGCGGAAGACGGTGACCATCGCCGCCGGTGAACCGGCGAGCCGGCGCGGCAGTTCCCGCGAGCACAGCCGCTCCAGCAGCGCCGCCCGCTCCCCCGGGCCGGCGCAGTCCACGACCTGGAGGACCAGGCCCGCGTAGGGGTGGTCGAGGGCGTGGACGTCGCGCGGGCCGGCCGCCCCGTCCCGGTACACCGTCGCCTCGTGGTCCTGGAACGACGTGAAGACGTGGGTGCGGCCGTGGTGGACGCGGGCGTCGCGGTGGAGGCGCTTGTTGATGGCGACGGTCCACTTCATGTGCGCGTCGTAGCGGCCCTCGGTGATCCAGTACGTGGAGAGGTAGCAGCCGGCGGTGACCGGCTGCGCGACGGCGGACTTCTCCGGCGTCCGGAGCTCCTGGAGGTCGCGGGTGGCGACCCAGCGGCGGCCCGCGAACATCCACGGCATCGCCATCGCGCCGGCGTAGTAGTGGTCGTCCTCGTACCAGCGGTTGTACGCGTACTCGTGGCCCGGGTGCGGCTCCACCATGGTGATCAGGGCGTGACCGGGGCGGACCCCGTACGGCCCGGTGGCGGCCAGCTCGGCGTACCTCTCGGTGTCGTCCATCGCCGTCGTCTCCCTTCCCTGCGCGGCTCGGGACACCTACTCTGACGGACCGTCAGATAGCTGGCCAGAGGCGGGAGTGACCCGGATGCTGCTCCAGGGGAAGACGGTCGTCGTGTCGGGCGTCGGGACCGGGCTCGGTCGCCGGGTGGCGGAGGCGGTGGTGCGCGACGGGGGCAACGCGGTCCTCGGCGCCCGCACCGGCGCGCACCTCGCCGGGGTGGCCGCCGCGATCGACCCGCCGGGCGGGCGCACCGCGCACCTCGCCACCGACATCACCGACGAGCGGCAGTGCGAGGCGCTGGCCGCGCTCGCGGTGGAACGCTTCGGCGGGATCGACGCGGTCGTGCAGGTCGCGGCCTGGGACGGGTACTTCGGCGGCCTCGCCGACGCCGACTTCGCCACCTGGCAGGGCGTCCTCGACGTCAACCTGCTCGGGACGCTGCGGATGACGCGCGCGTGCCTGCCGGCGCTGCGGGCGGCCGGGGGCGGGGCGGTCGTCCTCATCGGCACGCAGTCGGCCGTCGCCGCGCCGACCGAGGTCCGGCAGGCCGCGTACGCCGCGTCGAAGGGGGCGCTGACGTCGGCGATGTACTCGCTGGCGCGGGAGCTGGGGCCCGACCGGATCCGGGTCAACACGGTGCTGCCGGGGTGGATGTGGGGGCCGCCGGTGGAGGCGTTCGTGCGCTTCACGGCGCAGGCGGAGGGGGTGGCGGAGGCGGACGTCCTGGCCCGGCTCGCCTCCCGGGTCGCCCTCCCGGACCTGGCCACCGACGCGGACGTCGCGGACGCGGTCGTCTTCCTGGCGTCGCCCCGGGCCCGGTCGATCACGGGGCAGTCGCTGCTGGTGAACGCCGGGGAGGTGATGCGGTGAGCCGCCCGTCCCGCGGACCCGCGGGGGTCACGGCGTCGGGTAGCGGGCGTGCCAGGTGGGGGTGTGGAGGGTGGCGGCCTGGGTGAGCTCCATGGACAGGTCGTCGGCGAGTTCGAGGACCGTGCCCCGGCCCTCCAGCGCCGCCAGCCAGGCCGCCGGGAGGGCCGTCTCGCCGTGCTGGGCGCCGAGGAGGGCGCCGGTGACGGCGGCGGTGACGGCGGACGGGCCGTCGTGGTTGGCGGCGAGGCGCAGCCCGTGGCGGACGTCCTCGCCGACGAGGGCGCAGTAGACGGCCGCGGCCAGCTGGCCCTCCGCGGTGTCCTCGGCCGCCCCGAGGGCGGTGACGCGGTCCGCGTCGGGGACGCCCTCGCGTACGGCTCCGAGGGCGCGGGTCAGGGCCTCGGTGACGGGTTCGTGGCCGGGGCGGCCGGCCAGCAGCGCCAGGGCCGTGCCGGCGGCGGCCTCGACGGAGGCGCCGCGGGCGGTGCCGTGCACGGTCACGGCGAGCGCGCCGGCGGCGAGGGTGGCGGCGGGGGCGCCGTGGGTCTGGGCGGCGCACTCGACGGCGAGCTGGCAGACGAGCTGCGGCTCCCAGCCGACGAGGAGGCCGAAAGGGGCGGAGCGGGCGAGGGCGCCGGAGTCGCCGGCGTCGGGGTTCTTGGGCTGGTCGAGGGTGCCGAGCCGGTCGTCGCCGAGGCCGGTGAGGCAGGCGCGGGGCGGCCGGCGGCGGGCGTACAGCCACTCCTGGCGGCCGAGCCAGCCGTTGTCGCGGCGGCGCTCGTCGGGGCCCCAGTCGCGCTGGGTGGCCGCCCAGCGCAGGGCGGCGCGGTGCACCTCGGTGGGCGGGTGCCAGACGCCGCTGTCGCGGCGGACGTGGGCGCGGATGAGGCCGTCGACGGTGAAGAGGCTCATCTGGGTGGCGGCGGTGACCGGCAGGGTGCCGTCGGGGGGTTCGGTGAGGCCGGCGTCGCCGTGCGCGGTACGGAGCTCGTCCAGCGTCCGGTCGTGCGCGCCGGCGCCGAAGGCGTCGCCGACGGCGGCGCCGAGCAGGCAGCCGCGGACGCGCGAACGGAAGTCCTGCTGTTCGGTGCGGCCCCACACGGCCGCGGCAGTGGTGGTCACGACGTGCCCTCCCCCGTCCGAGGTCCCGTTCTCTCACCGGTCTCCGCAGCACTCTAATCGACCGGGTGTGTCCGTTCGGGGTGCGGAACCTTATGTGATCGGACGCCCTTCAGGCCGCTTTTGACCCCAGTTCACCCGAGGTCCCGGGGGGGGGGAGGGACCCGCCTCCGTCAGCCCTCCACCACCGGGAGGAGTTCGGGGAGGTGGCCGTCGGAGGCGCGGGCGGCTGTCTGGCGTTCGGCGGGGACCTCGCCGTAGAGGGTGGTGCGGGGGCGGGCGGGGCGTCCGGCGGACTCGGCGATCGCCTCCAGGTCGCGGATGGAGCGGTAGGAGCCGTAACTCGATCCGGCCATGCGGGAGATGGTCTCCTCCATCAGGGTGCCGCCGAGGTCGTTCGCTCCGGAGCGGAGCATCTGGGCGGCACCTTCCGCGCCCAGTTTCACCCAGCTGGTCTGGATGTTGGGGATGTGCGGGTGGAGCAGGAGGCGGGCCATGGCGGTCACGGCCCGGTTGTCGCGGACGGTCGGGCCGGGGCGGGCGATGCCGGCGAGGTAGACGGGCGCATTGGTGTGGATGAACGGGAGGGTGACGAACTCGGTGAAGCCGCCGGTGCGCTGCTGGATCCCGGCGAGGGTGCGGAGGTGGCCGAGCCAGTGGCGGGGCTGGTCGACGTGCCCGTACATCATGGTCGAGGACGAGCGGATGCCGAGCTCGTGCGCGGTGGTGATGACCTCGATCCAGGTGGCGGTGGGCAGTTTGCCCTTGGTGAGGACCCAGCGGACCTCGTCGTCCAGGATCTCGGCCGCGGTGCCGGGGATCGAGTCGAGTCCGGCCTCCTTCGCCGCCTGGAGCCATTCGCGGATCGACAGGCCGGTGCGGGAGGCGCCGTTGACGACCTCCATGGGGGAGAAGGCGTGCACGTGCAGGCCCGGCACCCGTTCCTTCACGGCCCTGGCGATGTCGAAGTAGGCGGTGCCGGGCAGGTCGGGGTGGATGCCGCCCTGCATGCACACCTCGACCGCGCCGACGTCCCACGCCTGCTGGGCGCGGTCGGCGACCTGACCGAGGGAGAGGGTGTAGGCGTCGGCGTCGGTGCGGCGCTGCGCGAAGGCGCAGAAACGGCAGCCGGTGTAGCAGACGTTGGTGAAGTTGATGTTCCGCGTGACGATGTACGTCACCTCGTCGCCGGCCACCGACTTGCGGACGTCGTCGGCGACGCGGGTCAGGGCGTCCAGCGCGGGGCCGTCGGCGTGCAGGAGGGCGAGGGCCTGCGGGTCGCTCAGCCGCGTCGGGTCGTCGGCGGCGACGGCGAGGGCTTCGCGGACGTCGGCGTCGATCCGCTCCGGCCGCATACCGGGCGCTGCGGCCTCCCGCAGCGCCTCCCAGTCGCCGTAGACGGCGTCGAAATCGGTGCGCCGGTCACCGGTGCGGCCCTCGGTGTCGACGGCGGTGTGCAGATCGGTACGGCCCGAAGCGGTGAACGCCTCGTCGGGCTCCTGCCAGGGCAGGCCGCGCACCACGGCGTCCGGGTTCGCCAGGCCCGTCTGCGGGTCGGCGAGCGCACGGACGTGCGGGACGATCCGCGGGTCCAGCCACGGCTCACCCCGCTGGACGAACTCCGGGTAGACGCAGAGCCGTTCGCGCAGCTCGAAACCGGCGGCACGGGAGCGCGCGGCCAGTTCCTCGATCTTCGGCCAGGGCCGTTCGGGGTTGACGTGGTCGATGGTGAGCGGGGACACGCCGCCCCAGTCGTCGATGCCGGCCGCGATCAGCCGCTCGTACTCGGCGTCGACCAGGTTCGGCGGTGCCTGGATGTTCGCCGACGGACCCATGATCAGCCGGGCGACGGCCACCGCCGCGACCAGGTCGTCCAGTTCTGCGTCGGGCATCGACCGCATCGCCGTGTCCGGCTTGGCCCGGAAGTTCTGGATGATCAGCTCCTGCACGCCGTGATAGGCCCGCGCCACCCGCCGCAGCGCGAACAGCGACTCGGCCCGCTCCTCGTACGTCTCCCCGATCCCCAGCAGCAGCCCCGACGTGAAGGGGACGGAGGACCGGCCGGCGTCCTCCAGGACCCGCAGCCGCACCGCCGGCTCCTTGTCCGGCGAGCCGTAGTGCGGGCCACCGGGCTCCGACCACAGACGGGTCGCGGTCGTCTCCAGCATCATCCCCATCGACGGCGCCACCGGCTTCAGCCGCTGGAAGTCCGTCCACGACAGCACCCCCGGGTTCAGGTGCGGCAGCAGCCCGGTCTCCTCCAGGATCCGCACCGACATCGCCCGCACATAGGCGAGGGTGTCGTCGTAGCCGTGCGCGTCCAGCCACTCCCGCGCCTCCGGCCACCGCTCCTCCGGCTTGTCACCGAGGGTGATCAGCGCCTCCTTGCAGCCGAGTGCGGCGCCCTTGCGCGCGATGTCCAGGACCTCGTCCGGCGACAGGAACATCCCGTGCCCCGCCCGCCGCAGCTTGCCCGGCACGGTGACGAACGTGCAGTAGTGACACGTGTCCCGGCACAGCCGCGTCAGCGGTATGAACACGCTCTTCGAGTACGTGATCACCCCCGGCCGCCCCGCCGCCTCCAGACCCGCGTCCCGCACCCGCCCCGCGACCGCCACCAGCTCCGCCAGGTCCCCCCCGCGCGCCCGCAGCAGCACCGCCGCCTCGGCCACGTCCAGCGCCACCCCGTCCCGCGCCCGCCGCAGGGCCCTCCGCATCGCGTTCCTGGTGGGGGCCGCGCCCCCCTGCTCGGCCCGAGGCCCGGTCTGCTGGTCCGTCATGCCCCGAGCATACGAGCGCGGCGGCGGCGCCGGACCGGGGTCCCCGCAGCCCGCCGCCCGCCCGTCAGCCCAGGTACTCCGCGTACCCGTCCAGGACGCGCAGGACCTCCGCCTCGGGCGCCGGCGGCAGCTGGAGGACGGTCTCCTCGCAGCCGAGGTCGGCGTAGTGGGCGAGCTTGCCGGGGGTGGGGAGGACGGCGTACGGGACGACCTGGAGGGTCTTCGGGTCGCGGCCCGCCTCCTCCCAGGCGCGGCGCAGCAGCGGGAGGGAGTCGGTGAGGCCGCGGCCCCCGATGGGCAGCCAGCCGTCCGTGTGGGCGGCGATCGCGCGGAACAGCTTGGGGCCGGCGGCGCCGCCGAGGAGGACGCGGGGGGCGCCGGCGGGCGGTTTCGGCCAGGCTTCGGAGGCGCGGACCGAGTAGCCGAAGGCGCCTTCGTACGCGGTCGGTTCGGGGGCCCACAGGGCCTTCATGAGGGCGAGGCGGTCGTGGACGAGGTCGCGACGGGTGGCCCAGGCGACGTTGTGGTCGGCGGCCTCCTCGCGGTTCCAGCCGTAGCCGACGCCGAGGGTGAGGCGTCCGCCGGAGAGGTGGTCGAGGGTGGCGGCCTGCTTGGCGAGGGCGATGGGGTCGTGCTGGGCGAGCAGCGTGATGCCGGTGCCGAGCGCGAGCCGTTCGGTGACGGCCGCGGCCTGGGCGAGGGCGACGTACGGGTCGAGGGTCCGGCCGTACTCGCGGGCGGCGGGTCCGCCCGCCGGGTGCTCGGTGTCCCGGGAGACGGGGAGGTGGGTGTGCTCGGGCAGGTAGAGCCCGGCGAAGCCGCGCGCCTCCAGCTCGCGGGCGAGCCGCACGGGCGTGATGGTCTCGTCGGTCAGGAAGATCGTGGTCGAGATCCGCATGACGGCACGGTAGGGGCTGGGGCGGCGGATTCCGAGGGGGCGGACGGGTGCGGCGTAATCAGGGTGCCGCGCCGTCGCGGGGGGCCTAGCGTGGCCGGGTGCTGAACCGAATCGAGACGTACTACGACGCCGTTCCCCGTTCCTCCGCCCGCGCCGAGGACTTCGGGCCGCTGACCCTGTTCGTGCGCGAGGGGGCCGGCGGGTGGCCCTTCTACGCGCGGCCCGCGCTCGGGCGTCCCGGGCCGGTGTCGGTGGGGGACGTGGAGAAGGTGCGGGCCCGGCAGCGGGAGCTGGGGGTGCCGGAGGCGTTCGAGTGGGTGGCGGAGACGACGCCGGGGCTGCGGGCGGCCGTGGAGGCGAGCGGCCTCACCGTGCACGCGCACCCGCTGATGGTGCTGGACGGCGCGCCGCTCGCCGTGCCGGAGCCGGCGGGGGCGGCCGTGCGGGAGGTCGGCGCGGACGATCCGGAGCTGGCGGCGGCCGTCGCCGCCCCGTACGCGGCGTTCGGCGCGGCGCCGGGCCCGGGTGACGCGGAGCGGGTGGCGGGGCGGATCGCCGCCGGTCTGACGGTCCTGGTCGCCGCCTTCGACACGGCGAGCGGGGAGGCGCTGGCGGGCGGGCAGGTCCAGCCGGTCGGGGACGTGGCGGAGGTGGTGGGCGTCGGCACCCGGCCGGAGGCCCGCCGCCGGGGCCTGGGTCTGGCGGTGACGGCGGCGCTGGTCGCGCGGGCCCGGGCGGCGGGGGCCGGGACGGTCTTCCTGACGGCCTCGGACGGGGACGTGGAGCGGCTGTACGCCCGCCTCGGCTTCCGTACGGTCGCGACGGCCCTCATCGCGGAGCCGGCACCGGAGGGTGGCGGGTCGTAACCCGGCCCGGCGGGTGTCCGTTGGAGCGGTCATGAAGAGGATCCTCACCGCAGCCGCCCTGACCGCCGCCGCCACCGCCGGCGCCCTCGCCTCCGCCGGCACCGCCGCCGCCGACGCGGGTGGCCTGAACCTGCCGTCGGTCGTCCCCCTGAGCGGCGTCCTCGACCCGAAGCCGCTCCCGCCCGAGGCCGCCGACCTCCCGCCGGCCAACCAGGCGGTGAACGGCCTGCTGCCCGGGCGGCGCTGAGCCGGGAGGAGCAGGCGGGACGACGGACGAAAGCGGCGGTACCCCCCACGGGACCGCCGCTTTCGCGTTTCGGGATGACTCAGGTGGCCGCGCCGGACGTCAGTCGGCGACCACCAGGGACGGGGTCTCCTTGGTGAGGACCTCGCCGCGGAAGAAGGCCGGGCTGCGGCGCTGCATGACCAGCATGATCACCGCGCCGAGGAGGAGCAGGCCGACGGCGATGACGAAGACGGAGCCGACGCCGAAGACGGCGGAGCCGGAGCCGTAGGCCGGGTCCCACATGTCGTAGAGCGTCTTGCCGAAGACGGCCGTGAGCATCAGGCCGCCGAGGGCGGGCATCAGGCCCTTGAAGGCGAGGTCGCGGAAGGAGCGGAAGAGCTCCGCGCGGAAGTACCAGACGCAGGCGAAGGCCGTGATGCCGTAGTAGAAGCAGATCATGAGGCCGAGCGCGTAGATGGTGTCGACCAGGACGTGCTCGCTGACCAGGGTCATCACGGTGTAGAAGGCGCCGGTGGCGACACCCGCGACGACGGTGGCCTTGCCGGGGGTCTTGAAGACCGGGTGGACCTTGGTGAAGGACTTCGGCAGGGCCTCGTAGGTGGACATGGCGAGGACCGTGCGGGCGACCGGGATGAAGGTGGTCTGGAGGCTCGCGGCGGCGGAGGCCAGGACGGCGACGAAGAGGAAGACGCCGAGGACCGGGCCCATGACCGGGCCGGCGAGGGCGGCGAAGACGTTGTCGGAGGTCTCCGGGTTGGCGAGGCCGAGGCCCTGGTCGCCGGAGCCGACGGCCATCTGCGCGGCGATGCCGGTGGCCAGGTAGGAGCCGACCAGGACGACCATCGCGATGAGCGCGGCGCGGCCGGGGGTCTTGTCGCTGCCGGTGGTCTCCTCGTTGGTCGCCATGCAGGCGTCCCAGCCCCAGTACATGAAGATCGAGAGGGAGAGGCCGGCGGTGAAGGCGGCGAAGGACTGGACCGCGAAGGGGTTCATCCAGGACCAGGAGAAGTCGACCGAGGTCTCGAAGGAGCCGGCCTTGGACAGGGCCAGGGCGACGAAGACGGCGAGGACGACGAGCTGGAGGCCGACGAGGGCGTACTGGACGCCCTTGGTGGCCGTCATGCCGCGGTAGCTGATCGCGGTGGCGACGGCGATCAGGGCGAGGCAGGTGACGATGTGGACGGCCTTGTTGTCGTCCAGGGCGGCGACCGACTCGCTGCCGGTGATCTCGCCGGCGAGGAGCCAGAAGTACGAGGTGGCGACGCCGGCCAGGTTGGAGAGGACGATGATCGTGGCGATCACCAGGCCCCAGCCGCACATCCAGCCGATCTTGGGGCCGAAGGCCTTCACGGTCCAGGTGAAGGAGGTGCCGCAGTCCGGCATGGCCTTGTTGAGCTCCCGGTACGCGAAGGCGACGAGGAGCATCGGGAGGAAGCCCGCGAGGAAGACGGCGGGCATCTGGAGGCCGACCTCGCCGGCGGTGGAGCCGAGGGTCGACGTCAGGCAGTACACCGGGGCGACGGTGGAGATGCCGATGACGGCGTTGCCGAGGAGGCCGACGGAGTTGCCGCCGAGGCCCTTCTTGCGCATGTCCTGAGTGTCGCCCGGGGCGTTGACGCCCCTTACCGTGTCTCCGGCCTGGGGCCGCGCTTCCACCTGAGTCATGAACAGGACGTTAAGTGCTGCGGTTTCCTTATCCGGAGGATCAGACTCCGCTCGCCTGATCGATCAATGCCTTGCATTGCGAGGTCAGATCCGGACATCCGCCGATGATTGAAAGATCGACCACCCCGCCGGACCGACCAACCGGTAGGTCGACCGGGCGCCGTCCGATATGCGGGAACCGCAGCGAAGCCCGTAATGTCCGTTTTCAAATTTTCCCGAGGAATTTTCCCGGCGTCCGCCCGGAGGGCCGGAACCCTTGGGAGGACTGGGTTCCGGCCTTTGTACCGACCGGTCAGCCCGGCCAGACCACGGCCTGGAGCTCGCTGTAGGCGTGGAGGGCGTACGAGCCCACGTCCCGTCCGACCCCGCTCTTCTTGAAGCCGCCGAAGGGCGCCTCCATGTTCCGGCCGACGGTGTTGATGCCGACCCCGCCGGCCCGCAGCCGGGCGGCCACCCGGAAGGCGCGGGCCACGTCGCCGGACCACACGTAGTCGAGCAGCCCGTAGTCGCTGTCGTTGGCGAGCGCGACGCCCTCCTCCTCGTCGTCGAAGGGGACGACCACGACGACCGGGCCGAAGATCTCCTCCCGTACCACCCGCATCCCGGGGGTGCAGTCCGCGAGCAGCGTCGGCGCCACGTAGAAGCCGCGGTCGAAGGGCGGGCGCTCGCCGCCCGCGACGACCGTGGCGCCCTCCTTCCGCCCCAGCTCCACGTACGCCTCCACCCGGTCGCGGTGGGCCGCCGAGATCACCGGGCCGACGACCGTGCCCCGCTCCGCGGGGTGGCCGACCTTCATGAGGGCGACGTGGGCGGTCAGCTTCTCGACCAGCCGCCGGTAGATCCCGCGCTGGGCCAGCACCCGGGTGGGGGCGGTGCAGATCTGGCCGCTGTAGAAGGCGAAGGTGGTGCCGATGCCGGCCGTCGCCGCGTCCAGGTCGGCGTCGTCGAAGACGAGCGCCGCGCCCTTGCCGCCCAGCTCCATCAGCTGCCGCTTCACGTCCCGGCCGCACACCTCGCCGATGGCCCGGCCGACCGCCGTGGAGCCGGTGAAGGAGACCATGTCGACGTCCGGGGAGTCGACGGCCGCCTCGCCGACGGCGGGCGCGGAGCCGGTGACCAGGTTGACCACCCCGGGCGGCACGCCCGCCTCCTCCAGGGCGCGGACCAGCGCGACGACGGACAGCGGATCCTGCGGGGCCGGCTTCACCACCACCGTGTTGCCCATGGCCAGCGCCGGCGCGATCTTGCCGGCCGGGTTGGCCCAGGGGTTGTTGTACGAGGTGATGCAGGTGACGACGCCGACCGGGCGGCGCACCGCGACCGCGCCGAAGACACCGGCCCGTCCCATCGGCCCGGCCTCGTTGATCTGCGGCGGCAGGGCCTCCTCGACCGGTTCCAGCGCCCCCCGCGCGTACCGCCGGAAGCGGGCGGCGCCGACGGCGACCTGCATCGAGCGGGCGGTGGCGGTGGTGGCGCCGGTCTCGGCGCGGGCGAGGGCGGTGTGCGCCTCGGCGTCCCTGGCCATGATCGCCGCGGCCCGGTCGAGGAGCGCGGCCCGCTCCTCGGGCCGGGTCCGCGACCAGGACGCGAAGGCGTCGCGGGCCGCGGCGGCCGCCTCGTACACCTGGGCCCGGGACGCCTCGGGGGCCAGCCCGACGGTCTCCTCCGTCGCCGGGTCGACCACCTCGTAGTGGCCGCCGTCGGGCTCGGTCCACGTGCCGCCGATGAAGAGGCGCTCGGTCCTCACCGGGTGCTCACCGTCCTCGTGTCGCGGCCGGAGCGCAGCACCCGGCCGGGAACGGCGCCGGTCACCCGGTCGTCGCGGACGGTCTCCACGCCGTTCACGCGGACGGAGACGATTCCGACGGCCCGGGAGTCCAGGCGCGGGCTGCCGCCGGGCAGGTCGTGGACGAGGGTCGCCGGGCCGGCGTCGATCCGCTCGGGGTCGAAGAGGACCAGGTCGGCGTGGTGGCCGTCGGCGATCCGGCCGCGCTCGCGGAGCCCGAAGAGCCGGGCCGGGTCGTCGCTGAGCATCCGCACGGCCCGCTCCAGCGGCACCAGCTTCCGGCCGCGCAGGCAGTCGCCGAGGAAGCGGGTCGTGTACGGGGCTCCGCACATGCGGTCCAGGTGGGCGCCGGCGTCGGAGCCGCCGAGCATCACGTCCTCGTGCTGCCAGGTCTCGGCGCGCAGCGCCCAGGAGGCCGGGTCGTTGTCGGTGGGCATCGGCCACAGGACGGTCCGCAGGTCGTCCTCGGCGCAGATCTCGACGAGGCACTGGAAGGGGTCCTGGCCGCGTTCGGCGGCGACGTCCCGCACGATCCGGCCGGTCAGGCCGTCGTTCTCGGGGCTGTACGTGTCGCCGATGACGTACCGGCCGAAGTCCGCGAGCCGGCGGAAGACGCCGGCCTCCCGGGAGTCGGCGCGGCGCAGCATCCCGGCGCGCACCTCCGGGTCGCGGAGCTTCGCGATCCGCTCGGGGACGGGCAGGCCCAGGATCTCGCCCCAGCCGGGGATGAGGTTGAGGGCGCAGAAGGTGCCGAGGGACATGTTCATGGGGGTGAGGATCGGCATGGTGAGGGCGACGATCCGGCCGCCGGACTTGCGGGCCCGTTCGGAGGCGGTGAGCTGGCGGGGGACGCGTTCGGGGACGGCGGCGTCGATGGTGAGGACGTTCCAGTTGAGGGGCCGGCCGGCGGCGGCGGTCATCTCGACGAAGAGGTCGATCTCGTCGTCGGTGAACTGGTCGAGGCAGCCCGCGAGGATCGCCTCCAGCTGGGTGCCCTCGTGTTCGCCGACGGCCTTCGCGAGGGCGATCAGCTCGGCGGGGCTCGCGTGCCGGGAGGCGACGGGGACGCCGTCGCCGTCGGAGTGGGTGGACGACTGGGTGGTGGACAGGCCCCAGGCGCCGGCCGCCATGGCGTCCTTGAGGAGGGCGGTCATCCGTTCCAGCTGCTCGGGGGTGGCGGGCCCGCCGACGGCGGCCTCGCCCATCACGTAGCGGCGCAGGGCGCAGTGGCCGACCATGAAGCCGGCGTTGACGGCGATCCGTCCCTCCAGCGCGTCGAGGTACTCGCCGAAGCTCGACCAGCTCCAGTCGACGCCCTCCTCCAGGGCCTTGAGGGCCATGCCCTCGACCTTGGCCATCATGCGGCGGGTGTAGTCGGCGTCCTCCGGCCGGTCGGGGTGGAGCGGGGCGAGGGTGAAGCCGCAGTTGCCGCCGGCGACGGTGGTGACGCCGTGGTTCATGGAGGGGGTGGCGTACGGGTCCCAGAACAGCTGGGCGTCGTAGTGGGTGTGGGGGTCGACGAAGCCGGGCGCGAGGACGAGTCCGGTGGCGTCCTCGGTGGTACGGGCTTCCGCCCCGGGGGGCGGGAGCACGATGCGGCCGTCGCGGATGCCGACGTCGGCGACGCGGGCGGGGGCGCCGGTGCCGTCCACGACGGTGGCGCCCCTGATGAGGTGGTCGAGCATGACGTCCCTTTCTGTCCTGGGCCACGCGTGGGCCCCGGCCGGAGCCGCCGCGGAACGGCCGCCGGCCGGGGCGGGTGACGAGACGCCGGCCCGGGAAGCCGAACGCCTCGCGCTTCTGGGCGCCGTCGTGGGGCCAGGCGCCTAGGCGGAGGCGGCGTGGCGGAAGCGGGTGGTGCGGTGGACGGGGTCCGTGTCGATCTGGGGGATCACGTGTTCGCCGATCAGCTTGATCGTGTTCATCGTGTCCTCGTAGGAGATCCCGATCGGGAGCCCGAAGGAGAGCTGGTCGGCGCCGGCCTGCTCCCAGCGGCGGCACTGGGCGAGGACCTCCGAGGGGTCGCCGCAGATCATCAGCTCCTCGGCGATGAGGAGTTCGATGATCTCGGCGGAGTACTCGGGGAGGAGTTCGGGCCACTCGGGGACGCCCTCGGGCCGGGGGAAGGTGTCGTGGTAGCGGAAGAGCAGCGACTGGAGGTAGTTCAGTCCGCCGCCGACGGCGATCTCGACGGCCTTGTCGTGGGTCTCGGCGCAGATCGCCGTCGACGTCACCATGACGTTGTCGTTGACGAAGTCGCCGACCGCCCTGGCCTCCTTGATCGCGTTCTTGTAGGACTCGACGACCCATTCCATGTCGGAGACCTTCTGGACGCTGAAGCCGAGGACGCCGAGGCCCAACCTCCCGGCCATGGCGTAGGAGGACGGGGAGCCGGCGGCGTACCACATGGCGGGGTGGGAGGCGCCGTACGGCTTGGGGAGGATCTTGCGGGGCGGGAGGGACCAGTGCTTGCCCTGGAAGCCCTGGTACTCGTCCTGGAGCCACATCTTGGGGAACTCGGCGATGGTCTCCTCCCAGAGTTCCTTGGTGTGGTTCATGTCGGTGATGCCCGGGAAGAAGCCGAGGATCTCGTGGGAGCCGGCGCCGCGGCCGGAGCCGAACTCGAAGCGGCCGGCGGAGAGGTGGTCGAGCATGGCGACCTTCTCGGCGACCTTGACCGGGTGGTTGACCGGGGCGAGCGGGTTGAAGATCCCGGAGCCGAGGTGGATGCGCTCGGTGGCGTGGGCGAGGTAGCCCAGGTAGACGTCGTTGGCCGAGAGGTGCGAGTACTCCTCCAGGAAGTGGTGTTCGGAGGCCCAGGCGTACTTGAAGTTCGACCTGTCGGCCTGGATGACGTACTCGGTCTCCTCCATGAGGGCCTTGTGCTCGGCTTCGGGATCGGTCTCGGCGCGCTTGCCGACGTATCCCTGTACGAAGATCCCGAATTCCACGGAAGTCACCTTCCTCGTGAGTTTCTGACGTTCCGTCAGATTCTTGGACGCGCCGCACGGTGTCAATACCTGACGGCTCGTCAGATACGCTCAGAACAGGGAGACGCCGGCCAGCCAGCCGCCGTCGATCACGAACGGCTGGCCGGTCACGTACGAGGAGTCGTCCGAGGTCAGGAAGAGGGCGAGGGCCGCCACCTCCTCCGGGCGGCCGATCCGGCCGAGCGGCACCAGCCTGCGGTACAGCTCGCCGGTGGCGGCCGGGTCGACGCCCTCCGGGTTGCTCATCGCGGTGTCGATCGCGCCGGGGCAGACCGCGTTGACCCGGATGCCCCGCGGGGCCAGCTCCAGCGCCGCCACCCGGGTCAGGCCGAGCACGGCGTGCTTGGAGGCCGCGTAGGCGCCGACCCCGGCCATCCCGGTCAGGCCCGTGTACGAGGCGGTGTTGACGATCGTGCCGCCGCCGGCCGCCGCGATCTCCGGGGCCACCGTCCGGATGCCCAGGAAGCAGCCGGTCTGGTTGACCGAGACGACCGCCTGGAACTCCTCCAGCGGGGTGGCGAGCAGGTCGTTGAAGCGGAGCACGCCGGCGTTGTTGACCAGGGCGTCGATCCGCCCGAACCGTTCCTTCGCCGCCGCCACGGCCGCCGTCCACTCCTCCTCGCGGGTCACGTCCAGGTGGACGTACGCGGCCCGCTCCTCCCCCAGCTCCTTCGCCAGGGCCTCCCCCGGGCCGTCGAGCACGTCGGCCAGGACGACCCTCGCCCCCTCGGCGGCGAACAGCCGCGCCTCCTGCGCGCCCTGCCCGCGCGCGGCCCCCGTGACGATCGCGACCCGCCCGTCCAGCTTGCCCATGCGCCCACTCCCTACAGGTGCGGGGCGACCCCCTCGGCGAAGGCCGCCATCTGGTCGACGAGTTCGGTACGGCTCCGGCTGCGGAACCGCACCTGGACCTGGCCGACGCCCATCGCCCCGTACTCCCGGAGCGAGGCCGCCAGCTCCTCCGGCGGACCGGCCAGCGTGCGGCGCCCGACGTCCCAGCCGGGGGCGCCCACGTACAGCGGCTCGGCGATCGCCCCGCACGTGAAGGGCCCGGTGAGCCCGGCCTCCTCGCGCAGCCGCCGGATCCGCTCGATCCGGCGCGCCAGCACGTCCCGCGGGTCGCCCTGCGGCAGCCAGCCGTCGCCCTTCAGCGCGGCCCGCCGCACCGCCGCAGGCGACGAGCCGCCCACCCAGACGGGGACCCGCTCCTGCCCGGGCCGGGGCCGCTGCCCGAGGTCCTTGAAGGCGAACCGCTCCCCCAGGTGCTCCGGGTACTCCTCCGGGCCGAGCGCCGCCCGCAGCGCGTCGATCGTCTCGTCGAGGACCGCGCCGCGCCTCGCGAAGTCCGCCCCGACCGCGTCGAACTCCTCCCGCACGTGCCCCGCACCCACCCCGAGGACCAGCCGGCCGCCGGAGAGGTGGTCGACGGTCGCGTACGCCTTGGCGGTGACCAGCGGGTGCCGCAGCCCGACGACGGCGACGTGCGACAGCAGCCGGACCCGCTCGGTGGCGGCGGCCAGGAAGGAGAGGGTGGCGACGGGGTCGTACCAGACGGTGCCCATCCCGGCGGCGAGCCGGCGCGGGACGGCCACGTGGTCGCAGCAGGCGACGTACGCGAAGCCGTGCGCGTCGGCCGCCCGGGCCACGGCCAGCAGGTCGGCGGGGCCGGCGGCGGCCTCCCACGGCTCGGCGTAGAGCGCGGACTGCGACTGGACGGGCAGCTGCATCCCGTAGACCACCATGGGGACCCCCTCCTTCTGACGCATCGTCAGTTACGGTGCCGGGGCCATGCTGGCGCCTGACGGGTCATCAGACAAGGGGTCCGTCGCATCGCCGCGCAGGCGACATGTGGAAGGAGTACAGTTCTATGTACATGACCCACAGAGCGGAGGGCCCGGCATGGCTGTGACCCAGATCGACATAGACGAGGACGCGCTGGAGCGGGCCATGGCCCTGTCCAAGGCGCGGACCAAGAAGGAGGCCGTCAACCTGGCCCTTCGGTTCTACGCCGACCGCCAGGAGCGCGCGGCACGCATCGGTCGCCACTTCGAGCGGGCGCGCCACTGGGGGGCGGTCGAGGACGCCGAGCGGCGGCACCGGGCCGAGAAGGACGCAGGGTGATCTACCTTCTCGACACGTCCGGACTCGTCCGGCTGCTCGGTGACCCCGCACTCCAGTCGGCCTGGTACGACGCCATCGACGCCGAGTCGATCGCGTCGTGCTATCCCCAGCGCGCCGCATTCCTGCACAGCGCCCGGAACGGCCGCGAGTACGACGAGATCGCCGAGATGTTCACCGAGCTCTACCCCGATGTCGCGGTGCCCAAGAACGCCGGCCGCTGGATCGACTCCGTACAGCGCCGGATGGCGAAAGCCGGCGAGCACCGGAGCGCCTCGGCCGTCGACCTGATCATCGCGGCCACCGCCGCTCACCACGGACTGACCGTCCTCCACGACGATGACGACTACCGGACCGTCGCCCGGCATGCGCCCGACCTGAGCGAGCACAACGTCCGGGACGCCCGGGCATAGGCCGGGACGGCGCCCGCCGCTCCGCGCGTGACGTGCGGCCCCGCCCCCGCGCGTCACGGCCTCCAGAGGCCCTCCGGCGTCAGCCCCAGCAGGTCGATGGCGTTGCCGCGGACGATCCGCTCGACGACGTCCGGCGGCAGGTGGCCCATCTGCGCCTCGCCGACCTCCCGGGACTTCGGCCAGGTGGAGTCGGAGTGCGGGTAGTCCGTCTCGTACAGGACGTTCCCCGCGCCGATCGCGTCGAGGTTGCGCAGCCCGAAGGCGTCGTCGAAGAAGCAGCCGAAGACGTGCCCGGCGAACAGCTCCGACGGCGGCCGGGTGACCTTGTCGGCGACCCCGCCCCAGGCGCGGTTCTCCTCCCAGACCACGTCCGCCCGCTCCAGGATGTACGGGATCCACCCGATCTGGCCCTCGGCGTACATGATCCGCAGGTTCGGGAAGCGCTCGAACTTGCCGCTCATCAGCCAGTCGACCATCGAGAAGCAGCAGTTGGCGAAGGTGATCGTGGAGCCGACCGCGGGCGGGGCGTCCGCGGAGGTCGACGGCATCCGGCTGGACGAGCCGATGTGCATCGCGACGACCGTGCCGGTCTCGTCGCAGGCCCGCAGGAACGGGTCCCAGTGGTCGGTGTGGACCGACGGCAGCCCCAGGTGCGGCGGGATCTCGGAGAAGGCGACCGCCCGCACGCCCCGGGCCGCGTTCCGCCGCACCTCGGCGGCGGCCAGCTCCGGGTCCCACAGCGGGACGAGGGTCAGCGGGATCAGCCGGCCCCGCGCCTCGGGACCGCACCACTCCTCGACCATCCAGTCGTTGTACGCGCGGACGCAGAGCAGTCCGAGCTCGCGGTCGGCCGCCTCGGTGAAGGTCTGGCCGCAGAAGCGCGGGAAGGTCGGGAAGCAGAGCGCGGACTGGACGTGGTTGACGTCCATGTCGGCGAGCCGGTCCGGCACGGAGAAGGAACCGGGCCGCATCTGCTCGTACGTGATCACTTCGAGGCGTATCTCGTCGCGGTCGTAGCCGACGGCGGTGTCGAGCCGGGTGAGGGGCCTGTGCAGATCCTCGTAGACCCACCAGTCGCCGACCGGCCCGTCGTCGCCCTGCGCGCCCATGACGGGCGCGAACCTGCCGCCGAGGAAGGTCATCTCCTTCAGCGGGGCCCGGACGATCCGGGGGCCGGTGTCGCGGTACCGGGACGGGAGCCGGTCCCGCCAGACGTGCGCGGGCTCCACGGTGTGGTCGTCCACCGAGATGATCCTGGGGAAGGTCTCCTGGGTCTCCATGTCCTTCACGGTAGCGCTGATCTGACGAACCGTCAGCTATCGTGACGGCCGCCGCCCGTCACAGCTCCTTCACGACGGTCGCCCCGATGCTGACGCGCTCCCTCCGGACAAGGCAGACTGTTCCGGGGCGATACCACCGGTAGGGGCAGGGGGAGCCATGGGGCAGGAGAACGGGCCGCGCGTCCCGGCGCAGGGCCCCGGCGGACACGGCGCCGGGCCGGCGTCCGGCGTACCCCGGCCACGGGCCGGGAACGGCGCGGAGACGCGGGCCGGTACGGAGACGCGGGCCGAGGCGGAGGCCGGCGCGGAGACGCGGGCCGGGGCGACGCCGGCGGCGGGCACACCCGAGGACGGCACCGGGCTGCGGTTCGGCGTGCTCGGGCCCGTACGGGCGTGGCGGGACGGGGAACCGCTGGCCACCGGCTCGCCGCAGCAGCGGGCCCTGCTCGCCGCCCTGCTCCTGCGCGGCGGCCGCACCGCCACCGCCGCCGAGCTCATCGACGCGCTGTGGGGCGGCGAACCCCCCTCCCAGGCGCTCGCCGCGCTCCGCACGTACGCCTCCCGGCTCCGCAAGGTCCTCGGCGCCGAGGTGCTGGTCAGCGAGTCCGGCGGCTACGCGCTCCGCACCACCGCGCTCGACCTCACCCGGGCCCGCGAACTGGCCGCCGACGCCGACAAGCTGCGCGCCGCCGGCGACCGGACCGCCGCCCGCGCCCGGCTCGCCGAGGCCCTGGACCTGTGGGACGGCGAAGTCCTGGCGTCCGTGCCCGGGCCGTACGCGGACACCCAGCGGACCCGCCTGGAGGAGTGGCGGCTCACCCTCCTGGAGACCCGCGTCGACATCGACCTGGAGATCGGCGCGCACGCCGAGGCCGTCTCCGAACTGACCGCGCTCACCGCCGCCCACCCGCTCCGCGAACGCCTCCGCGAACTGCTGATGCTCGCGCTCTACCGCAGCGGCCGGCAGGCGGAGGCGCTCGCCGTGTACGCCGACACCCGCCGGCTCCTCGCCGACGAACTCGGCGTCGACCCGACGCCCGAACTCTCCCGGCTCCAGCAGCGCATCCTCCAGGGCGACGCCGAACTCGCCCGCCCCGTCGAGGAGCAGACACCCGCCGCCGCGCCCGTCGCCCGGCCCGCCCAGCTCCCCGCGACCGTCGCCGACTTCACCGGCCGGGCCGCCTTCGTGCGGGAGCTCGGCGCGCGGCTCGCCACCGCCGAGGGCTCCGTCATGGCGGTCTCGGCGCTCGCCGGCATCGGCGGCGTCGGCAAGACGACGCTCGCCGTGCACGTCGCCCACGAGGCCCGGCCGCACTTCCCCGACGGGCAGCTGTACGTCGACCTCCAGGGCGCCGGCTCCCGCGCCGCCGCCCCGGAGACGGTCCTCGGCTCCTTCCTGCGGGCCCTCGGCACCCCGGACTCCGCCATCCCCGACTCCCTGGAGGACCGGGCGGCCCTCTACCGCTCGACCCTCGACGGCCGCCGGGTCCTGATCCTCCTCGACAACGCCCGGGACGCCGCCCAGATCCGCCCGCTCCTCCCCGGCACGGCCGGCTGCGCCGCGCTCGTCACCAGCCGCATCCGCATGGTCGACCTGGCGGGCGCGCACCTCGTGGACCTCGACGTGATGTCCCCCGAGGAGGCGCTCCAGCTCTTCACCCGGATCGTCGGCGAGGAGCGGGTGCGGGCGGAGCGGGAGGCCGCGCTGGACGTGGTCGCGGCCTGCGGCTTCCTGCCGCTCGCGATCCGCATCGCCGCGTCGCGCCTGGCGGCCCGCCGCACCTGGACGGTGTCGGTCCTCGCCGCCAAGCTGGCGGACGAGCGCCGCCGTCTCGACGAGCTCCAGGCCGGCGACCTCGCGGTCAAGGCCACCTTCGAGCTCGGCTACGGCCAGCTGGAGCCGGCCCAGGCGCGCGCCTTCCGTCTGCTGGGCCTCGCGGACGGCCCCGACATCTCGCTCGCCGCCGCGGCGGCGGTCCTGGACCTTCCCCTGTGGGACGCCGAGGACCTGCTGGAGGCGCTGGTCGACACGTCCCTCCTGGAGTCGGCGGCTCCCGGCCGCTACCGCTACCACGACCTGGTCCGGCTGTACGCGCGCGCGTGCGCCGACCGCGACGAGCACCCGCCGACGGAGAAGGCGGCGGCCCTGTCGCGGCTGCTCGACTTCTACCTGTCGACGGCGGCCCGGGTGTACGCCATCGAGCGCCCCGGCGACCGCCTGGTCGACCACCTCGAACCCACCGAGTACGAGGGCCTGGCCTTCACCGACCGCCACGACGCCCAGGACTGGCTGTACGCCGAGTCCCACTGCCTCCTCGCCTGCGTCCGCCAGTCCGCCGCCGCCCCCACGACCCTCCGCCGCGCGGTCGACCTCCTGTGGGCGTCCCTGGACCTCGCGGAGTCCGGCGCCAACTCCAAGGAGTACGAGGCGGTGGCGACGGTGCTGCGGGAGGCGGCGGCGAGGGCGGGGGACACGCGGGCGGAGGGGCGGGCGGCCAACACGCTGGCGTACGTCCACCACTACCAGGGGCGCTTCGACCAGGCGGACCGGGAGGCCGCGGAGGTGACCGAGCTGTCCGGGTCCGTGGACGACCGCCTTCCCATGTGCTGGGCGCACAACGTGCGGGGCGCCGTCGCGCTCTATCAGGGGCGGCACCAGGCTGGCGACCACCACTTCTCGCTGGCGATCGCGGACTTCCGGAACGTCGGCGACCGGGCGGGCGAGGCGTCCGCCCTCTGCAACCTGTCCCGGCTCCGCCTGGCCGCCGGACAACGGGAGGACGCCGTCCGCATGGCTCAGCAGGGGGCGGCCATGTACGACGACATGGGGCATTCCCTCAAGGGGGCGAACGGCCGCTACGCGCTGGGTCTCGCGCTCACCGAGAACGGGCAGCTCGACGCTGCCGCCGGGCAACTCCGGGACGCGCTGGGCGTCTTCATGGAGAGCCGGCAGCGGCTGTGGGAGGGCATGACCCTCTTCCGCCTCGCCGAGGTCGACATCGCCGCCCGCCGGTACGGCGCGGCGGCCGCCGGGGCCGAGAAGGCCCTGTCCGTGCTGCGGGGCATCGGCGGCGACTGGCGGCGCGGAAACGTGCTGACCGTACTCGGCCGGGCACTCGACGCCCTCGGCCAGTCCGGGCGGGCCCGGGTGTGCTGGCAGGAGGCGCTCGACATCTACGAGGAGCTGGGCTCGCCGGAGTCGGCCGAGGTCAGGGGCCTGCTCGCCGAGCGGGCGGCGGCCTGACACCGGGCCTTCCGGCGGGCGTTCATCGTTCGTTTATCGCCCCGGGCCACAGTTGTCCTCAACGATCCGTCGCGTCGGGGGGCAGACGGGTCGCCGCAGAGGCTGTCACACCCACGCACTAGGGTGAGCGGCCCTGGGAGCCCGTCCGGCCGGCCACGGGGGAACAGCCGGACGGGCTCCCCACCGCACCGCACGCAAGCCATCCACCAGGAGGGGAACACCATGGCCGAGATCGAAGCGACCGACCCGACCGTCAAGCCGGAGAACCTGCACGTCACCGGCGGCGAGACCGAGCAGATCGGCACCAAGAACCTGCACGTCACCTCGGAGCCGGCGGACGCCATCGCGGACAAGGTCCTCGGCGAGGGCGCCGCCTCGACCGACAACCTCCACGTGACCACGGAGCCGGTCAAGTAAGCCACTTCCCCACGGGGATGACGGCACCGGCGACGCCTACGGGGGAGCCGCCGGTGCCACCCGCAGGGGGTCCGGTCGACGGGGGAGCGCACGGTCCGGGGGACTCCGGACGGAACCAGGGGGGATCCGTCCGGAAGGGACCGTGAGCAACGCGATCGGGCCGCCGACAGGAGGGGCCGGGCAGACGCCCGGCCCCTCCCGCGTGTGCGGCCATCTGACGAAGTAGAACGTTCCGCTTCGCGGCCGGTGGCCCTCACCGCGAGGATCGATCCGCCCGAAACCCACACCTTCAGGAAGCGTGAGACATGAGCACACCGAAACGGCTCTTCGCCCTCGCGGCCGTCGTCGCGGCACTGGCCTTCGGCGCGGCGTCGCCCGCCTCCGCCAACATGCACGTCACCACCACCTCCTACGGCGACCTCCGCGCCGGCTGAGCGTCCGCCGGGAAACGGGCCACCAGCAAGGCGCCCCCCTCCTCCGTGTCCTCGATCGTGAGGGTGCCGCGGTGGGCGGTGGTGAGGTCTCTGGCGATGGGGAGGCCCAGGCCGGCGCCCCCCGTGGTGCGGGTGCGGGTGGGGTCCAGGCGGGTGAAGCGCTCGAAGACGCGGGCGCGGTCGGCGGGCGGGATGCCGGGGCCGTCGTCCTGGACGGACAGGACCAGGTGCCGGTCCGTGCGGTGGACGCGGACGGTGACCGTGGAGCGGGCGTGGCGGCAGGCGTTGGCGAGGAGGTTGCGCAGGACGCGGTCCAGGTGGCCCGGGTGGCCGGGGAGGACCGCGGGGGCTGGGGCCTCGCAGTGGAGGGTGAGCGCCGCCGCCTCCGGGAGGTGCTGGTGCTCGCGGACCAGGTCCTCCGCGAGGGCCGCGAGGTCGACCGGTTCGCGGACCGGCGGGGCGGAGCCGTGGCCGGCGAGGAGGAGCAGGTCGTCGGCGAGGTGCTGGAGGCGGACGACGTCCGTCACCGCCTCCCGTACGACCTCCGGCCAGTCGCCGGCGGACTCCGGGTGGCGGAGGGACGATTCGAGCTGGGCGCGCAGGGCCGCGAGCGGGCTGCGGAGTTCGTGCGCCGCGTCGGCGGTGAACTCGCGCTGCCGGGTGGCGGCGGCCTCCACCCGGTCCAGCGTCGCGTTCGTCGTGCGGGCGAGGTCCGCGATGACGTCGGCGGTCGGCGGGACGGGGACCCGGCGGTCGAGCGACTGCCCGGTGATGTCGGCGAGTTCGCGGCGGATCGCCTCGACCGGCCGCAGCGCCCGCGCGACCATGACGTGCACGAGGAAGCCGGTCAGGAGGGCCGTCAGCGGGACGCCGGTGGTGAGGGCGACCCAGTACACCTTGTCGAGGGTGTCGTGCGCGTCGTTCAGGGTCTGGAAGGTGTGCACGGCCGCGAGGAAGAACGCCCCGGTGGCCGCCGCCGCGGTGAGCGCGACCCGGCCGCGGAAGGAGATCCGCCGCCCGCCCCGGCCGACGGCCGCCGCGACCGCCGCGGCGGTGATGAGGCCGGCGGAGGGGCCGACGCAGGCGACGGCCCAGCGGAGGGCCTTCTCGGCGACGTCGACCTTGCCGAACTCGTTCTCCCGGACGAGCCAGCTGCCGTAGGCCGCGTAGAGGCAGGCGGTGACGGCGGCGGCGACGGCCGCGCCCCGGAGCCGTACCCGCCAGGGGCCGCCCCGGCCGGCGACGGCGCAGACGACGGCGACGTACAGGGCGCCCAGCCAGGTGCCCCAGGTGGTGATCCACTCGATCTGCGGGCCGACCCGGTCGTCGTTGAGGTGGACGGCGGGCCAGGTGGAGCGGAGGCCGGCGGCCCGGTCGGCGTACTGGAGCAGCGCGACGGCGCAGCCGACGACGAGCGAGGCGGCGAGGCCGGACGCCCAGACGGGGCGGGTCGCCCACGCGGGGCGCGGGGCGCGGGCGGGGTCACGCACGGCCGCTGACCCGGTAGCCGGCGCCGCGCACGGTCTCGATGGTGTCGCGGCCGAAGGGGACGTCGATCTTGCGGCGTACGGCGCTGATGTAGACGTGCACGATGTTCGGGTCGCCGGTGAAGTCCGCCGACCACACCTCGTCGAGGACGTCGACGACGGGCACCACCTCGTCGAGGCGGCGGAGCAGGCAGTGCAGGACGGC
Source organism: Microtetraspora glauca (assembly GCA_000721275.1). Taxonomy (GTDB): domain Bacteria; phylum Actinomycetota; class Actinomycetes; order Streptomycetales; family Streptomycetaceae; genus Streptomyces. The sequence continues at coordinate 85,294 of JOFO01000016.1, read as the reverse complement.
GAACTCCTTCGGGGTGAGGGCGATCCGCTCGGCGCCGCGCCCGCAGGTGCGGCGGGCGGGGTCGAGCCACAGGTCGCCGGCCTCCAGGAGGGTGGGGGTGCGGGCGCCGCCGCGGCGGACGAGGGCCCGCAGCCGGGCCTCCAGGACCACGTACGAGAAGGGTTTCGCCAGGTAGTCGTCGGCGCCGGTGTCCAGGCCCTCGGCCTCGTCGTACTCGCCGTTCTTCGCGGTCAGCATCAGCACCGGCACGTCGTTGCCCTCGGCGCGCAGCCGGGCGCAGACCTGGTAGCCGCTGAGGCCGGGCAGCATGAGGTCCAGCAGGACGGCGGCGTAGCGGTGTTCGCGGGCCAGGTGGAGTCCGGTGACGCCGTCGTGGGCGACGTCGACGGTGTAGCCGACGGCCGTGAGCCCGCGCCGCAGGGAGGCGGCTATCCGTTCCTCGTCCTCGATCGCCAGGATGCGCATGGCCCCGAGTATCGCCGCCGGCGCGGGCGGTTCCTGAGGAATTCCTCAGGGTGCTTCAGGGGCACTTCAGGGGGTGCCCCGGAAGCTGCCCGCATGTTCGTCACCTCCGTTCCCGAGGCGCCGCCGCTCCGCAGGCCGGCGGCGGCCCCGTCCCGCACCGGCCCGGCCGTCGTCGCCGGTGTCCTGTTCGTCCTGCACACGGTGTTCGCGCTGCGGAACCACGCCCGGTTCCGGACGACCGGATACGACCTGGGGATCTTCGGGCAGGCGGTGCGGTCGTGGGCGGAGGGGCGGCTGCCGGCGTCGGAGATCCGGACGGCGACGGCGCCGCCGGGGTTCGCCGGGGAGGCGCTGCCGCTGCTGGGGGACCACTTCCATCCGGTGCTGGCGCTGCTCGGTCCGGTGTACCGGCTGGTGCCGCGGGTGGAGGTGCTGCTGGTGGCGCAGACGGCGCTCGTCGCGGTGGCGGTGTACGTGACGGGGCGGACCGCGCAGCGGCATCTGCCCGCACGGTCGTCCGCCGGTCCGGTGGTCGGCGCGGTCTGCGGTCTCGCGTGGGGCGTGCAGACGCTGGTCGGCTTCGACTTCCACGAGGTGGCGTTCGCGCTGCCGCTGCTGGCGCTGGCCTGCCGGGCGTATCTGGACGGCCGGACGCGGGCCGCGGCCGGGTGGGCGGCGGGGCTGCTCCTCGTGAAGGAGGACCTGGGGGCGACGGCCGCCGTCCTCGGGCTGCTGATCGCGTACCCCGGGCGGGACCGGCGGACGGGGTGGCTCCTGACCGGCGGGTCGGTGCTCGCCACGCTGCTCGTCCTCAAGGTGGTCGTCCCGGGCTTCGCGCCCGACGGCCGCTATCTGTACGCCGGGCAGGTCGGCGGCGCGTACGGGCTCCTCGACGGCTGGTCCGTGAAGGCGCTCACCGTCCTCGCGCTGCTCGCCGTCACCGGCGGCCTGGTGCTGCGCAGTCCGCTGGCGTGGCTGCTGCTGCCCACGCTGGCCTGGCGGTTCACCTCTTCGGTGCCGTCCCACTGGGAGCCCGGGCTGCACTACTCGGCCGTGCTCGTGCCGATCGCGTGCGCGGCCCTCGTGGACGCGCTGCGGCGCGGGGCGCGGCTCCCCCTGGCCGTACCGCTCGGGGCCGTGCTGCTGCTCCTGCCCCTCCAGCCGACCGCCCAGCTCGCCGCGCCCGGCTTCTGGCGGGAGAGCCCGCGCGAGGCGTCGGCGCGGGCGGCGGTCGGGCTGGTGCCGGACGGGGTGCGGGTGGCGGCGAGCAACACGCTCGCCCCGCACCTGACGGACCGGACGGTGGTGCGGCTCGCGGCGCCGGGGCTGCTCGACCGGGAGCCGGCCGTGGAGTGGCTGGTCCTGGACCGGGCGGACGGGTTCCCGGCGGGGGCGACGGCCGGGGTGCTGCGGGAGGCGGCCTCGGACCCGGCGTGGCGGGTGGTGCGGGACGGGGCCGGGATCGTCCTCCTCACCCGGGCGGGGTGAGCGGTCAGCGGCGGGCGTAGGAGCCGAGGCCGACGAGGCAGTACACGTACTCGCTGATGGTGGTGCCGTTCATGGTGTAGCGGTGCGAGAAGGCGTACTCGGTCTTCGGGTTGGCGTTGCACCGGTTCATGTCGGAGGTGAAGGGGAAGGTCTGGATGACCTTGTAGTGGGCGTCCGAGGCCGAGCAGGGGACCTCTTCGACGCCGCTGACGGACTGGGCGGTCTCCGAGTCCGGCAGGGTGCCGTTGAGGCAGGTGCCCTTGTCGTACGGGTCGGGCTCCTCCTCGGTGGGGGTGGCGGTCGCGCTGGGGGCGAGGTCGCCGAGGTCGAGGCTGGGGAAGGGCGAGACGGAGAAGGTGGGGACGGTGGGGCGGGCGGCGGGCGTGTCCCGGTCGTCGTTGGCGGTGAGGAGGTAGCCGCCGCCGATGACCGCGGCGAGGACGACGAGCGGGACGAGACAGCCGGCGACGCCGGAGCCGCGGCGGGCGGGGGCCGGTCCGCCGGCGACGGTGATGCGGAGCAGGACGGTCGTGCCGGCGAACGGGACGGGGATGACGTCGCCGTGACGGCAGGGCGGGACGTGCAGCTGGGTGGGGCCGCCGCCGGGCAGGGTGACTGGGATGACGACGCCGGTGGCGGCCTGCTGCGGGGTGAGGGTGAGGGGGATCTCCTGCGTGGACACCTGCTGCTCCTCGGGTCGGAGGTCGGAGGGGACGGGAGTGCGCGCCTCTATGACGTGTACACGTGAGCGACCGGTTGCACCTCTCTGGAAACGGATTCCAATCTTCCGCTTCAACTCCGCTTCCGCAGCTCCCCCTTGACCACCTTCCCGCCCGCGTTCCGCGGCAGCTCCGTCACGAACTCGACGTGCCGGGGCACCTTGTAGTTCGCCATCTCCCGCCGCGACCAGGCGATCAGGTCGTCGGCGGTGATCCGCGCGCCCGGCCGGCGCACCGCGAACGCCTTGCCGACCTCACCGAGCCGGGCGTCGGGCACGCCGATGACGGCGACGTCGGCGATGTCCGGGTGCAGGCCCAGCAGTTGCTCGATCTCGGCGGGGTAGGCGTTGAAGCCGCCGACGATGAACATGTCCTTGAGCCGGTCGGTGATCCGCAGGTTGCCGGCCGCGTCGAGGACCCCGACGTCCCCGGTGCGCAGCCAGCCGTCCGGGTCGATCGCGGCGGCCGTCGCCTCCTCGTCCTCGAAGTAGCCGCGCATCACGTTGTGCCCCCGGACCAGCACCTCGCCGGAGCCGGAGAGCCGGACCTCGACGCCGGGAACGGGCCGGCCGGAGGTGGTGGCGACGGTCTCGTCGGGGTCGTCGCGGCGGCACATGGTGACGAGGCCGCTCGCCTCCGACAGGCCGTACGCGGTGAGGACGGTGCCGACGCCCAGTTCGGAGCGGAGCCGTTCGACGAGCAGCAGCGGGACGACGGCGGCGCCGGTGACGACCAGCCGGAGGCTGGAGAGGTCGTGTGCGGCGCGGGCCGGGTGGTCGAGCAGCGACTGGTGGAGGGTGGGCGGGCCGGGCAGCACGCTGATCCGCTCGGCCGCGATGTTGGCGAGGACGGTGTCGACGGTGAAGACCGGCTGCGGCACGATCACCGCGCCGCGCATGAGGCAGGCGAGGACGCCCGCCTTGTAGCCGAAGGTGTGGAAGAACGGGTTCACCACCAGGTAGCGGTCGCCCTCGGCGAGCCCGGCGAGCTCCGCCCACTGCGCGTAGCAGCGCAGGCTCTGGGCGTGGCTGATGACGGCGCCCTTGGGGCGGCCGGTGGTGCCGGAGGTGTAGACGATGTCGGAGGGGGCGTCCGGGTCGACGGCGTCGGCGCGGGCCCGGACGCGGGCCGCGGACACCCCGTCGCCCGCCGCGAGGAACGCCTTCCAGGTCGACCACCCGGCCTCGTCCGGGGCCGTGTCGCCCAGGACGACGACCCGCTCCAGGTGCGGCAGGGGCACGCCGGCGCGGCGCAGGGAGGCGACGTACGAGGTGCCGAGGAAGGTGCCGGTGACGAAGAGCAGGCGGGCGCGGGAGCGGGCGAGGAGGTCGGCGGCCTCGGCGCCCTTGAAGCGGGTGTTGAGCGGGACGAGGACGGCGCCGGCAGTGACCGCGCCGAGGGCGGCGACGATCCAGTCGAGGCTGTTGGGCGCCCAGACCGCGACCCGGTCCCCGGCCCGCACCCCGGCGGCCAGGCAGGCGGCGGCGGACCGTTCGACGCGCGCGGCGAGCTCGGCGTACGAGACGCGGGTGCGGCCGTCGGCGACCGCCTCCCGCCCGCCATACCGCTCCCCCGCCGCCCGGACGAGCCCCGGGATCGTGCCCCACTCCAGGTCGCCGCGCACGTCCATACCCAACCTCCCGGCACCGCACCGTAGCTGACTATCCGTCAGATTAGTTGTAGCCTGACGCGCTGTCAGCAGTGCTGCCCCCTGAGGAGGTCCGGTGCTCAAGGACGCCACCGCCATCGTCGGCATAGGACAGACCGCCTTCGCGAAACAGCTCCCCGAGACCGAGAAGACCCTCGCGTGCCGGGCGATCCTCGCCGCCCTCGACGACGCCGGCATCGCCCCGTCCGAGGTCGACGCCTTCGCCTCCTACACCATGGAGGAGACCGACGAGGTCGAGGTCGCCAAGGCCATCGGCGCCGGCGACGTCACCTTCTTCTCCCGGGTCGGCTACGGCGGCGGCGGCTCCTGCGCCACCGTCGGCCACCTCGCCGCCGCCGTCGCCACCGGCCAGGCGAGCGTCGGCGTCGCCTGGCGCTCCCGCAAGCGCGGCTCCGGCCCCCGCCCCTGGAAGAACACCGCCGTCCAGCTCCCCACCCCCGGCCAGTGGACCCGCCCGCACGGACTGCTCCGCCCCGCCGACGAGATCGGCATGCTCGCCCGCCGCTACATGCACGAGTACGGCGCCACCCGCGACCACCTCTTCAACGTCGCCCTCGCCTGCCGCAACCGCGCCAACCAGAACCCCGCCGCGATCATGTACGAGCGCCCGCTGACCCGCGAGATGTACATGACCTCCCGCTGGATCAGCGAACCCCTCTGCCTCTTCGACAACTGCCTGGAGACCGACGGGGCCCTCGCCTGCGTCGTCGTCTCCGCCGAACGCGCCCGCGACTGCCGGCAGCGGCCCGTCTACGTGCACTCCGCCGCCCAGGGCCTGCCCGCCCAGCACCACGGCATGGTCAACTACTGGAACGACGACCCGCTCACCGGACCCGCCTGGACCGCCGCCCGCCACCTGTGGAAGACCGCCGACTTCGGCCCCCAGGACGTCGACGTCGCCCAGATCTACGACGCCTTCACCCCGCTGATCCCGCTCTCCCTGGAGGGCTACGGCTTCTGCGGGCGCGGCGAGGGCGCCGCCTTCACCGAGGGCGGCGCCCTCGAACTCGGCGGCCGGCTCCCCCTCAACACCGGCGGCGGCGGCCTCTCCGAGGCGTACGTCCACGGCTTCAACCTCGTCAACGAGGGCGTCAAGCAGCTCCGCGGCACCTCCACCGCCCAGGTCCCCGGCGCCGCCACCTGCCTCGTCACCGCCGGCGAAGGCGTCCCCACCTCCGCCCTCCTCCTCAGGAGCTGACCCGTGCTGAACCCCGTCATCGACGAAGACGGCGCCCCCTTCTGGGAGTTCACCGCCCGCGGCGAACTCCGGATCCAGGCGTGCGCCGAGGACCACTGCGGCGAACTCCGCTTCCCGCCCCGCCCCTGCTGCCCCCACTGCCAGTCCTTCGCCACCACCTGGCGGCGCATGTCCGGCCGCGGCCGGATCTGGTCGTACGTGCTCCCGCACCCGCCGCTGCTGCCCGACTACGCCGCCCAGGCCCCCTACAACGCGGTCCTCGTCGAACTCGCCGACGCCCCCCGCGTCCGCCTCGCCGGCAACGTCGTCACCGCCCCCGACGCCCCCCTGAACTCCCTCGACCCCGCCCGGCTGCGGATCGGCGCCCCCGTCCGCGTCGCCTTCACCGAGATCGACGGCATCGCCGTCCCCCGCTGGCTCCTGGAACGCGGATGAGCGGCGCCCCCGGCCTCGCGGTGGAACGCGACGAGCAGACCGGCGTCGCCGTCGTCACCCTCGACCGGCCCGCCCGCCACAACGCGATCACCCTCGCCATGGCGGACGCGCTCGCCGCCGCCTGGCGGGGATTCCGGTACGACGACACCGTCCGCGCGATCGTCCTCACCGGCGCCGGCGGCCGCGCCTTCTGCACCGGCGTCGACCGCGACGACGCCGCCCGGGTGCCGCAGCCCCCGTCCCCGTACAGCGTCGACGACCCGCTGATCGCCATCGGGCCCAAGGCCAACGACCTGTGGAAACCGGTGATCGCCGCGGTCGAGGGGATGGCCTGCGGGGGCGCCTTCTACCTGCTCGGCGAGGCCGAGTTCCTGATCGCCGGCGAGACGGCGACCTTCTTCGACCCGCACACCACCTACGGCATGGTCAGCGCCTTCGAGACCATCCACATGGCGCAGCGGACGCCCTTCGGGGAGATCGCCCGGATGGCCCTCATGGGCTCCGCCGAACGCCTCTCCGCCCGGCGCGCCTACGAGACCGGCCTGGTCAGCGAGGTGACCGCGCCCGGCGGTGCGCTCGCCGCCGCGCGGGAGGCGGCGGCCGTCATCGCCGGCTACCCGACGGAGGCCGTGCAGGGCACCGTACGGGCCCTGTGGACGGCCAAGGAGGCGGTGAGGTCCCAGGCGCTCGCCCAGGCCCCGCACCTGGTGACGCTCGGGAACCTGCCGGCGGACCGGCAGGCGGAGCTGTTCACCGCGCGGCGGACCGGACACCGGACGCGGTAGGGCCTGCCGCTCCCGGACCGTGCTCCCGGACTACAGCTGCTGCACCGTGCCGACCGTGCACGAGGCGACCCGGTCCACGAGCCCGGGGCTGCCCATCGGCACCTCGACGTCCTTCCGCTCCCCCGCCTGCAGCGCCACCGTCGTCTCCGCCGTGGAGATCACGGACCCCTTGTCGCTGCGGAACTCCAGGACCACGCGGTAGCTGAGGGAGGTGTACTCGGGGTTGGAGAACCGCAGCGTCGCCGTCGTGTCCGCCTTGCGGGCGGGCTTGCCCTTGCGCTTCTTCCGCGCGGGCTCCACGCAGTCGACGACCGTCACGTCCGGGCCCGCCGTGCCGGAGGCGGAGGACGCCGGCTCGGCGGTGTACTCGCTGCCGCTGCCGCCGTCCCCGCTCCACCCGGAGCCCTGGTAGTCGTCGTTGTCCTTCTTGTCGCTGGAGCAGCCGCCGCCGTCACTGCTGCGGCTCTTGCTCTTGCCGCTGCCGCCGCCCTTGCCGCCCGAGCCGGTCTCGAAGCCGGTCAGCGCCAGCACCACCACCGTCAGCGCCGCCGCCAGCTTCCACCGGGTCCGTACCATCGCCGTCCTCCCCGTCCGTCCGTCGTGTGCGGGCCACACCCTAGCGAGCCCCGGCGCCCCGCATGGCGGGCCCCGGCCACCGCGCGTAGCGTCGAAAGCGGGAGCGCAGGACCTCGAAGCACCCCGAGGAGGGCGCACGATGATCCGCAACGTCGTCGGCTCGGTCCTCGCCCTCGTCGGAGCGACGGCCGCCGTCTGGAGCCCCTTCCGTGCCTGGTACGACGGCCGTCACGGCCGCGACTACCGGATCGGGGACCTCTTCTCCGGCATCACCGAGACCCGGGCCGGGGTCATCGGCTCGATCCTGCTGCCGTTCGCCGTCGCCGCCCTGCTCGCCGTCGTCGGCGTGGTGCTGCGTTCCCGGGTGCTCGTCGCCGTCGCCGGCGTGGTCGTCCTCGGCTTCACCGTCCTGTGGATGGTCCGGGTCGGGCAGGCCGAGGGCAGCCTCGTCGTGTCCGGCGACGGGCGCGGCCTCGGCGACGGCGTCGCCAACGCCGTCGGCGGCGGCATCCTGCTGCTGCTCGGCGCGCTCGTCATGGCGGGCCGCCGCAAGGACCACCGGCAGGCGCGCACCCGGCGCGACGAGCAGCCGCCCGCCCGGCCGCAGGACACGGGCCCGGTCACGGCCGAGACGCGCGACGGACACGACGGGTACGACGGGCGCGGCGGGTACGACGCCGAGACCCGGTCCATGCCGTACGCCGCTCCCGGCCGCTTCGACGTGCCGGCCGACCCGCCCCGCGACCGGGACGGCCGGGACGACCGGCCGACGGGCTAGCGGGCCGCCGAGCCGCGGCCCGTGGCCGTGCCCTTCGCCGCGTCGAGCGCGTACACGCAGCGGTCCTTGCTGCACGCGTACACGACCCCGTTGCGGACCACCGGCGAGCCGGTGATCTCGCCGCCCGTGGCGAGCTTCCAGCGCAGCTGCCCACCGGTCGCGTCCAGCGTGTACAGCACGTGGTCGGCGGAGCCGAAGTGGACCCGCCCGTCCGCGACGACCGGGGTGCCGACCAGTTCGGAGCCGGCCGCGAACCGCCAGCGGGGCGTGCCCGTGACCGCGTCCAGGGTGTAGAGGGCGCTGCCGCTGCCGACGTGCACGTTGCCCGCGGCGACGAGCACCGGCTCGGACGACTGGCGCTGCTCGGTCGCGATCCGCCAGCGGTCCTGCCCGGTGGTGGCGTCGATCGCGTACACCGTGCCGAGGTGGTCGGCCAGGTACACGCCGCCGCCGGTGACCGCCGGGCCGGGCGCGAAGGCGGGCGGCGAGAGGAAGACGGCGGGCGCCTCGAAGTGCCAGCGGACGTGCCCGGCGGCGATGTCGATGGACAGGACGCGGGTGCCGGCGGAGACGTACACGCAGCCGTCCTCGGCAGGGGCGACCCGCACCGGGACGTGCCCGCAGGACGCGGCGTCGCCGATCGGGTACGACCAGCGCTCGGTGCCCGTGCGGGCGTCGAGCGCCTGGAGCCGGGCGTCCCGCCACACGTACACGGTGTCGCCGTGCACGGCCGGGCCCGCCTCCGGGGTCTCGAAGTCCGTCTGGCAGCCGGTGATCTCCCACAGCTTGGCGCCGTTGGACGCCTCCCAGCCCTGCACGCCGCCGCCCCGGGTGCCGGTGACGACGGTGCCCCGGTCCACCTGGAGGGAGTACACCCAGGCGTCGGTGCGCAGCCGCCACCGCTCGCTGCCGTCGACGGCGTCCAGCGCGTACAGCGTGGGCCCGTCCGAGGCGTGGATCCGGCCCTGCGCGACCGCCATCGACCAGGCCACGTCCCGGGTCTTGAACTGGCGCCGGCCGGACCCGGTGTCCAGCGCGTGCACCTCGAAGGAGGTCACGTACAGCAGGTCGCCGTCGACGACCGGCGTCCCCCACACGTCGTTCGACATGCGGAAGCGCCACGGCCGCCAGCCGCCGGGCGCCGGCTGCGGCGGTACGGCCGGGGCCTCCGGCGCCGGGGCGGGCGCGGGCGCCGCCTCCCCGCCGGGCGGCCGGAGCCAGCCGGTGGCGTGCGGGTCGGCGGCCTGGCCGACCGCGAGCGCCGCCCGGGTGTCCGCGACCCGCGGCCCGGGGCCGATCGGCACGGTGGCGCCGCCGAGCCGCACCGGCCCGCCGGACTCCTCCGCGGGCCCCGCGTGCCGGCCGCCCGCGTGGACGGGCTCGGGCGCACGCGGGTCGCCGCCGTCGTACGGGACGGGCGGGCGCGGCGGCATCGGCGGCGGGGACACCGGCGGCTGCGGGACCGTCCGGCCGCCGCCGCGGCGGGTCTCGATCATGGCGACGGCGCTCTCCGGCAACCACGCCGACGCGGTGCCGCTGTCGTCGCTGCCGGGGCCGAAGAGGTGCGGGGCGAGCATGGCCTGGAGGTCGGCCGGCGTCGGCCGCTGGGCCACGTCCATCTGCATGCACGCCTCGATGAGCGGCCGCAGCTCCTCCGGCAGGCCCTCCAGGTCGGGGCCCTCGCGGAGCAGCATGAAGACGGTCTCCACCGGGTTGGCGCCGTGGAAGGGCGCGTGGCCGGTGGCGGCGAACACCAGCATGGAGCCGAGCGAGAAGACGTCGCTGGCGCCGGTGACGCTGCGCGAGTCCCGGGCCTGCTCGGGCGACATGTAGGCGGGGGTGCCCACGGCGACGTTGGTCATCGTCAGCCGTGTGTTGGAGACGCCGGACGCGATGCCGAAGTCGATCACCCGGGGCCCGTCCTCGACGACGAGCACGTTCGACGGCTTGAGGTCGCGGTGGACGAGCCCGGCGCCGTGGATGGACTGCAGGGCCTCGGCGACACCGGCGGCGAGCCAGCGGACGGCCTGGGCCGGGAGCGGCCCGCACTCGTTCACTATCTCTTCCAGCGACGGCGCCGGGACGTACGCGGTCGCCAGCCACGGCACGGCGGCGCGCGGGTCGGCGTCGACGACGGCGGCCGTGTAGAACCCGGACACCGCCCGGGCGGCCTCCACCTCCCGGGTGAAGCGGACCCGGAACAGCTGGTCCTCCGCGAGCTCCGTGCGCACGGTCTTGATCGCCACGCGCCGGCCGGACGCCGACCGCGCGAGATAGACCAGGCCCATGCCGCCCGCGCCGAGCCGGCCCAGCACCTCGAAGGGCCCGATGCGTCTCGGGTCGTGCTGCGTCAGCTGTTCCACTTGCCTGCCACCTCCCCGTACGGGCCATGACGGTACGGCCCGGGCCCCTGATTCTTCCTGTCCGGAGCCCTTGTTGCGAACCCGGGGGCGGATCGGGGTGTCACACCTCATACGGAGCGGAAGCCTCACCGGTCGGGCGGCGGCTCCGCGAGGGTGGAGGCGGGGGGTGCGGGGACGGCGAGGGGGGCGGTGTCGGTGGAGAGGGCGGCGGGCTCCTCGCCGGCCGCGAGGGGGGCCGGCGGGGCGGCCGGGTCGGCGAGGACGGCGAAGCGGGCGCCCTGGTTGTCGTGGAGGACGGCGATCCGGCCGTGGGGGGTGTCGGCGGGGGGTTCGGCGACCCGGCCGCCGAGCCGGACGGTGGTGGCGCACGCCTCGTCGGTGTCGCGGACGGCGAAGTAGACGAGGACGTGGCCGGGCATCTCGGTGGGGAAGGCGTCGGTGATGACGGCCCGGCCGCCGAAGGCGGTGTCGTCGCCGGCGCGGGAGCCGGGCGGGGACCAGACCCGGTAGTCGAAACCGGGCTCCTTGCCCTCCTCGGCGGGGTCGGCCTGGCGGCCGAGCCAGCCGAAGACGGAGGCGTAGAAGGTGTCCACGGGCCCGGGGCGGCGGGTGTACACCTCCATCCAGCAGAACGCGCCGGGTTCGTTCACGACCTCGAAGCCGTCGTCCTCGCCGGACTGGCGCAGGCCGACGACGGCGCCGCCGGGGTCGGCGGCGAGGGCGAGGACGCCGAAGGGGCCGACCGGGTACGGCTCCATGACCATCTGCCCGCCGGCCGCCCGGACCCGGGAGGCCACGGTGCCGGCGTCGGCGGTGGCGAGGTAGACGGTCCAGGTCGTGGGCATCCGGCCGTCGCGCTTGGGGAGCAGCCCGGCGACCCGGCGGCCGTCCAGCAGGGCCTCGTCGCGGTCCTCGTCGAAGGTCCAGCCGAAGAGCTCGCCGTAGAAGCGCTTGCCCGCCTCCAGGTCGGGGAGCTGCGCGTCCACCCAGCACGGGGTGCCCTCTGTGTATACGGCCATGGCTCCACGCTAGGACGGCGGACCGGCCGGCGCGCCCCGGCGTGCGCCGTCCGGGGCGGTCGCCGTCGTGCGGGGCGGAGGCGAGCGCGGTCGTACGGGACGGGGCCGTTCGCGGTCGTACGGGAGGGAGCGGGCGGAGGCGGGCGGGCGGAGGCGGGCGCGGGGCCGGGCGGGAGGCGCGGGGGCCGGGCGCGGGGTGGCGTGCGACGCGCCGGGGAGACCCCCGCCGACCTCGGGGAACGGGGTGCACCCCATTTGCAGTCGGCCGAATCGCGCGCCGACCCCCCCTCGGTAAGCTGACGGCATGACAGGACAAGTACGCACCGTCGACGGCCGCGTGGCCGGACGACGCGGTCAGGCGACGCGGCAGAAGCTGCTCGACTGCCTCGGTGAGATGCTCAGCTCCTCGCCGTACCGGGACGTCAAGGTGATCGACGTGGCCCGGAAGGCGGGTACTTCACCCGCGACGTTCTATCAGTACTTCCCGGACGTCGAGGGGGCCGTCCTGGAGCTCGCGGAGGAAATGGCGAAGGAGGGCGCCGGATTGACCGAACTGGTCTCCGGGCGCTCCTGGGTCGGCAAGGCGGCCTGGCAGACCTCCGAGGAACTCGTCGACGGCTTCCTGGACTTCTGGCGGAAGCACGACGCGATCCTGCGGGTCGTGGACCTCGGCGCGGCCGAGGGCGACAAGCGCTTCTACAAGATCCGCATGAAGATCCTGAACTCGGTCACCAACTCCCTGACGGACGCGGTGAAGGAGCTCCAGGGCAAGGGCAAGATCGACAAGGAGGTCAGCGCCGCGGCGGTGGCGGGCTCGCTCGTGGCGATGCTGGCCGCGGTCGCCGGCCACCAGAAGGGCTTCACCACCTGGGGTGTGAAGCAGGCCGAACTCAAGCCGAACCTGGCCCTGTTGGTGCATCTGGGCATCACCGGAAAGAAGCCGGTGAGATAGCCCGGAGTCCTGCCGGGCGACCGCCCGGAGCCTCCCCTCCTTCCCTCGTCCTGTCGTCGACGCCGACGCCGGCCGCCGCCCCTCGCGGGCGGGACCGCCGTCGGCGTCGTCGTGTCTGGGGCCGGATCACCGGCGGGTGAGGCGGAAGAGCCGGATCTCGCGGTCGATCCGGGCCTGGTACGCGGCGTACGGGGGCCAGAAGGCGAGCGCCGCCGCCCAGGCCACGGCCCGTTCGTCGCCGGTGAGCCGTTCGGCGCGCACGGGGACGGTCTCGCCCTTCCAGCTGATCTCGGCGTCCGGGTGGGCGAGCAGGTTGGCGGTCCAGGAGGGGTGGCCGGGGCGGCCGAAGTTGGAGCCGATCAGCAGCCAGGTCCCCCGGTCGGGTTCGGGCATGCAGGCGAGCGGGGTGGTGCGGGGCAGGCCGCTGCGGGCGCCGGTGGCGGTGAGCACGACTCCGGGCAGCATCCGGGTGCTGAGCAGGGCTTTTCCGCCGCTGAGCCGGTGCACGGCCTTGTCGAGGGCGGGGATGACGTGGGGGGCGATCTTCGCGAAGGCGCGGGTCGAGGAGACCTTCTGGACGAGCGTCACGCCGAGGGGCATCAGGCCGCCGCCTCTCGGAGGAGTCCGGTGCGTTCGGCCGCGCGGGCCCTGAGCCGGCCGACGGGTCCGAAGAGGAGCGCGTCGGCGGCGGCGCGGCGGCCGAAGCGGTCGGCGTCGTGCGGGGGTACGGCCTCGCCGGCGGCGGCGCGGAGGACGTCGAGGGCCTGGGCGAGCGCGAGGGGGCCGCTCTCGGGGCCGGGTCCCGGTGCGCGGGCGGCGCCGTGGGTGAGCGTCCGGGCGGTCTCGATCCGGGCGTGCAGGTCGGCGAGGCGGTGCCGGTCGCGGGCGGTGGCGTGGCGGAGGGCGCCGTCCAGGGCGGCGCGGGCGGCTCCGGTGGCCTCGGCGGCGAGGAGGACGGCGGCGGTGCGGCCGGCGGCGGCAAGGGCGCGGGTGATGTCGGCGGGGTCGGCGGGGTCCTCGCCGAGGAGGGCGGCCGGGACGTCGCGGAACTGGACGCCGGCCGGCCGGCGGGTGGGATCGAGGCCGGTGCGGCGGGTGCGGACGAGGCCGGGGCCGGCGTCGTCGGCGCGGACCAGGTAGAGGAGCGTACGGCTGCGGGCGAAGCCGCCGGTGTGGGCGGCGACGAGGAGGAGTCCGGCGCTGTGCCCGTCGAGGACCTGGTCGGCCTCGCCGTAGAGCAGCCAGCCGGTGGCGGGCGCGGGGGCCGGGCGGGCCTGGACGCCGCCGGCGCGGCCGTCGCCGGACCAGGCGCCGGTGGTGTTGTCGCCGGTGAGTCCGAGGGCGTGGGCGAGGGAGCCGCCGGGGACGGCGAGCGCGCAGGTGAGGGTGCCGTCGGCGACGCGGGGCAGCAGGGCGGCGCGCTGGGCGGGGGTGCCGAGGGCGGCGACGAGGGGGGCGGTGAGGGCGGCGGTGGCGAGCAGCGGGGAGGGGGCGAGGGCGCGGCCGGTCTCCTCGCAGGCGAGGGCGAGCGCGGGGAGGCCGCGGCCGGTGCCGCCGTACTCCTCGGGGAGGGCGAGCCGGGTGAGGCCGAGCTCGCCGGACATCCGGGCCCACAGGGCGGGGTCGTACCCCTCGGGGGCGCCGGCCGGGGGTCCGGCGTGCCGTTCGAGCAGGCCGCGCAGGGTGCGCAGGGTGCGGCGGAACTGCCGCTGGTCCTCGGTGAGCGGATCGGGGTCCGCGCCGTCGGCGGTGTCCATGGGGCTCCCTCTGTATCTGACGGGTCGTCATGTTAGGCCGCGCGGAAGTCGCTTGCCCAGAGCGACGCGCCCCCGATCCGCCCGGATCTGATGTACCGTCAGATTTATGACCGCTTCCACGCGCACCGCTCCCCCCGGCCGCCGCCGGGTCGCCGTCGCCGGCGTCGCGCTCTCCGACTGCGGCCGGCTCGACGAGGCCACCCCCTACGCGCTGCACGCCCAGGCCGCCCGCCGCGCCCTCGCCGACAGCGGCCTCGACCGCTCCCTCGTCGACGGCCTCGCCTCCGCCGGGCTCGGCACCCTCGCCCCCGTCGAAGTCGCCGAATACCTGGGCCTGCGCCCCACCTGGGTCGACTCCACCACCGTCGGCGGCGCCACCTGGGAGGTCATGGCCGCCCACGCCGCCGACGCCATCGCGACGGGCCGCGCCCACGCGGTGCTGCTCGTGTACGGCTCCACCGCGCGCGCCGACATCAAGGCCCGCCGCCGCACCGCCAACCTCTCCTTCGGCGCCCGCGGCCCGCTCCAGTTCGAGGTGCCGTACGGACACACCCTCGTCGCCAAGTACGCGATGGCCGCCCGCCGCCACATGCACCGGTACGGCACCACGCTGGAGCAGCTCGCCGAGGTCGCCGTCCGGGCCCGGGCGCACGCGGCGCACAACCCCGAGGCGATGTTCCGCGACCCGATCACCGTCGACGACGTCCTGTCCGGCCCGATGATCGCCGACCCCTTCACCAAGCTGCACTGCTGCATCCGCAGCGACGGCGGCTGCGCGGTCCTCCTCGTCGCCGAGGAGTACGTCGCGGACACCCGCAAGGCACCGGTCTGGATCCTCGGCGCCGGCGAACACACCTCCCACACGACCATGTCCGAGTGGGACGACCTCACCGTCTCCCCCGCGGCCGTCAGCGGACGCCTCGCCTTCGCGCGCGCCGGCGTCACGCCCGCCGACATCGACGTCGCCGAGATCTACGACGCCTTCACCTACATGACCCTGGTGACCCTGGAGGACCTCGGCTTCTGCGCCAAGGGCGAGGGCGGCGCGTACGTCACCGACCCGGCCGCCGTGCCGGTCAACACCGACGGCGGCGGCCTCTCCGCCTGCCACCCCGGCATGCGGGGCCTCTTCCTCCTGGTCGAGGCGGTGCGCCAGCTCCGCGGCGAGGCGCCCGGCCTCCAGGTCCGCCGCCCCGACGGCTCCCTCCCCCGCCTCGCCGTCGCCTCCGCCACCGGCGGCTGGTTCTGCTCCGCCGCCACCCTCGTCCTGTCGAGCGCCTGACGCCGCGCGGGACCCGCACGCCGGCGGCCCGGTGCGCATACCCTCGCCCCATGAGTGACGCGTTTCGCCAGGCACTGCACGGGCTGCGGGTCTGGGACACCGAGCTGCCCGCCTTCGACCCGGAAGCCGCCCCGGCCGAGCCCCTGCCCCTCTTCCACACCTGGTTCCTCGGCGCCGTCGCCGCAGGCCAGCCCGAGCCGCACACCGTCGCGCTCGCCACGGCCGGCGCGGACGGCCGCCCCGACGTCCGGACGGTGATGCTGCACGACGCGGACGCCCGCGGCTGGCACTTCGCCTCGCACGCCACCAGCGCCAAGGGCCGCCAGCTCGCCGCCAACCCGCGGGCCGCGCTCGGCTTCTACTGGCCGGCCCAGGGCCGCCAGGTCCGGGTGCGGGGGCCCGTGACGACGGCGAGCCGGGAGGAGGCGTACGCCGACCTGCACGCGCGGACCACCGGCGCCCTCGCCGCCGCCCTCACCGGCCGCCAGAGCGAACCCCTCGACTCCCCCGGCACCCTCGCCGCCGCGAGCGACGCGGCCTGGCGCCGCGCCGAGGCCGAGCCGGACGCCGACGCCCCCACCTGGACCCTGTACGTGGTCGAGCCGGAGGAGGTGGAGTTCTTCCAGGGCGACGCCCGCCGCCGCCACCTCCGCCTCCGCTACCGCCGGACCGGTCCCGGCGGCGACTGGACCCGCGAACTCCTCTGGCCCTAGAGGGATCCGCGCGTACCTCTCCCCTGGAGGGGATCCGCTAGAGGGGATCCGCGTACATCTCCTCGACCTCCCGCGCGAAGTCCCGCAGCACCGCCCGCCGCCGGAGCTTCAGCGACGGGGTGAGGTGGCCGGACGACTCGGAGAACCCGGTGGTCACGATCCGGAAGGCGCGGATGGACTCGGCCCGGGAGACCAGCCGGTTGGCGTCGTCCACCGCCTGCCGGACCACCGCGAGCAGTTCGTCGTCGCGGGCCAGCTCCCACAGCGCCAGGTGGTCCTTGCCCCGCATGCGCCGCCAGTGGGCGAGGCCCTCGTGGTCGAGGGTGATCAGCGCGGCGACGTACGGCCGGCCGTCGCCGACCACCATGCACTGGGCCACGAGCGGATGGGCGCGCAGCCGGTCCTCCAGCGGCGCGGGCGCGACGTTCTTGCCGGCGGTCGTGACGAGGAGGTCCTTCTTGCGGCCGGTGAGGGTGAGGTAGCCGTCGTCGTCGAGGGCGCCGACGTCGCCGGTGGGGAACCAGCCGCCGTCGGTGTGCGGGACGGCGGTGCCGCGCCGCGCGTCCCAGTAGCCGGCGAAGACGTGCGGGCCGCGCAGCCACACCTCGCCGTCGTCGGCGATCCGGACGGCGGTGCCGGGCAGCGGAAGGCCGACCGTGCCGGTGCGCGGCGCGAGCGGCGGGGTGACGGTGGACGCGGCGGTGGTCTCCGTGAGGCCGTACCCCTCGAAGACCTCGACGCCCGCCCCGCGGAAGAACTCCGCGAGCCGCACGCCCAGCGGCGCGCCGCCGCAGATCACGTACCGCACCCGGCCGCCGAGCGCCGCCCGGATCCGCCGGTAGACCAGCGGGTCGTACAGGGCGCGGGCGGCCCGCACCGACAGCGGCGGCGTCCCGCCCCGCCCGTAGCGGCGGGCGGTGCGCGCGGCGCGGTCGAAGGCGGCGCCCCGGCCGGAGCGTTCGGCGGTGGCGCGGGCCCGGTCGTACACCTTCTCCATCACGTACGGGATCGCGAGGAGGAACGTCGGCCGGAAGGCGGCCAGGTCGTCGAGGAGCGCGTCGCCCTCCACGGCCGGCGCGTGCCCGACGCGCACCCGGGCGCGGACGCAGCCGACCGCGACCATCCGCCCGAAGACGTGCGAGAGCGGCAGGAAGAGGAGGGTGGCGGGCGGTTCGCCGCCCTCGGGCGCGAAGACGGGGTGGAGCAGCCGGATCGCGTTGTCGACCTCGGCGAAGAAGTTGGCGTGGGTGAGGGCGCAGCCCTTGGGCCGGCCGGTGGTGCCGGAGGTGTACACGAGGGTGGCGAGGGCGTCGGGGGTGAGGAGTCCGCGCCGGGCGGTGACCGTCTCGTCGGGGACGCGCGCGCCGGCCTCGCGCAGCTGCCGCACGGCTCCGGCGCCGAGGACCCACAGGTGGGCGAGGCCCGGGAGCTGCCGGCGTTCGGCGGAGACGAGCCGGCCCTGGTCCGCGTCCTCGACCACGCAGGCGACGGCGCCGGAGTCCTGGAGGATCCAGCGGGTCTGGAAGGCGGAGGCGGTGGGGTACACGGGGACGGTGACGAGTCCGGCGGCCCAGGCGGCGAAGTCGAGGAGCGTCCACTCGTAGGTCGTCCGGGCCATCAGGGCGAGCCGGTCGCCGGGGCGGAGCCCGTGCGCGACGAGCCCCTTGGCGACGGCGTGCACCTCGGCGGCGAACCGGGATGCGGTGACGTCCGTCCAGCGCCCGTCGGCGTCCTTGCGGGAGAAGACGACGGCGTCGGGGTGATGGCGGGCGTTGTCGTACGGCAGGTCGGCGAGCGATCCGCGGTCCACGAGGGGGACGAGGGCGGGCGCGGCGGCCTCCCGGACCCGGCCGTCGACGCGGAGGAGGGCGAGGTCGGACGGCACGGGCGGCTCCTCGGTCTGCGCGATGGACGAAGGTGGTGCGTCGTGCGTCGTGCGTGCGTCGTGGAGCGGACGTGCGGCCGTACGGGCCCCACAGAGGGGACTGGCCGGTAACCTTACTGCCCGGTAAGGCTCAGCGGGGAGACCAGCGCTCGTTCTTCATGAGATTCCCGAGCCCGGACCAGGCGAAGTTCATCAGCGTCGCGGCGGCCTCCCGCGCCGTCACCCCGGGCGTCTCGTTGGCCCACGTCGCCAGCGACTCGGCCGACCCGACCAGGGCCTGCGCCAGCGCCGCCACGTCCCGCTCGCCGATGTCGACCGGCCCGTGCGCCGCCCGCGCCGCCTCGCCGATCAGCCCGGTCACGAAGTCCGTGATCTCCTCCCGCATCCGCGCCGCCTCGGTCGCGAACGGCTCGCCCTGCGTCCGCGCGTGCCGGCTCAGCACCGCCCAGGCGTCCGGATGGTCCGCCGCGTGCCCGAAGAACGCCAGCAGCCCCGCCCACAACCGCTCGTCCGGCGGCGCGGCGGTGTCCCCCACGACCGCGGCGACGGCCCCGAGCAGCGCCTCCGCCTCCCGCCGGATGCAGGCGGTGAACAGCTCCTCCTTGGAGTTCAGGTACAGGTAGACCAGCGGCTTCGACACCCCGGCCAGCTCGGCGATCTCGTCCATCGACGCCGCCTGGTACCCCGCCCGCGCGAAACACGCCACGGCGGCGTCCATCATCTGCCGCTCCCGCACGGCCCGCGGCAGCCTCTTGGTCCCCGCCACGTCCCTCTCCGCCCTCGCTGTCCCGCCCATGATCGTCCGGCGCGCCCGCCAAAGCCTACGTGCCCCCCGCCCGGACGGGGGCGAGGGGCACGTGGGGTACGGGGCGGGGTCAGGCCGCGGCGGCGACCGCCGTCTTCGGCTCGGCGTCCCGGGAGCCCAGCTCGTCGATCGGGGACGAGGAGGCGTTCTCGTACGCGGTGACGTCGAGGATCTTCTCGCGGGCGGAGACGATCACCGGGACCAGTGCCTGGCCGGCCACGTTCGTCGCCGTGCGCATCATGTCCAGGATCGGGTCGATCGCCATGAGGAGGCCGACGCCCTCCAGGGGGAGGCCCAGGGTGGAGAGGGTCAGGGTCAGCATGACCGTGGCGCCGGTGAGGCCGGCGGTGGCGGCGGAGCCGATCACCGAGACGAAGGCGATCAGCAGGTAGTCGCCGATGCCGAGCTGCACGTCGAAGATCTGCGCGATGAAGATCGCGGCGAGCGCCGGGTAGATCGCGGCGCAGCCGTCCATCTTGGTGGTGGCGCCGAACGGGACGGCGAAGGAGGCGTACTCCTTCGGGACGCCGAGGCGCTCGGTGACCTTCTGGGTGACCGGCATGGTGCCGACCGAGGAGCGGGAGACGAAGGCCAGCTGGATGGCGGGCCAGGCGCCCTTGAAGAACTGGAGCGGGTTGACCTTGGCGACGGTGGCGAGCAGCAGCGGGTAGACGCCGAAGAGGACCAGGGCGCAGCCGATGTAGACGTCGGCGGTGAAGGTCGCGTACTTGCCGATGAGGTCCCAGCCGTAGTCGGCGATGGCGAAGCCGATGAGGCCGACGGTGCCGAGCGGGGCGAGGCGGATGACCCACCACAGGGCCTTCTGGAGGAGTTCCAGGACCGACTCGGAGAGGGTGAGGATCGGCTGGGCCTTGTCGCCGAGCTTGAGGGCGGCGATGCCGGCGACGGCGGCCATGAAGACGATCTGGAGGACGTTCAGCTCGGTGAAGGGCGTGATGACGTCGGTCGGGACGATGCCGGTGAGGAAGTCGATCCAGGAGCCCTCGCGCTTCGGCAGCTTGCCGTCCTGCGGGGTGAGGCCGGTGCCGGCGCCGGGGTTGGTGATCAGGCCGATCGCGAGGCCGATGGCGACCGCGATCAGCGAGGTGATCATGAACCAGAGGAGGGTGCGGGTGGCGAGCCGGGCGGCGTTGTTCACCTTCCGCAGGTTGGTGATGGACACCAGGATGGCGAAGAAGACGAGCGGGGCGACGGCCAGCTTGAGCAGCTGGACGAAGATGTCGCCGACCTGCGCGAGGGTCTCCTTCAGCCAGGAGACGTCCTGGCTGCGGGCGATCCACCCGAGCAGGACGCCGAGCACCAGACCGGCGACGATCTGGGCCCAGAAGGGGACCTTCGGTATCCGGGACGAGGGCTTGGCCTCGGTGGCGGACGCGGACGCGGACACGGACACACTCCACTGATGCGTATGGGGATACGGGACGGGGGTGCGGCACTCGCCCGTGCTTCTCTCGCACGGGGCGCCGCTGCATGCTGCCGGGGAGGCGCGGGGCCTCAGGACTCGCGGCGACAACAGGCCGCGGACATACAGCGGCAGAGATCGACGTGCAGGCGCGCCACGAGCGGGATGCCCGGGGCGTGGTGGAGGCGCACTGCTGTCGTCATGGCCGATACGTTAACACTTGAACTTTGAGATCCTCAAAGCTGTTCTTTGAGATCGAGAACCGGACGCCCGTGACCGAAACAGAACACCCCTGGTGAGAGCCGGAAAGCTCCCGCCAGGGGCAAGTGATCTGTGAGGAACCTTACGCAGCCCTTACACGCCGCCGTCACACACCGCCGTCACACCGGGGGCCGTTCGGCGGGCAGCCGGTACGTGAGGTGCCTGCCGGCCGGCATGGTCATCAGCGACGCCTCCATCGGCGTCCCGTCGGCGGTCCGCGTGAGCCGGAGCAGCCGGAGGACGGCGCTGCCCTCCGGGAGGGCGAGGTGTTCGCGTTCCTCCGGGCCGGCCAGGTCCGCGCTCACGTCCTCGACGACCTCGGCGCCGACGTACCCCAGCTCCTTGAGCAGGGTGACGGCGCCGCCGGGGACCTTGCGCGGTTCAGCGAGGGGCGTGCCGCCGGCGACGGAGAGGGGGTAGTAGCTGTCGGCCAGTTCCACGGGCCGGTCGTCCAGCAGGATCAGCCGCCGCCTGACGACGACGCGCGCGCCGACGGCGAGCCCGAGGGCCGCGCGGACCGCCTCAGGGGCGTCCGCCTCGCCCGCGTGGAGGAGCCGCTGGCCGCCGCGGCGGCCGCGCCGGGCGGCCTCGTCGGTCCACGCGTCGCTCTGCCCGGGCTCGCGCGGGGTCAGGTAGGGCGCGGTCTCGGCGATCCACGCGTCGCCCGCCATGCGGCTGCCCCGGCCCGGGGTCAGACGTCCTCGCGGGTGCGGTTCTCGTGGAGGCGGTCCTTGGCGCGGTCGACCTTCTCGACGATCTCGGCGCTCAGGGAGTCGCGCTGCTTGCGGAGCAGGACGAAGCTCAGGGGGGCCGAGACGACGATGGCGAGGAGCAGGACCCACAGGAGGTTGGAGTCGCCGAGGCCGCGCGGCAGCGCGCCGACGTACACCAGGCCCCACAGGGCGAAGAAGCAGCCGGCGAAGATGCCGAGCCGCATCAGCGAGTAGCGGAGCATGTCAGTCCACGCTTCCCTTCCGAAGCCGTCGCGCGCCGTTCCCAGCCGTGGCGAGCCGTGCCGAACCTTCCCATACGGGACGGCCCCTCCAGTGAAGCACGCGGTGGCGCGGGCGCCGGAAGGGGGTGGCGGGAGTACCTTGATCCGATCGCCGAGTAAGGGATACGGTCACAACATGACCCTTACCTTCGAGGTCGATCCGCCGGTCGACCAGGCCCTGACCGACAGCATCCTCGACCTCTGGGTCGACGTCACCAACGCGGGCGGCGCCGTCGGCTTCGTCGCACCCGTCACCGGCGACGACGTCCGCCCCGCGCTCCGCCAGCACCTCGTCGGCATGGCCCAGGGCACCCACCGGCTCCTGGTCGGGCGGGACGAGGACGGCACGGTCGCCGCCACCGCCGTCTTCGCGTTCAACACCCACCGCCTCATGACCCACTGGGTGTGGCTGTACACCGTGATGGTGCACCCGAAGCACCAGGGCAAGGGGTACGGCCGCGACCTGATGGCGGCGGTCGAGCGCGCCGCCCGCACCGCCCCCGGCTTCGAGGGCGTCGACGCGATCCGGCTCGGCGTCCGGGGCGGCACCAGCACCGACACCTTCTACGCGAAGGCCGGCTACCAGGAGGTCGGGCGCGTCCCCGGCGCCATCCGCGTGGCCGACGACGACTACCGCGACGACATCACCATGCTGCTGACCCTGACCTGACCGGGCACGGATTGTCGGGTGCCGGACCGCGAGCCGTTCCTACCGTGAGGACGTCGCACCAGACAGGAAGGACCAGCCGTGCTGGACGGACTGAACCGGGCCCTCGACCACGTCGAGGCGCGCCTCGACGGCGACCTCGACCCGGCCGAACTGGCCCGGATCGCCCACACGTCGGAGTACCACTTCCGGCGGCTCTTCTCCGCCCTCGCGGGGATGCCGCTGTCGGAGTACGTGCGCCGCCGGCGGCTCACCGTCGCGGGCGCCGAGGTGCTGGCCGGGGAACGGACGCTGCTGGAGATCGCCGTCCGGTACGGCTACGGCTCCGGCGAGGCGTTCGCCCGGGCGTTCCGCGCGGTCCACGGCATCGGGCCCGGTGAGGCCCGCCGCACCGGCGCCGCGCTCACCGCCCAGCCGCGCATGTCCTTCCGCCTCGTCGTCGAAGGGAACAGCAGCATGAAGTACCGCGTCACGACCCGGGACGCCTTCGGGATCACCGGCAGCAGGGCCCGGGTCCCGCTCGTCCACGAGGGCGAGAACCCGGCGATCGCCGCACAGATCCGGGGCCTGGGACAGGATCGCCTGGCGGCGCTGGCCGCGCTGTCGGCCGGGGAGCCGGCCGGGCTGGTCTCGGCGGTCGTGCACCTCACCGACAGCCGCGAGGAGGGCGCCGAGCTCGACCACTGGTACGGCGCGGTGACCGGCCCGGAGGGGGCGGAGGAGTACGAGACGCTGCACGTCCCCGCCGGCACCTGGGCCGTCTTCGAGAACGAGGGCCCCTACCCGCAGGCGCTGCAGTACCTGTGGCGGGACGTCTTCACCGAGTGGTTCCCGTCGAACCCGTACGAGAGCCGCCCCGGCCCGGAGATCCTGTCCGTCCGCCCGTCGGAGGACTGGAAGACGGCGGCGGCGGAGCTGTGGATCCCGGTGCGGCACGCGTCCTGAGACGCGAGGGGCCCGGCGGGGTACGTCACCCGCCGGGCCCCTCGCGTGCGCGCCGCGTCAGACGCGCATCGCCTGCGGCGTCTCCCGCCGGTCCGGGTCCGGGCCCGGGTACTCGCGGATGATCTCGTACCGGGTGTTCCGCTCGACCGGCCGGAAGCCGGCGTCGCGGATCAGCTCCAGCAGGTCCTCGCGGGTGAGCTTGTTCGGCGTGCCGTAGTTGTCGGCGTCGTGCGTGATCTTGTACTCGACCACCGAGCCGTCCATGTCGTCGGCGCCGTGCTGGAGCGCGAGCTGGGCGGTCTGCACGCCGTGCATGACCCAGAAGACCTTGACGTGCGGCACGTTGTCGAAGAGGAGCCGGGAGACCGCGAAGGTCTTCAGCGCCTCCGCGCCGGTCGCCATGGTCGTGCGGGCCTGGAGCTTGTTGCGGACCTTGCCGTCCTGCATGTCCACGAAGTCGTGCTGGTAGCGCAGCGGGATGAAGACCTGGAAGCCGCCGGTCTCGTCCTGGAGCTCCCGCAGCCGCAGCACGTGGTCGACGCGGTGGCGCGGCTCCTCGATGTGCCCGTACAGCATCGTCGAGGGGGTCTTCAGGCCCTTGGAGTGGGCGAGCCGGTGGATCCGGGACCAGTCCTCCCAGTGGGTGCGGTGGTCCACGATGTGCTGCCGGACCTCCCAGTCGAAGATCTCGGCGCCGCCGCCGGTCAGCGACTCCAGGCCGGCCTCGATGAGCTCGTCGAGGATGTCGGAGGCCGACATCCCCGAGATGGTCTCGAAGTGGTGGATCTCGGTGGCGGTGAAGGCCTTGAGGGAGACGTTCGGGAGCGCCTTCTTCAGCTCGGAGAGGGAGCGCGGGTAGTACCGCCACGGCAGGTTGGGGTGGAGGCCGTTGACGATGTGCAGCTCGGTGAGGTTCTCGCTCTCCATGGCCTTCGCGAGGCGCACGGCCTCCTCGATGCGCATGGTGTACGCGTCCTTCTCGCCCGGCTTGCGCTGGAACGAGCAGTAGGCGCAGGAGGCGGTGCAGACGTTGGTCATGTTCAGATGCCGGTTGACATTGAAGTGGACCACGTCGCCGTTCTTGCGGGTCCGGACCTCGTGGGCCAGCCCGCCGAGCCAGGCGAGGTCGTCGGAGTCGTAGAGGGCGATGCCGTCCTCACGGCTCAGCCGCTCACCGGCGAGCACCTTCTGCTCCAGCTCCCGCTTGAGCCCAGCGTCCATCTCCGGCCGCCTCCCATGTATCCGACGAAATCAGGCTTCACCACCGTACTCTCAGCCCTCTTCGGGCAGGTCCCCGACCCGGTTCTCCCACTTGGTGGAGAGGACGATGGTGGTGCGGGTGCGGGAGACGCCCTTGGTGCCGGAGAGGCGGCGGATCGTCTTCTCCAGGCCGTCGACGTCGCTGGCGCGGACCTTGAGCATGAAGGAGTCGTCGCCGGCGATGAACCAGCAGTCCTCGATCTCGGCGAGGTCCTTCAGGCGGCGGGCCACGTCCTCGTGGTCGGCGGCGTCGGAGAGCGAGATGCCGATGAGGGCGGTGACGCCGAGGCCGAGCGAGGCGGCGTCGACGGTGGCGCGGTAGCCGGTGATGACCCCGGCCGCCTCCAGGCGGTTGATGCGGTCGGTGACGGAGGGGCCGGAGAGCCCGACGAGCCGTCCCAGCTCGGCGTACGAGGCGCGGCCGTTCTCGCGCAGGGCCTGGATGAGCTGCCTGTCCACGGCGTCCATAGGTATACGACCTTCCATTGTCCAGCGATACCGCAAGTTTAGGTGTAGAATCTAAGGCATGCAGGGCCGTCACCCTGCGAATCTTTCAACAGATCAGCGACAGATCAACGACGATCTTTCAGGAGTGAGAACACCGTGTACACGATCGAGATGGCCTACGCCCGTATGCGCGAGCTGCAGGACCTGGCCAACCGCTCGCGTGCCCACCAGACCGCCTCCGCCTCGAAGCGCGCCCCGAAGAAGGCCGCGAAGAAGCGCTAACCGGCACGGGGAACCCCCGGAGCTCCTCCTCCGAGTTCTCCCCGCCACCGGCGGTACAGCTCGTGCGGCACTCCCGCCGCGTCGAGCACCCGCCCCGCGACGAAGTCCACCAGGTCCTGGATGTGCGTCGCCCCCGCGTAGAACGCCGGTGAGGCGGGCAGCACCACGGCGCCCGCCTCGTCCAGCGCCACCATCTGCTTCAGCGTCTGCCCGCTCAGCGGGGTCTCCCGCACCGCGACGACCAGCGGACGCCGCTCCTTGAGCGTCACGCTCGCCACCCGCTGCAACAGGTCCTTCGACAGACCGAGCGCCACTCCCGCCACCGCGGCGGTCGAGGCCGGCACGATCAGCATCCCCTTCGCCGGGTACGACCCCGAGGACGGCCCCGCCGCCAGGTCGCCGGCCGGCCAGTACCGCACGTCGCCCAGGGCGTCCACCGGCACGTCGTACGCGTCCGGCTTCCCGTCCGCGCCCCGCGCCAGCCACGCCGCCAGGTCCTCGCGCCAGTGCGCGTCCCGGAAGGCGATCCCCGTCTCGTCGAGCAGGGTGAGCCGCGAGGCCCGCGACACCACCAGGTCGACGCCCTCCCCCGCGGCGAGCAGCCCCCGCAGCACGGAAGCCGCGTACGGCGTCCCCGACGCCCCGGAAACCCCCACGACCCACGGGGTGCGCTTGCCGTCGTCCATGGCGCCGAGCCTAGAGGGTGAGCCCGCGGACCAGGAGGTCGAGCAGGGCGCAGACGAAGAGGCTGATGCCGATGAACCCGTTCGTCGTGAAGAACGCCCGGTTCAGGCGCGACAGGTCGTGCGGCTTCACGATCGAGTGCTCGTAGCAGAAGGCCGCGACGACGATCACCAGGCCGATCCAGAAGAACAGGCCGGCGCCGGTGGCGAGCGCGTACCAGACCAGCAGGCCGGTGGTGACGGCCGCGGACGCCCGGGCGCCCCACAGCGCCGCCGGGATGCCGAAGCGGGCCGGCACCGACATCACGCCGTGCGCCCGGTCCGCCTGCACGTCCTGGCAGGCGAAGATCAGGTCGAAGCCGCCGATCCACACGCCGACCGCGAGCCCCAGGATCACCGCGTCCCAGGACCACTCCCCGGTCACCGCGAGCCAGGCGCCGATGGGCCCTATGGCCTGCGCGAGGCCGAGGATCGCGTGCGGGAAGTTCGTGAACCGCTTGCCGTACGGGTAGACCACCATCGGGACGACGGCGAGCGGCGCGAGCGCCAGGCACAGCGGGTTGAGCAGCGCGGCGGCGCCGAGGAAGACGACGACCGCGATCCCGGCCCCGGTCCACGCGGAGCGCACCGACACCGCGCCCGTGACCAGCTCCCGGTTGGCCGTGCGCGGATTACGCGCGTCGATCTCGCGGTCGATGATCCGGTTGCAGGCCATCGCGAAGGTCCGCAGGCCCACCATGCAGACGGTGACGAGGAGCAGCGTCCACCAGTCGATCTTCTTGTCCAACTGGAACATCGCGGTGAGCGAGGCGATGTAGGCGAAGGGCAGCGCGAAGACCGAGTGCTCGATCATCACGAGCCGCAGGAACGCCCTGGTGCGGCCGGGCTGGGCGCCGGGCACGGCGGCCGTGGTCACAGCCCGTACTCCTTCCAGCGGCGGTCCACCAGGGCGGCCGTCGCCGGGTCCGACTCCACCATGTCCGGCCAGCCGCCGTCCCGGGTGTAGCCCTCCTCCGGCAGCTTCCTCGTGGCGTCGATGCCCGCCTTGCCTCCCCAGAACTGCTGGTAGGAGGCGTGGTCCAGGTGGTCGACCGGGCCCTCGACGACGGTCAGGTCGCGGGCGTAGTCGGTGTTGCCGAGGGCCCGCCAGGCCACCTCGTGCAGGTCGTGCACGTCGCAGTCCTTGTCGACCACGACGATCAGCTTGGTCAGCGACATCATGTGGGCGCCCCAGATGGCGTGCATGACCTTCTGCGCGTGCTTCGGGTACTTCTTGTCGATCGAGACGATCGCGCAGTTGTGGAAGCCGCCCGACTCCGGCAGGTGGTAGTCGACGATGTCCGGCACGATGATCTTGAGCAGCGGCAGGAAGAACCGCTCCGTCGCCCGTCCCAGCGGTCCGTCCTCGGTCGGCGGCCGGCCGACCACGATCGACTGGAGCAGCGGGCGCTTGCGCATGGTGACGCAGTCGATCGTCAGCGCGGGGAACGGTTCCTGCGGGGTGTAGAAGCCGGTGTGGTCGCCGAAGGGGCCCTCGGGGAGCATCTCGCCGGGCTCCAGCCAGCCCTCGATGACGACCTCGGCGTTGGCCGGGACCTGGAGGGGGACGGTCTTGCAGTCGACCATCTCGATCCGCTTGCCCTGCACGAAGCCGGCGAAGAGGTACTCGTCGATGTCGCCGGGGAGCGGGGCGGTGGAGGCGTACGTGACGGCCGGCGGGCAGCCGAAGGCGATCGCGACCGGCAGCCGCTCGCCGCGCTCGGCGGCGACCGCGTAGTGGTTGCGGCTGTCCTTGTGGATCTGCCAGTGCATGCCGATGGTGCGCTTGTCGTGGCGCTGGAGCCGGTAGAGCCCCAGGTTCCGCACGCCGGTCTCGGGGTGCTTGGTGTGGGTGAGGCCCAGGTTGAAGAAGGAGCCGCCGTCCTTGGGCCAGGTGAACAGCGCGGGCAGCGTGTCGAGGTCGACGTCGTCGCCGGTGAGGACGACCTCCTGCACGGGCGCGTCGGAGGACTTCACCTTCTTCGGCGGCACGTGGACCATCGAGCCCAGCTTGCCGAAGGCCTCGCGGACGCCGATGAAGCCCTGCGGCAGCTCGGGCTTGAGCAGCCCGCCGATCTTCTCGCTGATCTCCCCGTACGACTTCAGGCCGAGCGCCTTGAGGAGCCTGCGGTCCGTGCCGAAGACGTTCATCGCGAGGGGCATGGAGGAGCCCTTCACGTTCTCGAAGAGCAGCGCGGGCCCTCCCGCCTTGTTCACCCGGTCGACGATCTCCCCGACCTCCAGGTACGGGTCGACTTCGGCCTTGATGCGCTTGAGGTCGCCTTCGCGCTCAAGGGCCCTGAGCAGCGAGCGGAGATCGTCGTAAGCCATACGGGCAAGTATCGGTCACCGGCTAGGCTGGAGTCGTCACCGGGGCCGGTTCGACGCGCCCCCGCCACCGCTTCCAGGGGGCTGTTCCACATGCTCAGGGCACTGATGATCCTTCTGCCGCTGGCGCTGACGATCTATGCCTTCATCGACTGCCTGAACACCCCCGAGGACGAGGTCAAGCACCTGCCCAAGGTGGTGTGGGTGATCATCATCCTGCTGTTCTGGGTGGTCGGACCGGTGGTGTGGCTCTTCGCGGGCAAGGCCCGGCACACCCCGGCCCGGGGCGGGCGGGGCGGCTGGGGCGGCCGGGGCGGCGGCTGGGTGGCCCCGGACGACAACCCCGAGTTCCTGAAGTCGCTGGGCGACGAGCGGACCGGCGGGTCGCGGCCCCGGGACCCGGAGGGCGAGCCGGAGCGCCGCGGGGAGGACCGCCCGGAGAACCGCCCCGAGAAGCGCCGCGAAGAGGGCGAGGACAAGGAGAGCTGATGGAACTGCGCCTCCTCGCCACCTTCGAGAAGGTCGCCGAAGTCCTCTCCTTCACCCGCGCCGCCGCCGAACTCGGCTACGCCCAGTCCAGCGTGACGTCCCAGGTCAAGGCGCTGGAGACGGCCCTCGGCACCGAGCTGTTCGACCGGCTCGGCGGCCGGATCCGGCTCACCGGCGCCGGCGAGCGGCTGCTGCCGTACGCGCGCCGCATGGCCGAGCTGGCCGAGGAGGCGCGGGCCGCCGTCGCCGCCGGGGAGCCCGCCGGGACGATCACCATCGGGACCATGGAGTCCCTCACCACCTACCGGCTCCCGCCGCTCCTGGAGTACGTCCACCACCGCCACCCCGCCGTCCGGCTGTCCCTGCGCCCGACGCTCGGCGACGCGACCCGGCGGGCGCTGCGGCAGGGCACGTACGACCTGGGGTTCCTGATGGAGGCCGAGACGGCGCACGAGGGCCTGGAGACGGAGGTCCTGGGGCCGGAGCCGCTGGCCCTGGTCGCCGCCCCGGACCACCCGCTCGCGGGGCGTACGGACCTGGTCACCGCCGATCTCCCGGGCGCCGGCCTGATCGGCACCGAGCCGGGCTGCGCCTACCGGGACCTCTTCGCGGCGGAGCTGGCGGCCGCGGCGGGCACCCGCGCGGAGTTCCTGGAGTTCGGCACGATCGAGGCGAGCAAGCGGGCGGTGGCGTCCGGGCTCGGGATCGCGCTGCTGCCCCGGATCGCCGTCCAGGAGGAACTGGCGTCCGGGGCGCTGGCGGAGCTCGGCTGGGAGCCGCCGTTCACGCTCTTCACGCAGCTCGCGTGGCGACGGGGGAAGCGGCTTCCGGCGCACGTGCGCCTGTTCGTGGAGCAGGCGCGGCGGCTCGCCCGAGAGTGACCTTCAGACTGGCGAGGACGATCAGCGGGACGCCGAGCGCCTGCACGAGGCCGATGTGGTGCCCGTACACCGCCCAGTCGACGAGCATCGCGACCGCCGGGTAGGTGAAGGCGAGCACCGCGATCTTCGGGGTGGGCAGCTTGGCGTAGGCCGCGTACATGAGGACGTACATCAGCCCGGTGTGGATCAGGCCGAGACCCGCCAGCCACACCCAGCCCGCGCCGAGGCCGGAGACCGCGCCGAGGTCGGTGAAGGGCAGCAGCAGCGGCACACCGGCGGCCACCTGCACGAGGGCGATGAGGTGCGGCCGTACGCCGGTGATCCGCTTGGTCACGAAGGTGGCGAGCGCGTACAGCACGGCGGCGGCGAGCGCGTACCCGAGGCCGGCGAGGGAGCCGGTGTCACCCGGCCGCACCCCGGAGACCAGCACCAGGCCGGCGAAGGCGACCGCGAGCCACCCGAGCTTGCCGGCCGGGATCCGCTCGCGCAGGAAGAGCGCGCTGAGCAGCACGAGGAAGAACGGCTGGGTGTGGTAGACGACGGTGGCGAGGGAGATGGAGGCGGCGGCGTACGCCTCGAAGAGGAACACCCAGTTGAAGACGATGAACACGCCGCCGAGCAGGGCGAGTCCGAACGAGCGGGCGGTGAAGCCGTGCCCCGTGAGGTAGCCGCGGGCGAGGCTGTACAGCCCGAGCGCGACGGCCCCGAAGAGGCAGCGGAAGAACACCACCTCGAAGGGCGAGGCGCCCGACTCGACGACGAAGACGCCGAGGGTGCCGGACAGCACCATGGCGACGGTCAGTTCCAGCGTTCCGCGGGTCTCGTTTCTCATGCCGACGACGCTACGGACGGGGGCGGCACCGGGTCCACGCGCTGCCGCGGCGTCCTTCCGATGGGCCCGATCGGCGCTGCCGATGGGGCCCGGAATACCGCTGCGCGGGGGCGGGTTGGGAACGGATGACCGACCGCACGCGGCGCACCCACGAGACCGGAGCAGCAGACATGACCTTCGACGCCGAGCCCGGCGCTGACCGCTCGTTCCTCTTCGTCCTCGGCAGCTCCCGCTCCGACGGCAACTCCGAGATCCTGGCCCGCGAGGCCGCCGCCCACCTGCCCGCCGGCACCCGGCAGCGGTGGGTGGACCTGAACGCCCTCGACCTCCCCGACTTCCAGGACGGCCGGCACGAGAGCGCGGGCCACGAGCCCGGCGCGGTGGAGCGCGAGCTGCTGCGGGCCACGGTGGAGGCGACGGACGTCGTCATCGTCTCCCCGCTGTACTGGTACACGCTCTCCGCGCAGACCAAGCGCTACCTGGACTACTGGTCGGGCTGGCTGAACATGCCGGGCTCCGACTTCAAGGAGCGCATGGCGGGCCGCACCCTGTGGGGCGTGACGGCCATGGCCCACGACGAGCACGTCGTCGCGGACGGCCTGACGACCGCCCTGCACAACTCGGCGGCCTACATGCGCATGCTCTTCGGCGGCGTCCTCCTCGGCACCGCCTCCCGCCCCGGCCGCATCCGCGCCGACGAGCAGGCCCTGATCCGCGCCAAGACCTTCTTCCAGGGCCCCACCCCGCCGGCCCTCTTCGCCTACGAGAAGGAGACGGCGCAGGCCGACGCGGCGGCGTGAGGCGCGCGCCGGCCGCCCCCGGCGCCCCGACGGTCCCCGGCGCCCCGAACGTCCCCGGCGGCCCGCCCCGGCGCGGGCCCGGTGGCCCGGCAACGCCTCGGCAACAGTCCCGAAAAGACTCTCCAGTTCCCAACACACCGTCGATAAGGTTGAGTTGACTGCGACGGGGGTGGCGGGTGGACAGAGAGCTGTACGGCCGCGAGGCGGTTCTGGAGGCGCGCGGGCTCGCGGCGCGCCTCGTCGGACTCGGGCCGTACGGCCGCGGCCGGGTGGCGTACGAGCACGGCGAGGACCCGCCGGTGACCGTCTTCACCGGCGGGCGCGGCATGGGAAAGACCGTGCTGCTCAAGGAGATCCGCAACCGGTACCGCGGCTTCACCCCGCTCGCCCTCCTCGACTGCGCCGCCGTCGAGGAGCCCGCCGACCACGGCGCCGGCTGGTCCCCGGTCACCGGCGCGCTCGCCGAGCTGGCCCTCCAACTGGCGCCGCGCGGAGAGGCGTTCAAGGCCGTGCCGTTCCCGCGGCTGTCGCTCGGCCTGGTCGCCGTCACCTCGGTCGGCTGGACCCGCGAGGACGACGAGCGAGCCCGCCGCGACCTGCTGCGGCTCGGGCCGCTGCTCGCCACCGTCGACGCTGGCCGGGCCGCCGCCGCGTCCTGGGTCGGCAAGGTCCTCGCCAAGCTGGCCGGCACCGCCGCCGAGGCCGGCGCGCCCTTCGCCGGGCTGGTCGCGGAGGCGACCGTCGAGACCGTCGTCGAGGAGTTCTTCGGCGTCTTCAGGAAGGCGCCCGAGGACTGGTTCGGCGGCTACCGCAACGCCGGCGGGCGCGGCCGGGCCGGACTCCAGCAGCTCGCCGCCGACTTCGCGCAGGGCGGCGCCCGCCAGGCCGAGGCCGAGGGCTTCCTCACCCTCACCCTCACCGAGGACCTGCACCGCGCCTACACCGGACTGAAGCTCGGCAGCCGCGTCGGCCGGCCCCTCGTCCTCCTCGACAACGCGCACGAGCCGGTCGGCCGCGCCCTGGTCGAACCGATTCTGCGGGCTCGCGCCGACGGCCGCCGCGACCACACCGTGGTGCTCGCCGCCTCCCGGCTACCCGACCACGAGGCACTGCGCCACGCCACCCGGATCCGGCTGCCCGAGACCGCCCACCAGGCGCCCTGCCCGCGCACCAGCCGGGTCGGCTCCGGTCTCCTCGCCGTCGAGCTCACCCCGCTCACCCCCACCCAGACCCGCGCCGCCTTCGACCGCCACGACCCGGCCGACCGCGCCCCCGCCGACCTGGCCCGGGCCGTCCACCGGCTCACCGGCGGCCGTCCGCTCGGCGTCGACCTGCTGGCCCGCGCCGCCGGCGAGGCGCCGCCCGCCGTCCGCGCCGCGCTCACCCCCGGCGGCCTGCTCGACCTCACCGTGGAGCTCCGCGAGGACACCGAGCCCGTGCCGGTCGCCCCCGCCCTGCTCGCCGCGCTCCTCCCGGTCCCCCGGCCGGGTCCGTACGCGGTGCTCGCCGCCGCCCACGACGAGGACTCCGCCCGCCGTCTCGCCCAGGCCCGGCTGCCCGCCGAATCCCTCGACGGCGACGTCGCCCTCCGGGTCCGCGACCGGCTGCGCGCCGAACACTGGGCCGACCACCCCGGCCACTTCGTCGGCGACCCGCTGCTGCGCGCCCTGCTGCTGCACCGGCTCCGCTTCGAGGACGACGACCACCCGGCGTACTCGGCCTGGCGGGCCGTCCACGAGACGCTGCGCCGCCACTACGGGCCGCAGCCCGGACCGCACCGGCTCCACCACGACCTCGCCCTCGGCGACACCGCCGAGGCCGTCGCCCACCTGCGGCTCACCTTCCCCGGGCCGGACGTCCTCGGCTGGCTCGGCCTGCTGCGGTTCGTCGCCTCGGCCCCGTACCCCCGGGAGCGCGGCCGCACCGGGCCCGACCCGCGGCGGGCCGTCGCCCTCGGCCAGGACCCCGACCCGGCGATCCCCGACGGCCTCGGCCCCGACGCCGCCGAACTGCACCTCGCCGTACGGCGCCTGCTGCACGCCGTATGGCTGCTCACCGATCCGCTCGCGCTGCCCGACGAGGAGGTCGCCGAC
Source organism: Microtetraspora glauca (assembly GCA_000721275.1). Classification (GTDB taxonomy): domain Bacteria; phylum Actinomycetota; class Actinomycetes; order Streptomycetales; family Streptomycetaceae; genus Streptomyces. Next base: position 51,981 of record JOFO01000016.1, on the reverse strand, counting down.
CGGCTGGCGCACGAACTGCGCCGGCTCTCCGGCCGCCACCTCACCGGCAGCGGTCCACTGTGGGACGCGGCCGGCCACTGGCCGCGGGACATCCGCGCCTGGCGACGGCTCTCGCTGCCGCCGGGGCGCGAGGACGGAGTCTGACGCCATGCTCGACCGGCTGCGCCGCCGCTTCTTCTGGACACCCCGGCAGAAGCTCCTCAGCACCCTCGTCGCCGTCGCCCTCGTCGCCGGACTCGGCGGCTGGGGCCTCGCCACGTACCTCGAACCGGAGGACCGTTCCTGCGCCGCCGGGGTCGCCCGCCCCGCCGGCAGCACCGAGTGCATCGGCGTCGACGGCACCGGACACGACTTCCGCGTCCCCGCCCTCACCGCGATCACCGCCGCCATCGGCCGCGAGAACGCCACCCTGAAGGACGGCGAGTACGCCACCGTCGCCCTCCTCCTGCCGATCACCGCCACCGACCCCGGCACCGCCGACAAGATCCTCCGCGAACTGCAGGGCGCGTACGCCTACCAGTACCGGGCCAACCACGAGTCGAACAGCGAGACCCCCAAGATCCGGCTCGTCCTCGCCAACACCGGCGAGCGCAACGCCCACTGGCGCACCGTCGTCGACCGGCTCACCGCCATGACCGGCGCCCCCGACCGGCTCCGCGCCGTCTCCGGCGTCGCCACCTCGTCCGCCGAGGTACGGGAGGCGGTCGCCGCGCTGACCGGCGCCGGGATCGCCGTCGTCGGCACCACCATCACCGCCGACGACCTCGCCAACGGCCCCGGCCGCGACCCCTTCCCCGGTCTCGCCCGGGTCTCCCCCACCAACGGCGACGAGGCGAAGGCGCTGGCGAACTTCGGCGAGATCGACGCGGGCCGCGCCATCCTCGTCCAGGACTCCCGCACCGGCGACCACTACATCGACACCCTGCGGACCGCCTTCGCCGCCTCCCTCAAGGGCGCCCCGTACGAGCCGCAGCTCTACACCTCGCCGAAGAAGGACACCGAGGAGGGCACCACCGCCAACACCTTCCGCCAGATCACCCTGCTGCTCTGCGACACCCGCGCCGACACCGTCTTCTTCGCCGGCCGCCACACCCAGCTCCGCCAGTTCATCAACGCGCTCGGCTCCCGCGGCTGCTCCGACCGCGCCTTCACCGTCCTCACCGGCGACGAGGGCTCCTACCTCGGCGCCGACCCCAAGCTGAACCGCGCGGCCCTCGGCAAGAAGCTGACCGTCCGGTACGCGGCCCTCGCCCACCCCGACGCCTGGAAGCCGGCGCCCGGCCGGCCGGTGCCGGCCACCGGCGGCTCGGTCGTCGCCTTCGAGACCTTCCTCACCGACATCGCCCGCGCCGACCGCAAGCCGATCCCGCTGCGGGACGGGCAGGCGATCGTCGCGTACGACGCCATGGCGACGGCCGTCCACGCGATCCGCCAGGCCACCCCGGCGAACGCCCCCTACCCGGAGCTCGCCGACGTCGGCACCCAGTGGCCGCAGGTCAAGGGCTCGCTGCGGGTCGAGGGCGCGAGCGGCTGGATCTGCCTCGACAACCACGGCAACCCGTACAACAAGGCGGTCCCCATCGTCGAGCTGGCCCCCGACGGCACCCAGCGCTTCGTCGAGATCGCCTGGCCCGAGAAGGACCCGCCGGCCACGAGCTGCCTGCCCCCGAAGCGGGGATGACATCCCGCGTCCGCCCGGCCGTATCCGCGCATGACCCCGCGGCCGGCCGGGCAGGCGGTCGTCCTGAGGGCCCCTAGGGGGGCGGGCGAGGCGACGGGACGAGGTGGGACGTGGCGCGCGGCGGAGCGGGACGGGTCCTGGACGACGGGCTGATGGCACGACTCCGCCGCGACCCGTTCGCCGTGCAGACCCTGCGGTCCACGGCCGCCGCCACCCTCAGCTACGTCGTCGCCCTCCGGCTCAGCAGCGAACCGGTCCCGCTCACCGCGCCCCTCACCGCCCTGCTGGTCGTCCAGGTCACGCTGTACTCCACCCTCACCACCAGCCTGCGGCGGGTGAACTCGGTCGTCGTCGGCGTCCTCATCGCCATCGCGTTCAGCGTCGTCGTCGGCCTCTCCTGGTGGAGCCTCGCCCTGGTGATCCTGGCGTCGCTGCTGGTCGGCCGGCTCGTCCGGGTCGAGGAGTTCATCCCCGAGGTCGCCATCAGCGCCATGCTCGTCCTCGGCGTCACCCAGGTCTCCGACACGGCCTGGGACCGGGTCCTGGAGACTCTGATCGGCGCCGTCGTCGGCATGCTCTTCAACCTGTTCCTCGCCCCGCCCGTCTGGGTCGACACCGCCGGCGAGTCCATCGAGGACCTGGCCCGGCGCATGCGGCTGCTGCTCCTCGACGTGGCGGACGAGTTCACCGGCGCGCCGCCCGTCGAACGGGCTGCCGCCCGGCTCCACGAGGCCCGCCGCCTCGACAACGACGTCGCCGACGTCGACGGCGCCCTGCGCACCGCCGAGGACAGCCTGCGGTTCAACCCGCGCGTCAAGGAGGGCATGCTCCACCGGGTGGTGCTCCGCACCGGCCTCGACACCCTGGAGATCAGCGCCGTCGTCCTGCGGGTCCTCGCCCGCACCCTCACCGACCTGGCGAAACACCGCGACGGGCGGGCGCTGCTGCCGGACCGGGCCGCGCTCGCCGTCCGGGAGACCGCCCAGTACACCGCCGACGCCCTCGTCAGCTTCGCCGTCCTCGTCACCGCCCGCGGCAGCGAGGCCGCCGAGGCGGCGGAGACCCGGCTCGCGGGCGAGCTGCGGGCGGCCCGGGCCTGCCGGGACGACGCCGCCGACCGGCTCCTCGCCCAGGCGCTCGCCGACCCCCGGGGCTGGCAGCTGTACGGGGCGATGCTCGCCGAGCTCGACCGGATCCTCGACGAGCTCGACCCCGAGCACCGGGGCCGCAGGCTGATGGAGGAGCTGGACCGGCAGGCGGCCGAGCGCCGCGCCCGCCGGGCCCGCCTCACCCGCCGCGACCGCTGGGCCGCCCTCCGCGCCCGCGTCCGCACCGGACGCTGACCGGACGGGGAGAGGACCGTGCAGACGCCCCCCCGAACGCGCGGCGGGGCATGCGAGGCAACGACGAGAGGAGAACCATGAGCGCGCCGTCTTCCGCGGACGCCGGAACGGGAACGGTGACCACGGCCGTACCGGCCCGGCTGGACCGCCTTCCCTGGTCCCGCTGGCACTGGATGATCGTCATCGGCCTGGGGACCGTCTGGATCCTCGACGGCCTCGAGGTCACCATCGTCGGCAACGTCGCCGGCCGGCTGGCCGAGGAGGGCAGCGGCCTCGACATCACGGCCGCCCAGGTCACCGGGGTGGCCGCCGCGCTGTACGTGGCGGGCGCCTGCTCGGGCGCGCTGTTCTTCGGCTGGCTGACCGACCGCTACGGCCGCAAGAAGCTCTTCATGATCACCCTGGCGGTGTACCTCGGCGCCACGGCGATGACGGCGCTGTCCTTCGAGTCCTGGTGGTTCTTCCTCTTCCGCTTCCTCACCGGCTTCGGCATCGGCGGCGAGTACGCGGCCATCAACTCCGCGATCGACGAGCTGATCCCGTCCCTCTACCGGGGACGCGTCGACCTGATCATCAACGGCAGCTACTGGCTGGGCGCGGTCGGCGGCGCCCTGCTGTCGGTGGTCATGCTCGACACCGACATCTTCCCGCAGGACCTCGGCTGGCGGCTCAGCTTCGCCCTCGGCGTCGTCCTCGGCCTCGTCATCCTGCTGGTGCGCCGGCACGTCCCGGAGAGTCCGCGCTGGCAGTTCATCCACGGGCACGGCGAGGAGGCCGAGACGCTGGTCTCCTCCGTCGAGCGGGAGATCGAGGCGGAGAAGGGCGCGGCGCTGCCGCCGCCGGCCGGCGAGATCACCATCCACCAGCGCAAGAGCATCGGCTTCGGCACGATCGCGAAGACCGTCTTCGGCCGCTACCCCCGGCGCGCCGTCCTCGGCCTGTCGCTCTTCATCGGCCAGGCGTTCCTGTACAACGCGATCACCTTCGGCTTCGGCTCGATCCTCATCACCTTCTTCGACGTGCCGACCGGCAGCACCGGCTACTACTTCGCGGTGATCGCGGCGGGCAACTTCCTGGGGCCGCTGCTGCTCGGCCGGCTCTTCGACACCGTCGGCCGCCGGATCATGATCTCGGGCACGTACCTGCTCTCGGGCCTGCTGCTGTTCGGCACGGCGTGGCTCTTCGACCGGGGCTCGCTGTCGGCGACGACCCTGACGGCCTGCTGGTGCGTGGTGCTGTTCTTCGCCTCCGCGGGGGCGTCCAGCGCCTATCTGACGGTCTCCGAGATCTTCCCCATGGAGACCCGCGCCATGGCCATCGCCTTCTTCTACGCCCTCGGTACGGCGGCCGGCGGCATCAGCGGCCCGCTGATCTTCGCCGGGCTGACGGAGTCCGGGGTGGTCGGCGACACGGTGCTCGCCTTCCAGATCGGAGCCGGCCTGATGTGCGCGGCGGGCCTGGTGGCGGCCTTCCTCGCGGTGAAGGCGGAGCGCCGCTCGCTGGAGGACATCGCCGAACCGCTCTCGGCGGTCCGGCCGGACGGGGCCCCCTGAGGGGTGCCCTAAGGGACCCACTTGGGCCAGGGCGCGGTGTCCTGGGCGTACAGCTCGCGCAGCCGGCTCCAGCGGTCGGTGGTCCACTGCCGCCAGTCGGTCGGGCGGCCGTCCAGCGCGTCCCGCAGCCGCTCGAAGTGGTCGTGCCAGCCGGCCAGGCAGTCGAGCAGCAGCTCCCGGTCGCCGCGCATCTCGTTGGTGAAGCGCAGCACGGTCGACGCCCCGCCGGCGGCCGGTTCCAGATGGAACCGGATCCGTCCGTGCGGGGCGTCGACCGTGTACTCGGCGACGTGGTCCGGGTCCCAGGCGGTGACCCGCCCGGAGACCTCCGTGTCGCCGTTCAGCCAGCGGAGCGTGACCTTCCCGCCGAGCCGGGGCTCCAGCGGGTCCGCCGCGCACAGCCAGGACGGCAGTCCCTCCGGCGAGGCGATCTTCTCCCAGACCGCCTCCTGCCGGTGCGGCAGCTCGATCGTGTACCGCAGCAGGTGCGCGTCGCCGTCGTGGGTCTCGCTCCTGCCGCGGGGTATCTCGCTCATACCTCCAGCGTGGCCCCCCGAGGGGGGCCGTGCCAGCTCAGACGCCGGCGTAGGAGTGCTTGCTGGTGACGAAGATGTTCACGCCGTAGTAGTTGAAGAGGAAGCAGCCGAAGGCGATGAGCGCGATGTACGCGGCCTTGCGGCCCTTCCAGCCGGCGGTCGCGCGGGCGTGCAGGTACGCGGCGTACCCGACCCACGTGATGAAGGACCAGACCTCCTTGGCGTCCCAGCCCCAGTAGCGGCCCCACGCGTCGCCGGCCCAGATGGCGCCCGCGATGATCGTGAAGGTCCACAGCGGGAAGATCGCCGCGTTGACCCGGTACGCGAACTTGTCGAGGGTCGCGGCGGCCGGCAGCCGCTCCAGGACGGAGCGGGCGAAGGCACCCGGCGTGCCGCCGTTCGCGAGCTTGTTCTCGTACGCGTCGCGGAACAGGTACAGCAGGGTGGCGACGGCGCCGAGGTAGAGCACGGCGCCGCAGAAGATCGCGGTGGAGACGTGGATCCACAGCCAGTACGAGTCGAGGGCGGGGACCAGCTGGTCGCTCTCGGTGTACAGCAGGGTGGTGGCGACGCCGAGGTCGAGCAGGACCGTGGTGACCAGGGGGAGGCCGATCCAGCGGACGTTCTTCTTGGCCAGCAGGAACGCCAGGTACACGCCGACCGCCACCGTGGAGAAGGTGGTGGAGAACTCGTACATGTTGCCCCAGGGGGCGCGCTGCACGGAGATCGCCCGCATGACCACGCCGGCCGCCTCCAGGGCGAAGGCGACGACGGTCAGCGAGACGGCGATCCGGCCGTAGAGGTCGCCCTTGACGGTGCCGCCGGCGGCGCCGGGGCCGTCGGGGACGTCGCGGGCGCCGGCGGCGGCGCGGGTGACGACCTTGGGCCGGTCCAGGACGGCGGTGCCGCCGGCCTGCTTGACCTGGACGGTCACCTTCGCCGCGTCGGCGGCGGGCCGGGTCAGCGCGGCGGCGGTGCGGCCGACCTTGCTGCGGCTGCCGAAGACCCACTCGGCGATGTGGGCCAGGAAGGCCAGGGTGTAGACGGCCATCGAGGCGTAGACGAACTCGTTGCTGAGCGTCGCCAGGCTCTCGTTGGTCTCGGCGGCGAGGATCACTTCTCGGCCCCTTCTGATGCGTCTGCCTCGGCTTCGGCAGGTTCCGGTGCGGCAGGTTCCGGTGCGGCGGTTCCCGCGCCGGCGGGTTCCGGGTCGGTTCCCGGCTCGGCGGGTTCCGGGTCGGCGGGTTCGGGCGCCGGGGGCGCCTGGGCGGTGAGCGCGACCGCCAGCTCGGCGAGCTCCTCGGGCAGCTTGGCGGACTCGCTGCGGCCGAGGCCCGCCATCTCGACGACGGTCGTGCCGTCCTCACCGCGGACGGCGCGGACCCAGACCCGGCGGCGCTGGATGAAGAGCGAGCCGGTGAGACCGGCGATCGCGGCGATCGCGCCGGCGAGGGCGAGGCCGTTGCCCGGCTGCTGCGAGACCTGGAAGGACGCCCACTCCTTGATCTCCTTCTCGAAGGTGATCGAGCCGGCGCCGTCGGGCAGGGTCATCGTCTCGCCGGGCGCCAGCCGCTTGGCGACCCCGGTGCCTCCGTCGACTTTGAACTGCTCCATCTTGGAGGTGTCGAGCTGGTACACGTTCTGCGGCAGGCCGGAGTCGACGCCGAGGCTGCCGTGGTAGGCGGTGAGGGCCATGACGGGGTCGACGAGGGCCGGGAACTGGGAGAACATGCTGCCCTTGCCGGCGCCCGCGAAGGTGGGCACGAAGAACGCCTTGAAGCCCAGCTGCCGCTTGTCGCCGTTCTTGTCGCGGTAGCCGTCCATCACCTTGATCGCGCCGGTGGAGGTGATGTTGTTGTCGATCGGCAGCAGCGGGACGGCGCCCTGGAAGACGACCTTGCCCCGGCCGTCCCTGACGGTGACGACGGGCGCGTAGCCGTGGGCGATCAGGTAGACCTTGGAGTCGCCGATCTCCAGCGGCTCGTTGACCCGGATGACCGCCTTCTTGTCCTTGCCGTCGGCCTCGGTGTAGGTGACGCCCGCCTCGAAGGTGCGGGGGGTGCCCACCTGCGGGCCGCTCGTCTCGTACGTGCCCGTGAACCTGTCCAGGGTGAAGCTGAACGGTTCGAGCTCGTCGACGCCGAACTGGGAGCCGGACTTGAAGTCGTCGTACTGAGTGAGCGTGTTGGAGAAGCCGTCGCCCTCGACGATCAGCTTGCCGCCCTCGGACTTGAAGAGCTGGCCCCAGGCGAAGGCGACCAGCATCACGATGAGCGCGAGGTGGAAGAGGAGGTTGCCGGCCTCGCGGAGGTAGCCCTTCTCGGCGGCGACGGCGTCGCCGGACGCCCGGGCGCGGAAGCGCCGGCCCTTGAGGACGCCGAGGGCCGCCGCGCGAACCTCCTCCGGACCGGCCTCGGTGCGCCAGGTCGTGTACGCGGGGAGGCGGGTGAGCCGCTTGGGCGCACCGGGCGGCAGGCCGCGGAGCTGGCCGACGAACTGCCAGGTGCGCGGGACGATGCAGCCGATCAGCGAGACGAACAGCAGGATGTAGATCGCGGAGAACCACACCGAGCTGTAGACGTCGAAGAGCTGGAGCTTCTCGTAGACCGGGGCGAGGGTCTCGTGCGCCTTCTTGAAGTCGGCGACCTTCAGCTCGTCCGCGCTGGTCTGCGGGATGAGGGAGCCGGGGACGGCGCCGAGGGAGAGCAGGAAGAGCAGGATCAGCGCCACCCGCATGGAGGTGAGCTGGCGCCAGAACCAGCGGATCCAGCCGACGATCCCGAGGGTGGGGCCGCCGGCGGCCTCCTCCCGGGGCGCGGTGGAGAGGTCCGCGCCGGCGGCCTCGTCGTCGGCGGCGCGGTGCGCGTCGGTCGTGTCGGTCGTACTACTCATGGATCAGATTCCCACCGTGAAGCCGCTGGACCAGCCCTGCATCGTGGAGACCATGCTGTCCCAGACGCCTGTGAGGAGGAGGACGCCGGTGACGATCATCATGCCGCCGCCGATCCGCATCACCCACACATAGTGCTTCTTGACCCAGCCGAACGCTCCGAGGGCCTTGCGGAAGGCGATGGCGGCGAGGACGAAGGGGACGCCGAGGCCGAGGCAGTACGCGAGGGCCAGGAGGGCCCCGCGTCCGGCGCTGGCCTGGTCGATCGCGAGCGCGTTGACCGAGGCGAGCGTCGGGCCGATGCACGGGGTCCAGCCGATGCCGAACAGTGCGCCGAGGACGGGCGCGCCGAGCAGGCCGGCGACGGGCTTCTTGTGGAAGCGGAACTCGCGCTGGGTGAACCAGGGCATCAGGCCGGCGAAGAAGAGCCCCATGACGATCATGAAGACGCCGAGGATCGTGCTCAGGGTGGAGCTGTACTCCTGGAGCGTGGCGCCGAAGTACCCGAAGAGGGCGCCGCCGGAGACGAAGACGGCGGTGAAGCCGGCGACGAAGAGGGCGGCGCCGGCGGTCATCCGGCCGCGGCGGCTGTCGGCGAGGTCGGTGCCGGAGACGCCGGTGACGTACGACAGGTAGCCGGGGACGAGCGGGAGCACGCAGGGGGAGAAGAAGGAGACCAGGCCGGCCAGGAGGGCGACGGGGACGGCGAGGAGGAGGGCTCCGCTGGTGACGGTCTCGTTCACCGGCTGTCACTTCTCCTTGAGGAGCGGGTCGATCATGGACCGCAGCTTGGCGTCGTCGATGGCCATGAGCGCGCGGGCGGCGATCTTGCCCTCCTTGTCGAGGACGACGGTGGAGGGGATGCCCTTGGGGCTGAGGGTGCCCTTGGGGAAGCCGAAGAGGATCAGCTTGCCGTCCCGGTCGTAGAGGCTCGGGTAGGGGATCTTGTAGTCGGCCTCGAAGGCGAGCGCCTGCTGCTTGTTGCCGTCGCGGGTGTTGAGGCCGACGAAGGCCACGTCTTCGCCCTTGAGGTCGTTCGCGACCTTGGCGAAGTGGGGGGCCTCGGCGCGGCAGGGGCCGCACCAGGAGCCCCAGACGTTGAGGACGACGACCTTGCCCTTGAGGTCGGCGACGTCGAGCTTCTCGCCCTCCAGCGTCTCGCCGGCGATCGTGTTGATGCCGGCGCGCTCGCCCTTGGGGACGGTGGAGATGCCGCCCTTGCTGGAGACGTAGTTGGCGTTGGCGCTGCTGGAGGTGCCGTTGCCGTCGCCGCCGCAGGCGGAGAGCGCGAGGGCGGCGGACAGCACGCCGACGGCGGCGAGGGCGCGTCGGGGGGCACGGTGGAGGCCACGGCTAAGGCTCATGTGAAAAGTTTCGCATGGGCGTTTGGGGGATCTTGGGCACCCCCCTACGTGCCCGGAACGCCCCTTGTCAAGATCGGCTAAGCGGCTTTCGCCGGTTCGGGTTCCCCCGGGCGCGGCCTCGGCCGGTTCCGGCCGGCCGGCCGCGGCCTTCGCCGGTTCAGGCGGTCTTGAGGTACGCGTTCCAGCCGCCGGCCGGCTTCTGGCCGACGTCGAGGCCGCGGAGGCGGTCGAGGATACGGGGGTCCTGGACGTCCATCCAGTCGGTGAACTGGCGGAACGAGACCAGCCGGACGTCCTTCTTCCCGGCCATCGCCTTGAGCGCGTCCTCGACGGCGTCCATGTAGATGCCGCCGTTCCACTGCTCGAAGTGGTTGCCGACGAAGAAGGGGGCGCGGTTCGACTCGTACGCACGCGTGAAGCCGGCGATCAGCGCGTCGGTGGCCTGCTTGCGCCAGCCGGGATAGCGGGAGGGCATGCCCTGGGTCGAGTTCTTCGACTGGTTCGCGAGCATGTTGTAGTCCATGGACAGGACCTCGAAGGAGTGCCCGGGGAAGGGCACGGCCTGGAGCGGGAAGTCCCAGATCCCCTTGCGCTTGACGGGCCAGGTCTGGCGGCCTCCGGGCGAGCTGGCGTCGTAGCGCCAGCCGAGCCGCTTGGCGGTCGGCAGCAGGTTGTCCTGGCCGAGGAGGCACGGGGTGCGGCCGCCGACGAGTTCCTTGCTGTAGTCGAAGGGCAGCGGGTCGAGGTCGGTCCAGCCGCTGTTGGTCTTCCACTCGGTGACGAACTTCACCGCCTGGTCGATCTCGCTCTGCCACTGGGCGGGCGTCCAGTTGCCGACGGAGCCGGAGCCGCCGCAGAAGTGCCCGTTGAAGTGGGTGCCGATCTCGTGCCCGTCGAGCCACGCCTGGCGGACGTACTTCAGGGTGTCCTTGATGTGCGCGTCGGTGAGGTAGCCGATGTCGGAGGCGCCGACGCGGTTGTTCGGCGGGCGGTAGAGGTTCTTCTTCGACTCGGGCAGCAGGTAGATGCCGGAGAGGAAGAAGGTCATGGCCGCGTCGTGGTTGCGGGCCAGTTCGAGGAAGCGGGGGAAGAGGCCGTTGCCGACCTCGCCGGCGCCGTCCCAGGAGAAGACCACGAACTGCGGCGGGGTCTGGCCCGGTTCGAGCGGGACGGGGGTGTCGGGCTGGTGCGGCTGCTTGCCGGTGTCCGCCGTGGAACCGTCGCCGATCAGGCGGACGTCGTCCTTGGTCGGGGCGGGCGTGGCGGGGTCGCCGCCGGCCGACGGGGCGCCTCCCTTGTCCGGCCCGGAACTGCCCGTGCCGCCCTGGCCCTTGTCGCTGCACCCGGCGATCCCGAGAGCGGCCGCCGCTCCGACGCCCGCCCCGAGAAGACCCCTTCGACTGATCCCGCGCATGTCATCCCCATTCGCGCTGCTGTATGACCCGAAACATCATCCAAACCGACAATGAGTGAGATGCAGGGAGGAACACGGAGGTTCCGGTCATTCGCACAAAAATCTCAGGGCGACCGGAAAGGAACCGTTCCAGGAACCTGCCACTCCGGTCGCCCTGACGATGTCCCGTCAAGCCGCCTCCTGTCCAGGGGGGCGGGCCGACGGGCCGGGGACCTACGCGCCGAACGCCTTCTGCCGGCCCTTCACCGGCTTGGCACCGGCCCGCAGATGCGGCGGCACCAGGTCGATCGCCGGCTCGCTGTACCCCACCGAGACGATCTTGTCGCCCTTGTACGTGAACGAGGTCAGCGAGGCGAGCGTGCACTGCCGGCGCCGCGGGTCGTGCCACAGCCGGCGCCGCTCCACGAAGGACCGGACGATCCAGATCGGCAGCTGGTGGCTCACCAGCACCGCCTCGTGGCCGCGCGCCGCGTCCTTCGCCGCGTCCAGCGCCGCCATCATCCGCACGACCTGCTCGATGTACGGCTCGCCCCACGAGGGCTGGAACGGGTTGGTGAGGTGCCGCCAGTTCGCCGGGCGGCGCAGCGCCCCGTCGCCGACGCCGAAGGTCTTGCCCTCGAAGACGTTCGCCGCCTCGATCAGCCGCGGGTCGGTGGCCAGGTCGAGCCCGTGCGACTTGGCGATCGGCGTGGCCGTCTCCTGCGCCCGCTCCAGCGGGGAGGCGACGACGTACGTGATGTCCCGCTCGGCCAGCGACTCCGCCACCCGGTCCGCCATCCGCCGGCCCAGCTCGGAGAGGTGGTAGCCGGGCCGCCGCCCGTACAGCACGCCGTCCGGGTTGTGCACCTCGCCGTGGCGCATCAGGTGCACGACGGTGATGTCACCGGGCTTCTTCGTGCCGTCGCTCATGCCGTCGCCTCCGCGGCGGCGCGGGCGGCGGCCGGCAGCGCGGCGGCGATCCGCTCGACCGCGCGCTCGTCGTGGGCGGCGGAGACGAACCACGACTCGAAGGCCGACGGCGGGAGGTAGACGCCGTCCGCGAGCATCGAGTGGAAGAACGCGTTGAAGCGGAACGCTTCCTGCCGCTTCGCCTCGTCGTAGTTCCGCACCTCGTCGGCGGTGAAGAAGACCGAGAACATGTTGGACGCGGTCTGCAGCCGGTGCGCCACGCCCTCCTTGGCCAGCGCGCCGGTGACCAGGCCCTGGATCTCCTTCGAGACCGCGTTCACCTTCTCGTACGCGGCGTCGTCCAGCAGCCGCAGCTGCGCGAGGCCGGCGGCGGTGGCGATCGGGTTCCCGGACAGGGTGCCCGCCTGGTAGACCGGGCCGGCCGGGGCCAGGTGGCCCATGACGTCGGCCCGGCCACCGAAGGCCGCGGCCGGGAAGCCGCCGCCCATGACCTTGCCGAAGGTCATCAGGTCGGGCTTCACGCCGTCCACGCCGTACCAGCCGGCCCGGCTGGTACGGAAGCCGGTCATGACCTCGTCGGAGATGTACAGCGCGCCGTTCTCCCGGCACACGTCCGCGAGCCCCTGGTTGAAGCCCGGCAGCGGCGGGACGACGCCCATGTTGCCCGGCGACGCCTCGGTGATCACACAGGCGATCTCGCCCGGGTGCGCGGCGAACGCGGCCCGCACCGCCTCCAGGTCGTTGTACGGCAGCACGATCGTGTCGCCGGCCTGCGCGCCGGTCACCCCGGGCGTGTCGGGCAGGCCGAACGTGGCGACGCCGGAGCCGGCGGCGGCGAGCAGCGCGTCCACGTGCCCGTGGTAGCAGCCGGCGAACTTGACGACCTTCGCGCGCCCGGTGAAGCCGCGGGCGAGCCGGATCGCCGACATCGTCGCCTCGGTGCCGGAGGAGACCAGGCGCACCTGCTCGACCGGCTCGACCCGGGCCACGATCTCCTCGGCGAGCGCCACCTCGCCCTCGCCGGGCGTGCCGAAGGAGGTGCCGCGGGCCACCGCGGCCTGCACGGCGGCGGTCACCTCGGGGTGAGCGTGGCCGAGAATCATCGGTCCCCAGGAGCAGACGAGGTCGACGTACTCGCGACCGTCCGCATCGGTGAGGTACGGACCGGTACCGGACACCATGAACCGGGGCGTACCGCCCACAGCCCGGAAGGCCCGCACCGGTGAGTTCACGCCGCCGGGCGTCACAAGGGACGCGCGGTCGAAAAGCGTCTGTGAGACTGGGGCTTCGTATGAATACGACACAGTGATCCTGACCTGCGAGTACGACGTCTGGTACGGAGGGACGGTGTGGGCACCCTGTGCATCACGCCGGGGCGGCCTGCCTCCGCGTCTGCGAAACTGTGGCGGCAGGGACCTCATGGGGTTGGCTCACGCGATCCATGGTGTCAGAGGCCGCGGCGATTCTTGCGGACAGGTGTTTCACCGCAGGACGGCGGGGGAGGTCACTGACACGATGATCGGGTTGCGCGGCGGGGTCGTGTTGCCGAGAAAAAGCAGTCGGGTGGAGATATGCATCGCGGTGGCGGACCGGGCGAGGGGACGGAAGACCTGGGTCCGGAGCCTGTCCGGCGGGGGAGGCACCGGCGGCGACGGGCCGAGGACCCGTCCGCGCCGGACCATCGGCAATCCCCCGAGCAGCCGTCGGCGGATCCCCCGCTCGGGGGTCGCGGCTTGGCGGTGACCTACAAGTACTTCGGCGCGCCCGACGGCGCCACGGCGGCCCGCGTCCCGATCTCGATGCGCCCGGAGGAGCTCGGCGGCGACGAGCTGGGCATGGGCGGCATGTTCTCCAAGATCAAGCCGGAGACCATAGCGGCGATGGTCCTCACCGGCATCCAGGGCCTGCCGCTGCACAAGGTCCCCCCGCTGGAACTGGTCGTCCTGCACCCCGACTACGCCGTGGTGAAGCTCCCCACGACCGTGGTGGACCCGCTGCGGGCGATCGGCGAGGAGTCGGTGGGCGCCGCCGCGTTCATCTGGTCGACCGTCCCCGACCGCGGCGGCCCGCGCGACGCGTTCGACGTCTACCAGCTCCTCCACGAGTGGCAGGACTTCTCCGTCCGCCTCCACGAGGCCGGCCACCAGCCGTACTGCCTGGTCTGGCCCTGACGGCTGGCTCTCTCCGCGTTTCCGACCGTCATAGCGCATGAAATTCGGACGAATCGGATGTAATGCACGGAGGTTGGTTCTACAGAGGCGCCGACGCCGAACGAGGAGGACCTGACGTGACCGGAGCGACTGGCATCACTGGAACGCGGACGGCAGCAGCCCGGATGCCCGCGGCCCGCGCCGCCGCCGGCGAACCCATGCAGATCTCCGAGGTCGCCGCCCGCACCGACCTCCCCCTGCGCACCATCCGCCAGTACGAGGACTCCGGGCTCGTCGTCCCCTCGGCCTCCTCGCCGGGCGGCTTCCCGCTGTACACGGACGCCGACGTGGCCCGCCTGATGGTGATCCGCCGCATGCGCCCGCTCGGCTTCGGCCTCGACGAGACCCGCGAGCTCCTCACCTCGATGGACCGCCTCGCCGCCGACCTCCCCGGCACCGACGGCGAACTCGACCCGGCCGACCGCGCCGCGCTCGTCTCCCGCGTCCGCCGCTACGAGGAGGCCGCCACCGCCCGCGTGGCCGACCTCCGCGCCCAACTCGCCCGGGCCGAGGAGTTCGCCGCCTCCCTCCGCTCCCACCTCACCTGACACCGCCCGGGCGGGCGAGGACCCAGGGCGCTGGAGGGCGCAGCCGGCGGCCGTCCGCCGAGGAGCCGGGCGGCGGGCAGGTGCCGGCGGGAGCGAGGGCGGTGACCGTCCGGCGCCGGAGACAGGGGCCGGCCGGAGACAGGGCCATTTCCTCAGGGGGCGAGGGCGGCGGCGAGCTCGCGGAAGAAGCGGGCGTACGCGGACGGGCTCGGCGGGAGTTCCGGGTTCCACGGCACCAGTCGGGCGCCCGCCGGCAGCCGCTCCGGCCCCGCGGGCCGGGTCGCGTGGGCCCTGCTGTCGTAGAGCACGAGCGCGGGCGCGAGCTCCAGGGCCCGCTCCCACCCGGTCGTCAGCCAGCTCGCGCCCGGCCCCGGTCCCGGGTCGAGGAGCCGGACCCCCAGACCGGCCAGCCGCGCCAGCTCCGGCCAGGCCCCCGGCCGCGCCAGGTGCACCTGGTCGTCGCCGGCCCCGGAGAGCGCGAGCACCCCGAACCCCGCCCCCGCCGTCACGGCCGCCGCCCGCACCGCCGCCTCCGCCGCCGCGAGCCCTCCGCCGTCCGGCCCCGGGTCCGGGGCGCCGAGCGCCGCCCCCAGCTCCCCGAAGCGGCCGATGATCGCCGGCAGGCTCAGCTCGTTGCCGACCGCCAGCGCCGCCAGCGGCACCCCCAGCCGCCCGGCCGTCTCCTCGTCCACGGCGTACGGGCTCTTCCCGTCGTAGGTGACGTCCACCACCAGCTCCGGGTCCAGCGCCCGCAGCCGCTCCTCGTCCAGCGCCCGCCCCGGCCCCAGATACGGCACCCCGGCCGCCGTCAGCCCGCCGTCCTTCGCCGGATCCGGCTCCGGCCCGTCGTGCGCCGAGCCGTACACCGCGACCGGCGTCACCCCCAGGTCCAGCAGGGCGGCCCCCGCCCGTATGTAGGCGACCACCCGCGCCGGCCGCTCCGGCGCCCCCAGCTCCACCCCCCTGTCGTCCGTGAATCCCCATCCGCGCGCACCCGATCCGGACATGTGGCTGCTCCCTCCCCGGCCCGATTTTCCGCCTCCGCCGCCACCTTCGGACGGTTCCCCGTCCGGCACAAGAGGGCCTGCCGCCCTCACCGCCCGCACCCCGCCGCCCGGGACTTCGGTCCCGGACCCCCTGCCGAAAGTCCCCCAGGGTGGTGTTAACTGAACGGGTCGGGAGGAAGCAGTAGGAATCGTCCGTGCCACTGTGCCCGCACGCCGCCTGCCGGTGCGTGCGCCGCGCGCCGGCCCTGTCGCCCTGGAGTGACGCCATGTCCGTTCCCGGCCAGTTCTCCGACCCCCGTGTCCTCACCCTCTTCGCGGTGCTCGCCGTCGCGACGGGCGTGTGGCTGGCGGCGGGCCTGCGCGCCCGCGCCCGCCGGATCCGCTCCCTGACGCCCATGGAGCGTGTCTGGCACCCGCAGGAGTCGGTGCCGCTGACCCCGGCGGAGGAGCTCGCCTTCGGCCAGGTCGTCTCCCGTCTCTCCCTGACCTCCACCGGCCGCCTGCGCTGACGGCCGGACAGGAGTCAGCGGGAGCGAAACCGAGCCTCAGCCCGCCGGCCGGCCCCGTGGGCCCGAGGGGCGGGCCTCAGCCCGCCGGCCGGACCCGCGGGTCGCGGCCCGTCGTCGCGAGCAGCCGCTCGAAGACGCTCGCCCCGGCCGGCGGCTCGACCGCGTCCCCGAACACGTTCGCCTTCCGCGCCATCGGCGCCATCCCCTCCACCTCCTCCACCAGCCCCGCCACCACCTCCGGGTCGGGCTCGAACTCCCGCCCCGTCGCCCGCGCCAGATCCCACGCGTGCACGGTGAGATCGAGCAGCGCCATCGAGCCGACCGTCCGGGCCGGCAACCCCATCGCCCCCGAGGTCCCCTCCTCGGCCCCCGGCGCCGACCACGCCTCGACCAGCTTCCCGGTCTCCACCGCGAACCGCTCCCGCCAGCCCGGCTCCGCCAGCCGGTCCGGGGTCGTGGAGAAGTCGGCGTCCCGCTTGTCCGCCAGCGCCTGGAACTGCACGACCACCGCGAACAGGTGGTTCAGCAGATCGCGCACGTCGTACTCCGCGCAGGGCGTGGACGCGCCGAGCGCGGCGTCGTCCGTGCCCGCGACCAGCGGGACGGCCCGCTCCGCCGCAGCGCGGAGCAGAACGCCGATCGGTGCGTCGCCCTTCGCGGGCACGTCACTGTTCTCGAAGGCAAGGTTCGTGTCGTGGTACGTCATGGTCCCGACGCTAGGAAAAATCCCCGGACCGGTCTTGAAAAAACGCGCCACGACCCCGACCCGCCCCTGATCCCGACCCCTACGTGACGCTCAGGCCAAAGGTCGTCCGGCTGCCCGGACGGGTCCGACTGCCCAGGCGGATTTTGGTGCCTAGGATCGGGACCATGCCCGACCCCGCCCCACGCCGGGACACCCGGGGCATCGTCGCCCCGGCCGAACTCCTCTCCCGGGTCCGCTTCCGCCGCCACCTCCCCGCGCCGGAACTGCGCCCGTACCTGGAGCACTACTGGCTGATCGACTGGGCGCTGCCGGAGCCGTACACCACCCACGTCGTCCCGCACCCGTCGGTGAACGTCGTCTTCCAGCGGTATGGCGTCCAGGTGCACGGCCCGACCGGCGCCGGGTCCCCGCCCGCCCGCTCGGCGGCGGAGGTCGCGGGGATCGGGCTCGGGCTCTTCACGCAACGGCTCGAAGGGGAGGGCCGGGTCTGCGGGGTGCAGTTCCGGCCCGGCGGCTTCCGGCCTTTCGCACCGGCGTGGCCGGTCTCGGTGTGGACGGGCCGCCGGGTCCCGCTGCCCGAGGCGTTCCCGGACACGGCGGGAGCCGTCGGCGAGGCCGCGGTGACCGCCGTCCTGTCCCCGGAGGACGACCACGCGCGCGTGGCGGCGCTCGACGCGTTCCTCCTCGCCCACGGCCCCGATCCGGACCCGGTAGCCGACCAGGCGATGGAGCTGGTGGAGCTGGTCCGCGCCGACCGGACGGTCCTGCGGGTGGCCCGGCTCGCCCGGCTCTCCGGCCTCTCTCCCCGCTCCCTCCAGCGCCTCTTCGCCTCCCACGTCGGCGTCGGCCCGAAGTGGGTGATCCTCCGCTACCGCCTGCACGAGGCCCTGGAGCGGGCCGAGGAGGGCGCCGCACCGGACTGGGCGGGGCTCGCCGCCGAACTCGGCTACAGCGACCAGGCCCACCTCGTCCGGGACTTCACCGGCACCCTGGGCCTGTCCCCCACCGCGTACGCCCGGGGACTGTCGGTGCCGTGACGTACGGTGCCCGCATGGACGAGCAGCGCGAGACCACCGCCGTACGCCTCGAACCCTGGTCCGAGGAGGACGCCGGGCTGCTGCGCGCGCTGAACGCGCCGGAGCTGATGGAGCACCTCGGCGGCCCGGAGACCGAGGAGCAGCTGGACCGCCGGCACCGGCGGTACGTGGACCTGAGCGCCGACGCCACCGGCCGGGGCCGCATGTTCCGGATCGTGCTGCTGCCGGAGGAGCGCGTCGCGGGCAGCATCGGCTACTGGACGAGCACGGCGCACGGCGAGCCGGTGTACGAGACGGGCTGGGCGGTCCTGCCGGGCTTCCAGGGGCGCGGCGTCGCGACGCTGGCCACGCGCGCGGTGGCGGTGGAGGCCCGGGCCGCGGGCCTCCACCGCCACCTGCACGCCTTCCCGTCGGTCGCGAACGCGGCGTCGAACGCGGTGTGCCGCAAGGCCGGGTTCGAACTGCTCGGCGAGGAGGACTTCGAGTACCCGCCGGGCCGTCCGATGCGCTGCAACGACTGGCGGCTCGACCTGGGTTCTACTGCGGACCGGTGAGCGGCCGGACGAAGTGGAAGGCCGCGATGTCGAATCGTTCCCGCAGGTAGAAGCGGTGGGCGCCGGTGCGCTGCGTGCCGGAGTCGAGGTTGAGCTCGTGGCAGCCGGCCGCGCGGGCGTGGTCCTCCAGGTGGGCGAGGAGTGCGTGGCCGACGCCGGTGGACCGGACGGCGGAGGCGGTCACCAGGTCGTCCACGTACAGCTTGCTGAGCGAACTGGTGTTGAAGACGAGGCGCCAGCCGGCCGCGCCGACGCACCGGCCGTCGTCGCCGTAGGCGGCCGAGAAGCGCAGGCCCTGCGCGTGGCCGCGCGCGTACACGTCCCGGAAGAGCGCCGGGGTGAGGTGCGGTCGCAGTTCGACGAGGACCGGGAGGAGATCGCTCTCCAGACGGGGATCGCCGGGCTCCAGATCGATGATCTTCATACGGGGACGGTAACCCGGGGGCGGGCGGGCTCCCCCGGAATACGGCCCGCGGCCGGGAAATGCCTGGCCCGCCGTCGCACCCCGGTGCGATCCTGTCCCCGTGAACGGACCGGAGATCCAGATCAGTTTCGCCCCCGGCCTGGCCGTCTTCGTCGCCGCGGAGCGGCGCTCGGGACGCACCGCCGTGACCACCGACGGAGTCTCCTCGCTCGGCCATGTCGTCGAGTCCCTCGGCGTGCCGCTCACCGAGGCCGGCCGGCTCCTGGTCGACGGCCGCCCGGTGCCGCCCGCGCACGTGCCGGCGGCCGGCGAGACCGTCGAGGTCGAGGGCGTCGCCCGGCCGCAGCCGGTGCCCGGCGCGCCCCTCCGGTTCCTGCTCGACGTGCACCTGGGCACGCTGGCCCGGCGGCTCCGGCTGCTGGGCGTGGACGCCGCGTACGAGAACGAGGACATCGGCGACCCGGCGCTCGCCGCGCTGTCCGCCCGGGAGCGGCGGGTCATGCTCTCCCGCGACCGGGGGCTGCTGCGCCGCCGCGAGCTGTGGGCGGGGGCGTACGTCTACAGCGACCGGCCCGACGACCAGCTCCGCGACGTCCTGGAGCGGTTCGCGCCGCCGCTGGCGCCGTGGACCCGCTGCACCGCCTGCAACGGCCTGCTGACGGACACCGGCAAGGAAGAGGTGCGCGAGCGCCTGGAGCGCGGCACGGAGAAGACGTACGACGTCTTCGCGCGGTGCCAGGAGTGCGACCGGGTCTACTGGCGGGGCGCGCACCACGCCCGCCTGGAGGCGATCGTCGACGAGGCGGTCCGCGAGTTCGGCGCCGCCGCCCCGTAACGCCGCACCGTGATGCCGCGGTCCCGTAACGCCGCGGCCCCCGTGACACCGCCGCGCCGTCACTCCCCCGCGCCCGGGTCAGGGGTGCTCGGCGGTGAGGTACCGCTGGACGGTCGGCGCCACCCAGGCCACCAGTTCCTCCCGGCTCATCTCGGACGCCGGCGGCAGGTGCAGCACGTAGCGGGCGAGCGCCAGGCCGAGGATCTGGGAGGCGACGAGCGCGGCCCGGGCCGGGGCCTCCTCGGGCTTCGGGCAGACGCCGAGGGTGACGGGGCCGAGCTGCGCCCCGAAGATGGCCCGCATGCGGGCCGCGCCGGCCTCGTTGGTGACGCCGACCCGGAGCAGGCCGGTGAGCACGTCGTCCCGGTCCCAGCGGTCGAGGAAGTGGTTCACCAGGACGGCTCCGATGTGCTGCGAGGGCAGCGCGCCCAGCGGGGGGAGGGCCAGGTCGATCTCGGAGGCGGCGGCGAACAGCTTTTCCTTGTTGCCGTAGTAGCGCATGACCATCGAGGGGTCGATCCCGGCGTCGCGGGCGATGGCCCGGATCGTGGCGCGCTCGTACCCGTCAGCGGCGAAGCGCTCGCGGGCGGCCTCCAGGATCGCGGCCCGGGTGGCGTCGGAGCGGCGTGTGGTCGTCATGCCCACAACTGTATGCCAACAGGTGTTGACAGGCATGTCGCAGGGGCCTACCGTTGCCAACAAGCGTAGGCCAACAAGCGTTGACCGATCGGAGGCCAGCCATGAGCACCACCGGACACCGCACCCACGAAGCCGACCAGCCCGCCGACCCCGCCGCCGTCGACACCGACGTCATCGTCGTCGGCGCCGGACCCACCGGACTCCTCCTCGCCGGCGACCTCGCCGCCGCCGGCCTCGCCGTCACCCTCGTCGAGCGCCGCGCCGCCGGCCGCTCCAACCTCACCCGCGCCTTCGGCGTGCACGCCCGCACCCTCGAACTGCTCGACACCCGCGGCCTCGCCGACGCCCTGGAGGCCACCGGCACTCCGCTCACCCGCATGCGGCTCTTCGGCCGCGCCACCCTCGACCTCGGCCGGCTCCCCTCCCACTTCGACCACGTCCTCATCACTCCCCAGTACGAGGTGGAGAACCTCCTGGAGAAGCGCGCCGCCGACGCCGGCGTCACCTTCCGCCACGAGACCGCCCTGGACGCCCTCCGCCAGGACGCCGACGGCGTCACCGCCGAACTCACCGGCCCCGGCGGCACCCGCCTCACCCTCCGCGCCCGCCACCTCGTCGGCACCGACGGCCACCGCAGCACCGTCCGCAGCACCCTCGGCCTCCCCTTCCCCGGCACCAGCGTCATCCGCTCGATCGTCCTCGCCGACGTCCGCCTCACCGACGAGCCCGCCGAATCCCTCACGGTCAACGGCAACGGCGAGACCTTCGCCTTCATCGCCCCCTTCGGCGACGGCTGGTACCGCGTCATGGGCTGGGACCGCACCCGCCAGGTCCCCGACAGCGAGCCCGCCGACCTCGACGAGGTCCGCGCCCTCGCCCGCCGCGCCCTCGGCACCGACCACGGCATGCACGACGCCCGCTGGATCTCCCGCTTCCACAGCGACGAGCGCCAGGTCCCCGCCTATCGCGTCGGCCGGGTCTTCCTCGCCGGCGACGCCGCCCACGTCCACTCCCCCGCCGGCGGCCAGGGCATGAACACCGGCCTCCAGGACGCCGCCAACCTCTCCTGGAAGCTCATCGCTGTCCACCGCGGCGAGGCCCCCGACCCCGAGGCCCTGCTCGACAGCTACCACGCCGAGCGCCACCCCGTCGGCGCCATGGTCCTGCGCAGCAGCGGCGCCCTCGTCCGCCTCGCGATGGCCCACACGCCCGCCACGCGTGCCCTGCGCGCCGTCGCCGCCACCGCGCTCGACGTCGCCCGGCCCGCCGCCGCCAAGGCCATGAACATGATCAGCGGCCTCGGCATCGCCTACGCCCCCGCACCCGGCGGCGGACGCACCTCCGGCCGCCGCGCCCCCGACGTCCCGCTCCGCGAGGGCCGCCTCCACGCCCTGCTGCGCGCGGGCGAGTTCGTCCTCATCGCCCCCGAGGGCGCCACCCCGGGCCTGCCGCCGCTCGCCCCGACCACCGCGGCCCGCGTCGTCCGGGCCACCTGGCAGGACCCCGCCCGCCGCACCACGGCCCTCGTCCGCCCCGACGGCTACGTGCTCTGGACCGACCGATGACCGCGCCGGCCACCCCGGCCGACCCTCAGAACACGTACGGGTCCCCGGTCGCGAGCACCAGCACCCGGTGCCGGTCGTTGAGCGAGTTCCGGTCGACGCCGCCGGCCCGCCAGGCCGTGCTCACCTCCACCGTCAGCTCCTGCGGCCGGCCCGCCGCCCGCAGATCCAGCGCCAGCTCACCGGCCGCGCCCCCGTCCGGCAGCGCGCCCGTCCGGCACGACACCACCCGGGAACCGCTCCACAGACAGCCCGGCGGCAGCTCCTGGCCGCCCGCCATGGGCGCGGAGAAGGCCAGCCGGACGGTGGCGTCCACGACGTCGGACGGACCGTGGTTCTCCGTCACCAGCCACACCCCGACCCGCCCCTCCCACAGGGACACATGCCCGTGGTGGGCCAGATCCGCCTCGGCCCCGACCACCTCGCCGACCGCCTCACCCCCAGCCCCGTCGACCACACCACCGACCACACCGTCGGCCACGTCACCTGCCACGTCACCGACCACACCGCCGGCCGCCGCACCGCCGGCGACGCCACCGTCCGCGCGGCTTTCCGCGCCCCCGACCGCGCCCCCGGCCGCGCCGGCGGTCGTCCCGGCACCCAGCACCACGAGCGCCGCGAGGGCCGCCCCGAGCACACCCTGAGAGATCACACGCATGAGCCAAAAATAACCGCAGACCATCCCATATTCTGACAATCCGTCAGCCCGCGTGTCCCCTGCCGCTCCCGCGCCGCCGCCTATCCTGGCCACCACCACGACCGTCCACCTGTGCGAGGAGCCTCCGCCATGTCCGCCCCCATCGCCGTCATCACCGGAGCGAGCAGCGGCATCGGCGCCGCCACGGCCCGGCAGCTGGCCGCCGCCGGCTACCGCGTGGTCCTCACCGCCCGGCGCAAGGACCGCATCGAGGCCCTCGCCGCCGAGATCAACGAGGCGGGCCACCAGGCCACCGCCTACGCCCTCGACGTCACCGACCGCGCCGCCGTCGACGAGTTCGCCACCGCCTTCCGCACCCTCGCCGTCCTCGTCAACAACGCCGGCGGCGCCCTCGGCCTCGACCCCGTCGCCACCGCCGACCCCGAGGAATGGCGCCGCATGTACGACGTCAACGTCCTCGGCACCCTCCACATGACCCAGGCCCTGCTGCCCGCGCTCACCGCGAGCGGCGACGGCACCGTCGTCGTCCTCTCCTCCACCGCCGGTCACGGCACCTACGAGGGCGGCGCCGGTTACGTCGCCGCCAAGAACGGCGCCCGCGTCCTCGCGGAGACCCTGCGCCTGGAGATCGTCGGCACCCCGGTCCGCGTCATCGAGATCGCCCCCGGCCTGGTGAAGACCGAGGAGTTCGCCACCACCCGCTTCCACGGCGACACCGAGCGCGCCGCCGCCGTCTACGCGGGCGTGGCCGAACCCCTCACCGCCGACGACGTCGCCGACACCATCACCTGGGCCTGCACCCGCCCCCCGCACGTCAACATCGACCTCCTGGTCGTCCGCCCCCGGGCCCAGGCGTCCAACACCAAGCTCCACCGCGAGCCGCAGCCGAAGCCCTAGCCGTAACCGCAGCCGCAGCCGCAGCCGTTCCGTAGCCGACGAGAGACCGCGGAAACGAAAACGACGGCGGGAGGGGCCCGGTGCCGTGCACCGGACCCCTCCCGCCGAGCCGCCAGCCCCCTCAGCCTCAGGGAGCCGTTCAGCCCTTCACGCAGATGACCTGCTTGAGCTTGGCGACGACCTCCACGAGGTCGGTCTGCTGCTCGATGACCTTCTCGATCGGCTTGTACGCGCCCGGGATCTCGTCCACGACGCCGGAGTCCTTCCGGCACTCCACGCCCCGCGTCTGCTCCTCCAGGTCCCGCGTCGAGAAGCGCCGCTTCGCCGCGCTGCGGCTCATCTTCCGGCCCGCGCCGTGCGAGGCCGAGTTGAACGACGCCTCGTTCCCCAGGCCCTTCACGATGTACGAGCCGGTGCCCATCGAGCCCGGGATGATGCCGAACTCCCCGGAGCCGGCCCGGATCGCGCCCTTGCGGGTCACGAGCAGGTCCATCCCCTCGTACCGCTCCTCCGCCACGTAGTTGTGGTGGCAGGAGATCACCGGTTCGAAGGTCACCTTCGCCTTCCGGAACTCCTTGCGCACGACCTCCTGGAAGAGCGCCATCATGATCGCGCGGTTGTACTTCGCGTACTCCTGCGCCCAGAAGAGGTCGTGCCGGTACGCCGCCATCTGCGGGGTCTCGGAGACGAAGACCGCGAGGTCGCGGTCGATGATCCCCTGGTTGTGCGGGAGCTTCTGGGCCACGCCGATGTGATGCTCGGCGAGCTCCTTCCCGATGTTCCGGGAACCCGAGTGCAGCATGAGCCACACCGCGCCCGACGTGTCGACGCAGACCTCCACGAAGTGGTTGCCCGAGCCGAGCGTGCCCATCTGGAGCGCGGCCCGGTCACGGCGGAACTTCACCGCGTCCGCCACCCCGTCGAAGCGGGACCAGAAGTCGTCCCAGCCCGAGCTCGGGAACTGGAACAGGCGCTTCGGGTCCACTTCCTCCCGGTGCATGCCGCGGCCCACCGGGATCGCCTGCTCGATCCGGGAGCGGAGGCGGGAGAGGTCGCCCGGAAGGTCGTTCGCGGTCAAGGAGGTCTTCACCGCGGACATGCCGCAGCCGATGTCCACGCCGACCGCCGCCGGACAGACCGCGTCCTTCATGGCGATGACCGAGCCGACCGTCGCGCCCTTGCCGTAATGCACGTCCGGCATGACCGCGAGGCCCTTGATCCACGGCAGCGTCGCCACATTCCGGAGCTGCTGCATCGCGCCGCCCTCCACCGTGGAAGGATCGGCCCACATCCGGATGGGCACCTGCGCACCCGGTACCTCTACGTACGACATACTTCCTCGATTCCCCCGAAAAGTCCGATAACGCAAAAACCGGAGCCAAAGCCCGTACAGGTGACGGCGGACCGGCATCAACGGCAGCGCGTGCGATAGACATTGTGTCCACCCGCCTCCGCAGGGCGGCAAAGGGTTTTCGGGAAAGACTTCGGGAGAAGGGAGCCTGGGACGGTGCAGCGAAAGAGGTACTCAACCGGCCGCGCCCCTGGCACCCTCCTCGGCCTCGGCGCCGGTCTCGCCGCCGCGCTCGGCGCGCTGACCGGCTGCTCGGCCGCCGGACCGACCGAGGACGTCACCCTCGACGCGAAGGCCGGCGCCGCCGCCGCGCCCGTCGCCCCGCCCGGCCGCTACCGCACCCTGTTCGAGCCGTGCGGCGCCGTCCCCCAGCCCACGCTGCGCGAGCTGCTGCCCGGGACCGCCGCGCTGCCCGACGCCGACCGCGCCAAGGCCCTCCGCGGCACCGCCGCCGTCACGTACGACACCGACCGGCGCGTCGGCTGCACCTGGAACGCGGACACCGAGGACGGCGGCGCCCACCGGCTGGTGCTCGACGTGGAGCGGGTGGTCTCGTACGACCCGACGGTGAGCGACGCCGCGCGGGCCCAGGACGTCTACGCCCGCAAGCAGCTCGCGGCCGGGATCGCCGTACCGACCACGCCCCCGCCGACGACGCCCCCGACGGCCACCGCCCCGACCGCCACCGCCACGCCGACCACCCCGCCGACCACCCCGCCGCCCGCCACCACCTCCGCGAGCGGCACCCCCGCCGGCCCCACGGGTTCCGCCCCCTCCGGCGCGACACCGCCCGCGGCGGACACCCCGTCCGCCCCCGCGACGACCGGTCTGGAGTCCCGCACGCTGGGCGGCCTCGGCGACACCGCGTTCGTCGACGACACCCTCGGAAAGGCCGGCGGCAACGGTCACCAGCGGGTCGTGAGCGTGGTGTTCCGCACATCGAACGTCATCGTCACCGTCGAGTACCGCCAGCGCACGACCGGCGCCGCGACGCCCCCGGACAGCAAGGAACTGCAGGACAGGGCGCAGAATCTGGCCCGGCTGCTGGCCGAGCGGCTGGAGGAGTAGCCCGCCCTCCGGTCTCCCGCACCACCCCCCGGGCGCCGGGGGGACCACGTAACGTGTCGGCGTACCCAGGGCCGCCAGGGCCGCCGACCGGCGCCGGCCGTACGACAAGCGACTGAAGGAACCATGCAGCGATCAGCTCCGCGACTCACCCGCATTCTCGCCGCCGCAGCCGTCCCGGTGATGCTCGTCGTCGCCGGCTGCTCCTCGGACTCGGGAAGCGGCGACAGCGGATCCGGGGACGCCGGCGCGGCCGCCAAGGCGACCGCGACCGCGTCGCCGACGCCGTCCCCGACGCCGACGGTCGAGCCGGCGAAGTTCGCGAAGCTGCCGGCGGCGTGCAAGGCGGTCACCGCGAAGACGGCGTCCTCGCTGGTGCCGAAGGCGAAGAACGAGAAGGGCACGGCGGCGGCCTCCTCCGACCTGTCGCACCGCGGCGGCTGCTCCTGGAACGGCCTGGAGGACAAGGGCGTCGACGGCTCGCAGTACCGCTGGCTGGACGTGTCGTTCTACCGCTACGACTCCGAGGTGTCGCTGGGCAGCGGCCAGGCCCGGGCGCAGGAGAACTTCGCCAAGGAGCTCGGCAAGGTCCAGGCCACCGCGGGCGCGAAGAAGATGAGCACCACGGCGGCCACGGGCATCGGCGACGAGGCGAAGACGGTGACGTACACCGTGAAGAAGACCGGCGAGGACTTCGTGTACGCGTCGGTCGTGGCCCGCACGGGCAACGTGCTGGTGCTGCTGTCGTACAACGGCGCCGGGTACGCGGGCGCGGACACGCCGGACACGAAGAAGATCGTCGCGGGGGCGACGAAGGCGGCGAAGGAAGCGGTCGCGGCGGTCGCGGCGGCCAACAAGTAGTTCTACCCCTGTGCGGGGCGGCCAACCGCCGTCGGCCGCACGGGGAGTGAGACAAACCGACACAGACGGTGTGTCGGAGCGGAGCCCGTCCCTCCCCAGGGGGTCGGGCTTCGTTCATGTGTGCCACTCTGGGGCCCGCGAGACGTCGAACACGGGAGGGGATCGCGGGTGGCCGCGATGGAACTGACACGCACACACCGCATACTCATCGGGCTCGTCATCGGCGGCGCGGTGATCATCGCGGGGATCGGTTTCGCGGGTTCGTACGCGGCCGTGCGCGAGCTTGCCGTGCACAAGGGCTTCGGTACGTTCTCGTACTTCTTCCCGATCGGCATCGACGCGGGCATCTGTGTGCTGCTCGCGCTGGACCTGCTGCTGACGTGGCTGCGGATCCCGTTCCCGCTGCTGCGGCAGACGGCGTGGATCCTGACGGCGGCGACGATCGCGTTCAACGGCGCGGCGGCCTGGCCGGACCCGCTGGGCGTGGGCATGCACGCGGTCATCCCGGTGCTGTTCGTGGTGGCGGTCGAGGCGGCGCGGCACGCGGTCGGCCGGATCGCGGACATCACCGCGGACAAGCACATGGAGGGCGTGCGGCTGACCCGCTGGCTGCTGTCGCCGGTGCCGACGTTCCGGCTGTGGCGGCGGATGAAGCTGTGGGAGCTGCGCTCGTACGACCAGGTGATCAAGCTGGAGCAGGAGCGGCTGATCTACCAGGCTCGGCTGCAGGCGCGTTTCGGGCGCGGCTGGCGGCGGAAGGCGCCGGTGGAGGCGCTGATGCCGCTGCGGCTGGCCCGGTACGGCGTCCCCCTGTCTGAGACGGCCCCGGCGGGCCTGGCGGCGGCGGGCGTGGAGCCGGTCCTGATCCCGCCGAACCCGGCCCAGGTCGCCGTGGCGACGGCCCCGGTGGCGGTCGCCGCCCCGGCCCCGCAGCAGCTCGCCCCGGCCCCGCTGCCGGCACCCCAGCCCGCGGAACAGCCCCAGCCCCAAGCGCAACCGCAGCCCCAGGCACAGCCGCAGCCGAATCACGACAGCCCCTGGTTCGACACGTCGCAGGTCACCCCCGAGGGGTACGGCGGCGCGTACTCCGCTCAGTCGCCGGGGCAGGTCCCGCCGGACCAGATGCACGGGGAGCAGATGCCGGCGGGGCAGATGCCGGTCGCGCAGATGCCGACCGAGCAGCTGCCGGTCGAGCAGGCCCCCGCGAGCGCTCCCGAGGGCTTCCTGGAGAAGCTGCCGCCGTCGGAGGCCGAGCAGCAGGGCCCCGAGCTGTTCGGGGTTCTGCAGCACCCCGACCCGACCCGGGAGCCCGACCCGCAGACGGACGAGCTGCGGGAGGCCGCGTACAAGGTGATGTACGGCTTCGTGCAGGAGAACGAGCGCTTCCCGACGCCGTACGAGCTGGAGCAGCACGTGGCGGCCGCGCTGTACAACCTCCAGCAGCTCCCCGCCCAGCAGTCCGACCTGCTCCAGCTGGTGACGCCGGAGGTCCAGCAGCTCGTCCAGCAGGACATGGAGGAGTACGACCCGTCCTGACGTGCCGTGACCGACAGGCGAAAGGGCCGCCCCCGCGTACGGGGGCGGCCCTTCGTCGTCCGGTGTCAGCTCACGCGTCTCACGCGCCGAGCAGCTTGCGCACCCGGTCCGCGCCGACGGCGAGGAGCAGGGTGGGCAGGCGGGGGCCCGTCTCACGGCTCACGAGGAGCTTGTAGAGCAGGGCGAAGAAGGCGCGCTGGGCGACCTTCAGCTCCGGGGTGGGCTTGGCCTCGGGCGTGAGGCCGGCCATGACCTTCGGGACGCCGTAGACCAGGGTGGTCAGGCCGTCGAGGGACCAGTGGCTGTCGAGGCCCTCCAGGAGCAGCCGGAGCGACTCGCGGCCCTCGTCGTCCAGGGAGCCGAGGAGCTCGGTGTCAGGCTCCTCGCGGACGATGGTGCGCTGGTCGGCCGGGACCTGGGTGGTGATCCAGTTCTCGGCGCGGTCGAGCCGCGGCCGGACCTCGTCGAGCGAGGTGACCGGGGACTCCGGGTCGAGGTCGGTGAGGATCCGGAGGGTCTGCTCGTCGTGACCGGCGGTGATGTCCACGACCGAGGCCAGGGTGCGGTACGGGAGCGGGCGCGGGGTGCGCGGCAGCTCGCCGGCGGCGGTGCGGGCGGCCCGCGCGTGGGCGGCGGCGTCGGCGGGCAGCGCGGTGCCGTCGGCGACCTTGGCCTCCAGCTTGTCCCACTCGTCGTACAGCCGCTGGATCTCCTGGTCGAAGGCGATCTTGAAGGACTGGTTGGGCTTGCGGCGGGCGTAGAGCCAGCGGAGCAGCTGGGGCTCCATGATCTCCAGGGCGTCGGCGGCGGTGGGCACGCCGCCCTTGGAGGAGGACATCTTGGCCATGCCGCTGATGCCGACGAAGGCGTACATGGGGCCGATGGGCTGGACGCCGTCGAAGAGCGTGACGATCTGGCCGCCGACCTGGAAGGAGGAGCCGGGCGACGAGTGGTCGACGCCGGAGGGCTCGAAGATGACGCCCTCGTAGGCCCAGCGCATCGGCCAGTCGACCTTCCACACCAGCTTGCCGCGGTTGAACTCGCTGAGCTTCACGGTCTCGGCGAAGCCGCACGAGGTGCAGGTGTAGGCGAGCTCGGTGGTGTCGTCGTCGTAGGCGGTGACGGTGGTGAGGTCCTTCTCGCACCGCCCGCAGTAGGGCTTGTACGGGAAGTAGCCCGCGCCGCCGCCGGAGCCGTCGTCCTCGGCCGCCGCGCCGGAGCCCTCGGCGGCCTCCAGCTCGGCCTCGTCGACCGGCTTCTGCGACTGCTTCTTCGGGGCCTTCTTCGTCCGGTACTGGTCGAGGATGGCGTCGATGTCGCCGCGGCGGCGCATGGCGAGCAGGATCTGCTCGCGGTAGGCGCCGGAGGTGTACTGCTCGGTCTGGCTGATCGGGTCGTACTCGACGCCGAGCTCGGCGAGCGCGTCGACCATGGCGGCCTTGAAGTGCTCGGCCCAGTTGGGGTGGGGCGAGCCGGCCGGGGCGGGGACGGACGTCAGGGGCTTGCCGATGTGCTCGGCCCAGGACTCGTCGATGCCCTCGACGCCGTTCGGCACCTTGCGGTAGCGGTCGTAGTCGTCCCACGAGATGAGGTGGCGGACGGTGTAGCCGCGGCGGCGGATCTCGTCGGCGACCAGGTGCGGGGTCATGACCTCGCGGAGGTTGCCGAGGTGGATCGGGCCGGAGGGCGAGAGGCCGGAGGCGACGACGACCGGTTTGCCAGGCGCACGTCGCTCCGACTCGGTGATGACCTCGTCCGCGAAACGGGAGACCCAGTCGGTCTCGGTGCTGCTCTGAGCCACGGTCGGTACGTCCTTCTTTCCAGATCCTTGCGGGAATCCCTCGAAGCCTTACGCCTGCCATTGTCCCAGACGGATCGGGCCGCCCCGAGGTTGTCCACAGGCGGGATTCCTCGCGGGCCGCTTTGTCCACAGCCTGGGCACGGGCGGAAAAAGACGTTGCCCGCCCATGGGACACTTGACAAGCGAAATAGACCACCGGGACACCCGGACACGACACAACAGGAACGGAAGCTCATGGCCTCGGTCCCTTCCCTCGCTTCGACCGTGCAGCAGCGCCTCGCGGAAGGCCTCTCGGCAGCCCTGCCGGAGGCCGGCTCCGCCGACCCGCTGCTGCGACGAAGCGACCGGGCCGACTTCCAGGCCAACGGCATCCTGGCGCTGGCCAAGCAGCTCAAGGGCAATCCGCGTGAGCTGGCGACGAAGGTCGTGGACGCGATCCCGGCGAACGACGTGCTGCGGGAGATCGAGGTCTCCGGCCCCGGCTTCCTCAACATCACGGTGTCGGACGCGGCGATCGTCCGGACGCTGGCGGCCCGCGCCGCCGACGCGCGCCTCGGCGTGCCGCTGAACGAGGCGGCGGGCACGACGGTCATCGACTACGCGCAGCCGAACGTGGCGAAGGAGATGCACGTCGGCCACCTCCGGTCGGCCGTGATCGGCGCCGCGATGGTGGAGATCCTGGAGTTCACGGGCGAGACCGTGGTCCGCAGGCACCACATCGGCGACTGGGGCACCCAGTTCGGCATGCTCATCCAGTACCTGATCGAGCACCCGCACGAGCTGGACCACAAGGGCGACGAGGAGGTCTCCGGCGAGGAGGCCATGTCGAACCTGAACCGGCTGTACAAGGCGTCCCGGGCGCTGTTCGACTCGGACGAGGACTTCAAGACGCGGGCACGCGCCCGCGTGGTGGAGCTCCAGGCCGGCGACGAGGAGACCCTCGCGCTGTGGCAGCGGTTCGTGGACGAGTCGAAGATCTACTTCTACTCGGTCTTCGAGAAGCTCGACATGGACATCCGCGACCCCGACATCGTCGGCGAGTCCGGTTACAACGACATGCTCCAGGAGACCTGCCGGATCCTCGAGGAGTCGGGCGTCGCCGTCCGCTCCGAGGGCGCGCTGTGCGTGTTCTTCGACGACATCAAGGGCCCGGACGGCAACCCGGTCCCGCTGATCGTCCAGAAGTCCGACGGCGGCTTCGGCTACGCGGCGACGGACCTGTCCGCCATCCGCGACCGGGTGCGGAACCTGAAGGCGACGACGCTGCTGTACGTGGTGGACGCCCGCCAGTCGCTGCACTTCAAGATGGTCTTCGAGACGGCCCGCCGGGCCGGCTGGCTGAACGACGAGGTGAAGGCCGTCCAGCTGGCCTTCGGCACGGTCCTCGGCAAGGACGGCAAGCCGTTCAAGACCCGTGAGGGCGAGACGGTCCGGCTGGTGGACCTGCTGGACGAGGCGATCGACCGGGCCTCGGCCGTCGTCCGCGAGAAGGCCCAGGACCTCACCGAGGAGGAGATCGCCGACCGGGGCGCCCAGGTGGGCATCGGCGCGGTGAAGTACGCGGACCTGTCGACCTCGGCGGCCCGCGACTACAAGTTCGACCTGGACCAGATGGTCTCGCTCAACGGCGACACGTCCGTGTACCTCCAGTACGCGTACGCCCGTATCCAGTCGATCCTGCGGAAGGCCGGGGACGCGAAGCCGGCCGCCCACCCGGAGCTGGAGCTGGCGCCGTCGGAGCGGGCCCTCGGCCTGCACGTGGACGGCTTCGGCGAGACGATCGCCGAAACCGCCGCCGAGTACGCCCCGCACAAGCTCGCCGCGTACCTCTACCAGCTGGCGTCGCTGTACACGACGTTCTACTCGGAGTGCCCCGTCCTCAAGGCGGACACCCCGGAGCAGGTCGAGAACCGCCTCTTCCTGTGCGACCTCACGGCCCGCACGCTCCACCAGGGCATGGCCCTGCTCGGCATCCGGACGCCCGAGCGCCTCTGACCGCCGCCGGGGCGGGTGGGTCTACGGCTGTGCGACCCACTCGCCCTTGTCGGGCCAGTAGCCGTAGACGGTACGGCCCTCGATGGCCTGCGTACGGAACGGCTGCCCGCCGTCGTCGACGCGTACCGTCCCCTTCCTTTCGCCGGTGCTCCACTCCAGCTCCAGGTACCAGGCGACGACGTGCTCCTCGGTGTGCACGTCGAGGTTGAGGACCTGCGGGTCCCCGGTGGCGACCTTGTACGGGAAGTCCTTCGCCGGCACGACCCGGTCGCCGTCCTGCCCGGCGACGGCCTTCACGTACGGCCGGGGCGCGTCGAGGTCCACGTCGAAGGTCTGCGGGGTGACCCCGCTGCCGCAGCCGTCGCCCATGGAGTACGCGTCCCGGGCCGGCGGCCGGTCGCGCTCGACGACCCGCACGCTGAGCCGCGACAGCACGACCGGTTCCCGGGTGCGTCCGGTGACGGTGAGCTGGAGCTGCATGTGCCCGCCGTCGACGCCGCCGAGCGCGCGCGCCCACGGGCGGGTGTCCTGGGGCGGGGGCGGCGGCGGCACGTGCTGCGGCTTCTGGTCGAGGACGTAGTACTGGCCGCAGGGCTGGGCCCAGTTGTACGAGCTGATGCCGGCGTTCAGCGGGGCGGGCTCCGCCGTCGCGCCCGAGGCCCCGCGCGGCTCCTTCTCCCCGTCCCGCGCCACCAGGTAGGCACCCGGCACGGCGAGGGCGACGACCGCGACGGCGGCGAGACCGCTGACCCACCGCCTCCGGGCGGGTGCGGCACCGCCCCCGGCGGGGTCCACCGCCACGACGACGGGCTCGACGGACTCGGCGGACGCAGCGGATCCGGCGGCTTCGCCGGCGGGCTCGGCGGGCTCGGCGGGCTCCACGGAATCGGCTGAATCGGCTGAATCGGTGGCGGCCGAGTCGCCGCCCCGCCCGCGGGTCTCGTCGGCGACGATCCACGCGCGGTGGAGCGCGACGAGCTCGTCGCGGGTGGCCCCGCACAGCCGCCCGAGCCGTTCCACGGGGGCGAAGTCGGTCGGGACGGCGTCGCCGTTGCAGTACCGGTGGAGGGTGGAGGTGCTGACGTGGAGCTGCTTGGCGAGCGAGCCGTAGCTCAGCCCCGACCGCTCCTTGAGCCCCTTCAGCAGTCCCGCGAACCGGTCCACGGTGTCCATCCGTCGCTCCCCCGTACCCGTCGGCGTCCCAGGAACGCGTTCCGGGCAAGGTGCGTCTCCCCAGGTCAGCGGGGGTGGAAGCGTTCCAGCGTTCCTCATTGTGCCGCGTCGATCGACAGCGGGTCACACCGGCTCGCAGCATGGAGCCATGCCGAACAGCCGCGTCATCGACGCCCTGGCAGTGACGGTCCTGGTCATCTGCACCGCGATCGTGATCACCCTGCTCGACGGCCACTGACCGACCGAACCGACCGAACACTTACGGGGGAACCCGCATGCGTACGACCGCCCGCCGCCTCGCCCTGCCCGCCGCCGCCCTCGCCGCGACCCTCGCCCTGACGGCCTGCCAGTCGTCCGGCGAGAAAACGGCGGCCGCACCCACCACGACGCCGACACCCACGGCCCCGTCCACGGCCCCGTCCACGCCCACCGCCCCTCAGACGACCGCCCCGGGCGCCACCACCGCCACCCCCGCTACCCCGGCAGCCACCAAGCCCCCGGTGACCACCGCCCCGCCGGCCACCCCCTCCCCGAAGTCACCCGAGAAGGCCCAGGACGGAAAGGCACAGGACGGGAAGGCACCGAACGGAAACGCCCAGGACGAAAACACCTCCCTCCGCCCCTGCACCGCCGCCGGCGTGAAGGTCGTCGCGAGCAAGGTCAGCCGCCCCCTCAACCACCTCGCCCTGACCGTCACCAACACCGGCGCCCGCAGTTGCAACGCCGCCGGGGCGCCCCTGGTCGGCTTCGACCACAGCCAGGCGCCGATCAGGATCGTCGAGGAGAGCAAGCCGCAGGCCGTGGTGACGCTGGCCCCCGGGGAGTCGGCCTACGCGTCCCTGATCCTGACCGGGGAGCCGGGCGGGGACACCCACGGCACGACCGTCCGCACGATCAAGGTGAACCTGACCCCGGACAGCATGGTGACGGTGGCGGCGCCGGAGGGCACGTACGTGGACGACGGCGCCGCCGTCTCGTACTGGCAGCGGGAGTTCGAGGACGCCCTCCAGTACTGAGGACTCCGGCCGCCTACCGGTTGATCGGGTACGACGTCCGCCCGGACGCCTCGTCGATCTCCGTGTGCGCCTTCTGGAGCAGCTGGGAGGCCAGGTCCATCAGGGCGCGGGCCCCGGCGATCTCCTCGCCGACCCTGAGCTGCTCCGGATCGGAGGGGTGCCGGTTCGCGGTGCCGTGGGCCCGGAACTCGGTCCCGTCGGTGAGCCGGACCATCGCCGCGGCCCGCGTCCGGTCGCCCTCCTCCTTGAACTCCATCTCCACGTGCCATCCGACCAGCGTGTGCATCATGAGGATCACCTCCACCGAGGTACCTGTCGGCTACCCCTCCAGAGTGCGCCGGGCCGTGGGCGGCGGCGACCCGTGCGTTCCGGGTCAGCGGCTCCCGGCGGAGATCATCCGGGCGGCCTCGGTGGCCCAGTAGGTGAGGATCATCCCGGCGCCGGCCCGGCGGATGCCGGTCAGGGTCTCCAGGATCGCCTTCTCGCGGTCGATCCAGCCCTTCTCCGCGGCGGCCTCGACCATCGCGTACTCGCCGCTGATCTGGTAAGCGGCCACGGGCACGTCCACGGACTCGGCGACCTTCGCGAGCACGTCCAGGTACGGGCCGGCGGGCTTCACCATCACCATGTCCGCGCCCTCCTCCAGGTCCAGGGCCAGCTCGCGCAGCGACTCGCGGAGGTTGGCGGGGTCCTGCTGGTAGGTCTTGCGGTCGCCCTTGAGGGAGGAGCCGACGGCCTCGCGGAAGGGGCCGTAGAAGGCGGAGGAGTACTTCGCGGTGTACGCGAGGATCGCCACGTCCTCCTTGCCGATGGTGTCCAGGGCGTCCCGGACGACGCCGACCTGGCCGTCCATCATCCCGGAGGGGCCGACGACGTGGACGCCGGCGTCGGCCTGGACCTGCGCCATCTCGGCGTACCGCTCCAGGGTGGCGTCGTTGTCGACCCGGCCGTGCTCGTCGAGGACGCCGCAGTGGCCGTGGTCGGTGAACTCGTCGAGGCACAGGTCCGACATGATGACGAGCTCGTCGCCGACCTCGGCCTTCACGTCCCGGATGGCGACCTGGAGGATGCCGTCCGGGTCCGTCCCGGCGGTGCCGAGGCCGTCCTTCTTGGCCTCCTCCGGCACGCCGAAGAGCATGATCCCGGAGACTCCCGCCTCCAGCGCCTCGACGGCGGCGCGGCGCAGCGTGTCCCGGGTGTGCTGGACGACGCCGGGCATCGCGCCGATCGGCACGGGCTCGGTGACGC
The DNA here is from genome assembly GCA_000721275.1 of Microtetraspora glauca. Taxonomy (GTDB): domain Bacteria; phylum Actinomycetota; class Actinomycetes; order Streptomycetales; family Streptomycetaceae; genus Streptomyces. Next base: position 16,659 of record JOFO01000016.1, on the reverse strand, counting down.
CCTCGCGCACGAAGGCGGGCAGGATCAGGTCGGCCGGGGAGAGACGGGTCTCCGCCACCATCCGGCGCATGGCGGGCGTCGTCCGCAGCCGTCGTGGACGGGCCCCCGGAAAGCTTCCATACGAGTTCATCCCACGAATCTACGCCCGCCCCGACCCCGCACTTACCGACACCCTGTTGCCGTCCGCCGGCCCGCCGGCCCGCCACCGACGCCCCGAAACGCCCCCACGCCGACGCACCCATCCGCCCCCCACGCCGAAACGCCGACGCCCCCGCCGCCGGCCCCCTCAGGGGGACCCGCGCCGGGGGCGCCGCGTACAGACCACTACACCTGCGACCGCGTCACGTCGTCCGTCGCCGCCGCGCGCCCGGGCGCCGCTCGCTGGGCCGCGTCACGGGGTCGCCCGCCTCCAGCGCCGCCTCGCGCCGCCGGATGCCGAACTCCGCCAGCGCCTCCGCCAGCTTGTGGACGGACGGCTCGGGCGACAGCACGTCGACCCGCAGCCCGTGCTCCTCGGCCGTCTTGGCGGTGGCCGGGCCGATGCAGGCGATGACGGTCACGTTGTGCGGCTTGCCGGCGATGCCGACGAGGTTCCGCACGGTGGACGACGACGTGAACAGCACCGCGTCGAAGCCGCCGCCCTTGATCGCCTCGCGGGTGTCCGCCGGCGGCGGCGACGCGCGCACGGTCCGGTAGGCGGTGACGTCGTCGACCTCCCAGCCGAGCTCGATGAGCCCCGCGACCAGCGTCTCGGTCGCGATGTCGGCGCGCGGCAGGAAGACGCGGTCGATCGGGTCGAAGACCGGGTCGTACGGCGGCCAGTCCTCCAGCAGCCCCGCCGCGGACTGCTCGCCGCTCGGCACGAGGTCCGGCTTCACGCCGAAGTCGACCAGCGCGGCGGCCGTCTGCTCGCCCACCGCGGCGACCTTGATGCCGGCGAAGGCGCGGGCGTCGAGCCCGTACTCCTCGAACTTCTCGCGGACGGCCTTGACCGCGTTCACCGAGGTGAAGGCGATCCACTCGTACCGGCCGGTGACGAGGCCCTTCACGGCCCGCTCCATCTGCTGCGGGGTCCGCGGCGGCTCGACCGCGATGGTCGGCACCTCGTGCGGCACGGCGCCGTAGGAGCGCAGCTGGTCGGAGAGCGACGCGGCCTGCTCCTTGGTGCGCGGCACGAGGACCCGCCAGCCGAAGAGCGGCTTCGACTCGAACCAGGAGAGCTGGTCCCGCTGCGCCGGGGCGCTGCGCTCGCCGACCACGGCTATCACCGGCCGGTGGCCCTCGGGCGACGGCAGCACCTTGCCCTGCTTGAAGACCTGGGCGATCGTCCCGAGGGTCGCGGTCCAGGTCCGCTGGCGGGTGGTCGTGCCGGCGATGGTGACGGTGAGCGGGGTGTCCGGCTTACGGCCCGCCGCCACCAGTTCACCGGCCGCCGCGGCGACCGCGTCGAGCGAGGTGGAGACGACGACGGTGCCGTCGGAGGCGCCGACCTCGGCCCAGCACCGGTCGTCGGCGGTCCGCGCGTCGACGAAGCGGACGTCGGTGCCCTGCTCGTCGCGGAGCGGCACACCGGCGTACGCGGGGACGCCGACCGCGTTGGCGACGCCCGGCACCACCTCGAAGGGGATGCCCTCGGCGGCGCAGGCGAGCATCTCGGCGCCGGCGTTCCCGTCGAGGCCGGGGTCGCCGGTCACCGCACGGACGACCCGCCTGCCGCCGCGCGCGGCCTCCATGACAAGATTGGCCGCATCCCTCAACACGGGGACACCGGCGGCTGTTGACGCCTCGTCAACAACCGTCAGCTCAGGCGTGCTCACCCCCGCGCGCGCATGCCCGCGGACGACGTCGAGGACCTCCGGCTCGGCGATCAGGACGTCCGCTCCGGCCAGGGCCTCGACGGCCCTGAGGGTCAGGAGCCCGGGGTCGCCCGGGCCTGCGCCGAGGAAGGTGACGTGGCCGTGGCCCGCGAAGACGGGGGACACGGGGCTGGTGGTCGGGCTGGTGGGGTTCAAAGTGCTCGCTCCCCCATAAGACCGGCCGCGCCCTTGGCGAGCATCTCGGCCGCGAGTTCGCGTCCGAGCGCCGCCGCCTCGTCGTGCGAGGTGGGCACGGGGCCGGTGGTGGACAGCTGCACCAGCGTGGAACCGTCGGTGGTGCCGACGACGCCGCGCAGGCGCATTTCGGTGACAACCTGCCCGTGACCGGGGCCGTCGGCGAGGATGTCGGCGAGCGCGCCCACGGGCGCGCTGCAGCCGGCCTCCAGGGCGGCGAGCAGGGATCGCTCGGCGGTCACGGCGGCCCGCGTGCGCGGGTCGTCGAGAGCGGAGAGCGCGGCGACGAGGTCGGTGTTCGACGCCAGGCATTCGACGGCCAGGGCACCCTGGCCGGGGGCGGGCAGCACGGAGTCGACCGGCAGCGGCTGGGCCGACAGGCCGTCGAGGAGCTCCTCGGTGCCGCCGATGCGGTTGAGTCCGGCCGCGGCGAGGACGACGGCGTCGAGCTCGCCCTTGCGGACGTAGCCGACGCGGGTGTCGACGTTGCCGCGGATCGGCACGCAGGTCAGGTCGAGGCCGTGGCTGCGGGCGTACGCGTGCAGCTGGGCCATGCGGCGTGGCGAGCCGGTGCCGACGCGGGCGCCCGCGGGCAGCCGGTCGAGCGACAGGCCGCCGCCGGCGATGAGGACGTCGCGCGGGTCCTCGCGGCGCGGGATCGCGGCCAGCACCAGCTGGGGGTGCTGGGCCGTCGGCAGGTCCTTCAGGGAGTGCACGGCGAAGTCGACCTCGCCGTCGAGCAGCGCGTCGCGCAGCGCGGCGACGAAGACGCCGGTGCCGCCGATCTGCGCGAGGTGCTCACGGGAGGTGTCCCCGTACGTGGTGGTCTCCACGAGCTCGACGGGCCGGCCGGTCGCCTGCCGGACGGCGTCGGCCACGTGCCCGGACTGGGCCATGGCGAGCTTGCTGCGCCTGGTCCCGAGCCTCAGTGCCCTCTCGGTCATACTCGCCCTCGGTTCTTGACGTCGGCGTCATTCAGGTCGGCCCTGGAGACGGACGCCACCGTCTCCGGGTCGAGGTCGAAGAGTGTCCGCAGCGCGTCCGCGTACCCGGCGCCGCCGGGCTCGCTGGCGAGCTGCTTGACCCGCACGGTCGGCGCGTGCAGGAGCTTGTCGACGACGCGGCGCACGGTCTGGGTGATCTCGGCGCGCTGCTTCTCGTCGAGGCCGGGGAGGCGGCCTTCGAGGCGGGCGACCTCGCTGGCCACCACGTCGGCGGCCATGGTGCGCAGGGCGACCACGGTGGGGGTGATGTGGGCGGCGCGCTGGGCGGCGCCGAAGGCGGCGACCTCGTCGGAGACGATGCCGCGGACCTGGTCGACGTCGTTGGCCATCGGGGCGTCGGCGGAGGCGTCGGCCAGCGACTCGATGTCGACGAGCCGGACGCCGGGGATCCGGTGGGCGGCGGCGTCGATGTCGCGGGGCATGGCGAGGTCGAGCAGGTACAGGGTGTCGTCGCGGCCCGCGGCGGCGGCCTCGATCGCGTCGCCGCCGAGGACGAGCCCGGTGGCGCCGGTGCAGGAGACGACGACGTCCGCCCGGCCGAGTTCGTCGCCGACGGCAACCATCTCGGCCGCGCGCGCGGCCACGCCCGTGCCCCCGGGCTCGCGGAGGATCTCGGCGAGCCGCTCGGCGCGGGCGAGGGTGCGGTTGGCGATGACGATCTCGGCGACGCCGGCCCGGGCGAGGGTCGCGGCGGCCAGCGACGACATGGAGCCGGCGCCGATGACCAGGGCCCTCTTGCCGCGCGCCCAGTCCTCGACGGGGGTGTCCTGGGCGAGCTGCTCCAGGCCGAAGGTGACGAGCGACTGCCCGGCCCGGTCGATGCCGGTCTCGCTGTGGGCGCGCTTGCCGACCCGCAGGGCCTGCTGGAAGAGGTCGTTGAGGAGCCGTCCCGCGGTGTGCAGGTCCTGGCCGAGGGCGAGGGCGTCCTTGATCTGGCCGAGGATCTGGCCCTCGCCGACGACCATGGAGTCCAGGCCGCAGGCCACCGAGAAGAGGTGGTGGACGGCCCGGTCCTCGTAGTGCACGTAGAGGTACGGGGTGAGCTCCTCCAGGCCGACGCCGCTGTGCTGGGCGAGGAGCGTGGACAGCTCGGCGACCCCGGCGTGGAACTTGTCCACGTCGGCGTAGAGCTCGATGCGGTTGCAGGTGGCGAGGACGGTGGCCTCGGCGGCCGGTTCGGCGGCGAGGGTGTCCTGGAGGAGCTTGGCCTGGGTGTCCGAGGGCAGCGAGGCCCGCTCCAGGATGGAGACGGGGGCGCTGCGGTGGCTCAGCCCGACGACGAGGAGGCTCATGCCGGCATCACCGCGGGGACGTCCCCGTCGGGTCCCTTGCGGCCGCTCTCGGCGGTGGTACGGGTCGCGGCCTGCGGCACCACGGGCGCGGCGGCCGGGGCGGCGGAGTCGTCGCCGGGCTCCTCGCCGGCCTTCCGCTGCTCGTGGAAGGCGAGGATCTGGAGCTCGATGGAGAGGTCCACCTTGCGCACGTCGACGCCGTCCGGCACGGAGAGCACGGTCGGGGCGAAGTTGAGGATGGAGGTGACGCCGGCCGCGACGAGGCGGTCGCAGACCTGCTGGGCGACGCCCGCCGGGGTCGCGATGACGCCGATGGAGACGCCGTCCTCGGCGATGATCTTCTCCAGGTCGTCGCTGTGCTGGACGGGGATCCCGGCGACCGGCCTGCCGGTCATCGCGGGGTCGGCGTCGATGAGCGCGGCCACGCGGAAGCCGCGGGAGGCGAAACCGCCGTAACCGGCGAGCGCGGCGCCGAGGTTGCCGATGCCGACGATCACGACGGGCCAGTCCTGGGTCAGGCCGAGCTCGCGGGAGATCTGGTAGACGAGGTACTCGACGTCGTAGCCGACACCGCGGGTGCCGTACGAGCCGAGGTAGCTGAAGTCCTTGCGCAGCTTCGCGGAGTTGACGCCGGCCGCGGCCGCGAGCTCCTCCGAGGAGACCGTGGGTACGGAGCGCTCCGACAGCGCGGTCAGGGCGCGCAGATACAGCGGAAGGCGGGCGACGGTGGCCTCGGGGATTCCTCGGCTACGGGTCGCCGGTCGGTGAGTTCGGCCAGTTGCCACGGTGCTCCTGCGGGATGAGCGGGGCTGCAGGCGGCCATGCGTCCCAGGACCGCCCCGTCGAATGCAGGCTATGTCTTTGTGAACGCGTGCACAAAGATGGTGTCCGTTTTGTCTGCCCAAAGTGACCGGGGTCACGCGGCTGGTTCTCGCCGTCGTGGAACCGCCGCGGGGCGCGACGCGTTGAGATCCCGAAGGGGGCAAAGCCGTACACACTCCTCACGACGTGGCCCCCGAATGCCAACAAAACGTCCACGATGGTAACCGGCTTTCGGTCACGCACCCAGTTCGCGCCGGAGCCGGTCGGCGTCCACCCGCCAGAACGTGTGCTGCTCGCCGTCGACCAGGACGACCGGAATCTGCTCCCAGTACTCCCGGTACAGCGCCTCGTCCTGGAGGATGTCCCGCTCCTCCCAGCGCGCCCCGGTCTCGGCGCAGACGGCCTCGATCACCGCCCGGGCGTCGTCGCAGAGGTGGCACCCCGGCTTCCCGATCAGCGTCACGGTCCGCGCGGCCGGATCCCGGACCGCGTCCTTCTTCTTCGTACGTCCGAACATGCCGCCCATTGTCCGCCCCGCCACGGCGGGGACCCGCACTGTTCACACGACGGCATCCCCACAAGTCGGGAAGGACCGAACAGACTGGCTATGCTCCAAGCATGGCCGCTCTGGGATGGCTCACCCCCCGTAGGCGCTCCGCCACCGCGCGCAGCGTCCTGGCAGGCGAGGCCGCCGCCGAGGCGGCCCGCAAGACCTCGCTCCAGCTGGAACAGGAGAGGGAGGCGGAGGCAGCTGCCCTCGAAGCGGCGAAGGCCGCCGAAACCGCGCCGGAGGAAGCGGAGTTCCCCGTCGTCGGCGACGTGCGCGCGGCCGCCTTCTTCGACCTCGACAACACCGTGATGCAGGGCGCCGCGATCTTCCACTTCGGCCGCGGCCTGTACAAGCGGAAGTTCTTCCAGCGCCGCGAACTCGCCCGCTTCGCCTGGGCGCAGATCTGGTTCCGGCTGGCCGGCGTCGAGGACCCGGCCCACATGCAGGAGGCCCGCGACAGCGCACTCTCCATCGTCAAGGGCCACCGCGTCTCCGAACTGATGTCGATCGGCGAGGAGATCTACGACGAGTACATGGCCGACCGGATCTGGCCGGGCACCCGCGCCCTGGCCCAGGCCCACCTCGACGCCGGCCAGAAGGTCTGGCTGGTGACGGCCGCCCCGGTCGAGACGGCCACGATCATCGCCCGCCGCCTCGGCCTCACCGGCGCCCTCGGCACCGTCGCCGAGTCGGTGGACGGCGTCTACACCGGCCGGCTGGTCGGCGAGCTGCTGCACGGCCCGGCCAAGGCCGAGGCGGTACGGGCGCTGGCCGCCGCCGAGGACCTGGACCTCGCCCGCTGCGCCGCGTACAGCGACTCGCACAACGACATCCCGATGCTCTCGCTCGTCGGCCACCCGTACGCGATCAACCCGGACACCAAGCTGCGCCGGCACGCCCGGGACCGCGACTGGCGGCTGCGCGACTACCGGACCGGCCGCAAGGCGGCGAAGATCGGCATCCCGGCCGCCGCGGGCCTCGGCGCCGTCGCGGGCGGCACGGCCGCCGCGGTCGCGCTGCACCGCCGGCGCCGCTGAACCGCCCGGCCGACGCCGCTCTGCCGATACGTTTCGGCTGCGATCATCTGCGACAACCACGGACCAGGGGGACTCACCCGTCCGTGGTCGAACAGTCGCGCGCCCCGGAACTCCCGGGCATTCCCGCGCCCTTACCCAGGACCGGCCGGGATCACTCCCCTCGCCCGTACATGAGCACAACGCAACGCCGACGCAGTCACACTCGGAAGCCAATCGATCAATAACCGGTCACCAACTGCGACTTGATGCGCCCGCAACCTATAACCGAAGCGACGTAATCGGTGATTTAGGCAACTGGGTGTAGCGCTGCCTGTACGAAGCGTTATTCTCCTCAGACGCACAGCGGAACCCTCCCGTCGCCACGACGAGTGAACGGATCCGCACTGCACGTGATGGAAGCTCTGCCTCTGGGAGTCCCGTGTACCCACACGTCGGGGTTGACGCCTCGGGCCTGGCTACGCTGCGCGCAACGGTCCTCGACCACTTGCGTGGCTTCGTCCCCACCGCGTACGCCGGTCCTGCCTTCGCCTTCGCCGCACCGGCACCCGCCGGCCCCTGCTATGCCCTGGCCGACGGCGGTGCCGCCGTCGGCAGACGGGGCGCGCGCGGGGGTGCCGCGAACCCGGCCACCGCCCGACGCCCCACCGCCGACAGCGACAGCGCCCGCATGATGGACCTGGTGGAACGCGCCCAGGCCGGCGAGGCCGAGGCGTTCGGCAGGCTGTACGACCAGTACAGCGACACCGTCTACCGCTACATCTACTACCGCGTCGGCGGGAAGGCGACGGCGGAGGACCTCACCAGCGAGACGTTCCTGCGCGCCCTGCGCCGGATCTCCACCTTCACCTGGCAGGGCCGCGACTTCGGCGCCTGGCTCGTCACCATCGCCCGCAACCTGGTCGCCGACCACTTCAAGTCCAGCCGCTTCCGGCTGGAGGTCACCACCGGCGAGATGCTCGACGCCAACGAGGTCGAGCGCAGCCCGGAGGACTCCGTCCTCGAGTCCCTCTCCAACGCCGCGCTCCTCGACGCCGTCCGCCGGCTCAACCCCCAGCAGCAGGAGTGCGTGACCCTCCGCTTCCTCCAGGGCCTGTCGGTCGCCGAGACCGCGCGGGTCATGGGGAAGAACGAGGGCGCCATCAAGACCCTCCAGTACCGGGCCGTCCGCACCCTCGCCCGGCTCCTCCCGGAAGACGCCCGCTAGTCCCCCAGCGGGCCGCCGACCGCCGCCCCCCTCGTCTTCTCCTCCCTCTCCCCCCCTCCCACCCCTCTCGTCCCCTGCCCAGGTCCCGTCCCCGACCCCGTGAAGCCACTTGTCCCCCTCACGCGTACTTCACCCGCAGACCTCCCCCCACGCCACCACTGCCCGTCCCACATCACAGTTGGTGACGCATCGATGACGCACTGGTCCGATCATCTTTCGCGCGTAACCCAAGTGCCGCGCCGCTCGTTGTGCGAAATGCAGGCTCCCTGTGGTCACGCCCTGCCCGCAGACACTCACTCGTTCGTGTGGATCTGCTCAAGCCGGGCAACCTTCCGGACCCCTGGGGGAGTCGACCGTCATGACGAGAGGAGGTGCCGCCAGTGATCGCGAACGTGCACCGGCGGGCGAACGCCTTCGCCCAGGCCCTGGAGGACCGGACGCCCGAGGGCGAGGCCGACCGGCCCGACCCCACGGCCGACACGGGCGACCAGGGACGGCTGTTGGCCTTGGCGAGCGGTCTCGGCGAACTGCCGAAGCCGGAGCTCGACCCCGAGGTCAAGGTGGTGCAGCGAGCCCAGCTCGTCGCCGCCATGGAGGCGATGTTCGCCCAGGGGACGGCCGCCGCGGGCCCTACCGTCCCGGAACAGCGGACCACGAGGGGCGCCCACCGGGCCTCCCCCCTGCGGAAACTCCGCCCCCGGTCCCGCTGGAGCAAGGGGCTCGCCGCCGGCGGCCTGACCGTCGGCGTCGCGGCCGGAGCCTTCGGCGGCGTCGCCGCCGCCAGCTCCGACGCCCTCCCCGGTGACTCGCTCTACGGACTCAAGCGGGGCATGGAGGACCTCAAGCTCGGCATGGCCGACGACGACGCCGACCGCGGAGGCATCTACCTCGACCAGGCGTCCACCCGGCTCAGCGAGGCCCGCCGGCTCATGGAGCGCACCCGCTCCGGCGAGCTCGACCACGAGTCCCTCACCGAGATCCGCCGCGTCCTCGGCGGCATGAAGCACGACGCCGAGGAAGGCCACCGGCTGCTCCGCCAGGCGTACGACCGGGACGGCGAGATCGCCCCGATCGCCCGGCTGAACTCCTTCGCCCAGGCCCACCGCGACACCTGGAACGGCCTCCGCGGCCGCCTCCCCGTCCAGCTCGCCGACGTCGGCGAAGAGGTCACCGGCGTCTTCGACGCCATACACCAGGAGGTCGAGCCGCTCCAGTCGATGCTGCCCCGCACCCCCGAGACGGGCGCGGTCGACCCCGGCGGCTCCAGCAGCAGCCCCAGCGCCCCGCAGCACCAGCAGGGCGCGGACACCCAGCGGCCCCCGGCCACCCGCGACGCCCCCACCCAGAACGGCGGCACCCCGGCCGGCACCCCCCGCCCCTCCGGCACCACCCAGGACACCGGCCGGGGCGGCGTCGACACGGACCACGGCACCGGCACCACCCCGAGCCCGGGCGCCGCGACCGGCACCACCACCCCCGAGAACGACGGACTCCTCGGCGGCGACACCGGCGGCCTCCTGCCGTCCTCCCCCACGGGCACCCCCACCGCCCCGGAGGACAGCCAGACCACCCCCAAGCCCCCGGACGTCACCATCCCGCCACTCCTGCCGGGCCTCCTTCCGGGCCTCGGCATCGACAGCAAGGACGCTCGCTGACAAGAAGAAGGGGCGCCCCCACGGACGGGGGGCGCCCCTTCTTCCATGCCCGCGACAGCCGCGGGAAGACCCGCGGGAAGAACACCACGGCAAGAAGCTAGAAGAACACCGACCTCCGCTGCACCAGCAGCTTGTACAGCGTGTGCTGGATCTGCTCCCGCACCTGATCCGTCAGGTTGAACATCAGCATCGGGTCCTCCGCCGCCTCCGGCGGATACCCGTCCGTCGGGATCGGCTCCCCGAACTGGATCGTCCACTTCGTCGGCAGCGGCAGCATCCCCAGCGGCCCCAGCCACGGAAACGTCGGCGTCACCGGCACGTACGGCAGCCCCAGCAGCCGCGCCAACGTCTTCACGTTCCCGATCATCGGGTATATCTCCTCCGCGCCCACGATCGAGCACGGCACGATCGGCACCCCCGCCCGCAGCGCCGTCGAGACGAAACCACCCCGCCCGAACCGCTGCAGCTTGTACCGCTCCGAAAACGGCTTCCCGATCCCCTTGAAGCCCTCCGGCATCACCCCGACGACCTCACCCGCCCGCAGCAGCCGCTCCGCGTCCTCCGCGCACGCCAGCGTGTGCCCCGCCTTCCGCGCCAGCTCGTTGACGACCGGCAGCACGAAGACCAGGTCCGCCGCCAGCAGCCGCAGGTGCCGCCCCGCCGGATGGTGGTCGTGCACCGCCACCTGCATCATCAGCCCGTCCAGCGGCAGCGTCCCGGAATGGTTGGCGACGATCAGCGCCCCGCCCTTCTCCGGGATGTTCTCGACGCCCTTCACCTCCACCCGGAAGTACTTCTCGTACAACGGGCGCAGCAGCGACATCAGCACCTGGTCCGTCAGCTCGGCGTCGTAACCGAACTCGTCGACCTCGTACTCCCCCGTCACCCGCCGCCGCAGGAACGCCAGCCCGCTCGCGAGCCGCCGCTCCCACCCCGCCGCCTCCCGGGCGGGCTCCGCGGACCCGTCCGGCGCCTCGGGCGCCTCCGGCTCCACCGCCGCACCCGGCAGCGCCCGCACCGCCGCGGGACCGGCCCCGGCCGCGGACGGCTCCTCGGGCCGGGCCGGCCGCCGCCGGGCCCGCGACCGGTCGTCGTCGAAGGGAATGACCTTGGCGTCCGCCATCACTGCTCCTCAGGCACCGTCGTGGGAAGGGACCGGGTCCGCGTCCGGGGCGACCCGGGCCGCCAGCCGGTCCACCGCCCCCGCCAGCCGCTCCGGCGGCAGGAGGCCCGGCCCCCGGCTCGCCGCGAAGTCCGCGAACGCCTCGGCCGTCGAGTACCGCGGCCGGAACCCCAGCACCTCCCGCATCTGCACGGTCGACACGACCCGCCCGTGCGTGAGGAGCCGGATCTGCTCGGGCGCGAAGTCCGTCAGGCCCACCGTCCGCAGCGCCGACCCCACCCACGTCACCGCCGGCAGCAGCACCGGCACCGTGGGCCGCCCCAGCCGCCGCGCGCACTGCGACAGCAGCAGCACCCCGTCGCCCGCCACGTTGAACGTCCCGCTGTTCAGGGACCCCCGGCGCGGCTCCTGCGCCGCCAGCCGCAGCACGTCGACCACGTCGTCCTCGTGGACGAACTGCAGCCGCGGGTCGTATCCCAGGACCGTCGGCATCACCGGCAGCGACAGGTACTCGGTCAGCGGGGACTCCACCCGCGGCCCCAGGATGTTCGCGAACCGCAGCACGCACACCGCCACGTCCGGCCGCCGCCGGGCGAAGCCCCGCACGTACCCCTCGACCTCGACCGCGTCCTTCGCGAAACCGCCGCTCGGCAGCGACTTCGCCGGCGTCGTCTCGGTGAAGACCGCCGGATCGCGCGGCGCCGAGCCGTACACGTTCGTACTGGACTTCACCACGAGCCGCCCGACCCGCGGCGACTTCTGGCAGGCGCCCAGGAGCTGCATGGTGCCGATGACGTTGGTCTCCTTGAGCGCCGTCCGGCCGCCCGCGCCCAGCGCCGTCCCCGTCACGGCGAGGTGCACCACCGTGTCCACCTCGTGCTCCGCGAGCACCTTCGCGATGGCCGGCCGGCGGATGTCCGCCCGCACGAACTCGGCGTCCCCCAGCGGATGCCCGGGCTCGACCGTGTCCACGGCCACCACCCGCTCCACCTCCGGGTCCCGCTGGATCCGCCGCACGAAACGGCCCCCCAGATGCCGGGCGGCACCGGTGACGAGCACGACCCTGCCCAAGATCAGCGCCTTCCGTCCGAACGTCCCTGGCGTCTTCGCGTTGCCGCCACCGTAGCGCCTGCGGGTTTCGGCGCCATGACGACGTGGCCCCCCACCGAGGACGGTGAGGGGCCACGCCTTGTCACGCACGACGGCCGCTCGCGCGACCGCCGCACCTGCTTACTTCTTGTTGCGACGCTGAACGCGCGTGCGCTTGAGCAGCTTGCGGTGCTTCTTCTTGGCCATCCGCTTGCGCCGCTTCTTGATAACAGAGCCCACGACTACCCTCGCTCACTTCTACTCACTGGTGCGGGGCGTCTGGGCCCACACGACCTACGAGGGGTCAGCCTACCGCTCCTCGCACCACACGAGTAATCCGAGGGCCGGACGCGGCTCACCCGCCGTTCGGCCGCAGGTCGGCCGCGCGCCCGCTACGCGGTCCCCACCCCCACGTACGACTCCCTCAGGTACGCGTGAACCGCCTGCTCCGGGACCCGGAAGGACCGGCCCACCCGGATCGCCGGCAGATGACCGCTGTGCACCAAGCGGTACACGGTCATCTTCGAGACGCGCATCACCGCGGCGACTTCCGCCACGGTCAGGAACTTGACCTCGTTGAGAGGCCGATCGCCAGCAGCCATGACACCCACCTGTACCTTCCGCCGCGACGCCCACCGGCTTCCCCTCCGGTGACTCTTCGTCGTCGAACGCTCACGGATCAGACTAGGGGCGGGTGGTACGAGTGGGGAAGAGGAGCCCCTATCGGCCGTTTACCGTGACAGACACGCTCGATTGAGTACATAGCGCGTGAGGGGACGGTAGTACGCCGAGGGCACCCCGTCATCCAGCGGGACGGCCACCGCCACCTGCCCCTCGGCCTCCCCCACGAACAGCGCCGGATCGTCCGTGTCGGCCGGCCCGATGGCCTCGATACCCAGCTGACCAGCACCGCAGACCCAGCCATGGTCCCCCACGACCAGCTCGGGAAGCGGCCCGCCGGACTCCGCGGCGGTCTCCAGCACGGCCCGCACGGGCAGCGCCGAATGCGAGTGCGCCCCCGGCTCGCGCCCGCCCTCCGGCTGCCCCGCCTCCCGTACGAACGCGACACCCGCTACGTAGTCGATGCCGTACGTACGTAGACCGAACCGGGTCGTCATGTCGACACATCGCCCCTGCGCGGGGGTGAGAACGTCACATCCCGCCGCCGACAGAGCGTCTGCGAGAGCGGCGTAGAAACCGAGCAGCCGGTGCGGATGTCCCGTCCCGAACAGCACCGGCGCCCGCCGCGCCGCCGCCGCGGCGAGCCGCTCCGCGAACGCGTCCAGCCGCCGCAGCGTCCGCTCCGGATCGATCATGTCCGGCCCGGAGCGGTGCGCCGGATCCCCCGACACCCCGCACTTCTCGGCCATCAGCCGCAGCAGTTCGGCCTCGCCCCACTCCCCGGACGGCACCAGACCCAGCGTCACCCGCGGGTCCCGCGCGGCGAAGAGCCGGTAACTGCGCAGGCTCTCCTCCCGCGACGTCGCCACCGTCCCCGCCAACCCCGCCGCCAACAGATGCGCCCGCAGCGCCCCGGTACTCAACACCCTCCCGATGCTGCCGGATCACACCTGCCGGAACGTCAGAATCCGCTGCATGCCGCACCGTTGGCGTAACAGCAAGCCGTCAGGCGAGCAGCCCCCGCAGCGGGAACGCCGCCTTCCGGGTCGCCAGCACCGCCTGGTCCAGCCGGTCCGCCGGGTCGTACCCCTCCGCCCACTCCCGGAAGTCCACCGGCCACCGCCCGTCGGTCATCCGCCCGGGCCCCAGCTGCCGGGTCCGCGCGTACACCTCGTCCCGCCACGACGACGGGATCACCGTCTCCGGCGCCACGGGCGCGTGCGCCGCGATCCCCACCAGATGCGTCCACGACCGCGGTACGACGTCGACCACCGCGTATCCGCCGCCGCCGAGCGCCACCCACCGCCCGTCCGCGTACGCGTGCGCCAGCTCGTGGCACGCCTCCTGCACGGCCCGCTGCGCGTCCAGCGACACCGCCAGGTGCGCGAGCGGGTCGTCGAAGTGGGTGTCGGCGCCGTGCTGGGTGACGAGGACCTGCGGCCGGAAGTCGGCGAGGAGTTCGGGCACGACCGCGTGGAAGGCCCGCAGCCAGCCCGCGTCGCCGGTCCCGGCCGGCAGCGCCACGTTCACCGCGCCGCCCTCGCCGGCCCCGGCCGCCCCGGTCTCCTCCGGCCATCCGGTCTGCGGGAACAGCGTCCGCGGGTGCTCGTGCAGCGACACCGTCAGGACCCGCGGGTCCTCCCAGAACGCCGCCTGCACCCCGTCCCCGTGGTGGACGTCCACGTCCACGTACGCGACCCGCTCCACGCCGAGTTCGAGCAGCCGGGCGATGGCGAGCGAGGCGTCGTTGTAGATGCAGAAACCGGCCGCGCCGCCCGGCATCGCGTGGTGCAGCCCGCCGGCGAAGTTCACCGCGTGCGCGGCCTCGCCCCGCCAGACGGCCTCCGCCGCCGCCACCGACTGCCCGGCGATCAGCGCGGACACCTCGTGCATCCCCGCGAACGCCGGATCGTCGACGGTCCCGAGCCCGTACGCCTGGTCGGCGCGGCGCGGATCGGCCGACGCCGCCTTCACGGCCGCCACGTAGTCCTCGCGGTGCACGAGCCGCAGCGTCGAGTCCCCGGCCGGCTTGGCCGCGACCACGTCCACGGCCCGGTCGAGCCCGAAGGCCCGCACCAGCCCCATGGTCAGCGCGAGCCGCACCGGATCCATCGGGTGCTGGGGCCCGAAGTCGTACCCCGTGACAGCTTCATCCCACATCAACAGTGCGCGGCCGCTCATGCCCGCCACCGTATCGGGCCTCCCGCGCCCCGAACGACGTGGCATACGCCACCGTGACGAGGACGAGGACCATCGGCACCAGCATCGCCCCGCGATAGCTCCACGCGTCCCCGAGCGCCCCGACGAGCGGCGAGCCGACGAGGAAACCGACGTAGTTGAAGACGTTGAGCCGCGCGACGGCGGCGTCGCTCCGCCCGGGGAAGAGCCGGCCCGCCGCCGCGAAGGTCTGCGGCACGATCACGCTCAGCCCGAGCCCCAGCACCGTGAACGCCGCGATCCCGACCCACGGGCTGGTCGCCACCGCGACCAGCGCGAACCCGCACGCCGCCAGCACCGCCCCGGCCCGCACGACGACCGCCGCCCCGAAGTGCCGCACCCCCAGGTCGCCCACGGCCCGCCCGAGCAGCGTCGTCACCATGTACGCGTTGTACGGCACGGTCGCCGCCGCCTCCGAACCGCCGAGGACGTCCTGGAGGTACTTCGCCGACCAGTTGGAGACCGTCGAGTCCCCGATGAACGCGAACGTCATCACCAGGCACAGCGGCAGCAGCAGCCGGAACGACAGCGCCCCGCCCTTCTCCGCCCCGCCCCCGTCCGGGCCCGCCGTGCCGTCCACGTACCACCGGCTGCCGGCGAACACCGCCGGCGCCAGCACCGCGACCACCGGCAGGTACGACCAGAACAGCGACAGCTGCCCGTGCGCCGCCACCCAGGCCAGCGAGGCCCCGGCGATCCCGCCGAGGCTGTACGCGGCGTGGAACCCGAGCATGATGCTCCGGCCGTACGCCCGCTGGAGGCTCACCCCCAGCATGTTCATGGACGCGTCGAGCGCGCCGACCGCCAGCCCGAACAGGCCGAGCGCCACGGCCGCCGTCCACAGCGCGTCCCCCGCCCCCACGGCCAGCAGCGCCAGCAGCACGACGGGCTGCGACCACCGCAGCACCACCGACGGCGCCACCCGGACGACCAGCTTCCCGGTCACGACGCTGGCCACGCCGGCGAGGATCGGCACGGCGGCCAGGAACAGCGGCAGCAGCCCGTCGGAGATCCCGTACCGGTCCTGGATCCCGGGTATCCGGGTCACGAGCAGGGCGAAGGCCACGCCCTGCACGAGAAAGCTGAAGGCCAGCGAGGATCGCCCCCGCCGCAGCCGCGCATCGGTCATGGCGGCACAGCGTAGGCCCGTCCCCTACCGAGGGGTAGACGGATCACCGACCCAAAATCGCGGGCAGCTCGTCCATGCGGGAGAAGAACCCCCGCGCCCCGCTCAGCCGTTCCTCCGGCGTCATCGCCGTGAACCCGTACACGTCCATGCCGGCGGCCACCGCGGCCTGCACGCCCAGCCGGCTGTCCTCGACGACGACGCACCTTCCGGGCTCGACGCCCATCCGCGCGGCGGCGTGGAGGAAGAGGTCCGGCGCCGGCTTCCCCTTCCCGACGTCCTCGGCGCTGAAGACCACCTCGTCGGGGAACCAGGCGTCGAGCCCGGTCTTCCGGTGCCCGACCCGGATCCGCTCATGGCTCCCGGACGAGGCCACACAGTACGGAACGCCGTCCGCCACGAGCCACTTGAGCACGTCCACGACCCCGTCCACGGCCTGAAGCTCCTCGCGGAAGGCGGCGAAGACCCGCCCGTGGAAGACGGCGTCGAAGTCCGCGGGCAGCCGCTGCCCGCTCCTCTCCAGCACGAGGTCGTGCACCCGGTGCAGCGCGGCCCCCATGTAGTCGCGGAGCGAGTCCTCGTACGTGGTGGGGTGCCCGAGCTCGGTGAGGTAGCCGGCCAGCAACCGGTTGGACAGCGGCTCGCTGTCGACGAGCACGCCGTCGTTGTCGAAGATGACCAGGTCGTAGCGCATGGCCCCAGCCTAGTTCCGGACCCGGAACGCAAAAATGCCTCAACCCCCGGACGAAGTCCGGGGGTTGAGGCTAAAAATTGTTCGGCGGCGTCCTACTCTCCCACAGGGTCCCCCCTGCAGTACCATCGGCGCTGAAAGGCTTAGCTTCCGGGTTCGGAATGTAACCGGGCGTTT
>JOFO01000015.1 GCA_000721275.1 Microtetraspora glauca | reverse complement strand
TCTCCAGGAACGGGACGACGTCGTCCGGGCCCTCGGGACCGCCGAAGGAGAGCAGCAGCAGGGCGTCGTACGGGGCGGGATCGTGCTGATCGGACATGGCACCGATCCTCCCACCCGGCACCGACGGCCGGGGGCGCGGCCCGTCCGGCGAAAAAAGAGGGGTGACCGGACGGCTTCGAACCCTTAGGCTTTAGACGTTAATTACACGTGTTGACCGCCAGGCGCGGCGGCACGCCGCGTCGCACAGCCGGAGAACACCTTGGCCAGTCCCTACCGCGCGATCTTCTCGGCGCCCGGTACCGTCTCGTTCTCCGCGGCCGGGTTCCTCGGCCGGATGCCGCTGTCCATGATGGGCATCGGCATCGTCACGATGATCTCCCAGGTCACCGGCCGGTACGGACTGGCCGGCGCCCTGTCGGCGACCCTCGCGATGTCCGCTGCCGTGCTCGGCCCGCAGGTCTCCCGGCTCGTCGACCGGTACGGGCAGCGCCGGGTGCTCCGCCCCGTCACCCTGGTCTCCGTCGTCGCCGCGGCCGGACTGCTGCTCTGCGTGCAGCAGGAGGCCCCGGACTGGACGCTCTTCGCGTTCACGGCCGTCATCGGCGTCGTGCCGAGCGTCGGGGCGATGACCCGGGCCCGCTGGGCGGGCATCTACCGGGGCGACGGGCGGTCGCTGCACACCGCGTACTCGTGGGAGTCGATCGTCGACGAGGTGTGCTTCATCTTCGGCCCGATCATCTCCATCGGTCTGTCGACCACCTGGTTCCCCGAGGCCGGCCCGCTGCTGGCCGGCGTCTTCCTCGCGATCGGCGTCTTCTGGCTGACCGCCCAGCGGGACACCGAGCCGGCGCCGCACCCGCAGCCGGCCGTCAAGGCCGGTTCGGCGCTCCGCTCCCCCGGCCTCCAGGTCCTCGCCCTGGCCTTCGTCGCCACCGGCGCCATCTTCGGCTCGGTGGACGTGGTCACCGTCGCCTTCGCCGAGGAGCGCGGCCAGAAGGCCGCCGCCAGCCTGGTCCTCGCCGTCTACGCGCTGGGCTCCTGCCTGGCCGGCGCGGTCTTCGGACTGCTGCACCTCAAGGGCGAGCCGTCCCGCCGGTGGCTGCTGGGCGTGTGTGCGATGGCCGTGAGTATGATCCCCCTCCTACTGGCCGGGAACCTGCCGTTGCTGGCCGTGGCGCTCTTTGTCGCGGGCCTCTCCATCGCGCCGACGATGGTGACCACGATGGCCCTCGTCGAGAAGCACGTACCGCACACCCAGCTCACCGAGGGCATGACGTGGACCGGCACCGGTCTCGCGATCGGCGTGGCGCTCGGTTCCTCGGCGGCCGGCTGGGTGGTCGACGCCTCGGGGGCGGAGTCGGCGTACGTGGTGCCCGTCGTCTCGGGCGCGCTCGCGGTCGTGGTGGCCCTGCTCGGCCACCGCCGGCTGCGCAGGCCGGTTCCGAACCGGGAGGGGCGAGATGAGCGTGAGGACAGCGGGACCGGGGAGCGCCGGGACGGGCACCCCGTGGCGTAACTGGGCGGGGAACGTCTCGGCCCGGCCGGCGCGGGAAGCGCGCCCGGCGTCGGCCGAGGAGGTGGCCGCCGAGATCCGCCGGGCCGCCGAGGACGGGCTGCCGGTGAAGACGGTCGGCACCGGCCACTCGTTCACCTCGATCGCGGCCACCGACGGCGTGCTGATCCGCCCGGACCTGCTCACCGGCATCCGCGGGATCGACCGCGAGGCGATGACGGTGACGGTGGAGTCGGGCACTCCGCTGAAGCGGCTCAACGTGGCGCTGGCCCGGGAGGGCCTGTCGCTCACGAACATGGGCGACATCATGGAGCAGACCGTCGCCGGGGCCACCTCCACCGGCACCCACGGCACCGGCCGCGACTCGGCCTCGCTCGCGGCCCAGATCCGGGCCCTGGAGCTGGTGACGGCCGACGGCACCCTGCTGACCTGCTCGGCGACGGAGAACCCGGACGTCTTCGCCGCGGCCCGGATCGGGCTCGGCGCGCTCGGCGTGGTCACCGCGCTCACCTTCGCCGTCGAGCCGGTCTTCCTGCTCACCGCGCGGGAGGAGCCGATGCGCTTCGACCGGGTGCTCGCCGACTTCGACGAGCTGCACGCGGAGAACGAGCACTTCGAGTTCTACTGGTTCCCCCACACGGACAACTGCAACACCAAGCGCAACAACCGCAGCGCCGGCCCGGCCGCCCCGCTGCCCCGGTTCGGCGGCTGGTTCGAGGACGAGTTCCTGTCCAACGGCGTCTTCCGGGCCGCGTGCGCGCTCGGCCGCGCGGTGCCGCCGGTCATCCCGGCGATCGCCCGGGTCTCCAGCCGCGCGCTGTCCGCCCGCACCTACACCGACATCCCGTACAAGGTCTTCACCTCGCCGCGCCGGGTCCGCTTCCTGGAGATGGAGTACGCGCTGCCGCGGGAGGCCACGACGACGGCGCTGCGCGAGCTGAAGGCGATGATGGAGGGCTCGCCGCTGAAGGTGAGCTTCCCGGTGGAGGTGCGCACCGCGCCCGCCGACGACATCGCGCTGTCCACGGCCTCCGGCCGGGAGACGGTCTACATCGCGGTGCACCTCTACAAGGGAACGCCCCACCGCGGGTACTTCACCGCGGTGGAGCGCATCATGACCGCCCACGGGGGCCGGCCCCACTGGGGGAAGGTGCACACCCGGGACGCCGCGCAGCTGGCCGCCGCCTATCCGCGCTTCGCCGAGTTCACGGCGCTGCGCGACCGGCTCGACCCGGACCGCCGCTTCGGCAACGCCTATCTGCGGCGGGTCCTGGGCGACTGACGGGACCTCACCCGGTGGTGCCGTCGGCCGGCGCGGTGGGCGCGTCCTCGGCGGGCGGGCCGGTGGGGCCGGGCGCCTCGGTGGGCGCGGACGGGGTGGCGGGGGCCGTGGGAGCCGTCGTCGGCGCGGTGGGCTCCTGGGTGGGAGCGCCGCCGCCGTCGCCGGAGCCGGTGGGCTCCTGGGTCGGCGCGGTCGTGGCGTCGCCGCCCGGCGTCGCGGTGCCGGAGCCGGGAGTGGCGCCGGTGGCGGGGGTTTCCGCGTCCGTGCCGGTCCCGTCCCCGGGCTCGCGCGTGCCGTCCTGGCCCGCGGATCCGGTCGGGGCGGGCGTCCGCGGCTCGCCGCTCTGGTCCTGGCCCGGCTGCCGGTCCTGCTCCTGCGGCTGTTCCCGCTCCTCGGGGGCGTCGTGCTGCCCGGTGTCGCCGCCGCGGACCACGGAGCCGAAGGTGGTGGTGCCCTTGGTGCCGCTGAAGTCCTCGCCGGAGACCAGCTCGTAGGCGGTGATGCCGCCCATGGTGACGCCGAAGACGAGCGCGGCGGCCAGCACCGGGCGCCTCCAGCCGCGCAGCCGGGTGCCGTGGGTGGTGGCCGCGCCAAACTCCTCGTCGTACGGGAACGGCGCCGCGGCCTCGGGGACGGTGCCGAGCATCAGCGTGCGGCGGTCGTCCGCGGGCACGGCGGAGGGGGCGGCGGGGACCTGACGCGCCTTCGGCCGGGCGGCGGTGGTGACGTCCCGCACCTGCTTGCCGGTGCGCGTGAAGAGCTGCTGGAAGAGCGGCCCTCCGCAGGTGGCGATGACGCTGATCACACCGGCGCCGACGATCGTCCCGTAGACGCCGAGGGTGGAGGCGAGCTTGGCGGCGATCACCGCCGCGACGGCGCTGCCCGCCACCTGAGGCACGCTCAGGTCGATCTTCCGCTTGTCCGCGCCCCCGGGCGCGGGGTGTTCGCCCGGCCCGTCCCCGGTCCCCGGGGTCCGTATCTCCGGTTCGTCCGGGTCCGCCGGCTGCCTCTGACGCATCTCCACCCTCTGGTTGCTCATCTGTTCCACCGTGCACCCAGAAGGGACCCATGAGCGAAGTGAATAGTTCCGTTTCAGGGGGTTCTGTGAAGAGTGCCACGCGGGAGGAATGGAGTGGAGGGCCCAACTCCCGGGCACACGGAGAAGTAGGGCGGCGCGCCGGTCCACCCGGGTGGCCCGAATGGAGTACATTGACGAACCCTGGGTCCGGACGCCTTCCGGGGCGCCCGGGAACGGAACCGCTACTTAGTGTGACGCCCAGTCACTCCGGGTAGTGAACAGGTAACCGTGCCATAACGGCGGACCGGGGTCCACGCCCGACACGCCGGGCAACTCGGCAAGGTAGTGGCAGGCTGCACCCGGGCAGGCCACACTCGACTAGCGGAAGCAGCGACGCACGTGACGTCGGCAGGCACCACCCGGGAGGTCCCCATGCCCGAACTGCGTGTCGTGGCCGTCTCCAACGACGGCACACGACTGGTGCTCAAGGCTGCCGACAGCACGGAGTACACGCTTCCGATCGACGAGCGGCTGCGGGCCGCCGTCCGCAACGACCGCGCGCGGCTCGGGCAGATCGAGATCGAGGTGGAGAGCCACCTCCGCCCCCGCGACATCCAGGCGCGGATACGAGCCGGTGCCTCCGCGGAGGAGGTCGCCCAGCTCGCCGGCATCCCCGTCGACCGCGTCCGCCGCTTCGAGGGCCCCGTGCTCGCCGAGCGCGCGTTCATGGCCGAGCGCGCCCGTAAGACGCCGGTGCGCCGCCCGGGCGAGAACAGCGGTCCCCAGCTCGGCGAGGCAGTGCAGGAGCGGCTGCTGCTGCGCGGCGCCGAGAAGGACACCGTGCAGTGGGACTCCTGGCGGCGCGACGACGGCACCTGGGAGGTGCTGCTCGTCTACCGGGTCGCCGGCGAGGTGCACACCGCCAGCTGGACCTACGACCCGCCGCGCCGGCTCGTCCAGGCCGTGGACGACGAGGCGCGGGCGCTGATCGGCGAGACCGACGACACCCTCGCCGCCGCGCCGGAGCCCAGCTTCCCCTTCGTACCGAGGATCGCCCGGCTGCCCCGGGACCGGCCGCTCGACCGCGCCCTGGACCGGCAGCTCGACCGGGCGCCGCTGACCGCGTCGGCGGAGCCGGAGGAGGAGCGGGACTCGCTCACCAGCCTCCTGGAGGCGGTGCCGAGCTTCCGCGGCGACCTCGTGGTTCCCGAACAGCCCGACACCGAGCCGTCCGACGAGGTCGAGGCGGAGGAGCCGCCGGCCCCCGCGGCGTCCGCCGGGGCGGGCGCGGCCTACGCCGACGTCCTCATGCCGCGCTCCGTCTCCGGACACCGCGACCGGCTGCACGGCGCCACCGACCGGCAGGCGGAGGCCGACGGGGTCCGCCCGGGCCGCCGCGCGGCCGTTCCCAGCTGGGACGAGATCGTCTTCGGCACCCGCAGGAAGAAGCAGTCGGAGTAGGCCGGAGCAGGACGCAGTAGGACGCGGTACGGCGGCTGGCCCGCACCGGACGGCCGGTGCGGGCCAGCCGCGTCCGGCTATCGCGGGTCCGGTCCCGTGGCCACCGGGCGGGACGGGTCCGACGACCACTCCGACCATGAGCCCGCGTAGAGCGCCGCGGGAATCCCGGCCAGCTCCAGCGCCAGCACCTCATGGGCGCCGGAGACCCCGGAACCGCAGTAGACGCCGACCTCCGCCGCCTCCGTCGCGCCCAGCGCCGCGAACCGCTCGCGCAGCTCGCCGGCCGGCCGGAACCGCCCGTCCTCCGTCACGTTCTCCGTCGTCGGCGCCGAGTGGGCGCCCGGGATGTGACCGCCGACCCGGTCGATCGGCTCCACGTCGCCCCGGTACCGCTCGGCGGCCCGCGCGTCCAGCAGCAGCCCGGACCGGGCCAGCGCCGCCGCCTCGTCCGCGTCGAGCAACCGCAGCCCGCCCGGCTTCGGCGTGAAGTCGCCCGGCTCCGGCTCCGGCACCTCCGTCGACAGCTCCCCCGGCCAGCCGGCCAGACCGCCGTCGAGCACCCGCACGTCCGGGTGACCCGCCCAGCGCAGCAGCCACCAGGCACGGGCGGCGCCCCAGCCGAGCCCGCCGTCGTACACCACCACCGGACGGCCGGCGCTCACCCCCGCGCGGCGCATCGCCGCCCCGAACGCCTCCGGATCCGGCAGCGGATGCCGGCCGCCGGCCCCGGGCGGTCCGGCCAGTTCGGTGTCGAGGTCCACGTAGACGGCGCCGGGCAGGTGCCCGGCCTCGTACGCCGGGCGGCCGGGCGGGCCCCCGAGGGTCCAGCGCACGTCCAGCAGGACCGGCGGACGGGCACCCGCCGACTCGCTGGCGAGTTCGCTTGCGGAGATGATGGGCTTCATGGGGCCATCCTCGCGCAGCCACGCCCGCGCCGGGGACGGACCCGGCGTCCTCCCGAGGGATCGTGCCAGGACGGGTGCGGCCCGGGGCGGCGCGCCGTGCGCGGGCCGGCGGTTCCACCGGCGGCGGGGCACGGTCACGACCAGGTCCGAGGAGAGAGCGACCATGACCGAGGCGGCGCGACGCAGCCCGGGGACACCCTGCTGGGTGAGTCTGATGGTGCACGGGATCGAAGCGACCCAGGAGTTCTACCGGTCGCTCTTCGGCTGGGAGTTCGTCCCCGGGCCGCAGCAGCTCGGCCCCTACGTACGGGCGCTGCTGGGCGGCCGGGAGGTCGCCGGCATCGGCCAGCTCCCCCCGGACCGGCACCTGGACATCGCCTGGACCACCTATCTGGCCACGGACGACGCCGACGAGACGGCGGAGACCATCCGCTGCTGCGGCGGGACGGTCGCGGTGGGCCCGCTGGACGCCGGCGAGGCCGGCCGGATGGTCATCTGCGCCGACCCCGTCGGGGCCGTCTTCGGCGTCTGGCAGGCGGAGGCCCACCACGGCACCGCGCTCGCGGGCCCGCCGGGGACGCCGGTCTGGAACGAGCTGCTCACCTACGAGACGACCACCGTCGCCAAGTTCTACCGGACGGTCTTCGGCTACGAGGTCGAACCGCTGGTCTCCGCCGACTTCGACTACGCCACCCTGCACGTCGGGGGCCGCCCGATCGCGTCGCTGCACGGGGTGGGCGAGGCGCTGCCCCGGGACCGGGGGCCGCACTGGATGACGTACTTCGAGGTGGCCGACGCGGACGCGGCGGCCCGGCTGGTGGTGCGGCTGGGCGGCCAGGTGCTGCGGCCGCCCCGGGACGGCACGGCCGGGCGGCTCGCCCTGGTCGCCGACCCGGAGGGCGCGGTCTTCACCCTCGTGCGGTCCGGCGAGCGCTGACTCCCCGCCGCTAGGCGTGGGCCCGCGGGGTCAGCGCCGGCCGCGGACCAGGCCCCGGCGGGGTGCCGGCGGCGCGGTCCGGCCGGGTTCGCCGCCCGGCAGGTCCAGCTGGGTGAGGCGTACGGTGCCGAAGTGGTGGGCGACCGCCGGGTCGGCGTGGTGCGCCGCCAGGTACAGCTCGGTCTCGGCCCGCAGCCCCGGGTGGGCCTTGTGGCGCATGCAGAAGCTCACCGCCCGGACCAGCGGGGCGAGCGAGTCCGGCGCCGGGCCGGGCACCGCCGGCGCCTCGCCGCCCTCCAGGTCGGCGACCAGGTGGTCGACCACGGTGAGCGGGATGCGGTTGCTGTTCTCGAAGGGGGTCAGCCGCTCCAGCAGCTCCTCGGTGCCGACCCGGGCGACGGGGACCCCGTAGTAGACGGCGGCGGTGAGCAGGGCCGTGGAGAAGCAGCCGACGACGAGCTCCAGCTCGCAGCGCTCGTAGAAGGTCTCGGCGAGCAGCGGCACGTCGAGGACGGTGAGCCTCACCCCGGCCTCCTCCGCGGCCTCGCGGAGCGCGGTCGAGTAGCCGGCGGGCGCGGTGGGGTGCGGCTTGAACACGATGCTGCGGTGGCCGAGGGCGGCGGCGCCGCGGAGCATCCGCACGTGCAGTTCCTCCTCCTCGTCGACGGTCAGGAGGCCGAGCGCGGCGAGGTACTGGCCGAGGAGGAGCGCGGTCGGCCGCGCGGCCACGGCGGCGGCGACCGCCGGGTCGTCGCCCGCGTCGGCCGCGATCTCGGCGAGGACCGCGCGGAACGCGGCGTCGGGGACCAGCTCGGACGGCGTCCCGTACTCGGTGAGGAGCATCGGCGTCAGGCCTGGCACCAGGTCGAGGTGGAGCAGCCGGCGGATCCGGCAGGCCAGCGACTGGGCGACGTCCGTGCGGGTGGGGCCGTAGCTCATCAGCCCGTCGGCGTACACCTCGACGCTGCTCTCCGGGAAGCAGGCGCCGAGCGCCTTCGCCGGGTTGACCTGGATGGACTCGACGATCAGCTCGACGCGGGCGGTGCCGAGGTCCCAGGCGGTGCGCAGCACGCGCTGCCACAGCGGGGTCTCCTCGGGGCGGGGGGCCCAGGCGGCCGGGTGGTACGGGTGGATCGTCTCGTTCCAGTCGAGGACGCCGTCGAAGCGGGCGGCGATCCGCGCGTAGCCGGTCATGGTCTCCAGGCGGAGCGCGGTCTCCGGGATCTCGGCGTTGTGCGAGAGGAGCAGCAGGCGGCGGGCGTCGCCGGGGGCGCCGTACAGTCCGGCGTCGATCGCGGCGGCGACGGTCGCGGCGCCGTAGAGGGTGGAGACCTGGAAGATCTGGACCGTGGTGGTGTCGGGGATCATGGTCAGACGGTCCTTCCGGTCTCGCGCAGGCTCCGCAGAAGGGTGGCGCGGGGGGTGTCCATGGTGGCGAGGGTCTCTTCGAGGACGTCCTGCGGCATCCGGTGCAGGGCGTCGGCGACGTCGGCGCGGAGCCGCTGGGCGACCTCGGGCTCGTACTTCCCCGCCTTGTTGACGTGGAAGGCGATCATGGCGCAGTAGGTGCGGACGACCTTGGGCAGGAAGCGGTCGGCGTCGCGGTCCCGGGAGACCTCCTCCAGGAGCAGGTCGTAGGAGGGGATGAAGTCCAGCTGGCGGTTGTCGCTGATCTGGGTGAGCGAGGTGGTGACGCCGCGCCGGTAGAAGACGCCGTGCAGGGAGAGGGCGGCGTAGGTGCGGGCCTTCAGGTGGAGGCGCCAGACCCAGAGGCGGTCCTCGGCGGTGCGCAGCTTCGTCTCGAAGCGGGACTGGCCGTTCTCGAAGAGGGTGCGGCCGTAGATGCCGAAGGGGACGAAGGGGTAGTCGACCATCGTGATCATGCTGGCCGGGGCGATGCCGTCGCGGGGGTCCATGACGGCGTCGCGGACCTTGGCGGGGGCGTACTTGACGTGCCGCTTGCGGCCCTCGGCGAGGACGTGGTCGGTGCGGGCGAAGTCGCAGCCCAGGCGCTCTATGCCGTCGACGGCGGCGCGGAGGTGGCCCGGGGCGTACCAGTCGTCGCCGTCGAGGAAGGTGAGGTAGTCGCCGGTGGCGGCGTCGATGCCGGTGTTGCGGGCCTGGGCGACGCCCTTGTTGGTCTCGTGGCGGATGACCCGGGCGTTCGGGATGCGGTCCTTCCAGCGGTCGAGGACGTCCGGGGTCTCGTCGGTGGAGCAGTCGTCGACCAGCAGGAACTCGAAGTCCGGGTCCGCGTTGCGGGCCAGGCTGCGCACGGTGTCGGGGGCGTACGGCCCGACGTTGTGGAAGGGGACGACGACGGAGAGTTTGGGCACGCGGAGAATCCCCACACTGGATCGGGAAGAGGGTCGGACAGGGCAACGCGGAGGTGGAGCGGTGGTGGAAGCGGAGGTGGATTCCGGCTGTCAGGCGCCGGTACGGCGGGCAGCGTAATCGGCGTCCTGGCCGCCCGAACGAGCCTCGTGTGGACGGTCGGTGAACTCTTGTCGTCCCGCGTGCGAACCGTCGGCCGGCCGTGCGGCGCGGCGCCGGACGAGGACGGCGGTGGCGAGGAGACCGAGCAGGGCGGCGGCTCCGGCGGCGGCTCCGAGCCGGACGCCGGGCGGCCGGAACGTGCAGCTCACGCGGGTCGCGCGGCCGTCGAGGGGGACGGCGATCAGGCCCCGGTGGGAGCGGGCGGAGACGGGTGCGGCGTCGCCGGCGGCGCACCGCCAGCCGGTGGCGCGGGGGACGGCGACGACGGCGATGCCGGTGCTGCCGGGCGGCAGTTCGGCGGTGAGGCCGTGGCCGGTGGTGGTGACGCGGGTGGCGCCGGTGGCGGTGAGGCGGGCGACGGCGGCGGTGAGCCGGGCGCGGTCGAGGCAGCCGACGGACTGCCGGGGCAGGGTGACGGTCCGGTCGGTGACCAGGTCGATCCGGACCTCGCCGCCGGCCGGGACGGTGCCGAGGGCCCGCATGGCGGCGCGGGTGGCGGGCGGGCGGCCGTCGAAGTCGGCGGGGGCGCCGCCGGCGAGGGCCGCGGTGCCCTTGTAGTCGGGTGCCCAGAACCAGACCTCGGTGCCGGCCGGGCAGCGGGCCGTGAGGGTGGTGCCGGCGCGGCGGACGGCGGGCAGCGCGTAGACGGAGGAGCCGAGGAGGAGTTCCTGGTTGCGGAAGGCGGACTCCTCGGGGTCCACGGTGGCGTTCCCGGCCGGGTGGACGGTGACGAGCGGCGGTACGGGGGTGGTGGTGGCGGTCGCGGTGCCGCGGGGCGCGGCGTCCTGGCGTACCGGCTCGGTGGCCTCGGAGCGGATCCGGGTGCCGATGGAGAAGATCGCGTCGGTGACGGGGTTGTCGAGGGTCTCCGGGTGGCGGCCCTTGGCGTAGTGGCCGAAGCCGAGGGAGTCGAGGGTGCGGGAGGTGTTCTCGGTGGTGAGGCTGGAGTAGGCGTCGGCGCCCTCGCCGCCGAGGAGCAGCGGTTCATTGCCGCCGGGCAGCGGGCCGGGGTCGGTGCGGTACGCGGGCCAGGCGTCGGCGCGGGCGACCTCGGCGGCCACCGCGCGTTGCCAGGGGCCGATCCGTGGTGCCCAGGCGACGTCGGCGCGCTGCCGCACCTCGGTCCGCATCCCGCTGACGGCCGCCTCCCCGGCCTGCGCGGCGAGCAGCAGCACGGCGGCGGTGACGGCGAGGGCGGGCCGCCGGGCGCGGTGGATCAGGAGCGCCGCGGCGACGGCGAGCAGGAGGGCGACGCCGGCGGCGGGGTAGGTCCAGGCGTCGATGTCGGTGCTGCCCCGGGCGGCGAGGGCGAGCGCGCCGGCGACGGTGGCGCCGCCGAGGAGGGCCGCCGGGCGGGGGGTGCGGGGGACGGCGGACAGCCAGGCGGCGATCAGCAGCAGGCCGCACAGGACGAAGGTCTGGCGGTACGGGTTGCCGTTGGGCGAGGCGCCCGCGTGCCACAGGAGGTGGGTGGGGCCCCACTGGAGGGAGAGCGTCACCAGGACGATCAGCGCGGTCCAGGTGAGCCGGACGCGCGGGGCGACGGCCGTGTGGAAGGGCAGGCTGAGGGCGAGGACGAGCGCCGGGGTGCCGATGAAGAGCGCCGGCGTGTTCACGTTGGCGGTGGCCGGCAGCAGGCGGCCGAGCAGTTCGGCCCAGCCGGCGGGCGCGAAGACGGTCTCGGGGGTGGGGTCGGCGTACGTCGTGCCGCGGAAGACGACGAGGACGAGCGGGGCGGCGAGGCCCACGCCGAGGCCGACCGTGCGCGCGGCCCGCAGCAGGGCGCCGGGCCAGGGACGCGGCTGCTCGTCCGGGCCGGCGGTGCAGAGCCGGACGGCGAGGAAGAGCGCCGCGCCGAGGGTGGCCATGTAGGCGGTGTAGAAGTTGGCGATCCAGGCGACGGCGACGACGAGCGGGCCGAGCACCGGCCGCCGGCCGGTCCTGGCCCACTCGGCGACCAGGCACAGCAGCGGGAAGGCGATGAGGCCGTCCAGCCACATGGGCACGGAGGCGCCGTGGTTGAAGGTCCAGCCGGAGAGCGCGTACGCGGCGCCGAGGAGGGCGGCGAGGGGCCACGGGCCGGTGCGTCCGGGCGGGCGGAGCCGGACCAGCAGCGCGGCCATCGCCGCGCCCGCGGCGGCGATCTTGAGCGCGGTGATGACGTACAGCGCGAGTTCCGGCCGGTCGGCCGGGAAGAGGACGACGAGCAGGGAGAACGGGCTGCTCAGATAGGTGCCGATGTCGCCGAGGAAGCCCGCGCCGAAGCCGGAGTTCCAGTTGAGGAACGCGTCGCCGTGGGTGTCGCCGAGCAGGAAGGCGCGCCAGTAGGCGTGGTACGGCAGGTACTGCTGGCCCAGGTCGACGACGTTCCGAGTGTACGGGCCGAGGGGGTGGCTGCGGGCGAGCGCGGTGGCGAGCGCGAACACGGCGGCGGTGAGCAGTCCGGCTGCGGCGGGGGCGAGCAGTCGCGGGCCGCGGAGCGGTCGGGGGCCGCCGCGTGCCCCGTCCCGGGCGGGTTCGGGCACGGGTGGGGCGGCGGGTGGCACGGGTCCTCCAGGGAGCACGGGGCTCTCTCGTCGATCACCCGCGGCGAACGCACGGCGGGACGACCCCATTACTCCCGGTGGGGGCGACCCGAAGTGGATCACCCGGCGATCCCCCGGCGACCCTCGGGTGAACAGCGGGTGTCACCACCGCCGTCCGGGTGACCGGCGGGGCGCCCGGCCCGGCACGTCGGGGTGCCTCAGACCGGCCGGCGCGCCGGGCCGGTGGCCTCGGGCCGGGGTGACGGGCGGCTCAGGCCGGGGTTGCCTCAGGCCGGCCGGCGCGTCAGGCCGGGGTGACGGGGAGGACGTCCGGCGAGAGGGCCGCCGCGCGGGCGCTCGCGCTCGTCATCCGCCGGCGGTGGTGGCGGCGGCACAGCACCTCGTACCCGACGACCTCGGCGGCCGTGTTCACGTCGCCGACGACGACCTGCTCGCCCTCGACGACCATGTGGCCGCCGACGGTCCGCGCGTTGTGGGTGGCCCGGGCGCCGCACCAGCACAGGGCCTCGACCTGGAGCTGCTCGATCCGGTCGGCGAGCTCGATCAGGCGCTGCGAGCCCGGGAAGAGCTTGGTGCGGAAATCGGTCGTGATCCCGAAGGCGTACACGTCGAGGCCGAGGTCGTCGACGATCCGCGCGAGCTGGTCGATCTGGACCGGCGCGAGGAACTGCGCCTCGTCCACGATCACGTAGTCGGCCTTGCCGCCCTGGGAGAGCTGGTCGACGAGGTGGCCGTACAGGTCCATGCCCTCGGGCGCCTCGACGGCCTCGGTCACCAGGCCGAGCCGCGAGGACAGCTTGCCGGCGCCCGCCCGGTCGTCCCGGGTGAAGATCACGCCCTGGAGGCCGCGCGCGTCGCGGTTGTGCGCGATCTGGAGCGCCAGCGTGCTCTTTCCGCAGTCCATCGTTCCGGAGAAGAACACCAGCTCGGGCATGACGGGTCGGAAACCTTTCGGGTCGGGGGCGGTACGGAGGGTCAGGCGCGGACTTCGAGCAGCGGCACGTGCTGCTCGGCCGGGGTCATCGACCCGTGCATGCCGGTCATCTGGGTCTCCAGCGGCTCGCCGACGGAGGCGACGAGCGCCACGTCGTGGTGGGCGGCGGCGACCACGTCGCCGATCCGGCCGTACACCCGCTCGTCGACGGTGTCGCCGAACCAGCCGAGCGCGATCGCCTCGTCGCGGCCCGCCACCCAGAACTGCTCGCC
Organism: Microtetraspora glauca; assembly: GCA_000721275.1. GTDB lineage: Bacteria > Actinomycetota > Actinomycetes > Streptomycetales > Streptomycetaceae > Streptomyces. Next base: position 123,433 of record JOFO01000015.1, on the reverse strand, counting down.
GAGGACCTCGCGCCAGCAGGTGAGGACGTCGGCCTCGGCGCCGGGGACGGCGTAGACGTGCCGGGCGCGGCCCTCGCCGCCGAGGAGGGCGACGCCGGCGCGCAGCTCCCAGTCCTCGTCGACGTCGATGCGGTGCTCCTCGTCGAAGGGCACGTCGACCATGCCGTGGTCGGCGGTCACGTACAGCGTCGAGCGGGCCGGCAGCTGCTCGGCGAGCCGGCGCACCAGCCGGTCGACCATCATCAGCTGGCCGCGCCAGGCGTCCGAGTCGATGCCGAAGCGGTGCCCGGCCCCGTCGAGCTCGCTGTAGTACGTGTAGACCAGCGCGCGGTCGCCGGCGGCCAGCTGCTCGGCGGCGAGGTCCATGCGCTCCTCGCCGGAGAGCCGCCCGTGGAAGGTGCCGCCGCTCAGCGCGACCTGGGTGAGCGGGGTCTGCTCGAAGATCGGGGAGGAGACCTGCGCGGTGTGGACCCCGGCCTCGTGGGCCAGCCGGAAGACGGTGGGGTACGGCTGCCACACCTTCGGCTCGGTCCAGGGGCGCCACTTGAGCTGGTTCATCAGCTCGCCGCTCCGCGGGTCGCGGACGGTGTAGCCGCCGAGGCCGTGGGTGCCGGGGGCGCGGCCGGTGCCGACGGAGGCCAGCGAGGTCGCGGTGGTGGCGGGGAAGCCGGCGGTGATCGGCCGGCCGGTGCCGCCGCGGGAACTGCCGAGCAGCGAGGTCAGATAGGGGGCCTCGTCCGGGTGGGCCTTGATCTGCTCCCAGCCGAGCCCGTCGACGAGGAAGACGCAGACGCGGTCGGCGGGGGTCAGCTCGGCGATCCGCGCCTCGAAGCCGGGGACGCCCTGGCCGGCGACGACGGTCGGCAGCAGATCGGCGAGGGAGCCGGTGCCGTACGCGGGCACGGGCGCGCTCGCCGGGTCGAGCGGCTCCGGTTCGTCGGGCCAGCCGTGGGCGACGGAGGTCGGCTGCGCCATCAGCGGCCGGCCGTCGGCGCGGTGGCGGCGGTGGCCTCGGAGAGCGCCTGGGCGAAGACGAGGGTCTGCCGGACGGTGTCCGGGCCGTCGCCGGCCTCGCTGACGCGCAGGCTGAGGTCGTCGGCGGTGGCGTTGCCGGTGTAGCCGTGGTCGGCGTCGCAGTTCGGGTCGCCGCAGGCGGCGGGCTCCAGGTCGATCCGGGAGACGGCGCCCCAGCCGATGGTGAGGACGACCTCGCGGGGCACGGTGCCGGGGGTGTACGACTCCGGGTTGGCGACGACCCGGCTGACCACGACCGACGAGATCCGGTCGAGCTTCACGGACTCGGTGGACGTGGTGGCGTAGGGGCTCGGGGAGCTGTTGTCGGCGGCCTGCTCGTCGGTGTGGCTGACGATGAACCGGCTCGGGGTCAGCACGAGCACGGTGACGTGGCGCCGGACCTCGTTGGCGTCGAAGGTGGTCTCCTGGTGGACCACGTACGACGCGACGTCCTCGCCGCCGACGGCGGCCTCCACCGCCTCGGCCACGAGTGCCGGGTAGTAGCCGCTGCGCTCGATCGCCGCGCGCAGCCCCTGGGTCGTCGTACCGGTCTTCGCCATGGACTCCATCCTACGGGGCGGTGGACCCCCTCCGGCCCTTCAGTAGCCGGGCAGGCGGCGGGGGCCGAGGTCGGTGGTGGGTGCCGCCGGGGCGAGCCGGACCTGGGCGCCGAGGACGGACACGCCGGCGGGGGCGACCACGGCCGGTTCGAGGACGACGGAGACGATCTCCGGGTGGTCGTCGACGAGCCGGGAGACCCTGAGCAGCAGCTCCTCCAGGGCGGGGGTGTCGACCGGCGCCGAGCCGCGCCAGCCGAACAGCAGCGGGGCGGTGCGGATGGAGCGGACCAGCTCGGCGGCGTCCCGGTCGGTGGCCGGAACGAGTCGGTGGGCCATGTCGCCGAGCAGTTCGGACGCGGCGCCGGCCAGGCCGAAGGAGAGCACCGCGCCGGCCGCCGGGTCGATGGTGGCGCGCACGACGGTGTCGACGCCCCGGGGCGCCATCGCCTGGACGACGGGCTGGAGCTCGGCGGGCCTGCCCAGGGCCTCGGTGAGCTCGGCGTAGGCGGTGCGCAGCTGCTCCTCGGTGGCCAGGTCGAGGCGGACGCCGCCGAGGTCGGGGCGGTGGCGGAGGTGGGGGGCGGTGGTCTTGAGCGCCACGGGGTAGCCGAGCCGGGCCGCGGCGGCGACGGCCTCGTCGGGTCCGGGCGCGGGCAGGGCGGGGCGGACCTCGATGCCGTACCGGCCGAGCAGGGCGCGGGCCTCGTCGGCGGTGAGGGTGACGCCCCGGGACTCCTGGCCGGCGCCCCGCTCGCCGAGCACCCGGTCGATGAGGGCGGCGGCGCCGGTCTCGTCGATGGAGTCGTACTCGGGTACGCGTCCCGGGTCGGCGGCCTGGCGCCGCCACTGCCCGTACCGCACGGCTTCGGCGAGCGCGCGGACGGCCCGCTCGGCGGCCGGGTAGGCGGGGATGTTGCGGACGGGCTCGGACGGCCGCGGGTCCCGCGCGTCCGGGGCCGGCTCCTCCGTCGCGGGGGCGGCCTCCGGGGCGGGGGCGGCCTCCGGGGCGGGCGGTGCGGCGGCGGCCGGGCGGCGGGGGCGCGCGGGCGCGGGGCGGGTGCTGGTGGCGGCGGAGAGGGCTTCGGCGAGTCCGCCCATCTCGACGTGGACGACGACGACCGGCTTGGCGGCGCCCGCGGCGCCCGCGCCGGCGACGGCCTCGCGGAGGGACGCGGCGAGCACCTCGGTGGTGCCCTCGACGCCGACCCAGGGGATCGCGGTGACGACGACGGCGTCGCAGGAGTCGTCGGCGAGGGCCGCGGCGAGCGCGTCCCGGAAGTCGGCCGGGGTGGCGCCGGTCGTCAGGTCCACGGGCCGCTGCGGGCGCAGCCCCTCGGTGAGGCAGGCGTCGTACGTGAGGAGGCCGAGCGACTCCGAGTTGCCGAGGATCGCGACGCGCGGTCCGGCGGGCAGCGGCTGACCGGCGAGGAGCAGTCCGGCGTCGACGAGTTCGGTGACGGTGTCGACGCGGATGACGCCGGCCTGGCGGAGCAGCGCGGAGACGGTGGCGTGCGGGATGCGGGTGACGGGGACGCGGTGGCCGGGCGGGGCGCTGCCGCTGTGGCGGGCGCCCTTGACGACGACGACCGGTTTGACGGCGGCGGTGCGGCGGGCGAGCCGGGTGAACTTGCGGGGGTTGCCGATCGACTCCAGGTAGAGCAGGACGACGTCGGTGGCCGGGTCGTCGTACCAGTGCTGGAGGAAGTCGTTGCCGGAGACGTCGGCGCGGTTGCCGGCGGAGATGAAGGAGGAAAGCCCCGCGCCGCGCCGGTGCAGTCCGGCGAGGAGGGCGATGCCGATGGCGCCGGACTGGGTGAAGAGGCCGATGCGGCCGGCGGCGGGCATCTCGGGGGCGAGGGAGGCGTTGAGCCGCACGTCGTCGGCGGTGTTGATGATGCCGAAGGCGTTGGGGCCGATGATCCGCATGCCGTACGAGCGGGCCTGCCGGACCAGGGCGCGCTGCCGCTCGCGGCCCTCGGTGCCGCTCTCGGCGTATCCGGCGGAGAGGACGACGAGGCCGCGGACGCCGTGCTCGCCGCAGTCGGCGACGACGTCGGGGACCCGTTCGGCGGGGACGGCGACGACCGCGAGGTCGACGGGGGCGCCGATGGCGGCGACGGAGGGGAAGGCGGGCACGCCGTCGAGTGCGGCGCCGGGGGCGCCGAGCGCGGGGTTGACCGCGTACAGCGGGCCGGTGAAGCCGGTGCCCCGCAGGTTCCGCAGGACCGTGCGGCCGACGCCGCCGGGGGCGCGTCCGGCGCCGACGACGGCGACGGAGCCGGGGGCGAGGAGCCGCTGGACGGAGCGGGCCTCGGCGCGCTGCTCGCGGGCGCGCTGGACGGCGAGGGAGCGGTCGGTGGGCTCCAGGTCGAGGTGGAGCCGGACCGAGCCGTCCTCGAAGCTGCGCTTCTGGGTGTAGCCGGCGTCCGTGAACACCTTGATCATCTTGGTGTTGGCGGGCAGCACCTCGGCGGCGAAGCGGCGGATGCCGCGCTCGCGGGCGACGGCCGCGATGTGTTCGAGGAGCGCGGAGGCGACGCCGCGCCCCTGGTGGGCGTCCTGGACGAGGAAGGCGACCTCGGCCTCGTCGGCGGGCGCGGAGGCGGGCAGGCCGCGGGCGTCGATCCGGTCGTAGCGGACGGTGGCGATGAACTCGCCGCCGACGGTGGCGGCGAGGCCGACCCGGTCGACGAAGTCGTGGTGGGTGAAGCGGTGGACGTCCTTCGCGGAGAGCCGGGGGTAGGGGGCGAAGAAGCGGTAGTACTTCGACTCGTCCGAGACCTGCTCATAGAAGCTGACGAGCCGGCCTGCGTCGTCGGCGGTGATGGGGCGCACGCGCGCGGTGCCGCCGTCGCGGAGCACGACGTCGGCCTCCCAGTGGTCGGGGTAGGCGTGCTCCTGCGGGGCCGGGCGCCCGGCCGGGGCCTGCCGCTCCCCCGGTCCCGCACCGCCCGTCCCGTCCGGTCCGTCCGCCTGTTCCGACGTGCTCCGCATGGGGCACAGCCTACGGCCGGGGTCCGACAGCGGCACCGTCCGCGCGCGGCCCGGGAGGGACGCGGCACGGTCCGCGCGCCGCCGGGGCGGGAGGGCCGGAGGTCGTACGGTGGGGGGACCAACGTCGACGGGAGCACTCCGCTTCCCGTGAGAGACTGGTCTAGACAACCGCTGAAGACCTGAAGGGCAACACCATGGCTGAGCGCCGCGTCAACGTCGGCTGGGCCGAGGGCCTGCACGCCCGCCCCGCCTCCATCTTCGTCCGTGCCGCCACGGCCTCCGGTGTTCCGGTGACCATCGCCAAGGCCGGCGGCAACCCGGTGAACGCCGCCTCCATGCTCGCGGTGCTCGGCCTGGGCGCGCAGGGCGGCGAGGAGATCGTGCTCGCTTCGGACGCCGAGGGCGCCGAGGCCGCGCTGGAGCGCCTCGCCAAGCTGGTGGCCGAGGGCCTGGACGAGCTTCCCGAGACGGTCTGATCACGGCGGGTCGATCCCGTTCCCCACGGACGGCCGTGTCCCCGGAATTCCCGGCGGACACGGCCGTCCGACATTTCCGCGGTCCCGCGATTTCCCTTTTCCGGGCAGCAGGAAAAGGCCGGGACAAGGTCGGCACAAAGCCGCGACAAGGCCGGGAGAATTCCTCTTCCTGTATACGGCGCCCGTGTTAAATCCGGGAACTCGCCGTGTTGACGGCGTGTTGCGAAACCCTCACGCGGCCGTGCTCCGGCCTTTTCAGCCGGTGCAGCGGCAGGGAGCGCTCGGCGTGCAGGGCGGTCAGCGCGCGGGCCCGCTCGGCGTCCCCCCGCGCGACGGCGTCGACGATCGCCCCGTGCTCGGCCCAGGCGTCCGCCGGCCGGTCCGGCGGGTCCACGACGTACATCCAGGCGATCTTGTGGCGCAGCTGGGTGAGCAGGACGGCGAGCGCCGGGCTGCCGGACGCCTGCGCCAGCGTCTCGTGGAACCAGCCGCCGAGCGCCCGCAGGTCCTCCCCCTGCCCCCGCCGGGCCCGCTCCTGTCCCAGCCTGACCAGGCCGCGCAGCACCTTGAGGTGGGCGTCGGTGCGCCGCTGGGCGGCCCGGGCGGCGCCGAGCGGTTCGAGCAGCGCCCGTACGTCGAGGAGGTCTGCGGCCTCCTGGTCGGTGGGCTCGGCGACCTGGGCGCCCGCGTGCCGGCGGCTGACCACGAAGCCCTCGGACTCCAGGGTGCGCAGGGCCTCGCGGACCGGCACGCGGGAGACGCCGTAGCGCCGGGCGAGCTGGTCCTCGGTGAGCCGGCTGCCGCGCTCGAAGACCCCCGAGACGATGTCGTCCCGGATCGCCGTGCATACCGATTGCGCGGGAACCCGCATGTCCGACCTCCGTATTCGCTCCGCGCGCCCCGCATTCGAGCGGCGCTTCTTCCGCGACTCTATTGCAGCGCGCCGGAAATTCCGATGCCCCCTCGGAATCCGGCCGGTGGACACCCGGCGCATGCGGGCGGGAAGCGACGGAAAAGGCCCCGGCTCGGGAGAGCTGGGGCCTTTTCGGGGCGGGGACGGCGGGTCAGAGGCTGACGCCGCGGGCGCGGAGGTACGCGACGGGGTTGATGTCGGAGCCGTACTCGGCGGTGGCGCGGGCCTCGAAGTGCAGGTGCGGGCCGGTCGAGTTGCCGGTCGAGCCGGAGACGCCTATCTGCTGGCCGGGCTCGACGGTCTGGCCGACGTAGACGCCGATGGACGACAGGTGGCCGTACTGGGTATAGGTGCCGTCGTGCATCCGGATCACGACGTTGTTGCCGTACGCGCCGCCCCAGCCGGCCTCGACGACGGTGCCGGAGCCGACGGAGACGACCGGGGTGCCGTAGGCGGCGTGGAAGTCGACGCCGGAGTGGCTGCCGGAGGACCAGAGGGAGCCGCCGGTCTTGTAGCCGGTGGAGACGTACGAGCCGGCGACCGGGAGGTTGAAGGAGGCGAGGCGGCGGCGCTCGGCCTCGCGGGCGGCGCGCTCCTTCTCCTCGCGGATCTCCTTGGCGCGGGCCTCGGCCTTGCGCTTCGCCTCGGCGCGCGCCTTGGCCCGGGCCTCGGCCTCGGCGGCCTCCTGCTCCTGGGCGGCGGCCTGCGCGCTGATCTGGTCGGCGATCGACTCGTCGGCGATCACCTTCATGAGGCCGGTGTCCTCGGGGGAACGGTCCTCCCCGTCGGCGGCGAGGGCCGGAGAGGCGAGGGTGCCGACGACGCCGGTGGTCGCGAGGGCGGCCACGCCGGCGATGCCGGCGCTGCGGCGAGCCAGTCGGCTCGCACCACGGTGCTTCCCGGTGGCACGGGTGAACGCCAAGAGACGGTCCTTTCCTTCCTTCTCGCCTACCGGGTTAGCTGACGGGTTCGGAGCAGGAAGGTCTCCTACGGGCCCCTCCGCGCGGGCGAAGGCGTCCGATTCACCCCAGGGACTGGTGGGTCCCCGGCTCCCCAGGCTCGCGCCTGACGGGGACTCGGCGATGACTGTCCGGTGCCGCGGGTGCGGCGCGTGCGTGGGCCGGACAGCCGCGTCGACGCTAGGCCGGACGGATGTCGATCGCCAAACAGACACGCCTTTTTGTAAGACATGCCACAGGGCATACGATCATGCTTAGCTTCATAACGGACAAAGCGGAGGTCCCCGACGCTTCATCGCATCGGAGACCTCCGCCGCCCGCTGACCCGGGGTCAGCTCACCACGGTCACCTCGCCGATGCCGAGGGCTCGCACGGGCTCCTCGATCTGCGCGGCGTCGCCCACCAGCACGGTGACCAGCCGGTCCACCGGGAAGGCGCTGACGACGGCCGCCGTGGCCTCGACCGTGCCGGTCTCGGCGAGCCGCGCGTACAGCCGGGCCTGGTAGTCGTCCGGCAGGTGCTGCTCGACCTGGTCGGACAGGGTCGCGGCGACCGAGGCGGCCGTCTCGTACTTGAGCGGCGCCACCCCCACCAGGTTCTGCACCGCGACGTCCCGCTCGGCGTCGGTCAGTCCGCCCTCGGCCAGCGTGCGCAGGACCTTCCACAGGTCCTCCAGGGCCGGCGCGGTGTTCGGTGTGTCGACCGAGCCGCTGATGGCGAGGAGCGAGGCGCCGTGCCCCTCGCCGTCCGAGCGGAGCACCTGCCCGAAGGCGCGCACGCCGTACGTGTAGCCCTTCTCCTCGCGCAGGACGGCGTCCAGACGGGACGTCAGGGTGCCGCCGAGGCAGTAGACGCCGAGGACCTGCGCGGCCCAGACGGAGTCGTGGCGGTCCGGCCCGATCCGGCCGATGAGCAGCTGCGTCTGGACGGCCCCCGGACGGTCGACGATGACGACCCGTCCGGTGTCGTCGGCGGTGATCGGCTGCATGGGGCGCGGCGCGGCCGGCGCGCCGGTCCAGCGGCCCAGCGTGTCGGCGAGGACCGCGTCCAGGTCCACGCCGGTGAGGTCGCCGACGACGACCGCGGTGGCGGTGGCGGGCCGCAGGTGCGCGTCGTAGAAGGCGCGGACGGCGGCGGCGTCGATGGCCTCCACCGTCTTCTCGGTGCCCTGGCGCGGCCGGGACATCCGCGCGGAGGCCGGGAAGAGCTCCTTGTAGAGCTGCTTGGCCGCGCGCCGGCTCGGGTTGGCGGACTCGTGCGGGATCTCGTCGAGCCGGTTGGCCACCAGACGCTTGACCTCGTCGGCGTCGAACGCCGGGGAGGTCAGCGCCTCGGCGACGAGCGCGAGCGCCTTCGGCAGGCGGGAGACCGGGACCTCCAGGGAGACCCGGACGCCGGGGTGGTCGGCGTGCGCGTCGAGGGAGGCGCCGCAGCGCTCCAGCTCCGCCGCGAACTCCTCGGCGCCGCGCTCGGTGGTCCCCTCGGAGAGGGCGCGCGCCATGATGGTGGCGACGCCGTCGAGGCCCTCGGGCTCGGCGTCCAGCGGCGCGTCGAAGAAGAGCTCGACGGCGACGACCTGCTGGCCGGGGCGGTGGCAGCGGAGCACGGTCAGGCCGTTGTCGAGCGTACCGCGCTCGGGGGCCGGGAAGGCCCACGGCTTCGCCGCGCCGGCCTGCGGCTGCGGGTGGAACTCCATGCTGGTCAGGGGCTGGGCGGTGTCCGTCACTGGTCCGCTCCCTCTTCGTCGTCGCTCTCGTCGGTGGCGTCGCTGTCGGCGGTCTCGGCCGGCTCGTACACCAGCACCGCGCGGTTGTCCGGCCGGAGCCGGGCCGCGGCGACCTCGCGCACCTCGTCGGCGGTGACCGAGAGGACCCGGTCGACGGCGGTCAGCGCCAGCTGCGGGTCGCCGAACAGCACGGCGAAGCGGCACAGTTCGTCCGCGCGGCCGGCGACCGTGCCGAGCCGGTCGAGCCATTCGCGCTCCAGCTGGGCCTGGGCGCGCTCCATCTCCTCGGCGGTCGGGCCCTCGGCGGCGAAGCGGGCCAGCTCCTCGTCGACGGCCGCCTCGATGACGGGCACCTCGACGCCTCCGGACGTCTTGACGTCCAGCCAGCCGAGCGAGGGGGCGCCGGCGAGCCGGAGCAGGCCGAAGCCGGCGGCGACCGCCGTGCGGTCGCGGCGGACCAGCCGGTTGTGCAGGCGGGAGGACTCGCCGCCGCCGAGCACGGTGAGGGCGAGGTCGGCCGCGTCGCACGCGCGCGTGCCGTCCTCGGGCAGCCGGTAGGCGGCCATCAGGGCGCGGGCCGGGACCTCCTCGACGACGACCTCGCGCAGCTGCTCGCCGATCACGTCCGGCAGGGAGCCGTCGCGCGGGGCGGGCTTGCCGTCGTGGCCGGGGATGGAACCGAAGTACTTCTCGATCCAGGCGAGCGTCTGCTCCGGGTCGATGTCGCCGACGACCGAGAGGACCGCGTTGTTGGGCGCGTAGTAGGTGCGGAAGAAGTTCCGCGCGTCCTCCAGGGTGGCCGCGTCCAGGTCCGCCATCGAGCCGATGGGCGTGTGGTGGTACGGGTGGCCCTCCGGGTACGCGAGCGCGGTGAGCTTCTCGAACGCGGTGCCGTACGGCACGTTGTCGTACCGCTGGCGGCGCTCGTTCTTCACGACGTCCCGCTGGTTCTCCATCGACTCGTCGTCGAGGGCGGCCAGCAGCGAGCCCATCCGGTCGGCCTCCAGCCAGAGCGCGAGCTCCAGCTGGTGGGCGGGCATGGTCTCGAAGTAGTTGGTCCGCTCGAAGCTCGTGGTGCCGTTGAGCGAGCCTCCGGCGCCCTGGACGAGCTCGAAGTGCCCGTTGCCGTGGACCTGCTTCGAGCCCTGGAACATCAGGTGCTCGAAGAGGTGGGCGAGGCCGGTGCGGCCGGCGACCTCGTGGCGGGAGCCGACGTCGTACCAGAGGCAGACCGCGGCGACCGGGGTCAGGTGGTCCTCGGAGAGCACCACCCTCAGGCCGTTCGCCAGCCGGTGCTCGGTCGCTGTCAGGCCGCCGGAGCCGGCCTCGGCCGTGGCCGTGTGACCCATGGGCATGTACGTCCCTTCGATCGCGGTGCGGAGAAAGTCCTGCCACTGTATGCAAGCGCGCCGACACCTGGCGAAGTTCCCGGACCCCGCAGATGTCCCTCGTCCGGGTCGCGGTCCGCGCTGTCGGTGGCACGGTCCACAATGGTCCGCGTCAGATCAAGCTTTGTCGGATAAGGAGCCGCAGCCGCGATGGCCCGCCGCAGCACGAAGACACCGCCGCCGGACGACGCGTACGAGGAGAGGATCCTCGACATCGACGTCGTCGACGAGATGCAGGGCTCCTTCCTCGAGTACGCCTACTCGGTGATCTACTCGCGCGCGCTGCCCGACGCCCGCGACGGCATGAAGCCGGTCCAGCGCCGCATCGTCTACCAGATGAACGAGATGGGCCTGCGGCCGGACCGCGGGTTCGTCAAGTGCGCCCGCGTGGTCGGCGAGGTGATGGGCAAGCTGCACCCGCACGGCGACGCGTCGATCTACGACGCCATGGTGCGCATGGCGCAGCCCTTCTCCATGCGCGTGCCGCTGGTCGACGGCCACGGCAACTTCGGCTCGCTCGGCAACGACGACCCGCCGGCCGCGATGCGGTACACCGAGTCGCGGATGGCGCCGGCCGCGCTCCTCATGACCGAGTCCATCGACGAGGACACGGTCGACTTCGCGCCCAACTACGACGGCCAGGAGCAGGAGCCGGTCGCGCTCCCCGCCGCGTACCCGAACCTGCTGGTGAACGGCGCCTCCGGCATCGCGGTCGGCATGGCGACCAACATGCCCCCGCACAACCTCGGCGAGGTGATCGCGGCCGCCCGCCACCTGATCCGCTACCCGAACGCGGACCTGGACGCGCTGATGCGCTTCGTCCCCGGCCCCGACCTGCCGACCGGCGGCCGGATCGTCGGCCTGAACGGCATCCGGGACGCGTACGAGTCGGGCCGCGGCACCTTCAAGATCCGCGCCACCACCTCCGTGGAGACCGTGACCGCCCGCCGCAAGGGCATCGTCGTCACCGAACTGCCCTTCACGGTCGGCCCCGAGAAGGTCATCTCCAAGATCAAGGACCTGGTCGGCTCGAAGAAGCTCCAGGGCATCGCCGACGTCAAGGACCTCACCGACCGGGCCCACGGCCTCCGCCTGGTCATCGAGATCAAGAACGGCTTCGTGCCCGAGGCGGTCCTGGAACAGCTCTACAAGCTGACGCCGATGGAGGAGTCCTTCGGCATCAACAACGTGGCCCTGGTCGACGGCCAGCCGCTCACCCTCGGCCTCAAGGAGCTCTTGGAGGTCTACCTCGACCACCGCTTCGAGGTCGTCCGCCGCCGCTCCGAGTTCCGCCGCGGCAAGAAGCGCGACCGGCTCCACCTGGTCGAGGGCCTGCTCGTCGCCCTCCTCGACATCGACGAGGTCATCCGGCTCATCCGGGAGAGCGAGAACTCGGCGCAGGCGAAGGAGCGCCTGATGGAGCGCTTCTCGCTGAGCGAGGTCCAGACCCAGTACATCCTGGACACCCCGCTGCGCCGGCTCACCAAGTTCGACCGCCTGGAGCTGGAGACCGAGCGGGACCGGCTGACCGGCGAGATCGACGAGCTGACCGGCATCCTGGAGTCCGACTCCGAGCTGCGGAAGCTGGTCTCGGCGGAGCTGGCCGCGGTCGCGAAGAAGTTCGCCACCGACCGGCGCACGGTCCTCCTGGAGTCGGCGGGCGCGCCCGTCTCGGCCGTTCCGCTGGAGGTCGCCGACGACCCGTGCCGGGTGCTGCTCTCCTCCACCGGGCTGCTGGCCCGGACGGTCTCGGCGGAGCTGCCGCCGGCCGAGCCGGACGCCAAGCGGGCCAAGCACGACGCCATCGTCTCGTCGGTGGCGGCCACCCAGCGCGGCGACGTGGGCGCGGTGACCTCCGCGGGCCGGCTGCTGCGGATCGCGGTCATCGACCTGCCGCAGCTGCCGGACACGGCCGCCGCGCCGAACCTGGCGGGCGGGGCGCCGCTGAGCGAGTTCCTGTCCCTGGAGGCGGACGAGACGGTGGTCTGCCTGACCAGCCTGGACGAGTCCTCCCCCGGTCTGGCGCTCGGCACGCTCCAGGGCGTGGTCAAGCGGGTGGTGCCGGACTATCCGGCGAACAAGGACGAGCTGGAGGTCATCACCCTCAAGGACGGCGACCGGATCGTCGGCGCGACCGAGCTGCGGACGGGCGAGGAGGACCTGGTCTTCATCACCTCCGACGCGCAGCTGCTGCGCTACCCGGCCGCGCAGGTCCGGCCGCAGGGCCGCCCGGCCGGCGGCATGGCGGGCATCAAGCTCGCGGCCGGCGCGGAGGTGCTGTGCTTCGCCGCGGTGGACCCGGCGGCGGACGCGGCCGTATTCACGGTGGCCGGCGCGAGCGGCACGCTGGGCGGCGCCGCGGCGACCTCGGCGAAGCTGACCCCGTTCGACCAGTACCCGCGCAAGGGCCGGGCGACCGGCGGCGTGCGCTGCCAGCGCTTCCTGAAGGGCGAGGACGCCCTGCTCCTGGCCTGGGCGGGGGCCCTGCCGGCCCGTGCCGCGCAGAAGAACGGCACGCCGGTCGAGCTGCCGGAGCCGGATCCGCGCCGCGACGGCTCGGGCACCCCGCTGCCGAAGCCGGTGGACGTGGTGGCCGGCGCGGCCGGCTGACCGGCCCCGCAGATGCGCGAAGCCCCCGCTCCGGTCCGGAGCGGGGGCTTCGTCGTGCCCGGGTTCAGGTTCGCGCGCCGGGGGCGTACACCGCCTCGATGCCGGCGACGATCAGCCGCAGCCCTTCTTCGAAACGCTCGTCGTAGTCGGCGAACAGCTCGGCCCCGGCCGCCGCGGCGAGCGGGTACGCGGCGAGGCGCCGGGCGCGCTCCTCGATGTCGAAGCCCTCCCGGGGCTCGCCGGGCAGCGGCTCGGTGCCCTGCTCCTCGGTGACGAAGCCGAGGGTGAACATGTACGCCGTCGTGCTGGCCCGCACGGCCTCGCGCAGTGTGAACCCGGCGTCGACGAGGGCGCCGAGCTGGAGTTCCATGTCCTGGGCGTGGTCGGTGCCGGTGAACCGGGCGCCACTGTAGACCTTGGCGCCGTCGCGGTAGCGCAGCAGCCCGGCGCGCAGGCCCCGGTTGGCGGCGAGCATCAGCTCCTGCCAGCTCCGCCCGGTGGCGGGCCGGGCCTCGGGGTCGGCCGCCATGCGCCGGTACATGACGGTGGCCATCTCGTCGAGCAGGGCCTGCTTGTTCTTGAAGTGCCAGTACAGGGCGGGGGCCTGGACGTGCAGCTCCTGGGCGATGGCGCGGAGCGTGAGCCCGTCGAGGCCGCGCTCGTTCAGCAGCCGCAGGGCGGTCTCCGCCACTGTGCCCGGGTCCAGCTTGGTCGTCTTCTTCGTCGCCACCCCGTCACGGTATCCCCTTGACTCTTTAACGCCGTTAAGGGGATCCTGGAGAGGTCGGGATTTAACAACGTTAAGGACGGACGGGAGGCGGTCACCCATGCCCGCGCACACGCAGACGCAGACGGATCCCGCGCCGAGGGACCGGGACACGGACGTCGTCATCGCCGGCGCGGGCCCCACGGGGCTCGTGCTCGCCCTCGACCTCGCGCGGCGGGGCGTCCGGGCGCTCCTGCTGGAGCGGGCGGACGGGCTCTTCCCGGGCTCGCGCGGCAAGGGGCTCCAGCCGCGGAGCCTGGAGGTCCTGGACGACCTCGGCGTGCTCCCCGGGGTGCTGGCGGCCGGCGGCCCGTACCCCCGGATGCTGGCCTGGGAGGGCGCCGAGCGGCGCGGTGAGTGGGACATGATCCCGCGCGCCGAGCCCACCGAGCAGGTGCCGTACGCGAACACCCTGCTCATCCCGCAGTCGCGCACCCAGGAGCTGCTGTACGACCGGCTGACCGCGCTCGGCGGCGGCGTGCGCTTCGGCGCCGCCCTCACCGGCCTCCGGCAGGACCCGGCCGGCGTGACGGCGGAGCTGGACACCGGGGAGACGATCCGGGCCGCCTACGTGGTGGGCGCCGACGGGGGCCGCTCCACGGTCCGCCGGGCCCTCGGCATCGGGATGACCGGCGAGACCGTCGACCCGCGCCCGATGCTCGTCGCCGACGTGCGGATCGCCCCGGGGGCGGTGGCCGACCGGGACCACTGGCACGTCTGGCGGGCGCCGGACGGCGGCGTGGCGCTCTGCCCGCTGCCCGGCGACGCCGGCCTCTTCCAGCTCGCCGCCACCTTCGAGGACCCCGCGGCCCCGGTGGACACGGCCCCGGAGGCCGTACGCGCGCTGCTCGCCGCCCGCACCCCGCTCGCCGCCGAGGAGATCACGGACGTGCCGTGGGCGTCGGACTACCGCGCCAGGGCGGCGCTGGCGGACCGCTTCCGCGACGGCCGGGTCTTCCTCGCGGGCGACGCCGCCCACGTCCACTCCCCCGCCGGCGGCCAGGGCCTCAACACGGGCGTCCAGGACGCCTACAACCTCGGCTGGAAGCTCGCCCAGGTCCTGCTCCACGGGGCGCCCGCCGCCCTCCTGGACAGCTACGAGGCCGAGCGGCGCCCGGTCGCGGCGGACGTGCTGGGGCTCAGCACCCGGCTCCACCGGGCCACCGCCGACGGCGAGGCCGCTCAGCGCGGGAAGGACGTCCAGCAGCTCGCCCTCGGCTACCGGGGCTCGCCCCTCGCGGTCGACACCCGCCCGCAGGGCGCCACCGGGGACGCCCTGCGCGCGGGCGACCGCGCCCCGGACGGCCGGTACGGCGAGGGGCGGCTCTTCGACCTCTTCCGGGGCCCGCACTTCACCCTGCTGACGGCAGGCGGTGCGGAGGCCCCCGCGACGCTCCCGGAGCGGGTCCGCGCGGCCCGGCTCCCGGCGTCCGCCGAGCCGTACGGCACCGGGGTCTACCTGATCCGCCCGGACGGGTACGTGGGGTGGGCCGGCGACCGCGCCGACGCGACCCTCGACGCCTACCTGGCCGGCGTGGGGCTGGCCCCGGCCGGCATACCGGCCTGAGGCTCCCCTCCGCCCCGCCCGCTAGGACTCCGCCGCGTCCTCCGTCTCCGGCTCGTCGGCCTGGGGCACGTAGCGGAGGACACCCCACAGGGCATGCTCGTCCGGCGCGTCCGCGGGGCCGTCCACCTCGCAGGCGGCCAGCTCCTTGCGCAGCCCGGCGGCGTCCACGCCGGAGCCGATCAGAACCAGCTGCGTGAGGCGCTCCTCGCCGGCCGGCCAGGGCTCCGGGTAGAAGCGCAGGAAGCGGCCGACCGCGTGCACCGCGTACCGGTGGCCGGGGTCGGCCGCGCCGAAGTCCACGAAGCCCTTGAGCCGGTACAGCCCCTCCGGGCGGGAGTCGAGGAAGGCCATCAGCCGCCGCGGGTGCAGCGGGACCGCCGTGGTCAGCGAGACGGTGTCGTAGGCGGCGTGCACGTGCGCGTGCCCGTCCTCGTCGCCGTACAGGATGTCCTCGATCGACATCTGCCCGGCGATCTCGTCGTCGGGGACGACCCGGTCGAAGAGCAGCTCGGGGTCGATCCGGCCGTGCGCCGCCTCGATCACGGCGGCCCGGTCCGCGAGACCGGCCACGGTGTCCCGGACGGCGCGCAGCTCCGCCTCCGGCACGCGGTCGGCCTTGTTGACGACGACCAGGTCGGCGAGGGCGAGATGCCGGTCGGTCTCCGGGTGCCGGCGGCGGGTCGCGGAGAACTCGGCGGCGTCGACCACCTCGACCAGACCGCCGTACACGGTCCGCCGGTTCTCGCTGGCGAGCACCATCCGGACCAGCTCCTGCGGCTCGGCGAGCCCGCTCGCCTCGATCACGATCACGTCCAGGCGCAGTTCGGGCCGGGTCAGCACCTCCAGGTACTCGTCCAGCTCGCTCGCGTCCACCGCACAGCACAGGCACCCGTTGCCGAGGGAGACCGTGGACCCCACCTGTCCGGCGACCGTCATCGCGTCGATGCCGATGTCGCCGAAGTCGTTGACCATGACCCCGATCCGGGTCCCCCGGGCACTGCGCAGCAGATGGTTGAGGAGCGTGGTCTTCCCCGCTCCGAGAAACCCGGCCAGGACGACGACGGGGATCTGCTGCGCACTCAAGGAGCAAGCCTTTCGCTGGACGACACGAACACGGACAGGGGCGGCGCCTTCGCCTGCGGATGCGGGACCGCCCCGGCCGGCACCCAGGATAGGCAGCCCCCGCCCCCCGGTTCCGGCCGCACGCGCGCGTGGGCGCCCGGCCACGTTTCCGGTCGCCGCGGCCGTCCCCGTACCGTTTCCGGCATGAGGAGCACCGGACCCGACACCGCCGCGCGGCCGGCCGCGCGCCGCCGGCGCCGGCTGGGGTGGCCGCGCCGGGTGTTCTCGCAGGTGCTGCTGATGCAGCTGGCGGTCGCCACCGGCGTCACCGTGCTGGCCACCGGCTTCTTCCTGGCCCCGCTGAGCGCCCAGCTCGACGACCAGGCCATGCGGCGGGCCCTCGCCATCGCGGAGACCGTGGCCTCGTCCCGTACGGCCGCGGACCTGGCGGGCGGGCCGCCGTCGGCGACGGGACCGGTGCAGCGCGAGGCGGAGCGGGTCCGGGCCGCGACCGGCGCCGAGTACGTCGTCGTCATGGACACCCGCGGCGTGCGCTGGTCGCACCCCGACCCCGTCCAGATCGGCCGGACGGTCTCCACCGACCCGAGCGAGGTCCTGGCGGGCCGCGAGGTGATGGAGATCGACAGCGGCACCCTGGGCCGCTCCGCCCGCGGCAAGGCCCCGCTGCGGAACGCCGACGGCGGGATCGTCGGCGCGGTCTCCGTCGGCATCGCGTACGACAGCGTCCGCGACCGGCTGCTGTCCGCGATCCCCGGGCTGCTCGCCTACGCGGGCGGCGCGCTCGCGGCCGGCGCGCTGGCCGCGTACCTGATCTCCCGGCGGATCCAGCGGCAGACCCGCGACCTGGCCTTCTCCGACATCTCGGCGCTGCTCGCCGAACGCGAGGCGATGCTGCACGGCATCCGGGAGGGTGTGGTGGCGCTGGACCGCAAGGGTTCCGTACGGCTCCTCAACGACGAGGCCCAGCGTCTGCTCGGGCTCGGTCCGGAGGCCGCCGGGCAGCCGCTGGACGCGCTGCTCGGGCCGGGGCGCACCGCGGACGTGCTGACGGGCCGGGTGACCGGCGCCGACCTGGTGACCGTGCAGGGGCACCGGGTGCTGATCGCCAACCGGATGCCGACGGACGACGGCGGCGCCGTGGCCACCCTCCGCGACCGCACCGAGCTGGAGCGGCTGGGCCGGGAGCTGGACTCCACGCGCGGCCTGATCGACGCCCTGCGCGCCCAGGACCACGAGCACGCCAACCGCCTCCACACCCTCCTGGGCCTGCTGGAACTGGAGCTGTACGACGAGGCCGCCGACTTCGTCACCGAGGTCGTCGGGGTGCACCGGGCCACCGCCGAGCAGGTCACCGAGAAGGTCCACGACCCGCTGCTCGCGGCCCTGCTGGTGGGCAAGGCGACGGTGGCCGCCGAGCGGGGGGTCTCGCTGCGGATCGCCCCGGACTCCCTGCTCCCCGACCGGCTGGTCGACCCCCGCGAACTGGTCACCGTCGTCGGCAACCTGGTCGACAACGCCCTGGACGCCGCGGCCGGCTCCCCGGACGCCCAGGTCGAGGTCGCGCTGCGCGCCGAGGACCGGACGGTGGTCCTGCGGGTCGCGGACAGCGGACCGGGTGTCCCGGAGGACCGCCGGGAGCTGATCTTCACCGAGGGGTGGACGACGAAGGAGCCGCCGGCCCACGGCAGGCGCGGCCTCGGGCTCGCGCTCGTCCGGCGCCTCGCCGAGCGGCGCGGCGGCAGCGCGCGCGTGACGGCCGGCCCGTCCGGCGGCGCGGAGTTCGCGGTGGTCCTGCCCGACGCCCTGACCGAACCCGCCCCGTCCGACCCCACCCCGCCCCCGCCCGCCGCGTCCGTGCCGACCGCCCCGCGCGGGCCGGTGGACGCCGCCCCGGCCGAGGAGCGGTCGCGGTGATCGACGTGCTCGTCGTCGACGACGACGTCCGGGTGGCGCGGGTGAACGCCGCGTACGTGACCAAGCTGCCGGGCTTCCGGGTCGCGGCCACCGCCCACTCCACCGCGGAGGCGCTCGCCGTCCTCGACGGAGGACCGGTGGACCTCGTCCTGCTCGACCACTACCTCCCCGACGAGAACGGGCTCGCCGCCATCCGCGAGCTGCGGGCCCGCGGCCACCAGTGCGACGTGATCATGGTGACGGCGGCCCGGGACGTGGCGACCGTCCAGGCCGCGATGCGGCACGGCGCCCTCCAGTACCTGGTCAAGCCGTTCAACTTCGCCGGACTGCGGGCCAAGCTGGAGGCGTACGCGACCCTCCGCCGCGCCCTGGAGCGCGGCGGCGAGGCGGAGCAGGCCGAGGTCGACCGGATCTTCGGCACCCTCGCGGCCGGTACCGTCGCGCCCGACCTGCCCAAGGGGCACTCCCCGACGACGGCCGAGCTGGTCCGCCAGGCGCTGATGGCCGCCGACGGGCCGCTGTCCACCCAGGAACTCGCCGAGCGGACCGGCGTCAGCCGCCAGACCGCCCAGCGCTACCTCAAGCTCCTGGAACGCACCGGGCGCGTCCGCCTCTCCCTCCGGTACGGCGAGACCGGCCGCCCCGAGCACCGCTACACCTGGGTCTCGTCCCCCTGAGGCCCCGGCTCCGCGGCGGCGTCAGGCCGCGCCCGCCCCGGTGAGCGCCCGCACCTCGGTCTCGGCGTGCCGTGCCTCGTCGGGCGGCTCGGGCGAGGTCACCGTCCCGAGCCAGCCGGCGAGGAAGCCGAGCGGGATGGAGACCACGCCGGGGTTCTGCAACGGGAAGACGTGGAAGTCCAGGCCGGGGAAGAGGGCGTCGGGGCTGCCCGAGACGACCGGCGACAGCACCACCAGGAGCACCGCCGGGACGAGCCCGCCGTAGACCGACCAGACCGCGCCCCGGGTGGTGAACCGGCGCCAGAACAGCGAGTACAGCAGCACCGGCAGGTTGGCCGAGGCCGCCACCGCGAAGGCGAGGCCGACCAGGAAGGCCACGTTGAGGTCGCGGGCGAGCAGCCCGAGTCCGATCGCGGCGGCGCCGATGACGGCGGCGGCCACCCGCGCCACGGTGACCTCGCTGTGCTGCTTCCCGCCGGGGCGGCGCAGCGAGGCGTAGAGGTCGTGGGCGACGGAGGCGGAGGAGGCCAGGGTGATCCCGGCGACGACGGCGAGGATGGTCGCGAAGGCGACGGCCGCGACGATCGCGAAGAGCACCGCGCCGCCGGTGGAGCCCGCTCCTCCGCCGAGGTCGAGGGCGAGCAGCGGGACGGCCGTGTTCCCGGAGGCGTTGGAGGCGCGGACCTCGGCGGATCCGATGATCGCGGCGGCGCCGAAGCCGAGGACGATGGTCATCAGGTAGAAACCGCCGATGAGTCCGATGGCCCAGACGACCGAGCGGCGGGCGGCCCGCGCGGTGGGCACGGTGTAGAAGCGGGACAGGATGTGCGGCAGTCCCGCCGTGCCGAGGACGAGCGCGAGTCCGAGGCTGATGAAGTCGAGCCGGGCGGTCCAGTCGCCGCCGTAGCGCAGTCCGGGGCCGAGGAAGTCGCTGCCGTGTCCGCTGCGTTCGGCGGCGGTGCTGAGCAGGCTGTTCACGTCGCCGTGGAAGCGGACCAGGACGAGGACGGTGAGCGCGACGGTGCCGGCCATCAGCAGGACCGCCTTGACGATCTGGATCCAGGTGGTGGCCCGCATCCCGCCGAGCGACACGTAGATCACCATCAGCGCGCCGACGCCGACGACCGTCCAGGTGCGCGCCGCCTCGCCGGTGCCGCCGAGCAGGAGGGCCACCAGGCTGCCCGCACCGACCATCTGGGCCACCAGGTAGAGCACCGAGACGGCCACCGAGGAGGTGCCGGCCGCGATCCGCACCGGCCGTTCGGCCATCCGCGAGGCGACGACGTCGGCGAGGGTGAACCGGCCGCAGTTGCGGACGAGTTCGGCGACGAGGAAGAGCACGACCAGCCAGGCGACCAGGAAGCCGACCGAGTACAGCATGCCGTCGTAGCCGTAGAGGGCGATGAGGCCCGAGATGCCGAGGAAGGAGGCCGCGGACATGTAGTCGCCGGCGATGGCGAACCCGTTCTCCATCGGGGAGAAGAGCCGGCCGCCGGCGTAGAACTCCTCGGCCGATCCGTGCCGGTTGCGGCTCACCCAGGTCGTGATGCCCAGGGTCACCGCGACGAAGGCGCTGAAGAGCAGCAGGGCGAGCGTCTGGTGGTCTCCGGTCACCACTGGCCGGCCCCCCTCGTCATCTCCTGGGTGTCCCAGCGCAGTTCGAGCGCGGCCCGGTCCCGGCGCAGCCGTGCGTGCCGGGCGTAGGCCCAGGTGAGGAGGAAGGTGGTGAGGAACTGGCCGAGGCCGGCGAGCATCGCCACGTTGACCGCCCCGGCCACCGGGCGGGCCATCAGGCCGGGGGCGGCGGTGGCGGCCACGACGTAGGCGAGGTACCAGGCGAGGAAGGCGAGGGTCGCGGGGAGGACGAACCGGCGGTAGCGGCGCCGTACCTCCTGGAAGGCGGGGCTGCGCTGGACCTCCAGGTAGATCCCGGCCGCCCCGGGCAGCGGGTGCACGGCCTCGTCGTGCCGCTGGTGCGGCAGCTCCGGCGGGGCCCCGCCCGGCCCGTCGTCCCGCGCCCCCGCGCGCTCCTGTTCGTCCAGCTGTTCCACCGGTCAACTCTCCTTGTCAGCGAACCGTTTCGGCCGCGTGCCCAAGGATGGACAGAGTGGGCAGATCCTGGACTCTTCTCCCTCCGGTCTTCACCCCATCAGGTGACTCTGCGGCCCGGCCTCTGACCGGACCGGACCGATAGGCGTATGGACGCCGGAGGCCCGCCCCCGGAGGGACGGGCCGTACGGCTCAGGCGTCGATGCGCGAGCGGTCGAGCGTGGCGGCGGAGCTGGTGATGAACTCCTTGCGGGGGGCCACGTCGTTCCCCATCAGCAGGTCGAAGACCGTCTCGGCCGCGTCCAGGTCGCCGATGTTGATCCGGCGCAGGGTGCGGTGGCGCGGGTCCATCGTGGTCTCCGCGAGCTGGTCGGCGTCCATCTCGCCGAGACCCTTGTAGCGCTGGATGGAGTCCTTGTAGCGGACCCCCTTGCGCTGGAACTCCAGGAGCGTCTGCCGCAGCTCGCTGTCGGAGTACGTGTACACGTACTTGTCCTGGCCCTTCTTGGGCTGCACGAGCTCGATCCGGTGCAGCGGCGGCACGGCGGCGAAGACCCGGCCGGCCTCGACCATCGGGCGCATGTAGCGCTGGAAGAGGGTCAGCAGCAGCGTCCGGATGTGCGAGCCGTCGACGTCGGCGTCGGTCATCATGATGACCTTGCCGTAGCGGGCCGCGTCGATGTCGAAGGTGCGGCCGGAGCCCGCTCCTATGACCTGGATGATCGCGCCGCACTCGGCGTTCTTGAGCATGTCCGAGACGGACGACTTCTGGACGTTGAGGATCTTGCCGCGGATCGGCAGCAGGGCCTGGAACTCGCTGTTCCGGGCGAGCTTCGCGGTGCCGAGCGCGGAGTCCCCCTCGACGATGAAGAGCTCGCTGCGCTCGACGTCGTCGCTGCGGCAGTCGGCCAGCTTGGCCGGGAGCGAGGAGGTCTCCAGGGCGGTCTTCCGGCGCTGCGCCTCCTTGTGCTGGCGGGCGGCGATCCGGGTGCGGGCGGCGGCGACGGCCTTCTCCAGGACGGCCCTGGCCTGGGCCTTGGCGTCCCGCTTGGTGGAGGTCAGGAACGCCTTGAGCTCGCGGGCGACCACGTTCGCCACGATCCGGCGGGCGGCCGAGGTGCCGAGGACCTCCTTGGTCTGGCCCTCGAACTGCGGCTCGGCGAGACGCACGGTGACGACGGCGGTCAGGCCCTCCAGGGCGTCGTCCTTGACGATGTCATCCTCGGCGACGCGCAGCAGCTTGGCCGAGCGCAGCACCTCGTTCACCGTCTTGGTGACGGCCTGCTCGAAGCCGGAGACGTGGGTGCCGCCCTTGGGGGTGGCGATGATGTTCACGAAGGACCGGACGGTGGTGTCGTACCCGGTGCCCCAGCGCAGGGCGACGTCCACGCCGAGCTCGCGGGTGACCTCGGCGGGGGTCATGTGGCCGCGGTCGTCCAGGACCGGGACGGTCTCCTTGAAGGTGCCCTGGCCGGTGAGGCGCAGCACGTCGCAGACGGCCTTGTCCTGCGCGAGGTACTCGCAGAACTCGCTGATGCCGCCGTCGAAGCGGAAGACCTCCTCGCTCTTGCCGATGCCCTCCAGGTCCCGCTCGTCGCGGACGACGATGGTGAGGCCGGGCACGAGGAAGGCGGTCTGGCGGGCGCGCTGGTGCAGCGTCTCCAGGGAGAGCTTGGCGTCCTTGAGGAAGATCTGGCGGTCGGCCCAGTAGCGGATCCGGGTGCCGGTGCGGGTCTTGGGGACGCGCTTGCCCTTGGTCAGTCCGTTGCCCGGGTCGAAGGGGCTGTCGGGGCCCTGCTCGGTGAAGATGCCGGGGACGCCGCGCCGGAAGCTGATGGAGTGGGTGGCGCTGTTCCGGTCGACCTCGACGTCGAGGCGGGCCGAGAGGGCGTTGACCACGGAGGCGCCGACGCCGTGCAGACCGCCGGAGGCCGCGTACGAGCCGCCGCCGAACTTTCCGCCGGCGTGCAGCTTGGTCATGACGACCTCGACACCGGAGAGGCCGGTCTTGGGCTCGACGTCGACCGGGATGCCGCGGCCGTTGTCACGGACCTCGACCGAGCCGTCGTCGTGGAGGATGACGTCGATGTGGTCGCAGTAACCGCCCAGGGCCTCGTCGACGGAGTTGTCGATGATCTCCCAGAGGCAGTGCATCAGGCCACGACTGTCGGTGGACCCGATGTACATGCCGGGGCGCTTGCGGACCGCTTCGAGCCCTTCGAGGACGAGCAGGTGCCGCGCGGTGTAGTTGGAACCGTCACGGTCTGCGGTCAGCAGCGCACTCGACGGCACGGACGTTTCGGCGGTCACGCGGTTCGCTCCTCGCTGAATTTGAGATCTTGCCCGATGGGGTGAGGGTCGGCGTCGCTCACCGCTCAGAGGGTACCGATGCCTGGTGGGGCCGCTGTCACGCCACCCTCCCGGTTTCCTCATGCTAGTCCAGGGTCGTATGGGTGTTCGATCCCTCGAAGGGGTGACGTGAACATCACGTTCCCTTCCAGGCATGAACCATCTAGGCTCCGGGCACGTCCTCATGAACAACCGGCAACCCCGCCGGGAGGACGACCGACACCACAGCAACGCGAAACCCGTAGAGCGACGCAATACGGCTCATTCGCCGCCAACCGGCAGCAGACAGCCACCTTGGGAAAAAGTTTCAAGGAAAAGCCACGAGCGGGAACGTTTTCGGCCTGGTTGGATGTTGACCCTGGTACGACAGCTCGTCGAGCTAGAGAAGAGGCGACGTGACTACTGTTCTGACCCCCGCGAGCCCCCTGACGGCCGCTGACCGCTGCGACCGCTGCGGCGCCCAGGCTTACCTGCGTGTCGTCCTGGCCAGCGGAGGTGACTTGCTCTTCTGCGCCCACCACGGTCGCAAGTTCGAGCCGGAACTCAAGAAGATCGCCGTTGAGATACAGGATGAGACGGACCGGCTCACCGACGTGCCGGCCCGCACGGTGGGCGACGAGCACTGACGCCGCGCATCCACGACGAGCTCAGGGCCGGTCGCTGAGACCGGACGACGGGCGGTCGTCCCCTCGACCAGGGGACGACCGCCCGTTCTCGTACCCGTGCGGCGCCTGACGCCACAGGGCTCAGCGGCGTACGGGATCCGCACGCCCCTGCCCCAGTCAGTGCCGCCCGGGCATCCCGCTCAATACCGCTCGGGCAGCACCGTGGAGACCCGCGTGTACACGCCGGGGTTCTCCGCCTGGCCGCAGCCGCTCCCCCACGACACCAGCCCGACCAGCACCCCCCGGGCCACCAGCGGACCGCCGCTGTCGCCCTGACAGGCGTCCCGGCCGCCCGCCGGGTCTCCGGCGCACAGCATGCTGTCCCGGCGGTACGAGACGCCGCCGAAGCGCCCCGGATACGCCCGCTCGCAGGTCGTGTCCGGCAGGACCTGGACGCGGGCCGAGTGGAGCGAGGAGGCGTAGCCGCCGTTCCCGGTCGTGTCGCCCCAGCCGTACACCTCCGCCGCCGTCCCCGGCGCCTCCGCCGCGTCCCCGGCCGACGCCACCTTGATCACGTGGGATTGCGGCAGGGCCGTGGCGAGCGTGAGCACCGCGAGGTCGCCCGCGTTGGTGGACGGGTCGTAATCCGGGTTCACCCAGGTGTCCGCGACCCGTACCTCCTGCCCGCCCTGTCCGCGCAGCGCCGCCCGGCCGGCGATCACCGAGAAGTCGGGGAGCTGCCAGGGGGCGCCGCCGAGCACGTCGCGGCCCAGGCAGTGCGCCGCGGTCAGCACCTTGGTGGGCGCCACGACGACGCCGCCGCAGAACTGACCCGCCCGCGTACCTCCGAACCGGTCACGGCTGGACAGCGCCACCACCCAGGGCGCCTCGGCGATCGCGGCCGGGCTGCCGCCCACCACGACGCTGTCCGCGCCGGCCGGGGCGGCCCAGGCCACCTGTCCGGCCGCCGCCGTGATCAGACCCAGGGCACCCGTCATCGTTCGGGCGAAGGGACCACGCATGGAGCCTCCTGACTCTCCGCAGATATCCGTTCACCCAGCGTCCTTCACGGACGGGCCCCCTGCACGCGCGAACGGCCGAAGGGCCCGGTTCCCGAACGGGAGACCGGGCCCTTCGGCCACTGCTCTGCGCCTGTCGCGCGCCTCGACTGATCCCCGGGGATCCGCCGAGGCGGTCGCGTCAGTCGAGGTAGTCGCGCAGGACCTGCGAGCGCGACGGGTGACGCAGCTTCGACATCGTCTTCGACTCGATCTGGCGGATCCGCTCACGGGTCACGCCGTAGACCTTGCCGATCTCGTCGAGCGTCTTCGGCTGGCCGTCGGTGAGGCCGAAGCGCATGGAGACCACGCCCGCCTCGCGCTCGGAGAGCGTGTCGAGGACGGAGTGCAGCTGCTCCTGGAGGAGCGTGAAGCTGACCGCGTCGGCCGGCACGACCGCCTCGGAGTCCTCGATGAGGTCACCGAACTCGCTGTCGCCGTCCTCACCCAGGGGGGTGTGGAGGGAGATCGGCTCGCGGCCGTACTTCTGGACCTCGATGACCTTCTCCGGGGTCATGTCGAGCTCCTTGGCCAGCTCCTCCGGGGTGGGCTCGCGGCCCAGGTCCTGGAGCATCTGGCGCTGGACGCGCGCGAGCTTGTTGATGACCTCGACCATGTGCACCGGGATGCGGATGGTGCGGGCCTGGTCGGCCATGGCGCGGGTGATCGCCTGCCGGATCCACCAGGTGGCGTACGTGGAGAACTTGTAGCCCTTGGTGTAGTCGAACTTCTCGACCGCGCGGATCAGACCGAGGTTGCCCTCCTGGATCAGGTCCAGGAAGAGCATGCCGCGGCCGGTGTAGCGCTTGGCCAGCGAGACCACCAGACGGAGGTTGGCCTCCAGGAGGTGGTTCTTGGCCCGGCGGCCGTCCTCGGCGATGATCTCCAGCTCGCGCTTGAGCTTCGGCGCGATCTTGTCGGAGCCCGCGAGCTTGTCCTCGGCGAAGAGACCCGCCTCGATGCGCTTGGCGAGCTCGACCTCCTGCTCGGCGTTGAGCAGGGGGACCTTGCCGATCTGCTTCAGGTAGTCCTTGACCGGGTCGGCGGTGGCGCCGGCCACGGCGACCTGCTGGGCGGGAGCGTCGTCCTCGTCCTCGTCGGACAGCACGAAGCCCTTGGTCTCGCCCTCGGCCTCTTCGTCGTCCTTGCCCGGCGCGACGTCCTCGAGCAGCTCCTCGCCCTCGATCAGTTCGTCGTCGGACTTCTTGGCCGCGGTCTTCTTGGCCGCCGTCTTCTTGGCGACGGTCTTCTTGGCAGCCGCCTTCTTGACGGCGGCCTTCTTCGCGACCGCCTTCTTGGCGGGCGCCGCGGCCTCGTCGGCCGGGTCGGCGCTCTCGGCCGCGGGAGCGGTCGAGCCGGTCGCAGCGGTGGTCCTCGTCACCGTCGCCGCCCGGGCGGTGACGGTGGTCTTGGCGGCGGTGCGCTTGGCCGGGCTCTTCGCTGCTGCGCTCTTGCGGGCGCGCTTCGGCGACTCCGCTGCACTGACCATCAGCGTCACACCCTCTTCCTCGAGGATCTGATTGAGGCTGCGCAGAACATTCTTCCACTGGGTTGGCGGAATCTGGTCAGCCTCGAAGGCCCGACGCACGTCATCGCCGGCGATCTGCCCATCAGCCTTTCCCCGCTCGATGAGCGCCATCACAGACTCGGACTCGGCGATCTCCGGCGGGAGCGTACGGGATGTGCTGGCCGACACGAACAACCTCTCGGAACGATGGAAACGGCTTCCGGCCCCGCCCGGGATCGGGCCGGAGCCGACGACCGTCGACGGGGAATGAGCCGACGGCGCGGGCTGGACCGGGGAACTGCACAGCGCCTGCACCGGCTGCTGTATTCCTTCCTCGGCTGTCACCTCTTAGGTCATCGCACGGCTCGGAGGAGTGTTACGCCCAATCTTCGTGTCCCGAGTCACACCGCATCCGCGACGAACCGGACGGAAGGGCCTCAAGCGTACATTCGGCGCCGCCGGCACCCTGGCGCGGTCCGGGGAACCCCTTCCGGGCTCCCCGGACCGCGCTCGGACCCGGCGGCTCTCCCTGCGTACGCGCCCGTGCGCTTCCGGCCACGGTCCGCGGATTCAGTGTTCGCGGGGGGCGGGAACCACGCGGGGTTCCACCTCGGGGTGGACCGTGAGCAGTTGGCGCATGGCGCTCTCGGCCGCGTAGGCGTCCCCGGCGGCGAGGGCGTCGACGATCCGGGCGTGGTGCGCCAGGCAGCTCTCGCTGGGGCGGTCACAGCCGGTCGCGGGGCCCCCGGACACCTGGAGTGCGGCGGCGACGATGCCGGACAGGTGCTCCAGCATGCGGTTCCCGGCGAGCTGGATGAGCAGGGAGTGGAACTCGGTGTCGGCCCGGGAGAAGGTGATCCCGTCACCCTGCGCGTACGCGTGCCCCATGATCTCGACCATGTCGGAGAGGCGCTGCTGCACGTCCTCGCGGCCGTGGCCGGCGGCGAGGCGGGCGGCCAGCGGCTCGATGGTCCAGCGCAGCTCGTTCAGCTCCCGCCGCTGGTCGTCGCGCTGCGGCCCGAAGGCGCGCCACTCGATGATGTCGGGGTCGAGCAGGTTCCAGTCGCTGACCGGACGGACCCGGGTGCCGACGTTGGGCCGGGCGCTGACGAGGCCCTTGGCCTCCAGGACGCGCAGGGACTCGCGCACGACGGTGCGCGAGACCTCGAAGCGCTGGCCGATCTCCTCGGGGACGAGGGGGCGGTCGGCGCCGAGGTCGCCGGAGACGATCATCTGGCCGAGCTGCTGGACGAGCTGGCCGTGGAGGCCGCGGCCCCGGCTGCCGGCGGTGCGGCGGCCGACGCGGCCGAGGTCGGTGTCCACCCCCTCCCAGGAGGGCGGGCTCACGCGGTCGGCGGCGGGGGCCTCCGTGTAGGGATAGCGGTCGAGATCGCCCGGGGCGCCGAGGCCGGAGTCGACGGAACGGGCGGCGGTCATCATCGTGTGCGCAAGGGTACTCACGCATCCTTTGTCGGCGTGGCCTCCGTGACCCTTGAGGTCTTTGGTGAAAAGCACACGAAAGGGTGATCGGCACCCGATGCGCAATTGACGATTATTGGGACATAAGCGGCATTTCTCAAGGGAGTTGTGCGCCAAACGGAACCGGGCGATCCGGAAGTGATCACCAACGGGCCTGCGGGCGAAGGCCCGTGAACACATAGGCGCACAGCAGAACCGTCAACGTGAGACCGAGGGCCACACCGGCGGGCTGCCCGACCACCTCCAGCGCCCCGGCGATCCAGCGATCCAGCGACGGCGCCCAGCGCGGTCCGGCGAACTCGCCCAGCCGGCCGGGCAGTCCGGCGACCGACCGGACCGCGGGGCCGCTCATCACGTGACCCAGCACCGGAACGAGGGCGACCGGCACGAAGAGCACCGCCGCCACCCCGGCCGCCGCGGCCCGGAACACTCCGGCCCCCAGCACCCCCGCCCACGCACAGCCCACCGAGAGTGCCAGCCAACTCGCCGCCATGAGGCCCCAGTTGTCCGGCACGGAGATCAATTCCGGTCCGTAGCAGAGCCGGAGGGCCGCCAGGTCGGTCGCCGCCACCAGCGCGCCGAGGAGCAGCGCGCCGCCCGCCGCCACGGCCAGCTTGGCCAGCAGCAGCGCGAGCCGCCGCGGCACCGCCCCGCGCCCCGCGGCCAGCGCGGGGTAGCGGTACTCCTCGCCGAAGGAGAGGGCGCCGAGCAGACCGGCGCCGAGGGCGGCGGGCGGCAGCGGCAGGAGGTCGGGCCAGGCGGCCAGTACCGCGGGGAGCGGGGTCCCGC
Source organism: Microtetraspora glauca (assembly GCA_000721275.1). Lineage (GTDB taxonomy): Bacteria > Actinomycetota > Actinomycetes > Streptomycetales > Streptomycetaceae > Streptomyces. The sequence continues at coordinate 94,950 of JOFO01000015.1, read as the reverse complement.
CGCCCCTGCCGAGCAGCACCGCGAGCACGGCCGACACCGCGAGGACGCCCACCGTCACCAGCCCCGTGGACGGTACGCCGAGGGCCCGGCGCAGCTCGTACCGGAGCGGGCGCAGCGGCGACCGGACCGGCCGGCGCGCCGCCCTCGCCCGGTCCGGAGCGGGGGCGCCCGGCACCGGGCCGGCATCGCGCGCCCCCTCCGCCGTGGTCCCGGCGGGGCCCGGGTCCGCCTCCGCTGTCTCCCCCGTCTCCTCCGTGAGCCGGTGGACCGGTACGCCGTGCCGGAACGCGATGTCCCCGACCTGGGCGCAGTCGCCGCCGTACACGTGGAGGAGGGTGCCGTCGTCGGTGACGACCTCGACCGGGCGGCGGGCCGAGCGCGCCTCCTGGGTGACGGCGGCGGCGAGACGCGCGGCCTGCGGGGACCGGACGGCGACCCTCGGCCGCAGCCGGGTGCGGGCGAAGTCGCCGGCGTCCTGGGCGGCGACCAGCCGCCCGGCGTCGAGGGTGACGACGTGGTCGGCGTGGCGGGCGGCGTCCTTGGGGTCCCTCGTCGTGTAGAGGACGGTTCCTCCGGCCCGCGCGTGCGCGCGCAGCAGTTCGTGCAGCCGGGTCCGTTCCGCCGGGGACAGTCCGGCTCCGGGATCGTCCAGGAGGAGTGTGTGCGGCTCCCCCAACAGGGCGGCGGCCAGCGCGAGTCGGCGGTCGGCCCCGCGCGGCAGGGTGCCGAGCCGCCGTCCTTCGAGCCCGCCGAGCCCCACGGCGCGGATCACCTCGTCGGCCCGGGCGACCGGAACTCCCGCTCCCGCGGCGAGCATCCGCAGCTGTCCGCGCACGGTGCGGGACGGGTGCCCCGGCACGTCGCCGAGGACCACGCCGATCTCGCGCGCCGGCTGGGCGATCCGGTGCAGCGGCCGCCCCCGGAAGTAGGTGAGCCCCCGCCCCGGGTCGAGCTCCAGGAGCAGCCGCAGGGCGGCGGTCTTCCCGGAGCCCGGGGGGCCGACGAGGGCGGTCACGGCTCCCGTCGGCGCTTCGAAGGTCAGATCGTCCACGGCGGGCGGGCGATCGCGGCGGGGGGTGCTGGTCAGTCCGATGGCCTGGAGCATCGCTTCTCTCGCGGTAGGTGTCACCGCTCCGCGGCAGGGCGGCGCTATCGCAGCAAGATAACGCCAGATTTCGGACTTTTGCCGCAGGGTTGCCGCCTCGGGGGCGGCGGACCGCGCCTGCCTCAGACCTCGGGGCGCAGCATCGGGGGGTTGAGCAGGGTGGCGCCGCCGGCCCTGAACAGCTGGGCGGGGCGCCCTCCCTGACGGGTGGTGGTCCCGCCGGTCGGCACCAGGAAGCCGGGGGTGCCGGTGACCTTGCGGTGGAAGTTGCGCGGATCGAGCGAGACGCCCCAGACGGCTTCGTAGACCCGGCGCAGCTCGCCGACGGTGAACTCCGGCGGGCAGAACGCGGTGGCGAGCGAGGAGTACTCGATCTTGGAGCGGGCCCGCTCCACCCCGTCGGACAGGATCTGCGCGTGGTCGAAGGCGAGCGCGTCCGGAGAGTCGCTTCCCGCCGCCCGTGCCTGGTCGAGCAGTTCCTCGACGGGCGCCCAGCGCGCGCCGTGGGCGTCGCCGCCGGGCCGGGGCGCCGGCAGGTCGGGGGCGAGCGCGAGGTGCGCGACGCTCACCACCCGCATCCGCGGGTCGCGCTCGGGCGCCCCGTAGGTGGCGAGCTGTTCCAGGTGCGCGCCGTTGTCCGGCACCGGGTGGGCGGCCGACGGATCGTGGGCGCGCAGTCCGGTCTCCTCGGCCAGCTCCCGCGCGGCGGCGGCGCCGAGGTCCTCGTCGTCGCGGACGAAGCCTCCGGGCAGCGCCCACCGTCCCTTGAAGGGCGCTTCTCCCCTGCGGACGACCAGGGTGCACAGGGCGTGGCTCCGCACGGTGAGGACGACCAGGTCGACGGTGACAGCGAAGGGCGGGAAGGCCGACGGGTCGTAGGGAGACATGCCGCGATCATAGTCGTCTTCCTGACGATAAACACGCCCCTCGCGTGCTCCGTCCGCGACTTCGTCACCTGGTCGCGAGGACTTCCTCGTCTCCGTGCCCGGCATCCGTCACACCCCCAGCTGCAGACCCTCGGCGGCCTCTTCGACCATACCGAGTCCGAGGCGGCTCACCCGCACGGCGAAGGGTTCACCGGCGACCACGAGCCCGGCAAACCGGATCGCTCCCAGCGGCGCCGAGGGCATCGGCTGGACGGCGACGCTCCCGCCGGGGGCGTCGGGGCGGATCCCGGCGAGGGCGGCGAGCGCGTGCACCGCTCCGGCCGCCGCGACGGCGGCGGGCCGGCAGGCGGCCGGATGCGGCACGGGCTGGGCGCCGGCGGTGCGCTGCTCGCCCGCGTACATCTCGGGCAGCCGGTACCCGAAGTGTTCGGCGGCGTCGAGCAGCCCCCGCAGCAGGGCGGCGGCTTCCTTCTCGTATCCGGCGGCGGCCAGGCCCGCGACGGCGACGGCCGTCTCGTGGACCCGGACGGCTCCGGCCCGGTGGCCGAAGGGGTTGTGGCCGGGTTCCTTGGCGCCGAGGCCGCGGAGCCCCCAGCCCGAGTCGAGCGCCGGGGTGCCGAGCAGGCGCGCGACCTGTTCGGTCTCCGCCCGGTCGAGCAGCCCCTGGGCGTACCGGCCGCCGCCGAGGAGTCCGGTGTCGAGGAGGTGGGCGGCCCATCCGCCGAGCTGGTTCCAGATCCGTCCCTCCGGTCCCCGGGCGGCGGCGGGCCGGCCGCCGGACGGGTCGTCGAGCCAAAGGGCGCTCCGGAAGCGTTCGCGGAGGGTACGGGCAGCGGCGCGGAGGCCGGCCGCACCGGGGCGCCCGCAGGCGTCGAGGAGGTCGGCCCCGAGCAGGGCGGCCCGGTGGGCGTGGGCCTGGGTCTCGGCCCGCCAGGGCTCGCCGGGAGCCGGGTCCGGCAGGAGCCCGTCCGCGTCGAGGCGGTGGCGCAGCCAGCCGAGGCAGCGCTCCGCCACCGGAAGGAGCTCGTCGAGGTCGGCTGCGGGGAGGCCCCACCGCCGGGCTTCGGCGAGGACGACGGGGAAGGCGAGGGTGGCCTCGACTCCGGTGCAGCGGGGCGGGAGCCGCGGACCGGCGTCCCGCAGCGGGCCGGGGAGGCGGCCGGCCTCGGCGCCGGTGGTGAGCTGGGTGCGGCCGAGGGCGCGGAGCGTGGTGACGGCGAGCCGGGTGCCGAGCGGCAGGGCCATGCGGGCCGCCCAGAGTGCCTCCGCGGTGACGGGGCCGCAGCGCCACGGGACGCCGGCCGCGAGATGGACGTCGGCCGGGTGCGCGGGGTCGCGCTGGAGGAGGGCCCGCAGGTCCTCGGCGGAGGTGCGGAGCAGTTCGCCGGGCCTCCGGTCGTCGCCCTCCGCCTGCGCGTCGGAGAGCAGGTGGCCGCCGGGGCGGGCACCGCCGGGCGGGGTGGCGCCGGGGGTCCGTCCGGTGTGCAGCCGGAGGTGGAGGGTGAGGGCGCCGCCGGGGGCGAGGTCGGTGTCCCAGCGCAGGACCCCGGCCGCCGCCAGGGCGTCCGTCGGGGCCGGGTCGGCCGTGACGGTGACGGTCCGTCCGTCGGGCGAGGCCCAGCGGAGGCCGGTGCCGTGGACGGCGGCTCTGAGCTCGGGGCGGCTGCGGCCGGACGCGACCGCCGCCAGCTCCGCGAGATCCGTGCCCAGAGCGAGCTCCACCGGGAGGCGGACGGGGCGGGGGGCGGCGCTGCGGAAGGTGATCCGCTCGGTTCCGTCGGCGCCGCGGGAGCGCTCGACGGTGACGGCCGGGTCGGGCCCGGTGTCGCCGGGGCCCCGGAGGGCGCCGGCGAACACGGCCCGGTCGGCGGCGGCGAGCCGTCCCTGGAGGGGGACGGGCTCGCGCCCGGCGACCCGCAGGACGCTGCGGGCGAGGAGCCGCCGGCCCGACGCGTACACGCCTTCGGGGCCGTGTCCGGTGAGCTGGCCGTGCCGGGGAGAGACGGCGAAGGCGGGCAGGGCGACGCAGAGGAGCGCGTCGTGGACCGGCGGGAGTTCTCCGGGGCGGGCCCCGGGGGCGGCGGGGCCGCCGCCGGGTCCGGACGGTTGCCCGGCGGGCTGTTCCGTCGGGCGTCCGGGGGCCGGGACAGGGCTGAGGACCATGAGGGGTGCGGCGTGCTCTCTGTGCGATCCGGACGGCCGGCGGGTGGTCGGCGGCACGGCTCGCCCGGCTCCGCCACAGAGGTGAACGGCCGGGTGGTGTGCGGGGTCACGCTCGTCATCGCCCGCTCCTCGTGCCGCGCCGGCCGCCGTGCCGCGGGGCAGGGGCGCCCGGCCGGGTGGAGGCGCGTCCGGCGGGCCGCGTGCCCGGCGCCCCGGCGCCCCGCCGGGCACCGGCGGCCCCGGCCCTGGGGAGCGCCGGCCGGGGCCCGCCGGGGAGGGCTCCTCGGGTGCGGGGCCGCGTCCGCGTGCGGGTGCGGGAGCGGCGGGCGTGCGCGGCGGCCTTCTCGGCCGCCAGGCGGTCCTCGCGCTCGCGGCGCAAGCAGGAACGGAGCGACTCGGGTTCGAGGCCGTCGTTGCACGCCTGGTGCAGCAGCCGCGCGAAGACGTACTCCGGGTCGGCCTCCAGGGCGAGGTGGAGGGCGACGCGGGCGGTGGGTTCGTCGCCGGTGGACCAGGCGGCCCAGCCGGCCAGGGTCAGCGGCGCGGCGGCGTACTCCTGGTAGGGGGCGACGCAGCGCCGGGCGAGGACCCGCCAGAGCCGCACGGCGGCGGTGCCCTCGGGTCCTTCCATCCATTCGGCGAGGCGGTCGCGGGTGATGCGGTCCTGGAGCCCGAGGATGACCGCCGCCGCCTCGGAGGGTTCGACCCGGGCGTCGTCGGCGGCGTCGATCGCCGCCCGGCCGAGGCGGGTGCCGTCCGGTCCGACCCGCTGCGGCGGTTCGGCGAACCTGCCGAGGAGCCGGCCCGCGAGGGCGAGGGTCGTCTCGCGCAGCCGCGCCCTGACCCGCTCCTCCGCCCCTTCCAGGACGAGGGGCACGATCCGGGCCGCGGCGGCGTCGAGGGCGGCGCGCTGCTCCGCCTCCCCCGGTCCTCCGGTGGGCTTGAAGCCGTCCTCCATCTCCCGCAGCGAGCCGCGGACCTGGATGCCCGCGTACGCCGCCGCGGCGGCCATGACCGAGGTGCCGCTGAGGGCGAGCGGGGTGCCGTCGGGCGGGCAGCAGCGGGTGTCGGGGCAGCAGTACGAGAAGTGGCGGCCTCCGGAGATGCACAGCACCTCGTAGACGGGGATGTCGAGGGCTCCGCAGGCGGTCCGGAGCCGCTGGGCGAGGGGGCGCAGCCGCTCGTGGACCTGGGGGGCGGTCTCGTCGGGACCCGGGTCCTGGCAGAGGAAGCCGACGATGCCGTCGGGCGGCGAGGTGCGCTGCGCCGAGGTCTCGACGAGACACTCGGCGAGGCGGTCCGCGATCGCGTCCCATTCGCCGGGGGCGCGGGGGATGCCGATCCTGACCCGGCCGCCGAAGCGTCCGTTCGGACCGTGCAGGGCGATGAGCACGATGGAGTCGGTCGGGTGGAAGCCGAGCACGTACGGCAGGGCGTCGGCGAGCTCGGCGGCGCTGCGCAGGGTGACCTGCCGGCCTCGGGTGGATGCGCTGATCTCAGGGTGATTCGCGTTCATGGCGAGGACGGTCTCGTGATCTCCGTTTTCCGACAACCCCTGTGGATAACCCCGGCCTTACGACATGATGATGTGATTTGCACTGTCCACAGATCGCCGGCCCGTTCGCCGAATGTCCGAGGCATCGGGTTGCATGGACGCATGACCCACGCAGACCTCCCGGAAGACCGCGCCGCGCTCCGCACCGCCGCCGACGCCGTACTGGCCCGACTCGTCGGGGACCCGGCCGGCGCGGCGAGACTCCGCGAGGACCAGTGGCGCGCCATCGAGGCGCTCGTCGCCGATCACCGCCGTGCCCTCGTGGTGCAGCGGACCGGCTGGGGCAAGTCCGCCGTGTACTTCGTGGCCACCTCACTGCTGCGGGAGCGCGGCAGCGGGCCCACCGTCATCGTGTCGCCGCTGCTCGCGCTCATGCGCAACCAGGTGGACGCGGCGGCGCGGGCGGGCATCCGGGCGCGCACGATCAACTCGTCGAACACGGAGGAGTGGGAGGACGTCCAGCGGGAGATCGCCGCCGGAGAGGTCGACGTGCTGCTCGTCTCCCCCGAGCGGCTGAACAATCCCGACTTCCGCGACCAGGTCCTGCCGCGGCTGGCGGCGGCCACGGGCCTGCTGGTGGTCGACGAGGCGCACTGCATCTCCGACTGGGGACACGACTTCCGGCCGGACTACCGGCGGCTGCGCACGATGCTGGCCGACCTCCCGGCCGGGGTCCCGGTGCTCGCCACCACCGCGACGGCGAACGCCCGGGTGACGGCGGACGTGGCCGAACAGCTCGGCACCGGCGTGGGCACCGACGCCCTCGTGCTGCGCGGCCCCCTGGACCGCGAGTCCCTCAGCCTCGGCGTGATCACGCTGCCCGACGCCGCCCACCGGCTGGCCTGGCTCGCCGACCACCTCCACGAGCTGCCCGGCTCGGGGATCGTCTACACGCTGACCGTGGCGGCGGCCGAGGAGGTCACCGCGTACCTCCGCCAGTGCGGGCACACGGTCGCCTCGTACACGGGCCGCACGGAGGACGCCGACCGCCGGCAGGCCGAGGAGGACCTGCTGGCGAACCGGGTGAAGGCGCTGGTGGCGACCTCGGCGCTCGGCATGGGCTTCGACAAGCCGGACCTCGGCTTCGTCGTGCACCTGGGCTCGCCGTCCTCCCCCATCGCCTACTACCAGCAGGTCGGCCGCGCCGGGCGCGGGGTGGAGCACGCGGAGGTGCTGCTGCTGCCCGGCAAGGAGGACGAGGCGATCTGGCGGTACTTCGCGTCCGTGGCCTTCCCTCCGGAGGAGTTGGTCCGCCGGACCCTCGACGTGCTCGCCGACGCGGGCCGGCCGATGTCGCTGCCGGCCCTGGAGCCGCTGGTCGAGCTGCGCAGGACCCGGCTGGAGACGATGCTCAAGGTCCTCGACGTGGACGGGGCCGTGCGGCGGGTCAAGGGCGGCTGGGAGAGCACGGGCCGGCCGTGGGTGTACGACACGGAGCGGTACGCGTGGGTGGCGCGGCAGCGTGCCGACGAGCAGCAGGCGATGCGCGAGTACACCACCACGACCGGGTGCCGCATGGAGTTCCTGCGGCGCCGGCTGGACGACGAGCAGGCGGCGCCGTGCGGTCGCTGCGACAACTGCGCGGGCCCGCGCTTCGATCCGAAGGTGACCGGCGCGGCGCTGGACGCGGCCCGGGGCGAACTGGGCCGCCCGGGCGTGGAGGTGGAGTCGCGCCGGATGTGGCCCACGGGACTCGCCGCCGCGGGCGTCGATCTGAAGGGCCGCATCCCGGCGGGTGAGCAGGCGTTCGCCGGCCGCGCCCTGGGGCGTCTTTCGGACATCGGGTGGGGCAACCGGCTCCGGCCGCTGCTCGCCGAGTCCGCTCCGGACGGGCCGGTGCCGGACGACGTGGTGCAGGCGGTGGTCCAGGTGCTCGCCGACTGGGCGAAGGGGCCCGGGGGTTGGGCGTCCGGAGCCGCTGACGCCCCGTCGCGGCCGGCCGGTGTGGTCACGGTCGCCTCGCGCCGGCGGCCGACGCTGGTGGGCTCGCTGGGCGCGCGGATCGCGGAGATCGGGCGGATGCCGCTCCTCGGGGCGGTGGAGTACGCGGCGGGGGCGGAGGACGTCCATCTGTCCCGTACCAACAGCGCCCAGCGGGTGATCGGACTCCACCGGGCCCTGGAGGTGCCGCCCGGGGTGACGGAGCGGGTGGCCGCCGCCGGCGGTCCGGTCCTGCTCGTGGACGACCTGTCGGACACCGGCTGGACCCTGGCCGTGGCCGCCCGGCTGCTGCTCCGTTCCGGAGCGGAAGGAGTCTTTCCGCTGGTGCTCGCCGTCCAGGGTTGAGAAGGGCTGGGAAACGGCGAGTGAATACTGGGTAACTGGGCAGGGATATCAGTGGCATAACGGTTCATTACCGTCAGCCGCCTCAATTGCTCGTTGCCGCCCCCGCTCGGGCCGAGACAGAATTGGGGAACCGCCCCACACGGCTCGAAGCGGTCCGGAAGGACTGTGCCGTGCTGCGCCCTCACCCCACCTTGCCCGCCTCGCGGGCGCGTATCCGAAGGGAGGACCGTGACCCTCGGATTCGCTCCGTCCACCACCTCGCTCGGTGCCGGCTCCGCCTCCGCGAGCCGCCTCGCCCGGATGCTGGAACCGGCGGACTGGGCCGCGGCCGGAATTCCCTTGCTGCGCAGTCCCCGTGAGGTCGTGAGCGGACTCCATTCCCGCCATCGTCCGCGGCCCGCGACGGCGATCGTGGCGGTGCTCGACCACGAGGAACGGCTCACCGCGAGCGCCTCCTTCACGCGCCGGCCCGGCCCCGCCGACGGCTGGGAGTTCCGGAACGCGCTCCTCGCCCATCTGCGGCGCGTGGTGCCGCACGACCTGCGGCGCCGCACCCCCGTGCGGACCGCCGTCCTCGTCTACTGCCGCGACGGCGACGAGCGCTGGACGGAGGAGGACGGAGCCTGGATGTGGGGGCTCCGTGACGCCTGCACGCTCCACGGGCTGCGCTGCGGCGCGTACATCACCCTCACCCAGGCCGGCTGGCAGGTCTCCGGCGAAGGCAGGGGCGGCCGTCGGCCGAGCGCGGACTCCGCTCCGCTCGCACTCGGCGAGCCGAACGACGACTTCGGTCACCTCGCGCCGAGGACGGCCGGCGGAGCGGCCGAGCCCCTGCGCAGGGTCGCGGCGCGCTGAGCCGTCGTCCGTCGCGCGAAACCGGCTGTGGAGCCGCCACGCGCGGCGCGGCACGCCGAACGCTCGCCCGGAGGTGTCCGCCGCTCCGCCGGGCCGGTGCCGGTCCGGCGGAGGCGCGACCGGTCAGACTCCGGCGGCGAGCACCGCGGTGACGCGCTGCGGGTCACCGCAGACCACGAGCAGGGCACCCGCGCGCGAGCGGGCGACCGGCAGGGCCCGGGCGACCGTCTCGTCGTCGCCGCCGTTGACGGCGACGATCACCACGGGACGGGCGGAGACCCGGTCCACGGAGGCGGCGTCCGCGAAGAACACGTCCTCGGCGGTGTCCTGCTGGGCCCAGTAGGCGGCCTCTCCGAAGGAGAGCTCGTGCGCGGCCCAGGGGTGGCGCTCGCCGGTGGTGAGCACCAGGACCTCGCCGGGCGACCGGCCGCTGTCGAGGAGCAGGTCGAGGGCCTCCTCGGCGGCGTCGAGGGCGCCGCCGGCCGGGGCCGGGACGAGCTGGAGCTGCGGGCCGTCAGCGGAACGATTCGCCGGACGGTTCGCGGGCGCGGGCGGGCCGGGGACGGGCCGCGGGGCCGGCGGAGCGGGGCGGGCCGGGCCGGGGCCCGGACGGCCGGGACGCGGGGAGGCCGCCGAACGCGGGCCGGGGACGGGACGTGGGGTCGGCGCGGGGCGGCCGGCGGCCGCGGTGGCGCTAGGACCCTGGGCGCTCTCGTGAATCTGAGGCTCCTCGGGAGGGAGAGGCATGGGTGGATGTCTATCAAATGCCGTTTCGGACGGCACCGTCGGGTGGGCGCACAGGGGCGCCCCCGGTCCTGCGGGGCCTCGTCGGTGAGGTCCCGCGGCCGGAAGATCAGAAGTCGAAGCCGAGCTGGCCCCCGCTCTCCAGAGCGGCCGCCTCCGCGGAGAGGCGGACCTTCTTGAGGTGGCGCCACCGGGGCATGGCGTCCAGGTAGGCCCAGGAGAGCCGGTGGTACGGGGTGGGTCCCAGCTCTTCGAGCATGGCCTTGTGGACGGGCGAAGGGTAGCCCGCGTTCGCCGCGAAGCCGTAGCCCGCGCAGCCCGGGCCGGTGTCGAGGCCGGCCATGAAGGCGTCCCGCCGTACCTTGGCGATCACGGAGGCCGCGGCGACCGCGACGCAGGACTGGTCGCCCTTGATCACCGTGCGCACCTGCCAGGGGCTGCCGAGGTAGTCGTGCTTGCCGTCGAGGATCACCGCGTCCGGGCGGACCGGGAGGCCGTCGAGGGCCCGTACGGCCGCGAGGCGCAGGGCCGCGGTCATCCCGAGTTCGTCGATCTCCTGCGCGGACGCCTCGCCGAGCGCGTAGGCGGTGACCCAGCGCTCCAGCTCGGCGGCGAGTTCGGCGCGCCGCTTGGGGGCGATCAGCTTGGAGTCGGTCAGTCCCTCGGGGGGACGGCGCAGCCCGGTGACGGCCGCGCACACGGTGACGGGCCCGGCCCACGCCCCGCGTCCGACCTCGTCGACCCCGGCGACGATCCTGGCGCCGGTGGTGGCTCGGAGCGACCGCTCGACGGTGTGAGTAGGGGGTTCGTACGGCATGGCGCCTGACAGGTTACGCCGCCGGGTGCCGCGTGCGGTACCCGGATTCCCGTCAGGCGGTCCGCCGCCGTGCCGCGGGCCCGGTCAGGCGGGCGCCGAGCGCACCAGCGGGACCATGATCCGGTCGACGACAGCGGCCAGCTCGGCATCGTCCCATTCGCTGCCGCACACCTTGGCGCGGTACATCATCAGCGCCGGGATGACGTCGAGGACGAGGTCGTCGACGGCGTCCGGACGCACCTCTCTCCGTGTGATCCCGCGCTCCAGGACGTCCGAGAAGAGCCGTTTCGACGGTTCGACGACCTTGGTCTGGATCAGTCCGCGGAAGCGGACGGCGGCCTCCTCGTCGCATTCGTGAAGGACCGCGCGGATGGCGACGCCGGAGCGCGAGTTCATGGCGTCGCGGACGCGCCGGCAGAGCTCGTACAGCTCGTCGCGGAAGCCGCCGAGGTCGGGGGCGGGCTCGTCGAAGCGCGGCAATCCGGCCTGGAGGGCGTCGGCCACGAGGTCTTCCCGGGACGGCCAGCGCCGGTACACCGCGGCTTTGCCCGTCTGCGCGCCGAGTGCGACACCCTCCATGGTCAGGCCGTTCCATCCGACGCTGCTCAGCTGCTCCAGCGCCGCCTCCAGAATGGCGCGTTCGAGCACCGGCCCGCGTCTGCGCGGCGCGGCTCCGTCCGGCCGAGCGGCGGCCGCGGAGCGCGAAGTCATCATCAGGTTCTCTCCGTTGGGGACGTGGCGAATCACCGGCGGTGCTCAGTGAACGGTTGCGTTCTCTGAGAGGGAGTCACTACCGTTGAAGAACAGTGAACGGTCGCGTTCACTGCCATTCTTCCGTGGGGGGTCCACCGTGACAACGACTCCGGTCGACACACAGACCGAGAAAGGCCTGGCCGGCTCCCGGGGCCGGCCGGGAATCGCCCTGACGGTCATCGCCGCCTGTCAGCTGATGGTCGTCCTCGACGCCACGATCGTGAACATCGCGCTCCCGCACATCCAGGACGCGCTCTCCTTCTCCACCACCGACCTGTCGTGGGTGCTCAGCGCCTACACGCTGACCTTCGGCGGCCTGCTGCTCCTCGGCGGCCGGGCGGGCGACATCCTCGGCCGCCGCCGGGTCTTCATGGCCGGCATCCTGATCTTCACCTTCGCCTCGCTGCTCGGCGGCTTCGCGCAGGAGCCGTGGCACCTGCTCGCCGCGCGGGCGCTGCAGGGCGTGGGCGGCGCGATCGCCTCGCCCACCTCGCTCGCCCTGATCACCACCACCTTCCCCGAGGGCCCGGAGCGGAACCGGGCCTTCGGCGTCTTCGCCGCCGTCTCGGCCGGCGGCGGCGCGATCGGGCTGCTCGCCGGCGGCATGCTCACCGAGTGGCTGGACTGGCGCTGGGTGCTCTTCGTCAACGTGCCCATCGGCCTGCTGATCGCCTTCCTCACCCCCCGGTACATCAGCGAGTCGGAGCGCCACCCGGGCCGCTTCGACATCGCGGGGGCGGCGACGTCGACGCTCGGCATGGCCGCCCTGGTCTACGGCTTCATCCGCGCCTCGGAGCAGGGCTGGAAGGACGCGCTGACCGTCGGCTCGTTCGCCGCCGCCGTCCTGCTGCTCGTCGCCTTCGCCCTGGTCGAGTCGCGCGCGAAGGAACCGATCACACCGCTGCGGATGTTCGCCGACCGGAACCGCTCCGGCACGTACGTGATCATGCTGAGCCTCGCGGCGGCCATGTTCGGCATGTTCTTCTTCATCGTCCTGTGGGTGCAGGGCGTGCTGGGGTACTCGCCGATCGCGTCCGGGCTCGCGTTCCTCCCGGTCACCGTGGCCATCGTGACCGGCGCCGGCCTGTCGCAGCGGTTCCTGCCCGTCCTGGGCCCGAAGCCGTTCATGGTGACCGGTTCGACGATCACCGGCCTCGGCCTGTTCTGGCTGACCTTCATCGACGCGGACAGCGGGTACGCGAGCGGGGTGCTCGGACCCATGGTCCTGTTCGGCTTCGGCATGGGGCTGAACTTCGTCACCCTGACGCTGACGGCCGTCTCCGGGGTGGCCCAGCACGAGGCCGGCGCCGCGTCCGGGCTGCTCAACGCGACCCAGCAGGTGGGCGGCTCGCTGGGCCTGTCCATCCTGGTGACGGTCTTCGGCACGGCGAGCCGTACCGAGGGCGAGAAGCAGGCGGCGGACTTCCTGGCGTCGGCGACGCCCGAGCAGAAGGCCGAGTTCCTGCGGACGAAGGAACTGCCGGCGCCGTGGAGCCACGAGGTGCTGACCTCAGGCATCGCGACGGCGTTCACCGCGGCCGTGGCGATGGTCGCCGTCGCGCTCCTCACCGCGGTGCTGGTGATCCGGGTCCGCAAGAGCGACCTGGCGGCCCTCAGCGGCAAGGCCGAGGCCGCCGGCCCCGTCGCCTGACAGCCGGCCGTACGCGCGGCGGAGAGGTCCGCCCCGGGTACGGCCGGACCGGCGGCAAAAGGGCGGATGCCCGGACTCCGCGAGGGCCGGGCATCCGCCCCGTACGCAGCCGTGCTCAGCTGCGGGCCGTGCCCTCCAGCACCCAGGCGGGCAGCGCCTCGGTCCGGTCCGCCCACGCGGCCGGCGGCGCGCCGGCGGCTGCCGAGGCCACCACTCCGCCGGCGATGGCGCAGGTCGTGTCGACGTCCCCGCCGACCTGCGCCGTCGTCCAGAACGTCGTCGCGAAGTCGCCGAGGCCGCGGGCCGCCGACCAGAGGGCGAACGGCACCGTGTCGTGCGCGCTGGTCCGCCGGCCGCTGCCGAGCACCGCCGCGACGGTCCCGGCGTCGCCGTAGTCCAGCATGTCGCGGGCCCGGCGCAGCCCGGCACCGACCGCGCTGCGCGGGACCAGCGCGATCACACCGTCGAGCAGCGCCTCGGGCGTGGGCGGACCCGCCGGAGCGGCCGCGAGGGCCGCCGCCGCGGCGACCGCCATGGCGCCGACGACGGCCTCGCGGTGCTGGTGGGTGGGGTAGGCGGAGATCTCGGCCTGATGGGTGGCCTGCTCGGGGTCGTCGGCGTACCAGGCGCCGAGCGGGGCGATGCGCATGGCGGCGCCGTTGCCCCAGGAGCCCTGCCCGTTGAAGAGCGCGGCGGCGAGTTCTCGCCAGTCGCCGCCCTCCCGGATCAACCGGAGCATCCGGTTGACGGCGGGACCGTAGCCCCGGTCGAAGTCGTGGTGCTCGGCGAAGGAGGCGGCCAGGGCGTCCTGGTCGATGCGCTCGTGGCGGGCGAGGACGGCGACGACGGAGCAGGCCATCTCCGTGTCGTCGGTCCACTGCCACGAGCCGGGCGGCAGTTCGCGCCGCTTCAGGAGGGGGTAGTGCGCGGGGACGAAGAACTGGGATCCCAGGGCGTCCCCCACGGCCAGTCCGCGCAGACTGGCGAGGGCGCGGTCGACGCGCCCTGCGAATGAGGAGTCAGCGATCATCGGTGCGCCACTCTATCCGGTGGGGCCGTACGGTTCCGGGGTACACCAGCGTTCGAACGGGCGGTCCAGCCGATAGCGTCCGTCCTCTCCGAGCACCAGGATCCGGGTCTCCGCGTTGCCCGGGTTCGACAGCGATTCGAATTCGGCCACGCTCCAGTGGAACCACCTCATGCAGAAGAGCCGCATGGTCAGCCCGTGGGTCACCAGCAGGACGTTCGGCGGGTGGTCGGGGGCCTCGAAGCTCCGGTAGAGGCTCTCCAGGAAGGCCCCGACCCGGTCGTACACGTCGGCTCCCGACTCGCCCTGGGCGAAGCGGTAGAAGAAGTGCCCGTACGCGTCCCGGTAGACCTTCTGGAGCCGTACGTCCTCCCGGTCCTGCCAGTTCCCCCAGTCCTGCTCGCGCAGCCGCGGCTCCTCCCGGACCCTCACCCGGCCCGGCGGCAGCCGGAAGGCGTGCAGCGTCTCGTGGGTGCGGCGGTACGGCGAGACGTACACGCTGACCGCCTCGTCGCCGAAGAGCTCCCTGAGCCGCTCCCCGGTCGCCTCCGCCTGCCGCCGGCCCCGCTCGGTCAGCCGGAGGGCATGGTCCGGCTCCCGCTCGTAGACGGTGTCGTCGACATTGCCTTCGGATTCCCCGTGCCGTACGAGAACGATGCGCCGCGGTCGTGCCATGGTCCGACCCTAAAGGGGGGCGTCCCGTTCGGCTCAGCCGAGGAGGCGGCCGGAGCCCGTCCGGCGTACCGGCCGCCCTCGCGAAGGCCGGAGCGGGGCCACGGCGCGCTCAGACCGTCCAGGCGGGTTCGAGCCGCACCACGTCGCCCGAGAGGGCGGCCACGTCGGCCTCGGTCTGCGCCCGCAGGCCGAGGCGCTCCACCCGCTCCTCGCGGTACTTGCCGTGCTCGGCGACGGAGTTCCACAGCGACAGCACCAGGAACTCGTGGCCGGGCGCCTCGCCGAACAGCCCCCGCAGCATGCCCGGGGAACCGGCCATCGCCGGGTTCCACACCTTCTCCTGCATCAGCGCGAAGTGCTCCACGCGCTCCTCGTGGATTCGGCAGTGCGCCACCCGCGCCACGTCCGCGTCCGAGAACTTCGGCTCGAAACCGGTCTTCACGTCGAAACGGTGATCGAAGAGCCTGACCTGGGCGTCCTTGAACGTGCCGGACTGCGCCGCGGCCAGCCGGTCGTGCGAGCGGGCCATGAAGGAGTCGTAGAAGGCCCGGCTCTCCCAGAAGGAGAAGACGTGCGCGATCTCGGGACGGGCCCGGCTCCAGCCGCCGCCCTGCCCCCGGAAACCCGGCTCCCCGAGCAGCCCCGCCCACTTCCGCTGCCCCCGCTCGAAGCCTCGACGGTCCACGACGGTGCAGCGAATCCACTTGACCAGCACCGCGCCATCGTACGGGTCCGGCGAGCGCCCCGGCAGACCGTCTCCACAGACGGGGCCCCGCGTGACCCCTCGTCAGGAGGCGTCTGATTCCAGCCAGTCGGGCGCCCGGTTCCGGCACGTGTGCGCCGCGGAGGCGGGCGCGGCCGGCCCGGCTGTCGGAGGTGCGTGACACCATGAGGACAGACCCGGGGCGAAGGGTCTGCACGGGGACACGGGGAAAGGGGAGGCAGCGTGAGCGGACTCAGCAAGGGCGTCGGCAAGGTGGAGGTGGCGCTCCGGTGGGACCCGGCGCCGGCGGGCGCGCCCGCGCACGACCTGGATCTCGTCGCCGCCGTCTTCACCGCCGAGGACCCGCACGGCACGCCCGCGCAGTTGGTCCACTTCGGCAGCCGCTCCCCCGACGGGACGATCACCCTCCTGCGCGACAGCCGCACGGGGCAGGGATTCGGCTACGACGAGGCGATGACGCTCGAACTGGACCGTCTGGCCGAGCGGTACGCGCGCGTGGTGGTCGGCGTGGTGATACAGCAGGGCGGCGGCCGGGTGACCTTCGGCCGGATAGCACAGGCTTCGGTCCGGGTCAGCGAGGGCTACACGGAACTGCTGGCTTACGACTTCGCCGGCGTCGCCGACGCGACGGCCGCGACGGTCGTCGAGTTCGTCCGCGAGGCCTCGTCCGGCTGGACCTTCCGCCCCCTGCCGCGGGGCTTCGACACGGACCCGCAGTCCTTCGGCTCCCTGATGGGCACGCCGCGCGCCTGACGCCACCCGCCCCGGGACGCGGAACACCTCACGCCTGTACCGCGCACGCCGGAGGGGACCGGCCTGGGCCGGTCCCCTCCGGCCGTCACGCGTCAGCTGCAGCCGCTGGTCGAGCCGCAGCCCTCGCAGATGTAGCAGGAGCCGGCGCGCTGCATCTTCGTCCCGCAGGAGAAGCAGAGCGGGGCGTCGGCGCTGATGCCGAGCTGCATCTCCACGAGCTCCGCGGAGGTGTGCGCCTGCTTCGGGGCCGGGTCCTCGGCCTTGGCGGCCGGGGCCGGGGCGGCCACGGCCTTCAGCTCCGTGGCGACCGGGGCGGACTGGGCCAGACCCTCCACGTCGACGTCCTCGGCGGACGGCTCGTAGGAGCCCGTCTCCAGGTGGCGCTGGCGCTCCTCGGCGGAGTGGATGCCGAGGGCCGAGCGGGTCTCGAAGGGCAGGAAGTCCAGCGCCAGGCGGCGGAAGATGTAGTCGACGATCGACTGCGCCATCCGCACGTCCGGGTCGTCGGTCATGCCGGCCGGCTCGAAGCGCATGTTGGTGAACTTCGAGACATACGTCTCCAGCGGGACGCCGTACTGCAGACCGACGGAGACGGCGATGGAGAAGGCGTCCATCATGCCCGCGAGGGTCGAACCCTGCTTCGACATCTTCAGGAAGACCTCGCCGAGACCGTCGTCCGGGTAGGAGTTGGCGGTCATGTAGCCCTCGGCACCGCCGACGGTGAAGGAGGTGGTGATCCCCGGGCGGCCCTTCGGGAGACGCTTGCGGACCGGACGGTACTCGACGACCTTCTCGACGGCCTCGCGGATCGTCGCCTCGGTCTTCGCGGTCACCTCGGCCTTCGCGGCATCGTCGGTGTCCCTCTTCTTCGCGGAGAGCGGCTGGCCGACCTTGCAGTTGTCGCGGTAGATCGCGAGCGCCTTGACGCCCATCTTCCACGCCTCGAAGTAGACCTCCTCGACGTCCTCGACCGTGGCCGTCTCCGGCAGGTTCACGGTCTTGGAGAGGGCGCCGGAGATCCAGGGCTGGATGGCGGCCATCATGCGGACGTGGCCCATCGCGGAGATGGAGCGCTCGCCCATGGCGCAGTCGAAGACCTCGTAGTGCTCGGTCTTGAGGCCGGGGGCGTCGATCACGTTGCCGTGCTCGGCGATGTGGGCGACGATCGCCTCGATCTGCTCCTCCTGGTAGCCCAGACGGCGCAGGGCCTGCGGGACGGTGCCGTTGACGATCTGCATCGAGCCGCCGCCGACGAGCTTCTTGAACTTGACCAGGGCGAGGTCGGGCTCGAGGCCGGTGGTGTCGCAGGACATCGCGAGGCCGATGGTGCCGGTCGGGGCGATGACCGACGCCTGGGCGTTGCGGAAGCCGTTCTTGGCGCCGAGGCGGATCACGTCCTGCCACGCCTCGGTGGCGGCGGCCCAGATCGGGGTGTCCAGGTCGTCCATGCGGACGGCCTTGTCGTTGGCGTCGGCGTGCTGCTTCATGACGCGCTGGTGCGGCTCGGCGTTGCGGGCGTAGCCGTCGTACGCGCCGACGACCGCGGCGAGCTCGGCGGAGCGCTTGTACGAGGTGCCGGTCATCAGCGAGGTGATGGCGCCGGCGAGGGCACGGCCGCCCTCGGAGTCGTACGCGTGGCCGGTCGCCATCAGCAGGGCGCCGAGGTTGGCGTAGCCGATGCCGAGCTGGCGGAAGGCGCGGGTGTTCTCGCCGATCTTCTGGGTCGGGAAGTCGGCGAAGCAGATGGAGATGTCCATCGCGGTGATGACGAGCTCGACGACCTTGGCGAAGCGCTCGACGTCGAAGGACTGGTTGCCCTTGCCGTCGTCCTTCAGGAACTTCATGAGGTTCAGCGAGGCGAGGTTGCAGGACGTGTTGTCCAGGTGCATGTACTCGCTGCACGGGTTCGAGCCGTTGATGCGGCCGGACTCGGGGCAGGTGTGCCAGTGGTTGATCGTGTCGTCGTACTGAATGCCCGGGTCGGCGCAGGCCCACGCGGCCTCGGCCATCTTGCGGAAGAGCGCCTTGGCGTCGACCTCCTCGATGACCTCGCCGGTCATGCGGGCGCGCAGGCCGAACTTCCCGCCGGACTCGACGGCCTTCATGAACTCGTCGTTCACGCGGACGGAGTTGTTGGCGTTCTGGTACTGGACGGACGTGATGTCGTCGCCGCCCAGGTCCATGTCGAAGCCCGCGTCGCGCAGCGCGCGGATCTTCTCCTCCTCCTTGACCTTGGTCTCGATGAAGTTCTCGATGTCCGGGTGGTCGACGTCGAGGATGACCATCTTGGCGGCGCGGCGGGTGGCACCACCGGACTTGATCGTTCCCGCGGAGGCGTCGGCGCCGCGCATGAAGGAGACCGGGCCGGAGGCGTTGCCGCCGGAGGAGAGCAGCTCCTTGGAGGAGCGGATGCGGGAGAGGTTCAGGCCGGCGCCGGAGCCGCCCTTGAAGATCATGCCCTCTTCCTTGTACCAGTCGAGGATCGACTCCATGGAGTCGTCGACGGACAGGATGAAGCAGGCGGAGACCTGCTGGGGCTGCGGCGTGCCCACGTTGAACCAGACCGGCGAGTTGAAGCTGAAGATCTGGTGGAGCAGGGCGTAGGTGAGCTCGTGCTCGAAGATCTCGGCGTCGGCGGGCGAGGCGAAGTACCCGTAGTCCTCGCCGGCCTTCGTGTAGGTCTTCACGATGCGGTCGATGAGCTGCTTGAGACCGGTCTCGCGCTGCGGGGTGCCGACGGCCCCGCGGAAGTACTTGCTGGTGACGATGTTGACCGCGTTCACCGACCAGAAGTCGGGGAACTCGACGCCACGCTGCTCGAAGTTGATCGAGCCGTCGCGCCAGTTGGTCATGACGACGTCACGGCGCTCCCAGTTCACCTCGTCGTACGGATGCACGCCGGGGGTGGTGTGGATGCGCTCGATCCGCAGGCCCTTGCTCGCCGCCTTGGCTCCCTTGGTGCGGGAACCACGTGCCGGGCCGCTCGCCGTCTCTGTCATGCCGCCTCCCATATACGGGCAAAACACCCTTTGGCGCCCAGATAGTCCCAGAGCACCGTTGTCTGTACTTCGTTCTGTACTGCTTGACCCGCGGGCGCCGCACAGGTCACCCGGGGCAGGTCTTCACGGCCGCGCCACGGCCGGTCCCGGGCCCGCGAGGGGCCCGGACCGCCGTCAGTCGGCGGCGCCGGCGGGAACGGGCACCTCGGGGGTGCCGGTCCCGCCGTTCTCAGCGGGAGGCCGCACGCGGAGTTCCGCGATGGCGGCCTCGAAGTCCTCGAGCCCCTCGAACGCCTTGTAGACGGAGGCGAAGCGCAGGTACGCGACGAGGTCGAGCTCCTGCAGCGGCCCGAGGATGGCCAGGCCCACGTCGTGGGTGGTCAGCTCGGCGCTACCGGTGGCGCGCACCGCCTCCTCGACCCGCTGGCCGAGCTTGGCCAGGGCGTCCTCGGTGACCGGCCGCCCCTGGCACGCCTTGCGGACGCCGGAGATGACCTTGGTGCGACTGAAGGGCTCGGTGACGCCGGAGCGCTTGACCACCATGAGCGAACACGTCTCCACCGTGGTGAAACGGCGGGCGCAGTCCGTGCACTGCCGGCGGCGTCGGATCGACGTGCCGTCATCGGTGGTGCGACTGTCCACGACCCGGCTGTCGGGGTGCCTGCAGAAGGGGCAGTGCATCGGTTACGACCCTCTTCCTCACGGCACGACTGAACAGCCTCGCGCGGCCCGTCAAGGCCCTCGAAGCGACCACCAGCATAGGCGATGGCAGGAGCCCCGGCAGACCGGGGACCACTATCCCTGGGTGGCCGATGACATCCAACCACTAGATCTTGGGTTGGGGCCGGTGCGACGCCCCCGCGTGTCGCGGGGACCCCGGAGCCGCGCCCGTGCTCCGCGGATGGGAGACTGGGAGGGCGCGCCGGGACCTGGGAACCCAGCCGCGAAGGCTACCGTAAGGGCGGCTCCCACCTCCGGGGGCCTGCTCCCCATACACCCCCACCCGCACACCCGTAAGGCAATCTGCGGATTTTCACTCGAACGTGTGTTTGGCGCAACCTTTCGAAAGCTACTACCGTTGTGCCAGCCAGGGAGACCATTCGAGAGGGGCCGACGACGTGACCACCACCGCAGACAGCGCCACCATCACCGCCCAGGACCGCTCCCAGGGCCGACTCGAGCCGGTGCACGCCATGACCGACACAGCCATGAACGGCGAGGAGCCCGGGCGCCCCGCCCGCGCCCTCCCCGGACGGCCTCCAGGCATCAGGGCCGACAGCTCCGGCCTCACCGACCGCCAGCGGCGGGTCATCGAAGTCATCCGCGACTCGGTCCAGCGGCGCGGCTACCCGCCGTCGATGCGCGAGATCGGCCAGGCGGTGGGCCTCTCCAGCACGTCGTCGGTGGCCCACCAGCTGATGGCCCTGGAGCGCAAGGGCTTCCTCCGCCGCGACCCGCACCGCCCCCGGGCGTACGAGGTCCGCGGCTCCGACCAGCCGAGCACCCAGCCGACCGACACCACCGGCAAGCCGGCGGCGTCGTACGTGCCCCTGGTCGGCCGGATCGCCGCCGGTGGTCCCATCCTGGCCGAGGAGTCCGTCGAGGACGTCTTCCCCCTCCCCCGGCAGCTCGTCGGCGACGGTGAGCTCTTCGTCCTCAAGGTCGTCGGCGACTCCATGATCGAGGCCGCCATCTGCGACGGCGACTGGGTCACCGTCCGCCGCCAGCCCGTCGCGGAGAACGGCGACATCGTCGCAGCCATGCTCGACGGCGAGGCCACGGTGAAGCGCTTCAAGCGCGAGGACGGACACGTCTGGCTGCTGCCGCACAACGCCGCGTACCAGCCCATCCCCGGTGACGAGGCCACGATCCTCGGCAAGGTGGTCGCCGTTCTGCGACGGGTCTGACCCACCTCGCCGGCTCCGACCGGGCCCCGGGATCCACTGCGCCGGTCCCGGGGCCCGCTCCACGTCTCACACATCTGGCTCGCCTCGGCCCCGGCACCCGCCGGGGCCGAGGCGCGTCCGCACCCGGACGACGTCAGGCGCCGTCCGCCTTCGCCGCCGCGTCGATCGCCGCCAGCGACCTCCGGACCTGGTTGCGGTCGGTCGTGTACCAGAAGTCGGGCATGGACGCCTTCAGATAGCTGCCGTACCGGGCGGTGGCGAGCCGCTGGTCCAGCACGGCCACCACGCCCCGGTCGCCCGTCGCCCGGACCAGACGGCCCGCGCCCTGGGCCATCAGCAGCGCCGCGTGCGTCGCCGCCACGGCCATGAAGCCGTTCCCCCCGGCCTCCTCGACCGCCCGCTGGCGGGCGCTCATCAGCGGATCGTCGGGACGCGGGAACGGGATCTTGTCCATGACGACCAGCTGGCAGCTGGCCCCCGGCACGTCCACGCCCTGCCAGAGCGACAGGGTGCCGAAGAGGCACGTCTTCGGGTCGGCCGAGAAGTTCTTGATCAGCTCGCCCAGGGTGTCCTCGCCCTGGAGCAGGATCGGGAACTCGGGGATACGGCTCCGCAGCTCCTCCGCCGCCAGCTGGGCCGCCCGCATCGAGGAGAAGAGGCCCAGGGTCCGGCCGCCGGCCGCCTGGATCAGCTCCGTCAGCTCGTCCAGCATGTCGGCCCGGTCGCCGTCCCTGGCCGGCTTGGCCAGGTGCTTGGCGACGTACATGATCCCCTGCTTGGGATAGTCGAACGGCGAGCCGACGTCGATGCCCTTCCAGACCGGCAGGTCGTCGCCCGTGGTGCCCTCGGGCGCGAGCCCCAGGGAGGCGCCCACCCCGTTGAAGTCCCCGCCGAGCTTGAGCGTGGCCGACGCGAGGACGACGGAGCGCTCGGTGAAGAGCTTCTCCCGCAGCAGCCCGGAGACGGAGAGCGGCGCGACCCGCACCGAGGCGCCGAAACGGTCGTGGCGCTCGTACCAGACGACGTCGTACTCGGAGCCCTGGGTGATCCGCTCCGCCACGCCGTGCACGGTCTCCACCGAGGCCATCGCCTGCTTGCGGACCGCGTCCTCGTCCTGCACGGAGCGGTCCCGCGTGTTCCCCAGCGCGGTGATCACGGCGCGGGCCGCGTCGCGCAGCGCCCCCAGCGCGTACGCCAGGTCCTCCGGAAGCTTCTCCAGCCGGCCCGGCAGCGCCAGCTCCATGACCCGCTCGAAGCCCTCCGCGGCGGTCTGGAGCTGGTCGGCGACCTTCTCGTCCACGAGCTTGGCGGCCCGGCGCACCGCCCGGTTCACCTGGCCGGGCGTGAGCTCCCCGGTGGCGACGCCCGTCACCCGGGAGACCAGCTCGTGGGCCTCGTCGACGATCAGGACCTCGTGCTGGGGCAGCACGGGGGCGCCCTCGATCGCGTCGATCGCCAGCAGGGCGTGGTTCGTGACGACGACGTCCGCGAGCTTGGCGCGCTCGCGGGCCGCCTCGGCGAAGCACTCCGCGCCGTACGCGCACTTGCTCGCGCCGAGGCATTCGCGGGAGGAGACCGACACCTGGGCCCAGGCCCGGTCGGAGACGCCGGGCGTCAGGTCGTCCCGGTCGCCGGTCTCCGTCTCGTCCGCCCAGTCGCGCAGCCGGATCAGGTCCTGGCCGAGCTTGCTGGTCGGCGCGGCCGCCTCGAAGGGGTCGAACAGGCCGTCCTCCTCGTCCTGCGGCACCCCCTCGTGGAGGCGGTGCAGGCACAGGTAGTTCGACCGGCCCTTGAGCATGGCGAACTGGGGGCGGCGGCGCAGCTGCGGGTGGAGCGCGTCGACCGTCCGCGGCAGGTCGCGCTCGACGAGCTGGCGCTGGAGCGCCAGGGTGGCCGTGGCCACCACCACCCTCTCCCCGTGCGCGAGCGCCGGCACGAGGTAGCCGAGCGACTTCCCGGTGCCGGTGCCCGCCTGGACGAGCAGGTGGGAGTTGTCGTCGATGGCCTCGGCCACGGCCTCGGCCATGGCGACCTGGCCGGGCCTCTCGGTGCCGCCGACGGCGGCGACGGCGGCGTGGAGGAGGTCGGGGAGGGATGGCTTCGTCATAGCGTTCCCAGCCTACGGGGCCGCACCGACAGCGGGAGCACTCCCGGAGATCACGCGAGGGGGTTGGGAACGGTCCCGTGGACGGCGGCGTGCGGGCGGTCGGCGCGGTCCCGGTAGCCGTCCAGGTGCAGCCGGTTCCGGTTGAGGCAGAGCCGTTCGATCCTCGGGGTGAGCAGGTCGAAGAGCTCGAACCGTTCCTTCAGCTCGGGGAACCGCTCCTGGTGGCGCAGGATCTCGGCGCGGACGAGGCCCCAGAAGTCCGCCTCGGGCACGTCGAGTTGCTCCTCGCACAGCGGGGCGAGGTAGCGGAAGACGCCGACGAAGAGCCCCGAATGGATGAACTGGGTGAGGAACTCCGGCTCCTCGGTGAGGAGGACGGCGCGGACGTCGTCGGGCATCGACGCGTGCTCGGGGAGCGGGTGGGCGCTGATGTTGACGTCGTCGACGAAGTCCTTGATCGCCAGGCGGACGGGGACGTCCTGCTCGTCGTAGACGACGATCGCGTTCTCGCCGTGCGGCGAGAAGACCGTGCCGTAGCGGTAGAGGAAGTGGAGCAGCGGGGGCAGCAGGGCGGCGAAGAGCCGCCGCAGCCAGGTGGCGGGGGCGAGGCCGGAGCGCTCGACGAGCTCGGCGACGAAGGCGCGGCCGTCGGGGTCGGTGTGCAGCAGCGAGGCGAGGGTGCGGGCGCGTTCGCCGGGGGGCAGGCGGAGCGGTTCGCGCCAGATCGCGCCGAGGAGTTCCTTGTACTGGTACGGGACTTCGGGCAGCCGGTCGTAGAGGGGGTGCTCGACGGTGACGGAGGCGACCTCGCCGAGGAGGATCACGCCGCACTCGCGGTGGAGGAAGGGGTCGGCGTCGCGCAGGCCGTGGACCCAGGCGGTGACGGCCGGGGCGGCGAGGGTGCGTTCGGTGGGGAGGCCGCGCCAGACGAGGGTGTTGAGGACGGAGAGCGGCAGTTTGACGGTGTGCCGGTCGGGGCGGCTCGTGTTGAGGAAGGTGCGGATGGACTGCTGCGGCAGGCGGAGGTCTCCGTCGGCGGGCAGGGGGACGATCTCCGCGGCGGCGACGGCGGGGGCGTAGAGCGGAAGGAGGATCTCGTCCCACTGCCAGGGGTGGACGGGCAGCAGCAGGTACGCGTCGGGGTCGAGTCCGCGGGCGGTCAGTTCGGCGCGGAACGCCTCCCGGACGGGCGGGTCGAGCTCGCGGGCGTAGAGGAGGTCGGGGGTCTCCAGTCCGGTCACGCCGCGGTAGGCGGCGAGGCGGTTGCTGACGGCGATCCACGGGAGGCGGGTGGCGTTGCGGGCCTCGGGGGCCCAGCGGGCGGCGTCGCCGGCGGAGAACCCGATGCGGCCCTTGTTGAGGACCAGCCAGGGGTGTCCGGTCTGGTGGCCTTCGAGCGCGGCGTACGGGAGGTCGGCGAGGCGGTGCGCGGGGAGCGCGGTGTGGTCGAGCCGCGCCTCGGCGGCGAGGGTGGCGGAGAGTTCGCGGATGAGGTGGCCGAGGGTGGCGCCGTCGAGTCCGAGGAGGCGGCGGGCGCGGACGAGGAAGGCGAGGGGGTCCGTCAGCGGCCGGCCGTCGAGGGTGATCGTGTCGGGGGCGACGCGCCAGCCGCCGTAGGCGCCGCGGCGGGCGGTGAAGGCGAGGGGGGCGCCGTCGTCCAGGGTGAGGACGTACCGGTCGGGTGCGTCGCCGCCGGCCGGTACGGGGGCGAGGATCTCCTCGTACGCGAACTCGCCGAGGGCCTTGGCGAGGGTGCGGGCGGAGGCGCGGGTCCAGGCGGCGGGGTTGAGCTCGGGGGGCGCGAGCAGGACGGGGGCGGCGGTCGCCGCCGGTCGTGCGGAGTCGTGGGGTGCGGGGGACGTCGTCACAGAAAGACTCCTCGAAGGGGGAACCGCTGTGGGTCGAGCGGTGTATCAAAGACAGAGAACGGTCACAGAGAGTGACGAAGGAACCGGTCGCGGATCATGAGCGCGGCCCGTTTGCCGGGCAGTTCGATCTCTTCCGCGTAGCGGAAGCCGGCGCTGAGGAACGCGGAGACGGAGGGGGTGTTGCGGATGTCCGGTTCGGCGAGGACGCGGGTGCAGCGGGGACGGTGGGCGAGGACGAGGTCGGCGACGGCGCGCAGGAGGGCGGTGCCGACGCCACGGCCTCGGTCGGTGGCGCCTCCGAGGAGGAGGTGGATACCCGTGTCGTGCGGACGGGCCTCGTAGGCCCGGGCGAGCGGGTCCAGGTCGGCGCGGTAGAGCTCGAAGTAGCTCATCGGGGTCGAGTCGAGCACGCCGACGCAGGGGACGCTGCGGCCGTCGCCTTCGAGCTGGGCGCGGAGGTGGTCGGCGGTGACGGACTCGGGTCCGGCGAGTTCCCAGAAGGCCGCGACGGCGGGGTCGTTCATCCAGCGGGTGAGCAGGGGCAGATCACGTGCCGGCTGGACGGGGACGAGGCGGAAGGCGCCGAAGGGGGTGTCCGCCGGCGGCCAGGAGGCGACCGAGTCGAGCAGGTCGCCGTCGTGGTGGCCGGCGGAGGGGCGGGGTCTGTGGTCCGGAGGTATGGACATGGGGTGGGTCTTCCGGGGTCGGGGCGTCCCCGCGGTGGGTGGGCGGGGGACGCGCGGAGGGACGCGGGCCGGGGGCGGCGGTGGTGGGCCGCCCGCGGGGGTCAGGGGCGGAGGGGGTTGGTGATGGTGACGTAGACGGACTGGGTGTCGACGGGGCCGACGAGTTCGTCGAGGCCGTGGAGGCGGGTGAGGAGGTTGGCCTTGCTGCGGAGGGTGGCCGCTTCGAGGAGGCGGTGCGGGAGCGGGGAGCCGAGACCGGTGGCGGAGGTGAGGAAGGAGCGGAAGGCGGCGAGCAGGATCCGCTCGTCGGCGAGGTGCTGGGCGCCGAAGGCGCCGATCAGGCCGAGGACGTTGTTGATGCCGAGGTAGTAGGCGAAGCGCTCGTCCGTGACCTGGTCGGAGACGAAGGTGTCGCTGTGGGCGCCGATGCCGGGGAGGCGGGCCTCCAGCTCGGCCCGGTGGGACTCGCGGAAGTAGTAGCCCTGGTTGTCGCGGTACCGGCCGCCGACGGGCCAGCCGTCGGGGTCCAGGAGGACGAGGGTGTTCTGCTGGTGGGCCTCCAGGGCGATGCCGGCGTGGCCGTCGAGCCAGAGGACGGGGCGGACGACCTGGTCGAGGTAGCGGAGGAACCACTCGGCGGAGACGGCGGCTGCGGGGCGGCCGGTGCGGGCGGCGAGGCGGCCGATGAGGTCGGCGAGCCGGGAGCTCATGCCGGCGGCGCCGGGCCACGGGCGGGGCGCGGTGAGGGCGGCGAGGCAGACGGCGTCGTCTCCGGGGCCGAAGGGGTTGTGCCGGATCATCAGGTCGAGCCCGGGGACGGGGGTGCCGTCGGGGGCGTCGACGGCGAGCCAGGCGGGGTCCCGGACGATGTCGAAGCCGGGGTGGGCGGCCTGCCACTCGTCGACGAGGCCGGTCCGCAGCAGGCGGTGGACCTCGACGCCGCGGTGGAGTTCCTTGCGGAGGTTCTCGCGGCGGGAGTTGGTGATCCGCAGGCCGAGGGAGAGCTTGAGCATGGCGCGGGCGCCGGGCCGGTGGACGGTGCGGACCGAGGAGGTGGGGTGCCAGTGGCTGCCGTGCGGGCCGAGGTCATGGAGGAGGCCCCGGTCGAGCAGGACGCGGACGTCGGGGCGGTGGAGGAGTTCCCGGGCCTGCCAGGGGTGCAGGGGCAGAGGGGTGGTGCCGGCGGGGTGGGCGAGCCCTTCGGCGAGGCCGGTGGCGAGCTGTTCGGCGGTGACGGCGCGGCCCTGCTCCGTCCAGGCCGAGTCGGAGACGAGGAGGGAGTGGTCGACGGCGAACCAGTGGAGGGGGAAGGAGCCGTGGAGTTCGGGCGAGTAGAGGCGGCCCTCGGCGTCGGAGAGTCCTTCGCGGCTCTTGGGGGTGGGGTGCAGCGGGTGGCCGAGGAGAAGGGACTGTTCGGCGGCGAGGAAGAGGTCGGCGTCGGGGTGGGGCCGGGGGTCGCGGCGGCGGGCGGCGAGGAAGTCGGCGGTGCGGCGGGCGGAGTCGGCGACGCGGCCGACGAGTTCGGTGGCCTCGGGGCGGCCGGTCTCGCGGCTGAGGAGGGCGGCGAGGGTGACGGCGTCGACGGCCGGGGCGGTGGAGGGCAGGCCCTCCAGGGTGGGGGTGCCGAAGCGGTGCCAGCCGGTGGGGGACCAGTAGCGGACGGGGACGAGGAGGGCGGTGCCGCTGGCGTCGAGGGGGACGCGGAGGGTGGAGGTCTCGGGGGCGGGGAGGTTCTTCTCCCGGACCCAGCAGCGCAGCAGGTTCTCGACGGCGGCGGTGTCGGCGGCCCGCTGGGGGTCGGGGTCGTCGAGCGGGTCGGCGGCGGGGGTGCCGGGTCGGTGCGGGCCGGCGGCCGGGGCGGTTCCGGAGTGGGCCGCCCGGAGGGGGGCGGGGCCGGTGTGCTGGCGCGGGACCGTGTGCTCCTCGGTGTCGGGGTAGGTCTCGGTCTCGGGCACCTGGGAGGTGGGGGTGGCGTTCACGCGGGATTCCTTGGAGAGGGGGCCGGAGGCGGTCCGGGTCAGTGGGACGGGCCGGGGGCGGGCCGGTGGGGGGCGGGCGGCCCGGAGTGGTGGGCCCGCTCGGCGGCGGCGAGGGCGTCGGCGAACCGGTCCAGGACGGCGGTGGCCTGCTCGTCGGTGAGGGTCAGCGGCGGGAGGAGACGGACGACGGCGGAGTGCCGGCCGCCGAGTTCGACGATGAGTCCGCGGTCCAGGCAGGCGCGCCGGACGGCGCGGGCGAGGGCCGGGGCGGCGGGCGGCACGGTGTCGTCGGGGCCCGCCGCCCCGGGGTCGACGAGCTCGACGCCGATCATGAGGCCCCGCCCGCGGACGTCGCCGACGCAGGGGTGGACGGCCTGGAGGCCCTGGAGCCGGGCGAGCATCCGGGCGCCGAGGGTGGCGGCGCGTTCGGCGAGCCGGTTCTCGCGGACGTACGCGAGGGTCGCGGTGCCGGCGGCCATGGCGAGCTGGTTGCCGCGGAAGGTGCCGGCGTGGGCGCCGGGCTTCCAGGCGTCGAGCCCGGAGCGGTACACGACGACGGCGAGGGGCAGGGAGCCGCCGATGGCCTTGGAGAGGACCATCACGTCGGGGACGACGCCGCTGTGCTCGACGGCCCAGAAGGCGCCGGTGCGGCCGACGCCGGTCTGGACCTCGTCGACGACGAGGGGGACGGAGTGCCGGGCGGTGATGTTCCGCAGGCGGCGCATCCAGGCGTCGGGGGCGGGGAGGACGCCGCCCTCGCCCTGGACGGCCTCCACGATGAGGCCGGCGGGGGTGGGGACGCCGCTCTTGGGGTCGTCGAGCAGGGTCTCGGTCCAGCGGGCGGAGAGTTCGGCGCCGCGCTCGCCGCCCACGCCGAAGGGGCAGCGGTACGACTGGGGGTACGGCAGCCGGGTGACGCCGGCGTCCTCGGCTCCGCCCGAGACGGCGAGGGCGCCGGCGGTCATGCCGTGGTAGGCGCCGGTGAAGGCGAACAGGCCGCGCCGGCCGGTGGCGGTGCGGACGAGCTTCAGCGCGGCCTCGACGGCGTCGGTGCCGGCGGGGCCGCAGAACTGGACGCGGGCGTCGGCGGCGAGTTCCGGAGGGAGGGTGGCGAACAGCTCGGAGGTGAAGGCGTCCTTGACCGGGGTCGCGAGGTCGAGGACGTGGAGCGGCGCGCCGGAGTCGAGGACGCGGTGGATGGCTTCGAGGACGACCGGGTGGTTGTGGCCGAGCGCGAGGGTGCCGGCGCCGGACAGGCAGTCGAGGTAGCGGCGGCCGTCGGCGCCCTCGATGGTGAGGCCGCGGGCGCGGACCGGGACGATCGGCAGCGAGCGGGCGTAGGTGCGGGCACTGGACTCGCGCTGGGCCTGGCGCCGCAGGATCGCCTCGTAACCGCCCCCGGCCACCGTGCCGTAGCCGCGCCGGGTCGCGGCGGCCGGCCTGCCGGCGGGCTCCCCCGCCGGCGCGCGGCCTCCGGTGCGCTCCCCCGCGACCGCGTCGGCCTCCGGGGCGGCTGGAGCTGAATCGGTCACGGCCACAGCTCGGTGTCCTCCCGCGATAACAGTTGCGTTGCACATCGGCGGGCCGCCGGGCCGTGTCCAAAGGCCGCTCCGGGCGCCGCCGTTGTGTCCCCGTCCGTACCTAACGACGGGAACTGCCGGGGAACACGGGCCGGAGGCAAGATCCTTGGCGTGTCGGGGATCACGGCATGGCAACGGCCGTACCGGCTCGGGAACCGGGTCCTGGGCGCGTACCGTCCCCTCCGGCACCGGCATAGTGGGGGCCGTCGTTCCCGTGTCCGTCCGGACAGGGGTGCGACCGAAGCTCAGACATGCACAGTCGATGGAGTCCCAGGGGGATCACGAGATGCGATCGATTCGTCCGCTGCTGATGGCGGCGTCCGCCGTCGCGGCGCTGACGCTGACCACGGCGGCCTGCGGCCCGACCGAGGAGAACGCGGGAGACAAGCCCAGCGCGCCGGTGAACGAGAACCCGGTCGACAAGATCAAGATCCCGGAGGACCTGAAGCAGCGGCTGAAGGACCACGGGATCGACATCGACAAGTGGCGCGACGGCGAGTGGCGGAACTGGGACAAGGACAAGTGGCTTCGCGAGGCGAAGGACTTCGTCAACCCGATCATCGAGGACCTCTGGGACCCGGACCGGATGCGGGACGCGGAGCGTCCCGAGCGGCCGGTCGAGGAGGAGGACATCTCGGGTGACGAGGGTGTCACCGACCCGACGCCCGACCCGGTGAAGGCCAAGGCGGTGCCGGCGAAGTACCACGACAACTCGCCGGCGTCCGGCAAGGTGTTCTTCGACGGGCCCGACGGTTCGATGGTCTGCTCGGCGACCGTGGTGAAGGACCCGGCGCACCCGGGCAAGTCGAACATGGTGTGGACCGCCGGTCACTGCGTCCACAAGGGCAAGGAGGGCGGCTGGTACCGCAACATCGCCTTCGTCCCGTCCTACAACGACGCCGCGCTGGAGACCGCCGCGCTGGAGAAGGCGTCGCGTGAGCAGATCGCCCCGTACGGCGTGTGGTGGGCGGACTGGGTGAAGACGTCGGACCAGTGGATCGCGCAGGGCGCGTCCACCGGCGGCGCGGGCGCCCCGTACGACTTCGCGGTCATCCAGGTGACGCCGGAGAAGGGCTCGTCCGGCAAGTCGCTGGAGGAGACGGTCGGCGCTGCCCTGCCGGTCGAGTTCAACGCCCCGGCGGTGCCGAAGATCGCGTCGATCACGGCGACCGGTTACCCGGCGGCGCCGCCGTTCGACGGCCAGAAGATGTTCCAGTGCGCGGACAAGCCGGGCCGGCTGTCGCTGAAGGCGGAGCAGCCGACGATGTACCGCATCGGGTGCACGATGACGGCCGGTTCGTCCGGTGGCGGCTGGGTCGCGCAGGGCAAGGACGGGCAGCCGGCGCTGGTGTCGAACACCTCGATCGGCCCGTCGACGGCCGGCTGGCTGGCGGGGCCCCGACTGGGTCCGGAGGCCAAGGCGATCTTCGACGAGGTCAGCAAGAAGTACGCCGGCCAGTAGGCCGGAGCGTGCGGGCGCACGGCGCCCGCGCAGGAGAAAGGCGTCGGCCCCCTCCCGGGAAAGGGAGGGGGCCGGCGCCTTCGTGCGGGGTCGTGCTCAGTGCGCGGCGGGGACGTACGGCGCGAGCGCCGCCGCCAGTTCCTCGTGCACCCGGGCCTTGACCAGGGTGCCCTCCGGGGTGTGCTCCTCGGAGAGCATCTCGCCCTCGGCGTGGACGCGGGAGACGAGACCGCCCTGCGTGTAGGGCAGGAGGACCTCGATCTCCACCTCCGGGCGCGGCAGCTCGCGGTCGATCAGGGCGAGCAGCTCCTCGATGCCGGCGCCCGAGCGGGCGGAGACGGCCATGGAGTGCTTCTCGACGCGGAGCAGGCGCTGGAGGACCAGCGGGTCGGCCGCGTCGGCCTTGTTGACGATCACGATCTCCGGCACGTTCACCGCGCCGACGTCCCGGAAGACCTCGCGCACGGCGGCCAGCTGCTCCTCCGGGGCGGGGTGCGAGCCGTCCACCACGTGCAGGATGAGGTCGGCGTCGGCGACCTCCTCCATGGTGGAGCGGAACGCCTCGACCAGGTGGTGCGGCAGGTGCCGGACGAAGCCGACGGTGTCGGCCAGGGTGTAGACCCGGCCGGACGGCGTCTCGGCCCGGCGGACGGTCGGGTCGAGGGTGGCGAACAGCGCGTTCTCCACCAGGACGCCGGCGCCCGTGAGGCGGTTGAGCAGGGAGGACTTGCCGGCGTTGGTGTAGCCGGCGATGGCGACGGACGGCACCTTGTTGCGGCGCCGCTCCTGCCGCTTGACGTCGCGGCCGGTCTTCATCTCCGCGATCTCCCGGCGCATCTTCGCCATCTTCTCGCGGATGCGGCGCCGGTCGGTCTCGATCTTGGTCTCACCGGGGCCTCGGGTGGCCATGCCGCCACCGCCGCCGCCACCCATCTGCCGGGACAGCGACTGACCCCAGCCGCGCAGGCGCGGCAGCATGTACTGCATCTGCGCGAGGGCGACCTGTGCCTTGCCCTCGCGGGACTTGGCGTGCTGGGCGAAGATGTCGAGGATCAGGGCGGTCCGGTCGACCACCTTGACCTTGACGACGTCTTCGAGGGCGATGAGCTGGCCGGGGCTGAGCTCGCCGTCGCAGACCACGGTGTCGGCACCGGTCTCGATGACGATGTCCCGGAGCTCCTGGGCCTTGCCGGAACCGATGAAGGTGGCCGGGTCGGGCTTGTCGCGGCGCTGGATCACGCCGTCGAGGACGAGGGCGCCCGCCGTCTCGGCGAGGGCCGCGAGCTCCGCGAGGGAGTTCTCGGCGTCCTGCACGGTCCCCGAGGTCCAGACGCCGACGAGCACGACGCGCTCCAGGCGCAGCTGCCGGTACTCGACCTCGGTGACGTCCTCGAGCTCGGTGGAGAGGCCGGCGACGCGGCGCAGCGCCGCACGCTCGGAGCGGTCGAACTGGTCGCCGTCCCGCTCTCCGTCGATCTCGTGGCTCCAGGCGACGTCCTCTTCCATCAGGGCATCGGCCCGAAGGCTCTCGGTGCGGCGCGACTGCGCGAAGCTCTGCTCGTCCTGGGAAGGGGAAGAAGAGGAGGTCATTGGATCCTTACGTAGGTCGGAACGATGGTGTCGGTTACAACGCGCGGCGGTCCCGGATGATTCCCTCGCGGGGATTCCCTCACGGGTCCCGCCGGCCGCGTCGCCGACCTGACGATGGTGACACGGCCGCGCGGCGCCCGTCACGCGGGTTTCCTCAGCGCTCGGCGTCCGCGGGCGGGAGGCTGCGCCAGTCGGGGTGGCCGGGCATCGGCGGGGTCTTCTCGCCGTACAGCCAGCCGGTGAAGAAGGCGTCGAGCTCGCGTCCGGAGACCTCTTCGGCGAGGGCGGTGAAGTCGGCGGTCGAGGCGACGCCGTCGCGGTGCGCGGCGACCCAGCGCCGCTGGAGGCGGTCGAAGGCGGCGGTGCCGATCTCCTGCCGGAGGGCGTAGAGGACGAGTGCGCTGCCGTCGTAGACGACGGGCCGGAAGAGGCTGAGCTTGGCGCCGGGGGCGGCCGGGCGGGGGGCCGCGGGCGGTCCTCCGGCGGCGCGCCAGCCGTCGGAGGCGGCGTACGCGGCCTTCATGCGCTTCTCCAGGGACTTGCCGGCCGTCTCGTCGGCGTACAGCGCCTCGTACCAGCTGGCGTGTCCCTCGTTGAGCCACAGGTCGGACCAGGTGCGGGGGGAGACGCTGTCGCCGAACCACTGGTGGGCGAGTTCGTGGACCATGATCGCGTCGACGTACCAGGCGGGGAAGCGGGGGTCGGTGAAGAGCCGCCGTTCGAAGAGGGAGAGGGTCTGGGTCTCCAGCTCGAAGCCGGTGGTGGCGTCGGCGACCAGCACGCCGTACGTCTCGAAGGGGTACGGGCCGACCTTGCGCTCCATCCACTCCAGGTGGGCGGGGGTGCGGCGCAGCCAGGGTTCCAGCGTCTCCCGGTCCTGGGCGCGGACGACGTCCCGGACGGGGAGGCCGCGCGGTCCGGTGCGGTGCAGGACGGCGGAGCGGCCGATGGAGACCTGGGCGAGCTCGGTGGCCATGGGGTGGCGGGTGCGATAGGTCCAGGTGGTGGTGGCGCCGTGGGCGACGCGGCCGGCGGGGAGGCCGTTGGCGACGGCGGTCAGCTCGCGCGGGGCGGTGATCCGGAAGGTGAAGGCGGCCTTGTCGGAGGGGTGGTCGTTGGAGGGGAAGACGCGGTGGGCGGCGTCGGCCTGGTTGGCCATGGCGAGGCCGTCGGAGGTGCGGACCCAGCCGCCGTTCTGGGCGGGGCCGCGCGGGTCGCTGGTGTGGCGGACGGTGACGGTGACGGGCTCGCCGACATCGATGGGGACGACGGGGGTGATCACGAGGTCCTCGCCGCTGGTCTCGTACGCGGCGGGCAGGCCGTCGACGGTGACGGCGGAGACGGTGCCGTGGGTGAAGTCGAGGTGGAGCCGCTCGAGGTCGGCGGTGGCGAGGGCGTCGACGCGGGTGACGGCGGCGAGCGGTTCGGTGTTCACCCCGGAGTAGGTGAGGGCGATGTCGTAGGCGAGGACGTCGTAGCCGGGATTGCCGAGGTGGGGGAAGAGCGGGTCGCCGATGCCGAGGGGGGCCGGGGCGGGCTGGGCGGCGGCGACGAGCGCGGCGGAGGCCGCGACGAGCACGGCGGACCGCAGCCACCGCCGGCGGGCGGGCCGCGCGGGGCGGCCGGCGTAGGTCGGGGCGGGCGTGCGGGCGGTGTCCGGGCGGACGGGGCGGGAGGTGAGCGGCATGGGCCAGGGCTACCAGGGGCCGCCCCGCCCGCGGTGGCCGACGCGCACAGCCGCCACCCGAAGGGGGCACGTCGTGTGATCACCGGTGCGCGCTCCGCACGCGCGCGCGTGCCGCGCCCCGGGCCCGCCGGGTCTCAGAGCCGGTGGGTGCGGCTCACGTCGTAGACGCCGGGGACGTCGCGCATGGCGCGCATGAGGGTCGGGAGCTCGGCGGCGTCGGCGAGCTGGAGGGTGTACGTGTGGCGGACCCGCTGCTCGCTGGGC
Organism: Microtetraspora glauca; assembly: GCA_000721275.1. Taxonomy (GTDB): domain Bacteria; phylum Actinomycetota; class Actinomycetes; order Streptomycetales; family Streptomycetaceae; genus Streptomyces. Next base: position 60,826 of record JOFO01000015.1, on the reverse strand, counting down.
GGTTCGACGGTGGCGGCGACGACTTCGGCGCCGGCGGTCGCGATGGCCTCGGTGAGGTCGGCGAGGAGGCCGGGGCGGCCGAACGATTCGGCGACCAGGGTGACCCGGCAGTGGGCGGCGTTCCCCCAGCGCACGGGCACGGCGTCCCGGCCGAGCCGCCGCATGACGTCCACGGCGGGACAGCCGGAGCGGTGGGCGGTGACGGCGCCGCCGCGGACCCGGAAGCCGGTGATCGCGTCGGGCGGCACGGGCGTGCAGCAGCCGGCCGGGCGGACCGGGGCGGGCGGGCCGTCGCCGAGGTCGGCGTGCAGGTCCGCGCCGGAGCCGCGGTCGGCGGCGACGCTGAGCGGCGGACGGGGGGCGGCGGCGGGCTGCTGGGCGGCCTCCGGGTGGGCCTGGAGCCAGCCGGTGATGGCGATCCGGGCGGCGGGGGTGCGGGCGTGGTCCAGCCATGCCGGGGACGGCCCGGAGCCGGCGTCCTGGGCGAGCAGCAGCTGCACGGTGTCGCCGTCGGAGAGGACGGTGCTCAGCGGGGCGAGCCGGCCGTTGACGCGGGCGCCGAGGCAGGCGTGGGCGGCGGCGCCGTGCTGGGCGTAGGCGGCGTCGACGCAGGTGGCGCCGGCGGGCAGCCCGAGGGTGCCGCCGTCGGCGCGGAAGACGGTGATCTCGTGGTCCTCGGCGAGGTCGGCGCGGAGTGAGGACCAGAAGGTGTCGGGGTCGGGCGCGGACTGCTGCCAGGCGAGGAGGCGGGCGAGCCAGCCGGGCCGGGTGGGGTCGGTTCGCTCGGTCTCGTCGGCGGGCGGGGCGGCGGGGTCCGGTTCCTGGCCCACGTGGGGGTTGCCGAGGGCGACGACCCCCGCCTCGGCGACCTTGTGCATGCGGTGGGTGCGGATGAGGACCTCGGCGACGCCGCCGTCGGGGGCGGCGATCGCGGTGTGCAGCGACTGGTAGAGGTTGAACTTGGGGGCGGCGATGAAGTCCTTGAACTCCGAGATGAGCGGGGTGAAGCAGGTGTGCAGCTCGCCGAGGACCGCGTAGCAGTCGGCGTCCTCGGCGACGAGGACGAGGAGCCGCCCGAAGTCGCAGCCGCGCAGCTCGCCGCGCTTGAGCCGGACGCGGTGGACGGAGACGAAGTGGCGGGGCCGGACGAGGACTTCGGCGGCGATGCCGGCCTCGCGCAGCACGGTCGCGACCTGGTCGGCGACGGCGGCGAGCGCGTCCGGCGATCCGGAGCCGGTGGCGCCGGCGATGAGCGCGCGGGTGGTCTCGTACTCCTCGGGGTGGAGGATCGCGAAGACCAGGTCCTCCAGTTCGGTCTTGAGGGCCTGGACGCCGAGCCGTTCGGCGAGGGGGATCAGGACGTCCCGGGTGACCTTGGCGATGCGGGCCTGTTTCTCGGGGCGCATGACGCCGAGGGTGCGCATGTTGTGGAGCCGGTCGGCGAGTTTGATCGACATGACCCGCACGTCGTCACCGGTGGCGACGAGCATCTTGCGGAAGGTCTCGGGTTCGGCGGCGGCCCCGTAGTCGATCTTCTCCACCTTGGTGACGCCGTCGACCAGGTACGCGACCTCGTCGCCGAACTCGCGGCGCACCTGATCGAGCGTCACCTCCGTGTCCTCGACGGTGTCGTGGAGGAGAGAGGCGGTCAGGGTCGTGGTCTCGGCGCCGAGTTCGGCGAGGATCAGGGTGACGGCGAGCGGATGGGTGATGTACGGCTCGCCGCTCTTGCGGAACTGGCCCCGGTGCGAGGACTCGGCGAGCACGTACGCCCGGCGCAGCACCGACAGGTCGGCCTCGGGATGGTGGGCCCGGTGCGCCTCGGCGACGTGGCTGATGGCGTCGGGCAGCCGGTCGCGCGGTGCGGGGCCCGCGGTGGCGCCGAGCAGGGCGGCCCGGCCGAGCCTCCGCAGGTCCAGCCGGGCGCGTCCGCGCCTGCGGACGCCCGTGTCGGTGGCCGCGGCCTCGGCCGCGCTCACGGGGTTCGTGGCCTCTGCGCTCATGGGGCACCTCCGGCGACGTCGACCGGCGGTGGACGGGCGGGGAGAGCCCGGAGGGCCGGTGCTTGATGCTACCGACCCCACCACGTGGCGCAGTCACGCTCTCGCCCAGCGTGAATCGGATCACCCATTCGAGCGACACGCGAGTCGTTGACTGTTTCGATTACGGCCTCCGGCCGCGCCCACGGCACCGCCCGGAGAGCGCCCGGCCCCGCTGTTTCAGGCCTGCGCGAGCCAGGAGGGCTCCAGGGTGCCCTCGGCGACGATGACGGCCGGTCCGGTCATCTCGATCTGTCCGTCGGGGTGCTCGGTGATGACGAGGGTGCCGCCGAGCACGTCGACGGTGTACGTGACGGGGGCGCCGGTCTCGGCGGGGTCCGCGCCGTCGCGGCGGGCGGTGGCGACGGCGACGGCGCAGGCGCCGGTGCCGCAGGAGCGGGTCTCGGCGGCGCCGCGCTCGTGCACCCGCATGGCGACGTGGCGGGGGCCCCGGTCGGCGACGAACTCGATGTTGACCCCGTCGGGGTAGACGGAGGCGGGCTCGTACGGCGGCTCGTCGTACAGGGTCCCGGCGTGCGCGAGGTCCTCGACGAAGGCGACCGCGTGCGGATTGCCCATGTTCACGTTCCGCGCGGGCCAGCTGCGCCCGTCGACGGTGACCGTGACGCCCTCGTCGGGGAGCACGGCCCGGCCCATGGCGACGGTGACGGAGCCGTCCTTGTCGAGGTGGACGTGCTTGACGCCGCCGCGGGTGGCGACGGCGACCTCGCCGGCGGTGACGTGGCCGGCGTGCTCCAGGTAGCGGGCGAAGACCCGGACGCCGTTGCCGCACATCTCGGCGACGGTGCCGTCGGCGTTCCGGTAGTCCATGAACCACTCGGCCTCGCCGGCCATGGCGCGGGCCTCGGGGTGGGCGGCGCTGCGCACGACGTGCAGCACGCCGTCGCCGCCGAGGCCGGCGCGGCGGTCGCAGAGCCGGGCGACGAGGGCGGGGGGCAGGTCGATCTCGTTCTCCGCGTCGGGGACGATCACGAAGTCGTTCTCGGTGCCGTGGCCCTTGAGATAGCGGAGCGGGGTGGTCTGCGTGCTGGTCACGCGATCAACTGTACGGTGCCGCGCGGACCGGGGTTCCGGTTGTCCACAGGGTGGCTCAGCGGAGCCGGGCGACCCGCCAGACCGCCAGCGCGACGAGGGCCGCGATGCTGGTCACGTACAGGGTGAGGACCCGCCAGTCCGGCCGCTCGCCGGAGCCGCGCTTCGGCAGCCCCGGCCAGGTGTAGCCGACCTTGCGGGCGGCCATCATGCCCCAGCCGGCGGCGCAGAAGCTGATCAGCAGTCCCAGCATGGCGACGACCGCGCCACCGTCGCCGGAGCCGAAGGCCAGCGGGAAGGCGAACATCAGGGAGCCGACGGCGGCGAGGCCCACGATCGGGGCGAGCTGCCAGATCCGCAGCAGGCGCCGGGGGCGCAGCTCGACCTCCACCTCGCCCGCGTCGACCTCGACCGCGGAGCCCTCGGCGTCGTCGGGCCCGTCGGGCGTCAGCCCCGGGGCAGCCCCGGGCACCGACTCGTGCTGTTCTCTGTCGCGAGGGCCGGCCTCCATCGCCACGCGCCCTCCCCACTCGGACTCCACTTGGTCGATCGATGCTCGATGATGGCACGCTCCCGACCGTCGAAATGACGGGCAGGGCGTCCCGATGCCATCACGTGATCAGGCTGTAACCGCTCGTTCGACCAACGACAGCGCCTCCCGCGGGAGTTCCCCGCGGTCCGCGGCGGCGCCGCTGAGCCAGTGGACCCGCGGGTCGCGGCGGAACCACGAGTCCTGGCGGCGGGCGAAGCGCTTGGTGGCGCGGACGGTCTCGGCGCGCGCCTCGTCCTCGGTGCACTCCCCGGCGAGCGCCGCGAGCACCTGCTGGTAGCCGAGCGCGCGGGAGGCCGTGCGCCCCTCGCGCAGTCCGACCGCCTCCAGGGCGCGGACCTCGTCGACGAGCCCGGCCTCCCACATGCGGTCCACGCGCGTGGTGATCCGCTCGTCGAGCTCGGGCCGGGCCACGTCGACGCCGATCTGCACGGTGTCGTAGACGGACTCGTGGCCGGGGAGGTTGGCGGTGAAGGGCTTGCCGGTGATCTCGATGACCTCCAGGGCCCGGACGATCCGGCGGCCGTTGCTGGGGAGGATCGCGCGCGCCGCCTCGGGGTCGGCGGCGGCCAGCCGGGCGTGCAGGACGCCGGAGCCGCGCTCGTCGAGCTCCGCCTCCAGACGGGCCCGGACGTCGGGGTCCGTGCCGGGGAACTCCAGGGCGTCCACGGCGCCGCGTACGTACAGGCCGGAGCCGCCGACGAGGACGGGGGTACGGCCTTCGGCGAGCAGGCGGTCGATCTCGGCGCGGGCGAGCCGCTGGTACTCGGCGACGCTGGCGGCCTCGGTGACGTCCCAGATGTCGAGGAGGTGGTGCGGGACGCCCCCGCGCTCCTCCGGCGTCAGTTTGGCGGTCCCGATGTCCATCCCGCGGTAGAGCTGCATCGAGTCGGCGTTGACGACCTCGCCGCCGAGCTGCTGGGCCAGGTACACGCCCAGATCGGACTTTCCGGCCGCCGTGGGGCCGACGACGGCGATGACCCGCGGTGCGGGAGCTGCGCTTCTCACCGTCCCAGTCTCGCAAACCTCGGGAGGGGTCCCCGAACGAGCGACGTGACAGGGGGGTCGGGGCCTCGTTGCCCGGGAGTGGTTCCGGCCGATGTTCCGTGGTGTTCCGGCCGTGTTCCCGCCGCCGCTCCCCCGCGCGGCATCCCCTGACGAGTACGCTGAGGAGTGAATATGGGCGTTTTCGCTATGTTTCGCCGGAACCGGAAGAGGAAGGGCACGGCGGAGGACGGGCCCGAGGCCGCCGCGACGGCCGCGGTGGCGGTCGCGGTGACCGAGACCGGTGTCACGGAGGAGACCGCTGTGACGGACGAGTCCGGGGCGGCGGAGAGCGGCGGGACGGAAGGGCCGGTGACCCGGATTCCGGTCGCGGGCGTGACCGTCCCGGCGGAGTCCGGACCGGAGGCCGCCGCCGAGGCGGACGCCGACGGGGCCGGGGCCGACGCGGAGGTCGCGGAGGTCGTGGAGATCCCGCGGCAGCAGTCGACGGCGACGGCCGTCGGCGGCGAGACCGGCGAGGCCGCCCGCAGGTAGGCAGGACACGGACACGGAGAGGTGCCCCATGGGTCTCATGGATTCACTGAAGGCCAAGCTGGGCCCGGCCAAGCACAAGGTCGCCGACCTCGCGCAGCAGCACGGGGACAAGATCGACCAGGGCCTGGACAAGGCCGCGCGGATGGTCGACGAGAGGACCAAGGGCAAGTACAGCGACAAGATCCAGTCCGGTACCGGCAAGGCCAAGGACGCCCTCGACCGGATCGGTCACAAGGACGACGGCACGCCCGGCGACGGCACGCCCGGACGGGGCACGCCCGGCGACGGCACTCCCCCGCCCGCGCCTCCGGCCGCCTGAGCCGGGCCCGTGAGGGCGGTGGCCGCGGAGCACGTCTCCGCGGCCACCGCCCTTTCCCGTGGCCGGGTCCGCGTCAGGACCAGACGGCGACCAGGTACCCCACGCCGTACGGGGCGTCCTCGTGCAGGAGCCGCCCCGCCAGTCCCGCGCCCTCGGCCGCGCCCGCGAGGACCTGCCACGGCGCGCGCCCGGCCGCCTTGAGCTCGTACGCGAGGGAGGCGTCGAGCGCGAGGACGCCGGGCACGTCGGCGGCGCCCAGGGCCCGGGCGGCCTCGGCGTCGAAGCCGGCGGCGCGCTCGTCGAGGTAGCCGGGGGCCTTCACGGTCCGGCAGGCGCTGCCGTCGCCCAGGACGAGCAGCGCGACCCGCTCTCCGGCGCCGGCCAGCAGCCGGCCGGTCTCCGCGCACTCCTCCGTCCCGGCCCGCTCGGCGATCCCGAGCCCTTCGACGGGCACGTCGGAGCGGGTACGGGAGAGCAGCCAGGCGCCGACGGCGAGCGGGGCCGGCAGCGCCCGCCCCCCGGGGCCGTCGCCGAGCCGCACGGTGAGGTCGACGCCGAATCCGGCGAAGGAGCCGGCGGAACCGGCCGGGAACGCGCCCGTGGCGCCCTCCGGGGCCGGCCCGACGACGACGAGCCGGTCGGGCCGGGCGGCGGCGAGCACCCCGAGGGCGTCCGCGCAGTGCTCGCGCACGGCGTCCAGCTCGGGGGCGGCGCCGCCGGCGACCTCGGGCACGAGGAGCGGCGGGCAGGGGCACACGGCTGCGGCGACAAGCATGATCCGCAGCCTACTGCCCCGGCAGCCGGGCGCACGGCGTCGCCGACCGGCTCCTCCGGGCGCGGGTCTCGGTCAGCGCCCCGGCCGCCCGGGGCGCGGTCTCAGTGTGTCGCGCTCAGTGTGCCGCGCCGCAGGCCGGGGTCTCGGCGGCCGGGAGCGGGTCCGGGACGCCGATCTTCGGGAGGCCGAGCAGCACGCCGGCCGGCTTCGCGGCGGCCGCCGCCTGGCGCTTCTCCCAGGCGTCGCCCGCGCGGGTGCGGCGGACGGCGGTGGTGGGGCCCTCGGCGAGGAGGTGGTGCGGAGCGGCGTAGGTGATCTCGACGGTCACCACGTCGCCGGGGCGCACGTCCTGCTCGGGCTTGGTGAAGTGGACGAGCCGGTTGTCGGGGGCGCGGCCCGAGAGGCGGTGGGTCTCGCCGTCCTTGCGGCCCTCGCCCTCGGCGACCATGACCTCCAGGGTGCGGCCGACCTGCTTCTTGTTCTCGTCCCAGGAGATCTCCTCCTGGAGGGCGACCAGGCGCTCGTAGCGGGCCTGCACGACCTCCTTGGGGATCTGGCCGTCCATCTCGGCGGCCGGGGTGCCGGGGCGCTTGGAGTACTGGAAGGTGAAGGCGTTCGCGAAGCGGGCCTCGCGGACCACGTGCAGGGTCTGCTCGAAGTCCTCCTCGGTCTCGCCGGGGAAGCCCACGATGATGTCGGTGGAGATCGCCGCGTGCGGGATGGCCGCCCGGACCTTCTCGATGATCCCGAGGAAACGCTCCTGCCGGTAGGAGCGGCGCATCGCCTTGAGGACCGTGTCCGAGCCGGACTGGAGCGGCATGTGCAGCTGCGGCATCACGTTCGGCGTCTCGGCCATGGCGGCGATGACGTCGTCGGTGAAGTCGCGCGGGTGCGGGGAGGTGAAGCGGACCCGCTCCAGGCCCTCGATCTCGCCGCAGGCGCGCAGCAGCTTGCTGAACGCCTCGCGGTCGCCGAGGTCGGAGCCGTACGCGTTCACGTTCTGGCCGAGCAGGGTGATCTCGGAGACGCCCTCGGCGACCAGCGCCTCGATCTCGGCGAGGATGTCGCCGGGGCGGCGGTCCTCCTCCTTGCCGCGCAGGGCGGGCACGATGCAGAAGGTGCAGGTGTTGTTGCAGCCGACCGAGATGGAGACCCAGGCCGCGTACGCCGACTCGCGGCGGGTCGGCAGGGTGGAGGGGAACGCCTCCAGCGACTCGGCGATCTCGACCTGCGCCTCCTGCTGGACGCGGGCGCGCTCCAGCAGGACCGGCAGCTTGCCGATGTTGTGGGTGCCGAAGACCACGTCGACCCAGGGGGCCCGCTTCACGATGGTGTCGCGGTCCTTCTGCGCCAGGCAGCCGCCGACGGCGATCTGCATGCCGGGGCGGGCGGTCTTCATCGGGGCGAGGTGGCCGAGGTTGCCGTACAGCTTGTTGTCGGCGTTCTCGCGGACCGCGCAGGTGTTGAAAACGACGACGTCGGCGCCGTCGGAACCCTCGGGGGCGCGGACGTAGCCCGCCTCCTCCAGCAGACCGGAGAGCCGCTCGGAGTCGTGGACGTTCATCTGACACCCGTAGGTGCGGATCTCGTAACTCTTGGTCGCTTGGACGTCCACTGCGGGGCTCCGGTCGCTGCTGATGGTCATGGTTCAAGAGTAGGCGGTCCCGGAGACCCCGACGGCCGCCCGCTCGCTCCCCGGCCTCCCGCCGCGCGTGTCCGGATGTGACAGGGAATCGTCATTGCCGTCACCCGGCGGCGCGGGCGAAGGTGGGGGCATGTCCGAGACGCACTCCACCCCGGCCCCCGGCGGGCAGCCCGTCCACCGGGTGGTCGTCGCCGTCTTCCCCGACGTGGACCTCCTCGACGTCACCGGGCCGGCCGAGGTCTTCGCGCTGGCCAACCGGGAGGCGGGCGGCCCCGCCCGTTACCGGGTGCGGCTCGCCGCGCCCGGCGGCGCCGGGGAGGTGCGGACCTCGGCGGGGGTGCGGCTGCTCGCGGACCTCGGATTCGACGAGGTCGGCGCGGACGTGGACACGCTCCTCGTGCCGGGGGCGGTCGACCCGGCGCCGGACGGCGGGGTCGTCGCCCGGCTCGACCCGGAGGTCGTGGACTGGGTGCGGGAGACCGCCCCGCACGCCCGCCGGGTGGCGTCGGTCTGCGTCGGCGCGCACGTCCTGGCGGCGGCCGGCCTGCTCGACGGCAGGACCGCGACGACCCACTGGTCGACGGCCGCGCAACTGGCGGCGGCGCACCCGGAGGTCGCCGTCGACCCTGATCCGATCTTCGTCCGGGCGGACCGGGGACGGCTCTGGACCGGGGCCGGGATCAGCGCCTGTCTCGACCTGTCCCTCGCCCTGGTGGCGGAGGACCTGGGCGAGGAGACGGCGCTCGCGGTCGCCCGGCAGCTCGTGATGTATCTGAAGCGGCAGGGCGGGCAGAGCCAGTTCTCGGTGCCGCTGAGCCGTCCGGCGACCGGCCGGAGGGACATCGACGAGCTGCGGCTGTGGATCGCGGACCACCTGGACGGCGACCTGTCCACGGAGCGGCTGGCCGGCCGGATGTGCCTGAGCGAGCGGCACTTCGCCCGGGTCTTCGCGCAGGAGACGGGGTCGAGCCCCGCCGCCTACGTGGAGGCGGCCCGGATCGAGGCGGCCCGGCGCCATCTGGAGACCTCGGACGCGCCGCTCGCGGAGGTGGCGGCGCGGGCGGGGCTCGGCTCGGTGGAGACCCTGCACCGGGCGTTCCGCCGGCAGCTCGCGACCACGCCCGCGGCGTACCGCCGCCGGTTCCGCACCGGGGCCCGCTGACCCGGACGTCTTCCGCCCGTACGCCGGAGCGGTGACCCTCCACCTTTCCCACGCACACCCCTTTTGCCCTCATTCGCCTCTTTTCTCTCTCACGAAAGGCTCGACATGACCGTCGCTCCCTCCACTCCCCTGCGCTCCCTCTCCGGCCTGTCCGACGAGCCGGCCCGGCTCTCCGAGGCGGTGCTGATCCTCATCGACGTCCAGAACACCTACCGCTCCGGCGTGATGGCGCTGGAGGGCGCCGAGGAGGCCGTCGCCGAGGCGGCGCGGCTGCTCGCCCGGGCCCGGGCGGCCGGCACCCCGGTCGTGCACATCCAGCACGACAGCGGCGAGGGATCCCCGTACGACCTCACCGCGCACGTCGGCGCGATCAGCGACGAGGTCGCGCCGGCCGACGGCGAGCCGGTCGTGGTGAAGAACTTCCCGAACGCCTTCCACGCCACCGACCTGGAGAAGGTCCTCACCGGCCTCGGTTTCGCGGCGGGCAGCGGCAAGGACCTGGTGCTCGCCGGGTTCATGACGCACATGTGCGTCAACTACACCGCCCAGGCGGCGTTCAACCTGGGCTACCGGCCGACCGTCGTCGCCGAGGCCACCGCCACCCGGGCCCTGACCGCGCCGGACGGCACGGTCGTGCCCGCCGCCGAGCTCAAGCGGGCCGCGCTGACCGGGCTGACCGACGTGTTCGCCGTGGTGGTGCCCACGGCGGCGGACCTGCCGGCCTGAGCCCTCCGGCGCCCTGCGGTTTTCCGCAGGGCGCCGGGCGGGAAGGCGCATACCGCCTCCGAGCAGCCGTTCCTAGCGTGGGGAAGGTCCCCCGGCACGTCCGCCGGGGGCCTTCCCCACTGCCATGGAGGGCTCATGACGCCGTTCCCGACCGCTCTCGCCCAGGAGCCCGCCGGCGGCATCGCCGGCTGGGCGGCCGGCCTCGTCGACACGCTCGGCGGGCCGGGCGCGGGCTTCGCCATCGCGCTGGAGAACCTCTTCCCGCCGCTGCCGAGCGAGGTGATCCTGCCGCTGACCGGCTTCGCCGCCGGGCAGGGCGTGCTGAGCCTCGCCTCCGCCCTGTTCTGGACGACGCTCGGCTCGGTGGTGGGCGCGCTGGCCCTGTACGGCATCGGCGCGCTCTTCGGCCGCGAGCGGATGTACGCGCTGTGGGCCCGGCTGCCGCTGGTGAAGGTGGCGGACCTGGAGCGGACCGAGGCGTGGTTCCGGCGGCACGGCACCAAGGCGGTCCTGTTCGGCCGGATGGTGCCGATCTTCCGCAGCCTGATCTCGGTGCCCGCGGGGGTGGAGCGGATGCCGGTCCCGCTGTTCGTGCTCCTCACCACCGTCGGCAGCCTGGTCTGGAACAGCGTCCTGGTCGGGGCCGGCTACGCCCTCGGCGACCGCTGGGAGCTGGTCGAGTCGTACGTGGGCGTCGCCTCCAAGGCCGTCGTCGTGCTGGTGGTCGCCGCCGCGGCGACCTGGCTCGTGGTACGCCTCCGGGGACGCGGCGCGGAGCCGCGGCACCGCCGCGCCTAGGGTGGGCGGCGTGCAGCGACGGGAAGACGGCCGGGGCCGGTTCGGGGCGCGCCGGGCGGCGGGGGTGCTGGCCGGGTGCCTGACGGCGCCGGTGGGGCTGCTGTACCTGCTGGTGGCCGGGGTCGCGCTCGGCGGACCCCTGTTGTGGCCGCGGACGCGGACGCGCTCCCTGGAGCTGCTCGGCGCCGGGGCCCGGCGGCTCGCGGGCCTGGAGCGCAGGCGGCGGGAGCGCTTCTTCGGCGACCGGTTCCCCGAGGCGTACGGGAATGAGGGCGCGGGTGCGGCCGGCGCGGTGCGGTATCTGGCGGTCCGGTCCTGGGCGGGGCTCGTCTGCGCGGTCGTGCTGGCGCTGCTCGGGTTCGGGCTGGTCCTCGCGGTGCTGCTGGCCGGCGGTGTGGCGCGCGGCGCGTTCGGGCCCGGCGAGCTGCTGGCGCAGGTCGTGCTCGGCGGCGTGCTGCTGTTCCTGGGGCTCCAGGGGCTGTACGCGCTGACCGCGCTCGACGCGCGGCTGGCGCGGGAGCACTTCGGGCCGTCGGAGCGGGAGTTGCTGCGGCGCCGGATCGACGAGCTGTCGGTCAGCCGGGCGGCCGTCGTCAAGGCGGTGGACGCGGAGCGGCGGCGGATCGAGCGGGACCTCCACGACGGGGTGCAGCAGCGGCTCGTGGCGCTCGCCATGCTGATCGGGCGGGCCCGCCGGGGCGGTGCCCGGGACCCGGAGCGGGCGGCGGAACTGCTGGGGCAGGCGCACCGGGAGGCTCAGGAGGTGCTGGCCGAACTGCGCGAGGTGGCCTGGCGGGTGTACCCGTCGGCGCTGGACAGCCTCGGCCTGGAGGAGGCGCTCGGCGGGGTGGCGCAGCGGTGCGCGCTGCCGCTGCGGATCGCGTACGAGGTGACGGGGCCGCTGCCCCGCCCGGTGGAGACGGCCGCGTACTTCGTCGTCTCCGAGGCCGTCACCAACGCGGCCAAGCACGCGGACGCCTCCGCCGTCTCCGTACGGGTCGCGGCGGCGCCCGGCGGTCCGCTGACCGTGCGGATCGAGGACGACGGCCGGGGCGGCGCGGACCCGGCGGGCTCCGGCCTGACGGGGCTGCGCGGGCGGGTCGCCGCGCTCGACGGCGTCCTGCGGATCGACAGCCCCCTCGGGGGACCCACCACCATCGTCGCGGAGCTGCCGTGCGTGTGATCCTGGCCGAGGACTCGACCCTGCTGCGGGAGGGACTGGCCCGCCTGCTCGCGGAGGAGGGGCACGAGGTCGCCGGAGCGTTCGGCGACGCGGAGACGCTGGTCGCGGAGGCGGAGGCGCTCCGGCCCGACGTGGTCGTGGTGGACATCCGGATGCCGCCGACCCACACCGACGAGGGCCTGCGGGCGGCCGTGGAGATCCGTGAACGGCTGCCGGGGACGGGCGTCCTGGTGCTCTCCCAGCACGTCGAGCGCAGCTACGCGGCCCGGCTGCTCGCGGCCGGCGCCGAGCGGGTCGGCTATCTACTGAAGGACCGGGTGGCGCAGGTCGAGGAGTTCCTGGACGCGCTGGAGCGGATCCACGCGGGCGGCGCGGCGATCGACCCGGAGGTCGTCCGGCAGCTGGTGGTCCGCAGCGCGCACGCCGATCCGCTGGCCCGGCTGACCCCGCGCGAGCGCGACGTGCTCCAGGTGCTGGCGGAGGGGTACACGAACGCGGCGATCGCACGGCGGCTGCACCTGTCGCTGAGCGCGGTGGAGAAGCACCTCAACGCGGTCTTCGACAAGCTGGAGCTGCGCGGGACCGAGGGCCACAGCCCGCGGATCCTCGCGGTGCTGCGCTATCTGGAGGCGTGACCGGCGGCCGGGGCGCCGGTGAGCAGGGCGTGCAGGCGCAGCAGGGTGCGGTCGTCACCGAAGCCGCCGGCCTTGATGACGACCGGGACGGGGGCGAGGCCGGCGGGTCCGGCGAGGGTGCCGCGCGCGATGCCGGGTTCGGGTTCGTCGTGGAGGTCGATGCCGTGGGCGCCGAGCGCGCGCAGCACGGCCTCGGCGGTCTCGCCGCCGGTGAGCACCAGCCCGTCGAAGGGCGCCCGGTCTGCGAGGGCCGCGACGGAGGCGGCGAGCCCGCGGGTCAGCTCGGCGGGGTCCGCCCGGCGTTCGTGGGGCGTGTGGAGGACGCGTACGGGCGTGTCGGCGGCCCCCAGCGGCGCGGCGGTGTCGGCGCTGACCGCGCCGGGCGCGGCGGCGAGCAGGTCGAGCTGGCGGCGGGTGGTGGGGTTGGCGCTGCCGACGGCGACCAGCGGGCGTGCGGCGGGCGGGAGTTCCGCGGTGGCGCTCAGGGGGCCGGTGGGGGCGTGGTGGCGGGCGAGGGCGGCGGCCAGGCCCGGGGAGCCGACCCACAGGACGTCCCCGTGGTCGGGCACGGCGGCGACGATCCGGTCCAGGTCGGCGTCGGTGGCGGCGGAGCAGACGAACAGCCCGCCGTCCGCGAGGAGTCCGGGCAGCGCCCCGGTCCGGTCGGGGTCGACGAGGACGGCGTCCGGGAGGATCCGGGCGAGGTCGGCGGTCCGGACGGGGTGGGCGGGGTCGCGGGCGAACTCGCTCGCGTCGACGCGCACCCCGCGCACGTACTGGACGCCGGCGCGCGTCGTGCGCCCCTCGGCGGGGAACGCGGGGGCGATCACCACCGACCGCCGGCCCGCGCCCTCCCGCGCGGCGCGGATCTCGGCGGCCACGTGGCCGCGCAGGGTCGAGTCGACGGTCTTGAGCAGCAGCCCCGCACCGGCCAGGGCGCGGGCCGCCTCCCGGGTGCGGTCGGCGGCCCCGTCCTCGTCCAGGAGCCGGGTGCCGAGGTCCACGGCGAGGACGCCGTCCTCCTGCCCGTGCCCGGCGAGCGGGCTGCCGGACAGCAGGACCCGCGCCCGGTGCCCGGCCCGCCGGAAGGGCGCCGCCCCGTCCCCCGCGCTGGTCAGGTCGTCGGCGAGGACGGCGACGCGCGGCGGGGCGACGGGCGGGACGACGGGACGGACGGGGCGCATGGGCGGCTTCCTCGGGTCGTAGGGGAGCGGGTGGACGGGCAACGGGCGGCGGGCGGACAGTCGGTACGGCGAACGGGACCGGCATCGGTGACGTACCAACCCACCCCGCCCCGGCTCCACCCTCCCCCGCCCCGGCCCGCCCGGTCCAGCGCCCGCGGACCGCCGGCCGCGGTCGGGCGCACGCTCCCCGGCGCACGCGGGCGTGCCGAAGCTCCCGGGGGACTGGGGGTCGGCCGCTCGGCGGGGGCCAGGGGCGCGGCCGGGGAGGCCGGGCGGGCAGGGGAACCGCCGTCAAGATCACCGAGCGTTGTCCGACGCTAACCGGGCGGACCCCGCCGCCCCCGCAGGACACACGCCGCGGCACCCCTCCGGCGCTCCGCTCACCACTTCGGCGGAGCGCGGTCCGCAGCGCGCGGGCCCGTGCCGGGTGGCGCACCGTGCCGCCCCCGCCACCGTCCGCCGCCGGGCACCGCCGCGCCGCGCACGTCACAGCCGCCGGGGCCCGGCCGCCCTGGCCAGGGGCGCGGCCCACCTGGCAGGATCGCAGACATGGCCCCCTCGCTCACCCGCTCCGCCCGCCGCCGCGCCCTCGCGCTCGCGGTCGCGCTGCTCGCGGTCGTCGGGGGCGTGCTGTGGTGGCTGGCGCCCTTCGGGACCTCGACGCCCAGCGGCTCGATCACCTTCAGCACCGGCGTCCGCTCCGGGGTCTACCAGCACTACGGCGAGCTGCTCAAGAAGGCCATGGCCGAGGACCTGCCGGACGTGACGATCACCCTCCAGGACAGCGAGGGCTCCCAGCAGAACCTGGCGCGGGTCGCCTCCGGGGAGGCCGACTTCACCGTCGCGACCGCCGACGCCGTGGCGCAGTACATCCGCGACCGCCGGCCGGGCTTCGAGCGGCTGCGCGGGTGCGCCCGGCTCTACGACGACTACGTGCAGGTCGTCGTGCGCAAGGGGTCGTCGGCCCAGACCGTCTCCGACCTGCGGGGCCTGCGGGTCGGCGTCGGGCAGGACGGCTCGGGCGTGCGGCTGATCGCGGACCGGGTCCTCGCGGCGGCCGGGCTGACGCCGACGCGGGACGTGACGGCGGTGCCGGTCGGCATCGACGCCATGCCGGAGATGCTGGAGCGCGGCGAGCTCGACGCCTTCTTCTGGTCCGGCGGGCTGCCGACGCTGGCGGTGCAGAAGCTGTCGGAGCGGACCCCGGTCCGGCTGGTCCCGATGGACGCCCCGCTCGTGGACGCGCTGCGGGACGTCGGCGACTCCACCCGGCACTACCGCTCCGCGACGATCCCCGCCGACGCCTACGCGGCCGCGCAGGACGGGCAGGAGGTGCAGACGCTGGCGGTGGCGAACCTGATGGTGACGACGGCCGACGCCGACGCGGACCTGGTGGAGGGGTTCACCCGCTCGGTGATCGCCAGCCGGGACAGCATCGGCAGCCAGGTGCACCCGGCGCAGCTGGTGGACCTGCGGACGGCCGTCTACACCGAACCCCTGTCGCTCCACGAGGGCGCCCGCCGCTACTACCGCTCGGTCAAGCCCTGAGGACCGTACGCCCGGATCTCACGCGTCGGTGGGTTCGTACCGCGGCACGGTGACCGTCACCCGCAGTCCGTGCGGCTCGTTCGGGGCGAAGGCGATGGCGCCGCCGGTGGCGGTGAGCAGCACCCGGGCGATGGAGAGGCCGAGCCCGGAGCCCTTGACGTTCTGGTGCCGTCCGGAGCGCCAGAAGCGGTCCCCGACCCGGCTCAGCTCCTCCTCGGTGAGCCCGGGGCCGCTGTCGGCGACGACGACCTCGACGGTGTCGCGCCCGGCGAGGACCCGTACGGTGACCTGCTCGCCCTCCGGCGTGAACTTGAGCGCGTTGTCGACGACCGCGTCCAGCGCGCTGGACAGGGCCACCGGGTCCGCCCAGCCGGTGGCGGCCCCGCACTCCCCCACCAGGCGGACGCCCTTCTCGTCGGCGACCGGCCGCCAGGAGGCGATCCGCTCGGCGGTGAGGGCGCCGACGTCGGTGAGCCGCAGGTCGGCGGAGGCGTGCTCGGCGAGGGCCAGGTCGAGCAGGTCGTCGAGGACCCGCGCGAGCCGCTTGCCCTCGGTGCGCACGGAGGCGATCTCCTCATTGCCCTCGGGGAGTTCGAGGGCGAGCAGTTCGATGCGGAGGAGGAGCGCGGCGAGCGGGTTGCGGAGCTGGTGGGAGGCGTCGGCGACGAACGCCCGCTGCTGTTCGAGGGCTTCCTCGACGTGGTCGGCCATCTCGTTGAAGGAGCGGGCGAGGCGGCGCAGTTCGGGCGGTCCGCCGGCCTCGGCGACCCGGGAGTTCATCCGTCCGGTGGCGATGTCGTGGGTGACGCCGTCGAGGACCCGTACCGGGCGCAGCACCCAGCCGGTGAGGCGGAAGGCGGCGCCGACGGCGAGCAGCATGGCGGCGGCCTCGCCGGCGAAGATCACCAGCCAGCCGCGCAGGATGCGGGCGCGGAGCTCTCCGGTGGGCGAGTCGGTGACGACGACGGCGATGACGTCGCCGTCGCGGACGACGGGCGAGGCGATGATGAGGCGGGCGTGCGGCTGCCAGGGCCAGACCTGCGGCGGGTCGTGGCTGCGGCGGCCGAGCAGGGCCTCGTTGAAGGCGCGGCGGCCCTCCCCGTCGTACGGGACGACCCAGTCCTCGGGGGCGGCGGCCATGGCGCGGTTGTCGCGGTAGAAGATGCCGGCCCGGATGCCGTAGACGTCGTGGTAGCTGGCGAGCTCGCCGCGCAGCGTGGTGCGGCGCTCGTCGTCGCCGGTGGCGGGGTCGCCGACGTACTGCCCGAGGGCGGCGAAGCGGGCGGCGTCGTCGAGGCGGTCGACGACGGCGCGCTGCTGCTGGGCGGCGGCGAGGCTGGCGGCGAGCGGGAACCCCAGGGCGAGCAGGACCCCGGCCATCAGCACGATGAGCAGGGGGAGGAGTCGGGTGCGCACGGGCGGGGCGGCCGGGGGTTACGCGGCCGGGGCGACCAGGCGGTAGCCGACGCCCCGCACGGTCTCGATCAGGGCGGGCATCCGCAGCTTGGCGCGGAGGGAGGCGACGTGCACCTCCAGGGTGCGGCCGGTCCCCTCCCAACTGGTCTGCCAGACCTCGGAGATGATCTGCTCGCGGCGGAAGACGACGCCGGGCCGCTGGGCGAGGAGGGCGAGCAGGTCGAACTCCTTGCGGGTGAGGGCGACGGGCCGGCCGTCGACGCTGACGCGCCGGGTGGGCAGTTCGACGGCGACGGCGCCGAGGTGCAGCACGGCGCCCTCGCCGGCGGAGCCCGTACCGGCGCCCTGGTCGTCGGCGGCGCCGGGTCCGGTGGTGCGCCGGGAGACGGCGTGGATGCGGGCGAGCAGTTCGCCGGTGTCGTAGGGCTTGACGACGTAGTCGTCGGCGCCGAGATTGAGGCCGTGGATGCGGGAGCGTACGTCGGCGCGCGCGGTCACCATGATCACCGGGGTGGCGGTGAGCTTCCGGATGCGGGCGCAGACCTGGTAGCCGTCCTGGTCGGGGAGGCCGAGGTCGAGCAGGATCACCCCGTACGAGGGGCGCTCGCCCTGCGCCGTGGGGAGGACGGCCTGGAGGGCCTCCTCGCCGTTGCGGGCGTGGGTGACGGCGAAGCCGTGCTTGGCGAGGATCGCGGAGAGGGCCGCGGCGACGTGGTCGTCGTCCTCGACGAGCAGCAGTCGCATGGTCTTCTCCTCTCGTTCGCCGGGGGTGCACCGGATCGGGGCATGAACGCCCATGAACGCCGATCGGCGTCCCCACAGTCAAGTGTCCCCCGGCGGAGGGTCCGCTTCCGTTATTCACCCGGTACGGCCCCACAGGTCACCTTCACCCAGGGTGTCCGTTTGTAGCCTTATCGTTATCCTCAATTTCCGCTCAGATGTGATGACGGTGTTCCGGGCGTGTCTCTAGTGTCCTCCCAACCGAGGAGGACGGAGCAAGAGGCCGATGAGCGGAGTGGCAGTGTCCAAGGACCACGAGGACTCCCCCCGGGCCCAGGAGGATCTGGTCGTCCTGTCCGGAGTGAACAAGCACTTCGGCGCGCTGCACGTGCTGCAGGACATCGACCTCACGATCGGCCGCGGTGAAGTCGTCGTCGTCATCGGGCCGTCGGGGTCCGGCAAGTCGACGCTGTGCCGCACGATCAACCGCCTGGAGACGATCGACGCCGGGACGATCACGATCGACGGGAAGCCGCTGCCCGCGGAGGGCAGGGAACTGGCCCGGCTGCGGTCGGACGTCGGCATGGTCTTCCAGTCCTTCAATCTCTTCGCGCACAAGACCGTGCTCGAGAACGTGATGCTGGGTCAGATCAAGGTCCGCGGCACGGAGAAGAAGGCGGCGGAGACCAAGGCCCGCGCCCTGCTGGAGCGGGTCGGCGTGGCCGCGCAGGCGGACAAGTACCCGGCGCAGCTCTCGGGTGGGCAGCAGCAGCGCGTGGCGATCGCCCGCGCGCTCGCCATGGACCCGAAGGTGATGCTCTTCGACGAGCCGACCTCGGCCCTGGACCCCGAGATGATCAACGAGGTCCTGGAGGTCATGCAGCAGCTGGCCCGGGAGGGCATGACGATGGTGGTCGTCACGCACGAGATGGGCTTCGCCCGCTCCGCGGCCGACCGGGTCGTCTTCATGGCCGACGGCAGGATCGTCGAACAGGCCACCCCCGAGGAGTTCTTCAGCAACCCGCGCAGCGACCGGGCGAAGGACTTCCTCTCCAAAATCCTGCACCACTGAGCGAGTCGGCGACCTAGTCTTCGCAACTCACGCCTACCCAAGGGACGTTCAACCATGAAGCTTCGCAACGCCTCCGCGGCCGCCGCGGCCGCCGTCGTCCTCGCCCTGACCGCCACCGCCTGCGGCTCCGGCTCGGACTCCGGCAGCAACGGTGACAAGATCACCATCGGCATCAAGTTCGACCAGCCGGGTCTCGGCCTGAAGACCCCGGACGGCTCGTACGCGGGCTTCGACGTCGACGTCGCCCGGTACGTCGCCAAGGAGCTCGGCTTCCCCGAGGACAAGATCACCTGGAAGCAGGCCCCGTCGGCCGAGCGCGAGAACCTCATCAAGAACGGCGACGTCAAGTTCGTCGTCGCCAGCTACTCGATCAACGAGAAGCGCCTGAAGGAGGTCGACTTCGCCGGCCCGTACTTCCTGACCCACCAGGACCTGCTGGTCCGCGCCGACGACACCTCGATCACCAAGGTCGAGGACCTCAACTCCAAGAAGCTCTGCTCGGTCACCGGCTCGACCTCCGCGCAGAACGTCAAGGAGAAGCTGGCCCCGAAGGCCGACCTCCAGCAGCTCGGCGGCTACTCCGAGTGCCTGACCGGCCTGGAGAACAAGCGCGTCGACGCCCTCACCACGGACGCCTCCATCCTCGCGGGCTACGCCTCGCAGAAGGAGCACCAGGGCAAGTTCAAGCTGGTCGGCCTGTCGATGAGCGACGAGAACTACGGCATCGGCATCAAGAAGGGCGACTCCGAGCTCAAGGGCAAGATCAACAAGGCCCTGGAGAAGATGGTGTCCGACGGCACCTGGGACAAGCTCGTGAAGCAGCACTTCGGCCCCTCGGGCTACAAGAACGAGCCGGCCCCGAAGATCGCGGGCTGACCGAGCGGGCCGCCGTGACGGCCGCCGCCCCACCGGCGAGCGGCCGTCACGGCCCCACCGGCCGCTGCCGACGCACCGGCCGTCCCACCGACCGACCACCAGGGGAGAGCGCGGGGCATCGTGTTCGACTTTCTTGATTCCGGGCAGTACGACCTGCTCGGCGCCTTCTGGGTGACGGCGCAGCTCGCCCTCTACTCGGCGATCGGCTCGCTGATCTGGGG
This sequence comes from Microtetraspora glauca, assembly GCA_000721275.1. GTDB lineage: Bacteria > Actinomycetota > Actinomycetes > Streptomycetales > Streptomycetaceae > Streptomyces. The sequence goes on along the minus strand of JOFO01000015.1, from coordinate 41,365 downwards.
CACGGCCCTGGTCGCCATGCGGGTCAGCCCGGTCCCGCTGATGCGCGGCTTCGGCACGGCGTACGTCAACCTCGTCCGCAACACACCGCTGACCGTCGTCATCGTGGCCTGCTCCTTCGTCCTCGACCAGACCCTCGCGGTGACGCTCGGCGGCGAGAACTTCAAGGAGATCGGCTTCCGCCTCGCGATCCTCGGCCTCACCGCGTACACCGGCACCTTCGTCTGCGAGGCGCTGCGCTCCGGCATCAACACGGTCCCGTCCGGCCAGGCCGAGGCGGCCCGCGCGCTGGGCATGAGCTTCACCCAGGTGCTGACGCTGGTGGTGCTCCCGCAGGCGTTCCGCGCGGCGATCACCCCGCTCGCCAACGTCCTCATCGCCCTCACCAAGAACACCACGGTGGCCGCGGCGATCGGCGCCGCCGAGGCGGCCCTGCTGATGCGGGAGATGATCGAGAACGAGGCCCAGGCACTCTTCACGGTCTTCGCCCTCTTCGCCTTCGGCTTCATCGTCCTGACCCTCCCCACCGGCCTCTTCCTGGGCTGGGCGGCCAAGCGACTGGCGGTGAAGCGATGAGCTCCGTCCTCTACGACGTCCCCGGCCCCCGGGCCAAGCGGCGCAACGTCCTCTACACCGTCGTCTTCCTCGCCGTCCTCGGCCTGGTGGCCTTCTGGGTGCTCTCGGCGCTGGCCGACAAGAAGCAGCTGGAAGCCGCCAAGTGGAGCCCGTTCGTCACCGACGCGCAGGTCTGGACGACGTACCTGCTGCCCGGTCTGACGGAGACCCTGAAGGCCGCCGCCCTCTCCATCGTGATCGCCCTGCCGCTGGGCGCGGCGCTGGGCATCGGCCGGCTCTCCGACCACCGCTGGGTGCGGGTCCCGGTCGGCGCGGTCGTGGAGTTCTTCCGGGCCATCCCGGTGCTGCTCCTGATGGTCTTCGCGAGCGCCCTCTACTCGCAGTACTCCTCCGTCAGCTCCGACTTCCGCCCCCTGTACGCGGTCGTCACCGGCCTGGTGCTCTACAACGCCTCCGTCATCGCCGAGGTCGTCCGCGCCGGCGTCCTCTCGCTCCCCCGGGGCCAGGGCGACGCGGCCGTGGCGCTCGGCATGCGCAAGGGCCAGACCATGCTGTACGTGCTGCTGCCGCAGGCCGTCACGGTCATGCTGCCGGCCCTGGTCAGCCAGCTCGTCGTCATCGTGAAGGACACCGCGCTCGGCGGCGCTCTGCTCGGCTTCAACGAACTGCTCAGCCAGAACCGGCAGATCACCGCCAATTACGGCGCCAACACCATCGCCACCTTCACCGTCATCGCCCTGATCTACATCGCGCTCAACGCCCTCCTCACCTACCTCGCCGCCCGCCTGGAGCAGCGGCTCCGCCAGGGCCGCAAGGCCGCCGCGGTGAAGGACACGGCCCCCGCCGCGAACGTCGAGATGGGCGGGGCGAGCACCAGCGGCGCCTGACCACCCGCCCGCACGACCACCACCCCGACCGGCCGGATTCCCCAAGGTTCGCGCCCGTCCACTTCCGGCCCCGTCGCCCACCCCCCGGACCGCCTGCATCCGGGACGGGCGACGGGGCCGGAGGTTCTGCCGGGACGGAAAGCGATACGCGGGACACCCGCCGCGCCCGGAAACGCGCCTGACCGCACATCAGCCGCACCACGCCCACCACGTCACTTGACGCAAAACACCCTGACTGGGTTGCATACGGTCTGTGATCAAGCACCGGGACCGTGACACACTCTGCTGTGCTGCCCCCATGACTTTCCGGCCTTTTGGAGCCGCGCCGTGGACCCGGTGATCATCGTGGGCGCGGGGCCGGTCGGCCTCGCGCTCTCCCTCGCGCTCGCCGCGCAGGGCGTGCCCAGCGTCGTCCTCGACGAGACCTCCGGCCAGGAGGAACCGCGCCCCGCGCGGACCGTCGTGCTGCGCGCCGACATGGCCGCCCTGGTCGAGCGCCTGGGCTGCGCCACCGTCCGTGACGAGGGGCTGCGCTGGGTCGGCTGGCGCGGGATGCAGCGCCGCCGGCAGCCCCGCGAGGTCGCCTTCGACCTGGGACTGGGCGGCACCGAGGAGTGGTCCGAGGACCCCGGCGCCCCCGCCCCTCCGGCCGCCCCCCTGCACATCCCCCAGCACGCCCTCGCCCGCGGCCTGCGCGACGCCATCGCCCGCGAACCGCTCGTCCGGCTCGTCACCGACGCCCGGCTGGACACCGTCGAGCAGGACCGCACCGGGGTCGTCGCCCACACCCGCGGCCCCAAGGGCACCTGGTGGCGGGGCAGCCACCTGGTCGGCTGCGACGGCGCCCGCTCCACCGTCCGCAAGCTGCTCGGCGTCCGCTACCCCGGCCGCACCGCGGTCGAGCGGCACGCGGTCGCCGCCCTGCGCACCGAACTCCCCTGGCCCGGCGCCGCGGTGCTGCACCGTCAGCCCCCGTGGCGCGGGGTCGCCGACGAGATCAGCGCCCGCTCGCTGCCCGACGGCGTCTGGCGGCTCGACTGGCTGCTGCCGCCGCGCGGCGAACTCGTCACCCCGGACGCCCTCGTGGCCCGGATCCGCGAGACCCTGGCCGGCTGGTGCGACGGCACCACTCCCCCGTACGAGCTCCTGGACACCGGCGTGCACACCCTGCACCACCGGCTGGCCCGCCGCTGGCGCGTCGACCGGGTGCTGCTCGCCGGCGACGCGGCCCACCTGCTGGGCGCCATCGGCACCCAGGGCCTCGACGAGGGCCTGCGGGACGTCGACAACCTCGCCTGGAAGCTCGCCCTCGTCTGGCACCGCGCCGCCCCGGACGCCCTCCTGGACAGCTACCAGAGCGAGCGCAGGACCGCGATCGCCGCCCGCCTCCGCGCCGCCGACCAGGCCCTGCCCGCGCTGCGCGGCGGCGGCGGGGGGCTGCGCGCCTACCTGCCGGGCGTGATGCGCGGCCACGACGCCCTGCTGACCGACGGGCACCTGGGCCGGGGCCCGCTCGGCGCCTCCCCCGCGTACCCGCACTCGCCGCTCGCGGCGCCGCTCAGCGAGGGCATGATCCCGGTCGGCACCCCGCTCGGCGCCCCGGTCGAGGACGTCCGGGTGACGGCCCCCGACGACACGACGGTACGGCTCCGGGACCGGCTCGGGCAGTCCCGCTTCCTGGTCCTGCTCGTCGCCCCCGGCTCCGGGGTGTGGGAGCGCCGGCACTGGCGGACGGCAGGGCTGATGCCCCGGCTGGAGGAGGCCGCCGAGGCGCTGCCGGTGACGGCGGAGGTCCTGGTGACCGACGCGTACCCGGGCGCCCCCGCCCACGCCGTGCTGCTGATCCGCCCCGACGGCCACCTGGTCGCCGCCTTCGCCGGGGTCCGCCCGGAGGAGCTGCGCGCGGCGGCGGAAGCCGCCCGCGGCAACGCCCCGGCCGACGGCGACGAGGACGGCCGCCCGAAGGCCCTCCCGGCCGGACGCGCGGCGGCGGACGCCGACCGTCCCGCGAAGGCCGCCCTCCCGGCCGGCCCGGCGGAGGCCGACGGGCCCGCCGGCGCCGAGGTCCCGGAGCCGGCCGAGGCGGCCCTGGGACACGACCGGACCGCGGACATCCATTGATTCACGGGGGCGGGCGTGGTGTACTCCGGAGCGTGACCGACACCGATGTACGCCTGTGGCGGAGGGTCCACATGGACCTGATCCGCTACGCGGGCTGCGTGTGTCGCCCGTCCCACTGAACTCGCCCCCTTCCCCCGCGCGCCCCGCTCACCGGCGGGTCCTGCCTGCACCGCCCTGCCTGCACCGGCCCGGTTGACCGTGAGTCTCCAGTCCGGGCCGGCCTACCGGGTCCCTTGGGTCTCTTGGGTCCATTGGGTCCCTTGGGTCCATCCGGTCCTGGACGGCCGGCGGGTGCGGTGAGGCTCGGCCCCTCGTCCGGCGGTTCGTCCGGACCCCTCGCCGGTCCTGCCGTGTGGCGCGCACCCCAGCGATTCCAGGACGGTCACCCGTGCCCGCTTCTTCTGTCACTCCTACCCCCTCCCTCTCCGCTTCCCCCGTCACCACCCGTCCGGCCTCGGCGCTGCCGACGGCGGCCGAACTGCTCGACTTCGCCCGCCGCACCGCCGCCGACCAGGCCCTTGTCGACTCCCTGCCGCTCGACCCGGAGGGCCGTACCTGGGTCCGTCTGGACGGTCCCGGCGGCAGCGAGGCGTGGCTCATCGGCTGGCCGCCCGGCACCGGCACCGGCTGGCACGACCATGCCGAGTCCTTCGGCGCCTTCGCGACCGCCCGCGGCAGCCTGACCGAGCACTCCCTCGCCGTCCGCCTCCCGGCGGGCGGCTGGAAGACCCTGGAGCTGGCCGAGGGGCTCGACCGCTCGCGCCGGCTCGACGCCGGCGACGGCCGCGCCTTCGGCCGCGACCACCTGCACGAGGTGCTGAACACCTCTCCCGACACCCACGCCGTCTCGGTTCACGCCTACTACCCGCCGCTCCCGCTGATCCGGCGTTTCAGCCGGACGGGCGCGGTGCTCCGCCTGGAGCAGGTCGAGCGCCCGGAGGACTGGCAGTGAGCGGGGAACGGGTCGGCATCGACGAACTGCTGGAGCGGGTGCGGGCCGGCCTCGACCGGCTCGACGCCCGCACCGCGTACGAGGAGTACGCGGCGGGCGCGGCGCTCCTGGTCGACACCCGCTACGCGGCGCTGCGCGACCGGGATGGCCTGGTGCCGGGCGCGCTGGTCGTGGAGCGGAATGAGCTGGAGTGGCGGCTCGATCCGCTGGGCAGCCACCGGTCCCCCCGGGCGACCGACCACGACCTGCGGGTGGTGGTCTTCTGCAACGAGGGCTACGCCTCGTCGCTGGCGGCGGAGTCCCTCCGCCGGCTGGGCCTGCACCGGGCGACGGACCTGATCGGCGGCTTCCAGGCGTGGAGGGCGGCGGGCCTCCCGGTCCTCGTCCCCCCGACGAGACCGACCCCCTGAGGCACCCCGAACCGCCGCATACCGCCCCGGCAGAGCCCCGCGAATGCGCACCGCCCGCCGGAGCCCCCCCGAACCGGGGGCCCGACTCCGCGTCGGCCCGGCTCCGTGCCGGCCGACCCCGCGTCGGCCCGCTCGCGCCGGCCCACTCCCGTCGGCCCGCTCGCCTCGGCCCGCCCCGGGCTAGTAGCCCTCGTCCAGGCCCTCGGTGGACTCGCCCTCGTCCTCCAGGGCCTGGCGGACCACCCGCAGGGCCATGCCCTCCGGGTATCCCTTGCGGGCGAGCATGCCGGCGAGCCGTCTGAGCCGGCGGTCGCGGTCGAGACCGCGGGTGGAACGGAGCTTCCGCGCCACCAGCTCCCGGGCGGTGGCCTCCTCCTGCTCGGAGTCCAGCTGTCCGACGGCCTCCTGCACGAGGCCGGGGTCGATGCCCTTGGTGCGCAGCTCGCGGGCGAGGGCCCGGCGGGCGAGGCCCCGCCCGTGGTGCCGGGACTCCACCCACGCGTCCGCGAAGGCGGCGTCGTCGATGAGGCCGACGTCCTCGAACCGGGCGAGGACCTCCTCGGCGACGTCGTCGGGGATCTCCCGCTTGCGCAGTGCGTCGGCCAGCTGCTTGCGCGTGCGGGGGTTTCCGGTGAGCAGGCGCAGGCAGATGGCCCGCGCCCGCTCCGCCGGATCCTGGGGTGACAGCTCCTTCTCGGCCCTCGACGAGTCGGGGCTGTCACCCGGCCATTCGGTGCGACCGGTCACCGGTTCAGCTCTTGGCCGCGGTGGCCTTGGTCGCCTTGACGGCCTTCGCGGCCGTGGCCGGGGCGGCCTTGGCGTCGTCCGCGCCGGCCGCGTCCGCCGCGGCCGCCGTGGCGGTGTCCGCGTCGGCCTTCGCGGCGTCGGGACGGACGCCGACGCCCAGCTTCTCCTTGATCTTCTTCTCGATCTCGTTGGCGAGGTCGGGGTTGTCCTTCAGGAAGTTGCGGGCGTTCTCCTTGCCCTGGCCGAGCTGGTCGCCCTCGTACGTGTACCAGGCGCCGGCCTTGCGGACGAAGCCGTGCTCCACGCCCATGTCGATCAGGCCGCCCTCGCGGCTGATGCCCTGGCCGTAGAGGATGTCGAACTCGGCCTGCTTGAACGGCGGCGCGACCTTGTTCTTGACGACCTTGACGCGGGTGCGGTTGCCGACCGCCTCCGTGCCGTCCTTGAGGGTCTCGATGCGGCGGATGTCGAGGCGCACCGAGGCGTAGAACTTCAGCGCGCGGCCACCGGTCGTGGTCTCCGGCGAGCCGAACATCACGCCGATCTTCTCGCGGAGCTGGTTGATGAAGATCGCGGTGGTCTTGGACTGGTTGAGGGCGCTGGTGATCTTCCGGAGGGCCTGGCTCATCAGGCGGGCCTGGAGACCCACGTGGGAGTCGCCCATCTCGCCCTCGATCTCCGCGCGCGGCACGAGCGCGGCGACGGAGTCGATGACGATGAGGTCGAGGGCGCCGGAGCGGACCAGCATGTCGACGATCTCGAGGGCCTGCTCGCCGTTGTCCGGCTGGGACAGGATGAGGTTGTCGATGTCGACGCCGAGCTTCTTGGCGTACTCGGGGTCGAGGGCGTGCTCGGCGTCCACGAAGGCGACCTGGCCGCCGGCCTTCTGCGCGTTGGCCACGGCGTGCAGGGTCAGGGTCGTCTTACCGGAGGACTCCGGGCCGTAGATCTCCACGACACGGCCACGCGGCAGACCGCCGACGCCGAGGGCGACGTCGAGGGCGGTCGATCCGGTGGAGATCACCTCGATCGGCTCCTGGGTGCGGTCGCCCATGCGCATCACGGCGCCCTTGCCGAATTGGCGTTCAATCTGTGCGAGCGCGGCGTCGAGCGCCTTCTCGCGGTCGGTTCCTGCCATGGGTTCCACCCGGTTTGCTTGAGTCGATCGCTTCATGTGAAAGACGCTAACCCCTGCCACTGACAATGGGGTCCCGCGTCTCTCCGACCTGTGGACAACTCGCCGAGATGCCCGCGATTCCAAGGGCCGGAACCTTCATAAGAATAGATGTTCGATTTTCGTGTCAAGCGCGCCACGCGCTGCCTGTGGACAACCCTCCGTCGCCGCGCGACACCCCTCCCGGCCGGGGACCGGCCGCCGTCCTCCTCCCGGCCGCGGACCGGCCGCCACTCCCCCCTCCCGCCCGGAGGCTAGTCGCCGTCCTCGTCCCACCCCGGGTCGAGCCCCAGCTCCCGCGCCCACCCCTCCTCCGCCTTCCGGTCGGCGCGGGTGAGCGTCTCGCCGATCATGCGGGTGGCGAAGTCGACGTCGCCAGCGATCCGGTTGATGTGCTCGGCCAGCAGCAGCGCGGTGGCCTCCAGGGCGGTCATCTCCTCCTTGGTCCAGTCCCCGTACTGACGGCGCCAGAGGCTGGGGCTGAGGCCGGTGCCCGCCGCGATCACCAGGCCGGCCATGGTCGGGATCGCCTCGGGCCTGACGCTCCGGGGCATCATGCGCAGCGTGGTCACGAGGCTGGGGACCACGTACTCGAGGACGTCCCGCTCGTGCTCCTCGTGGACCTGGCGCAGCCACCGCATGAACATGAAGACGAGCGTGCAGGCGCCGTCCAGCAGGTCGTGGACGCCCCGCAGGTCCAGGGACGCGGTGTACTGGTCGAGCAGCCGCTGCTGTTCGGGGTCGGTCCCGGTCCTGCCGTCGTGGACGGCCTTGAGCCGGGAGTCGATCACCATCAGCGCCCCGTCCACGTCTCCGGCGGGGGCGTAACGGGGGTCGCAGGACGATGACACAGGCTTCCTCCTCGTAGGACCGCGTCGGCACGGTCAGTCCGTACGGTAGGAGGCTCATCGGACGGGTTTCCGGAGATCGCCGGAAACGACCTTCAGACGACTGAACCGGACCCGGTGCGTTGACCCGCGAAGGGCGCGCCGGGCGCGCTCCGGCGCGTTCACCGCCCCACGCGCGCCGACGCCCGGGTCCCGCCTATCCCAGCCGGAGGAGGTCGGGCCGCTTGGCGACCCGGCCGTCGCCGGAGGACCGGCCGCGCACGCGGCGCGCGATCCAGGGGCCGAGGAAGGAGCCGGCCCAGACGAGTTCGCCGGCGGCGGCGCGCAGGCCGGTGGGGACCGGCCGAGGCGGCAGCGCCCGGGTCCAGCCGTCGTCGCTGCCCGGCAGGCCGAGCGCGTCGGCGACCGCCGCCGCGATCCGCGCGTGCCCGAGCGGCGAGGCGTGCAGCCGGTCCGCGCTCCACAGCCGGGGGTCGGTGACCACGTCGTTGTGCGCGGTCTCGGCGACGGTCACGCCGTGCCGCCGGGCGGCCTCCCGGATCCGGGCGTTGAGGGCGTGGACGCGGGGCGCGAGGGGGCGGGCCAGCGGGGTGATCCGGCCGACGTCGGGGAAGGTGAGGGTCGCGACCCGGGCGCCCTGGCCGGTCAGGGCCGCGAAGACGGCGTCCAGGTGACCGGCCGTCTCGTCGGCGTCGAAGCCGGGCCGGAGGAGGTCGTTCACCCCGGCGACGACGGTGGCGAGGTCGGGCCGGAGCGCGAGGGCCGCGGGGAGCTGCTCCGCGCGCACCGCGCCGGCCAGCCGGCCCCGTACGGCGAGGTTGGCGTACCGGAGGTCCGGCTCGGTGCGGGCGAGGTGCTCGGCGAGCCGGTCGGCCCAGCCGCGCAGCCCGGTGCGGTCGTCGCCGTCGCCGACGCCCTCGGTCTGGCTGTCGCCGAGCGCCACGTACCGCCGGTATCCGTGCGCGTCCATCGTCCGGCCGCCTTCCCCTACCCCACACTTCACCTATTCAACCTTTTTACTATAGGTCAACGAGCGGCCTCCAGTCCCCCTCCCGCCTATCCTTCGACCCATGCGCCTCCCGCCCCGGACCGCCGACGCCCTCGTCGCCGGCCTCGTCCTCCTGCTGGTGACGGTCTGGACGCTGGTCTCCGGGTGGCAGGCGCAGGAGTCCGGTCCGCGCGCCGCGCTCGGCTGGGCCCTCGTGGTCACCGGCTGCGGCGCCCTCGCCCTCCGGCGGACCTGGCCGGTCGCCGTCGCCGTCGTCACCCTCCTCTGCTGCGTCGCCTACTACCCGCTCTCCGCGCAGGACGGGCCGCTCATGATCGCCTTCGCCCTCGCGCTGTACACCACGGCGGCCGAGGGCCGCTTCGCCGCCGCTGTCGCGCTCGCCGCGGTCACCCTGCTCGCCGTCGGGATCGGCGAGGTCCGCCAGCGGCCCGGCCACCGCCAGATCGACGAGACCGCGCTCGCCATGCTCGCCGGCTGGCTGATCAGCCTGGTCGCGGTCGGCCGCGCCCAGCGCACCCGGACCGCGTACCTCCACGAGGTGGAGCAGCGGGCCCTCGCCGCCGAGCGCGAACAGGAGGCCCGCGCCCGCCAGAGCGCCACCGAGGAGCGGCTGCGGATCGCCCGCGAACTCCACGACGTCCTCGGCCACACCGTCTCCCTCATCAACGTGCAGTCCGGCGCCGCCCTGCACCGGCTCGCCAAGCGCCCCGACACCGAGGCCGCGCTCGCCACCGCCACCGAGGCCCTGACCGCCGTCCGCACCACCAGCAAGGACGCCCTGCGGGAGCTCCGCGCCACCCTCGGAGTGCTGCGCGGCGCCGACGAGGCCGCGCCGACCGCCCCGCCCGCCTCCGGCCTGGCGCTCCTCGGCGACCTGACGGCCCGCGCCCGCGCCGCGGGCCTCGACGTGCGCACCCAGGTCACTGGCACGCCCGTCCCGCTGCCGCCGCCCGTGGACCTCGCCGCGTACCGCATCGTGCAGGAGTCGCTCACCAACGTGACCCGCCACTCCGCCGCCTCGACCGTCACCGTCACCCTGGACTGGGAGGGGGAGCGCGGCACGGTACGGATCCGGATCGCGGACGACGGCGGGCCGCCCGGCGCGCCGGTCACGGCCCCCGCCGGCGGCGGCACCGGCCTCCGGGGCATGACCGAACGGGCCCGCGCCCTCGGCGGCACGCTCACCGCCGGACCGGACGGCGGCGGATTCCTCGTCGACGCCCGCCTCCCCACGACCCTCACCCCGCAGGAAGGGAAGCAGCGATGATCCGCGTCGTGCTCGCCGACGACCAGACCCTCGTCCGGGCCGGCTTCCGGTCCATCCTCGCCGACGAGGACGACATCGAGGTCGTCGGCGAGGCCGGTGACGGCGAGCAGGCCGTCGCGCTCGCCGCCGGACTCCGCCCGGACGTCGTCCTCATGGACATCCGCATGCCCGTCCTCGACGGCCTGGAGGCCACAAGGCGCATCACCGCCGACCCCGGGCTCGACGCGGTGAAGGTCGTTATCCTCACCACTTTCGACGAGGACGAGCACGTGTACGGGGCGCTGCGCGCCGGCGCCTCGGGGTTCCTCGTGAAGGACACCGAGCCGATGGAACTGCTGCACGCGGTGCGCGTCGTGGCGCGGGGCGACGCCCTGATCGCCCCGGCGGTGACCCGCCGGCTCATCGCCGAGTTCGCCGTCCGCGCCGACCCGGCCGGCCGCCGCCCCGACCCGGCGCCGCGCCTGGAGGCCCTCACCGACCGCGAGCGCGAGGTCCTGGGCCTGGTCGGGGCCGGCCTGTCCAACGACGAGATCGCCGGCCGGCTCGTCCTCTCCCCCGCCACCGCCAAGACGCACGTCAGCCGGATCATGACCAAGCTGGAGGTCCGCGACCGCGCCCAGCTCGTCGTCCTCGCGTACGAGTCGGGGATGATCACCCCCGGCTGGCTGGCCTGACGCCGCCGCCGGGCCCGCCGCCTCAGGGCCTCCCCTAAGGGGCCGGGCCGGCCCCGATCAACTTTCGTGGTACGCCACGCCGGTGCGGCGCCCACCGAAGGAGTACAGAACCGGCGGTCGATTGTCACCCCAGGTCAGATGTGGTGGCCGGGTCCCTCCGAGCATCCTGGCGGAGTGCATCAGGACGTACTCGATCTCGCGCGGCTCCAGTTCGGCCTCACCGCCGCGGGCCACTTCCTCTTCGTCGCCCTCACCCTGGGCCTCGGGACGATCGTGGCCGTCCTCCAGACCCGCGCCACCCTCACCCGGCGCCCGGAGGACGGCCGCCAGGTCCGCTTCTGGGGCCAGCTGTACGTGATCAACTACGCGGTCGGCATCGTCACCGGCCTCGTCATGGAGTTCCAGTTCGGCATGGCCTGGAGCGGCCTCACCCACGAGGCGGGCAACATACTCGGCGCGTCCCTGGCCGTGGAGACGCTCGTCGCGTTCTTCGTCGAGTCCACCTTCCTCGGCCTGTGGATCTTCGGCTGGCACCGGCTCGGCCGCTGGGCCCACCTGGCGACGATCTGGGTCGTGGTCCTGACTGCGTACCTCTCCGCGTACTGGATCCTCGTCTCCAACGGCTTCCTCAACCACCCGGTGGGGTACGGCTCCGAGGACGGCGAGCTCGTCCTCACCGATCCCGGCGCCGTCCTCACCAACCCGGCCGCGCTCCTCCCGCTCGCCCACATCCTGGCCGGAGCGCTGCTCACCGCCGGCTTCTTCATGGCCGGGGTGAGCGCCTACCACCTCTTCCGGCGCACGGCGGAGACGGACTTCTTCCGGCGGAGCCTGCGGACGGGCGTGTTCGTCGCGGCGCCGGCACTGATGGCGGCGGCGGTCAGCGGCGGCCTCCAGTTCGCGTCCCTCGCCTCCTTCCAGCCGATGAAGGCGGCCGTCTTCCGGGGGAAGGCGGCCGAGATCGCCCGGGTGCAGGCCGAGTTGACGACCCTGTTCGGCCCCGGCGACTACATACCCTCCGAGGGCCTCACCCGGGGCGGCGGGCTGGTGATGCTCATCAGCTTCGGCCTGATGATGTACCTCTGCCTCGCCGGGGTGGTCCTCGCCGCGTTCCGCAAGGCCGTCCTGAGGTTCCGGCTCTGGCACCTGGTCCTCATGGCCTCCGTGCCGCTGCCGTACCTCGCCATGACCGGCGGCTGGGTCTTCCGCGAGGCGGGCCGGCAGCCGTGGGTGGTGTACGGCCTGCTGCGGACCGAGGACGCCGTCTCGGACCTCTCCCCCGGCACGATGCGGCTCTCCCTGGCCGTGTTCGCCACGCTGTTCCTGCTGCTCGCCGTCCTGAACTTCTGGCTGCTGGCCCGGCACGCCCGCCGCGGCCCGGTCGAGACGGCCCTCGGCCGGGACGAGCGCGTCCCCGACGACTCGCCGCCCGCCACCGCCGCACCCCTGCCCCGCTACTGACCGGCCCTTTCCGTCTCCGGCCCGTCCCGCTTGCGCCGCACCCCTATTCCGACCCGTTCCGTTCCGGCCCGAGGAGAACCGTGGAAACCCTCGCCGTCGCCCTGCTCGCCCTCTTCACCAGCGGCTGGTTCGTGCTCGCCGGCACGGACATCGGCAGCGGCATGCTGCTGCCCTGGCTCGGCCGCGGAGACAGCGAACGCAGACTCGTCCTCGCCTCCTTCGCCCCCTTCTTCCTGGGCAACGAGGTGTGGCTGGTCGCCACCGCCGGAGTCCTCGTGGGCTGCTTCCCCGCGCTTGAGGGCGAGCTGATGAGCGGTCAGGCGCCGGTGCTCGTGGCGCTGCTGGCCGGATGGATCGTGCGGGACGCGGGCCTGTGGTCGCGGGGCCGGGGCCCGGGGCGCGGCTGGCGGGCGGCGTGCGACGCCGCCGTGACGGCCGGCAGCTGGACGCTCGCGCTGTCCTGGGGCCTGCTGCTGGCGGCCCTCCTCACCGGCAGACCCTACGAGCCCGCCAGCGGGCCCGTCGCCGTCGTGGCCGCGGCCGCCGTCGCCGCCCTGTTCGCGGCGCACGGTCTCGGCTTCGCCTCGCTGCGGCTCACCGGCGCCCCGTACCAGCGGGCCCGGCGGCTGGTCGGCCGGGCCGGGCGGCCCTGGCATCCGCTCGCGCTCACGGCGGTCCTGCTGGGCGGGCTGCCGCTCTGGGCCGGCAGTGCCCTGCCGCTGGCCGAGCGAGCGGCGGCGCCGGGGACGCTGGCCCTGCTGGCCCCCGCGCTCGCCGTCGTCACCCCACTGCTCGCCGCCGTCCAGGGGTGGGTCTGGTACGCGTTCCGGGGCCGCGTCACCGGCCCCTCGTACCTCTGAACCCCGCGGCAACGGGGAGGGGGCGCCGCCGTCACCCGTCCCCGGCGCTCTCCTGGTTCTCGTGGTCCTCGTGGTTCTCCTTCTTGGAGTGGAGGGCCTTCTGGAGCCGGGCCACGACCGCCTCGCCGTACCGGCGGTAGCCGTGCACCCGGGGGTCGTCCGTGACGTCGTACCGCTTCACGTACGCCCCGAGGAACGCCTGGAGGGTGGCCACGGCCGGGATGGCGATCAGCGCGCCGACCGCGCCGAGCAGCGCGGTGCCCGCGATCACCGAGCCGAAGGCCACCGCCGGGTGGATGTCGACCGTCTTGGAGGTGAGCTTCGGCTGGAGCACGTAGTTCTCGAACTGCTGGTAGACGACGACGAAGCCGAGCACCCACAGCGCGTACCAGGGGTTCACGGTGAAGGCGATCAGCATCGGCAGCGCGCCGGCCAGATAGGTGCCGATGGTGGGGATGAACTGGGAGACCAGACCGACCCAGACCGCGAGCGCGGGGGCGTAGGGGACGTCCAGGATCTCGAAGAGCACGAAGTGCGCGACGCCGGAGATGAGGGCCATCAGGCCGCGCGAGTAGAGGTAGCCGCCGGTCTTGTCGACCGCGATCTCCCAGGCGCGCAGCACCTCGGCCTGGCGGGCGGGCGGCAGGACGGAGCAGAGCGCGCGGCGCAGGCGCGGCCCGTCGGCGGCGAAGTAGAAGGCGAAGAGGAAGATCGTCAGCAGCCGGAAGAGCCCGCCGAGGACGGTCGCGGAGACGTCGAGGACACCGGTGGCGCTGTTCTGCACGTACTTCTGCAGCCAGTCCGACTTGAGCACGCTGTCCTGGACCTCGACCCGGGAGAGGTCGGTGTGGAAGGTCTGGTTGAGCCAGTTGATCAGCGAGTCGAGGTACTGGGGGAAGTTCTCGACCATGTCGACGATCTGCCCGGCGAGCATCGAGCCGAGCAGGACGACGAAGCCGATGCCGGTGGCCAGGACGCCGAAGAAGACGAGGAAGGTGGCGAGTCCCCGGCGCATTCCGCGCGCCGCCATGCGGCCGACGGCCGGTTCGATGGCGAGCGCCAGGAAGAAGGCGAGGAGGATGTTGACGAGCAGGCCGACGAGTTGGTGGAAGGCCCAGTCGCCGAGGAGGAAGCAGGCGTACAGGGCGAGCGCGAGGACCATCGCGCGCGGCAGCCAGCGGGGCATGTGGGCCCCGGACGCCGCGGGGGTGGCGACGGCTTCGGCGGGTGGCCGCCCGCCGGGGCCGGCGGCGGCGTCGCCCGGGACCGGGCTCGCCTCGGGCGCCGTGCTCCGGGCGGCGGGCGCCGCGGGTGTCTGCGGGCTGGTCTTCTCGGTGTCGTCAGTCGGGGCCACCCCGCCAGTCTCGCGCACCCGTCGGACGTTCCGCCCCGGTCCCGGCGGATCGCCGCCGCCCCGTGGCTCAGCGCTTCTCGGCGGGCACGTCCATGGCGGCGCAGACCGCCCGCCACACGTCCTTCGCCTCCCAGCCGGCGTCCAGCGCCTCGTGGACGGTCCGGCCGCCCAGTTCGGACAGCACGTGGTCGCGCGCGAAGGAGTCCGCGTACACGGAGCCGAAGTGGTCGGCCATCCGCTCCCAGAAAATCGTCAACCGCATGACTCCAGTATCCCGCTCCCAAGAGTGCAGCCCGTCCGCCGGGGCTTGCCAGCGGGCCGTTCCGCCCTACGGTCGGAGCATGGCCGAAAAACCCCTCTCCTCCCCGACCTCCCCTCCGGCGGCCCCCGGGTCGCCGCTGGCCCGCGCCGAGCGGTTCGTCTGGCTGACGGCCCGGGTGCTGGAACAGCGCCGTTTCGCCTACCACTTCCTGCGCGGCGGCGCGGATCCGGTGGAGGCGGCCCTGACCGCGTACCTCGACGAGGACGGCGGTTACGGCCACGGGCTCGAACCGGATCTGCGGGGCCCGGTGAGCCAGCCGCTGCACACCGCCCACGCGCTGCGGGTCCTCGACTCGATCGGGCGCTGCGGCGGGCTGCGGGTGGAGCGGATCTGCCGCTATCTGACGGCGGTGTCCACGCACGAGGGGGCGCTGCCGGCGATCCACCCCTCGCAGCGCGGCTATCCGTCGGCGCCGTTCGTGCCGGTCGTGGACGACCCGCCCGGGGAGCTGCTCTCCACGGGCCCGGTGGTGGGGACCCTCCACCGCAACCAGGTCTGGCACGCCTGGCTGTTCCGGGCGACCGAGTTCTGCTGGGCGGCGGTGGAGTCGCTGGAGAAGTCGCATCCGTACGAGGTGCAGGCCGCGGTGGCCTTCCTCGACTCGGCGCCGGACCGGCCGCGGGCCGAGGCGGCGGCCGACCGGCTCGGGCGGCTGGTGCGCGAGCAGCGGCTCGCGGTCCTGGACCCGGACCGGCCGGAGGACTTCCCGGTGGCGGACGGGTACGCGCCGGGCGAGCACCACTATCCGCACGACTACGCGCGCGTGCCGGACTCGCTGGCCCGGGGCTGGTTCACCGACGAGGAGCTGTCCCGCTCGCTGGACTTCCTCGCGGCGGAGCAGGCCGAGGACGGGGGCTGGCCGATCCGGTGGCGTGCCTGGGCGCCGGGCTCGGCCCTGGAGTGGCGGCCGATCGTCACGATCGAGGCCCTGCGCACGCTGCGCGCGTACGGACGCCCGCTGGACGCCTGACCGGGCCACGCGCGCGCGTGGGGCCCGGCCCGGCCGTCCGGTGAGGGGGGCGGTTCAGCCGCCCAGGGCCCGTACGCCCGCGGTCACGGCGACGGCGGCGCCGACCACGACCAGGAACGGCGCGCGCAGCACCAGCGCGAGCGCGGCGGCGCCGACGCCGGCGGCCCGGGCGTCCAGCACGAGGTCGGTGCCGGTGCCGAAGGTCTGCTGGGCGGTGAGCGCCGCCAGCAGGGCGACGGGAAGCAGTGCGGCGAGCCGCTGGACGAGGGGCCGCTCCAGGGTCTGGGCGGGCACGAGCAGGCCGGTGAGCTTGACCAGGTAGCAGCCGGCGACGGTGAGGCCGATCGCGATCCAGACCTGGGTGCCGTTCAGGGCGTTCATCGGGTGGTCTCCTCGTCCGGTGCGGTGGTCTTCCGGGCCCGGCGGCCCTGGAACCAGAGGACGGTGGGGGCGGCGAGCGCCGCGACGAGCACGGGGACGCCGGCCGGCAGCACGGGCAGCAGGCCGAGGCCGAGGACGACGGCGACCCCGGCGGTGGCCCGCTCGGTCGCGGAGGTCAGCATCGGGGCGAGCAGGGCGAGGAAGACGGCCGGCCCGGCGGCATCGAGACCCCAGGCGGCGGTGTCGCCGATGGCCTCGGCGCCGAGTGCCCCGAGCAGGGTGGTGAGGTTCCACAGGACGTAGAGGGTGAGCCCGGTGACGGTGAAGCCGATCCGGGCGGACCTGCGGTCCGGCTGCGCGAGGGCGACGGCGGTGGTCTCGTCGATGACCCACTGCGCGGCGAACGGCTTCGCGAGCCTCGGCAGGGCGAGGAGCTGGGAGAGGCGCAGTCCGTAGAAGGCGTTGCGGGTGCCGAGGAAGAAGGCCCCGGCGGCGGCCGTGAACGGGTTCCCGCCGCCGGCGAGGGCGCCGACGAGGGCGAACTGCGAGGCGCCGGTGAAGACGAGGAGGCTGAGCGCGCAGGTCTGGAGGAGGGTGAGTCCGGCGCCCGCCGAGGTCACGCCGAAGGCGAAGCCGGAGAGCCCGACGGCGACGCCGACGCCGAGGGCGTCCCTGACCACGGCCGCGTCAAACTTCCCGGCGCCGGCGGCGGGCCCGGCCGTACCGGCGGGCGGGTTGTCACGTATGTCCCGCGTGGCGGGGTGTGCTGTCTGTTCTGCCACGCCGCCGACGTTACGGAGCGGCCGGCGGCGCGTCTTGTACGTTCTTGCGCCGCAGCCCGCGGGCGCGCTGGTAGGCGCCGGGCGGGACGCCGACGCTGCGGGTGAAGTGCCGGTTCAGGTGCGGCTGGTCCGTGAAGCCGACGGCGACGGCGGCCTCGGCGGGCGACGTGCCGGCGTCCAGCAGCCGCCGGGCCCGGCGGACCCGCGCGTCGGTGAGCCAGGTGTGCGGCGGCATGCCGTACGCGGCGCGGAAGGCCCGCAGCAGGGCGAACGGGCTGGTGCCGAGATCGGCGGCGAGCCGTTCCAGGGTCGGCGGCTCGGCCATCCGCTCCTCCAGGACGGCACGGGCCCGCGCCGCGTCCCTGGCCCCCGCGCTCCGCGGCGCCAGCGGGCGGAGCCGGCCGCCGTGGCTGCGCAGCATCCGCGCCGTGACCAGGCGCAGCAGGCTGTCGGCGGCCAGCGCGTTGCCCTCCTCCGCGGCCCGGTGGACGCCGACGACGAGCTGGGCGGCGTACGGGTCGTCGACGACGGGCTGGGTGAAGCCGACCGGGCCGCGGACGGTGAGCACGTCGGCGGCGATGGACCGGACGAGCTCCGCGTCCGGGTAGATCGTGCGGTAGGTCCAGCCCTCCGGGACGCCCGCGTGACCGGTGTGCGGGGTGTCCGGGTTCACCAGGGCTATCTGCCCCGGTCCGGCGTGCACGAGGTCGTCCTTGTAGTGGAACGCCTCGACGCCCTCGGTGATCGCGGCGTAGACGAAGGTCTCGTGGGTGTGCCGGGAGAAGGCCTTCTCGATGTAGCGGGCGTGCAGCAGGTCGACGCCCGGCAGCTCGGCGTACTGCCAGTACCGTGCCCGTTCGCCCCTCGTCATGCCTCCATTCTGCGTCCGTCCAGGTCCGGGCCGCGAGAGCGGGTCCACTCGTGGGGGTGAGGGTGAGCACCGGCCGGGCCGGGTTGTCCACAGGTCGCGGCGGTTGTCGGTGGCGGGGTGCACGATGGGGGGCATGGTCACGTCCGCGCTCGAAGACTTCTCCCCGGCCACCCGCGGGTGGTTCACCGGGGCGTTCACCGCGCCCACCGCCGCCCAGGAGGGCGCCTGGCGGGCCATCGGCGCGGGCTCCGACGTGCTCGTGGTGGCACCGACCGGCTCGGGCAAGACGCTGGCCGCGTTCCTCGCCTCGCTGGACCGGCTGGCGTCCTCGCCCGCGCCCGCCGATCCCAAGAAGCGCTGCCGGGTGCTGTACGTGTCGCCGCTGAAGGCGCTCGCGGTCGACGTGGAGCGGAACCTCCGCTCGCCGCTGACCGGCATCCGCCAGGAGTCCGTCCGGCTCGGGCTGCCCGAGCCGGACGTACGGGTCGGCATCCGCTCCGGCGACACCCCGGCGGCCGAGCGGCGCGCGCTCGCCACCCGGCCGCCGGACATCCTGATCACCACCCCCGAGTCGCTGTTCCTGATGCTGACCTCGGCCACCCGGGAAGCGCTGGCCGGAGTGGAGACGGTCATCCTGGACGAGGTCCACGCGGTCGCCGGCACCAAACGCGGCGCGCACCTCGCCCTCACCCTGGAGCGGCTGGACGAGCTGCTGCCCCGTCCCGCGCGCCGGATCGGCCTGTCGGCCACGGTCCGCCCGGTCGACGAGGTCGCCCGTTTCCTCTCCCCCGGCCGCCAGGTGGAGATCGTGCAGCCGCCGTCGGGCAAGGAGTTCGACCTCTCCGTCGTCGTGCCGGTGGAGGACATGGGCGAACTGGGCGGCTCCCCCGCCTCGGAGGGCAAGGAGGGCGGGGACAAGCCGTCGATCTGGCCCCACGTGGAGGAGCGGATCGCGGACCTCGTCCAGGCCCACCGCTCCACCATCGTCTTCGCCAACTCCCGGCGCCTCGCCGAGCGGCTCTGCAACCGCCTGAACGAGATCGCCTACGAACGGGCCACCGGCGAACCCGTGCCGGAGGGCGCCCCGCCCGCCGAGATCATGGCCCAGTCGGGCGCGGCGCAGGGCGCGCCGCCGCTGCTCGCCCGCGCCCACCACGGCTCGGTGTCCAAGGAGCAGCGCGCCCAGGTCGAGGAGGACCTGAAGGCGGGGCGGCTGCCCGCCGTGGTCGCCACCTCCAGTCTGGAGCTCGGCATCGACATGGGCGCCGTCGACCTGGTGGTCCAGGTCGAGTCCCCGCCGTCCGTGGCCTCCGGGCTCCAGCGGGTGGGCCGCGCGGGGCACCAGGTCGGCGCGGTGTCCACCGGCGTGGTCTTCCCGAAGTACCGCGGCGACCTGGTGCAGGCCGCCGTGGTCACCGAGCGCATGCGGTCCGGGGCCATCGAGTCGCTGCGGATCCCGGCCAATCCGCTGGACGTGCTGGCGCAGCAGCTGGTCGCGATGGTCGCCCTCGACACCTGGCAGGTGGACGACCTGCTGACGGTGGTGCGCCGGGCCGCGCCCTTCGCCTCGCTCCCCGAGTCGGCCTTCACCGGCGTGCTGGACATGCTCGCCGGCCGCTACCCCTCGGACGCCTTCGCCGAGCTGCGTCCGCGCGTGGTGTGGGACCGGGTCGCGGGCACGGTCACCGGCCGACCGGGCGCGCAGCGGCTCGCGGTCACGTCGGGCGGCACGATCCCGGACCGGGGCCTGTTCGGGGTGTTCCTGGCCGGGTCCGACCCGAAGAAGGGCGGCGGCCGGGTCGGCGAGCTCGACGAGGAGATGGTGTACGAGTCGCGGGTCGGCGACGTCTTCACGCTGGGCACCACGTCCTGGCGGATCGAGGACATCACCCGTGACCGGGTCCTGGTGACCCCGGCGCCGGGCGTGCCGGGCCGGCTGCCGTTCTGGAAGGGCGACCAGCTGGGGCGCCCGTTGGAGCTGGGCAGGGCGGTCGGCGCGTTCCTGCGCGAGCTGGACGGGCTCGGCGAGGAGGACGCCCGGCTGCGGCTCCTCACGGCGGGCCTGGACGGCTGGGCGGCGGACAACGTCCTGGCGTATCTGAAGGAGCAGCGGGAGGCGTGCGGCCACGTGCCGGACGACCGCACCATCCTGGTGGAGCGGTTCCGCGACGAGCTGGGCGACTGGCGGGTCGTGATCCATTCCCCGTTCGGCGCGCAGGTGCACGCGCCGTGGGCGCTGGCGCTGGGTGCCCGGCTCTCCGAGCGGTACGGCATGGACGCGCAGGTGATGCACGCGGACGACGGGATCGTGCTGCGGCTGCCGGACGCCGATCTGATGGGCCTGGACATGGGGCTCGACCTGCTGGACCACGAGCCGGTCGACCCGAGCCGGCACCAGGACACGGCGTACGACGCGGACCAGGCGCCGGTCGGCGCCGCGGACGCCGTCTTCGACCGGGGCGAGGTCGCGCAGATCGTCACCGACCAGGTGGGCGGCTCCGCGCTGTTCGCGTCCCGGTTCCGCGAGTGCGCCGCCCGGGCCCTGCTGCTGCCGAAGCGGAACCCGGGGAAGCGGACCCCGCTCTGGCAGCAGCGGCAGCGGGCCTCGCAGCTGCTCCAGGTGGCGAGCGAGTTCGGCTCCTTCCCGATCGTCCTGGAGGCCGTCCGCGAATGCCTCCAGGACGTCTTCGACGTCCCCGGCCTGACCGAGCTGATGGGCGACATCGAGGCCCGCCGGGTCCGTCTCGTCGAGGTCACCACCCCCGAGCCGTCCCCCTTCGCCCGCTCGCTGCTCTTCGGCTACGTGGCCCAGTTCCTGTACGAGGGCGACTCCCCGCTCGCCGAGCGGCGGGCGGCGGCGCTGTCCCTGGACTCCCGGCTGTTGGCGGAGCTGCTCGGCCAGGCCGAGCTGCGGGAGCTGCTGGACCCGGAGGTGCTGACGGAGCTGGAGCGGGAGCTCCAGTGGCTCACCGAGGAGCGGCGGATCAAGGACCGGGAGGGCGTCGCGGACCTGCTGCGGGTCCTCGGCCCGCTGACCGACGAGGAGCTGGCCGCGCGCGGCGCCGACGCGGACTGGGCGCGCGAGCTGGCCCGGTCCCGCCGCGCGATCGTGGTGCGGATCGCGGGCACGGAGCACTGGGCGGCGGTCGAGGACGCGGGCCGGCTGCGGGACGCGCTCGGCACGGCGCTGCCGGTCGGCGTGCCGGAGGCGTTCACGGAGCCGGTAAAGGACCCGCTCGGCGACCTCCTCGCGCGGTACGCCCGCACCCACGGCCCCTTCACCTCCTCGCAGGCGGCGGCCCGTTTCGGCCTGGGTGCCGCGGTCACGGACGGCGCGCTCCAGCGGCTGGCCGCCGCCGGCCGGGTCGTGCAGGGCGAGTTCCACCCGTCGGGGATCGGCCAGGAGTGGTGCGACGCGGCCGTGCTGCGCCGGCTGCGCCGCCGCTCGCTGGCGGCGCTGCGGCACGAGCTGGAGCCGGTGCCGCCGGCGGCGCTGGGCACCTTCCTGCCGCAGTGGCAGCACCTCGGGGGCAGCAGTCTGCGCGGCATCGACGGCCTGGCCCGGGCGGTGGAGCAGCTGCAAGGCGCGCCGGTGCCGGCGTCGGCGCTGGAGAAGCTGGTCCTGCCGTCCCGGGTCCGGGACTACTCCCCGGCGATGCTGGACGAGCTGACCACGACCGGCGAGGTCGTCTGGGCCGGGGCCGGCGCGCTGCCCGGCAAGGACGGCTGGGTGTCGCTCTATCTGGCGGACGCGGCCCCGCTGCTGCTGCCCCCGCCGCACCCGCTGGAGCTGACCGCGCTCCACGAGTCGGTGCTGGCGGCCCTGTCCGGCGGGTACGGCCTGTTCTTCCGGCAGATCGCCGACCAGGTCCGGATCACCACCCATCCGGACGCCACGGACCCGCAGCTCGCGGACGCCCTGTGGGACCTGGCCTGGTCGGGCCGGCTCACCAACGACACCGTGGCGCCCCTGCGCGCCCTGCTCGGCTCGGGCCGCACGGCCGGGTCGACGGCCCATCGGGCCCGCCGCACGGTGCCGCGCGGACGGTTCGGGGCCCTGGGCACCAGCCGCCCGGCCTCGCGCTCGGGCTCGCCGACGGTCTCGGGCCGATGGGCGCTGCTGCCGCCCGCGGAGCCGGAGCCGACGCACCGGGCCCACGCCCTGGCCCGCACCCTCCTGGACCGGCACGGGGTGGTGACCCGCGGCGCGGTGGCCGCCGAGGGCGTCGAGGGCGGCTTCTCGGCGGTCTACCGGATCCTGTCGGCCTTCGAGGACAGCGGGCAGGCCCGGCGGGGCTATGTGGTGGAGGGACTGGGGGCGGCCCAGTTCGCGATGGACGGGGCCGTGGACCGGCTGCGGGCGGCGGCGACCGCCCGGGACCGGGGCGCGGAGGCGGGCGCGGGTCCGCGCGCGGTGGTGCTGGCGGCGGCCGATCCGGCGAACGCGTACGGGGCGGCGCTGTCGTGGCCGGAGCCGCCGGACGGCGCCGGGCACAAGCCGGGCCGCAAGGCGGGCGCGCTGGTGGTGCTGGTCGACGGCGAGCTGACGCTGTACGTGGAGCGGGGCGGCAAGTCGCTGCTGTGCTGGCCGGCGGAGCCGGACGACCCGGCGCTGACGGCAGCGGCCGGAGCCCTCGCCGAGTCCGCGCGCGCGGGCGCGCTGGGTACGGTCACGGTGGAGCGGATCAACGGCGCGACGGCCCTGACGTCCCCGCTGGCCCGCCCGCTGGAGACCGCCGGATTCGTCGCGGGCCCGCGAGGCCTGCGGCTCAGACCGTGACCCGCGGGGAGGAGCGCGCGTGCCCGAAGGAGACACCGTCTGGCTGGCCGCCCGCCGGCTGCACGAGGCGCTGGCCGGGCGGGTGCTGACCCGCTCGGACCTGCGGGTGCCCCGGTTCGCGACCGCGGACCTCACCGGCCGCGCGGTCCTGGACGTCACCCCGCGCGGCAAGCACCTGCTGACCCGGATCGACGGCGGCCTCACCCTCCACTCGCACCTGCGGATGGACGGTGCCTGGAAGGTGTACGCCACCGGGGAGCGCCCGCGCGGCGGCCCGGGGCACCAGATCCGCGCCGTGCTCGGGAACGAGGCGTACACCGCGTACGGCTACCGCCTGCCGGTGCTGGAGCTGATCCGGACCGCCGACGAGCCGGGGGTGGTGGGGCGTCTGGGCCCCGACCTGCTCGGCCCGGACTGGGACCCGGAGGAGGCTGTCCGGCGGCTGCTCGGGGATCCGTCCCGCACGCTCGGCGAGGCCCTGCTCGACCAGCGGAACCTCGCCGGCATCGGGAACGTGTACAAGTCGGAGCTGGCGTTCCTGGCGGCCGTCAGCCCCTGGCTGCCGGTCGGCGAGCTGGCGCCGGACGTCCCGCCCCGCCTGGTGGCGACCGCGCACCGGCTGCTGGAGGAGAACAAGGACCGCCCGGAACGGCGCACCACGACGAGCCGCCGCCCCGGTACCCCGCTGTACGTCTACGGCCGCAAGGGCCGCCCGTGTCTGCGCTGCGGCGCCGCGATCCGCAAGGCGGAGCTGGGCGACCGGGTCACGTACTGGTGCCCGTCCTGCCAGCGCGACCCGGAGGAAACCTCCACGAATCCCCGCCCGAACAGCACTTGACGACCCGTCATATACGGTCGAACGGTCCCCTCATGAGCCTCTCGGCGTACGACCTCACCGGCCGCACCACTACAGCGTCGCGAAGGCCGCCGTCGTGCAGCTCACCAAGACGCTCGCCGTCGAGGCGGGCACGTACGGCATCCGGGTCAACGCGGTCGCCCCCGGCTGGATACGCACACCCCTGACGGACCGTCATGAACCGGCCGCCCAGGAACAGGCCGAGGCGGCGATGGTCCGTCACTCCCCGCTGCGGCGGGTCGGCGAGCCCGAGGACGTCGCCCACGCGATCCTCCACCTCGCCTGCGACGCCTCCTCGTTCACGACGGGGCAGATCCTGCGCCCGAACGGCGGCGTCGCCATGCCGTGGTGAGACGCGAGGCCGTGAGGAGACGCGCGGGCCGGGAGGAGGCGGCCACGTGCACCGGCAACAGGCTCAGCCCCCACCCGCCGGCCGCCACCGCCCCCTCGACCGCACCGGACTCGCCCGGAACCAGCAGCAGACGCAGCACCGCCCACCACCAGAGCCCCCCGACCACCAGCCCGACCGCGATCAGCGTGAGCGTCACCAGCGGAACCCGTCGCCGTACCATGGCCGCCTCCTGCGCCCGACGCTAGACCGGCAGGATCACCCGGCGGGAGGGCGCACCGGGATCAGCCCCGGCGCGCACCCCGCGCACGATCCGGCGGACGCCCCCGCGCACCGCACCTCGCACCACCCCGGCCGCCCTAGGCGGTCTCCGCCTGGAACATCCAGCTGTGCTTTTCGAGGTCGGCGGTGAGGCCGATGAGGATGTCCTGGCTGACGGGGTCGGGCTGTTCGGTGGCCGCGATCCGTTCCCGCATCCGGGTGATGACGGCGCCGAGCGACGCCACCAGGATCTCCACGGCCTCCACGTCCTTGATCCAGCCCTCGGGCACGGTGCCGATCGCGCTGGTGGAGGCCACTGTCGCCGCGCGTCCGTCGGGGTTCACCCCGATCGCCGAGGCACGCTCGGCCACCGTGTCGGAGTGCGTCCGAGCGGTGTCCACCACCTCGTCGAGCTGGAGGTGGACGGAGCGGAAGCGCGGCCCGACGACGTTCCAGTGCACCTGCTTGGCGACCAGCGCCAGGTCGACGAGGTCGACCAGCGCGCCCTGGAGGGCCTCACCGACCGTCTTGAGGTCGGCGTCGGACAGCGAGCTCTTCACGACAGACATACGGAATCTCCAACCAGTCGTACGTATCCCCCACCATGGCACGCCTGTCCGGAATCCGACATCTCAAACAAAAGGCACCACACTACGGACCGTCATGACGAAGCCCCGGCCGACACCCCCGTGAGGGGCGCCGACCGGGGCTCGGTCCCGTTCGGTTTCAGGCGGCGACGACGTCCACGGCCTCCGCGGGCGCCTTGATGGTCACCCGCTCGGTGGGCACACCGGCCACCGACGTCACCGACACCGAATTGAGCATCGGACGGACCGGTGCCGGCACCGGTTCGCTCGACGCCGCCGACTCGGCCAGTTCGGCGAGCGACAGTTCGTCACTCACTTCGCGCATGAGCTCGGACATCCGTACGTCCAGCGCGTCGCAGATCGCGGAGAGCAGTTCGGAGGAAGCCTCCTTCTGCCCCCGCTCCACCTCGGAGAGATAGCCGAGCGAGACTCGGGCGGACGAGGAGACTTCGCGCAGAGTACGGCCCTGGCGCTGGCGCTGCCGACGCAGCACGTCACCCAGCAGGCGACGGAGCAGGATCATCGGTGGCTCCCTCCTCGGACCGCGTAGCCGCATCCTTCACGCCCCACCGTACCGCCTCGCGCCGCGGCCGTGCGGGGAGCGATGTCGTGTTCTCTCTGGGCTGCAAACATCAATTCCCCCCGTTCTGTTCCGTATCCTGTGCCCGCGCATTTTCCGAGAGTTCCGCCTGGAGCAGTTCGAGCACGCTCCGCACGCTCTCTCTACGGATTTCCGCGCGGTCGCCGTTCAATCTCAACGAGACCACTTTCCCGGCCGCCGCGCCTGTCGTGGCAGGTCCGGCGACCGCCACGTAGACGGTGCCGACCGGCTGCCCGTCCTGCGGATCGGGCCCCGCGACACCCGTGGTCGCCATCCCCCAGTCGGCGCCCAGCCGGTCCCGTACCCCCCGTGCCATCTGCACCGCGACCTCGGGATCCACCGCGCCGCGCTCGCTCAGCAGGCCGGCGTCCACCCCCAGCAGCGCGTGCTTGAGCGGGGTCGCGTACGCCGTCACCGAGCCGAGGAAGCTGCGGGACGCCCCCGGCACCCCGGTCAGCTCCGCCGCGACGAGCCCCCCGGTCAGCGACTCGGCGACGGCCAGCGTCCCGCCCCGCTGCGCGAGCAGCGCGAGGACCCGCGCGGCCGCCCCGCTCATCGCGCCGACGCCTCCGCGCGCGCGGCGGCCCGCTCGGCCGCCAGTCCGCGGCGCCGGAGGACGACCGCCTGTCGCACATAATCCAGACCGGTGACGACGGTCAGCACGACCGCCACCGTCATCACCCAGAAGCGCAGCGTCGCCAGCGGGCCGGTCAGCATCAGCACGTACATGCCGACCGCCGTGCCCTGGGCGAGCGTCTTCATCTTGCCGCCGCGGCTGGCCGGGATCACCCCGTGCCGGATCACCCAGAACCGCATCAGCGTGATCCCCAGCTCGCGCGCCAGGATCACCGCCGTCACCCACCAGGGCAGGTCGCCCAGCGCCGACAGACAGACCAGTCCGGCGGCCATGATCGCCTTGTCGGCGATCGGGTCCGCGATCTTCCCGAAGTCGGTGACCAGGTTGTACGTACGGGCCAGATGTCCGTCGAAGACGTCCGTGATCATGGCCACGGCGAACGCCGCCCACGCCCAGGCCCGCCAGACCGGGTCGTGCCCGCCGTCCTGGAGCAGCAGCACCACGAAGCCCGGCACGAGGACGAGCCGGATCATGGTGAGGATGTTGGCGATGTTCCACAGACTCACGGGGTTCACGGCCGCCGCGCCCAGCTTGCCGCGGGGCGCGGGCCTTCCGGTCCCGTCCGTCGCGGATGCCGGGACTCCGGTCATCTGCCCACCTCCTCGACGTACTCCGCCACGAGGTCGACGCCCTCGGTGCCCACGACCTTCGCCCTGACCATACGGCCCGGGGCCAGGTCCAGGCCCGCGCCACCCCCGTCGACGAGCAGCACCTGCCCGTCCGTCTCGGGAGCCTGGTGGGCGGCGCGGCCGATCCAGCCGTCCTCCTCGTCCTCGGACTCCACCAGCACCTCCAGCGTCTCCCCGATCCGCTCCTCGGCGCGCTGCGCGGTGAGCTCCTCGGCGAGCCGGGACAGGTGGGCGAGACGCGCGTCCACGACCTCCTGGTCGAGCTTGTTCTCGTACGTGGCGGCCTCGGTGCCGTCCTCGTCGGAGTAGCCGAAGACGCCGATGGCGTCGAGCCGGGCGTGGGTGATGAAGCGTTCCAGCTCGGCGAAGTCGGCCTCGGTCTCGCCGGGGAAGCCGACGATGAAGTTGGAGCGGGCGCCGGCCGTCGGGGCCTTCTCGCGGATCGTCGCGAGCAGGTCGAGGAAGCGGTCGGTGTCGCCGAAGCGGCGCATGGCGCGCAGCACGTCCGGGGCGCTGTGCTGGAACGACAGGTCGAAGTAGGGCGCGACCTTGTCGGTGCCGGTCAGCACGTCGATCAGGCCGGGGCGCATCTCGGCCGGCTGGAGGTAGCTGACCCGGACGCGCTCGATGCCGTCGACGGCGGCGAGCTCGGGCAGCAGGCTCTCCAGGAGGCGGATGTCGCCGAGGTCCTTGCCGTACGAGGTGTTGTTCTCGGAGACCAGCATGATCTCCTTGACGCCCTGCTCGGCGAGCCAGCGCGTCTCGTTGAGCACGTCCGAGGGACGGCGGGAGACGAAGCTGCCGCGGAAGGACGGGATGGCGCAGAAGGAGCAGCGGCGGTCGCAGCCGGAGGCCAGCTTCACGGAGGCGACGGGGCTGCGGTCGAGCCGGCGGCGCAGCGGCGCGCGGGGGCCGGAGGCGGGCGCGATGCCCTCGGGCAGGTCCCCGGGGACGTTCTCGGGAGCGGAGGCGGGCTCCTCGGCCGCTCCGTGGCCGGGCAGCGCCACCTCGGCGGCGGCCTGCTGGCGGTCGACCGGGGAGAGCGGGAGGAGCTTGCGACGGTCACGCGGGGTGTGCGCCTCGACGCTGCCGCCGCTGAGGATGGTCTGCAGGCGGTTGGAGATGTCCGCGTAGTCGTCGAAGCCGAGCACGCCGTCGGCCTCGGGGAGGGCCTCGGCCAGCTCCTTGCCGTAGCGCTCGGCCATGCAGCCGACGGCGACGACGGCCTGGGTCTTGCCGTGGTCCTTCAGATCATTGGCTTCGAGCAGGGCGTCGACGGAGTCCTTCTTGGCGGCTTCGACGAAGCCGCAGGTGTTGACGACGGCGACGTCCGCTTCTTCGGCGTTCTCGACGAGCTCCCAGCCGTCCGCTGCCAAGCGGCCTGCGAGCTCCTCCGAGTCCACCTCGTTACGGGCGCAGCCGAGAGTGACAAGGGCGACGGTACGGCGTTCGGGCATGGACTCAAGACTACTTCGTCCCGGACGTGACCCCGTCGCTCAGGGTTCACCTGCGCGACGGAGGTCACACCCGGACAACGATGGAGGTCACATCCGGTGAACGACGGAGGTCACGTCCGGACGCACGGGATCAGCCGGCCTCGGGGTCGCCCTTGGTGTAGCTGAGCCGCTCCACCTGGCCGTCCTCGAACTTCTCCGAGACCTTCTTGCCGTTCACGTACAGCTCGATCGCGCCGGCGTTGCCGAGGACGAGGTCGACCTGCTCGTCGTCCTGGAAGGTCTTGGTGTCGCCCTCCTGGAGGAAGCCGTCGAAGAGCATCTTGCCGTCGGACGCCTTGGCCGAGATCCAGCTCTTGCCGTCGGCGGTGAGCTTGAGGGTGACCTTGTCGGCGGGGACGGCCGCGATGGCGCTCTCGGTGGGCTTCGGGGCGGGCTTCACCGGCTTGGGCTTGGCAGCGGAGGTCGCCTTCTCCGGGGCGGGCGCCGGACCGCCCTCGGCGGCCGTGCTCCCCTTCGGCTCGTCGGCGCCGTCGAACATGGTGAAGCCGACGAAGCCGACGACGGCGACGATCGCCGCGACCATGGCCGCGGTCCAGTTGGGCCGCCTCGGCTCGGGGCGGATACGTTCCGCCTCGAAGAGCGGGGCGGCGGGGGTGGGCGCGGGACGGCCACCGTGCTCGGCGTCGTACCGCTCGATCAGGGGCGCCGGATCGAGTCCGACGGCACGCGCCAGCGTACGGATGTGACCGCGCGCGTAGACGTCGCCGCCGCAGCGCGAGAAGTCGTCCTCCTCGATGCCGTGCACGATCGGGATCCGGACACGGGTGGAGGCGCTGACCTCTTCGACGCTGAGGCCGGCGGCGATGCGGGCCTGCTGAAGGGTACGGCCGATCGGTTCCCGGTCGTCTGACGGGAACGTCCGGTCGTCTTCGGGGGAGTTGCCGATGGACACGTGAGCGCCTTTCGAGCGTGTAGCCACCTGCTGGACGTTCAGTCTATGGGTGGTACGAAAGGGTGGGGCAACCGGGCGGGTGCGGTTTGTACGCCAGGAGGCTGTACGCCGCGATGATGGGACATCCTTCTGTCCCTCCGTCCAACTTGACGTACGGCCAGGGGAAACGGTTGCCCCCGGTTCCCTTACGAGTGAGTCTCGGCCGGGTCTCGAACGGGTACCCCGCCCCGGCGGTCCCACGCTCCCCCGGTCACTCCGCCGACTCGCCGCGGATGACCGCGAGCACCCCGTCCAGCTCGTCCGGCTTGACGAGGACGTCCCGCGCCTTGGAGCCCTCGCTCGGCCCCACGATGTTCCGCGACTCCATCAGGTCCATCAGCCGGCCGGCCTTCGCGAAGCCGACGCGCAGCTTCCGCTGGAGCATCGACGTCGAGCCGAACTGCGTCGACACCACCAGCTCGGCCGCCTGGCACAGCAGGTCCAGGTCGTCGCCGATCTCCTCGTCGATCTCCTTCTTCTGCTTGGTGCCGACGGTGACGTCGTCCCGGAAGACCGGCGTCATCTGGTCCTTGCAGTGCTGCACCACGGCCGCGACCTCGGCCTCGGTGACGAAGGCGCCCTGCATGCGGACCGGCTTGTTCGCGCCCATCGGCAGGAACAGGCCGTCGCCCTTGCCGATCAGCTTCTCGGCGCCCGGCTGGTCGAGGATGACCCGGCTGTCGGCGAGCGAGGAGGTGGCGAAGGCGAGCCGGGACGGCACGTTCGCCTTGATCAGACCGGTGACGACGTCCACCGAGGGCCGCTGGGTGGCGAGCACCAGGTGGATGCCGGCCGCGCGGGCCAGCTGGGTGATGCGGACGATGGCGTCCTCGACGTCCCGGGGCGCGACCATCATCAGGTCGGCCAGCTCGTCGACGATGACGAGCAGGTACGGGTACGTCTTCAGCTCGCGCTCGCTGCCGGGCGGCAGCTGCACCTTGCCGTCCCGGATGGCCTGGTTGAAGTCGTCGATGTGCCGGAAGCCGAAGGCGGCCAGGTCGTCGTAGCGCAGGTCCATCTCGCGCACCACCCACTGGAGGGCCTCGGCGGCCTTCTTGGGGTTGGTGATGATCGGGGTGATCAGGTGCGGGATGCCCTCGTACGCGGTGAGCTCGACCCGCTTGGGGTCGACGAGCACCATCCGGACGTCCTCCGGGGTCGCCCTTATCATCACCGAGGTGATCAGGCAGTTGATGCACGACGACTTGCCGGAGCCGGTGGCGCCGGCGACCAGCACGTGCGGCATCTTCGCCAGGTTGGCCATCACGTAGCCGCCCTCGACGTCCTTGCCGAGCGCGACCAGCATCGGGTGCTCGTCGCCGGCCGCGTCCGCGAGCCGCAGCACGTCGCCGAGGTTGACCATCTCGCGGTCGCTGTTGGGGATCTCGATGCCGACGGCGGACTTGCCGGGGATCGGCGAGATGATCCGCACGTCCGGCGACGCCACCGCGTAGGCGATGTTCTTCGTCAGGGCGGTGATCTTCTCGACCTTCACGGCGGGCCCGAGCTCGACCTCGTACCGGGTGACCGTCGGCCCCCGGGTGAAGCCGGTGACGGCCGCGTCCACCTTGAACTCGACGAACACGTTCGTCAGCGCGTCGACGACGGCGTCGTTCGCCGCCGACCGCGTCTTGCCCGGACCGCCCCGCTCCAGCAGGTCGAGCGAGGGCAGCGCGTAGGTGATGTCGCCGGACAGCTGGAGCTGCTCGGCCCGGGCCGGCAGGTCCGCCGGCTCCGGCGCCGGCTTGGTCAGATCCGGTACGGGTCCCCCCGCCGGCCGCTTGTCGCCGCCCCGCGCCGTCGGCACGTTCGGCGGCGACTTCGGCGGCGGCGGTACGGCCCCGGTGGCCTCGTCCGCCGCGCCGGCCCCCGCGGCGAGCGCCGCGTCCCGCTCGCCGGTCACGTCCCGGGTCAGGTCCGCGACCAGCGGCGACGGCGGCATCCCGTTCAGCACCGCGCCGTCCAGCGCTGCCGCCGCCGCGGCGGCCACGTCCACCGGGTCCAGGCCGTGGTCGTGGTCCGGCGCCGCCGTCCGCGGCCGGCGTGCCCGGCCCCGCCGGTCCAGCGCCTCCGCCTCGGCCCGGTCCACGTCGTACGGCTCGGCCGGGCCGCCGGTGCGGCGCCGGGCCGGCCGGGCGGCGCGCGGCGGCGCCTCCCGCCACTCCTCCTCGTACGGCTCCGGGCCGGCGTACTCCTCGGCGGTCTCCTCGTACGCCGGCTCCACCAGTCCGAGCCGGACGCCGAGCGCGCGCAGCCGCTGCGGGATCGCGTTGACCGGGGTGGCGGTGACGACGAGCAGCCCGAACAGGGTGAGCAACACCAGCAGCGGGACGGCCAGCGCCTCCCCCGTCATGAAGACCAGCGGCTGCGAGGACGCCCAGCCGATCAGCCCGCCCGCGTCCTGCATGGCCTCCGACCCGGCGTCCCGGCCGGGCGAGCCGCAGGCGATGTGGACCTGCCCGAGGACGCCGATGACCAGTGCGGAGAGCCCGATGACGATCCGGCCGTTGGCCTCCGGCCGCTCCGGATAGCAGAACAGCCGGAAGGAGATCGCGCCCAGCAGCAGCGGCACCAGCAGGTCGAGCCGCCCGAAGGCGCCGGTCACCAGCATCTCGACGAGGTCGCCGACCGGGTTCTCCAGATGCGACCAGGTGCCGGCGGCGACGATCAGCGCGGCGGCGAGCAGCAGCAGCGCGAGCCCGTCCTTGCGGTGCACCGGGTCGAGCCCCTTGGCGCCCCGCCCTATCCCCCGGAACATCGCGCCGACCCCGTGCGCGGCGCCGCGGGCCACCTTGTACACGCCGCCGGTCGGCGACGGCGCCGGCCGCGGCGCGGGCCGCTTCGCCGCCGTCTTCTTCGCGGTCTTCTTGGCGGGCGCGCGCTTCGCGGGCGCCTTCTTCGCCGGCGGCTTGGCCGGAGCCTTCGCCGCGGACTTGGCCGCCGCCTTCTTCGCGCCGCCCGTCGTCCGGCCGGCGCGCGATGCCGCGGTGCCCTGAGAACTCTTGCCGGACGTACGTGAAGCCATGGTGCCGAGGTTACCGGTGAGCGGCCGGGCTGTCCGCCTCACCCGAACGTGTCGTCCTTGCCCCGGCCGGAAGCTGACGGCCGGTCACCGGAGTCCCGGCCGCCGGGTGACGGGCCCTCAGCCCTGCGCGGGCAGCGAGGGCGCGCCGCCGGTGCCCGGCTCCAGCGCGTCCAGCGCCCGCCGCAGCCCGGTGAGCTTCCGCTCCAGATGGGCGGCGGTCGCGACGGCCGCCGCGTCGGCCGACTCGTCGTCCAGCTGCTTCGACAGCGCCTCGGCCTGCTCCTCGACGGCGGCGAGCCGGGCGGACAGCTCGGCGAGCAGCCCGGCGGCCTCCTTGCCCTGGCCGCCCTCGCCGCCCTCCAGCTGGAGCCGCAGCAGCGCCGCCTGCTCGCGCAGCTTGCAGTTCTTCATGTACAGCTCGACGAAGACCGAGACCTTCGCCCGCAGCACCCACGGGTCGAACGGCTTCGAGATGTAGTCGACCGCGCCCGCCGCGTACCCGCGGAAGGTGTGGTGCGGACCGTGGTTGATGGCGGTGAGGAAGATGATCGGGATGTCCCGGGTCCGCTCGCGCCGCTTGATGTGCGCCGCGGTCTCGAAGCCGTCCATGCCGGGCATCTGGACGTCGAGCAGGATGACCGCGAAGTCGTCCGTCAGCAGCGCCTTGAGCGCTTCCTCCCCGGACGATGCCCGCACCAGGGTCTGATCGAGCGCGGAGAGAATGGCCTCCAGCGCCAGCAGATTCTCCGGCCGGTCATCGACCAGGAGGATCTTGGCCTTCTGCACCATGCCCCGTCCTCCTCGTCCCGGCAACGGCTCGACCCGGCTTCCGGAACCGCTGCCGGAACCGGCGGAAGCACCGGGCGCCGCCCCGGAGGACGGCTTCCTGCCGCCGTCCGTCCTTGTGCCGGTCATCGTAGCCGCACCCCGCACGTCGCCACACCCTGTCACCGTGATGTCACTGTGCACAGTTCGGAAACGGGGCGCGGGTCGAGAAGGTTCCCCGTCCCGGCCGCTCTCACACGCGGACGGCGGGAGTACGCCGCCCGGCACCGCACCCGCGCGGGGTCCGGCACCGGGCGGCGGCCGTCACGCGCCCCGCATCCACTGCTCCATCACCGACAGCAGGTAGTCCGGGTCGACCGGCTTGGTGACGTAGTCGGAGGCGCCCGACTCGATCGCCTTCTCCCGGTCCCCCTTCATCGCCTTCGCGGTGAGCGCGATGATCGGCAGCCCCGCGAACTGCGGCATCCGCCGGATCGCCGTCGTCGTCGCGTACCCGTCCATCTCCGGCATCATGATGTCCATCAGAACGACCGTCACGTCGTCGTTCTGCTCCAGGACCTCGATCCCCTCCCGCCCGTTCTCCGCGTACAGCACCGCGAGCCCGTGCTGCTCCAGCACGCTGGTGAGGGCGAACACGTTGCGGATGTCGTCGTCGACGATGAGGACCTTCTCGCCCGCGAAGGAGAAGGTGCGGCGCGGCTCCGGCGCGGCCTCCGCCGCCTCCGCGCCGACCTGCTCCCCGGCGGCCGGGGCCGCCTGCGTCTGCGGGCCCGGCTGCCCGGGCACCGCGCCCCGGGTCCCGTCCGCGCCGGCTGCGGCCGGCGCCTCCGCCGGCGGCCCGGCCTTCCGCCGGTGCCGGAACAGCGCCCCGGCCCCGGACCGCGCGTCGCCGCGTACGGGAGCGGGCGGGAAGGCCGGGAAGGCGCCCGTGTCCGGGCCGTCCCCGTTCTCCTGCGGCTCGCCGTCCGCCTCGCCCTGCCCGTGTCCGTTCGGCGGCACCTCGGTCGGGTTGAGCGGCAGGTACAGCGTGAAGGTGGAGCCGCGGCCGGGCTCGCTCGCCGCGAAGATCTCGCCGCCGAGCAGCCGCGCGATCTCCCGGCTGATCGACAGCCCGAGGCCGGTGCCGCCGTACTTGCGGCTGGTGGTGCCGTCGGCCTGCTTGAACGCCTCGAAGATGACCCGCATCTTGCTGGCCGCGATCCCGATGCCGGTGTCGGTCACCGAGAAGGCGATCAGGTCGGCGTCGGCGTCGCGCAGCGTCCCGGCCTCCAGCAGCTGCTCCCGGATGGACTGCGGCACGTCCGCGCCGGCCGGCCGGATCACCAGCTCCACCGCGCCGGAGTCGGTGAACTTCACCGCGTTCGACAGCAGGTTGCGCAGCACCTGCAGGAGGCGCTGCTCGTCGGTGTGGAGCGTGGCGGGCAGTTCGGGCGAGACCCGCACCGAGAAGTCCAGGCCCTTCTCCGCGGTGAGCGGCCGGAAGGTCGCCTCCACGTAGTCGACGAGCTGGACGAGCGCGATCCGGGTCGGCGAGACGTCCATCTTGCCCGCCTCGACCTTCGACAGGTCGAGGATGTCGTTGATGAGCTGGAGCAGGTCGGAGCCGGCGCCGTGGATGGTCTCGGCGAACTCGACCTGCTTCGGCGTCAGGTTGGTCTCCGCGTTGTCCGCGAGCAGCTTGGCCAGGATGAGCAGCGAGTTGAGCGGGGTGCGCAGCTCGTGCGACATGTTGGCCAGGAACTCCGACTTGTAGCGCATGGAGACGGCGAGCTGCTCGGCCCGCTCCTCCAGGACCTGCCGGGCCTCCTCGATCTCGGTGTTCTTGACCTCGATGTCCCGGTTCTGACGGGCCAGCAGCTCGGCCTTGTCCTCCAGTTCGGCGTTGGAGTTCTGCAGCTCCTTCTGCCGGTGCTCCAGCTCCGCCGACCGCTCCTTCAGCTGCTCGGTCAGCTCCTGCGACTGCTGGAGCAGCATCTCCGTCTTGGTGTTGACGCTGATGGTGTTGACCGTGGTCGCGATCAGCTCGGCGATCTGGTTGAGGAAGTCCCGCTGGATCTGCGTGAACGGCTGGAAGGACGCCAGCTCGATGACGCCGAGGACCTTCCCCTCGAACAGCACCGGCAGCACGATCACGTGCGCCGGCGACGCCTCGCCGAGCCCGGACGAGATCTTGAGGTAGCCCGGCGGCACGTTGACCTGGATGGTCCGCTTCTCCTCCGCAGCCGTCCCGATCAGCGTCTCACCGGGGCGGAAGGACGTCGGCATGGAACCGGCGGAGTATCCGTAACTCCCGCGCATCCGCAGCTCGTACGAGCCGTCGCCCTCCCCGACCAGCTCGGTGTCGTGGGTGGCCGAACCGGTCGGCGTCGCCACGAAGAAGGCGCCGTGCTGGGCCGAGACCACGGGCGTCAGCTCGCTCATGATCAGCGAGGCGACGTCGTCGAGGTCCCGGCGGCCCTGCATCAGACCGGAGATCCGGGCCAGGTTCGACTTCAGCCAGTCCTGCTCGTCGTTGGCGAGGGTGGTGTCCCGCAGGTTGGCGATCATCGTGTTGATGTTCTCCTGCAGCGCCTGGATCTCCCCGGCCGCGTCCACGCCGTCGATCTTGACGTTCAGGTCGCCGCGGGTCACCGCGGTCGCGACGGCCGCGATGGCCCGCACCTGCCGGGTGAGGTTCCCGGCCATCTCGTTCACCGACAGGGTGAGGTCGCTCCAGGTGCCCTCGACGTCCCGGACCCGCGCCTGCCCGCCGAGCTGGCCGTCCGTACCCACCTCGCGGGCGACCCGGGTGACCTCCTCGGCGAAGTTCGACAGCTGGTCGACCATCGTGTTGATGGTGTTCTTCAGCTCCTGGATCTCGCCCCGCGCCTCGATGTCGATCTTCTTCGTGAGGTCGCCCTTGGCGATGGCGGTGGTGACCGCGGCGATCTGCCGCACCTGGCCGGTGAGGTTGTCGGCCATGCTGTTCACCGAGTCGGTCAGGTCCTTCCAGGTCCCGGAGACACCGGGCACCCGCGCCTGACCGCCGAGGATGCCGTCGGTGCCCACCTCACGGGCCACCCGGGTCACCTCGTCCGCGAACGACGACAGCGTCGTCACCATCGTGTTGACGGTGTCGGCGAGTTCGGCGACCTCGCCGCGCGCCTCGACGGTGACCTTCTTCGTCAGGTCGCCGTTGGCGACCGCCGAGGACACCCGGGCGATGTTCCGCACCTGGCTGGTCAGGTTGTTGGCCATCAGGTTGACGTTGTCGCTCAGGTCCTTCCAGATGCCGGTCACCCCGCGCACCCGGGCCTGGCCGCCGAGGATGCCCTCGGTGCCCACCTCACGGGCCACCCGGGTCACCTCGTCGGCGAAGTTCGACAGCTGGTCCACCATCGTGTTGACGGTGGTGACCAGCTCCAGGATCTCGCCCTTGGCGTCGACGGTGATCTTCTTCGACAGGTCGCCGCGGGCCACCGCGGTCGTCACCTCGGCGATGTTCCGGACCTGGAAGGTCAGGTTGTTCGCCATGAAGTTCACCGACTGGGTCAGGTCCTTCCAGGTGCCGGAGACCCCCTGCACCTCGGCCTGGCCGCCCAGGATGCCCTCCGTACCCACCTCGCGGGCCACCCGCGTCACCTGGTCGGCGAACGACGACAGCTGGTCCACCATCGTGTTGAGGGTGTTCTTCAGCTCCAGGATCTCGCCCCGGGCGTCCACGTCGATCTTCTGCGACAGGTCACCGCGCGCCACCGCCGTGGCAACCTGCGCGATGTTCCGCACCTGGGCCGTCAGGTTCCCGGCCATGCCGTTCACCGAGTCGGTCAGGTCCCGCCACACGCCGGCGACGCCCGGCACCTGCGCCTGACCGCCCAGCCGCCCGTCGGTGCCCACCTCGCGGGCCACCCGGGTGACCTGGTCCGCGAACGCGGACAGCTGGTCGACCATCGTGTTGATGGTGTTCTTCAGCTCCAGGATCTCGCCGCGGGCGTCGACGTCGATCTTCTGCGACAGGTCACCGCGCGCCACCGCCGTCGTCACCTGTGCGATCTGCCGCACCTGCGAGGTGAGGTTGCCGGCCATGAAGTTCACCGAGTCGGTCTTCAGCTCCAGCATCTCGCCGGCCACGTCCACCGTGACCTTCTGTGACAGGTCGCCGTTCGCGACCGCCGTCGTCACCTGCGCGATGTCCCGCACCTGCCCGGTCAGGTTCCGGAAGGCCGTGTTCACCGAGTCTTCAGCTCCAGCATCTCGCCGGCCACGTCCACCGTGACCTTCTGTGACAGGTCGCCGTTCGCGACCGCCGTCGTCACCTGCGCGATGTCCCGCACCTGCGTGGTGATGTTCCGGAAGACGGTGTTGACCGAGTCGGTGAGGTCCTTCCACGTACCCGCCGCCCCCGGCACCTGCGCCTGACCGCCCAGCAGACCCTGCGCACCGACCTCGCCGGACACCCGGGTCACCTCGTCGGCGAACGTCCGCAGCGTCTCCGTCATCTGGTTGATCGTGTCGGCGAGCTGCGCAATCTCCCCGCGCGCGCTCACCGTGACCTTCTGCGACAGGTCGCCGTTGGCGACCGCCGTCGTGACCTCCGCGATCCCCCGCACCTGGCTGGTCAGGTTGCCCGCCATCGTGTTGACGGAGTCGGTCAGGTCCTTCCAGACGCCCGCGACCCCGGCGACCTCGGCCTGTCCGCCGAGCTCGCCCTCCGTACCGACCTCGCGGGCGACCCGGGTCACCTCGGACGAGAACGACGACAGCTGGTCCACCATCGTGTTCACGGTGTTCTTCAGCGACAGCATCTCGCCGGCCACGTCCGCCGTGACCTTCTGCGACAGGTCGCCGTTCGCGACCGCCGTGGTCACCAGCGCGATGTCCCGCACCTGGGCCGTCAGCTGGTTCGCCATCGTGTTGACGGAGTCCGTGAGGTCCTTCCACGACCCGGACACGCCCCGCACGTGCGCCTGCCCGCCGAGGATGCCCTCGGTACCCACCTCGACCGCCACCCGCGTCACCTCGGACGCGAACACCGACAGCTGGTCCACCAGGTGGTTGACGGTGCGCGCGACCTTCAGGAACTCCCCGCGCAGCGGCCGGACCGTCCCGTCGGAACCCTCCGAACGCAAGTCCATCCGCTGTTCGAGATCGCCCTCGGCGACCGCCGTCAGCACCCGGCTCACCTCGGACACCGGCCGCGCCAGATCGTCGACGAGCGCGTTGGCCGCCTCGATCGCCGCCGCCCAGGCGCCCTCCGTCGTCCCGGCCTCCAGCCGCTCGGACAGCTTGCCCTCGCGCCCGACCACCCGCCGCACCCGCGACAGCTCGCCGGTGACGTGCATCTGCCGGTCCGCGACCTCGTTGAAGACGGCCGCGATCTCCGCCATCACCCCGTCCCCGGAGACGGTCAGCCGCCGCCTCAGGTTCCCGTCCCGCATGGACACGAGCGCGGACAGCAACCGCTCCAGCGCCGCCGCGTCCACCTGCACCGTCCCCCCACGGGAACGCCCGCCCCTCGCGCGCGTGCCGCTGCCGCCGCCGCGCCGCGCCGCCGTGCCAGAGTCCACCGTGTCCCTCCCGAAAGGGGCTCGACCGTTCCGCTCCGGCTCCCACCGAAGCATTCCCAGTGTTTCACCGCGACCGAACCAGGCGATAACAGTTCGGCAGCTTCGCACAACGTCCCCACCCTTCGAGGGCGGAAACAGCGGAGACCGGCATCCGCGGGGACGGTGAAGGTAAGTAACCTGGCATCCGGCTGTCCAGCCGCCCCGGTCCGCCCGGCAGGGGCGGTGTGGAGCGCGTACGACCACCGGGCAGCGGGAGGGGCAGACCGAGCATGGCGGAGCCGGGCGTCGAGACGCGTACGAGGAGCACTGTGATCACCGCGCGGGCGACTGCCACCTTCGACCCCGTCGGACGGTCCGTCGCCGCCGCCCGGGCCTTCGTCCGGGACACGCTCCAGGGCTGGGGCCACCCGGAGCTCGTGGACGACGCCGTCGTCCTCACCAGCGAGCTGGTCACCAACGCCGTGGTGCACGCCGGCACCGCCGCCGACGTCCTCTGCCTCCGCTCCGAGGACAGCGTGCGCGTCGAGGTCGCGGACCGCTACCCGGAGCGCGAGATCCCCGTCCAGAGCGGCCGCACGCTCGCGAACCCGGACCGCGAGAACGGCCGCGGCCTGCTCCTCTGCGCCGCCCTCGCCGACCGCTGGGGCGTCGACTACTCCCCCACCCGCAAGCACGTCTGGTTCCACCTCGACCTGCCGCAGCGCCCCGTCGGCACCCGCTCGGCCGGCCCCGTCCTCCCCGACGCCCTCCTCCCGGTCGCCGACAGCCGCGTCCGCGTCGCCGTCGTCCAGATCGACCGCGGCGGCTCCATCACCGCCTGGAACGAGGACGCCGAGGAACTCTTCGGCTACGCGCCCGATCAGGTCATCGGCAAGCCCCTCGGCGACCTCGCCGCCTGGCCGCACACCCCCGGCATTGGCACCGGCCTGGTCGAGGCCCTCCGCCTCTCCCGCTGGGAGGGCAGTTACGGGCTCCGCCGCGCCGACGGCCGCGTGATCCCCGTGTACGCCTCCCACCTGCGGGTCCGCGACGCGGCGGGCGAACCGTCGACGGTCTGCCTGCTGGTACGGGAGGACGAGCGCGCCGTCCTCCAGACCCCGCAGCGCCCGGCCGCCGACCCCGGCGCGGAGAACCGCACCACGGACCCCTTCGAGGTCTTCATCGGCTCCCCCGCCCCCGACGACCTGGACGGCCTCCTCCAGCGCACGGTCGAGCGGGCCCGCGACATGCTCGACGGCGACGCCGCCTTCCTGCTGCTGGCCACCGACGACGAGACGGAACTGGAGGTCCGGGCGACGACCGGCCTCCCCGCGGCCCGCCAGCGCTTCGCCCGCGTCCCCGTGGAGACCGGCGCCAGCCGCTACGGCTCGGCCCGCATGCCCGCGGTCCACGAGGACCTGTCCGCCGTCCCCGGAGCCGTCCCGCTCCTGGAGGGCACCGGCATGCGCTCGGTGGTCACCGTGCCCCTGAAGGTCGAGGGCCGGCTGACCGGCTCCCTGGGCGTCGCCGCCGAGGCCGCCCACCGCTACTCGAACGAGGAGGCCCTGCGCCTCCAGTTCGCCGCCGACCGCATCGCCCTGGCCGTCGAGTCGGCCCGCCTCGGCGAGCTGGAACGGCTCCGCCGCGGCTCCCTCAGCTTCCTCGTCGAGGCGTCCGACCTGCTGGCCGGCACCCTCGACCGGGACCAGACGCTGGCTCTGATGGCCCAGATGACGGTCCCCACCCTGGCCACCTGGTGCGCGGTCTACACGATCGCCGACCCGGCCTCCGACCCGTACCTCTCGTTCGTGCTGCACGAGGACGAGGACCGCATCGACGGCCTGAAGGCGCTGCTGCTCTCGATCGCGCCGCCGGACCCGGTGCCGACCCCGGGCGCCCGTCTGTGGACGGCCCCGGGCGACGCCGCGCACCGGGCCGCGCTGGCGGCCTCGGCCCGCGAGCTGGAACACCTGGGCGGCCCGCTCTCCTCCGGCATCGACACCGCCCTGGCCACGGCCGGCACGGTCGCCGGCGAGACGGTCGTCCTGCCGCTGGTGGCCCGCAACCGCGTGATCGGCATGCTGACCCTGGGCCGCCCCGCGGAGGACCACTTCCGCCAGGAGATCCTGGAGCTCGCCGAGGACCTGTCGCGCCGGGCCGCCCTGGCCCTGGACAACGCGCGCCTCTACTCGGAGCGCAACGCCATCAGCCAGTCCCTCCAGCGCAGCCTGCTGCCGCCCGAGCTCCCCCGGATCCCCGGCGTCGAGGTGGACGTGATCTACCGCGCCGCCGGCGAGGGCAACGAGGTGGGCGGCGACTTCTACGACGTCTTCCCGATCAGGGACGACGTGTACGGCTTCGCCATCGGCGACGTCTGCGGTACGGGCCCGGAGGCGGCGGCCGTGACCGGCCTGGCCCGCCACGCCCTGCGCCTCCTGGCCCGCGAGGGCTTCGGCGGCCCGGCCGTCCTGGAGCGCCTGAACGCGGCGATCCTCGACGAGGGCGCCCGCAGCCGCTTCCTCACCCTGCTGTACGGCGAACTCCGCCCGCAGCCCGACGGTTCGGCGGCCCTGAAGGTGGTCTGCGCGGGCCATCCGCTCCCGCTCCGCCTCCGCCCGGACGGCACCGTCTCCCCCGCCGCCGAACCCCAGCCGCTGCTGGGCGTGATGGACGACCTGGAGCTGTACGAGGAGAGCTTCACGCTCGACCCGGGCGACGTCCTGCTGTGCGTCACGGACGGCGTCACCGAGCGCCGCGAGGGCACCCGCATGCTGGGCGACGACGGCCTGGCGGACGCCCTCAAGACGTGCACGGGCCTCACGGCCGGCGCGGTCGGCGCCCGCATCCTCCGCACCGTCGAGCGCTTCGCCCACGACCCCGCCTCGGACGACATGGCCATCCTGACGATGCGCCTCCAGGAGCCGGAGAAGTAGGACCAGGAGGGAGGGCGGGGGCCGGCACCCCCGCCCTCCCTCCCCCTCGGCTCCGTCCCTCCCGGGAACGCAAAAAGACCCCCGCCAAATGGCGGGGGCTTTTTCTCTGAGCCCTTTAACGGAATCGAACCGTTGACCTTCTCCTTACCATGGAGACGCTCTGCCGACTGAGCTAAAAGGGCGGGTTGTTCGGCGGCGTCCTACTCTCCCACAGGGTCCCCCCTGCAGTACCATCGGCGCTGAAAGGCTTAGCTTCCGGGTTCGGAATGTAACCGGGCGTTTCC
>JOFO01000014.1 GCA_000721275.1 Microtetraspora glauca | reverse complement strand
CCCGGCCGCCACCCTGAAGGACTCCGGGCACGCCGGGGCCGCCGCCGCGTTCGTCACCTGGCTCTCCACGCCCGAGGCACAGAAGATCCTCCAGGACGCGGGCTTCCAGAAGCCATGACACGCGCGCGCGTACGCACCCCCGGCGCCCGGCCGCCGCTCACCCTGGCGCTGCCCGCGCTGGCCGCCGTCGCCTTCCTCGCCCTGCCCCTGCTCGGCATCCTCGTCCGGACCGAGTGGGGAGACCTGGCGGACCACCTGAGCGCCCCCGGCACCGTCGAGGCGCTCCGGCTCTCGCTGGTCGTCTCCTTCTGGGCGCTCGGCCTGTCCCTGCTCCTCGGCGTCCCGCTGGCATGGCTGCTGGCCCGGGTGCCGTTCCCCGGTAAGGCGTTCGTCCGCTCGCTGGT
Source organism: Microtetraspora glauca (assembly GCA_000721275.1). GTDB lineage: Bacteria > Actinomycetota > Actinomycetes > Streptomycetales > Streptomycetaceae > Streptomyces. The sequence continues at coordinate 137,302 of JOFO01000014.1, read as the reverse complement.
CCTGCTGCCGATGGTGCTGCCGCCGACCGTCGGCGGGGTGGCCCTGCTCCTCGCGTTCGGCCGGCGCGGCCTTCTCGGGCCCTGGCTGCACGAGACCTTCGGGATCACCCTGCCGTTCCACACCTCGGGGGCCGTGCTCGCGGCGACCTTCGTCGCCATGCCGTTCCTCGTCATCAGTCTGGAGGGGGCGCTCGGCGGTCTCCGCCCCCGGTACGAGGAGACGGCGGCGTCGCTCGGCGCCTCACCGGTCCGGGTCTTCTTCACCGTGACGCTCCCGATGGTCGCGCCCGGCGTCCTCGCGGGCGCGGCGCTCACCTGGGCGCGGGCGCTCGGCGAGTTCGGCGCCACCATCACCTTCGCCGGCAACCTGCCCGGCACCACCCAGACCCTGCCGCTCCAGGTCTACCTGCTGCTCCAGGAGGAGCCGGAGGCCGCCACCTCGGTCTCGCTGCTCCTGCTGGCCATCGCGATGGGCGTGCTGATCGCCCTGCGGGGACGGTGGACGGGCACCCCGGCCGGCCGCGCCCGCCGGGCGCGGGCCGCCGAGCCCGGCCCGGAGCCGGCCGCCGCGGAGCCTCCCGCGCGGGACGTCCCGCCGCCGCCCACCGGGGAGCGCTGGGCGCTGCGCGCCGAGGTCACCGGCTTCACCAGGCTCACCCTGGACGCCGAACCCGGCACCACCATCGCCGTCGTGGGACCGAACGGCGCCGGCAAGACCACCCTGCTGCGGGCCCTCCTCGGCCTCACCCCCCGCGCCCACGCGGACCTCGCCCTCGGCGGCACCGACGTCACCGCCGCGCCGCCGCACCGGCGGCGGGTCGCGTGGGTCCCGCAGGACGGCGCCCTCTTCCCGCACCTCACGGCCCTCGCCAACACCGCGTACGGGCTGCGCGCGCAGGGCGTCGGCCGGGCCGAGGCCCGGCGGGAGGCCCAGGACTGGCTCGACCGGCTCGGCGTGGGCCACCTGGCGCACCGCAGGCCCGCGCAGCTGTCCGGCGGTCAGGCCGGCCGGGTGGCGCTGGCCCGCGCGCTGGCCGCCCGCCCCCGGCTCCTCGTCCTCGACGAACCGCTCGCCGCGCTCGACCAGACGACCCGGGCGCATGTGCGGCACACCCTCCGCACCCACCTGGCCGGTTTCGGCGGCGTCTGCCTGATGGTCACCCACGACCCCGTCGAAGCGGTGTCGCTCGCGGACCGGGTGCTCGTCCTCGACGCGGGCCGCGCCCTCCAGGACGCCCCACCGGCGGAGGTCACCCGGCATCCGCGCTCCCCGTGGGTGGCCCGGATGCTGGGCCGCAACGCCTGGCCGGGCACGGCCACCGCCGACGGCCTGGCCCTCGACGACGGCGGCGTCCTGGTCGCGGCCGATCCTCCGCCACCCGGCACGCGCGCGCTGGCGGTCGTCGCGCCGGAGGCGGTGTCGGTCCACCGCGAGAAGCCCGCGGGCAGCCCCCGTAACGTCTGGCCGGGCACCGTACGCGAGATCACGGCCAGCGGCAGCCGGCTGCGGGTCCTGGTCACCTCCGGCCGGGCGCCGGACGTCGTCGCCGAGATCACGCCGCAGGCCGCGGCCGAACTCGGCCTGGCCGACGGCGTGCCCGTCTGGACCAGCGTGAAGGCGACCGAGGCGACGGTGGTACCGGTCTGATCAGCGGTACTCGCAGAGGTACGCGGTGTCCACCGCGACCTCCAGCCGGAACGAGCTGTCGCCCGGGACCGCGAACTCCTCCCCTGCGGCGAACGTCCGCCAGTCGTCCGCGCCGGGCAGCAGCACCGTCAGGGCGCCGCTCACCACGCGCATGACCTCGGGGGCGCCGGTCCCGAACTCGTAGGAGCCCGGCGCCATCACGCCGATGGTGGCCCGGCCGTCCTCCTGGGCGAACGCGATCGACTTGACCGTGCCGTCGAAGTACTCGTTGACCGTGAGCATGCGGATTCCTCGGGGGAGTGGGAAGGACGGGAGGGCCCGGCCGCGCGCGTCCCGGCGGCGGGCGGGGTCACCCTAGCCGCACGCGCCCGCCGGGCGGACACCCCTCTCACAGGGCGGACTCCCCGCCCGCCGCCTCCCCGCCCAGGGACCGCTGGAGCAGGACCGTGTCCACCCAGCGCCCGTGCTTGTGCCCCACCGCCGTCAGCCGGCCCGCCTCCGTGAAGCCCAGCCGCCGGTGCAGCGCGAGCGAGGCGGCCGTCCCGGAGTCCGCGACCACCGCGATCATCTGGCGCACCCCCGCCGCCGCGCAGGCGTCGATCAGCGCCCCCATCAGGGCCCCGCCGAGACCCCGGCCCGTGTGCGCGGGGGAGAGGTACACCGAGTGCTCGACGGAGTGGCGGTACGCAGGCTTCGGACGCCACGGCGCCGCGTACGCGTACCCGGCGATCCGCCCCGCGTCCTCCGCCACCAGGAACGGCAGACCGCGCCCGGTCAGCTCGGCCAGCCGGGACCGCCAGAAGGACGGCGGGGGCGCCGTCTCGTCGAAGGTGACCACCGTGTGGTCCACGTAGTGCGCGTAGATCGCGGCGACCGCGTCGAGGTCGGCCTCCGTCGCCGGACGGACCGGCGCGGCGGGCGGGTACGGGAGGGACATGCCGCCGATCGTAGGCGCGGACCCGCCGGCGTCCGCGCGCCCGGCTCCGTTTGCGGACCCGAGGCGGCCGGGTTTGAGTGTGGAGGACCCCCCGCGTCCCCTCAGGAGCTCGTGACATGTCGATGGCGTTCGGTTCCCCCTTCGGCCCCTCCGACCCCTTCGGTGACCTGCTGAACCGCTTCTTCGGCATGTCCCCGGCGTCCTCGCCGCCCGCCGTCCAGCGTGTGCCCATCGGCCGCCTCCTCACCGAGTCGGCGCACGAACTCCTCAACACGGCCACCCGCAAGGCCGTCGAGGACGGCACCACCGACCTCGACACCGAGCACCTGCTCTGGGCCGCCACCCAGGTAGAGCCGACCCGCCGGCTGCTCGCCCGCTCCGGGGTCGACCCCGACGGACTCGCCGACAAGATCGCCAAGGTGCTGCCCCACGAGGCCGCCGAACCCTCCGCCGAACCGGGCCTCACCCCCGCCGCCAAGCGGACCCTCGCGCTCGCCCACGCCACCTCGCAGGCCGCGGGCGTCTCGTACATCGGCCCCGAGCACATCCTCGGCGCCCTCCTCGGCGACGCCGAATCCGGTGCCTCCCGCCACCTGCGCGCCGAGGACCTCGACGTCTCCGCGCTGCGCGGCGTCACCGACCAGGCCACCCGCGGCGGCGACACCGCGGCTCCCGCCGCGCCCAGGCAGCCGGCCACCACCCTCGACGAGTTCGGCCGCGACCTCACCGAGGAGGCCAGGGCCGGCAGGCTCGACCCGGTCGTCGGCCGCGCCGAGGAGATCGAGCAGACCGTCGAGATCCTGTCCCGCCGCTCCAAGAACAACCCCGTCCTCATCGGCGAGCCCGGCGTCGGCAAGACCGCCATCGTCGAAGGACTCGCCCAGCGGATCGTCGCCGGAGAGGTCCCCGACACCCTCAAGGACAAGCGGGTCGTCGCCCTCGACCTGTCCGGCCTGGTCGCCGGCGCCCAGTACCGCGGCCAGTTCGAGGAACGCCTCAAGAAGGTCATCGAGGACGTCCAGAAGTCCGAGGGCGAGATCGTCCTCTTCATCGACGAACTCCACACCGTCGTCGGCGCCGGAGCCGCCGGCGAGGGCGCCATGGACGCCGGCAACATGCTGAAGCCCGCCCTCGCCCGCGGCGAGCTGCACGTCGTCGGCGCGACCACCATCGACGAGTACCGCCGGTACATCGAGAAGGACGCCGCGCTCGAACGCCGCTTCCAGCCCGTCCTCATCCCCGAGCCCACTGTCGAGGAGACCGTCCAGATCCTCGAAGGGCTCCGCGACGCGTACGAGGCCCACCACCAGGTCCGGTTCGCCGACGGCGCCCTCACCGCCGCCGCCGAACTCTCCGACCGGTACATCAGCGACCGCTTCCTCCCCGACAAGGCCATCGACCTCATGGACCAGGCCGGCGCCCGCGTCCGGCTCCGCAGCGCCGGCCGCTCCACCGAGGTGATCAGCCGCGAGGACCGGCTGGCCAAGCTGCGCCGCGAGAAGGACCAGGCCGTCGCCGCCGAGGAGTTCGAGAAGGCCAAGCGGCTCAAGGAGGAGATCGCCGAGGTCGAGGGCGAACTCGCCGGGATCGAGGAGCGCCGCGAGGGCGTCGTCTCCGTCACCGCCGCCGACATCGCCGAGATCGTCTCCCGCCGCACCGGCATCCCCGTCGCCCAGCTCACCACCAGCGAGAAGGAACGCCTGCTCAGGCTGGAGGAGGAGATGCACGCCCGGATCGTCGGCCAGGACGAGGCCGTCACCGCCGTCTCCGAGGCCGTCCGCCGCAACCGCGCCGGCATGGGCGACCCCGACCGGCCCGTCGGCTCCTTCCTCTTCCTCGGGCCCACCGGCGTCGGCAAGACGGAACTCGCCAAGACCCTCGCCGAGCTGCTGTTCGGCGACGAGGACCGGATGATCCGCTTCGACATGAGCGAGTTCCAGGAGAAGCACACCGTCGCCCGCCTCGTCGGCGCCCCGCCCGGATACGTCGGCTACGAGGAGGCCGGCCAGCTCACCGAGAAGGTCCGCCGCCAGCCGTACAGCGTCGTCCTCTTCGACGAGGTCGAGAAGGCCCACCAGGACGTCTTCAGCACCCTGCTGCAGGTCCTCGACGACGGGCGCCTGACGGACGGCCAGGGCCGGACCGTCGACTTCCGGCACTGCGTCGTCATCATGACGTCCAACATCGGCGCCCACCGGATCCTCGCCCACCAGGGCGACGCGGCCGAGCTGAAGGACGAGCTGATGGAGGACCTGCGGGGCCGGTTCCTCCCCGAGTTCCTCAACCGCATCGACGACATCATCGTCTTCCACAGCCTCACCGAGCAGGACCTCACGCAGATCGTCGAGCACCTCCTCGACCGCAGCAGGCACCGCGTCCACGCCCAGGGCATGACCCTGGAGGTCACCGAGGCCGCGACGAAGCTCCTCGTCGCCCACGGCCACCAGCCGGAGTTCGGCGCCCGCCCGCTGCGCCGCACCGTCCAGACCGAACTCGACAACCGCGTCGCGTCCCTGCTGCTGAGCGGCGAGGCCGACCCCGGCGACACGATCGTCGCCGACGTCGTCGACGACTCCCTCCACTGCACCGTCCGCAAGGGCGCCCCCGCCGGGGCGGACCAGGCCGCATAGGAACGCCGCCGCGGCCGGGCCCGCCGGACCCGGCCGCGGCGACGCGCGCTTCCCCCGATCCGTACCGCCCCCGACGGGAGTCGCATGGCCGCCCCCCAGCCCGTCCCCCAACTGGTCCTCGGCCCGCCCGCGAAGGCCGCCCTCTTCCTCACCCTCACCGTCGCGCCCGGCCGCGAGACCGACGCCCGCGCCGTCCTCCAGGAGCTCTCCGGACTGACCCGGTCCGTCTCCTTCCGCGCCCGCGACGACGCCCTCGCCTGCGTCGCCGGACTGTCCTCCGACGCGTGGGACCGGCTCGCCGGCGGCCCCCGCCCCCGCGAACTGCACCCCTTCGTCCCCCTCCACGGCCCCCGGCACCACGCCCCCGCCACCCCCGGCGACCTCCTCCTCCACCTGCACGCCCGGCGCGCCGACCTCTGCTTCGAACTGGCCCGCGTCGTCCTGGACCGCCTCGGGGACGCCGTCACCGTCGTCGACGAGACGCACGGCTTCACCTACTTCGACGACCGCGACCTCCTCGGCTTCGTCGACGGCAGCGAAAACCCCACCGGACCCGCCGCCCCCGAAGCCGTCCTCGTCGCCGACGAGGACCCCGCCTTCCGCGGCGGGAGCTACGTCGTCGTCCAGAAGTACCTCCACGACATGACCGCCTGGAACGCCCTCCCCACCGAGGAGCAGGAGCGCGTCATCGGCCGCACCAAGGCCGACAATGTCGAACTCCCCGACGACGTCAAGCCGGCCGACTCCCACGTCGCCCTCACCACCGTCGAGGACGACGACGGCGAGGAGCGGAAGATCGTCCGCCAGAACATGCCCTTCGGACAGCTCGGCACCGGCGAGTTCGGCACCTACTTCATCGGATACGCCCGCACCCCCGCCGTCACCGAGCGGATGCTCCGCAACATGTTCCTCGGCGACCCGCCGGGCACCACCGACCGCATCCTCGACTTCTCCACCGCCGTCACCGGCGGCCTCTTCTTCGTCCCGAGCGCCGACCTGCTCGACGACCTCCCCGCCCCCGGCCCCGCCGAGGAACCCCGGCCCGAGCCCGAGCCCGAGCCCGAGCCCGCGCCCGGACCCGCCGGCGCCGTCCTCCCCGCCGACGCACCGCACCCCGGGACCTCCCTGGGCATCGGCAGCCTGAAAGGAGCCCCGGTGTCATGACCAGCCTCCCCGGCACGCCCCCCACCAGCGGAAACCTGCACCGCGAACTCGCCCCCGTCACCCCCGCCGCCTGGGCCGAGATCGAGGAGGAGGCCCGCCGCACCTTCCGCCGCCACGTCGCCGGCCGCCGCGTCGTGGACATGCCCGACCCCGGCGGCACCGCGCTCGCCGCCGTCGGCACCGGCCACCTCACCCCCCTGGCCGCGCCCGCCGACGGCGTCCGCGCCCGGCTCCGCGAGGCCCGCGCGCTGGTCGAGCTCCGGGCCCCCTTCACCGTCGACCGCGCCGCCGTCGACGACGTCGAACGCGGCGCCAGGGACTCCGACTGGCAGCCCGTCAAGGACGCCGCCCGCGCCCTCGCCCTCGCCGAGGACCGCACCGTCTTCGACGGCTACGGGGCCGCCGGCGTCCGCGGCCTGCGCGCCTCCTCCTCCCACCCCGCCGTCGCGCTGCCCGCCGAACCCCGCGACTACCCCGACGCCGTCAGCCGCGCCCTCACCGCCCTGCGCCTGGCCGGCGTGGACGGCCCGTACGCGCTCCTCCTCGGCGCCGACGAGTACCGGGCGGTCAGCGAGACCTCCGACCACGGCTACCCGATCGCCGCCCACCTCGGCCGCATGCTCGACGGCCCCCCGATCTGGGCGCCCGCCGTCCGCGGCGGCTTCGTCCTCTCCACCCGCGGCGGCGACTTCGCACTCCGCCTCGGGCAGGACGTGTCCATCGGCTACGCCCGGCACGACGCCGAGACCGTCGAGCTGTACCTCCAGGAGACGCTGACGTTCCTCACGTACACCGACGAGGCCGTGGTCGTCCTGGAGGCGTGACGGCGCGGCCGGGCCGCCCCCGGTGTGCGGGGGCGGCGGCCGTCCCGGCAGACTCGCCCCATGAGCAGCACGCGCCCGCGCCCCGCCCGCCCCGCCGGCACCACCCCGACCGCCGTCGTCGTCGGCGCCGGCCCCAACGGGCTCACCGCCGCCGCCCTGCTCGCCGAGGCCGGCGTCGACGTGACCGTCCTGGAGGCCGCCGGCACGATCGGCGGCGGCACCCGCACCGACGAGGCGATCCTGCCCGGGCTGCTGCACGACCACTGCTCGGCCGTCCACCCGCTCGCCGTCGCCTCGCCCGCCCTGCGCCACCTCCGCCTCGACCGGTACGGGCTGACCTGGCGGCTCCCCGAGATCGACTGCGCCCACCCGCTCGACGACGGCACCGCCGCCGTCCTCCACCGCTCGGTCACCGAGACCGCCGCGGGCCTCGGCGCGGACGCCGGCCGCTACCGGGCCCTGCTCGCCCCGTCCGTACGCCGCTGGGAGGCGCTGTCCGGCGACGTCATGGGCCCGTTGCTGCGCGTTCCCGACCACCCGCTGCTGCTGGCCCGCTTCGGCCTGCCGACCGCCCTGCCCGCCGCCGCCCTCGCCCGGCTCTTCCGCACCCCCGGCGCCAGGGCGCTGTGGGCGGGCGTCGCGGCCCACGCGTACCGCCCGCTGACCGAACCCTTCAGCTCGGCGATCGGACTGGGCATCCTCACCGCCGGGCACGCGGCCGGCTGGGCCGTCGCCGAGGGAGGCTCCCGGGCCATCACGGACGCCCTCGCGGCGGCGCTGCGCGCCCACGGCGGCCGGATCGAGACGGGCGTCCGGGTCACCCGGCACGGCCAGTTGCCGCCGGCCGACCTCACCCTGCTGGACCTCGACCCGGCGCAGGTCGCCGGGGTGTACGGGGACCTGCTGCCGGCCCGGACGGCCGCCGCGTACCGCCGCTTCCGGCGCGGTCCGGGCGCCTTCAAGGTGGACCTCGCCGTCGAGGGCGGGGTGCCGTGGCGCGCGGAGCCGGCCCGCCGCGCCGGCACCGTGCACCTCGGCGGCCCGCTCGCCGAGGTGGTGCGCGCGGAGCGGGACGTGACGGACGGCCGGATGCCGGAGCGGCCGTTCGTGCTCGTCGGCCAGCAGTACCTCGCCGACCCGTCCCGCTCGGTGGGGGACGTGCACCCGGTCTGGACGTACGCGCACGTGCCGCACGGCTACGACGGCGACGCGACCGGCGCGATCCTGGCCCGCCTGGAACAGTTCGCCCCCGGCGTCCGCGACCGGATCGTCGGCCTGCGCGTCACCCGCCCCGCCGACTTCGCCGCCGCCAACCCCAACTTCGCGGGCGGTGACATCCTCACCGGCGCCAAGACCGTCCCGCAGCTCGTCCTGGGCGCCCGCCCCGCCGTCGACCCGTACGCCACCGGTCTCCCCGGCGTCTACCTCTGCTCGGCCGCCACCCCGCCCGGCCCCGGAGCCCACGGCATGTCCGGCGCCGGCGCCGCCGCGGCGGCCCTCCGCCACCTGGGCGTCCGGCCGCCCTGGCGGTAGGCGGCCGCGCCGGGCACGGGCGGTGCCGGACTCAGGCGGTGCCGGGCAGGCCGAAGGCCGGTCGGGCGTGGCCGAGGAAGGCGCGGACGGCGGGATGGGGCGCGGGCTTCCAGACGAGGGCCAGGAGGGCGGGGACGTCGACGTCGTCGAGGGGGAGCGCGGTGAGGCGGTCGGCGTAGGAGGCGGCCATCGACGCGCTCAGCACCGCGACGCCCAGGCCGCGCGCGGTGAGGTCGGCGATGGCGTCGGCGGCGCCGGCCTCCAGGGCGATCGCCGGGTGCACGTCCCGCGCGGCGGACGCCTGGTCGAGGACGGCGCGCAGGCCGGTGCCGCGCGGCATGCAGATGACCGGGTGGGCCGTCAGTTCGCGCAGGGCGAGGCGCTTCCGGGCGGCCAGGGGGTGGGCGGGCGGCACGGCGGCGACGAGCCGTTCGCTGAGGATCGTCAGGGCCTCCAGGCCCTCGGGGATCGCGGCGGCGGCACCGATGAGCGCGAGGTCGGCGGTGCCGTCGCGGACGCCGTCGACGAGCCGGTCGGAGGTGTCCTCGTGGAGCAGGACGTCCACCCCGGGGTGGGCGGCGCGGAAGGCGGCGAGGGCGTCGAAGAGCGGGGTGACCGTGCAGCCGACGACCATCCCGAGCGTCAGCCGGCCGCGGACCAGGCCCGTCACCTCGTCCACCGCCCGGCCGACCGCCTCGGCGGACGCGAGCGCCGCGCGCGCGTGCGCGAGGGCGGCCTCCCCGGCGGCGGTCAGGGTGACCGACCGGGCCGAGCGGTCGAACAGCTCGGCGCCCAGCTCCTGTTCGAGCCGGCGGATCTGCGCGCTGACGCCGGACTGGCTGATGTGCACCCGCTGGGCGGCCCGGGTGAAGTTCCGCTCCTCGGCGACGGCGACGAAGTACTCCAACTGCCTGAGATCCATGACTGGAGATTCTAGTAGCCAGCACAACCATCTGTTGGACTTCTGATCACCGGAGGGCGAGGCTGGAGGCACGGAACGACGAACACCCCCCAGCCAGGAGGAATCGATGCCGGAGTACGAGAAGGCCATGCGCCCCGAGGACATCACCCGTCTCTTCGTCGAGCGGTCCAACGCGGGCGACGCGGCGGGCGTCGCCGCCCTGTACGCGGAGGACGCGGTGCTGGCCTACCCGCCGGGCGAGGTGACGGTGGGGCGGGAGGCGATCCGCGTCCTGTGGGAGAAGGTGCTGGCCCACCGGCCCCGCTTCGAGCCGGAGGAACCGCTGCCCACCCTGGTGAACGGCGACATCGCCCTCACCTCGACCCCGCCGAAGGACGGCACCGGCGCCCGCGCCCAGGTCGTCCGGCGCCAGCCCGACGGCAGCTGGCTGCGCGTGCTCGACCAGCCGGAGTTCGTGCCGCCGGCTCGCTGAGAGACGCACGCGCGCGTGCGGCGCTTCACCCGCACGCGCGCGTGCGGCCCCTCGCCCATGGTCAGGACCGCCACCAGGGCTCGCGTACGTAACGGCTCTCCGTCGCCGTGCAGCCGAGGCCGTTGGAGATCTCCTCCGCGTCCAGGTTCCAGCCGACCACGCCGTTGCCCTTGCGGCTCAGTTCGATCAGCCGCGCGTCCGAGGCGCGCGTGCCGTCGGCGACCCGGCAGGCCACGATCGACGTCCACGCCTGCCCGTCCAGCGCCGACGCGAAGGTCAGGACGGGCAGGGCGACGGCGGTGAGGAGGAGGGCCACCCCCTGCTCCCCCGCCGCGGCCCGGCGCAGCCACGCGGGCGGCCGGTAGCCCGGGTCGTGCGAGGCGGTACGCCGGTGGTGCGGGCGCCGCCGGCCCGTCCGGTACTCCACGACCACGCCCACGCGGAGCGCGCACGCCGCGAGGGCGGTGCCCAGCCCCCACCACGGTCCGAACAGGCAGGCGACGATGACGCCGACGGCCAGCGGGTTCAGCACGGTGATCGCGGCCCGCCGCAGCCCGGCCGCCCGGCCCCGTCCGGCGGGGACGACGCCGCGCGCCGCGAAGACCGCGAAGACGACCCGCGAGACCACCACGCCGAGGACCGAACCGAGCAGCGGATCAGTGATCACCATGCCGAGCAGCACGTCGGGCCAGTTCGCCGGCTCCATGCCGACGAACACGTCCCGCACGGCGTCCCCGCCGCCCACCGTGTACGCGACCTTGGCCACCGGCACGGCGAGCGCCAGCGCCAGCAGCACGGTGTGGCCCGGGCCGCCCTTCCGGTCGGCCCGGCGCTCCTCCTCCAGGTCCCCGTCCGCGCCGGGGCTGTCGGACCCGGTCAGGAGCCGCCGCCCGGCGCCCCCACGGAGAGGACGGTCACGGCGGTGCGGCCCAGCGGCGTCGCGTACGCCACGTCGTCGCCGGCCGCGTGCCCGAGCAGCGCCCGGCCGAGCGGGCTCGCGGCGGTCACCAGGTCCGGATCGTCCGCGTCCGCCAGTTCGCCGATGTGCAGCGTCGACTCGGTGCCGTCACCGAACCGCACGCGCACGGTGCTGCCGACGCCGATCGTCCCGGTGGACGGCGGTCCGGCCGCGGCGCCCTCCCGCAGCCGGGCCTCGATCTCCTCGATCCGCGCGTCCAGCCGGTCGGCCTCCGTCGCCCGCTGCAACTCGTCGGCCGCGTCGGCCTGGTCGCCGGGCTCGTCGGCGTCGCCGAGCGTGGCGGCGACGTTCGCCCGTTCGGTCCTCAGCGCGGACAGCTCGCGGTTCAGCGCCGCGCGGGCGGTCTCGCTCAGAGGCTCGGGTCCAGCGGTCATGACGGCTCCCGTCGTGCGGTGGCGGGGACGGACAACGACGCTTCCATTCCGACATCCCCATGAAATCCCGTCAAATCGCACCAAACGACTCTCGGCTGGGGAGCGGCGCGGAAAACCCCTGGCGCACCCGGGACGGAGCGGGCTACCGTGCCCGTGATGATCACTCACTCCTCACACCGATGGGGGGTCCTCACCGCGCACGGAGCGTCCTGATGGGGACACCCGTGCGGGAGGACACCCGCCTTTCCCTCTGGCGGCACGTGCGCACCCACGCCGTACCGCCCTCCATGATCGAGACCGCGACCGCCCGCCGCCTCGCGGGCGACTGGGCCGGCGCCTGCGCCGCCGCAGCGGTGGACCTCGACCTGACCCCCCGGGCCGTCGCCCGCACCCACGGCACCGCACTCGCCGCACGCGTGCGCGCCGACCTCCGCCGGCTCGCCCCCGACCTGCTCCGCTGGCACCTGCCGAGGACCGCCCCGGACGGACTGCTCCGCCCGGGACTCACCGTCACCCTCGCCGTCTACGCCGACCACGAGCCCCCCGGCGGCCGGGGCCCGCGACCGGTCCACCTCGTGGCCCGCACCGCGCCCGCCTGGGCCGACGCCGGACAGCGGATCTCGCTGGCCCTCTGGGACGGCCCGCCCGGCGGCCCGCCCCCGCCCCGGCGGAGCCCGTACGCCCCCGCCGTCGCCGCCCATCCGCACCCGCACCCCAGCCCCCGCTTCCGGCTCGACCTCCACCGGCACCTGTGGGACGCCGGCCGCGCCGGAGAACTCCGCGCCCGGTCCGGCGCCGACCGCCGGCCGGCCCTCCCGGCCGGCGAGCCGCCCGGTCCCGGCTGGGCGGTGGACCGCTGGGCCGCCGAGGCGCGGCTGCTGCTCGCCGCCGACGGCCGGGCCGCCGGCCCCGTCCTCGTACGCCTCGGGGCCCGGCACCGGCTGCTCGTCACCCCGGAGCCGGACGGCGGCGTCCGCACCGCACCCGCGCCGGCCGGACGACGGCCCGGGACCGGCCGCGGCGACCGGCCGGACCTCCGGCCGCCGCTGCTGCCCGACGCGGCGACCTGGACCCCGCCCGACCTCGCGCTGCTCCGCGCCGGACTGATCACCCCCGACGACCTGCACCCGCTCGTCGCCGAGGCGCTGATCCCCGGTCACCGGCCCGCTCCCGGCGGGCGGGCGGAGCCCCCGGAGTCCGGGACGCGGTTCGTGGAGTGCCAGGGCCGCCGGCACCGCGTCGGCCTCGTGGGCGGCGTCCTCACGCCCCTCGACCACGACCCGGCCGAACTCCGCCGCGAGGAACTGCTCGCGGCCCTCTCCGGGACGCCCGTGCCCTGCCTGCGGGTGATCGACGCCGCCCACCGCGACCCCGAGAACCTCGACGCCGTGCGCGCCCGCCTCGCGCACGGCGACACGTCCGGCGCCCTCACCGCCGTCGAGGCCCTGCTCGGCCCCGGAGCCGTCCTGCGCGACGGCCCGCTCCGCCAGGCCCTCGAACGCGCCGCCGCCCGCAGGGTCCTGCACGGGCTCTACCGGGCGGGCCTCCGCGTCACCGGCCCCGACACCGTCCCCGAACCCCCGCCGCCCGCCGTACCGGACCCGGACCGCGGCCGTCCCCGGCGCACCCGCCGCCCGCGGGCCACCGACCCCGCGCCGCGACCGCTCGACCACCGCGGCCACCCGCGGCACGCGCTCGCGCGCTGACCCGCGGGCACGCCGCCGCACCGACCACTCACCCGCACGGACCTCCCACCCGCACGGACCGGCTGACCCGCACAGCCCCACCCCCGTCCGCCCCCTCGCCCGCTCAGACCCGCAGGCGAGCAGCCGTCCGGCACGCGCGCGCGTGCCCGCTCGACCCGTCCGCGTGCCCCGGCACGCCCGCAGCCACCCAGGTGATGCCCCCATGCCTTCCCGGAACTCCGCGCCGTCCGCCGTCGCCGCCGACCCCGCCCCGCTCGACGTCGCCGCCGACCTCCTCGCCCTCCTCGGCGACACCCGCACCGAACCCCGCGCCGACGAGCAGCTGGCCGCGCTGACCCTCGCCGTCGCCGCCGACCTGCCCGTCCTCCTCTGGGGCGAGCCCGGCATCGGCAAGACCTCGGCCCTCACCCGGCTCGCCGAGGAGCTCGGCCTGCCGCTCACCACCGTCATCGCCAGCGTCCACGAACCGACCGACTTCTCCGGGCTGCCCGTCCTGGGCGACGACCCGGCCGTCCGCGGGGTCGCGATGGCCCCGCCCGACTGGGCGGTCCGGCTCGTCCGCGAGGGCCGGGGCCTGCTCTTCCTCGACGAGCTGTCCACCGCCCCGCCCGCCGTCCAGGCGGCCCTCCTCCGGCTCGTCCTGGAACGCCGGGTCGGCGCCCTCACCCTCCCGCCCGGCGTGCGGATCGTGGCCGCCGCCAACCCGCGCGCCTCCGCCGCCGACGGCTGGGAGCTGAGCGCCCCGCTCGCCAACCGCTTCGTGCACCTGCGCTGGACCCACGACCACGACGTCGTCGTCCGGGGCCTCGGCGGCACCTGGCCGCGCGCCACCCTGCCCCGCCTCGACCCGCTGCGGCTGCCCGAGGCCGTCGACCACGCCCGCCGGGCGGTCTGCGGGCTGCTCGGCGCGCGGCCCACCCTCGTCCACCGGCTGCCGGGGGAGGAGACCCGCAGGGGCGGCCCCTGGCCCTCGCCGCGCAGCTGGGACATGACCCTGCGGCTCCTCGCGTTCGCGACCGTCGCCGGCGTCTCCCGCGAGGTGCTGTCCGCCCTGGTGCGGGGCACCGTCGGCGACGGCCCCGGCTTCGAACTCCTCGCCTGGCTCGACCGGATGGACCTCCCCGACCCGGAGGACCTGCTCGCCGACCCGGACGCCGCCGTCCTGCCCGAGCGCGGCGACCGGCGCCAGGCCGCCCTCGAAGGCGTCGTCGCCGCCGTCCGCGAACGCCCCGCCCGTGACCGCTGGGACGCCGCCTGGGCCCTGCTCGCCCGCGCCGCCGAGACCGGCCCGCCGGACCTCGTCGTCGTCCCCGCCACCACCCTCGCCGCGCTCCGCCGCGACGACTGGGACGTGCCCGCCGCCATCGAACGGCTCGCCGGGGTGGCCGGCCTCTCGCACCGGGCGGTCGCGCCGGCGGCGGCGCGGAGCGGCCGGTGAGCGCCCCCGCCCCCGGAGCCGCGCCGGTCCCCGCCGGGCAGGCCCTCGACCACGACAAGCTGTACGCCGCCCGCCTCTACGCCGTCCGGGTCCGCCCCTACCTCGCCACCGCGCTCTTCGCCCTGCGGGTCGTCCCCACCCGGCACGTCCCCACCATGGGCGTCGACCGGCACTGGCGGATGTACGTGTCCCCGGCGTTCGTCGACCGGACGCCGGTGCGGGACCTCGCCGGCGTCTGGGTCCACGAGGTCGCCCACCTCCTCCGCGACCACCACGGCCGCGGCGACCGCCTCGCCCGCGACCTCGGCCCCGGCGCCGACGGCCCGGCCGAACGGCTCCGCATGAACATCGCCGGCGACTTCGAGATCAACGACGACGTCTACGACGCCGGGCCCGGCGCCCCCCTCCCGCGCCCGGCCGGCGCCCTCCACCCCGAGATGCTCGCACTGGCCCCCGGGCTGCTGATGGAGGACTACGTCCGTGCGGTCCGCATCACGCCCCGCACCGCCGACATGGCCTGGCTCGACTGCGGCAGCGGCGCCGACGGCCACCACCGGCCGTGGGAGCTCGGCCCGGACGGCGCCGACGCCCTCACCCCGCAGGAACGCGAAGCCGTCGTCTTCCGCGTCGCCCAGGGCATCGCGGGCCGGCCCGGCACCGCCCCCGCCGGGTGGCAGCGCTGGGCCGAAGAGGTCTGCCACCCGCCCCAGCCCTGGCGCGAACTCCTCGGCGGGGCCCTGCGCGCCGCCGTCTCCTCGGCCGGCACGGGCGGCGACTACAGCTACCGCCGGCCGGCCCGGCGCGCCGCCTCCCTGCCGGGCGTCGTCCTCCCGGGCCTGCGCCGCACCCCGCCGCACGTCGCCGTCGTCATCGACACCTCCGGCTCGGTCTCCGACGCCGAACTCGGCAGCGCCCTCCTGGAGGTCGCCGCCCTCACCGACGCCCTCGGCGGCCGGCGCGACCTCGTCACCGTGATCGCCTGCGACGCCGCCGCCCACACCGCCCGCCGCCTCTGCGCCGAGGCCGAAGTGCCCCTCGTCGGAGGCGGCGGCACCGACCTCCGCGCCGGCTTCGCCCGTGCCCTCCGCCTCACCCCGCGCCCGGACGCCCTCGTCGTCCTCACCGACGGCCAGACCCCCTGGCCCGAGCACGCGCCCCCGTGCCGCACCGTCGTCGGCCTCTTCCCCCGGCATTCCGGCCCCGACGAGGACGACGCGTACCGCGACCACCTGCGCCGGCCGCCGGGGTGGGCGCGGGTGGTGGAGATCGGATGACCGGATGACCGGAGGGCAGGAGGGCAGGGGGGGGCAGGGGCGCGGAGTCGCGACCGGCGGGGTCCCTTCCGGCTCCGCGCGCGTAGCCTGAACGCATGAGGCAGGACGCCGATCCCGGGCTCTTCGGGCCCCGCTCCGTCACCTGGCAGCTGCACGGCGACCCGGTGATGTGGATCGCCGGGGTGCGGGCCCTCTACCTCCAGGCGCTGCACCCCGTCGCCGTCCGGGGCGTCATGATCAACAGCAGCTTCCGGGAGGACCCGTGGGGGCGGCTGATGCGGACGGCGAGCTTCGTCGGGACGCTCAGCTACGGCACCCGGGAGGCCGCCGAGGCGGCGGGCGCGCGGGTGCGGCGGATCCACCGGCTCCTCGGCGTCGACGACCCGGAACTGCTGCTGTGGGTGCACTGCGCCGAGATCGACTCGTACGTCTCCGTCGCCCGCCGCTCCGGGCTGCCGCTGACCGGCCGGACCGCCGACCGGTACGTGGACGAACAGCGCACCTCCGCGCGGCTCGTGGGGCTCGACCCGGCGACCGTCCCGGCCACCGAGGCCGCGCTCGCCGCGTACTTCGCGTCGGTCCGCGGCGAACTCGCCGCCGGCGAGGACGCGTTCGCCGTGCTCGACTTCCTCCGGAAGCCGCCCGTGCCGCCCGCCCTCGTCCCCGGCCGGGCGCTGGTGTGGGGACGGATCAGCTCCCTGGCGTACGACACCCTGCCGGACTGGGCCCACGAACTCTACGGCCGTCCCGTGCCGCCCGCCGCCACCGTCACCCGGCGCCTCGCCGCCACCGCGCGGCTGATGCGCCGCGTCCCCGCACGGCTCCGGGGGCGGCTGCCGCCCCGCCACATCCTGCGCGCCATGGACCGCCTCGGCCCGGACACCCGACCCGACCCGTACACACTGTCCGAGGCTGCGGCCATACTGGACGGGCCGGGGAGCGTGCACGAGGACGACGGGGGCGGCGGCACACGATGGGGGACATCAGGCTGATCCAGGGGCGCTACCGCCTGCACGAGGTCATCGGGCGCGGCGGCATGGGCGAGGTGTGGCGCTCCACCGACGAGGCACTGGGCCGCCGCGTCGCGGTCAAGTGCCTCAAACCGCTCGGCCCGCACCAGGACGCGGGCGTGCAGACCGTGGTGCGCGAGCGGTTCCGCCGCGAGGCGCGCGTCGCGGCGGCGCTCCAGCACCGGGGCATCACCGTCGTCCACGACTTCGGCGAGTACGAGGGCGTGCTCTTCCTCGTCATGGAGCTCCTGGAGGGCCAGAACCTCAGCCAGCTCCTCGCCGCCCACGCCCGCGCCCCGCTGCCGGTCCACGAGGTCGTCGACATCGCCGACCAGGTCGCCGACGCCCTGGAGTACACCCACCGCATGGGCATCGTGCACCGCGACCTCAAGCCCGCCAACATCATGCGGCTGCGCGACGGCACCGTGAAGATCTGCGACTTCGGGATAGCGCGCCTCGGCGCCGACATGGGCTTCACCTCCCGCCTCACCGGCACCGGCATCGCCATGGGCACCCCGCACTACATGTCCCCGGAGCAGATCGGCGGCGGCGAGATCGACCACCGCAGCGACCTGT
The DNA here is from genome assembly GCA_000721275.1 of Microtetraspora glauca. GTDB lineage: Bacteria > Actinomycetota > Actinomycetes > Streptomycetales > Streptomycetaceae > Streptomyces. The sequence continues at coordinate 119,815 of JOFO01000014.1, read as the reverse complement.
ACTCGCTGGGCTGCGTGCTGTACGAACTCGCCACCGGCGCCCCGCCGTTCGACCTCGACGACTCCTGGGCCGTGCTCGTCGGCCACCGGGACACCGTGCCGCGCCCGCCGCGCGCCCTGCGCTCCGAACTGCCCGACTACTTCGACCGGATCGTCGTCGACCTGCTCGCCAAGGTGCCCGACCAGCGCCCGCGCGACGCCTCCGACCTGCGCCGCCGGATCGTCGACGGCCGCACCGTCGGCGACGGCGGGCCCCTGGCGCCGCCGCTGCCGCCCCGCCCGCCGCAGCCCACCGACGGAGCGGGCGCCGGCACCGTCCCCGTACCGGAGGCGGGCCGCACGCCCGCCTGGGCGCGGGCCGTCACCGGCGGGCCCCGCCCCGCCGCGCCCGGCGCGCCCCGCGCCGCCGGCCACGACCCGGTCGCCGCCGTCCTCACCACGGAATGGACCACCGCGGGACCCGGCGCCCCCGGCATCGCCGACCCCGCCCGCCCCGCCGCCGCCATCACCGCCACGGACGCCACCCCCGAACTGCTCGCCGTCCTCGCCGCCCGCCACCGGGCCGGCCTCGGCCTCGGCCGGCTCGGCCGCTGGACCGAGGCGGAGCAGCTGCACCGCTCCGTCGCCGGCGACCGGACCCGGGTGCTGGGCCCCGACCACCCCGACACCCTGGCCAGCGCCTACGAACTCGCCTTCGCGCTGGGCCGGCTCGGCCGCAAGGACGAGGCGCTGGAGGCGTTCGAGCGCGTCGCCGACGCCCGTACCCGCGTCCTCGGCCCCGACCACCCCGACACGCTGGCCGCCCGCCAGGAACGGGCCTACGTCCTCGGCCGCCTCGGCCGGCACGCGGAGGCCCACGCGGTCTACGCCGACGTCCTGGCCGTCCGGGAGCGCACCACCGGCCCCGACCACCCCGACACCCTGCGCTGCCGGCACAACCTCGCGTACACCCTCGCCCGGCTCGGGCGCCTGGAGGAGTCGTACCGCACCGCCCTCGCCGTCGCCGACACCCGCACCCGGCTGCTCGGCCCCGACCACCCCGACACCCTGGTCACCCGGCACGAACTCGCCCACACCCTGAGCCGGCTGGGCCGCGCCGAGGAAGCCCTCGACCAGTACCGCGCGGTCGCCGAGGGCCGCGCCTCCTCGCTCGGCCCCGACCACCCCGACACGCTCGCCGCCCGCTACGAGACCAGCGCCTGCCTGGGCCGGCTCGGCCGGGACGCCGACGCCCTCGCCGTCTGCCGCGACCTGGTCGCCGTCCGCACCCGCACCCAGGGCGCCGACGCCCCCGAGACGCTGCGCGTCCGGCACGCCCTCGCCGTCCACCTCGCCCGGCTCGGCCGCTGGCAGGAGGCCCTGGACACCGCCCAGTCCGTGCACGCCGCCCGCCGGCGGGTCCTCGGCGCGGACCACCCCGACACCCTCCGCAGCCGCCGCGAGGCCGCCGTCTGCCTCGGCCGGCTCGGCCGCTGGGACGAGGCCCTCGCCCCGCTGCGGTCGCTCGCCGAGGCGCGGGGCCGGACGCTGGGCCCCCTGCACCCGGACACGCTCGCCGCCCTCGCCGACCTCACCCACTGCCTGGACCGGCTCGGCAGGCACACCGAGGCCGACGCCGTCCGCCGCGGCACCGCGCCCGCCGCCGACGCCCGCGGCTCCGCCGGACCGCCGCCGCCGGGCACGCCCTGAGCGAGCCCGGCGCCCCGCGAGCCGGTCCGGCGCCCTGAAGTCGCCCCCGGCCGCGCTGATTTAATGACCATGTGATCGACGACTCTCCCGGTGCCCCCCTCGGCGACCCCGCCTTCGCGCCCCGCACGCTCCTCACCGGGCCGGACGCCGGCCCCGCCGGGACCGACGTCGACCTGTGGCAGCTCCGGGTGGACGACCTCGCCGAGGACGACCTCGACCCCTCCGAACTCGACGCCGAGGAACGCGTCCGGCTCGCCAACCCCCTCCGGGTCGCGGACCGGCTCCGGTACGGCGTCGCCCACATCGCCCTGCGCCGCCTGCTCGCCCCGCGCCTCGGCGTCGCGCCGGCCGACGTCGCGTACCGCAGGGAACCCTGCCCCGGCTGCGCCGGCCTCCACGGCCGGCCGGCCGTCGACGGGCCGCCCGGCGCCCCGCACTTCTCCCTCTCGCACAGCGGCGACGTCGTCCTCATCGGCATCGCCGCCCGCACCGTCGGCGTCGACGTCGAGACCTTCCCCCAGGCCACCACCGTCCGCGAGGTGACCCCCGCCCTCCACCCGCGCGAACGCGCCGAGATCGCCGACGCCGGGCACGCGCCCGAGGCCTTCGCCCGCGTCTGGAGCCGCAAGGAGGCGTACCTCAAGGGCCTCGGCATCGGCATGGCCCGGTCCCTCGCCAAGGACTACCTCGGCGAGCGCGACCCCGCCGCCCTCCCCGCCGGCTGGTCCGTGCGCGGCGTGCCCACCGCGGGCGGACACGCGGCGGCCGTCGCCGTCGAGGGCCCGCTGGGACGCGTCCGTACGAGTTGGCTTCCCGCCGCCTTCGTCACCGCCGCGCACTCCGCGGGGCCCGCCTGAACAGGGGCGACGCCCCGGCGTGAAGCTGAACTGCGAGCGCGCTTAAGAAAACCTCGATGGACCCGGAGCCCCCGGTACGGAAGATTCCTCCCCGAGGATCTTGGGCACGCGCGCGTGCCCTGACCCGTACATCACAGGACACGCACGTCGGGAGCCGTGGCATTGAAGGCATTGGTCAAGCTGAAGGCGGAGCCGGGACTCTGGCTCACGGACGTGCCCGAGCCGGAGACCGGCCCCGGGGACGTACTGATCAAGGTCAAGCGGACCGGCATCTGCGGCACCGACCTGCACATCCGCGCCTGGGACGGCTGGGCGCAGAAGACCATCGGCACCCCGATGACCATCGGCCACGAGTTCGTCGGCGAGGTCGTCTCCGTCGGGCGTGACGTCGCCGACATCGCCGTCGGCGACCTCGTCAGCGGTGAGGGCCACCTCGTCTGCGGCAAGTGCCGCAACTGCCTCGCCGGCCGCCGCCACCTCTGCCGCGCCACCGTCGGCCTCGGTGTCGGCCGCGACGGCGCCTTCGCCGAGTACGTGGCGCTGCCCGCCTCCAACGTGTGGGTGCACCGCGTCCCCGTCGACCTCGACGTCGCCGCGATCTTCGACCCGTTCGGCAACGCCGTCCACACCGCCCTGTCCTTCCCGCTCGTCGGCGAGGACGTGCTCGTCACCGGCGCCGGCCCGATCGGCATCATGGCCGCCGCCGTCGCCAAGCACGCCGGCGCCCGCAACGTCATGATCACCGACGTCAGCGAGGAGCGCCTGGACCTGGCCCGCAAGACCGGCGTCTCGCTCGCGCTCAATGTCGGCGAGCAGACCATCGCCGACGGCCAGCGCACCCTCGGTCTGAAGGAGGGCTTCGACGTCGGCCTGGAGATGTCGGGCAACCCGCACGCCATGCGCGACATGATCGCCAACATGACCCACGGCGGGAAGATCGCCATGCTCGGCCTGCCGAGCGAGGACTTCGCCGTCGACTGGGCGAAGATCGTCACCTCCATGATCACGATCAAGGGCATCTACGGCCGCGAGATGTTCGAGACCTGGTACGCCATGTCGGTCCTCCTGGAGGGCGGGCTCGACCTGTCCCCGGTCATCACGGGCCGGTACGACCACACCGACTACGAGGCCGCCTTCGACGACGCGGCCTCCGGCAAGAGCGGCAAGATCATCCTCGACTGGACTGCGGGAGCCTGACCCATGTTCGATTCCGTACGCGACGACATCCGCGCCACCCTGGACGAGATCCGGGCGGCCGGCCTGCACAAGCCCGAGCGGGTCATCGGCACCCCCCAGTCCGCGACCGTCGCGGTCACGGCCGGAGGCCGCCCCGGCGAGGTGCTGAACTTCTGCGCCAACAACTACCTCGGCCTCGCCGACCACCCCGAGGTCGTCGCCGCCGCCCACGAGGCGCTGGACCGCTGGGGCTACGGCATGGCCTCGGTCCGCTTCATCTGCGGCACGCAGGAGGTGCACAAGGAGCTGGAGGCGCGGATCTCCGCCTTCCTCGGCCAGGAGGACACGATCCTCTACTCCTCGTGCTTCGACGCCAACGGCGGCGTCTTCGAGACCCTGCTCGGGCCCGAGGACGCGGTCATCTCCGACGCCCTCAACCACGCGTCCATCATCGACGGCATCCGCCTCTCCAAGGCCCGTCGCTTCCGCTACGCCAACCGCGACATGGCCGACCTGGAGCAGCAGCTCAAGCAGGCCGTCGAGGGCGGCGCCCGGCGCAAGCTGATCGTCACCGACGGCGTCTTCTCCATGGACGGCTACGTCGCCCCGCTCGACGAGATCTGCGACCTGGCCGAGCAGTACGACGCCATGGTCATGGTCGACGACTCGCACGCCGTCGGCTTCGTCGGCCCCGGCGGCCGCGGCACCCCCGAGCTGCACGGCGTCATGGACCGCGTCGACATCATCACCGGCACCCTCGGCAAGGCCCTCGGCGGCGCCTCCGGCGGCTACGTCGCCGCGCGCGCCGAGATCGTCGCCCTGCTGCGCCAGCGCTCCCGCCCGTACCTCTTCTCCAACACCCTCGCCCCGGTCATCGCCGCCGCCTCCCTCAAGGTCCTCGACCTGCTGGAGTCCGCCGGCGACCTGCGCGACAAGCTCCACGCCAACACGGAGCTGTTCCGCCGCCGCATGACCGAGGAGGGCTTCGACATCCTCCCCGGCGACCACGCCATCGCGCCCGTCATGATCGGCGACGCGGCCGAGGCCGGGAAGATGGCCGAGCTGCTGCTGGAGCGCGGCGTGTACGTGATCGGCTTCTCGTACCCGGTCGTCCCGCAGGGCCAGGCCCGCATCCGCGTCCAGCTCTCGGCCGCCCACTCCACGGAGGACGTGAACCGCGCGGTGGACGCCTTCGTGGCGGCCCGGGCGGAACTCCGCGGCTGACCCTCCGGGCCGGGGCTCCCGGAGCCCGGGCCCGCCTGCCGCACCGGGGGGCCCGGGTCCCGTCTCCCCGGCCGCGGGCGCGAGTCCCGTCCGCGGCCTGGGAGACTGGGCGCATGATCGAAGCACGGCGGTTGCACATCCTCCGCGCGGTGGCCGACCACCGCACGGTCACGGCGGCGGCCGCCGCGCTGTACCTCACCCCCTCCGCCGTCTCCCAGCAGCTCGCCGCGCTGGAGCAGGAGACCGGCCACCGGCTCGTCGACCGCGGCGCCCGGGGCGTCCGGCTCACGCCGGCCGGCGAGATCCTGCTGAGCCACGCCAACGCCGTGCTGGCCGAGCTGGAGCGGGCGGAGGCGGCGCTCGCCGCGTACGGTTCCGGCGAGGCGGGCACCGTCACGGTCGCCGCGTTCGCCACCGGCATCGGCCTCGTCGTCGCCCCGGCCATCGCCGGTCTCGCGGCCGGCGCCCCCGGCATCCGGGTCCGGGTGCGGGACGCCGAGGGCGACGAGAGCCTGCTGATGGTGCTGGACCGGCAGGTGGACGTGGCCGTGGCCGTCGAGTACCGGGGCGCGCCCGGCGAGGACGACGACCGGCTCACGCGGGTGCCGCTCTACGCGGAGCCCTTCGACGTGGTGCTCCCGCCCGGCCACGCGCTCGCCGGCATCGACGGCGTCGCGCTCGCCGACCTGTCCCGGGACGCCTGGATCGGCCAGTCGGCGGGCAACCCGTGCCACGACGTGACGGTCCTGGCCTGCGAGTACGCCGGTTTCGCGCCCCGCTTCGAGCACGTCTCGGACGACTTCCGGGCCGTCGTCGCACTCGTCGCCGCCGGAGCGGGCGCCGCGCTCGTGCCCCGCTCGGCGCTGCGCGGCATGGACCTCACGGACGTCGTGGTGCGGTCCGTCGACGGCGTCGCGCCGACCCGGCGCGTCTTCGCGGCCGTCCGCCGCGGCGCCGAGGACCACCCCCTCATCCAGCCCGTGCTCACCGCCCTCCGCGCCGCCGCGACCCCCGGCCCGGGCGTGCCGTAGCCGTCGCTCGTGACGCGTTCCTCAGTCCGCCGAGCGGTGCCAGCCGTCCGCGTCGACGCGGGCCGCGTCGGCCGGGCGGGACTCGTCGAAGAGGGGCCGGCCGGTCGCGTCGAGGACGCGCAGGGCGGTGACGTAGACGCCGCGCCCGACGGCGGCGGAGGCGGTGGCGTACCGGAAGCGGACGCGCGGGCCGGGGGCCGGGGGGAGGGCGGCGGTGAGGCGGTGCCAGCGGCGGCCGGACCAGCCGGTGGCGGTGCCGTCCGGGTGCGGGACCGGGTCGCCCGGCCCCTCGGCGGGGGCGGTGGCGAAGGGGAGCGGGTGCCATCCGGCCGGGGTGCCGGTGGTCGTCTCCAGGGTGAGGCGGTCGGTGCCCGGGGCGGTGTCCCACCAGAGGAGGCAGCTGAGGCGGGCCGCGCCGGGCGGCACCGGGGGGAGGGTGAGCGTGGCGCCGCCGGGGGCCGCCATGCCGGAGAACCAGGCCGTGGGCCCGGTGCCGGCCGGCGGGCGGACCGGGACGGCGCGGGCGAGGCGCCGCGCCGCCGCCACCCGCGGGGCCGAGCCCGAGCGCCAGGTGCGGACGGGGTGGACGGCATTGGCGAGCAGGATCAGGAACGTGTCGCTGTCGGGGTCGATGACCAGGCTGGTGCCGGTGAAACCGGTGTGGCCGGCGGTGCGGGGCCCGGACAGGGCGCCCATGTACCAGCGCTGGTCCAGTTCGAAGCCGAGGCCGTGCGCGTGGCCGGGGAAGTCCTGGTTGACGTCGGTGAGGAGGAGGCCGACGGAGGCAGGGGAGAGGACGCGGACGGAGCCGTACGCGCCGCCGTCGAGGAGCGTGCGGGCGAGGACCGCGAGGTCGCGGGCGCAGGAGAAGACGCCGGCGTGGCCGGCGACGCCGCCCATCGCGTACGCGTTCTCGTCGTGCACCTCGCCCCGGACCATGCCCCGGTCGAGCCGGGCCCACGGCCGGCGGGCGTCCTCCGTGGCGGCCGTCTCCGCCCGCCACGAGAGCGGCGGGACGAAACGCGTGCGGTGCATCCCGAGCGGAGCGGTGATCTCGTCGTGGAGCAGCCTCTCCAGACCGTGACCGGTGATCCGTTCCAGGAGCAGGTGCAGCGCGATCAGATTGAGGTCCGAGTAGCGGTAGGCCGTGCCCGGCGGGTCCAGCGGCGCCTCCTCCCACAGCATCCGCAGCCGCCCCTGCCGGTCCGGCGCCTCGTACAGCGGCAGCTCCGCCCGCAGCCCCGAGGTGTGGGCGAGCAGCTGCCGTACCGTGATCCGTTCCTTCCCCGCCCGGCCGAACTCCGGCAGGTACGCGGCGACCCGCTCCCCGAGCTCCAGCGTGCCCCGCTCCACCTGCCGCACCGCCAGCAGCGCGGTGAACAGTTTGGTGAGGGAGGCGAGGTCGAAGACGGTGTCCGGGGTCATCGGGACCCGCTCCGCCGGCGCGAGCTCGACGCCGGTGTCGCTCCTCTCGTCGTACGCGGCCCAGCGCGCCGCCCAGCCGACCGCCCGGTGCAGCGCCACCGTGCGGCCCCGCCCGGCGAGCAGCACCGCCCCCGCGCACCACGGCCGCACCGGCGAGGGCCCCAGGAAGGCCCGTACGTCCTCGACCATGCCCTCCAGTTCCCGCTCCAGCAGCCCGGCCTCCGCCGCCGTGCCCCACCGCAGGACGCCCCCCGGCCGCCCGCGCCCCGCCTCGCCCATCCGGCCGCCTCCGTACCCCTGACCACGGCCACGCGCGGGCCCGTACCCCTCCACCCTCCCGCACCCGGCCCCTCCCGGCCCGCACCGACTCCCGCACCGCCCCTCCCCGCACCGGCCCGGCGGACGCGCGACCAGAAATCTGACGCTGCATCAGAAAACCTCTTCCCTCCCCCGACCGGCTGCGGCATCCTGCGCCCATGGAGACGGAGCTGAGTCGCACACTGGGGATCGAGCACGCCATCTTCGGATTCACGCCCTTCCCCGCGGTCGCCGCCGCCCTCAGCCGGGCCGGCTGCTTCGGCGTCCTGGGCGCGGTGCGGTACACCGCCCCGGACGACCTCGCCCGCGACCTCGACTGGATGCAGAAGCACACCGGCGGACGGCCCTACGGGCTCGACGTCGTGATGCCCGCGAAGAAGGTCGAGGGCGTCACCGAGGCCGACGTCGAGGCCATGATCCCCGCCGGGCACCGGGAGTACGTCCGGTCCGTCCTCGCCCGGCACGGCGTGCCGGAACTCGCCGACGGCGAGGCGTCGGGCTGGCGGATCACCGGCTGGATGGAGGAGGTCGCCCGCAGCCAGCTCGACGTGGCCTTCGGCTATCCCGTCAAGCTGCTCGCCAACGCCCTCGGTTCGCCGCCGCCGGACGTCGTCGCCCGCGCGCACGAGCACGGCGTGCTCGTCGCCGCCCTCGCCGGCAGCGCCCGGCACGCCCGCCGCCACGCCGAGGCCGGCATCGACATCGTCGTCGCCCAGGGGTACGAGGCCGGCGGCCACACCGGCGAGATCGCCTCCATGGTGCTCACCCCCGAGGTCGTGGACGCCGTCGACCCGCTGCCCGTGCTCGCCGCCGGCGGCATCGGCAGCGGCGAGCAGATCGCCGCCGGCCTGGCGCTCGGCGCCCAGGGCGTGTGGCTCGGCTCGATCTGGCTCACCACCACCGAGGCCGAACTCCACTCGCGCGCCCTCACCGCGAAGCTCCTCGCCGCCGGCTCCGGCGACACCGTCCGCTCCCGCGCGCTCACCGGCAAGCCGGCCCGCCAGCTCCGCACCGAGTGGACCGACGCCTGGGACGACCCGGCCGGGCCCGGCCCGCTGCCCATGCCGCTCCAGGGGCTGCTGGTCGCGGAGGCCGTCTCGCGGATCCAGAAGTACGAGATCGACCCGCTGCTCGGCACGCCCGTCGGGCAGATCGTCGGCCGGATGACCTCCGAACGCGGCGTCCAGCAGGTCGTCGACGAGCTGACCCGCGGCTTCGAGAAGGCCGTCGACCGGATCAACCGGATCGCCGGAAGGAGCGGATCGTGAACGGCACGCCCCCCAACGGCTTCTGGGCGCAGGCCGCCGCCGACCCCGACCGCACGGTGCTCGTCGCGCCCGACGGCGAGGAGTGGTCCGCGGGCCGGCTGCTGGCCGCCGCGAACCGCCTCGTCCACGGCCTGCGCGCGGCCGGCCTGGAGCGCGGCGACGCCTTCGCCGTCGTCCTCCCCAACGGCGCCGAGTTCTTCACCGCCCATCTCGCCGCCACCCAGGCCGGCTTCTACCTCGTCCCGGTCAACCACCACTTCGTGGGCGCCGAGATCGCCTGGATCGTCGCCGACTCCGGCGCCAAGGTGCTCCTCGCGCACGAGCGCTTCGCCGAGGCGGCCGTCGCCGCCGCCGACGGAGCGGGCCTCCCGCCGAGCCACCGGTACGCGGTCGGCGCGGTGCCCGGCTTCCGCCCGTACGCCGAACTCCTCGACGGCCGGCCGGAGTCGGCGCCCGCCGACCGGACCCTCGGCTGGGTCATGAACTACACCTCGGGCACCACGGGCCGACCCCGGGGCATCCGCCGCCCGCTGCCCGGCCGGCTCCCCGAGGAGTCCCACCTCGGCGGCTTCCTCGGCATCTTCGGCATCCGGCCGTTCGACGGGAACACGCACCTGGTCTGCTCGCCGCTCTACCACACGGCCGTCCTCCAGTTCGCCGCCGCGGCCCTGCACATCGGACATCCGCTGGTCGTCATGGACAAGTGGGCGCCGGAGGAGATGCTGCGGCTGATCGACACGTACGCCTGCACCCACACCCACATGGTCCCCACCCAGTTCCACCGGCTCCTCGCCCTCCCCGAGGAGGTCCGCGCCCGCTACGACGTCTCCTCGATGCGGCACGCCCTCCACGGCGCCGCGCCCTGCCCCGAACACGTCAAGCGGGCGATGATCGCCTGGTGGGGCGGGTGCGTGGAGGAGTACTACGCGGCCAGCGAGGGCGGCGGCGCGTTCGCCACCGCCGAGGAGTGGCTGAAGCGGCCCGGCACCGTGGGCCGCGCCTGGCCGATCAGCGAGCTCGCCGTCCTCGACGACGACGGCAACCGCCTCCCGCCCGGCGAGCTCGGCACCGTCTACCTGAAGATGAACACCGGCGGATTCCAGTACCACAAGGACGAGGCGAAGACGGCGAGGAGCCGCGTCGGCGACTTCTTCACCGTCGGCGACCTCGGCTACCTCGACGAGGACGGGTACCTCTACCTCCGCGACCGCAAGATCGACATGATCATCTCCGGCGGCGTCAACATCTACCCCGCCGAGATCGAGGCCGCGCTCCTCGCCCACCCCGCCGTCGCCGACGCCGCCGCCTTCGGGGTGCCGCACGCCGACTGGGGCGAGGAGGTGAAGGCGGTCGTCGAGACCGCCGAGGGGTACGCGGAGGGGCCGGAGCTCGCCGCGGAGATCCTGGCCCACTGCGCCGGGCACCTGGCCGGATTCAAGCGCCCGAAGTCCCTCGACTTCATCCCGGCCATGCCCCGCGACCCGAACGGCAAGCTCTACAAGCGCCGCCTGCGCGACCCGTACTGGGAGGGGCACGAGCGCCCGCTCTGAGCGGGCGGAGAAGAGGGGAGAGGGGGTCGGCGCACCGTAGCCGGACCGCCACCGTACGCGACCGGCCCGGGCTCCGACAGGAGCACCGGGCCGGATCCGGTTTCGGACGGGCCGGAGCGGCAAGTCGCGGGACATGACGAGCCCCGGCGGAGGCGCTCCCGGTGACCGGCGGCCCCGGCGGGCCGCGGGCCACGGCCGGGGACTCGGTGGCGCGCCCCCGCGCCCGCGATCCCCGCACCCCCTCGTCCCAGGAAGACGGAAGCCATGAGCACCACCCCGAGCAACCCCGACCCCACCCCCTGGCGTGCCCCCGACGGAACCCGGGGCGGCGACCCCCGCGGCGACCCCGCCGCCGGCGGCGGCGTCAGCCCGGGCGAGACGCCCCCGGCGGAATCGGGCACAGGCACGGCGACCGGACCGTACCGCCCACTGAGCCGCGGCTGGACGAAGGGCCCCATGGTGGCGCTGTGGGTGGTCGTCGTCCTGGTCGCCCTCTTCTTCCTCGTGTACGCGATCGTCCTCGCGACCGACTGACGCGCGCGCCACGAGCCGGGCGACCCGCGGCCGGCGCACCGATCCCCGTCCGACGCACCGACCCGACCGAACAACCGACTCGCGACCGTCCCGCACCGACGCACGACGGATCACGAGACCACGAAAGGAGCCGCGATGTCCCCCGCCGACCAGCCGGCCACGCCCGGTGAGGGCGAAGGCCGCGCCGACGACGTCTACCAGCCCACCCACTCGGACGCCGACAACCGACCCTCCGGCGAGCTCGACCCGGACAACGCGCTCGGCACCGACCCCGTCGACGACATGACCGTCCCCGGCTACTCCCCGCCCGAACGCCCCCGCGCCGTCACCGGCCACGGCACCACGCAGCGCGAGCAGCGGGAGGGCGAGTCGCTGGACGAGCGCCTCCGCCAGGAGGTGCCGGACGAGCCGGAGGTGCCGCCGGCCGCCGACGACGGCATCGGCGACCTGCCCGAGGGCGCGGGCGAGCCCGTGGACGCGGAGGCCGGCGCGACCCGCGCGGGCCGTCTGGTGCCGGAGGCCGCGCGGGGCGGGCACATGGACCGGGCGGTCGCCCGCGACGTCGGCCGCGACGACGGCACCGCCCCGGCGGAGGAGGCCGCGATGCACGTGGACACGGCGGTGGACGGCGCCGAGGACGACGGGTCCGGCGGCACCTGAGCGCTCACGCGGTGGGCGCCTGGCGGGTGAGGACCGGCAGCAGCCGGGCCTCCTCGTAGGCGAAGTGCTCCTCCAGATCGGCGGCGATCCGGTCGAGTTCCGCGCGCAGGACCTCCGGCGCCGGGCCGGACGTGAGCAGGGCCTCCAGCTCGGTGAGGGCGCGGGCGACCCGGCGGTGCTCCGCGCGCATGCGGTCCAGGTCCTCGGTGAGTTCCGGGAACTGTTCCTGGAAGAGGTCGAAGACGCCGTCCTCGCTGGTGTGATGGGTGTGCAGGGCCCCGCAGAAGGCGAGGCAGTGGCGCGCCAGCCCGTCGGGGAGGCGCTGCCCGGCGCCGAGCGGACCGCTCCGCAGCGCTGCCAGTTCGGCGCGCAGTTCGTCGTGCACCTTCACGAGGTGCGCGGCGATCGCCGCGTGCCGGGACGGGTCCGCGATCCCGGCGACCCGGCGCAGGACGACGACCGGGATCGTCCGCGCGGTGCCCGCCTGGTAGGCGGCGAACGCCGGGTCGCGGCGGGCCTGTTCGGCGTAGAGCCGGTCGCGCTCGGCGCCCTCGGCCGGCACGGCCTCCGCCTCGAAGCGGTCGATCGTCCCCTCCGGCGTGCCGATCTCGACCAGCACGCGCGGGGCGGCGCGCACGTTGTGGTACCAGGCGGGGTGGCGGTCCGCGCCGCCGTTCGACGCGAACACCAGCAGCCGCGCCCCGTCCCGTACGTACACCACGGGCGTCGTGTGGTCCCGCCCGCTGCGGGCACCCCGGGTGGTGAGCAGGAGCAGGTCCGCGCCCTCGAACATGCCGCCCACGCGGCCTCCGTGGGCCCGGAACTCCTCGATGACCTGCTGGTTGAACGCGGACATGGCGGAGCCCTCCGGTAGCATCGATCACGACAGATCTATTTGCTTTGAAAGCAAAGCTAAATCGGAGGGTCCAGGGTGTCAACCGACCGCGGGGCGAGCGGCGCCACCGGTCCGGACGTCGACGACGCCGTCCGGACGCTGCTGCTGCTCATGCCCCGGATGGTGGGGCGGGTCAAGCGCATCAAGGTGCCGGAGGAGCTGGCGTCGCTGACGCTGGCGCCCCGTCACCTCTCCCTGCTCGCGTACCTCCTCTTCGACGGCCCCCAGAGCGTCAACGAACTGGCCGCGCGGCTGGGGGTGGCGCCCACCACCGTCAGCCTGATGGTGGGGGACCTCGCGAAGAAGGGGGTCCTGGAGCGGCACGAGGACCCCGCCGACCGCAGGCGCAAGATCGTGTCGATCGCGGAGGAGCGCAGGAGCGCCATCGACGGCTGGCTCGGCCGCAGCGCCGGTGCCTGGCGGGCGGCCCTCGCCCCGCTGGGACCGGCCGAACGGCGGATGTTCATCGACACCCTCGCCGCGTACGAGCACGGTCTGGCCGACGCAGAAGAATGACCGGAACGGGCCGGCCCCCGGCGGCGGGAGCCCGGCCCACGAGCAGGAAGAGGACGGATGAGTTCGAGCACCAAGGCGCTGACCCGGGAGTGGACCACGTGGGGGCCGGTGGTGGCCCTGCTTGCGCTGGTGCTCGCCTGGGGGCGCGACCTGCCGGCCCTCGCCGTGGCGGCCGTCGCGCTCTGCCTCGCCGCCGCGGTCCTCGCCGCCGTCCACCACGCCGAGGTCATCGCGCACCGGGTCGGCGAGCCCTTCGGCTCCCTCGTCCTCGCCGTCGCCGTCACCGTCATCGAGGTCGGACTGATCGTCAGCCTCATGGCGGGCGGCGGCGAGAAGACCGCGACCTACGCCCGGGACACCGTCTTCGCCGCCGTCATGATCACCTGCAACGGCATCGTCGGCCTCGCGCTGCTCGTCGCCGCGCTCCGCAACCGCGTCGCCGTCTTCAACGCGGAGGGCTCCGGCGGCGCGCTCGCCACCGTCTGCACCCTCGCCACCATGACCCTGGTGCTGCCCACCTTCACCACCAGCCAGCCCGGCCCCGAGTTCTCCGGCGCCCAGCTCGTCTTCGCCGCCGTCGCCTCCCTCGCCCTCTACGCGGTCTTCGTCGGCGTCCAGACCGTCCGCCACCGCGACTACTTCCTCCCCGTCACCCCCGAGGGCAAGGAGTGCGCGGAGGACGACCACGCCGACCCGCCGACCAAGGCCGCCACCCTCGCCAGCCTCGGCCTGCTGCTGGTCGCGCTGATCGCCGTCGTCGGCAACGCCAAGGTGATCTCCCCGACCATCGAGGACGGCGTGCAGTCGGCCGGGCTGCCCAAGGCCGTCGTCGGTGTCGTCATCGCGCTGATGGTCCTGCTGCCCGAGACGCTCGCCGCCGTGCGCGCCGCCCGCCGCAACCGCGTGCAGACCAGCCTCAACCTCGCCTACGGCTCCGCGATCGCCAGCATCGGCCTCACCATCCCGTCGATCGCGCTCGCCTCCATCTGGCTGTCCGGGCCCCTGGTGCTCGGCCTGGGCCCCCTCCACATGGTCCTGCTCGCCCTCACCGGTGTGGTGAGCGCCCTGACCGTGGTGCCCGGACGGGCCACGCTCCTCCAGGGCGGCGTCCACCTCGCGCTCTTCGCCGCCTTCGTCTTCCTGTCGTTCAGTCCCTGACCACCACGACCCGCAGCGCGGGCGAGCGCAGGATGTCCTTCTCGCAGAAGCGGGAGACGACCCAGCGCTCGCCCGCGTACAGCTTCGTCTGGTCGCTGAAGTGCGGCGAGAGCGGATTCGAGGACTGGCCGTACGTGAGCAGGGTGCGGGCCACCGGGCAGCGCCCGCCGTCCCAGCCGACCGCCTGCACGTGGCTGGTGCCGTGGGCGACCTCCACGTAGCCGCCGGCCGCCGCGTTCCACACCGCCTCCGTCTTGTTCCAGACGCCCAGCGACTCCGTCCCGCCGCTCACCGGGATCCGCTCCCCGCCCCGCACCACGAACTGGTGGTCGCGCAGCGGCGCGTCCAGCGGGATCCCCGCCGCCCGCAGCTCCGCCACCGCGTCCGCCAGCGCCTGCGCGAAACCGGCCGTCCCCGTGTCGAGCCCGCGCGGGGTCCGCACCGGATCCGCCGCGGAGAACGGCACCTTCCACTGCCGCGCCACCGGCACCGAGGCGGTGAACCTCCGCCAGAACCGGTCGAAGAGCAGCGCGCCCCGGCTGTCCGCGTCCATGGTGCCGTCCCAGGCCTCCAGCACCCGGCACGCCCCCGGCTCCGCCGGCAGCGCCGCCGGGCAGGCCGCCGCCAGGTCCGGCGCGGCGAGCCCCGCGGCCGGCACCCGGTCGGCGAACTGCTGCCGCTGGAGGTCCGCCACCGTCAGCCGGCCGCGCGCCGCCATCGCCGCCACGTCCTCGATGCCGCCCCGGGTCCGCAGCGAGCGCGGCGTGCCGATGGTCCCGAAGACCCGCTCGTACCCGGTCAGCGGCCGGTCCGCGTTGGTCAGCCAGGCGCTGTCGTTGGAGTTCAGCGCGTACGGGGCGTCCTCCAGCACCGGCAGCCGGGACGGCCCGAAGATCCCCGGCTGCACCGCGTCCGGGTCCGAGCCGAGCGCGCACGCCGTCCGCGCGCCGTCGAGGACGGCGACGCCCGACGCCGGGTAGACGACCCGGCCGAGCGGGGTGGAGCAGCGCTCCACGAGCTCGTCGGTGATCCGGGGCAGCACCTGCGCCTGCGCGAAGTAGCTGTGCCCGGCCGCGTCCGCCGCGATCGTGTTCACCCACGGCAGGCCCTGGGTGCGGCGCAGCGCCGCGGCGACGTCCGCCGTGGAGCGGGAGCGGGCGAGGCCCAGGGCCGTGTCGGAGCCGCGCAGGTTGGCCGCCCCGGGGTCGTGGAGCGCGTACGCGGTGGTCGTCGTCCACGGCAGCGGCAGGCCCGCGCCGAGCCCGCTCGTCACCGGCCCGTACCGGGTCCACCACTGGGTACGGGTCACCGGGGCGCCGTCCCGGTCCGCCACCGTCACCGTCCGCGCCGTCATCCGCTCCGGCCGCCCGTCCACGAGGTACGCCGTCGGATCGCCCGGGACCAGCGTCAGCTGGTGCAGGTTCAGCGGCACGCCGGTCGCGACCGTGTGGCTCCAGGCGACCTTCTCGTTGAAGCCGATGCTGACGACGGTGGTGCCGAGCAGCGAGGCGCCGGAGACGTTCAGCTCGCCGGGGATGGTCTGCTGCGCCTGCCAGAACCGCCGGCCGCCCTGCCACGGATAGTGCGGGTTGCCGAGGAGCAGCCCGCGCCCGTTCGCCGTCACCGCGCCCGAGAAGGCGACCGCGTTGGAGCCCATGGTGGCGTTCTCCGGCGCGAACAGCGCCCGCGCCGCCTCCGCCACGGCCTCCGGGGACGGCTCCCCGGCCCCGCGTGCCGGCGCGCCCGCGGCCGGCGGGCGGGCCGCGGTGATGCCGTCGACCGCCCGGCCCTGGCCGCCGAGCACGGACAGGGCGAAGCCGCGCCGGGCCACGTCCACGGCCGTCACCGGCCGCACCCACGCGGCGCCCGCGCAGGCCGGGTCGGTGATCCGGTTCTGCCGCAGCCAGGCGTTGTACCCGGCGGCCCACCCCCGCATCAGCTCCTTCAGGTCGCCGCTCGGGCCCGCCGGGGCCGGGGTGCGGAGCAGCGCCTCGACCGTGCCGGCGTCCTTGACGCCCCGGAAGTACAGGTCGCCGGCGAGGTTGGTGCCGGCGGAGGAGAGCGAGCCGTCCGGTGTGCCGGACGCCCCGAAGTGGCGGGACCGCTCGCCCGCGACGGTGACGAAGCCGTCGGCGAGCACGCACACCTGGTCGGCGGCCTGGGCCCAGCCGGTGCCGAAGCCCAGGTTCGCGTAGTCCCTGGCCAGGATGTGCGGGACGCCGTACTCGGTGTACCGGACGACGGCGCTCAGCCGGCCCGCGGACGGCCGGAGTTCACGGTCGGGACCCGGCGGGCCGGCCGCGGCGGTGGCGGGAAGGAGCCCCGCGGTGAGGGCGGCGAGCGCCGCGCACACCGGCGCGAGCCGTCCTCGGGAACGGCGGGGGAGTGGGACGCGGACAGGCATGGGTGCCTCCCAACGGAGCGGTAGGTGCTCGTCGGGCCATGGAGCCAGCACCCGCCCGCACTGTCAACATCCCGTTCGGTATCCGAGGCCGCGGGTTTTCCGCGGGCGTCCCGGTACTTGACCCCCTGTGCGCCCGCGCCCAGGATCCAGCCATGGAACGAGGACTCCTCCACCGCACCGTCGACGGCGTGCTGCGCGCGAGCGCCGAGCGCGTCCCCGCCCGCACCGCCCTGCGGTACGCGGACCGCGCCTGGACCTACGCCGGGCTGGACGCCGCCGTCTCGACCGCCGCGGCCGTGCTGCGCCGCGAGCCGGGACTCGTGCCGGGCGCCCGGGTCGCCACGTACGGGCACAACTCCGACGCCTACCTGATCGCCTTCCTGGCCTGCGCCCGCGCGGGTCTCGTCCACGTCCCCGTCAACCACCACCTGACCGGCGACGACCTCGCCTACCTCCTGGAACAGTCCGGGAGTTCGCTGGTCCTCGCCGATCCCGCGCTCGCCGGGCGGATCCCCGCCGGCGTGCCGGTCCGGGCCCTGCGGGACGCGCCGGGCTCGCTCCTCGACGCGCTCGCGGAGCCGGAGCCGTACGACTCCGACAGCGACCCCCGCGACCTCGTGCAGCTGCTGTACACCTCCGGCACCACCGCCCTGCCCAAGGGCGCGATGATGACGCACCGGGCGCTCGTGCACGAGTACGCCAGCGCCGTCGAGGCCCTGGACCTCGCCGAGGACGACCGCCCGGTGCACGCGCTGCCGCTCTACCACTCCGCGCAGACCCACGTCTTCCTGCTGCCCTACCTGGCGGTCGGCGCGGAGAGCACCCTCCTCGAAGGGCCCGACCCGGAGGCCCTGTTCGCGCTGGTCGAGGAGGGCCGCGCGGACAGCCTGTTCGCCCCGCCGACCGTGTGGATCGCCCTGGCGAACCACCCCGGCTTCGAGCGCCGGGACCTGTCCGCGCTGCGCAAGGCGTACTACGGGGCCTCGATCATGCCGGTGCCCGTCCTGGAGCGGCTGCGCGCGCGCCTGCCCGGGCTCGCCTTCTACAACTGCTTCGGCCAGTCGGAGATCGGCCCGCTCGCCACCGTCCTCGGCCCGGACGAGCACGACGGCCGCATGGAGTCCTGCGGCCGTCCCGTCCGGCACGTCGAGGCGCGGGTCGTCGACGAGGACGGCCGGGACGTCCCCGACGGCACCCCCGGTGAGATCGTCTACCGGTCCCCGCAGCTCTGCGAGGGGTACTGGGCCAAGCCGGAGGAGACCGCCGCCGCCTTCCGCGACGGCTGGTTCCGCTCCGGCGACCTCGCGGTCCGCGACCCCGACGGGTACCTGACGATCGTCGACCGGGTGAAGGACGTCATCAACTCCGGCGGCGTCCTCGTCGCCTCCCGCCAGGTCGAGGACGCCCTCTACACGCACCCGGCGGTCGCCGAGACGGCCGTGATCGGCCTGCCCGACGACCGCTGGATCGAGGCCGTCACCGCCGTGGTGGTGCCGCGCGGCGACGTCACCGAGGACGAACTCCTCGCCCACGCCCGCGGGACCCTGTCGTCCTTCAAGGCCCCGAAGCGGATCGTGTTCGCCGATGCCCTGCCCCGCAACGCCAGCGGCAAGATCCTCAAGCGGGAGCTGCGCGACCGGTACGCCGGCGCCTGACCGGCTCAGCGGCGGCGCAGCACCTCCGCCGCCCGGGAGAAACCGTCCGTGCCGTGGCCCAGCGCCACGGTGCGGCGGGCCAGCCCCTCGACCGCGCGCATGACGCCCGAGTCGATGGCGTGGTCCTCGGCGGCGTGCACGACGTGCGCCATGGTGGACACCGCCGAGGTCACCGGGTTGATCGCGCCGGAGTACGTGCCGTCCTCGACGTCCCCGGCCAGCTCCTCGAACAGCGGCGGCAGGATCTGCGCGATGCCCTGCGCGAACGGGGCCAGCTCGCGCGGCGTGATGCCCTCGGCGTCGGCCAGCGCCAGCGCGTGCACGTACCCGGCCATCGACGTCCAGAAGATGTCGAGCAGCGCGATGTCGAAGGCCGCCGCGCGGGACACCTCCTCGCCGAGGTGCGTGTGGGTGCCGCCGAGCCCGTCGAGGACCGCCTTGTGCTCCTCGTACGTCCCGGCGGGGCCGCTGAACAGGAACACGCCCGCCGGCGAACCGATCGTGACGGCCGGCGTCATGATGGCGCCGTCGAGGTAGCGGATGCCGTGGTCCCCGGCCCACGCGCCGGTGTCCCGGGCCCGCCCGGGGGTGTCGGCGGACAGGTTGACCAGCGTACGGCCCTTGAGCGCGGCCACGACCGGGTCCTGGCGCAGCACCGCGTCGGTGGCGTCGTAGTTGACCATGCAGATCACGGTCAGCGGGCTCGCGGCGACCGCCTCGGCGGCGCTCGCCGCCAGGACCGCCCCCCGCTCGACGAGGTCGCCCTCGCGCCCCGGCGTGCGGTTCCACACCGTGGTGCGGACCCCGGCCGCGAGGAACGCGCCGGCCAGCGCGCGTCCCATCGGGCCGAGCCCGAGCACGGTGACGGCGGGCTGGGACGGGGTGGACTCGGTGGTGACGGACATGCGTGAACTCCTGTGCGGTGACGTGCGGATTAAGGTGGAGGGACGCGGCGGACCGGCCGCGCACGGATCGGGAAAGGGACGACGATGGCGCGCATCCGCCTCGACGACGGCGACGCGGTCTGCGGGGTCGCCGCCGCGATCTCGGTGATCGACGGCAAGTGGAAGACCCTGCTGCTGTGGCTGCTGGAATCCGGGCCGCACCGTCCCGGCGCACTGCGCCGGCAGATTCCGGGGATCAGCGAGAAGGTGCTGACCCAGACCCTGCGCGAGATGGAGGCGGACGGCCTCGTGCACCGCGAGACGCACGACGTGGTGCCGCCCAAGACGGTCTACTCGCTGACGGACGCCGGGCGCGCGCTCTCCCTCGCGCTGGCCCCGCTCTCCGACTGGGGCCACGACCACCTCGACCGGCTGGCCGAGGAGCGGGCCGTCGCCTCCTGACTCCCGCTCCCTTCCGGATCCGTGAGAGGCGCCGTCCCTGCCGACGTCCTCACCCTCTCCCGGGGCGCCGGCGGCGACAAGTACCCACTAAAAAGTGGGTACTCCGCCGGCCGCCCCCCACCCCGGGGCGGTCACTTCTCCCGCAGGTCCACGATCCGCTTGAGCTTGCCCACCGACCGCTCCAGCGTCTCCGGGTCCACCACCTCGACCGCGACCGAGACGCCGACGCCGTCCTTGACCGCCCGCTCGATCGCCCGGGCCGCCTCCGCGCGGTCGCCGGGCGTCGCGTCCGCGCGCGCCTCCGCCCGTACCGTCAGCGCGTCGAGCCGGCCCTCCCGGGTCAGCCGCAGCTGGAAGTGCGGGGCGACGCCGGGCGTCCGCAGCACGATCTCCTCGATCTGGGTGGGGAAGAGGTTCACCCCGCGCAGGATGATCATGTCGTCGCTGCGGCCCGTCACCTTCTCCATCCGGCGGAACGCGGGCCGCGCGGTGCCCGGCAGCAGCCGCGTGAGGTCCCGGGTGCGGTAGCGAACCACCGGCATCGCCTCCTTGGTGAGGGAGGTGAAGACCAGCTCGCCCTCCGCGCCGTCCGGCAGCACCTCGCCCGTCACCGGGTCCACCACCTCGGGGTAGAAGTGGTCCTCCCAGATGTGGAGGCCGTCCTTGGTCTCCACGCACTCCTGCGCCACGCCGGGCCCCATCACCTCCGACAGGCCGTAGATGTCGACCGCGTCGATCGCGAACCGCTCCTCGATCTCCGCGCGCATCGCCTCCGTCCACGGCTCCGCGCCGAAGACCCCGACCCGCAGCGAGGTCGCGCGCGGATCCACGCCCTGCCGCTCGAACTCGTCCAGCAGCGTCAGCATGTAACTGGGCGTCACCATGATGATGTCGGGCTCGAAGTCCTGGATCAGCCGCACCTGACGCGCGGTCATACCGCCGGAGGCCGGGATCACCGTGCAGCCCAGCCGCTCGGCGCCGTAGTGCGCCCCCAGGCCGCCGGTGAACAGGCCGTAGCCGTACGCCACGTGCACCCGGTCGCCCGGGCGGGCGCCCGCCGCGCGCAGCGAGCGGGCCACCACGTCGGCCCACACGTCCAGGTCGCCCTCGGTGTAGCCCACCACCGTCGGCAGTCCGGTGGTGCCGCTGGAGGCGTGCACGCGGCGGATCCGCGACCGGTCGACGGCGAACATCCCGAACGGGTAGTGGTCGCGCAGGTCCGCCTTGGTGGTGAAGGGGAAGCGGGCGAGGTCCGTGAGCGAGCGGCAGTCGTCCGGATGCACCCCGGCCTTGTCGAAGGCGCGCCGGTGGAACTCCACGTGCGCGTACGCGTGCCGCAGCGTGCTCCGCAGCCGCTCCAGCTGGAGCGCCGCCAGTTCCTCGCGCCCGAGCCGTTCGCCGCCGTCCAGCAGTTCCCTCATGCGCTGCCACTCCTCGCCACTCGCCCGGCCGCCCGGCCGGTCAACGGAAAACGGACGACCGATCATTCGGTAGATACGTGTGAGGGCCAGTAAAACGTTCCCGGACCCGGTCTTGGCAAGGGCCCGGGGTCACCTTTCCGACACCGCCGCACCCCCGGCGGGCGGTGCCGGTGTCACCCCTTGGAGTGGGATCGGCGCCGTCCACGCATACCGGCGGGGGGTCCGGGGGGACGGTCGGACCGACCGGGGCCCCGCGGCCCCGGCCCACCCCGCCGCCCCGCCCCGGGACCGGCGGGCCCGACCGCGCGCCCGGACGAAAGCGAACGCCATGCCTGTCCCGCAGCCCCCAGCCCCCGCGGGGGTGACGCCGTGACCACCACGGCCACCGGAACCGCCGACACCCCACAGGTCCACTTCTGGGCGGTACCCGACCTCACCGGCCTCGACTTCGACCCGCTGCTCGCCCGGCTCCTCCACGAGGACCCGGTCACCCGCGTCCGGCTCCCGCACGGCGAGGGCCACGCCTGGCTCGTCACCCGCTACGAGGACGTCAAGTTCGTCTCCGTCGACCCCCGCTTCAGCCGCCAGGCCGTCTGGGGCCGCTCCATCACCCGGCTCGCCCCCCACTTCATCCCGATGGAGGGCGCCGTCGGCTTCGCCGACCCGCCGGACCACACCCGGATGCGCCGGGTCGTCGCCCGCGCCTTCAGCGCCCGCGCGCTGGCCTCGCTGCGCGACCACGCGCAGGCCGTCATGGACGGGCTCCTCGACCGGATGGCCGAGCACGGCGCCCCCGCCGACCTCATGGAGTCCGTCAACCGGCCCTTCCCGCTCGCCATGGTCAGCGAACTGATGGGCGTCCCCGAGGCCGACCGGCACCTCATGGCCCACTGGTCCGACACCATCATCTCGGCCGGCGCGGGCCGCGAGGCCAGCGAGCGGGCCAAGGCCGAGATGGGCGCCTACTTCACCGAACTCATCGGCGGCCGCCACGCCGCCGGAAGCGACCAGCTCGCCGCCGTCCTCGCCGAGGCCGTCGCCGACGGGACGCTCACCGGGCACGAGGCCGTCGGCCTCGCCGTCCTCATCCAGATCGGCGGCGCCCACGCCGTCCGCAACAACAGCGCCAACATGGTCTACGCGCTGCTCACCCACCCCGGACACCTCGCCCGGCTGCGCGCCGAACCCGAGCTGATCCCGCAGGCCGTCGACGAACTGCTGCGGTACATCCCGCACCGCAACGCCGTCGGCCTCTCCCGGATCGCGACCGAGGACGTCGAGGTCGGCGGCGTCCTCATCCCCGCCGGAGACCCCGTCTACGTCTCGTACCTGACCGCCAACCGCGACCCGGACGTCTTCGCCGAACCGGAGCGGCTCGACTTCGACCGCGCGTACAACCCGCACGTCGCCTTCGGCCACGGGCCGCACTACTGCCCGGGCTCCGCGCTCGCCCGCATCGAGTCCGAGATCCTCCTCGCCTCCCTGTGGAACCGCTTCCCCGACCTGCGGCTCGCCGTCCCCGAGGACGAACTCCGCTGGCAGCGCGGCGCCCTCATCCGCGGCCCCGAGACCCTTCCCGTGACCTGGTGACAGGAGCAGGCGCCCCGTGACAGCCACCGCCATCGGAGCCGCGGGCGGGCTCGTCGTCCCGCCCGGCCACGGCCGCACCCTGACCACCGCCGCCCAGCACGTCACCTTCAAGGTGACCGGCGAACACTCCCGCGCCGCCTCCACCTTCGAGGTCGTCGTCCCGCCCGGCTTCGACGTCGGGGCGCACGCCCACGGGCACAGCGAGGAGCTGTTCTACCTGCTCGACGGCGAACTCGACGTCCTCGCCTTCGAACCGCTCGTCCGCACCCGCGACAGCTGGCGCGACTGGGAGTCCGCGTCCGGGCAGCGGGTCGTCCGGGCCACCCCGGGCACCCTCATCCTGGTGCCGCCCGGCTGCCCGCACGCCTTCGCCAACCCCACCGGCACCCCGGCCCGGATGCTCTTCCAGGCGTCGCCGCCGCCCGACCACGAGCGGTACTTCGAGGAGCTGTTGGAGATCCTGGCGGAGGCCGGGGACGGCGGCGAGGTCGACCACGCCGCCATCGCCCGGCTCCGCGTCCGCTACGACATCGACCAGATCACCCCGCTCCGGCACGACGCCGGCGCCTGAGGTACGCAGGGACGCCCCGGCGCCGGCGGGCACGGCGCCGGCGGACGCGGCACCGGAAGCGGCGTGCGGCCCCCGCCGCGGGAAAAGGCGTTGCCCGCGCCCGGCGACCGTCCTTCAATGGCCACGATGAGCCACGCACCCCACCTCCTGGACCTGTACGACCGGCAGCTGCGGCAGGCGGCGCGCCCCGACGGACCCGGCTGCCGCGTCGAACGCGACGGCGCCGTCGTCCGCCAGACCGGCCCCGCCCACGCCTGGAACGGCGTCCTCTGGTCCGGCCTCGACGCGCGCACCGCCGACGCCGCCATCGCCGCCCAGCTCGCCCACTTCCGGGCGCGGGGCGTCCCCTTCGAGTGGAAGCTGTACGGCCACGACGGCCCCGCCGACCTCGCCGCACGGCTCGTCGCGGCCGGCTTCACCCCCGAGGAGCCGGAGACCCTGCTGGTCGCCGAGGCGAGCGCGCAGGGCGGCCCGGTGGCGCTGCCGGACGGCGTCGAACTCCGCGAGGTCACCGACGAGGAAGGGGTCCGGCAGGTCGCGTGGGTCCACGAACAGGCCTTCGGCACCGACGCCTCCCACCTCGCCCATCGCCTCCTCGAACGGCTCGCCGCCGACCCCGGCACCGTCCCCGCCGTCCTCGCCCTCGCCGACGGCGTCCCCGTCAGCGCCGCCCGCCTGGAGCTGTACCCCGGCACCGACTTCGCCGGACTCTGGGGCGGCGGTACCGTCCGCGCGTGGCGCGGCCGGGGCCTCTACCGTGCCCTCGTCGCCCATCGCGCCCGCGTCGCCGCCGCCCACGGCCACCGGTACGTCCAGGTCGACGCGGCCCCCACCAGCCGCCCCATCCTCCAGCGCCTCGGCTTCGTCCCGCTCACCACCACCACCCCGTACACGCACGCCTGAGCCGCGTTGTCGGTGCCCCCGGGCATCATCGGGAGGAGAGAGCGCACGCACGGGAGGGGACCAGCGGACCATGGGGATCGCCAACGACACGGTGGGGGAGCACGCGTTCCTGCGCGGACTGTACGAGGACGGGTACTTCCCCGACCACGTCGTCGACAAGGGCCGGGAGATCCTGCTCCGGCTCTGCGAGCGGATCGAGGCCGAGCGCCCCGCCGGCCTGCCGGAGCTCTACCGGCTCACGCACGCGGCGACGGAGGAGTTCAACCGCCTGGAGGCCGAGTTCGAGGCCGCCGGGAGCGAGATCGAGACCGTCGCCCGCGAGGAGATAGGCGGCGACTTCCGGTTCGTCGCCGTCGCGTACGGCTACGCCGGCGCCGACCCGGAGGAGCTGATCGCCCCCCGCACGTGGTGACGGCCCCGCCCCGCGGCCGGGTTGTCAGCCCAGGACGGCCCGCCGCGCCGCGATCCGGGCGCGGTACGCCGGGTACCAGGGCTCGCGCCGGCTCCGCGCGATCACCTCGCGGGCCCGGCGCGCGGCCCCCGCCTGCCGGAACAGGTCGGCGGCGCCCCACAGGCAGAACAGCGCGAGCAGCACCCGCAGCCAGGTCAGCGGCGCCCACAGCACCGCCGCCGCGAGCACCGCGGAGACGGCCACGTTCGTGACCACCAGCATCCGGGCGGCCACCCGCGCCGCGAGCACCGGATCGGCGGGGCCGTCCTCCGGGTCGTCCGGCGCGTACACGGTCGCCTCCCGGGTCAGCGCCCCGTTCCGCAGCAGGGCCCAGGCGCCGGGCGCCAGCACGGACAGCACCGCCACCGTCCGCGCCACGCCCTCGTCCGGCACCCACACCGCGGCGGCGCAGACCACCGACAGCGCGAACGCCGGCCACGGCGGCATCAGCGCCCGCAGCGCCCGCGTCCGGTCGGCGTCCAGCAGCTCGGACAGGGCCTCCGGCGAGGGCTCGGGGGCGGTGCTGTCGGTCATGGCGGTCCTCCGCGGCAGGATCCGGGCGTGGGCGTCCGCCGGGGCACGTCCCGGTGGTGCCCCGGCGGATGATCAGACCGCGCCCGGCGCGGAAAGGTTGCGTACGGCGACGCCCGGCGGGCCCGGCACGGTCCGGAGGAGACGGCCGGGGACCGCGACGGACCCGGGCGGTCGTCAGACGGACGCCCTGCGCAGGGCCGTCGCCGCGACGGCCGCCGACGCCAGCGCGATCACCGCGCACACCGCGCCCGCCGCGTTCAGGCCGTTCGTGTACGCCTCGCGGGCCGCGTCCAGGACCCGGGCGGCCGTCTCCGCCGCGCCCGCCGGCAGCGCCCCCGCCGCCACGAGCGCCGCGTCCGCGCCGTTCCCGACCGCCTCCGCCAGCCCCGGCGCAACCCCGTCCGGGACCTCCACCGTCCCCTGGTACACCGCCGTGCCCAGGCTGCCGAGGAGTGCCACGCCCAGCGCCGCGCCGAGGTCGCCGCAGACCGACGACAGCGCCGCCGCCGACCCGGCCCGCTCCGGCGGCGCCGACCCCACCACCAGGGCCGTGCCCAGCGCGCCGATCGGCCCGCCGCCGAAGAACGCCGCCACGAAACCCGCGACCAGCAGCGGCATCCCGCCCGCCGGACCCACCAGGACCAGCAGCCCGTAACCCACCGCCGCCACCAGCAGCCCGCCCGCGACCACCAGGTGCACCGGGAAGCGCCGGGCCAGCGTCGGCGCCAGCTGCGCCGCCACGATCGACGCGACCGCCGACGGCACCATCCACAGGCCGGCCTCCATCGGCGACAGGCCGGCGACGAGCTGGAGGTAGCCGGTGATGAAGAGGTAGCTGCCGGCCGTCGCGATCATCGACACCAGCAGGATCGCCAGCGCCGCCGCGAACCCGCGCCCCCGCAGCAGCCCCAGGTCGAGCAGCGGGTGCGCGATCCGCTTCTGCCGCGCTACGAACACCGCGCCGACCGCCACCCCGCCCGCGAGCGTCAGCAGGGGCACGACCGACCAGCCGTGCCGGGCCAGTTCCTTCAGCCCGTGGATCACCGGCAGCACCGCCGCCAGCGACAGGACGACGCTCACCGGGTCCAGGCGCCCGCCGCCCGGCTCCGTGTACTCCGGCAGCAGCCGGGGCCCCGCGACGAGCAGCACCAGCATCACCGGCACGCCGAGCAGGAACACCGAGCCCCACCAGAAGCGTTCGAGGAGCAGACCGCCGACGACCGGACCGAGCGCCGTGCCCGCCATGAAGCAGCCCGCCCACACGGCGATCGCCCGGCCGCGCTGCTGCGGGTCCCGGAACATGCTGTTGACCAGCGACAGCGTCGACGGCATCAGGGTGGCCGCCGCGACGCCGAGCAGCGCCCGGGCCGCGATCAGCATCTCCGCGCTGGTCGCGTACGCGGCGAGCAGCGAGGTCAGCGCGACCGCCACGGCCCCCACGAGCAGCAGCCTGCGCCGCCCGATCCGGTTGCCGAGCGCGCCCATCGTGATGAGGAAGCCGGCGATGAGGAACCCGTACGCGTCCATGATCCACAAGGACTGGGTGCCGGTCGGCCGCAGCGACTCCGTGAGGTGGGGCAGGGCCAGGAACAGCACGCTCTGGTCGAGCGAGATGAGCAGCGTGGGCAGCGCCAGCACGGCGAGCCCCGCCCACTCCCGGCGCCCCGCGCGCGGCGGGGCGTCCATCGGTGAGATGACGGACATGGTCGTCCCTTCCTGCTGAACCGGGGGAGAGATGGTCTCGTTGACCTCGGGGACGACCCTGCCGGGAGGCGCTCTCGGTCCCCTCTCGGTTCGCTCCCGGTCCGTTCCCGGTCCCGCCGCCGGCGGCGTGATCTAGGGTGAGCGGCATGCGTTTCGGGGTGCTGGGGCCGCTGGCCGTGTGGACGGACGACGGGGCCGAGATCACCGTCCCCGAGGCGAAGGTCCGCGCCCTGCTCGCCTGCCTCCTGACGCACCGCGGGGAGGTCGTGCCCGCCGACCGGCTGGTCGGCGAGGTGTGGCCGCACGATCCGCCGGCGCGGCCCGCCGGCGTCCTCCAGAACAAGGTGTGGCGGCTGCGCAGGGCCCTGGAGGAGGCCGAACCGGGGGCCCGGCGGCTGCTCGTCTCCCGGCCGCCCGGGTACGTCCTCGAAGCCCCGCCCGGCAGCGTGGACGCCGACCGCTTCCGCGCCCTCGCCGAGCGGGCCAGGACCGCCACCGGCCCCGCCGCCCGCGCGGCCCTCCTCGGCGACGCGCTCGCCGAGTGGCGCGGCCCCGCGCTCGCCGACTTCGCCGACGAGGAGTTCGCCCGCGCCACCGCCGCCCGGCTGGAGGAGCAGCGGCTCTCCGTCCTGGAGGAGCGCGCCGAGGCCCGCCTCGCCCTCGGCCTGCACGCCGAGGTCGCCGACGAACTCGGCGGCCCGGTCGCGCTCCACCCGCTCCGGGAGCGGCTGCGCGCCGTCCACCTCCGCGCGCTCTACCTCGCCGGCCGCCAGAGCGAGGCGCTGACCGGGTACGAGGAGGTGCGGACCCGGCTCGCCGAGGAGCTGGGCGTCGACCCGGGCCCCGAACTCGCCGCCCTGCACCGGTCGATCCTCACCCAGGCCCCCGGCCTCGCCCCCGCCCCGCCCCACCCGGCGCCGCCCGCCGGCACCGGCCCCGCACCGGCGCCCTCCGGCACGCCGGCCGTCCCCGCGGCGCCCGTCCCCGCCGCGCTCACCGGGCTCATCGGCCGCGACGCCGCCGTCGAGGAGCTCGGCGCCCTGCTCCGTACCGGACGGCTGGTCACCCTCACCGGCTCCGGCGGCGTCGGCAAGACCCGTCTCGCCCTCGCGGTCGCCGCCCGCGCCGCGACGGCGTTCCCCGGCGGGGTGCGGCTGGTGGAGCTCGCCGCCCTCGACCGCGCCGCGGACGGCCGGCGGGAGACCGCCTCCGCCGAGGTCCGGGAGGCCGTCGGCCGCGCCGCGGGCGTCCGCGACGACGTGCCGCCCGCCCCGGGCACCGACCCGCTCCCGCCGGTCGACCGGATCGCCCGCGCCCTCGGCGAGGCCCCCGTCCTGCTCGTCCTCGACAACTGCGAGCACGTCGTCGAGCCCGTCGCCGCGCTGGCCGCCCGCCTGCTCGCCGCCGCGCCCGCGCTGCGCATCCTCGCCACCAGCCAGGTCCCGCTCGGGCTCACCGGCGAGCACCTGCACGAGGTGGCGCCGCTGCCCCGCCCGCGGCCGGGGGAGTCCCTGGATCCGGCGGACCCGGGCCGGTTCGGCGCGGTGGAGCTGTTCGTCGCCCGGGCCACCGCCGCCGCGCCCGGCTTCACCCTGGACGCGGCCACCGCCGGCGCCGTCGCCGCGATCTGCCGGCGGCTCGACGGCATCCCGCTCGCCCTGGAGATGGCCGCCACGCGCGTGCGTGCCCTCGGCGTCCGCGAGGTCGCGGACCGGCTCGACGACCGCTTCCGGCTGCTCGCCGTCGGTTCCCGGGACGCGCCCGCCCGCCAGCGGACCCTCCGCTCGGTCCTCGACTGGAGCTGGGACCTGCTCGGCCCCGGCGAGCGGACCGTCCTGCGCCGCCTCGCCGTGCACGCCGACGGCTGCGCCCTGGACGCCGCCGAGGAGGTCACGGCGGGCGTCCCCGGCCCGGGGCCGGACCCCGCCGACGTCGTCGACCTGCTGTCCCGGCTGGTCGACGCGTCCCTCGTCGTCGCCGCCCCCGCGGGCCCCGACGGCGGCGTGCGCTACCGGCTCCTGGAATCGGTCGCGGCCTACGCCGGGGAGCGGCTGCGCGAGGCCGGCGAGACGGAGGCCGTACGCGCCGCGCACCGGGCCCACTACCTGCGGCTGGCCGAACGGGCCGAGCCGCTGCTGCGGGGAGCCGCACAGGCGTCCTGGCTCCGCCGTCTCGACGACGAGACGGCGAACCTGCGCGGCGCCCTCGACTCCGCGGTCGCGGCCGGGGACGCGGAGACCGCGCTCCGCCTCGCGACCGCGCTCAGCTGGTACTGGCGGCTGCGCGGCCGGGCCGCCGAGGCCGAGCGCTCGCTCGCCGCCGCCCTCGCCGTGCCCGGCCCCGCGCCCGCCGCGCTCCGCGCCCGTGCCGCGGCCTGGCTCGGCGGCGTCCGGCTGGCCTCGGGAGGCAGCGCCGACCCGCTCGCCGAGTACCGCTCCGCCCTGCGGGCGTACGAGACCGTGCACGACCCGCTGGAACAGGCGCGCGCCGCGTGGTTCCTCGGCTCCCACCTCTACGGCATCGGGGACGCCGAGGCGAGCGCCGCCCTGGTCGACGGGGCCCTCGCCCGCTTCGAGGAGCTGGGCGACCGCTGGGGCACGGCGGCGGCCCTCGCCACCCGCTCCTTCCACGCCAAACTCCGCGGCGACTTCCCGGCGTTGCTGCGCGACGGCGAGCGGAGCCTAAAGCTGTTCCGCGAACTCGGCGACGAGTGGGGCCGGTTGCAGGCCATGGTGCCGCTCCAGACGCGCGCGGAGATCGTGGGGGAGTACGCGTACGCCGCGGAACTCCACCGGACCTGCCTGGACATCGCCGAGCGCCTGGACCTGCGCCGCGAGGTGTCGTTCCAGCTGTCCGGCCTCGGCCGGATCGCACTGCTCACCCGGGAGTACGGGCGGGCGCGGGAGTTCCACGAGCGGGCCCGGCGGATCGCGGTCGAGCAGACCGACAGCTTCGGCGAGCAGTACGCGGAGATCGGGCTCGGCATGGGCGCCCGCCGCGAGGGCGACCTCGACGCCGCCGAGGCCCACATGCGCAACGTCCTCGACACCCACCGGCGGATGGGCTACGAACCGGGCATGCCCGCGCTGATCCTGGCCGAGCTGGGCTTCGCGGCCGAGCTGCGCGGTGACGCGGAGCGGGCCCTGGAGCTGCAGACCTCGGGCCTCGCCGCCGCCCGGGCGACGGGCGACCCGCGCGCACTCGCGCTCGGCATGGAGGGTCTGGCCGGCGCCGTCTCGCTCGCGGGCGACGCCGCCCGCGCGGCCCGGCTGCTCGGCGCCGCCGCCGCCACCCGCGCCGGCGTCGGCGTGCCGCTCCCGGAGGGCGAGCACGACGACGTGCTGCGGATCACCGCCCGGGCCCGGGCGGCCCTGGGCCCGGAGGCGTACGAGGAGGAGTACGCCCGCGGCGCGGCGGCGCCGGAGGAGGCCGCCTAGGCGGCCCAGTGCGCGGGGCGCTCGAAGCCCTCCGGGAGGACGGTCCGGGCGTCGCCGCGCGCCGCGTTCAGCTGCGGCTGGGTGAGGAACAGCGCGTCGGTGAGGGTGGCGCCGGAGAGGTCCGCGTCGCGCAGGTCGGCGCCGATCAGGTCCGCGAGGGTGAGGTCCGCGCCGCTCAGGTCGGCGGCGATCAGCAGGGCGCCGCGCAGGTCGGCGCCCCGCAGCTTCGCCCCGCGCAGCCGCTTCCCGATGAGGTCCGCACCCCGCCGGCTGCGCGGGGTGCCGCCGGCCGTGGCCCGGACCAGCTCGCTGGTCCGCAGCAGCAGCGGGTTGACCTCGGCGCGCACGGGCCCGACGTCCAGCTTCTCCAGCTCGGCGGCCGGCGCGCCGGCCAGCGCCTCGACCCGCGCCAGCGCCGCCCGCACGTCGCCGTGCAGGGACCGGGCGGCGGGCCGCCGCAGCGCCTCGGTCAGGTAGCGCAGCAGTTCGTGGAGCTGGCGTACCACCGGGAAGACGTCGTACATCTGCCGGGCGGTCTCCGGAGCCTCCCGCCACGACACCCCGCCGAAGGTCGCCTGCGACACCCGCTGCCCGGCCCCGAAGCAGTCGTAGACCGTGCAGCCCTGGAATCCGCCCGGCCGCAGCCGTGCGTGGATCCCGCACCGGAAGTCGTCCTGGAGATTGCGGCAGGGGTCGCCGGTCGCCTTGTTCACGGCGAAGTCGGCGGACTTGGCGAACGGCAGGGCCACGCAGCACAGACCGAAGCACTGCGCGCAGTCACCGCGCAGCGCGGCATCCCGGGTTTCGGGCACGGGGGAACGGTTCCTTCACGGTTCGGGAGGGACGATCTGCCCACCGTACCGCGCCCCGGCCGGGGCTCCGGGGGCGCCCGAATCCGTTTGCGGGGCGCCCGCGGCAGCCGGGATGATCATGGCCATGCCGACGTTCACGACGTATGACGGGACCGCGCTCCACTACCGGGTGCTCGGGCAGGGGGAGCCGCTGGTGTGCCTGGCGGGCGGTCCGATGCGGGACGCGGTCTACCTCGGGGACCTCGGCGGGCTCTCCGCCCACCGCCGTCTGGTCCTGCTCGACGCCCGCGGCACGGGCGCGAGCGCCGTCCCCGCCGACCCCGGGAGCTACCGCTGCGACCGGCAGGTCGCCGACGTCGAGGCCCTCCGCGCCCACCTCGGCCTGGAACGCGTGGACCTCCTCGGCCACTCGGCGGCCGGCAACCTCGCCCTCCTCTACGCCGCCGCGCACCCCGCGCGGATCCGGTCCCTCGTCCTCGTCGCCTCCGTCACCCGCGCCCTCGGCCTGTCGGCCACGGACGAGGAGTGGGACCGGGCGGTGGCGGCCTTCGCCGGCCAGGACTGGTACCCCGAGGCCCGGGCCGCGCTCGAGGCGATCGGGCCCGGCACACCGCTGCCGCGCGTGTACGAGGCCGCCGCACCGTTCTCGTACGGCCGCTGGGACGCCGCCGCCCGCGCCCACGCGGCCGGAGGCGCCCGGCAGACCCACTGGGAGGCCGCCGTCGCCTACCACGGCGACGGCGCCTACGACCCGGAAGTGACCCGCCGCGCCCTCACCGCGCTGACCGCGCCGGTGCTGGTGCTGGCGGGCGAGCGGGACGCGGGGCCCACGCCCGCGGCGGCGGCCGCGACGGCGGCTCTGCTCCCGGCCGCCGAACCGGTCGTCCAGCCCGGCGCCGGGCACTACCCGTGGATCGACGACCCGGACGCCTTCGTCCGCACGGTCACCGCCTTCCTCGACACCCCCGGCACGTCCCGCCGGGATCGCTAGGCCCGTTCCTGGGCGTCCGCCTCCGTCGCGACCGCCTTCGCCCAGCGGTAGTCCGCCTTGCCGCTCGGGGAGCGCTGGATGCGGGGGGTGAGGACGAGCTGGCGGGGGACCTTGTAGCCGGCCAGGTGGCGGCGGCAGTGCGCCTGGACGGCGGCCAGGTCCAGCGGCGTCGTCCCCTCGCGCTGCTGGACGACGGCGGCCACGTGGCTGCCCCACGTCGGGTCGGGGACACCCGCGACCAGTGCGTCGTACACGTCGGGGTGCGACTTGAGGGCCTGCTCGACCTCCTCCGGGTAGACCTTCTCGCCGCCGGTGTTGATGCACTGGGAGCCGCGGCCGAGGACGGTCACGACGCCGTCCGCGTCGACCGTCGCCATGTCGCCGAGGAGCACCCACCGCACGCCGTCCCGCTCGAAGAAGGTCTCGGCCGTCTTCGCCGGGTCGTTGTAGTAGCCGAGCGGCACGTGGCCGCGCTGGGCGAGCCGCCCGATCTCGCCGACGGCGACCGGCGCGCGCGTCACCGGGTCGACGACCTGGGTCCGCTCGTTGACGTGCAGCCGGAAGCCCCTCTCGGGGCCGGAGTCGTCGGTCGCCCGGCCGTTCGAACCCGACTCGGTGGAACCGAAGTTGTTGAGCAGCAGCACGTGCGGCATCAGCGCGCGCAGCTGCGCCCGTACGGTCTCCGACATGATCGCGCCGGAGGAGGAGAGACTGAACAGCGCCGACAGGTCGGTGCCGCGCATCGGCCCGGCGAGCGCGTCGATCAGCGGGCGCAGCATCGCGTCGCCGACCAGCGAGATGCTGGAGACCTTCTCCTTCTCCAGGGTCCGCAGCACCTCCTCGGGCACGTACTTGCGGTGCAGGACCACCCGCTGCCCATAGTGGAAGGCGATGAAGGTGGTGAGGGTGGAGGTGCCGTGCATGAGCGGCGGCGCGGGGAAGAAGGTGAGGCCGGCGCCGCCGGCGGCGACCCGCTCTGCCAGCTCCTCGGGCCGCTTGACCGGCTCGCCGGAGGGGTCGCCGCCGAACAGGCCGGCGAAGAACAGGTCTTCCTGGCGCCACAGGACGCCCTTCGGCATCCCGGTGGTGCCGCCGGTGTAGATGATGAAGAGATCGTCGCCGGACCGGGGGGCGAAGCCACGCCCGGGATCCGCGGCCGCCTCCGCCTCCTCCAGGGGTGCGGAGCCGAGCGCGGCGGCGCCCTCGGGCGGCGTCCCGACCCGGACGAGGTGCCGCAGCTTCTCGCACCGCGGCAGGGCCGCGGCCACGCGGTCCGTGAACTCGGCGTCGTACACCAGGGCGGCGAGGTCGGCGTCCCGGTAGAGGTAGACCAACTCCTCCTCGACGTACCGGTAGTTGACGTTCACCGGCACGAACCGGGCCTTCAGGCAGGCCAGTACGGTCTGGAGGTACTCGACGCCGTTGTACAGGTGGAGGCCCAGGTGTTCGCCGGGGCGCACGCCCGCGTCGAGCAGGTGGTGGGCCAGCCGGTTGGCGGCCTCGTCGAGTTCCGCGTAGGTGAGCCGGCGCTCGGCGCCCGTCCCCGGGTGGTCGACGTAGACCAGCGCCTCGCGCTCCGGCACCACGTCCACGACCGATTCGAACAGGTCGGCAAGGTTGTACTCCACCATTCCTCCTGATCCCGGCTCGTTCGGACTCGGGCGGTCATCAGAGCACCGCCGGGCACAGGTGGGAAGAGGGCGCGTCAAAGAATCTGACTGAGTGTCAGAAAACTATTGAACTGCCCACGCCGCTCCTGCAACCTGTTCCAGAACTGGAGACGGGAGATGCCCATGGCCGGCACCGAACACCTCACCGTGCGGCGCGAAGGCGCCACGCTCGTCCTCACCCTGAACCGCCCCGAGGCGAAGAACGCCCTCTCGCTGCCCATGCTCGTCGGCCTCCACGACGGCTGGACCGAAGCCGACGCCGACGACTCCGTCCGCTCGATCGTCCTCACCGGAGCGGGCGGCGCCTTCTGCGCCGGCATGGACCTCAAGGCGCTCGCCGGCAAGGGCATGGCGGGCGACGCGTACCGCGACCGGCTCAAGGCCGACCCCGACCTGCACTGGAAGGCGATGCTCCGCCACCACCGCCCGCGCAAACCGGTCATCGCCGCCGTCGAGGGACCCTGCGTGGCCGGCGGCACCGAGATCCTCCAGGGCACCGACATCCGGGTCGCCGGAACCTCCGCCACCTTCGGCCTCTTCGAGGTCCGGCGCGGCCTCTTCCCGATCGGCGGCTCCACGGTCCGGCTGCCGCGCCAGATCCCCCGCACCCACGCCCTCGAAATGCTCCTCACCGGGCGCCCCTACACCGCGGAGGAGGCCGCCCGGATCGGGCTGATCGGCCGGGTCGTCCCCGACGGCACCGCCCTCGACACCGCCCTCGACCTCGCCGAACGGATCAACGCCTGCGGGCCGCTGGCCGTCGAGGCGGTGAAGGCGTCCGTGTACGAGACGGCCGAACTGACCGAGACCGAAGGGCTCGCCGCCGAACTCGAGCGCGGCTGGCCGGTCTTCGACACGGCGGACGCGAAGGAGGGCGCCCGCGCCTTCGCGGAGAAGCGGCGCCCGGTGTACCGGCGCGAGTGACGTCCCCGGAGACGCGACCTCCGCCCCACCCGCGCCCCGGAGTCCCCCCCGATCTCCGTCTCCCCCCTCTCCTCCGAGGAAGGCCCATGACCCTCACCCCGCCCCCCGACATCCTCCGCGCCCCGCTCGTCGTCGAGTTCCCCTTCACCCGGTCCCTCGGCCCCGTCCAGTCCGCCTTCCTCACCGGACTGCGCGAGCGCACCGTCCTCGGCGTCCGCACCGAGGGCGGCCGGGTCCTCGTCCCGCCCGTGGAGTACGACCCCGAGACCGCCGCCGACCTCCGCGACCTCGTGGAGGTGGCGCCCACCGGCACCGTCACCACCTGGGCCTGGAATCCCGCCCCCCGTCCGAACCAGCCGCTCCCCGGCCCCTTCGCCTGGGTCCTGGTCCGCCTCGACGGCGCCGACACCGCCCTCCTGCACGCCCTCGACGCCCCCGGCCCGGACGCCGTCCGCACCGGCATGCGGGTCCGGATCCGCTGGGCCGCCGCCCGCACCGGCGCCATCACCGACATCGCCTGCTTCGAGCCGTACGACGACGAGGCCGAACTCCCCGCCCCCGGGCAACCCGTCCCGCACACCGGCGCGTTCGACGACCCCGTCACCGGCATCGTCACCCCCACCCGGCTCGACTACACCTACAGTCCCGGCCGCGCCCAGACCCGCTACCTGCACGCCCTCTCCGAGCGCCGCACCGTCGGCGAGCGCTGCCCCTCCTGCGCCAAGGTGTACGTCCCGCCCCGCGGCGCCTGCCCCACCTGCGGCGTCGCCACCACCGACCAGGTCGAGGTCGGCCCGCGCGGCACGGTCACCACCTTCTGCATCGTCAACATCAAGGCGAAGAACCTCGACATCGAAGTGCCGTACGTCTACGCCCACATCGCCCTCGACGGCGCGGGCCTCGCCCTCCACGGGCGCATCGGCGGCATCCCGTACGACCAGGTGCGCATGGGCCTGCGCGTCGAGCCGGTGTGGAGCGAGGACGGCCGCTACCCCGACCACTACCGCCCCACCGGCGAACCGGACGCGGACTACGACACGTACAAGGAGCTGCTGTGAGCGCCCCCGCCCGGGACGTGGCCGTGGTCGCCTTCGCCCAGAGCGACCACCGGCGCCGCACCGACGACCTCTCCGAGGTCGAGATGGTCATGCCCGTCCTCCACGAGGTCCTGCGCCGGACCGGCCTGAAGACCTCCGACATCGGCTTCACCTGCTCCGGCTCCTCCGACTACCTCGCCGGGCGCGCCTTCTCCTTCACCATGACGCTCGACGGCGTCGGCGCCTGGCCGCCGATCTCCGAGTCCCACGTCGAGACGGACGGCGCCTGGGCGCTGTACGAGGCATGGGTGAAGCTGCTCACCGGAGAGGCCGACACCGCCCTCGTCTACTCCTACGGCAAGTCGTCGCCCGGCTCCCTCCGCGACGTCCTCACCCGCCAGCTCGACCCGTACTACCTCGCCCCGCTCTGGCCGGACTCCGTCGCCCTCGCCGCGCTCCAGGCGCAGGCCCTCATCGACGCGGGCGCCACCGACGAGACGGCGCTCGCGGGCATCGCCGCCCGCAGCCGCGCCGACGCCTCCGCCAACCCGTACGCGCAGGTCACCGGCGCCCGCCCGCAGGGCGAGCACGTCGTGGCGCCGCTGCGCACCGGCGACTGCCCGCCGGTCGGCGACGGCGCCGCCGCCGTGATCCTCGCCGCCGGCGACCGCGCCCGCGAGCTGTGCGCACGGCCCGCCTGGATCCGCGGCATGGACCACCGGATCGAAGCGCACTCCCTCGGCGTCCGCGACCTCACCGACTCGCCGTCCACCCGGCTGGCGGCCGAGCGTGCCGGCGCGTTCGAACGGCCCGTGGACACCGCCGAGCTGCACGCCCCCTTCACCTCGCAGGAGGTCGTCCTCACCCGGGCCCTCCGCCTCGGCGCCGACGTCCGGATCAACCCATCTGGCGGCGCGCTCGCCGCCAACCCGATGATGGCGGCCGGCCTCGTCCGGCTCGGCGAGGCCGCCGCCCGCATCCACCGGGGCGACTCCGACCGCGCGCTCGCCCACGCCACCTCGGGCCCCTGCCTCCAGCAGAACCTGGTGGCCGTCCTGGAAGGAGACCCCCGTGGGTAAGGAGCCCGTGGCCGTCGTCGGCGTCGGCCAGACCAAGCACGTCGCCGCCCGCCGCGACGTGTCCCTCGCCGGACTGGTCCGCGAGGCCGCCGCGCGCGCCCTCGCCGACGCCGAGCTGACCTGGGCGGACGTCGACGCCGTCGTCATCGGCAAGGCGCCCGACTTCTTCGAGGGCGTCATGATGCCGGAGCTGTACCTCGCCGACGCCCTCGGCGCCGTCGGCAAGCCCCTGCTGCGGGTGCACACCGCCGGTTCGGTCGGCGGCTCGACCGCGCTCGTCGCCGCCAACCTGGTCGCGGCCCGCGTCCACCGGACCGTCCTCACCCTCGCGTTCGAGAAGCAGTCCGAGTCGAACGCCATGTGGGGCCTGTCCCTGCCGGTCCCTTTCCAGCAGCCGCTGCTCGCCGGCGCCGGCGGCTTCTTCGCCCCGCACGTGCGCGCGTACATGCGGCGCACCGGCGCCCCCGACACGATCGGCTCCCTCGTCGCGTACAAGGACCGCCGCAACGCGCTGAAGAACCCGTACGCGCACCTCCACGAGCACGACATCACCCTGGAGAAGGTGCAGGCGTCCCCGATGCTGTGGGACCCGATCCGCTACTCGGAGACCTGCCCGTCCTCCGACGGCGCCTGCGCGATGGTCCTCACCGACCGGGCCGGCGCGGCCCGCGCCCCGCGGCCCGCGGCCTGGGTGCACGGCGGCGCGATGCGCAGCGAGCCGACCCTCTTCGCCGGCAAGGACTTCGTCTCGCCGCGGGCGGGCCGCGACTGCGCCGCCGACGTGTACCGGCAGGCCGGGATCACCGACCCGCGCCGGCAGATCGACGCCGTGGAGATGTACGTGCCGTTCTCCTGGTACGAGCCGATGTGGCTGGAGAACCTGGGGTTCGCCGCCGAGGGCGAGGGGTGGAAGCTGACCGAGGCGGGCGTCACCGAGCTGGACGGCGACCTGCCGGTCAACCCGTCCGGCGGCGTCCTGT
Source organism: Microtetraspora glauca (assembly GCA_000721275.1). GTDB lineage: Bacteria > Actinomycetota > Actinomycetes > Streptomycetales > Streptomycetaceae > Streptomyces. The sequence continues at coordinate 82,006 of JOFO01000014.1, read as the reverse complement.
CCACCAACCCGATCGGCGCCTCCGGCATGATCCGCTTCGCGGAGGCCGCCCTCCAGGTGCGGGGGGAGGCCGGCGAGCACCAGGTGGACGGCGCCCGCCGGGCCGTCGGGCACGCGTACGGCGGCGGCGCCCAGTTCTTCGCCATGTGGCTGGTGGGCGCCGAACCGCCGGCCTGACGCGCCGGTCAGCGCAGGCTGTCGCGGACCCGGGTCGCCAGCGCCACCGGATCGCCCTTCGGGTTCACCGGGTAGGCGTCCCGGCGCAGGTTCCAGGCGTTCTCCCAGGCGAACCAGTCGATCGGCTCCGGCGCCCGCCCGGTGACCAGCGCGTTCTCCAGGGAGTCCAGGTAGGTGTCCCAGCGGGGCGCGTAGAAGCCGGAGACGAGCCCCGACCACTCGCGGTTGGCGTAGTCGTGCAGTCCGGCCTCGCTGCCCGCCCGGTGGCCCCAGGTGGTGACGAGCGAGCGGGCGTCGAACTCCAGCGTCGCCCGCTCGGCGTCCGACGCGCCCCACGCGCGGGCGCCCGCCAGCCAGGGCCCGAGCAGGAACCGCCGGTCGGTGGCGAGGAGTTCGTCGAGCAGCGCCATGGACCGCCGCCACTGCGCCGCGTGCGCCCGGAACGCCGTCAGGTCCTTCGCCTCGTACGCGGCCTTGATCTTCGGCAGCAGCACCCGGCTGCGGTTGGTGAGCGCCTGCCGCGCCGTGTCCACCAGGTCGAAGCGGTACGCGTCGGTGGTCCGCAGCGCCGGCGCCACCAGCAGCAGCTCGTCCAGCGCCCGTTCCACGGTCGCCGCGTCGTAGCGCATCGCCTTCGGCCCCCAGGAGGCCGCGGTCCGCACGGTCAGGCTGGGGCGGGCGGTGAAGAGGCTGTCCTGGGACTCGCTCCAGCCGTTCGACGCGGTGCCGTACGGGCCCTTCCGCAGCCACTCCCACGCCCGGGCCGCGTGCGGGTCCGGCGCGCCGTAGCGGCGGGCCGCGTACCGGCCGAACCAGTCGGCGTGCCCGACCGGGGCGTCCCGCCAGGCGAGTTCGGTGAAGAGGGAGAAGGTGACCGGGTTCGCGGAGGTCGCCTCCGGGAGGAAGGCGATCCCCTTCAGGGCGCTGCCCGGCTTCGTCCGCCACGCCTCGAACCGCTCGGTCCACACCGACGTGTTGGCGCCGATCGTGGTGTGCCCGCCGAAGTTGGGGATGGTGCCGAAGGCGTACGGCGTCCCGGACCACGCCGTCTCGCGGTCCAGGTTGTCGTACCGGTCGGAGAGCCCGTCCACCACGAGCAGCCGCGAGGTGTCGACGCCCGCCAGCAGTTCCGCCTTCGGGTTGCGCTGCCAGCCGAGCAGCACCCAGGTCGCCCCCGGCCGTGCCGTGTCCAGCGAGGTCATCACGTGTGCGGCGGCCTCGCCGACCGGCACGTCGCCCGGGTTCCCGCCCTCGTGCAGCAGGTCCATCTTGTACATCGTGGTGGTGCCGAGGAGGCGCGCCTGGTGCCGGTAGAAGGAGGCGGCGACCCGCGCGAAGACCGGCCCGCGCGGATCGAGCCAGTCCGGCCGCGCGAAGCCGATCCACCGGCCCTGCGGCACCACCCGGCCCTCCGGGTTGCGCGCCGTGAAGCCGGGCGGGACGGTGCCGAAGTAGCCGGGCAGCACCGGGGTCATGCCCAGTTCCCGCAGCCGCTCCACGATCCGCTTGCCCAGCGCCGCCCGGCGGGTGATCAGCTGCTCGGACACGGGACCGCCGAACGACGACATGTTCTGCATCAGCCACCACGGCTGGTGCGCCGGACCCGGGATCCACTCCCGCAGCTCCGCGCTCGTGTAGCCGAACTCCTGGAAGGCGGCGTGGTAGGCGGCCTCCGCGCCCATCTGCACGAACACCTCGTTCACGCCGTGCAGCGCCAGCAGGTCGATCTGCCGTTCGTACGCCTTCCAGTCCCGGTACGCGCCCGAGTAGCCGTCGTCCGTGTCGTTGAGCGCGAACCGGTGCGGCACCGAGGCCGACCGGGTGACCTTCCCGGCCGGCGCGGGCAGCCGGTCCGGCAGCGCCGACAGGCTGTCCCCGGGCGAGCCGAGGTCCACGCCCACGGTGTAGGAGAGGTACCAGTGCACCCCGCGCAGCAGCACCGCCGGCGTGGTGCCCGTGACGACGATCCGGCCCGCCGTGCCCGCCACCGAGAACCGGTCGCCCGCCTCCGTCCGAGGCACCAGCACCAGGTCGAACTGGCGCGCGTGCCGGGGCAGCAGCCGCTCCAGCGCCGCCCGCGCGGCCCCCGGCGCGTACGCCGCCGAGGGCGCCCCGGCGGCGCCCGCCGCGGGCGGCGCGGGCTCCGCCGCGGCCGGCACCGGCGACGGCAGCGCCGTCACCACGGCGGCGCACAGGGCGAGGGAGCACGCCGACCGGGCGGCCCAGGACCGCGCCCGGGAAATGGGAGGTCTCATGTCCGGCTCATCCCCTCGTGAAGGACCCACGGCGATCATGAACTGACCGCCCGTCATATGGGAGACGGAGCCGCGACCCCGGTCAAGGACGACACGCTCCGCGCGCCCCTTCCGCGCCCCCGCACATCTGTCCGTCGAACACCCCCGACCCGTGCGGGGCACCCGCCGCCCGTTCACCCCAAGACCACCCGAACTGCTTGGGAGAATGCCGTTACACACGGCCCGTTCCGGCGTACGCTGGACCTTTCGCGGGGTGATCGCCCAGGCGCCCCGACCGTGCGCCGGGCGTGCGCCCCCTGTGTGGGGGTGGAACGTGGCACGACAGGACGGCAGGCAGGCCCGGCAGGGCTTCGGCCTCTTCGAACGCGAAGCCGCGCTCGACGCGGCCGAGGACGCGCTCGACCTGCTCACCGGCCTCGCCGACGAGCCTCCGGCCCCGCCCGTGACCGTCCCCGCCCCGCGCGACGCCCGCGTCATCCCCCTCCACGGCCGTACGGGCTCCGCCGAGCACCGCCCCGAGACCCCGGCCGCCCGCGGCGGCGTCCTCGTCTACGCCGCACCCGCCGGACTCGGCAAGACCACCCTCCTCGCCGAGATCCGCCGCCGGGCCGGCGCCCGCGGCTGCACCGTCCTCTCCGCACGCGGCGGCGACCAGGAGCAGCGCGTCGCCTTCCACGTCGCCCGCCAGCTCCTCCAGCCCCAGCTCGCCCACGCCTCCGACGCCGAACTCCGCGAACGGCTCGGCTCCTGGTACGACATCGTCGGCCCCGCCCTCGGCCTGCGCGCCGCCACCGCCGGCTCCCCGCCCGACCCCCAGGGCCTGCGCGACGGCCTCGACTGGGTCCTCACCCACCTCGCCGTCCGCCGCGCCCCGCTCGTCGTCGTCCTCGACGACGCCCACTGGGCCGACCCCGAGTCCCTGGGCTGGCTCGCCTCCTTCGCGCCGCGCGCCGAAGACCTCCCCATGCTCCTCGTCGTCGCCTACCGCCCCGACGAACTCCCCGACGAGGGCGCCGAATTCACCGGACGCCGGTCCGGCCAGCGCCCGCACGGCCTGGCCCCGCTCACCCCCGAGGCCGTCGCCCAGCTCGTCCGGGACCGGATAGGGGCCCACGCGGACGACGCGTTCTGCCACGACTTCTGGACCGTCACCGCCGGCAACCCCTTCGAGACCGTCGAACTCGCCGCCAAGGTCCGCGACCGCGGCCTCGACCCCACCGCCGACGGCGCCCACGAGCTCCGCGACCTGGCCGCCGCCCTCAAGGGCAGCGGCCTCGTCCAGCGCCTCGAACGGCTCGGCACCGCCACCGTCCGGCTCGCCTGGGCCTGCGCCGTCCTCGGCACCGAGATCTCCCCGGCGCTCGCCGGTGCCCTCGCGGGCCTCGGCGACGAGGCCGTGGCCGACTGCGCCGAACGCCTCCGCGAGGCCCGCGTCCTCGCCGCCCCCGGCACCCCCGACGGCCCGCTCGAGTTCGTCCACCCGCTGATCGCCAGCGCCGTCTACCGCGCCATCCCGGACGCGATCCGGGTCGCCTTCCACGGCCAGGCCGCCTGGTGCGTCATCGACGCCGGGCTCGGCCCCGCCGCCGCGGCCCGCCACCTCCTGGAGACCCACCCGGAGGGCGACCCGTGGGTCGTCACCCAGCTCCGGGCCGCCGCCCGGGAGAACCTCCGGGCCGGCGCCCCCGACGCGGCCCGCCGCCACCTCGCCCGCGCCCTGCGGGAGCCTCCCGCCGCCGACGAGCGCGCCGCCGTCCTCTTCGAACTCGGCTGCGCCTCGCTCCTCACCGAGCCCGCCACCACCGTCAACCACCTGCGCGCCGCCCTGGAGGAGCCGATCGCCGATCCGGTCCTGCGCCAGGGCATCGTCTACCGCCTGTCGCAGGTCCTCGCACACAGCGACCGGCTCGCCGAGGCGTCGGCCCTGCTGGAGGACGAGAGCCGCCGCACCACCGACGCCCGCAGCCGGCTCCGCATCCAGGCCGAGCGGTTCATGTGGGACGCCCTCCGGTCCGACGAGCCGGAGTCGCCGGCCCGCTCCCGCCGGCTGGCCGCCCTCGCCGACCGGCTCCCCGGCCGCGACCTCACCGAGCGGTACATCATCGGCCTGCGCGCCTGGGACGCCACCCTCCGCGCCGAACCCGCCACCGTCGCCCTCCGGCACGCCGAACGGGCCCTCGAAGGCGGCCTGAGCTGGTGCGACGAGAGCCGCGGCTTCGAGGTCCCCGTCCTCGTCGCCCTCATCCACCTCTACGCCGACCGGCCCGGGCGCGCCGAGGAGCTGTTCGCCGCGGGCACCGCCGAGTTCGAGAAGCAGGGCTGGCGCGGCGCCCACCTCTCCTTCGCGTACACCCTCCTGGGGTACATCCGCTTCCGCCGCGGCCGGCTCATGGAGGCCGAGGACTTCGTCCGCGCCGGCCTCCGCCTCGCCGAGCGCGTCGGCCCGCGCACCCCCGCGCTCTGGTACGCCACCGGCGTCATGATCGAGGTCCTGCTGGCCCGCGGCCGCACCGAGGAGGCCGAGCGGGTCGCCCGCGAGCACGACTTCGGCGAGCCGTTCCCCGCCACCGTCACCATCCCGGACTGCGAGACCGTCCACGCCGAACTGCTGCTGGCCACCGGCCGCGCCGAGGAGGCGTGCGCCGCGCTCGCCGACATCGGCCGCCGGCTCGAACCCCGCGGCAAGCGCAACCCGTCGTGCAGCCCCTGGCAGCTCTACCTGGCCCTCGCCGAGGCCGCCACCGGCTCCCCGGCCAAGGCCCTCACGACCGCGCAGGACGCCGTCGCCCGCGCCCGCCAGTACGGCGCGCCCTCCGCGATCGGCCAGGCGCTCCGCGTCACCGCCGAAGTGTCCGAGGGCCCCGAGCGGATCAAGCTCCTGGAGGAGTCCGTCGACTGGCTCGACCAGTCGCCGGCCGCGTACGAGCTGGCCCGCTCGCTCGTCGCCCTCGGCGCCGCCCTCCGCCGCACCGAGCGGCACGCCGAAGCCGCCGAGCACCTGTACCGGGGCCTGGAGACCGCCCAGGACTGCGGCGCCGACGGTCTCGTCGAGGAGGCCCGCGCCGAGCTGGCCGCCGCCGGGCTCCGCCCGCGCGCCCTGCACACCGCCGACGGCAACTCGCTCACCGCCCGTGAGCGGGCCGCCGCCCGCGCGAGCGTCCGCGGCCTCGACCCGGCCGCCGTCCTCGGCGTCGACCCCACGACCGCGGCCCGGCTGCTCTCCTCCGTCTACCGCAAGCTGGGCACCGACCGCTCCGGGCTCGCCGAGGCCCTGGGCGACCTCGGCGAGCGGGCGGCTCCGGAGGCGCCGGAGGAGACCGCCGGGGCGGCGGACCAGGGGGACTGAGGCCGCCGGCGCCGCCCGCGCGGCGCCGGAAGGACGGAGCCCGGCGCCGCACCGCGCGCCCGGGCACGTACCATGGCCGTATGTCCTTCCTCCGCCGCCGCAGCGCCACTCCCGCGGGTCCGGACTTCGACGTCCTGGCCATGGATCCGGGGGACTGGCCCGGCAATCTCGGCGCCGGTCTGCTGCCCGCTCCCGACGGTTCCTGCCAGGGCGTGTTCCTGCGCTACGACCTCTTCGGCGGCCGCGGCCCCGCGATGATCATCGGCAACCTCCCCGAGGGCTCCCCGGCCCGGGAGCTCGCCGAGGGCCAGATCCCCTTCGAGGTCGCCCAGCTCCTCGCCGCCCTCGAGAACGACGAGCCGGTCGAGGTGCTCGACACCGAGGACGTCCCCGTCATGCAGGGCGACAACCTCCTCATCGTGCGCCGCCTCAAGCTCTCCGAGAGCCGCATCTCCTGCGTCCAGTTCGACCGCAGCGACAACGTCCTGGTGACGATCGCCAGTTGGGACCGGCCGATCACCGACGACCTGTACGCGCTGCTCAAGCCGCTGCCCGCCGAACTGTTCCAGCAGGGCTGAGCGGGGGCGGGGGCCGATGAGCGCACGCGTCGACGCCTGGGTCTGGGCGGTCCGGCTCACCAAGACCCGCTCCCAGGCCGCGGCCGCCTGCCGGGCCGGGCACGTCAAGGTCAACGGCGAGCGGGCCAAACCCGCCCAGGCCGTGAAGCCCGGCGACGAGGTCCGGGTCTACGTGGCGGGCCGCGAGCGGATCGTCGAGGTCAAGGAACTGCTGACCAAGCGGGTCGGCCCGCCGGTGGCCGCCGAGGCGTACGTCGACAAGACCCCGCCCCCGCCGCCGCGCGAGCACGTCGCCCTCGCCGCCGTCCGCGACCGCGGCGCGGGCCGCCCCACCAAGCGCGAGCGCCGCGAACTCGACGAGCTGCGGGGCCGCCGCCCCTAGGCATGGCGGGAAACCCGAAGGGCCGCCCCGGAACGTCCGGGGCGGCCCTTCGCGGTCGCTCAGGCCGGTGCGCCGGCGAACGCGCTCGCCACCCGCGCCGCCGTGGTGCCGAGCCCCTGCGGCACGGTCCAGTCCGGCGCAGGAGCGGTCGCCCTGGCGCGGGCGCGCAGCAGCGGGGTGCCGGCGCCCGCGTGCACGTCCCCGGCGCCGTAGCGCCGCACGCTGCGGTGCCAGTGCAGCACGCCCGCGAGCCAGTCCTCCAGCTCCCGCAGCCACGCCCCGAAGGCCGCCCTGCCGTCCGCGTCGAGCCCGAAGTGCGCGTACATCAGCGGTACTTCACGCTGCTTCAGGTGCTCGTACTGGCGCAGCCGGCCGCGCATCAGCTCGTGCACCATCCGGGCGGCGGTGTCCCGGTCGACGTCGAAGAACCGCTCCAGGACGAGCACGCCGTTGTGCAGCTCGCCCTCGGCCTCGACCTCCTTCTGGTACGAGAAGAGGTCGTTGACGAGCGCCCCGTAGTCCGCCACCGCGTTCTCCAGGGCGCGGACCGTGCCCGACCGGAACAGCTCGGCCGGCAGGGCGCCGTTCCGGCGCAGCCGGCTCATCAGCATGGTGAGTTCGGATCCGAAGGTGCTCCGGCGCATCTCCACGTAGTCGACGGGGTCGGGCACGCGGTGCTGTGCCTGGTTGTGCAGCTCCCACATCCAGCTCTCCAGCATCGCGTCGAGCGCCGTCCACAGCTCCGCGCGCGCCCCGGGCCGCATGGGGCCCGCGGTCCGGGCCCACACGTCGGCGAGGGACCGCTCCAGCGGGTTCACCGCGAACGCGGCGGCGGAGCCGGGGTCGTCGACCGGCAGGCACGCCCGCAGCCGCTCGGTCTGCGCCCGTGCCCCGGCCAGGTCGCGCTTCCGGCCGAAGACCAGGGGGTAGTAGTCGTCGGCGTAGGTGCCCCAGGTCAGCCAGAGGGTGCTGAGCTCCAGCTCTTCCAGGGTGGCGTCGGGGTCGAGGCCGGCCGAGCAGAGGGCGAGGTCGAAGCCCTCCATCAGAGGCCGGTCCCAGATGTCGTCCAGCAGCCCCATGGCCTGGGCCCAGTCCTCGGAGCGCCGCTTCGCCTCCTGGTGGTGCGGGCTGAGGGTCAGGGGATAGGGCAGGTCGAAGTCGGGCAGCGGCAGCGGGCCGACGGGCCGGTGGGGGGTGTGGGTGAGGCTCCGCAGCCGGGCCTCGCCGGACCGGCCGCCGAGCAGGCTGCGGATGTCCAGGACGGACATGCCGAGCGCGGGCGCGGGCGCGGCGCCGTCGAGCATGCCCTCGTTCATGTAGCGGCTGGAGCGCATGTGCCACTCGTGTCCGCCGGACTGCCAGTCCTGGAGCCCCTTGGTGTACGCGCCGACCGCCGCCATCTCCTGGGGGGTGAGGCGCTCCTGGACGGCGAGCGCGGGCACCTCGGTGAGGGCGGTGTTCTCGAACTGCTGGAGCCGTGAGGTCAGCAGGTCGTTGACGGCGTCGGCGGCCTCCTGGGTGGAGCAGCCGAGGAAGTGCTCCAGGACCAGCACGCCGTTGCTGTTCTCGCCCTCGTCCTCCACCTCGCGCTGGTACGAGAAGAGGTCGTTGCGCAGGTGGACGGCGTCCGAGAAGGTGTCGCGGAGCAGCCGCAGCGGCCGGGAGCCGGCGATCCGGTCGGGGACCTCGGCCCCGGCGGCGTACTCCACGAGCCCGGCGGACCAGGGGGCGCCGCCGACCTTGCGGCGCATCTCGATGTACTCCAGCGGGTTGGCGATCCGGCCGTCGTTGATGTTGTCGAGCTCCCACAGGGACTCGTACAGCAGCGCCTCGGTGGCCTCGGCGAAGCGGCGCCGCCAGCCGTCGGACATGGCGGGGACGGTGCGCCGCCACAGGTCGGCGAGGCCGGCCTCCACGGGGTTGACCGGCTCGGGCATGCCGTGGCCGGGGTCGGCGGGCATGAAGGACGGCAGCCGGTCCAGGTACTCCTTGCTGCCCGCCCGGTCCTGGGTGCGCTTGAAGACCTCCAGGAAGTGGTCGTCGAAGAAGAAGACCCACGTGTACCAGTCGGTGACGAGGTTCAGCGCCTCCTCGCCGCAGTCGGGGTGGGTGTAGGCGCAGAGCAGCGCGTAGTCGTGCGCGTCGAGGTCGGCCGTCTCCCACACCCCGGAGCCCTCCAGCATGCCCATCGCACGGGCCCACTCCCGGGTGTGCGTCCGGGCCGCCTCCACGTGGGGGTTGAGGCGCGCCGGATACGGGACGTAGAAATCCGGCATGGCGAAGGGCTGAGGCATGTGCGGACGGGCCTTTCCGGGGGAAGGGTGCTGTTCCGGCCCAGCCTTACCCCTGCCCGGAGCGAGGAACCCCCCGTCGGCAATAGTCGTACGAACAGAGGAAAGGGCGGTGCGGGGGACGGACCCCGGCACCACCCCCCGCCTTTCGGCCAGAACGGCTCAGCTCCGTGAAACCCGCACGTCAGCGGCCTTCACGAAGGCGATCCGATGGCCGAACTGGATCTGGTAGTACTCCTCCTGCCCGCGCACCACCCGGTGTCCGCTGCTGTCGAACACCGGTGCGTAGTAGTACTCGCCGGGCGTCTTGTGCCCCACCACGTACCGCTGCCCCGCGAGCAGCCGGTACGGCAGCGGCGAGACCGCCTGCACCGGCACCCCCGCCGGGTACGCCGACGCCTCCGGGTAGGCCCGCCCGTACACCGGCACCTCCGCCAGGCCCTCGCGCGGAGTCAGCACCGGACCCCGCGCGTTCACCGCCGTCGGCCGCGCCTGCGGATTGTGGAACCACGCCTTCTGCCCCAGGTACCAGATCGCCGTCCAGTCGCCCCGGCGCTCCGCCACCGCGTAGCTCTGCCCCGTCGACGCCCGCGCCCCCGTGTCGTTGACGCCCGTCGTGGAGTCCTGCCCGCCCGGCCGCAGACCGATGTCCTTCACCAGCGGCGCGTCGGCGCTCGGCGCGGTGTGCAGGCGCACGGCCCCGCTGCCGTGCGGCGCGCACGCCTGCCCGGCGGCCGAACACCCCGTGTAGACCGGCTGGTTCTCCCCGTACGCCGGCCGGATCGTCACCACGCCCGCCGCCGGCCCCGCGCTCGGCGTCAGCGGCCGGCCGAGCAGCCGGAAGTAGTGCGCCCAGTCCCAGTACGGCCCCGGGTCCGTGTGCATGCCCCGGATCGTCGACGCCACCGTCCCCGGCACGTTGTCGTGCCCGATGACGTGCTGCCGGTCCAGCGGGATGTCGTACCGCTGCGCCAGGTACCGCACCAGCCGCGCCGAACTCCGGTACATCGCCTCCGTGTACCAGGAGTCCGGCGCCGTCAGGAACCCCTCGTGCTCCAGGCCCACCGACTTCGCGTTCACGTACCAGTTCCCGGCGTGCCAGCCCACGTCCTTCAGCGGCAGGTGCTGGGCCACGTGCCCGTCCGAGGAGCGCAGCGAGTACTGCCAGGAGACGTACGTCGGGTCCTGCACCAGCTTGAGGGTGACGTCCCAGGTCGCCTCCGTGTCGTGCACGACGATGTAGTCGATCGACTGGGAGACCGGCCGGTCCGCCTTGTCGTGGTTGCCGTAGTCGCCGTCGCCGAACTCCTCGTACGGCGCCGGGATCCACTCGCACGCCACCGTCGTCGGGCACTCCACCGGGCCCGGCTCCGGCGCCCGCAGTCCGAGCCCCGCGAGCTGGCCGGTCTCCGGCACCACCGCCGGAGCGGCCGCCAGCGCCACCCGCTGCCCGCTGTCCGTGACCCGCGCCTCGCCGGTCCGGATCACGTCGAAGACGTCGTTCGCGTACGCCGCCGCCGTGGCCGCGTCGTCGGCGCCCGAGTACCGGGCCACCGCCCCGTACCAGTCGCCCGGATCGGCGCTCGGCGCCAGCCCCGCCTCCCGCTGGGCCGCCGCGAGCAGCGCCGCGCCGCCCTCGATGTTCGCCGCCGTCGAGGTCCGCAGCTCCTCCGCCGGGATCCCGGAGAGCGCCGACGCCCGCTCCAGGGTCCGCAGGCGCGGCGGCAGCTGCTCCGGCGCGGGCGGCGGCGTGTGGGCGCCGGTGCGCGCGGGCCGCGCCGCGTCCCCGCGCGCGTCCTCGTCGCCGTCCGAGTGGTGCGGTACGGAACGGGCCAGCGCCGTCGCCGTGTCGGTGAGGTGCATCGGCCCGTAGCCGCCGGTCACGCTGGGCGCGCCGGCGTGCCCGTCCCAGCGCGACTGGAGGTACGACACCGCGAGCAGCACGCTCTGCGGCACGCCGTGGCGCTCGGCCGCCGCCGCGAACTGGCGCTGGAGCGAGTCCGCCACCGGCGCGTCGGCCCCGGCGGGCGGCGCGCCCGACAGCAGCGGCAGGAGCAGGGCGGCGGACGCGGCGACGGACAGCAGCCGCCCTCGGGACGACGCGGAACGGAGCAAGGCAGCCTCCAGGGGTGGGGGGTGACACGGGGGCGTGCGGGACCGAACCCGTACAGGGGTAGCCGCTCCCGGACCATCCGTCAATCACCCCTCACCGCAGGAGAGTTCCCACGTCAGCGCCGTTCCGGTGGCCCGGCGGGCCGACTTTCGCGGTGACGGCCCGCCCACCGGCGGCGCGTCGGTGGTCTCGACCAATCACGCCCGGCGCGGGCGGCCGGGAACTCTCCCCGGAGACGGCGAAGCGCCGCACTCCCGGTGTGTCGGCACCGGGTGCGCGGCGCACCCCCGTGTCGCGGCCGGGACGTCAGCGCGTCCCGACCGCCGCGCGCACGGCCCGCCGTGCCATGGCGCAGTCGTCGTGCAGCCGCCTCAGCAGCAGCCGCTGTTCCTCTCCGGGGGCCAGCGCCCCCGACGGCACCGGCACCGTGCCCGCCGGCGGGGCCTCCTTGATGGTCCGCTGCACCGCCGTCTCGTACGTGCGGATCTCCCGCGTCAGCACGATCATCAGGTTCACCAGGAACGCGTCCCGGGCCGCCGGGCCCTGCTGCTGCGCCATCTGGCTGATCTGGCGGCGCGCCAGCGGCGCGTCACCGAGCACCGCCCACAGCGTCGCCAGGTCGTAGCCGGGCAGGTACCAGCCGGCGTGCTCCCAGTCGACCAGGACGGGCCCGGCGGGCGACAGGAGGATGTTGGAGAGCAGGGCGTCACCGTGGCAGAACTGCCCCATGCCCTGCCGCCCGCCCGCGTGCACCAGGCCGTGCAGCAGCTTCTGGAGGTCGTCCCGGTCCCGGTCGGTGAAGAGACCCAGCTCGTGGTACCGGGCGATGCGCGCCCCGTAGTCCAGCGGCGCGTCGAAGGTCCCGGCCGGCGGACGCCAGGCGTTGAGCCGGGCGATCGCGCCGAGCGCCGCCCGCACGTCGGACCGCGGCGGGGCCTCCAGCGGGTGGCGCGAGAGCGCCGCCGCCCGTCCCGGCATCCGCTCGATCACCAGCGTGCAGTTGTCCGGGTCCGCGGCGATCAGCCGCGGCGCGCGCACCGGCGGACGGTGCCGCACGAAGGACCGGTAGGACGCTATCTCGTGCCGGAAGCGCTCCGCCCACGCCGGCGAGTGGTCCAGTAAACACTTCGCCACCGCCGTCGTGCGTCCGGTCGTCCCGACGATCAGGACCGACCGGCCGCTGCGCCGCAGCACCTGCACCGGGTTGAACTCCGGGCAGATCCGCTGCACCGAGGCGATGGCGACCTTCAGCTGCGCCCCCTGGGGGCCCGACAGGTCGATCCTGCCGCTCATCTGCGCGCCGGGTCCGGTACCGGTTCCGGCGGCCCGGGGGCGCGGCCGGACGCCCCGCGGCGCGGGGGCGAGGTACGGTCCGGCACCGGCCGGCGCCAGGCGGGTCTGCGGCCGGGGCGGGGCGGACACGGAGGACGATGCTGTGTACATGGAGGTGACAGATCCCTTCGTGTGCCGACGAAAAGCGTGCGTCGCCCCCGCCCGCCCCCGGTCCGCACCCTGGGGAAAATGAGGGCCGGTCGACGGGGCGGGGTGGCGCATACCTACCTGACACCCGCGCACGGGTAGCGGAACACCGAGCGCACCCTGGCGAACCCTGGCGAATAGTCGCCAGCCCTATGACAGGGGGCTACTGTCAACTCAGCCGAGAACCTGGGGGCTTAGACGTGACAGGACAGACCAACACCCGCCTGGCGGACCTCTTCGGCCTCGCCGGCTGGTCCAAGGGCGAACTCGCGCGGCTGGTCAACCGGCAGGCGGCGGCCATGGGCCACCCCCAGCTGTCGACCGACACCTCGCGGGTGCGGCGCTGGATCGACAAGGGGGAGACCCCGCGCGATCCCGTTCCCCGGGTGCTGGCGGCCCTGTTCACCGAGCGACTCGGTCGTGTCGTGACCATCGAGGACCTCGGGTTCGTACGACGCGGGCGTGCCGGTACGCGGCAGGCCGTCAGGAGCACCGACGAGAACCCTGACGGCATGCCCTGGGCTCCCGACCGTACGGCTGCGGTCCTCACCGAATTCACGGGAATGGACCTCATGCTCAACCGACGCGGGCTGATGGGCGCGGGCATCGCGCTCACCGCCGGATCCGCACTCAACAGCTCCCTGCACGACTGGCTCAGGACGGAGCCCTCCCGCCCCGCCGCGGCTCCCCGCGCCACCGATCCCCTCCACGCCGACCCCGCCGGGTACGACCGCTACGAGGCCGCCCCCATCGGGTCGGAGGAGATCGAGGCACTGGAGCGCTCCGTGGAGGTCTTCCGCGCCTGGGACGCCTCCCGGGGCGGCGGCCTCCAGCGCAAGGCCGTGGTCGGCCAGCTCAACGAGGTCGGCGGCATGCTGGCGTACCGCCACGCCGAGCACCTCCAGCGCCGGCTGTGGGGCGTCGCCGCCAACCTGGCGGTCCTGGCCGGCTGGATGTCCCACGACGTGGGCCTGGAACCCACCGCCCAGCGGTACTTCGTCATCGCGGCGCACGCGGCCCGCGAGAGCGGCGACCGGCCCCGGGCCGGCGAGGCGCTGTCCCGCGCCGCCCGCCAGATGGTCCACCTCGGCCGCCCCGACGACGCCCTGGACCTGATGAACCTCGCCAAGTCCGGCGCGGGGGAGGAACTGCTGCCGCGCACCAAGGCGATGTTCCACACCATCGAGGCGTGGGCGCAGGCGTCGATGGGGCAGGGGCAGGCGATGCGCCGCACCCTCGGCGAGGCCGAGGACCTGTTCGTCTCGGACCGGAACGAGCAGACGCCCAGCTGGATGCAGAGCTTCGACGAGGCCGACATGCACGGCATGCAGGCGCTCGCCTACCGGACCCTCGCGGAGCACGACCCGGCGGCGGCGGTCACCGCCCAGCGCCACGCCCGGCTCGCCCTGGACCTGCGGCGCGACGGGCACAACCGCTCGAAGCTCTTCGACCACATCTCGATGGCGTCGGCCTGCTTCATCGCCGACGACCCGGAGCAGGCGGACCGCTACGCCCGGCTGGCCCTGATCTCGATGGGCGAGACCTCCTCGCACCGGACCTGGCACCGGCTGCGCGAGATGTACCGGCTCACCGGCCAGTACGCGGGCTACTCGAAGATCGAGGACCTGCGGGCCGAGCTGGAGGTCGAGCTGCCGCGGGCGCCGGAGACGCCGCGGCTGGGGACGGCCTGAGCACGGGTACGACCCCGGGCGGCGCGACGCGGACGGACGGACAGGGCCCCTCGGCCCGCGCTCCGGCCTGCCCGGCGTGCGCCACACCGTGCTCGCGGGGCCGCCGTGGTGCCGGGGTCAGGAACCGACGCGGACGACCATCACACAGGCGTCGTCCTCGCGTGCCTCGTCGCCGAACTCCTCCAGGACCGCCCGCAGGCACTCCTGCGCGTCCCGCGCCTCCGCCAGCCGGGGGGCGAGCGCGAGCAGCCGTGCCACGCCCGTGTCGTCGAGGACGTGGGTGCCCCGGGTCAGCCCGTCGGTGTGGAGGACGAGCACGTCGCCCGGCTGGAGGCGGGTCTCGGTCTCCTCGTACGCGGCCCCGCCGGTCGCGCCCAGGAGCACGCCCTCGGGGCGGCGCAGCGGGCGTCCCGTCCCGCCGCGGAAGAGCAGCGGGGCGGGGTGGCCGGCCTGCGCCCAGACGAGCGTCCGCGCCGCCGGGTCGTAGCGGCAGCACAGGGCGCTGCCGAGGGCCGGCTGGCCGGAGCTCTCCAGGAGCTGGTTGAGGTGGCCCATCAGGGCGCCGGGCCGGATCCCGGCCACGGCCATGCCGCGCAGCGCGCCGAGCAGCATCGCCATGGAGGAGGTCGCGGCCACGCCGTGGCCGGTGAGGTCGCCGACGGTCAGCAGCGCGTCGCCGGCGGGCAGCGCGAGCGCGTCGTACCAGTCGCCGCCGATCAGATTGGCGGAGGCGGCCGGGAAGTAGTGGCCGGCGACGCCGACCGGGGCCGGCCCGTCGTGTGCGAAGCCGAGCGAGCCGCGCCACGGCGGGAGGACCGCCTCCTGGAGTTCGACGGCGACCCGGTGCTCGGTGCGCTCGATCTGCCGGCTCTGCTCCAGGCGGTCGCGGCTCTCGCGG
This sequence comes from Microtetraspora glauca, assembly GCA_000721275.1. GTDB lineage: Bacteria > Actinomycetota > Actinomycetes > Streptomycetales > Streptomycetaceae > Streptomyces. The sequence goes on along the minus strand of JOFO01000014.1, from coordinate 66,797 downwards.
AGGGCCCGCTCGCTGCGGCGCAGTTCGCTGACGTCCCTTAAGACGGCCCACATGGAGGCCGTGCAGCCGTCGGCGTCGAGGACCGGTTCGCCGGTCATGTGCACGGTGCGGCGCGTGGCGTCCGGGCGGACGATCCGGAACTCGCCGTCGATCGGCTTCCCGTCGATCAGGCAGTCGGTCACCATGCCCTGGAGGCGCGGCTGGTCGTCGGGCAGGACCACCGTCGGCATCTCGTCGAGCGACATAGGGCCCCGCTCGCGCGGGCGTCCGAAGATGTCGAAGAGTTCGTCGGACCAGCTCACCTCGTCGGTCAGCAGGTTCCACTCGGCGCTGCCGACGCGGGCGAGGAGCGAACCGGTGGCCGTGGGCGCCTCGCCGTAGGCGGCGCCGGCCTCGCTGGTGAACGAGCCGTCGAACAGCGGGCTGCCCCCGTCCGGCGCGGCGTCCTCCGGGGGCGCGTCCTTCGGGGCCGGGGAAGCCGCGGCCGGAGCGCCGTCGCGGAGCTGGCCGAACTGCGCGCGCAGGTCGTCGAGTTGATGCATCGCCAGGTCGCACAGCGCGCGCTGCCAGCGCTGCCGGGGATCGTCGTCGTGGGCAGCGGCGTCCCGACGGACGGCGTCGACCTCACCGCGCAGACGACTCGTCTGCGAGATCAGCGCGTCCACGGCGCCCGGCTCCGGAGGCTGGGCGGAACGGTCCGCGAACAGAGGGGACGGCATGTCGTACTCCGATACAGGCGCGGCGCAGGCCCGGATGGTGACGGGTCCAGGAGACGACTGTGGCACAGGGGAGGAGCGCTCGTAAGGGGTTTGGCAACACTCGATCCGGTGGTGCTTCTGGCATATGCCAACGGCCCGGCCGTGAGCGGCCGCGACACCACGCGTTACGGTGCACGTGTGGTGAGCGACGAGGCGAACGGTACGGCGGGCGCGGTGGGTACGGACACGGGGGAGGCGGCGGCGGTGACTTCGGCCCCGGCCGGTACGGCGGTGCTGCTCGCGGCGGCGCCGGCCGGACGCGGCCGCACCATGGACGCGGCCTCCGTGCTGCCTGCGCTCGCGGCGGTCCCGCCCGGCGTCCTCACCGGCACGGCGACCGCGACGCTCGTCGAACTCGCCGACCCCGTCGACCCGCAGACCGTCCTCACCCGGCTGCGCGCCGCCGCGCAGAGCCCCGGCCCGCTCGTCGTCTTCCTCGCGGGCCAGCTCCACCTCGACCGCCGCCAGCAGCTGCCGCACCTGGCCCTGGCCCGCAGCACCTCGGCCGCGCTCCGCTACACGGCCCTGCCCTGGCACTGGCTCGCCGAGGCGGCCGCCGCCCGCCCGGCCGGGACCACGACGATCGTCGCCGACCTCGTCGCCGACCCGGCCGCCTGGGACCGCCTCGGCACCGCCCCCGACCTGCTCCGCCTGACCCCGTCGCCGACCCTCTACGCCCGCGTCACCCCGCCCCCGCGCCGCGGCGAACGCACCACCCCCGACTACCTCCGCGCCTGGGCCGACCAGTGGCGCGCCGGCACCCGCGCCCCCTTCCCGGCACTGCACACCGAGGCGGCGGCACGCACGGGGACGGTGGAGGCGCTGTTCCTGCCACGACCGCAGACGCAGGGGCCGGAGCGGGCGGGGGAGTGGGGGAGCGCGGCGGCTCCGGCGGCGATGCCCGCGCCCGCGCCCGTCCCGGTCGCCGTAGTCGCGCCGGTGCCCGCGCCTGCGCCGCCGCCGGCGCCCGTGCCCGCTGGGGGCCGCGTCGCGGAGCCCGTACCCGCGTCCGCCGGGGAGCCCGGCCCCGTCCCGGTGCGCGCGGCCGTTCCCGTCCCGGCCGCCCCTCCCGTCCCGAACGGGGTGCCGCCGCTCCCGGCGGGGTACACGGCGGCGGCTCCGCCCGTACCGGCTCCGGCGGCGGAGGCCGCGCCGGCGCCCGAGCAGCAGCCCGGGAGCCCGCCGGGGGGACGTCCCACGGCCGTCCCCGAATCCGGCGGTGAGGGCGAAGAGAGCCCGGGCACCATGAAGTTGGCGCCGCCCCGTGGGCGGGAGGAGAAGGAGCCGGTGGTCCCTCCGATGCCCGAGGCTCCGCCCGTCGTGCCTCCGGCGGCGGCGGATCCACGGCGGGTCGGGTACGGCCGGGCCCCGGAGGCGGAGCCCGTACCGCACGATCCGCACCCCGCGATCCTGGCGGCCGCGATGGCCGGGCGGCACGCCGAGGCCGCCGAGATGGCCGCCGCGTGGGAGCGGGACGCGCTGCGGCGGTTCGGGCCGCGTTCGGCGGAGGCGGTGCACTGGATGGAGGTGCGGGCGGACCTCGCCCGGCTGGCGGGCGAGCCGGCCCGCAGCTGCGAGCTGTGGCTCGCGGTCGCCGAGGCGCGGCTCGGACTGCGCCAGAAGCCGGACGACCCGGACGTCGAAGGGGCGGTGGACCGGGCGCACCACCAGTGGGAGCAGATCACCGACCCGGCCCGCGGCCGTGCCCTCGCCCCCACCCTGCTGGCCCTCCGCCGCCGCGTCCCCGGCCGCCGTCCCGGCGCCCTGGAAGCCCTCCGCCGCCGCATGCACACCCGCTGACCCGGGCCCCCGGCCCGTCCGTCCTCCGCAGAAAGGTCCCCGTGACGTCGCTCGCCCGCGCCCAGCGGTCCCTCGCCGATCCGTCCGTGCGGCATCCGCTGTGGCCGCCGCTGACCGGCGGGTGTCCGGTGACGTCGACCGAGGAGGTGGCGTACCCGCTGGAGGTGGCGTACGACTACGACGCCGTGCCCGCGGACCTGTTCGACGGGCCGGCCGCGCACGGGCTGGAGCGGTGGGCGCCGCTGCTGCCGCCGCTCGCCGCGCCGGGGCTGGGCGAGGGGAACACGCCGCTGGTCGCGCTGGGGGACGGGGTGTGGGTGAAGGACGAGTCGCGGAACCCGACGTGGAGCCACAAGGACCGGCTGAACCGGGTGGCGGTGAGCGCCGCCGCGGCCTCCGGGGCGCGCGGGATCGTGGTGTCGTCGTCCGGCAACCACGGCGCGTCCGCCGCCGCCTACGCGGCCCGGGCGGGCCTGCCGTGCGCCGTCTTCACCTCGCCGTACGCGCCGCCCGCCGTCGCCTCCCACCTCCGGGCCTACGGCGCGGCCGTGCTGACCGTCCCGTACGAGGACGTGCGGCCCCTGATGCGGCGGATCACCGGCGAACTCGGCTACCAGGCGGTCAGCAGCGTCACGGACTCCGCGCACACCGGCCACCCGTTCGGCCCGGAGGGGTACAAGACGATCGCCTACGAGATCGCGCTCGCGCTCGGACGGGCGCCCGCCGCCGTCCATGTGCCTTGTGGTTACGGCGAGTTGCTGTTCGGGGTGGCGAAGGGCTTCGAGGAGCTGGCGCGGCTGGGCGTGACGGACGCCGTGCCCCGGATGTACGGCGTCGAGCCGGCCGCCGCGGGGGCCCTCACCGAGGCGCTGCGGTCCGGCCGCCCGGCCGCCCGCGTCCCCGTCGGGCCGACCGCCGCGTACGCCATCGACTGCGAGGTGAACGGCTACCGCGGCGTGCTCGCGATCCAGCGCACCGGTGGCGCCGCGCGGACCGTGACGGAAGATCAGTTCGCCGCGGCGCGCGAGGAGTTGGCGGGTCAGGGCATCTGGTGCGAGGCGTCGGCCGCCGCCGGGCTCGCCGGGCTGCGCGCGCACGGGCCCGACCCGGCGGACGAGGACGGACCCGTCGTCTGCGTCGTCACCTCCAGCGGCTACAAGGACGTGGCCACGGGACGGGAGACGGCCCGGCCGATGGACGCCGGCTGGGACGCCGTACGGGCCCTGCTCACGGGCTGAGGCCGTCCGCGTACGACGTCACCGGGGCGCCGGGGCACCTCCGGGACCGGCCCGTGAGCCGGTCGGCGCCGGCGGCTGCGATGATGCAGAGCATGACCGCCTCCCCGTCCGCCGACCCGTCCGCGTCCCCGGAACCGTCGTCCCCGGAACCGTCGTCCCCGGAACCGTCGTCCCCGGAATCGTCGGCCCCGCTCCGTACCGAGCGGCTGGTGCTGCGGCCCGTGCGGCGGGCGGACGTGCCCGCCGTGACGCGGCTCTGGACCGATCCCGAGGTGCGGCGCCACCTCGGGGGGCCGGTCATCGCGTCGGTCGTGCGGATCCGGCAGCGGCGGATCGTCGGCGCGCCCGGCTGCCACGCCGTGGTGCGGGCCGAGGACGGCGTGCTGCTCGGGCTCGTCACCGTGGAGGAGGGCGGGCGCGGGGGCGAGACCGAGGTGTCGTACCAGTTCCTCCCCGAGCACTGGGGAAGCGGATACGCCCGGGAGGCGGTGGCGGCGGCCGTCGCCCGGGTCCTGGAGACCGCCCCGAGCGTCGTCGCCGTCACCCAGGAGGCCAACCACCGCTCCCGCCGCCTGCTGGAGGCCGTCGGCCTGGAGCCCGCCGGGTCGTTCGTGGAGTGGGACGCCCGCCAGATCCTGTACCGCCGCCGTGCCTGACCGGGCCGGCCACCAGGACCCCTACGCCGAGGAGCTGTGCACCGCATGACCTTCCTGGTGATCGGCGAGTGCGTCGCCGACATCGTCCGCGAACCCGGCGCTCCCGACGCCGTCCACCCCGGCGGCAGCCCCGCCAACGTCGCCTACGGGCTCGCCCGGCTCGGCCGGGACACCACCCTGCTCACGCAGCTCGCCGACGACGACGCCGGGCGGCTGATCGGCGGGCATCTCGCCGGTGCCGGGGTGCGGGTCGCGGTCGGCGGCGCCCCCGCCCGCACGCCGTCGGCGGTCGTCACCCTGGACGGGAGCGGCCGGGCCGCGTACGCCTTCGACATCGCCTGGACGCTGACCGCCGACGCGCCGCCGGCGACGCCCGGGCCGGTGCGGCACGTGCACCTCGGTTCGATCGCGGCCGTCACCGAACCGGGCGCGGGCAGCGTGCTGGCCCTCACCCGGCGGCTGCGGCCGGTGGCCACGGTCAGCTACGACCCGAACGTGCGGCCCGCGCTGATGGGGGAGCGCGGGGCGGCCGTGGCGCGGGTCGAGCGGTGCGTGGGCCTGGCCGACCTGGTGAAGGCGAGCGACGAGGACCTGGACTGGCTGTATCCGGGCGAGGCGCCGGAGGCGGTGGCGGCGCGCTGGCTGGCGCTCGGCCCGGCCGTCGTCCTCGTCACCCGGGGCGCCGCCGGGTCGCTGGCGGTCACCCGCGGGCACACAGTGAGGGCCGCGGCGCCGCCCGTCGCCGTCGTCGACACGGTCGGCGCGGGCGACTCCTTCATGGCGGCCGTCCTGGACGCCCTCGCCGGCACCGACCGGCCCGGGCTCGCCGCGCTCGGCGCCGGCGACCTCGCCGGACTGCTGGCGAGGGCCGGGGCCGCGGCCCGCGTCACCGTCGGACGGGCCGGGGCGCGGCTGCCGGACCGCGCGGAGCTGGAGGCCGCGCTCGCCGCCGGGTGACGGTCACGTCCGGGCGTGGCTGGTGATGTCCGCCGCGAACGCCTCGACCAGCTCCGGCGTCACCGTCGGGCGGGCGGCGGCGATCGCCGCCAGGTAGTCCGCCGTGCTCGCCCCCGGCGCGGCGGTCTCGGGGTCCCGGGCGCCGACGGCCAGCAGGTCCCGCTCGAAGGACGCCTGCGCGGCGACCCGGGCCGCGTGCTCGATGTCCGCCGGGGTGAACAGGTCGCTGGCGAGGACCAGTTCGTCGATGTCCACCTCCGGCCGGCCGTCGGTGTAGCGGGACCAGATCGCGGCCCGGGCGCCCTTGTCCGGCGTACCGATCGGGATCAGGTAGTCGAAGCGGCCCGGCCGCAGGAAGGCCGGGTCGAGGGAGCGGACCGAGTTGGTCGCGCACACCAGCAGCCGCTCGTCGCGCTCCCGGAAGCCGGGGATCAGCTTCAGCAGTTCGTTGGTGACGCCGTGCAGCCCGCCGGGCCCGGCCGGCTCGCTGCGGACCGGGGCGATCTCCTCGACCTCGTCGATGAAGACGAGCACCCGGTCCAGCTCCGCGATCCGCGCGAAGGCGGTGCGCAGCGCCGCCGCGAGGTTGCCGCCGTCGGCGAGGCGGGACGGCAGGATCTCCACGAACGGCCAGCCGAGCCGGGACGCGATCGCCCGCGCGAAGGTCGTCTTGCCGGTGCCGGGCGGGCCGAAGAGGCAGATCGCCCGGGGCGGGCGGACGCCGTGCCGGGCGGCCCGCTCCGGCTCGGCCAGCGGCAGCACGACCCGCCGCTCGATCAGGTCCTTCTCGCGCTCCATGCCGGCCACCTTCGCCCACAGGTCGCCCGGCAGCAGCCGGCCGCCGAGGTCGTCCAGCAGGCCGGCGGCGGGCCCGTGCAGCGGCTCGGTCTTCTCGAAGTACGCGACGGCGGGCTGGCGCGTGTAACCGGCGTTCAGCAGCCCCTCGCCGACCAGTTCCTCCTCCGGCAGGACGTACGCGATCCGGCCCACCCGCGCGGCGACCAGCTTGCGCTCCAGCTCCACCAGGAGGGCGCTGGCCAGGCCCCGGCCGCGCCAGGCGGAGGCGATCGCGATCCGCATCACCCAGGCCCGCTCGCCGGAGACGCAGGCGAGTGCCGCCCCGATCGGCACGCCCTGGTGGACGGCGACGACGGCCGGCTGCCGGGAGGTGAGGGCGCCGATGCACTCGGCGAGGGAGAAGACGGACTCCTGGCCGAGTTCGGCCGTGGTGTCGATCAGATGGACGACGGCGGCGAGATCGCTCTCGCGGTAGTCGTGGATGTGCCAGTTCACCGGTGGTACCGCCCCTCGTGTGCTCTCGTTGCGGCGAGGCTAGGCGGGGGCGGGGCGGCGGGGCCTGCGCCATCCTGCATAAGGCGGGGCGGCGAAACGCGCCGCTTCGTCACTGGGCGTTTCGGGTGCGGGACGTTTCCGTCACGGCGGGCGCTGTGGGTGCGGCGAGGGCGCGGTGTGTGCGCGTGGCGTGCGGACGGCGGCGGTCCGGGGACCGCCGCCGTCGCGGGAGAGGGGGAGGGGGGAGAGGCGGGTGCCTCACCTCTTGCGCTTGCTCATCAGCAGTCCGCCCGCGGTGAGGGCGAACAGGCAGACGCACGCGCCGGCGATGACGTTGCTGAGCACCATGCCGGTGTCGGGGTTCCGGGTGACGACCCACGGGGCGACGATCGTCCAGGCGCCGAGCAGCAGGACGACGAAGTTGAGGTCCTGGGAGCGCTCGGGGGCCATCGAGGTGCACAGGCCGAGGACCGCGAGCGCGATGCCGACGACCAGGTTGGTGATGGCCAGTTCCGGCCTGGCGGCCGCGAAGTGGACCGTGTACGCGGAGACCGCGATCCATACTCCGGCGAGGATCACGAGCTCCTCGACGGCGGCCACCCCTCTGGTCTGGAGGATTTGCGCGTAGCGATCGCGCATCTCCGTCGCGTCGGGGTGTCCCGAGATGTCACCGGGACGGTGAGAGACGTCGGCCATGTGACTCGCCTCCTTGCTGGCGTGCTGCGTGTCGGACCGCGCTCGCGGCACGGGGCCGCAGTCCCATTGTGCTCTTATATGTTCCTTATGTGAAGCGGGGACGAGAGCGGTCGCCCGCCCCGGCGTAGGCTGGGAGAGGACTCGGGGACCCGCGCACCGCCGGGAGGCGGAGACGATGACCGGCATCGTACGAAGAAGCTTCGACTCAGCGGACGAGACCCGCCCCTTCGAGGGCGGCAAGGGCAGGCTCGACCTGCTCGACACCGAGCGCGGCGCGGTCGGCCGCGCCGTCTTCGAACCCGGCTGGAAGTGGTCCGAGCACGTGAAGCCGCTGGCCGGGACGGACAGTTGCCAGGCGTCGCACGTGGGCTACGTGGTCAGCGGACGCCTCCACGTCGTCATGGACTCCGGCGAGGAGGACGAATTCGGCCCCGGCGACTTCATGGAGGTCACCCCCGGTCACGACGCCTGGGTCGTCGGCGACGAGGCGTGCGTCGCCCTCGACTGGGTCGGCTTCGCCGACTACGCCAAGTCGTCCTGACCCGGAGGCCGTCGCCCGCCGCGTCCCGGTCGGCCGGCGGCGGCGTCCAGCACCTCGTCCAGCGTCGTCGCCGCCATGATCAGCGAGAGATGGGTGAACGCCTGGGGGAAGTTGCCCAGTTGCTCACCGGACGGGCCGATCTCCTCGGCGAACAGGCCGACGTGATTGGCGTACGTGAGCATCTTCTCGAACGAGAAGCGGGCCTGCCGCACCCGGCCGGCCCGCGCCAGCGCGTCCACGTACAGGAAGGTGCACAGGCTGAACGTGCCCTCGGCGCCCCGCAGTCCGTCCGGCGCGGCACCGGGGTCGTACCGGTGCACCAGGCTGTCGCGGACCAGGGCCTCCTCGATCGCGTCGAGGGTGCTCAGCCACCGCGGGTCCGTCGGGCTCAGCAGGCCCGTGCGGGGGATCAGCAGGAGGGCGGCGTCCAGCACGTCCCCGCCGAAGTACTGGGTCAGGGCGCCGCGCCGGTCGCTCCAGCCGCGCCGCATCACCTGCGCGAAGATCTCGTCCCGCGCCGCCCGCCAGGTGTCCAGGGCCGCCGGGCGCCCGAACTCCTCCGCCAGCCGCAGGCCCCGGTCGAAGGCCACCCAGGACATCACCCGGCTGAAGGTGAAGTCCTTCCGGCCGCCCCGGGTCTCCCAGATGCCCTCGTCGGGCGCGTCCCAGGAGTCCGCGAGCCAGTCGAGCATCCCCGACACCGCCCGCCACCCGTCGTAGGTCGGCAGCACGTCCCGGCCGGCGCCCTGCGCCAGCGCGTACATCGCCTCGCCGAAGACGTCGAGCTGCAGCTGGTCCGCCGCCGCGTTCCCGACCCGCACCGGCGCCGAACCCCGGTAGCCCTCGAACTCCGCCAGGACCTCCTCCGGCAGCCGCGGATCCCCGTCCACCCGGTACATGATCTGCAGCGGCCGTCCGCCCGCCGGGCCCGCCGACCGCTCGGCGACCCGCGCCGTCAGCCAGTCCGTGAACGCCGCGGCCTCCTCCGCGAACCCCAGGTCGAGCAGGGCTCGCACGGCCAGCGAACCGTCCCGCACCCAGGTGTAGCGGTAGTCCCAGTTCCGCTCGCCGCCCACCAGCTCCGGCAGGCCCAGCGTCGGCGCCGCGATCGGCGCGCCCGTCGGCAGGTACGTCAGCAGCTTCAGCGTGATCGCCGACCGGTGCACCATGTCCGGCCAGCGGCCGCGGTACCGCGCGGTGCGCACCCACCGCTGCCAGAAGTCCACCGCGTCCCACAGCGCCGCCTCCACCTCCCGCACGTCCGGCAGCGGCGGCGGCGCGGCCATGGGGCCGTCCACGGTGAACGACGCGCCCGCGATCCCGCCCTCGGCCAGCCGCAGCCGGCCCCGCACGTCGGACGGCCCGTCCGGCTCCAGCGGTACGTTCGTCTGGAGGAAGCCCGCCATCGCCGCCGCGCGGAAGGACGCCGTACGGCCGTCGATCCGGGTCTCGTGCGGGGTCCTCCCGAAGCCGAACCGCGGCCGGCACTCCAGGGTGAACGTGACGCTGCCGCGCGTGCACCGCATCACCCGCATCAGGGTGTGCCGGTCCGTGACCCGGCCGGTCCGGTCCGGCGGCATCCAGTCCATCAGCTCGCCGACCCCGTCCGGCGACATGAACCGGGTCACGAGCATGGCCGTGTCCGGGTAGTACAGCTGCTTGACCGTCACGTCCGGGCCGTCGACGGAGAGCCGGAAGTAGCCGCCCCGGTCGTGGTCCAGGAGCGCCGAGAACACCCCGGGAGAGTCGAAGCGGGGCGCCGCGAACCAGTCGACGACGCCCTCGTCGGAGATGAGCGCGGCGGTCTGCAGATCGCCCACCAGACCGTGCTCGGCGATGAGCGGATAGCGCTTCATCACTCCACTATCCGCGAACGGGCCCGGGGCTGCCTCCGGCGGCGGATCCCGCGGGCGGGAGACGGTGAGCGGGGGACGGCGAGCCCACCGCGCCGGGCGGCGGCGGACCCGCGCGCCGGCGGGGGCGGGCGCCCAGCCGGCGAAAAGCGGCGGACACCATGCCCCCGACCAGGCAGAATGCCGCCATGATCCAGGACGACGGGCGCACGACGGTGCCCACCTCCGGGGCGGACGAGCGGGCCACGCTCTGCGCCATGCTCCAGTTCCAGCGCGACACCCTCGCGCTCAAGTGCTCCGGGCTCACCCCGGAGCAGCTGAAGGAACGGGCCGTGCCGCCGTCCGGGCTGTCGCTGCTCGGCCTGGTGCGGCACGCCGCCGAGGTCGAGCGCGGCTGGTTCCGGAACGTGCTGGCCGGCGAGGACAGCCGCAGCCCCTGGACCCCGCCCGGCTCCACCGACTGGGCCGACTTCGACGTCGAGGACGCCGACGCCGAGGCCGACTTCGCCGTGTGGCGGGCCGAGTGCGCCCGCTCCCGCGCCGTCGTGGACGCGGCCGGCTCGCTGGACGCCACCGGCCGCCTCGGGGACGAGACGTACTCCGTCCGCTTCGTCCTCGCCCACATGATCGAGGAGTACGCCCGCCACAACGGCCACGCGGACCTCCTCCGCGAACGCATCGACGGCACGACCGGAGAGTGACCCCCGCCATGACGACCGCCGCGCACCCCGACGTCACCGAGGCCATCCGGCGCGAACGCCTGCTCCACGACCCGGCCGTCCGGATGTCCCCGGCGCAGGGCGAGGAGCTGCTGGACCCCGCGTTCACGGAGGTCGGCGCCTCGGGCCGGCTCTGGACGCGCGCCGACATGCTCGCCGCGCTCGCCGGGCTGCACGGCGGCGAGGACGGGCCGCCGATCGTCGCCACCGCCTTCGCGGGCACGGTCCTCGCCCCGGGGCTCGTCCACCTCACCTACGAGACCGCCATCGACGGCCGGCGCGCCCGGCGTTCGTCGGTGTGGCGCCGCGACGCCACCGGCTCCCTGAGGCTCTTCTACCACCAGGCGACGCCGGTACCGGAAGCGCCCGGCCGGGCGTAGGGGACCGCCGCACCGCTCAGGCGTAGGCGTCCGTCACGCAGTCCGCCGCGCAGCCGTACCGCCGGAAGCCCCGGCGCAGCGCGGCGGCGGCGTGCTCCCGCTCGACGTGCTCGAGCCCGTACCGCTCCCGGGCCAGCCGCTCCACGGCGGACACCGTGACGATCGCCGGCTCGCCCTCGCCGGCGGCGCGCCGGGCGGCCACGATCGCCTGCTCCACGGCCCGTTCCAGGTCCCGGACGTACGCCGCGTGGGCCATCCGGCCGGCCCGGCGGGCGGCGAAGGGGCGCACGGCCCGCCCCTTCCACACGAGACCCGCCACGACCAGGGCGACCCCCGGCCCCAGCAGGAACACACCGCCCACGACCTGCTCGGCGGTCCACCCCATGCGCCGTCGCCTCCCCCTTCGGCCGCCCCTGACCGGCTGTCGATCGACCGGCTGTCGATTCCTCGGGGGAAGACGCCGGGCCGGGGGTGTCGGTTCAGGGGGTGCCGCTTCTGTGTGCGTGGGGGCGGCGGGTTCGAGCGGGCCCCTTCCGTTCAGGCCTGCACCAGGTCCCCGTGCCGGTGGACGACCCGCCAGGCGCCGTCCTCGCGCCGGTACGTCTGGGTGGCGCGCAGCGTGTAGGTGCGGGCCTCGCCGTCGACCGACGCCGCGACGTGCTCGAAGCAGGCGGTGTAGGCGGCGTCGCCGACGACGTCGTGGCTGAGCACCTCGATGCGGTAGGACGTGCAGGCGGAGAAGCGCTTGGCGAGCGCCGTGAACACGCGGTCCACGTCCTCCCGGCCGAGCGCGTTGTACCAGGCGCCCAAGACGCTCACCGGCTCGCGCCGCGACCACAGCGCCCGGCGCGGCTCGGGGTCCCCGTCGTGGAGCGCCCGCTCGGCGGCCTGGAGATCGGTCCTGACCCACGTCAGGAAGTCGTCCCGGTCGGTCATGCCTTCATCATGCCCTCGGCGCGCCGCCCGCCGCACCCGCTGGGGCCGTCGCGTTCCCGGCGGTCACGCACGCTGCTGACTCGTGTAAGTGACTCGTGTCACCTCTGGCCCTTCCTCCCTTGACGCCGCAGGTCGCGGCTCAGACGCTGGCCCCGACGACACCCCGCCCGCCTCCGTCCCGCGCCACCCAGGAGCCGCCCCATGACCGCCCCCCGCCCCCTCGTCGCCACCACCCGCGGGCCTGTCCGCGGCGAGCGCCGCGCCGACGGCACGTACCGCTTCCTCGGCATCCCGTACGCCAAGCCGCCCGTCGGCGACCTCCGCTTCGCCGCCCCGGAGCCGCCCGAGCCCTGGACCGAGCCGCTGGACGCCACCGCGTACGGCCCGACCGCCCAGCGCCGCCCCTTCGCCGAGGTCACCACCATCCCCGAGCCCAGCGTCCCGGGCGCCGGCGTCCTCAACCTCAACGTCTTCACGCCCGACACCGTCCCGGCCGAGGGCCTGCCCGTCCTCGTCTGGATCCACGGCGGCGGGTACGTCGCCGGCTCCGCCGCGAGCCCCTGGTACGACGGCGCCGCCTTCAACCGCGACGGCGTCGTCCTCGTCTCCGTCGGCTACCGGCTCGGCATCGAGGGCTTCCTGCACCTGGAGGACGCCCCCGACAACCGCGGCGTCCGCGACTGGATCGCCGCCCTCACCTGGGTCCGCGACAACATCGCGGCCTTCGGCGGCGACCCCGGCAAGGTGACGATCGCCGGCCAGTCCGCCGGCGGCGGCGCCGTCCTCACCCTGCTCGCGACCCCCTCCGCCGAGGGCCTGTTCCGCGGCGCGATCTCCGTCTCCGGCGCCCTCCTGCGCCCCGACGGCCCCGCGACCGCCCGCGCCGCCGCCCGCCTGTTCACGGAGCGCACCGGCGTCCCCGCCACCGCCGCCGCCCTGCGCGACCTGAGCGACGACGACCTCCTCGCCCTCCAGGACCGCCTCGCCGAGGACGGACCCGACCGCGCGGGGCTGCCCCCGATGCTGGCGCTCGCCCCCTTCGCGGACGGCGACCTCGTCCCCGTACCGGCCGCCGACGCCCTCACCGCCGGTGACGCGGGCGCCACGGTCCCGCTGCTGCTCGGCTTCACCGCCGACGAGTTCTCGGCGGTCCCCGGCCCCGGCGACGCAGGGCCGCCGCTGCCGGTCCTCCTCGGCGCGCTGGGCCTCGACCCGGCGCGCACCGGCGCGTTCGCCGCCGCGTACCCGGACGTGCCGGAGGGCGGCCTCTTCGGGCAGGCGCTCACCGACGTCATGTTCCGGGCCCCGAACCTGGCCGTCGCCGACGCCCGCGCCGCCCGCGAACGCCCCACCTGGCTCTACCAGTTCGGCTGGCGCTCACCGGTCCTCGGGATCGCCGCGCACTGCCTGGACCTGCCGTTCGCCTTCGACCTCCTCGACGCCGAAGGGGTCGCCGAGGCCGCGGGCGACACCCCGCCGCAGGCCCTCGCCGACGCCGTGCACCGCGCCTGGGTCGCGTTCGTCAGGGACCAGGACCCGGGCGCCGACTGGCCCCGCTACGCCCCCGACACCCGCGCCACCCAGGTCTGGGACAGCGAGAGCCGGGTCGAGAGCGACCCGGTCCGGCAGGTCCGCGACCTCTGGCTGACCTGACGACCTCTGGTTCACCTGACGTGCGCGCCGACCTGACGCGCGCGCCGGTTTCCCGCAGCCCCCAGCCCCCAGCCCCCGGTCAGCCCTCGAAGCCGACCGTGCCGTCCGGCAGGACCGCCTCGACCCGTGCGCCGTGCTCGACGGTGCGGCTCACCGTGCAGAACTTCTCGTGCGTGAGCCGCACCCCGCGCGCGAACACCTCGGCCGCCTTCGGGTTCGAGTCCGGCAGGTCGAACTCGTAACTCACCCGGATCCGGCCGATCCTGCCGTCGTCCTCCGGCGCCGACACCGACTCGACCACGATCCGCAGGTCGTCGTGGTCCACCGCCCGCGCCGTCCGGTCGATCACCAGACCGCCGCAGCCGCCCATCGCCGCCAGCAGCAGCTCCACCGGCGTGAACGACGGCTGCGCGCCGTCGTCGTCGGCCGCCGCCATCAGCACCTCGGCCCCCCGCTCGTTGCGGGCGGTCCACCGCCGGTATCCGGTACGGACGGTCTCGACGCGGTAATCGGCCATGGGCGCTGCTCCTCGGGCTCGTTCGGATGCCTGCCCCGTACGCTACGGCGCCCGGCCCGCGCCGCCGCACCCGACCGGGCCGTCAGCGTGCCGCGTCCGCCGCCGCCCGCTCCCGCACGACCCGCCCCCAGGCCCCGGCCGCCGCGCCCCAGACCTCCCGCAGCGCCGCGCCGTCCCGCCGCACGGCGGCCACCGCCGCGTCCGGATCGCCGCCCCGCTCCCGTACCGCCGCCGCGTCGGCCCGCGCCCACACCGCGACCGCGTCGCCGTCCACCTCCGGATGGAACTGCGTGCCCCACGCCACCGGCCCCGCCCGGAACGCCTGGTACCGGCAGTCGTCGCCGCCCAGCAGCGGCACGGCGCCGGCCGGCAGCCGGACGATGTCGTCGAAGTGCCACTGCGCCGCCGGCGCCCCCTCCGGCACCGCGCCGAACACCGGGTCGCCCGCGGCGCCGGGCAGCCGCCGCAGGGGTACGGAACCCACCTCGGGCCCCCGCGGCCGGGCGGCGACCGCTCCGCCGAGGGCGTCGGCGACGAGCTGGCCGCCCAGGCATATCCCGAGCAGCGGCACCTCGCGCCGGACCGCCTCGCGCACCAGCTGCCGGACCCGCGGCAGCCACGGCGCCGCCCCGTCGTCCCGGCAGCCCACGGACCCTCCGAGCACCAGCACCCCGCCGTGCGCCGCCGGTGTCGCGGGCAGCTCCTCGCCCCGCCACGGCCGCCGCACGTCCAGCCGCAGCCCGTCCGCCGCCAGCCGCTCCCCGACCAGCCCCGCGCCCGCTCCGTCCTCGTGCTCCACGACCAGCACCGACACCGCCATGACCGCCGCCCTTCCGCCGCCGCTCCGGCCCCCCAGTGGACACCCGCCGCTCCCGGCAGGGGAAGGGTCCCGCACCGGTCCCGTACGGCAGTCGTACGGCTCCCGGATCAGGTGCCGTTCGGCGTCACCAGGCCCGACTCGTAGGCCAGAACCACCAGTTGGGCACGGTCGCGGACACCCAGCTTGGTCATGGCCCGGTTGACGTGCGTCTTCGCCGTGAGCGGGCTGATCACCATGCGGCCGGCGATCTCGTCGTTGGACAGGCCCCGCGCCACCAGCACCACCGCCTCGCGTTTCCGGCCGGTCAGCTCCGCGAGGCCCCGGCCCGCATCCGTACCCGGGCCCGCGGCCGCCGGCGCCGGCTGGGCGAGGCAGCGGTGGATGAGCCGCCGGGTGACGGACGGCGCGAGGAGGGCGTCGCCGCGCGCGGCGACCCGCACCGCGTGCAGGAAGTCCTCCGGCAGCACGTCCTTGACCAGGAACCCGGCGGCGCCCGCGCGCAGCGCGTCCAGGACGTACTCGTCCATGCCGTAGTTGGTCAGGATCACCACGTGCACGCCGGCGAGGCCGGGGTCGGCCGCGATCCGCCGGGTGGTCTCGATGCCGTCGACGACGGGCATCCGGATGTCCACGAGGGCGACGTCCGGCCGGTGCGCGCGGGCCAGGGCCAGCGCCTCCCGCCCGTCGGACGCCTCGGCCACCACCTCGATGTCGTCCTCCGGGTCGAGCAGCGCGCGGAACCCGCTGCGGATGAGCGGCTGGTCGTCGACGAGCAGGACACGGATCACGGGGTGCGCTCCACGGGGAGTTCGGCCAGGACGGAGAAGCCGCCGCCGTCGCGCGGCCCGGCGGTGAGCCGGCCGCCGAGGGCGGTGACCCGCTCGCGCATGCCGAGCAGGCCGAGACCCGGCGCCGGGGCGGTGGCCGGTGCCGCCGCGCCGTCGTCGTCGACCCGGACCGCGAGCAGCCCGGGCCGGCAGTCGATCCGCACCGAGGCCGTCGCGGAGCCCGCGTGCCGGGCGACGTTGGTCAGCGACTCCTGGACGATCCGGTACACCGTCCGGTCCACGGCGGCCGGCACGTCCGCCCCGCGTCCCTCGACGGTCAGCGTCGCGTCCACCCCCAACGCCCTGACCCGCTCGACCAGTTCCGGCACGTCGTCGAGCCCGCGCGGCGGTGCCGTGTCGTCGTCGCGCAGCGCCTCCAGGGTCGCCCGCAGCTCCCGGCTCGCCTCGCGGCCCGCCTCCTGGATGGCGAGCAGCGCGGGCGGCACCTCCTCCCCGCGCCGCCGCGCCACATGGACGGCGACCTCGGACTGCACCTTGATCACGGAGATCTGGTGGGTGAGGGAGTCGTGCAACTCGCGGGCGATCCGCAGCCGTTCCTCGTCCGCGCGGCGGCGGGCCGCCTCCTCGCGGGTCCGCTCGGCCTCGTCCGCCCGCCGCTCGGCCTGCCGCAGCGCCTCGCCCGCCGCGCCGGCCGCGACGAGCCAGGCGATCTCCAGGGCGCCCCGCGCCCGCGCGAACGCCTCGCCCGTCCCGTACGCCCCCGAGAGCAGCGCCGCCACCGGCAGCGCGGCCAGCATCAGCACGCTCGCGCCGGCCGTGACGGCGCGGGTGCCCGGCCCGTACGGCGGCGTACACGGCGAACAGATAGGCCACGACCGGGACGTCGAACCCCACCGCCTGGTAGCCGATCGCGCACGCCCCCGTGACCGCGAGCACGGCCCGGGGCGCCCGGCGCCGCACGGCCAGGGCGAGCCCGCCGGCCGCCAGCAGCCCGTATCCGGCCGCCACGGCGAGCGGCGCGTCGGGCCGGGGCGCGGAGGCCGACGCGGCCAGCAGCGCCGCCGTCACCCCGAGGGCGACCGCCCCGTCCCCGTACCGCCGCCGGAACCCGGCCCCCGGTCGTGTCATGGGCGCACCCTAACCGGCCCGCCGCACACGGGAGTCGGCCCCGGGGAGGAGCCGGCGACTACCACGGACGCGGTAGACGCGCGGGCGCTACCGCGCACGCGGCAGCCGAAGTGTCCGCGGCGGCAGGACGACCGGGGGAGGGGCCGGCGGACATGCTCGGAGCACCGGTCGGCGGCACACCGCCGCACCGCACACCCGAAGAGGAGTCCGCCATGTCCGTCCGCCGTACGCTCGCCACCGGAGCCCCCGTGCTCGCCACCGTCCTCGGCGGCGCCCTGCTCAGGGGACTCGTCCTCGCCGCGCCCGCCTCCGCCGCCCCGGCCCCGGACCTCGCCGCCTCCGTGACCACCTTCAGCGCCGGCCGGCTCGGCGCGTCCACCGGTGCGGTGCTCGGACTGGCCGGCCTGCTCGTGGCGTGGCGCGCCACGGCCCGCCCCGCCGGGCGCCTCGGCGCCGCGACCGGGCCGCTCGGCGCGGTGCTGGCCCTGGCCGCCGGAGTGGCCGCCGTCGTCCTCGGCGGTCTGGTCGCCGCCACCGCAGACGCCGGCCTCGGCACCGGGAACGGGCGGGGCGGCGCCTACGTGGCCCTGCTCGTCGGCCTCGCCGCGACGGCGCTGGGAGGCAGGGCCCTGGCCCGCTCCCGGCGCCGTGCCGGCTGAGTACGCCTCCCGTCACGAGGTGAGTACACCGGCGGATCCGCCCGCCGCCCCGCACCGGTGGAATGGATCCATGAGCTTCCGCACTCCGCGCCGCCGCCCCCTCCGCCGCGTCTCGGCCACCGGCACCGCCCTCGTGGTGGCGCTCGGGCCGGTCGTGGTGGGCGCGCTGCTGGCCCGTTCGGTCGGCGGCGACCCGATGGTCTCCGTGAACGCGCTCATCGCGGGCGGCGGGCAGCGCGCCCGCGTCTCCCGGCACCACCTGCGGTCCTGCCGGGGCCGTCTCGACGCCCGCCGGCTCCGGGCCGTCCGCGGCCTGCGGGCCAGGACGGAGACGCCGGGCACGACGCCGCCCGCCCGGGGTGCGCGGTACGGCTCCGCCGTGCGCCGCGCCGCCGCCCGGCGCACAAGGCGGACGGCAGGACGCACGACGTAGACCCGTGCGCGTCGGCCGCGACGGCCCGGCGCCCGGCCGTGGTCCCCGGGCGAGCCGACCTGGCGACGGCCCGGCGCACGGCCGTGGGCCCCGGGCGAACCGACCTGGCGTCCGCCCGGCGCACGGCCGTGGCCCGCCCCAGGCGCACCGACCTGACGGAATGCACCGCTGACCAGCACGGTTCCTTCGCGGAGCGCCGCGCGTTCCTGCGCGGTTTCCTCACCGAAGCGGCCCCGCCGGGCCTCCGGATGCGCGATGATCGCCCCGCACCCGCGAACAAGGGCCGGTTCCCTCCGGCCGGTACGGCACCGCGTCGAAAGGCACCCCACCCATGGCCAGGCGGCATCCCGCGCCCGAGAACGAACCGAGCCCCCCGGCCGCCGCAGCGCCCGGCATCGGCCGCCGCCGCTTCCTCGGCTACGTCCTCGCCGCGCCCACGCTCACCGTCGCCGCCCAGGCCGGTGCCGAGGTCCTGGCGCCCGCGACCGCCGAGGCCGTCGTCCCCTCGCTGCCGGGCCCCGCCGAACTCCTCGACCTGAACGACCTGTTGACCGTGGCCGCGCTGCCGACCAGCCACCTCATCACCCTCCGGATCGACCCCGACGGCACGGCCCACTTCGCGCTCCCGCGCGCCGAGGTCGGCCAGGGCGTCACCACCTCCTCCGCCATGCTCATCGCGGAGGAGCTGGACCTCCCGCTGGACAAGGTGAACGTCACCCTCGCCGACGCCCGCCCCGAACTCCTCTTCAACCAGCTCACCGGCGGCTCCAACACCACCGTCTCCACCTACACGCCGATCCGGGTCGCGGCGGCCGTCGCCCGGGGCAGGCTGCTGCACGCGGCCTCCGTCGTCCTCGGCGAGGCCGTGTCCACCCTCACCACCAAGGCCGGCACGGTCCTCTCCCCGGCCGGTGCCGTCCTCGGCTACGGCGAACTCGCCGCCCGGGCCGCCGCCGTGGCGGACACGGCCGTCGCCGTCACCCTCAAGGACCGCGCGGACTTCCGCGTCATCGGCACCGGACGGAACCGGCTCGACGCGCTCGCCGCCGTCACCGGCCGCAAGCGGTTCGCCATGGACCTCCAGGTCGCGGGCGCCCTGCCGACGATGGTCTGCCGGCCGCCGACGATCAACGGGACCGTCCGCTCGGTCGCCAACCTCGCCGCCGTCCGGGCCATGCCGGGCGTCACCGACGTCGTCACCGTCTCGACCGGCGTCGCCGTCCGCGCCCGCACCTTTGGCCAGTGCGTGGACGCCGTCCGGGCCCTCGACGTCGACTGGGGCCCCGGCACCGCCGAGGGCGCCACCGACGCCACCGTCCTCGCCGAGCTGCGCCGGGCCGAACTCCCGCTCGTCGTCCCGCCGCTGCCGCTGCTCACCAAGGCCGTCGACGCCCGCTTCACCTTCCACTTCGCCAGCAACGCCGCCCTGGAGACCAACTGCGCCATCGCGGACGTCCGTCCGGACTCGGCCGAGATCTGGGGCTCCCTCAAGGCCCCGATCGTGGCGCAGGAGCAGATCGCGCTCCGCCTCGGCCTGCCCGTGTCCGCGGTGAAGGTGCACGTCACCGAGGGCGGCGGCTCCTTCGGCCGCAAGCTGTTCCACGACGCCGCCCACGAGGCCGCCGAGATCTCGAAGAAGCTCGGGAAGCCGGTGAAGCTGATGTGGCACCGGACCGACGACTTCCGGCAGGGCCGTACGCACCCCATGTCGACCTCGCGGGTCCGCGCCACCTACGCGCTCGGCGAGGTGCTGACGTACGAGCAGCGGCACACGTCCGTCGCCACCGACTTCGGGCACGGCATCGGCGAGGTGCTGACGGCGGAGGCGGCCCGGCTGCCCGTCGCCGACCTCACCTTCTCCGAGACGATGTTCCAGCTCACCCAGATCAGCCCCTACCACCTGGGCGTCACCACCCAGCTGCTCGCGGAGACCGACAAGGGCTACAACACCGGCTCCATGCGCAACATCTACTCGCCGAACGTGCGCACCGCCCAGGAGCTCGTCCTCGACGAACTGGCCCGCCGCATGGGCGAGGACGCCTGCGCCCTGCGCCGCCGCCTCCTGAAGGAGCCCCGGGCGCGGGCCGTCCTCGACAAGGTCGCCCAGCGGGGCCGCTGGGGGCGCCCGATGGAGCCCGGCACCGCCCAGGGCGTCGCCGTGCACGCCGAGTACCACGCGTACGTGGCGGTTCTCGCCGAGATCGACTGCCGGCCCGCGACCACCGGGCGCACGGTCCCGGACGCGTACACCGGCCCCCGCGTCACCAAGGTCGTCTGCGCCGTCGACGTCGGCCTCGCCGTGAACCCGCGCGGTCTGGAGGCGCAGATGATGGGCGGGATCTCCGACGGCATCGCCCTCGCCCTGACGTCCGGGCTGCACCTGAAGGACGGCGCCTTCCTGGAGTCCAGCTGGGACAACTACTACTACACGCGGCAGTGGAACACCCCGCCCGAGCTGGAGATCGTCGTGATGCCGCCGACCGGCGACAAGCCCGGCGGCGCGGGCGAACTGGCCGTGGCCGCCGCGATGGCGGCCGTCGCCTGCGCCTACGGCCGGGCCACCGGCACGATGCCGACCGTCTTCCCGGTCAACCACCACGCCCCGCTCGCCTTCACCCCCGCGCCGGCCGTCCCGCCCGTCCCGGCCTCCCCGACCGACGGCCGCGACCGCGTCCTCTGACACCCCTCCGGAGCAACCCGTGCCCCAGCACACCTTCATCCTCAACGGCAAGGCCGTCACCGCCGAGGTCGAGTCCGACGTGCGGCTCCTGTGGGTCCTCAGGGACGTCCTCGGCGTCACCGGACCCAAGTACGGCTGCGGCGTCGGCGTCTGCCGGGCTTGTACGAGCCATCTCAACGGCAAGGCGTTCACGCCCTGCGCCGTCCCCGTCGGGCAGCTCGCCCCGGAGGACGAGGTCACCACCATCGAGGGCCTCCCCGACACGGTCGGGAGCGAGCTGCACCCGATGCAGGAGGCGTGGCTCGACCTCGACGTCGCCCAGTGCGGCTTCTGCCAGCCCGGCCAGATCATGGCGGCCGTGGACGCCGTCCGCCGGGCCCGCGAGGCGGGCCGCGAGGTCACCGAGGCCGACCTCGACGAGCTGCGCAACATCTGCCGCTGCGGCACCTACCACCGGATCCGGCAGGCGGTCCTGGAGGGCGCCCGCCGCATGACCTGAGGGCAGATGGTTCGTGCCACGAAGGGTATTCTGGCCGCATGGCCAAGGACGAGGGTGAGCGGATCGGAGTCGTCGCCGCGCTGGTGCGCTCCGCCTTTCTGGTGAACGCCGCGTACGCGGAGGCGGCGCACGCGTACGGGCTGACGCCCCAGCAGGGCCAGCTCCTGTGCGTCCTCATGCCCGGCCCGACCGGGATGGGCGAGCTGGGCGCCAAGCTCGGCCTCGCCAAGTCCAGCCTCACCGGCCTGGTGGACCGCACCTCGCGGCTCGGATACGTCGAGCGGGCGGGCGATCCCGGGGACCGCCGGGCCGTGCGGGTCGCCCTCACGGAGGAGGGCGCCCGCCTCGCCGACGTGTTCTACACGGAGGCGTGCCGCCGGATCGAGCTGCTGCCCGCCGGGCTCGACGGTCCCGAGCGGGAGCGGCTGACCGAACTGCTGGGCCGGGTCGTCCTGGACAACGAGGTCCCGGAGGTCTTCACCGACCGCCCCTGAGGCCCCGGAGGCGGTCACGCCTCGCCGGCGCCGTCGAAGAGCGCGGCGAACCGCCCGGTGAAGAGGTCCTGCCCCTTGTACTCGGAGACCGTCGCCGCCGGCAGCACCAGCGGCCCGTCCGGCGACGGGAACTGGCCGACGCCGCCCAGCGGTCCGAGCGGCAGCAGCACCGACGGGACCGGGGAGGGCGCGTACGTCGCCTCCGGCGCGCCGCCGTGCACCTGGGCCAGGATGTTGGCGGCGACGACCTCGGCGTGCTGCATCGCGTACCCGGCCATCTTCGCCTCGTCGAGGGCGGTGACGTCGCCGATCGCGTAGACCCGCTCCTGGCCCTCCACCCGCAGGTGCCCGTCGACGCGGAGCTGTCCCCGCGCGGTCAGGGCGGCGGCCAGATCGGGGGCGAGGAAGCCCTCGTGGACGGTTCCGCCGTGGGCGCGGAACCAGATGTCGGCGGTGAGGGCGCCGCCGTCGGAGGTGCCCACCGTGAAGGTGCCGGCGCGACCGGGGCCGGCCGGCGGCTCCTCAGTGAGCGTCACCCCGAGCCGTACCTCCACCTTGAGGTCGGCGAGCTGCCGGGCCAGGTCCTCGCGGAGTTCGGGGGCGAAGCCGGGGAGCAGGGCGTCGCGCGGGTCGACGAGGGTGATCCGCTTGTCGGGCCAGACGGCCCGGATCTCGCCCGCGAGTTCGAGTCCGACCGGGCCGGCGCCGCTGATGAGCACGTGGTCGGCGGCGGCCAGTTCCCCGTGGGTGGCGCGCAGCTGCGCCAGGGCGTCGGCGGAGGAGTCGCCGGCGAACTTGGCCGGGTACGGGTAGGCGGAGCCGGTGGCGACGACGACGTAGTCGGCGTCGACGCGCGCGCCGGAGGCGAGGGTGACGCCATGGGCGTCGACCGAGGCGGCCCGGTCGCGGACGAACCGGCCCCGGGCGAGCAGCCGGTCGTACGGGAAGAAGATGTGCGGCGCCCAGTCGGGCCGGACGAGGGCCCGGAGCGAGCCGGCGGCGTGCACGAAGGCGTCCTTGGGGTCGACGAGGACGACCTCGACGCCCGCCTCGGCGTCCGCTTCCAGTGCCTTGGCCAGGGTCGAGCCGCCGTAACCCCCGCCGATGACGGTGACGATCGCGTTCATGTCCGTGTTCCCCTCCGGAAGAGTTCCGGCGGCGTGGACCCGCCGCCGGTAGTTCGTGCTACGAACCATATAGTTCGCGGCGCGAACTGTAAAGGGTCGGCCGGTCCGGGCACGCGAAAGCCCCCGCCGCGCGCAGGGCGACGGGGGCTCGGGAAGGGCGGGTGTCAGGCGGCGGGCGGGACCCGCGGTGGCCGGCCCGCACCCCTGGTCAGGGCGTAGCCGCCGATGCCGGCCAGCGCGGCCAGCACGCCGCCGGCCGCGGTCCAGATCCAGCGGTCGGACCACCAGCCGGAGGACCAGCCGCCCTCCGGCGCCGCGGCCTCCACCGCGGTCCGGCGGCCCGCCTCCTCCTCGGCCTCGGCCAGCTCGGCCGTGGTCGCGCCCGGCACCAGCGGCGCGGCGAGGGCCCCGTCGGTCGCGTACGCGCCGCCCCGGTCCTTCACGTCGACGCCGACCCGGGCGGAGAACGGCTGGCCCAGGTCCTCCTCCGGCAGCCCGGTGACGGTCAGCCGGACGTAGTAGCTGCCCGGCAGCGGATCGTTCGCCCACGCGTCGGCCGAGGCCCGCACCGGCCGCAGCACGCAGGCGAGCCGCACCGAGCCGGCCTCCTTCGGCGCGGTGCGCGCCTGGGTGCCGTACATGCACGGCTGACGGCGCCGCAGCCCGTCGTACACGTCGACCCGCCAGGTCGCGGCGCCGTGCCGCAGCGCGCTCTGCGGCAGCGTCACCGACGCCTCCACGGTGGGCCGTTCGCCGGTGTCGGCGGGGAAGACCCAGTACAGGTAGTCGCCGGTGGACGCCTGGGCGGTGGCCTCCTGTCCGGGGCGGAAGGCGGCGGCGGTCCGGAAGGAGGTGCCGGCCTCGGTGGGGCCCGCCTCCCCGCCGGCCGGCGCCGACGGCGCGGGCGTGTCGGCGAGGGCGCCCGGCGCGGCGGGGCCCAGCAGGGCGGCGCCGGCCAGCGAGGCCGCCGCGAGCATCCGTACGGTACGCATCAGTGGGTCCTCCAGACGGCGACGCGCCAGCGGGACAGCCAGCCCCAGATCAGACCGGCCAGGAAACCGGCGAGCACCAGCGCGCCGAGCAGCCACCAGCCGCGGCCGAGCCCGAAGGAGGCCACGTCCGAGGCGTCCGCCGGGCCGTCCACGACGTCCACGGCCAGCTCGATCGGCATGCCGGGCGTGGTCTTCACCGACGGGGGAGCGGAGAAGGAGTTGCTGACCTGGAGGCAGACGGTCTCGGCGGCGGGCTTGAGGTCGGTGTCCCCGTCCCCGTCGTCGGACTCCGGTTTCGGGTAGCGCAGACCGGTCGAGATCACGTCGGTGCGCCCGTCCCCGGCCTCCGAGCCGCGGACGATCTCCCGGCCGCTCCGGGTGACCGCCCGCAGCAGCACCCCGTAGTCGTCGTTCACGGCCCGGTCGGCGGAGACGCTGACGGAGGCGCGCAGCTCCTGGCCGGGCAGCAGGTCGACCTTGTACCAGCGGTGCTCGCCGATGACCTGGCGGTCGGTGTAGAGCCCGGGCTTGAGCTGCGGGGCGTCCGCGCACTGCCGGGTGCCCTCGGTGGCGACCGGGGTCACCACCGGGTCGGCCGCGCGGTCGACCAGCTGGCGCACGCGGCGGGACAGTTCGTCGGTGCGGTGCACGGAGGTGTACGTGCCGCCGGTGGCCTCGGCGATGCAGGTGAGCTGCCGGCGGGTCTTGGCGTCCGGCACCAGGCCGAGGGTGTCGATCACGAGGTGGACGCCCTTGTCGGCGATCTCGCGGGCGATCTGGCACGGGTCGATCCCGCAGGTGTCCTCGCCGTCGGTGATGAGGACGATCCGCTTGGTCGCGGCGTCGTCGCCGAGGTCCTTGGCGGCCTCGCGCAGCGCCGGGCCGATCGGGGTCCACCCGGTGGGGGCGAGGGTGGCGACGGCGGTCTTGGCCTCGGTCCGGTCGAGCGGTCCGACCGGGTACAGCTGGCGGGTGTCCTTGCAGCCCCGCTTGCGGTCGTTGCCGGGGTAGTCGGCACCGAGCGTGCGGATGCCGAGCCGGACCTCCTCCGGCACCGCGTCCAGGACCTCGTTGAACGCCTGCTTGGCGGCGCTCATGCGGGAGGCGCCGTCGATATCCTCGGCCCGCATGGAGCCGCTGACGTCGAGGACCAGCTCGACCTTGGGGGATTCCTGCGCCGCCGGCTCGTCGGCGGCCGCGCTCGTCGGCAGCAGCGCGGCGGTCAGGGCGACGAGCAGCGCACAGGCCCCGGTCGCCAGCCGTTTTCTCGTGATCATCGGCGGATCGTATTGATGATCGTCCGACAATCCAAAACCGGGGTCCGGCCCCCGTCCTCCGGGGAGCCGGACCCGCGGTCCTGACGGGCTACCAGATCGCCTCGACCCACTCCGGGTGGTCGATGAACGGGTTCCGGTTGCCCTGGTAGTTCGCGTGGATGAGGTTGTTGCGGCGCTCCTCGAACGCGCTCGGCGGGTCCTGCTCGTTCCACTGCTTGAGGACCGAGAGGCGGCCGTGCCAGGGGACGCTGCCGTTGGTGGTGGACTCGTTGGGCTCCAGGTCGGGCCAGGCGTCGTCGCCCTCGTAGCGGACGGCCATGTAGAGGATCATGCGGGCCACGTCGCCCTTGTCGGCGTCGCGCGGCTCGAAGGAGTTGGAGTCCGTGTAGCTGCCGGCGGCGCCGCTGACGGCGCTGCCGCCGAAGTCCCAGTCCTTGTTGCCGCGGATGCTGTTGACCTGGACGTCGCAGGCGCGCAGGTGGTGCAGGTCGGTGCCGGGACCGGCGGAGGTGCCGAAGCTGCCGTGGGACTGCGCCCACACGTGCTCGCGGTTCCAGTCGCCGACGGAGCCGCCGTTCAGGGCCTTGCTGCGCGAGACGCCGCTGTACAGCAGGATGACGTTGTTGGTGTTGTTCGGGTCCTGGTCGGTGACCTTCAGCGCGTTCCAGACCGCGTCGTGCGAGATCTTGGTCTGGCTGCTGATGATGGTGTGCAGCGCCGACTTGAGGCTCGTCCCGGTCTTGCCGACCGCGTTCTTGTAGTACGTGGTGTCGTACGCGTTCGTGGTGGCGGCGGCGGGCGTCGCCGTGAGCGCGGGGAGCGTGAGTCCGACGACGGCGGCGGACAGCGCCGCCCACACCTTCCACCTGCGGATCCGTGCAACCGACATGGGGGGCCCTTTCCGGGGACGGCACGCGGGCGAACGCCGGCCCCGGCTCAGGAGGGCGGCGCTCTACGCGTGTTGACTGCGTGTCATCCGGGAGGGTCGCACGGGCGATGTGGTTGTCGTGTTACGGACAAAGAGCCATTCGGTGACGTTCTCGCATACACGCCCGCCGTCCGCGGGCGGCTCGCGCCACTTGCGGCTCAGGCGCCCCGGACGTCCACCGGCATCCCCTTCGGCTCCTTGATCCGCTTCATGATGATCTGCGAGTTCACCTCGGTGACCCCCGCCAGCGCGGTCAGCTGCTCGATCCACAGCCGCTCGTACGCCGCCAGGTCCGCCACCGCGATCCGCAGCAGACACCCCGGGCTGCCGAAGAGCCGGTACGCCTCGATCACGTCCGGGATCGACTGGAGCGCCTCCTCGAACGCCTCCACCGTCTCCCGGTCGCGCTTCACCTCCACCGAGACCAGCACCTCGAAGCCGCGCCCCACCGCCTCCGGATCGATGACCGCCCGGTAGCCCCTGATCACGCCGTCCTGCTCCAGCTGCCGCACCCGGCGCAGACAGGGGGACGGGCTCAGGCCGACCCGCTGGGCCAGCTCCTGGTTGCTCAGCCGGCCGTCCTGCTGGAGCTCGCGCAAGATGTGGAGATCGATTCGGTCCATGGCGCAATTATCTGCCACGCGGAAACATTTCGGCGCGCATATCCGCAATCGGCTGCTCGCCCCCTTGGTCTAGGGTTGCCGACGCCCGTCACCGGGCCCAGGAACCAGGCCCGCACGGGCACCCCGAGCAGCGAGAGGCGGCGGACATGCAGCGGACGAACGACGGAACCCCGCGCCGGATCGTCGTCATCAGCACCGGCGGCACCATCGCCAGCCGCTGGCAGGGCACCGGCTACGCGGCCGACGCCTCCGGCGACGACGTCCTCGCCACCGCCCCGCTCCCCGAGGGCGTCACCGTCGAGGTCCGCGACCTCTTCAACGTCAACAGCTCCCGGCTCACCGCCGCCCACCAGCTCGTGCTGCTCCGCACGGTCCACGAGACCCTGGCGGACCCCGGCGTCGACGGCGTCGTCGTCACCCACGGCACCGACACCCTGGAGGAGACCGCCTTCCTCCTGGACCTCCACCACGCCGACCCCCGCCCGGTCGTCCTCACCGGCGCCCAGCGCCCCTTCGGCACCGGCGACGGCGACGGCCCGGGCAACCTGTACGACGCCCTCCAGGTCGCCGCCACCGTCCGCGACCTCGGCGTCCTCGTCGTCTTCGACGGGCGCGTCCACGCCGCCCGCGGCACGGTGAAGACGCAGACCCTCGCCGCCGACGCCTTCTCCGACCCCTCGGCGGAGCGCCTGGGCCGCGTCGGCTTCTCCCGCGTCGACGTCGAGCGACTGCCCGACCGTCCGGCGGTGCTGCCGCTGCCGGCCGCCGCCCGCACCGCCGACCCGGACCGGGGCCGCGCCGGACTGCCCCGCGTGGACGTGGTCTTCCACCACACCGACGGCGACCGGCTGCACCTCGACGCCGCCCTCGCCGCCGGCGCCCGCGGCATCGTGCTCGTCGCCACCGGCGCCGGCAACGCCACCCCCGAGATCGCCGACGCCGTGGCCGAGGCCACCGCCCAGGGCGTCCTCGTCGCCGTCACCACCCGCGTCCCCGCCGGCCCGCTCGCCGAGATCTACACCGGCGGCGGCGCCGTCGACCTGGTCGCCGCGGGCGGCGTGCTCACCGGCACCCTCCGCGCCGGCCAGGCCCGCATCGCCGTCCTCGCCGCGCTGCTCGCCGACACCGACGGCGACGACCCGGCCCGCCGCGCCGCGCTCCTGCGGCGCCTCCTCGAAGGCCCGGTCCGCGCCGAACCCGCCCTCGCCACCGGCACCTCCCGCGAGGCCGCGCCGGTCCCCTCCCGCGCCTGACGGCGCCCCCGTGCACCGGCTCGCGGGCGTCGACCTTCCCCCTCCTCCGCCCGCGAGCCGGAAACCACCCCGCCCCGGCCGCTCCGGTACGGTGACGGACCCCGCGTCCGCCACCCGCACCGCCCAGGAGCCGCCGTGCCCGGCGCCACCGCGCAGGCCCGCCAGGTCGTCCGCCTCGTCCGGGCCGTCCTCGGCGACGACGCCGTCCGGGCCGCCTGCCTGCACGGCTCCGCCGTCCTCGGCGGGCTGCGGCCCACCAGCGACACCGACGTCCTCGCCGTCCTGACCCGCCGCACCACCGAGGCCGAGCGCCGCGCCCTCACCGACGCCCTGCTCGCCGTCTCCGGCGCCCGCGCCCACCGGGGCCCGGCCCGGCCCGTCGAACTGAGCCTGGTCGTCCACGCCGACGTCCGCCCCTGGCGGTACCCGCCGGTCTGCGAGTACCTGTACGGCGAGTGGCTGCGCGACGGCTTCGAAGCCGGCCTCACCCCCGCCCCCGCGCCCTGCCCCGACCTGGCGCCGCTGCTCACCATGGCCCGGGCCGCCGACGTCTCCCTGTACGGGCCGCGCCCGGCCGAGCTGTTCGACCCGGTGCCGGAGACCGACCTGCGGACCGCGATCGCGGCGGGCGTACCGGACCTGCTGGCGGACCTCGACGGCGACACCCGCAACGTGCTGCTCACCCTCGCCCGGATCCTCACCACGCTGCGCACCGGCCGGATCCTTTCCAAGGACGAGGCCGCGGCGGCGGTGCTCCCGTCGCTGCCGGCGGCGCTCCGGCCGCCGCTGGAGGCGGCCAGGGCGCAGTACCTGGCGGGGGAGTACGGCTCCTGGGCGGAGTCGCTGCCCGCGGCGCGGGCGCACGCGGAGTACGTCGCGGCGCGGATCAAGAGGGCGTATCCGGCCTGAAGTTACCCGTCAGTTTCGCGTGACTTCCTCGGCGGGCGGCCGTAGAACGTGTTCCCATTCGCTCACGAGTGAGGAAGATCACATGAGTGAACGCGCCCTGTCCGCCCGGGGAACCCGCGGAGTCAGCCGCCGCCGCTTCCTGACCGGAACAGGTTCTGTTCTCGGCGCCGCCGCCCTCGCCGGCGGCGTCACCGGCCCCGCCCGCGCGGCGGCCCCCGGCCTGGACGTCCGTCCCCTCCCGGACGGCGCCCAGGTCCGCGCCCTCGTCGTCGGCACCGGCTACGGCGGCTCCGTCGCCGCACTCCGCCTGGCCCGGGCCGGCGTCGACGTCCACATGGTCGAGATGGGCCTCGCCTGGGACACCGCCGGCCCCGACGGCAAGGTCTTCGCCAACACCACCAGCCCCGACTACCGCTCCTTCTGGCTGCGCACCCGCACCAAGCAACCGCTGAGCCAGTTCCTCGGCTTCCCGCTCGACAAGGACGTGCCCCGGCACACCGGCATCCTCGACGCGGAGGACTTCGCCGGCATCACCGTCTACCAGGGGCGGGGCATCGGCGGCGGTTCCCTCGTCAACGGCGGCATGGCCGTCACCCCGCGCCGCGAGCGCTTCCCGGAGATCCTGCCCACCGTCGACCCGGCCGAGATGTACGCCACCTACTACCCGCGCGCCAACGCGGGTCTCGGCGTCACCTCCGTCGACGAGACCTGGTGGGAGAACGCCGACTGCTACCAGTACGCGCGCGTGGGCCGCAAGCACGCCCAGCGCTCCGGCTTCCCCTTCGTCTTCGTGCCCAACGTCTACGACTGGGACTACATGAAGCAGGAGGCCGCCGGAGCCGTACCGAGGTCCGCGCTGGCCGGCGAGGTCATCTACGGCAACAACCACGGCAAGAAGAGCCTCCGGCAGACCTATCTCGCCCAGGCCGCCGCCACCGGCCGGGTCACCGTCTCCGCCCTCCACCGGGTCACCTCGGTCACCCCGGCCGCCGCCGGCGGCTACACCGTCGCCATCGAGCAGATCGACACCACCGGCGCCGTCCTCGCCGCCAAGACCGTCCGCGCCGACCGCGTCTTCTTCGCCGCCGGCAGCGTCGGCACCAGCAAGCTCCTCACCCGCCTCAAGGCCACCGGCGCCCTGCCCGCCCTCAACGAGCACATCGGCAAGGGCTGGGGCGACAACGGCAACGTCATGTGCGGCCGCGCCAACCACATGTGGGACCCCACCGGCAAGCTCCAGTCCGCCATGCCCACCGCCGGCATCGACAACTGGGACGCCGGCGGCGCCTTCGCCGAGGTCGCCCCGCTGCCCACCGGCATCGAGACCTACGCCTCCTTCTACCTCTCCATCACCCGCACCCCGCACCGCGCCGAGTTCACCTGGAACCCCGCCTCCGGGCGGGTCGAGCTGAGCTGGAACCGGGCCTGGAAGCAGACGTCCGTCGACATGGCGAAGTCCGTCTTCGACAAGATCAACGCCAAGGAGGGGACGATCTACCGCACCGACCTCTTCGGCACCTACAAGATCTGGGGCGACCACCTCACCTACCACCCGCTCGGCGGCGCCGTCCTCGACCGGGCCACCGACAACCACGGCCGCCTCCACGGCTACCGGGGCCTCTACGTCATCGACGGCGCCCTCATCCCCGGCAACACCAGCGTCAACCCCTTCGTCACCATCACCGCGCTCGCCGAGCGCAACATCGAGCGGATCATCGCGGAGGACTTCTGAACGCCCCGGCACGCACACCGAGGGGCCGGCCGGCGCGCGCACCGGCCGGCCCCCGCACGTCCGGGCCTCACCCCGTCGGCAGCACGCACACCTCGTCGAGCCCCAGCACCCGGTTCAGCCGCCCGAACGCCAGCCACGACCCCAGGCTCATCGTCAGCTCCACGATCTCCGCCTGGCTGTAGTGCGCCGTCATCCGGGCCCAGAACTCCTCGTCCAGCCCGTGGTGGTCGAGCGCGTACCGCTCCGCGTACTCCGCCGCCAGCCGCGTCCGGACGTCGAAGGCGTCCGACACCTCCGTCTCCCGCCACGCCGCGACGAGCACGTCGAAACCCTCCTCGACCTTCACGCCGTCCCGGTCCGTACGCCAGTCCAGACAGAAGCCGCAGCCGTTGATCTGCGCGATCCGCAGCCGCGCCGCCTCGAACTCGCGCAGCCCCAGCGTCGTGTGGGCGTACACCGACAGCGAGAAGTTCGCCGCCGCCGTCCCGATCTCCGGGACCATCTCGCCCCACACGTACCCGATCGGCTCCTGTCCCTCCGGAATGTCGATGATCACCGCGGTCTCCTTCCCAGCTTCCCCACCGCCGGCCGCACCGGCACGTCCAGCGCGTCGTACAGCCCGGGCTCCGCCGCCGCCAGCCAGTCGATCGCCCCCACCAGGCGCCCGACCGCCGTCGCGTTCCCGCCGGCCGCCCGGTTCTCGCCCTCGTCGGTGGCCGCCACCGTCACCTCGATCCGCGGCCGGCCCTCGACGATCACCCGGTGCGCCCCGGCGCCGTCCGGCGGCACCGGCCAGTCCGGCGCGCAGGACGGATGGATCCGGGTCACGTGCTCGATCACGATCCGCGGCTCGCCGCCGACGATCCCCTGCACCTCGAAGCGGACCGCGCCCTGCGTGCCCGCCTCGAACACGCCCATCGTCCGCGTCGTCACCGTCGCCTCCAGCGGGCGCCGGTCCACCGTCTCGCGGATCTCGTCCACCTCGGCTCCGAGCGCCCGCGCCATCAGCCGGATCTGCCCGCCCCACACCATCGTCGGCACCGACGGGAAGAGCATCGGCGGCTCGTACGCGAGCGGCTTGCCCATACCGATCAGCTCGCGGACGGAGAACTCCTGCTCGTACGTCGAGTAGTCGAAGACCTCCTGGCAGCGGACCGCGTCCACGGTCGTGCCGAGCCCGCTGACCAGCAGCGGCAGCACGTCGTTGCCCCAGCCGGGGTCCACCCCGGAGGCGAAGAGCGACCCGCCGCCCTCCGCCACCGCCGCCAGCACCGGCTCCCGGAACTCCGGCGGCGCGTTCCGCGGGTCGTACAGCGGGTACAGCGACGGCGTCACCACCACCGCGCCGGCCGCGACCGCCCGCACCACGTCCTCCAGCGCCCCGTCCGGCCGCACGTCTCCGGAAGCCGCGTACACCACCGCCCCCGGCCGCCCGCCGAGCACCGCCCCGACGTCGTCGGTCGCGGCCACGCCCAGCTCGCGCCCGAGCCCCGCGAGCACCCCCGCGTCCCGGCCCACCTTCGCCGGGTCGGAGACCAGGACCGCCGCGAGCTCAAGCCCGGGATCGGCGTCCACGGCCCGGATGGCCGCCCGCCCGACATTTCCGGTTCCCCACACCACCGTCCGTATCATGCGCGGAGGGTAGCGCCGGGGCAGCGAGGTTCCCAGCCTCACGCCGAAAAGATCTGACTATCAGTCAGATAGCTTGCGGGGTACACCGTTCAGCCGAGCCGCAGCGCCGCGAACGGCACCGCGGCCCGCCGGTCCACCCGCCCCGCCCGGTCCTCCGTACGGGTGGGCCCGCCGCCGGTCCGCGCAGCGGGGCGCGCCGAGCGGGTACGGATCCCCGCACTGCCCCCGGCCAGGAGGATGCCTTCCCATGCCCGCCTTCGTCCGCAAGGGCGCCCCCGCGCTCCTCGGCGCCGGCACCCTGTGCGCGGCCCTGCTGCTCACCGGCTGCGCGCGCCCGGAGCCGACCGCCGCCGGCCCGTCGCCGACGCCCGCCCGGCCGTCCGCCACGGCCTCCGGGACCGCCGACGCCCGCCCGGCCGTCCCCGCCCGCGTCCCCGGCCTCGGGCCGCTCACCCAGGCCCGGATCCCCGACGGCACCACCCAGGCCCTGGTCGTCACCGGCGCCACCGAGAACAGCAACACCGCCACCGCCGTCCTCCACCAGCGCGGCCCCGACGGCCGCTGGTACGAGGCCGGCGGCCCCTGGACCGCGCGCAACGCGCTCAAGGGCTGGACCGCCGACCACACCGCCGGCGACCTGCGCACCCCCATCGGCGTCTACCGCATCGGCGACGCCGGCGGGCGCCTGCCCGACCCCGGCGCCCGGCTGCCGTACGACGAGGACCCGGAGTTCGCCATCAGCGGCACCGGCTTCCAGGGCGAACCCCTCGAAGGCTCCTTCGACCACGTCATCGCCATCGACTACAACCGCGTCCCCGGCCGCACCCCGCTCGACAAGGAACGCCCCCTCGGCGCCGGGAAGGGCGGCGGCGTCTGGATCCACGTCGACCACGGCGGCCCCACCCAGGCGTGCGTCGCCCTCCACCGCGACGACCTGCGCACCCTGCTCGTCGCCCTCGACCCCGCCGCCGCACCCGTCGTCGTCATGGGACCGGCCCCCGAACTCGCGCGCTGAGCGCGGAGGCACGGGGGCCGGTCGCACCGGCGGGGGAGCCGGATCAGCCGACCGCGCCCCGGAACGCCCCGGTGTGCTCCCGGATCTGCTCCGGCGTCAGATAGGCGTCGGTGTACTCGAAGTCCCGCAGCGTCCCCGCCTTCGAGGCGAGGAACCCGGTGCGCACGTAGTCGTCGCCGGCCGCCGCGTTCAGCAGCCAGTTCGTCATGACCCGGGTCTTCGCCACGTTGGTCCGCAGCGCCGCCCAGTGGTACCCGCGCGCCACCGCCTGCGCCGCGGGCCCGTGCAGCTCGACGCCCAGCGGCTTCGACACCCCGTCCATGCCGCCCAGGTCCACCACCAGGCCCAGGTCCTTGTGGGTGTACGGGGCGGTGGCCTCGCCCCGCAGCGTGGCCACCAGGTTGTCGGCGAGCCGCTTGCCCTGGCGCATGGCGTGCTGGGCGGTCGGCGGGCAGATCGCGCCTGCCTCGCCCTTCGCGAGGTCCGGCACGGCCGCCGCGTCGCCGAGTGCCCACACCCCGTCGAGGCCCGGCACCCGCATCTCCGGCGTCGTCACCAGCCGGCCGCGGACGGTCTCGGCGCCGACCGTGCCGACGAGCGGGCTCGCGGCCACGCCGGCCGTCCAGATGAGGGTCCGGCAGGGCAGCACCCGGCCGTCCGTCAGGGTGACCGTCTCGTCGTCCACCGACGCCACCGACACCCCCAGCGAGATCTGGATGCCCCGCTTCGTCAGGATGTCCAGGGCGGCGGCGCCCAGCTTGTCGCCCAGTTCGGGCATCAGCTTCGGCGCGATGTCCACCAGGTGCCATTTGATGAGGGCCGGGTCCAGCCGCGGGTAGCGCTTGACCGCGTTGTGGGTGAGCAGCTGGAGACAGGCCGCCGTCTCGGTGCCCGCGTACCCGCCGCCGACCACCACGAACTGCAGCCGCGCGGCCCGTTCGGCGTCGTCGTCGCTGGCGTCCGCCAGGTCGAGCTGGGCGATGACGTGGTCGCGGATGTAGACCGCCTCGGCCAGCGTCTTCATGCCGCGCGCGTGGTCGGCGAGCCCCGGGATGTCGAAGGTCCGGGTCACGCTGCCGGGCGCGAGCACCAGATGGTCGTACGGCTCGACGTCGTACTCCCCGGAGATCGTCCGGACCACGACGGCCTTCGCGGCGGTGTCGACGCCGACCGCCCCGCCGGGGACGATGCGCGTCCGGTGCTTCTGGCTGCGCCGCAGGGACAGCGCCACCGACTGCGGGGTCAGCACGCCGGCAGCCACCTGGGGGAGCAGGGGCAGGTAGAGCTGGTACGAGAAGGGCGAGAGCAGCGTGATCCGCGCCTCCCGCTCGGTCAGCCGCCGTTCGAGCCGTTTCACACAGCCCACACCGGCGAAACCGGCGCCCACCACGAGAATCCTCGGTCGCGTCACGCTTGCCGCCTTCCGTATGAGCGTGCGAAGTGCCGCCGCCTGTGACTGCATAGGCACCATGTGGCACTTTTTCGCTGACTATCCGTGGTTCACCCTTTTTATCGTCATTGCGGCGGGCTCGCTTCTCGGCATGGTCCGGTTCGGGCCGGTGAAGCTCGGCGCGGCGGGCGTCCTCTTCGCGGGACTGCTGGTCGGAGCGCTGGACCCGGACATCGGCCCGGCCGTTCCCGCCGGGCTCTCCGTGCTCGGGCTCGCGCTGTACGTGTACACGGTGGGCCTGGAGGCGGGGCCGGCGTTCTTCCGGGAGCTGCGGCCCCAGCTGGCCGTGATGCTCGGCGCGGTCGCCGCGCTGGTGCTCACCGCGCTCGCCGTCGGCGTGATCGGGCACGGAGTCTTCGGCATCGACGGCCCCTTCCTGGCAGGCGGGTACGCGGGCATCGGCACCACCACCCCGGGCCTGGCCGCCGCCCAGGCGGCCTCGGAGGACCCGGCCCAGGCCGCCACCGGATACGCGATCGGTTACCCGCTCGCCGTCGTCCTCACCATCCTCTTCGTCGCGGCCGTCGCGTCCGTACGGAACTGGCCCGGCCGCCGCGACCCGGGCACCGGCCTCCCCGACCGGCTCGTCACCAGGACCGTCGACGTCACCCGCGCCGCCCGCTGGGCGGACGTCCCCGGCGCGGCCTCCGGCGCGCTCCTCGCCAGCGCCCACCGCCCCGCGGGCTCCGCCGTCCGCGTCGTCACCGGCGACCCGGGCCCGCTCGCCCCGGGCGACGCGCTGGTCCTCGTCGGCGGCCCCGAGGCCGTCGCGGCGGGCGTCGCCGCCCTCGGCACGGAGGCGCCCGAGCACCTGCTCGACCGCCGCGACGTCGTCGACTACCGCCGCATCCTGCTCACCAACCCGGACCTCGCCGCCCGCACGGTCGCCGAACTCGGCCTCGCCGACCGCTTCGGCGCCCGCGCCACCCGGGTCCGCCGGGGCGACCAGGACCTCCTCGCCCACGACGACCTGCTGCTCCAGCTCGACGACCGGGTCCGCGTCGCCATGCCGCGCGAGCGCACCGCCGAGGTCTCCGCCTATCTGGGCGACACCGAGGCCCGGGTCAGCGAGGTCAGCGCCGTCAGCATGGGCCTCGGCCTCGCCGCCGGCTTCCTCATCGGCATCCCGAAACTGACCGTCGGCGCCACGGTGCTCTCCCTCGGCACCGCCGCCGGCCCCCTCGTCATGGCGATGGTCCTCGGCAGGCTCCGCCGCACCGGCCCCCTCGTCTGGGTGCTGCCGACCCGCGCGAACCTGACCCTGCGCCAGATCGGCCTGCTCGTTTTCCTCGCCTGCGTCGGCCTCACCTCCGGCTACGCCTTCCGCCGCGACGCCTTCTCCCTGTTCGGCCTGAAACTGCTCGCCGTGCTCGTGCTCGGCGCCCTGCTCAGCTACGCCCTGATGGTCCTCGTCTGCCGGCTCCTCGGCCAGAGCCGGCCCCGTACGATGGGCCTGCTCGCCGGATACGTCGGCAACCCGGCGATCACCGCGTACGCCAACAGCCGTGTCTCCGACAGCCGGGTGAACACCGGCTACGCCACCCTCTTCGCGCTCGCCATCCTGATGAAGATCGTCTGCATCCAGCTCATCGTGGGCCTCTGACGAGCGGCCCGGCCGCCTTCGGGTTACGTTGCCCGGGGACCCCGCACGGAAGGCGGAAACGGCACCATGACCACGTACCAGGTCGGCTACTTCGTCGGCAGCCTGTCGACGAAGTCCATCAACCGGACCCTCTCCAAGGCCCTGCTGCGGGTCGCCCCGCCGGGGCTGGAGTTCCGGGAGATCCCCATCAAGGACCTCCCGCTGTACAACCACGACTTCGACGCCGACTACCCGCCCGAGGGCAAGGCCCTCAAGGAGGCGATCGCGGCCGTCGACGCGGTGCTCTTCGTGACGCCCGAGTACAACCGGTCCATCCCCGGCGGGCTCAAGAACGCCATCGACTGGGCCAGCCGGCCGTGGGGGACCAACTCCTTCACCCACAAGCCGTCCGCCGTCATCGGCGCCTCCCCGGGCAAGATCGGCACCGCCGTCGCCCAGCAGAGCCTCCGCTCGGTGCTCAGCTTCTGCAACTCCCCGCAGATGAACGCCCCCGAGGCGTACATCCAGTTCACCCCGGGCCTCTTCACCGACGACGGCGAGGTCACCGACCCGACCACCCAGCAGTTCCTGACGGACTTCATGAACGATTTCAAGACGTTCATCGAACGCGTCCTGACGGTCCTGCCGCAGCGCTAGCCCTCCGGCACCAGCAGCGCCACCAGCCGCCGGACCGCCGGGCGGGGGTCGGGGGAGTCCGGCCAGGCGGTCATCAGCAGGTGGTGGACGGTGCCGACGAGGGCGAGGGCCGCGGTGCCCGGGTCGAGACCCGCCGGGACGCGGCCCAGGCCGCGCTCCGCCTCCAGATAGCCGGCCACGGCCTCCTCGATCGCCGCGAAGCCCGGCGCGCCCGAGGCCAGCGCCTCGCGGATCCGCAGGGTGGCGGCGGGACGGGCCATGGCCAGGCCGGAGAGCGCCGGGCCGCCGGAGTCGAGGAGCGCGAGGACGACCGCGTCGAGGTTCCCGCCGACCGTGCCCCGGCCCGCCGCCCCCGCCAGCGCCCGCGCCTTCTCCGCCGTACGGGCGAAGCGGTCCAGGCACAGCTCGGCCACGAACTCGTCGAAGCCGGCGAAATGGGCGTGCAGCAGCCCCTTCGCGCACCCCGCCTCGGTGGTCACGGACCGGCTGGTGAGCGCACCGGGCCCGTCCCTCTCCACGACCCGCTCGGCCGCCGCGAACAGCCGCTCGCGCACGTCCGGCGTCGCCACTCCACGCGGTGACATGACAGCCCGCCTCCCTCTCCCGTCCGCGTCCCGGACCCCGGCCGGTTCCCGCTGCCTGGATCGTAGACGGCATTGCCTGGATGGGCACACGCCCATACTGTTCGGGAATGGGCCAGCGCCCATACCCGAATGGGCATACGCCCATACTTGCGTTCGTGTCGTGGAGGCAGCCGTGACCACCATCGTCAACACCGCCCAGGAGCAGGCGTGGAACGGCCCGGAGGGCGCCCACTGGGCCCGCCACCAGGACCGCTGGAACGCCGTCAACGACGGCTTCAACGCCCCGCTGCTCGACGCCGCCGGCATCGCCGCCGCCCACCGCGTCCTCGACATCGGCTGCGGCGCCGGCCACACCACCCGCCTCGCCGCCCGCCGCGCCCCCCGCGGCCACGCCCTCGGCCTCGACCTGTCCGGGCCGATGCTCGCGGAGGCCCGCGCCCGGGCCGCCGCCGAAGGCATCGGCAACATCGCCTTCGTCCGCGGCGACGCCCAGACCCACCCCCTCGACGAGGCGACGTTCGACGCGGTGATCAGCCGGTACGGCGCCATGTTCTTCGCCGACCCCGAGGCCGCCTTCGCCCACCTCGGCCGCGCCCTGCGCCCCGGCGGCCGGCTCGCCCTCGTCTGCCCCGCCGACCCGGAGCGGAACGCGTGGGTGACCGCCCTGACCTCCCTGCGCGGCATCCTGCCCGTCGGCGACTTCGGCCGCCCGGGCCTGCCCGGCATGTTCTCCCTCTCCGACCCGGACGCCGTCCGCGCGCTCCTCACCGCCGCCGGGTTCACCGGCGTCACGCTGACGGAGGCACGCGCGTACGGTACCTGGGGCCGGGACGCCGCCGACGCGGCGGACTTCCTCCTGGCCACCGGTCCCGGCCGCCACCTCATGCAGCTCTCCGACGAGCCCACCCGCGCCCGCGCCCGCGCCGCCCTGACCGACCACCTCCGGGCCCACGAGACCGCCGCCGACGGGGTCCGGCTGCTGAGCACGTCCTGGCTGATCACGGCCGAGCGGCCGTAGCGGGCGTGCAGCACACCCGGTGTGTCGCTGCCCTGATCCAGGTCATCTGCCTGGCCCTGCTCGTCTTCTGCCTGATGGAGCGTCCGGTCAGACGGGAGTGCGAGAGCTGTCACTGATGGAGGCAGGTGCACCGTCCGACACGGGGCGCGGGCAGACTACGCACATGAAGCTCCCCGCCGAAGCCGTGGCCGCCGCTGCGCTGCTGGAGGTCGTAAGGATCTCCGAACTCCCGGCAAAGCGGGGCACCCCGTATCCCGGCAGCGTGGGCGCCCACTGGATCGGGAGCGAGGCCGTCAGGGCCCTGGCCTTGATCGAAAGCCTGCCCGGCAGCGAGCAGCACCGCTGCGGCTTCTCCCCGGGCTGGAGTGTCCGGGCGTACGCGGACACTCTCGACCCGGTGCTGTTCGAGGCGGCGTTCTGCTTCAGCTGCCATGAGGTCCGTATGCACGGAACCGCCGTGCCTTCCGCGCTCGCCACGCAGTTCTTCGACGCGGGCGCCCCGCAGGCGCGCGCCCTCCTGGCGCTCTTCCGCGAGGCAGCCCCGTAACCGGCCGCCCCCCAAACCGACCACTCCAGCCGGCCGGATCGGCCGACTGGAGCGGTCGGCCACAAGAGACCTGAAACGGTGACCCGCGCAGTCCGGGGCTAGAAGACGACGACTCCCAGCGGGCGCGCGCCGGCCGGAAGGCGCTGCACGTCGCCCGAGGCGAGGTCGACGACGCTGATCCCGTCCCAGTACCCGTCCCGCGTGAACCCGCCGGTCACGTACGCGGTCCGGCCGTCCTCCGACACGGCCACGTCCTCGTGCGGGCCGTCGAGCGGGTAGACCCGCTCGACGCCTTCGGGCGACCGGACGGTCAGCGAGGCCCCCGCGTCCTCGCTCGGGTCGATCGGACCGGTCCCGACGGCGAAGAGCGTGCCGTCCGGCGTCACGGTCGCCCCGTGCTGGTGGGTGTTCGCCGTCATCTCCTCGATCGCGACCCGCCCGGTGGCCGGGTCCACGACCGCGAGCCGCTCGCCCTCGAACGGCAGCAGCAGCTTCCCGTCCGACGGGCGCACGGCCGTGTAGTGCGGCTTCAGCCACGAGCCGAGCCCGCCCTCGGTGCCGTACGGGGCGACCTCGACGCGCCGGGCGTCGAGCGAGCCCGCGTCGACGACGGTCACGTCGAAGGAGTCGTGGTTCGTCGCGTACACGGAGGAGCCGTCCCGGCTCACGTCCACGTCGAACGGCCGGCGGCCCACGTCGACCACGTCCACGACCTCCAGGGAGGCGGTGTCGATCACCTCCAGGGTGCCGTTCCCGCCGGGCACGTTCACCCCGACGTACACCCGCTTCCCGTCCGGCGCGAGCGCGATGCCCATCCCGCCGCCGCGGTACTCGCCGGTGGTCACCGGGCCGGTGTCGGTGCGGTACGGGACGAGGGCCAGGCGCTGCCGGGTCGCGGTGTCCACGACGGCGACGCCCTCGGCGGTCGCGACCCAGGCCCGCCCGTCCTTCCCGAGGGCCAGCCCGTAGGGCGCGGTGCCGACCTTCACGGAACCCGTGGCGCCGCGCGCGGGGTCCACGAACGTGACGGTGTCCGCCCCGAAGTCGCTGACGAGCAGAGTCCCCGCCGCGGGCCGCCCGGCGGTCGCGGTCCCGGACGGCGCGGGGCCGGCGGACGGCGGGGGAGTGACCGTGACGGAGGGGCGCTCCGACGACGCCACCGGGGCGGCGGGCGCCTCGTCCGCCCGGGCGCATCCGGTGAGCAGGACCCCGGCGACGGCCGCGGGCAGCAGGACGCGAGCGGTACGGGACGGGCGGCGGATCTTCGTCATCTCGGGCTCCTCGGTACGGGACAGGAGGAGGACACCGCGCGAACCGGCCCCTCCCGTACCCCGATCCTCCGTGCCCCGGGATCGTGGTCCGCTCGCCCGGCCGGCCACGTCCCCCGGACCCTTCGGCGGACCCCCGGGTCCACCGATCGGCTGACCCGGCTCAGCCCTGCGGCAGCGACCGCATCGCCACGATGCCGGCGTGCCCGCCCGGGCCGCCCTGGCCGGGCACCGGCCCGGCACCCGGCAGGCTCGCGGGACCCGGCAGCCCGGCGGGACCGGCGGCCGGCGCGGGAGCCCCGGGCGCCGGCTGACCGGGCACGCCCGGAAGCCCCTGCTGCCCCGGCTGGCCCTGCATCCCCGGCTGGCCCTGCTGCCCCTGCATCCCCGGGCCGCCCTGCACCCGGGGGCCGCCCTGCATGCCCGGGCCGCCCTGCATTCCGGGACGGCCGACCGGCGCCGGCAGTCCCGGCTGGCCCTGCATCCCGGGCATCCCCGGCTGCTGCCCCGGCACGCCCTGCTGGCCCTGCATCCCCGGCACGCCCTGCTGGCCCTGCATCCCCGGCATGCCGGGCTGTCCGGGCATCCCCGGCATGCCCGCCGGCGCGCCGGCGCCCATCGGCGGCTGCGGCGCGGGCGCGGGGATCTTGATGTACCGGCTCAGGTCGCGCAGCACGTCCTCCGCGGTCTGGCGCACGTCACCGGGAACGTCCCCCCGCTCCCGTATGAGCTGGGCGTAGATCGGTGCGGTGCCGTCCGCGTGGTTCATGGAGTCCGTCGCTTCCTGTCAGCTGGGGCCGGGGCCGCCCTTGGCGGGCAGACGGCGAGTCTACGGGGCACCGCCGACACCCCGTGGCGCGGGGAGCCCGCCGCAGCCCCGCCCGGGGTGCCCGGAGGCACGCCCCGGGCGGACCCGAGCACACCCCCGTCCGTGTCAGGATCGAAGGATGCTGGAGAAGATCATCGCCGCGTGTGACGGCGCGTCCAAGGGGAATCCCGGCCCCGCCGCCTGGGCCTGGGTCATCGGCCGGGCGGACGGCACCGTCGAGCGCTGGGAGGCCGGGCCGCTCGGCCGGGCGACCAACAACGTGGCCGAACTCACTGCCCTGGAACGGCTCCTGGAGACCCTGGACCCCGCCGTGCCCGCGGAGATCCGGATGGACTCCCAGTACGCCATGAAGGCCGTCACCACCTGGCTCCCCGGCTGGCGCCGCAAGGGCTGGAAGACCGCCGCCGGGACCCCGGTCGCCAACAAGGACCTCGTCGTCCGGATCGACGCCCTGCTCACCGGCCGGGACGTCGACTTCGTCTACACCCCCGCGCACCAGGCGGACGGCGACCCCCTGAACGACGCCGCCGACCGCGCCGCCAGCCACAGCGCCCGTACGCAGGAGCCCCTGGGCTCGGACGCCGGTTCCGCCCTGCCCGACCCGGAGCCCGCGGCGGCGCGTACCTCCGCGCCCCGCGCGCCCCGGGCGCGCTCCTCCGCGCCTGGCGGTTCCGGCGCCTCGGGGGCCCGCCGGAGTCGCCCGTCCGGCGGCACCCTGAAGGCCCGGTTTCCGGGCCGCTGCCGCTGTGGGCGTGCCTATGACAAGGGGGAGAGCATCAGCAAGAACGCGGAGGGCTGGGGCCACCCGACCTGCGTCTGAGCGCTGACGCCGTCCGAGGGGCGGGCGGGCATGTCCGCCCCCTGAGACCGCGTTCCGAGCGCCTCGGGCAGGCTTCACCCGCGCGTGGATCCGGGTTCTTCCGGGGTTCTGTTCTCAGAGCTGTTGTGGCTGCATACTGTTCCTCCTCGCACCTGGTGACGAACCGTTTTGGCTGCTCATCCGACGTCTCTCGACGTGACCTCGGCACCCGGCGAGACTCCCCCCTTCACTTCCGGCGCACAGCGTCGTGACGGAAGTGACCCCTGCCCGTGAAAGACCCGAGGTTCCGTGCCAGTACCTGTTCTCCTGACCGGGCGCTCCGTGCGCCTGGAGCCGCTGGCGATGCGGCACGCCGAAGCCCTCGCGCGGGCCGGCGAGGCGGACCGATCGGCCTATGCCTTCACTCCCGTGCCCGACGGCCTGGAATCCGCACTCGACTACATCGCCCGTGCCCTGGCCGAACAGGCCGTGGGGCGCTGCCTGCCCTTCGCCCTCGTCAGCACCGCTGACGACCGGGTGATCGGCTCCACCCGCTTCCTCGAACTCGACTATTGGCGGGGGCCGCTGGTCTGGCCCCCGGCCCCCGGCCATCCCCACGGTGATCCGCTCACCGCGATCCCCGACGCCGCCGAGATCGGCAACACGTGGATCGCGGGCGACGCCCGGGGCACCGGCGTCAACACCGAGGCGAAGCTGCTCATGCTCCGCCACGCCTTCGAGAACTGGGGCGTCCGCCGGATCACCCTCCGCGCCGACGCCCGCAACACCCGCTCGCGGGTGGCCATCGAACGCCTCGGCGCCACCTGCGAGGGCATCCGCAGAGCGCACTCGCGCGGCCTCGACGGCGCCGTCCGGGACACGGCCTTCTACTCGATCCTCGACGAGGAGTGGCCCACCGTCCGGGACATCATCGAGCTGCGGCTCAGCGCCCCCCGCCGGAGCCGGGTCCTCCAGGACCTCCTCCCGGCCTGACCCGCCCTGCCCGCGCCGCCCGCCCTGCGGGCGGCGCGCCAAGGTGTTTTCATGGAAGTGACGGGAAGGACTCCGCGTGAGGACACGGAGTAGCGGCCCCGGCCGCGCACCGTGCAATCAGGATCCGCGAGAAGCGGGTGAGTCCTTCCCGCCCCTCCTTCCTCTTTCTCCAGGCCGTCACGCCGTCAGCAGCAGCCCTCCGCGGACCGTCCCCGACCTCCACGCTAGGCCGGGGCGGCCGCCCGTGCCCGGCGGGTGGCGATCATGGGCCGGTACCTTGGGCGGCGACACAGAGCCGTGCCAGGGAAGGACCGAGTGATCGCCGTGCCCGCAGAACACCCCGCCGCCGCGCCCGCCGACCGGGACGCCGACGTCCTGTGCCGCACCGAGGGCCGGGCCGGTTTCCTCACCCTCGACCGGCCCCGGGCCATCAACGCCCTCACCCACCCCATGGTCCGCGCCCTCGACGCCGCCCTCACCGCCTGGGAGCACGACCCGGCCGTCACCACCGTCGTGCTGCGCGGCGCGGGGGAGCGGGGCCTGTGCGCCGGCGGCGACATCCGCGCCATCCACGCCGACGCCCGCGCCACCGGCGGCACCGCCACCCTCGCCTTCTGGGCCGACGAGTACCGCCTCAACGCCCGGATCGCCCGCTACCCCAAGCCGTACGTCGCCCTCATGGACGGCATCGTCATGGGCGGCGGCGTCGGCGTCTCCGCCCACGGCTCCGTCCGCGTCGTCACCGAACGCTCCCGCATCGCCATGCCCGAGACCGGCATCGGCTTCGTCCCCGACGTCGGCGGCACCTGGCTCCTCGGCCGCGCCCCCGGCGAACTCGGCACCCACCTCGCCCTCACCGGCGGCCAGATCGGCGCCGCCGACGCCCTCCTCACCGGCCTCGCCGACCACCACGTACCCGCCGCCGCGCTCGACGCCCTCGCCTCCGACCTCACCCGCCTCCCCGCCGACGAGGCCCTGGCCCGGCACGCCACCCCGCCCGCCCCCGGCCGGCTCGCCGAACAGCGGACCTGGATCGACGCCTGCTACTCCGCCCCCACCGTCGAGGAGATCGTCGACCGCCTCACCGACAGCGGCGTCCCCGCCGCCAAGGAAGCCGCCACCACCCTCCTCGCCAAGTCCCCGACCGCCCTCAAGGCCACCCTCGCCGTGCTGCGCGCCGGCCGCGCCCTCGACAGCCTCGAAGCCGTCCTCGACCTGGAGTACCGGGCCTCCTGCGCCGCCGTCACCAGCCACGACCTCGTGGAGGGCATCCGCGCCCAGGTCGTCGACAAGGACCGGAACCCGCGCTGGCGGCCCGCGACCCTCGCCGAGGTCACCGACGCCGACGTGGCCCGCTAC
Organism: Microtetraspora glauca; assembly: GCA_000721275.1. Lineage (GTDB taxonomy): Bacteria > Actinomycetota > Actinomycetes > Streptomycetales > Streptomycetaceae > Streptomyces. The sequence continues at coordinate 22,725 of JOFO01000014.1, read as the reverse complement.
CTCACGCCGCCGCCCGGCGGCGACCTCGGCCTCGCACGCTGACCGGCCCCGCCCCGGCCGCCGGCTCGCCCAGCGCCAGCGCCGCCGTCCGCCACGCCTCCGTGACGGCCCCGTGCGCCAGCGCCGTCGCCGCCGAGACGTCCGCCGGCAGCCGCAGCGGCGCCCCGATGTGCACATGAAGACACGGGCGCCGCAGCGGGGCCGTCAGCACCCCCGCGACCTGCTTCACCGCCCCGCCCGACGTGATCCGCCGCGCCCCCGCCTGCCCGACCGGCACCACCGGCGCGCCCGTCGCCCCGGCGAGCCGCGCCAGACCCGTGCGGAACTCCTCCGGCGGCGCCTCCGACGCCTCCCGGCGCGGCGGGATCCGCCCCTCCGCGTACAGCATCACCGGGCGCCCCGAGGCGAGCGCCACCGCCGCCCGGTCCAGCGCCGCCGAGGCGTGCGCCGTGTTCCGGTGCACCGGCACGTAACCGTCCCGCGACAGCGCCGCCCCCAGCCCCGGCACCCGCCACAGCCCGGCCGCCGCGAGCAGCACCGGCTCGGCGCCCAGCCGCCGCCGCAGCGCGGCCAGCACCAGCGCCGGATCGGCGAGCGAGGTGTGGTTGGCGACGATGATGCTGCCCGGCTCGATCCGGGCCCCCGGGTCCGCGGTCACGGTCAACCGCCCGAAGAACGGCACGACATGAGCGGCGAGACGACTGAGCACGGGCGGATCCCCCACCTTCGGAACCGGGACGACGACGGCCCGCCCATCGTCCGCCGCAGCCCCCGCCGCCGGCATGGGCGCCCGTACTCACCCCGTACTCAACTCCGCCGCCCCGCCCACCTGGTGTCCGCCGCCCGCCGCCCGCCGTCTACGCTGACCAGCACGGGGTCACGACGGCGAAGGGCGGTGCACGGTGCGAGCGACACTCCGCCGACCCGCGCCGACGGCGCTCCTGGCCCGCCTCCTTCCGGCCCTCCTGTGCGCGCTCTGCGCCTTCCTCACCGCCCCGCTGCCCCCGCCGGACCCGGCCCCGGCCGCGGCGAGCGCCCCGGCGCACGCCGCCGCGCCCGCGGCCGTCTCCGCCTCCGGCACGGACGCCGCGCCCGCCCAGGCCGTCGAACCGGCGGACGCCGTCGAGCACGCCGTACGGTTCCCGGCGCCGCCCGCCGCGCCCGTGGTCGCGCGCCACGCGGACGCGGAACCGGCACGCGGGCGCGTGGCGGGGGATCCGCGGCGGGAACGCGCGCCGCCCGGCCTCCCGTACGACCCCACGGCCCCCCGCGGCCCACCCTCCACCCGGCACAGCTGACGCCGCTTCACCTCGCCGCCGTCCGGGCCTCCGGCATGCCCGCCGCCCGGCCACGCGCGCGTACCCCAGCTCACCCCGCGCGGACCGCCGCCGTCCCGGCGCGCGTCCGCGCACCGCCCGTGGAGACCCCATGTCCTCGTCCGCCGTGCTCCGGCGCGCGCTCCTCGCGCTCGCCGTCGTCGCGCTCGCCCTCTGGACCGCCCTGACCACCTCGCCCCGCCTCGGACTCGACCTCCGCGGCGGCACCCGGATCGTCCTGGAGACCCAGGACGCCCCCGGCGTCCGCGCCGACGCGGAGGCCACCGACCGCGCCCTGGAAGTGCTCCGCAAGCGGGTCGACGGCCTCGGCGTCGCCGAACCGTCGCTCGCCCGCTCCGGCGAGAACCGGATCGTCGTCGAACTCCCCGGCCTGCGCGACCCCCGCGCCGCCGCCGAGGTCATCGGCCGCACCGCCCAGCTCACCGTCCACGCCGTCACCGGCACCGCGCCCGCGCCGGCCGAACGCCCCGCCGCCGACGGCACCCGCGCCCTCGCCGACCCCGACGGCGGCGGCTACCTCGCCCTCGCCGCGCCCGCCCTCACCGGCGACGGCGTCAAGAGCGCCGACGCCGTCCTCGACAGCGCCGGCGGACGCGGCTGGACCGTCGACCTCGCCTTCCGCGACGGCGCCGCCGCCGACTGGGCCCGGCTCACCGGCGAGGCCGCCTGCGCCCCGGCCGGCGACCCCGCCCGCCGGGTCGCGATCGTCCTCGACGGGCGGATCGTCTCCGCCCCCGCCGTGCAGACCGGCGTGACCTGCGGCGCCGGCATCACCGGCGGCGCCACCCAGATCACCGGCGGCTTCTCCGCCCAGGAGGCCCGCGACCTCGCCGCGCTCGTCGAGGGCGGCGCCCTGCCCGTCCCCGTCACCACCGTCGAGCAGAGCACCGTCGGCCCGACCCTCGGCGCCGACGCCATCCGGGCCAGCGCCCTCGCCGCCGTCATCGGCCTCGCCTGCACCGGCCTCTTCGTCATCGCCGTCTACCGGCTCCTCGGCCTCCTCGCCACCGTCGCGCTACTGCTCTACGGGCTGATCTCGTACGCCGCCGTCGTCGCGCTCGGCGCCACCCTCACCCTCCCCGGGCTCGCCGGTTTCGTCCTCGCGGTCGGGATCGCCGTCGACGCGAACGTCCTCGTCTTCGAACGCGCCCGGGAGGAGTACGCGCTCCTCGGCCGGAACGCCGCCACCCGCGATCCGCGCCGCCCGCTCGCGACCGCGTTCGGGAAGGCGTGGAGCGCCGTCGCCGACTCCAACATCACCACCCTGCTCGCCGCCGGACTCCTCTTCGCGTTCGCCACCGGCCCCGTGAAGGGCTTCGGCGTCACCCTCGCCATCGGCGTCCTCGCGTCCATGCTCACCGCCATGGTCATCACCCGGCTGCTCGCCGACGCGGCCCTCGCCCTGCCCGCCGTACGCCGCAGGCCCGGACTCACCGGCATGGCGGGCCTCGGCCGGCTCCGCACCCGGCTCACCCGCCGGGCGCCCCGGCTGATGGCACGGCGCCGCCGCTGGTTCACCGTCAGCGGCGCGCTGCTCCTGCTCGCCGTCGCCGGGATCGGGGTGCGCGGCGTCGAGCTCGGCGTCGAGTTCACCGGCGGCCGGGACGTCCGGTACACCGCGACCCGCCCGGTGGACGCCGACGCGGCCCGCGCCGCCGTCGCCGCCGCCGGCTTCCCCGACGCCGTCGTCCAGACGACCGGCGACGGCGGCCGGGACATCGGCGTACGCGTCGGGGAGACCGGCGACGCGGCCCAGGACCGCATCACCGAGGCGCTCACCGACGCGGCCGGTCCGGTCACCGTCGTCCGCGACGACCTCATCGGCCCCAGCCTCGGCGACGAGCTCCGCGCCCACGCGCTCCTCGCCCTCGGCCTCGCCGTCGCCGCCCAGCTCGCCTACCTGTCCGTCCGTTTCCGGTGGACGTACGCGGCGGCGGCCGTCGCCGCGATGGCGCAGGACGTGCTGCTGGTCGTCGGCCTCTTCGCCTGGCTCGGCAAGCCGGTCGACAGCGTGTTCCTGGCGGCGCTGCTGACGGTCGTCGGCTACTCGGTCAACGACTCGGTCGTCGTCCTCGACCGCCTCCGCGAACTCCGCCGCAAGGGCGGCCGGCTGCCGCTCGCGGACCTCGCCGACCGCGCAGTCGCCCAGACCCTGCCGCGCACGGTCAACACCGGCATGGGCGCCCTCTTCGTCCTGACCGCCCTCGCCGTCCTCGGCGGCGACACCCTCACGGACTTCTCGGTCGCCCTCCTCGCCGGCGTCGTCCTGGGCATGGCGTCCACGGTCTTCACCGCCCTCCCCCTGACCGTCACCCTCGAATCCCGCTCCCCCACCCCCACCGGCCCCACCACCCCCCGCACCCCGAACCCGACAGGCGCCGTCGTCTGACCCGCCCCCTCCGGCCCCGGCCCTCCACCGGGGCCGGGGCCCGTTGTCCGTCCCGGCCGCTACGGTTCGGGGATGGGATTCACGAGTGCCTGGGCCGTCACCGCCCACCCGGATCCGACGATCGCCGCCCTCGCCCCCCGCCTGCTGCCCGCCATCCGAGCGGACCGCGAACGCCCCGGGACCCGGGAGCGATGGGAGGCATGGCGGCACAATCCGCTGCCCGACCACCGCACCTGGTACGCGGTCGAACCGCCCCCGGGGACCCCGGCCGCCGACCCCGCGGCGATCCGCGCCTTCCAGGACCTCACGGCCCCCGGCCCTGCCGTGGACGACGTCTGCGGAGGGGTCCAGGACCCCGGCTTCCACGTCCTCGACGACCTGTGGGACGACGACCTGGACCACGAGGACGTCTTCTTCTCCGTCCACTCGAAGGAGTACGCGGTCGCCTCCCTCTTCCACGCCCTCGGCCCCTCCCGGGCCGCTCTCCTGCCCGGCTGGTGCGGGAACTTCCTGCTCACCGCCGCCCAAGCGGCCGCCGCGCTGCCGGACATCGAGCGGGCCTTCACGTTCTCGGCGGAGGAGCGGGCCGCCGCCGAAGCGCGGGACTGGCTCTGGTACGGGGAGCGGGAGCCGTCCGTGCTCGACGGGCCGCCGCGGGTGTGGCGGGCGGCCGTGGCCAAGGGGCTGGGGCTGTGCGGGGTCGCCGTACACCTGGCGTGACGTGGGCCGAAGGGGCGGTGGGGGTGACCGGGGGCGGGTTGGGTCGTTGCACGCGTAAAACGATCAGACGGTGAGGACGCGGAGGTGGTTTCCGTGAGCGTGCAGCAGGCCACGGCGGTGAGGACCTGGGTGCTCGACGACCCGGAGGACGTACGGGAGGCCGCGGGGGAGGTCGCCGCCGGGCGGGTCGTCGCGCACGGGTTCGGGAACGGGTACGCGCTGGTCTGCCGGCCCGGGCGGGAGGCGGTCGAGCGGGTGCACCGGCTGACGGGGCGGGCCGCGGGCGCGGTGACCGTGCCCGAGCGGATCCCGGCCGCGTTCGACTGGACACGGCTCCCCGAGGGCGTGCCCTGGCAGCAGGTGCGGTCCCTGATGGACGAACTGCTCGCGCTCGGGCCCGTCGGTCTGCGCGGCCCGGCCGCCGACCGGGTGCCCGAGGCGCTCACCACCGCGGAGGGGGAGCTGCGAACCGTCCGGGTCGTCGCCCCCGGCACCCGCTGCCCCTCGCACGCCTTCCTCGGCGCCGCGCTCGCGCGGACCGGCGGCGACTTCCTGGCCGCCGCCGCCACGGACGGTCTCCCCGACGGGCTCGGCGCCGAACCGGACGTCAGGATCCTCGCGCACGCCGACGAGGAGGCCGCCCGCCGGCGGCATCCGTTCCACCGGCCGGCCCCCGTCAGCGTCCTGGCCTTCCACCGCACCGCCGGCCACACCCGCTCCGGGCTGCCCGCGCTCGTCCTCGAACGGCACGGCTCGCTCTCCGCCGACCACATCCGCGCCGTCGCCGCCAACCACGGCTTCGGTCTCGCCGCCGCCCCGCCCATCGCCTGATCCGGCGCCACCGCCTCAGGCGGGCGCGCCCAGCGCGATCTCCGCCCACACCGTCTTGCCCTCGGTCTCGTACCGCACGCCCCACGCGTCCGACAGCGTCGAGCAGATGTGCAGACCCCGGCCGCTCTCGTCCCCGGCCTTCGCGTGCCGCAGGTTCGGGGCGGTGGCCGCGCTGTCGCGGACCTCCACGGTGAGCGAGTCGTCGCCCCGCAGCAGCCGCAGGACGATCGGCGCGGCGCCGTGCCGGACCGCGTTGGTGACCAGTTCGCTGACGATCAGTTCGACGGTGAGCGGATCCACCCCGAGCCCCCACTCCTGGACCCGCTCCTCCGCCGCGTGCCGCACCGGCGCCACCGCCGACAGCTCGCCCGGCACCTCCCACTCGGCGAGGTCGCCGGCCGGCAGCCGCAGGGTGCGGGCCACCAGCAGGACCCGCTCGGGCGCGAGGAGCGCCGCGAGGTCGTCGGCCATCGGGTGCGGGCCGCGGTCGGGCCGGGCCAGCGCCGCCGCGATCCGGGCCCGCGACGGACCGCCGCCGGCCCGCTCGGACGAGGCCAGGCACAGCGTGGTGCCCTCGGGCAGCTGATGAGAGGAGCAGGCGAACGGCGGCCCGTCGCCGCCGAGAAGCGGCCCCTCGTCGACCAGGTCCGTGTCGAGGGAGCCGTCCGGCCGGACGGCGACGCACAGCGAGGAGCCCGCGCGGGCGATCTCCAGCCGCCCGGTCACCGGGTCGTGCACGGCGATCGTGCAGCTCGCCGCCGGCTCGTCCGGGGCGTCCGCCCCCGCCTGCTCCCGGGCGAGACGCAGCGTCACGGTGTGCAGCCGGGCGAGCAGTTCGTGCGGGGCCAGGTCCAGCGTCGTCAGGCTGTACACGGCCGTCCGCAGCCGGCCCATGGTGGCCACCGCGCTCAGCCCGGGCCGCTCCACCTGGCCCACCAGCAGCGCGACCCGCGCGCCCGGCAGCGGGATGACGTCGAACCAGGACCCGGCCCCGGTGCCGCCCGGCCGGTGCCGCTGGGCGACCTCGACGGCGTGCCGGCTCTCGCCCTCGGGGCGCAGCGGCCAGGACTGGAGCGCGGTCATCACGATGTGCTCGCGGGTGAAGCGCAGCGCGTTCTCCAGACAGGTCGCGGTGTGCGCGGTCACCCCCTCGGCCAGCGCCAGGTCGTCCTCGGTGTACGGGTCGGCGTCGGGCGCGCGCCGGAACGCCACCGCGCCGAGGAGCTGTCCGCGGACCGCGAGCGGCGCCACCAGCCGGACGCCGTCGCCGGCGGGCACCAGCTCGGGCTCCTCGGGCAGCCGCTCCCCGAACAGCCCGGGCAGCAGCACCGTCCCGGGCTCCGGCAGCGGCCCGTCCGCCCGCACCGCCCCGGAGCCGCCCACGGCGGCGCACCGCAGCAGCGGCGTCTCCCCGGGCCGCCGCAGCTCCGGCGGCTTGCCGCGCAGCACCGCGTCGGTCAGCGCCACCACGGCGGACCCGGCGAACCCGGGCACGGCCACCTCGACCAGCTCCTGGGCGGTCCGCTCCACGTCCAGGGTGCGGCCGATCCGCTCCCGCGCCTGGTAGAGCAGGCCGAGCCGCTGCTCGGCGCGGATCCGGTCGGTGACGTCCATGACGGTGGCGACCAGCCCGATCGGCGGGTGCCCCGGCGCGGGCCCGTCCCCGTCCCGCTCCGGTGCGCGCAGCGGGTACACGGAGACCGAGTAGACGTGCTCGTGCCCGGCGTCCTGCGGCGGCCGGCCGGGGATCAGGACGTCCCGCAGCGGCGGGCCGCCGTCCAGGACCTCGCGGAGCACGTCCTCGTGGACGTCGATGCCGAAGGCCCGGTACGCCTCCAGGGCGGGCCGCCCGAGGACGTCGTCCGCCGCGATGCCGCGCAGCGCGAGGACCGCTCCGGTGACCCGCACCACGCGCAGCTCGCGGTCGAGCACGTGCACCCCGACCTCGGTCTGCCGGAACACGGTGTCGAGGATGGCGCTGTCCAGGGCGGCGCCGTCGATCTCGGCGCGGTCGAGCGCGGGGGGAACGTCCTCGGCCATCTGCACCCCTGCCCGCGCTCGACTCCCGGTTCCAGGCCCAGTCTGGCCGCTCCCGGAGCCGTCCGCCTGTCGCCACACGCCGCCGGGGTCGCCCGTCCGGCGGCGGGCGCGGCCGTCAGCGGGCGGCCGGGGGCACGAGGAGCAGCCCGGTGCCGAGGGAGCGTTCGCCGGTGGCGTCGGACGGCTGGTTGACGACGCCGGCCGCCGTCGCGAGGACGCTCGACCCGCCGCCGTCGAGGTTCAGCGCCTCGCGGGCGCCGAGGGCGCGCATCAGACGGGCGGCGCCGTCGATGCCCAGGCCCTCGCTGACGCCGGGGCGGCGCCCGTCGGCGACGACCAGTATCAGGCGGCCCCGATCGTCCACGCCGATCATGGACCGGGGGTTGGCGCGTACTGTCCAGTCGTAGGTGAACGACGGGTCGGGGCCGTCGCGGACGACGCCGTCGGCGACCGCGTTCACCGCCACCTCGCCGTCGCGGACCAGGGTGGGGCCCACCTGGAGGACGGTCGTGTCGCGGTGCAGCGGCACCGGGCGGTCCCGGCCGTCCCGCACCCGCTCGTCGAAGGTGAGCGTCGTGCCCACGCGGGCGGTGCGCAGCAGCCACGTGGCGCGGTCGCCGGTGGCCTGGAGCGTGGAGCCGCCGGGCGGGACGGCGGCGCCGCGGCTCTCCCGGACGGCCGTCACCCGGCCCCGGGCGTCCAGGACGGCCTCCGCGCCGGGACCGGCCGGGGGCGTACCCCATTCGGGGGTGAACCGGACGAGCTCGCTGTCGTCGGTGCACCGGACGTCGTGCTGGGGGCGCTCCGTCGGCCGGTCCCCGCCGACGCCGCCGCAGTTCCAGATGGTGCCGGGGATCCGGTTGACGCCGTCGACCTCCGTCGTCTCCCCGGCCGCCGTGACCGTCACCCGGGCCGTGAAGGTGCCGACGGAGAAGGACCGGCCGCCGCGCTCCAGCCGGATGCCGGACCGCCCCTGGGTGGCGGAGCCGAGGAGCCGGCCGTCCCGCACGTAGAGGCCGCCGGGGGCGTTGTCGTAAAACCACTGCCCGTTGATCCCGGCGACCGCGCCGGCGGCGCCGATGAGGGACGTGAGCCGCTCGGTGCCGTGCAGGGTCGGGCCGTGGCCGGCCTCCAGCCGGCCGCCGAACGCGCCGAGGTCGACCCGCAGGACGTGGACGCGCTGCGGCACGTCGTCGTCGGTGCCGTCCTGCGCGGTGGAGCGGGTGCGGGCCGTGAAGCCGGCCGCCCGGAGCCGGCCGGCCAGCGCCGCCGCCCCGGCCTCGTCGGGCGAGCTCCCCGTCCGTACCGTCCAGCCGAGCACCCCCGGCGCCAGGTCCGCGTAGCCCGGGTGGGTCACCTCCGACACGCGCGGCTCGAAGCCCGCCGCCCGCAGTGCCTCCGCCACCCGCAGCGCGGTCCCGCGCGGCCCGAGGGCCAGCGGCGCGCCGGCGAGCGGGCCGTCGGCCTCCCGGGGGAGGTTCACCTGGACGGTCCACACGTGGCCGGCGTCCCGGCGCCCGTACGTGTAGGTGGTGAGCGTCACGCCGCGGGCCGGCGTGCTGGTGACGCTCGCCGCGTCCTCCACGGGGTGGCGGGCGGCGGGACGGGCCTCGGCGAGCGGCACGGAGGCGGCCGACAGGACCGCCGCGGCGGCCAGGAGGGCGAGGGACCTGCGCTGCATGGGAGTCCTTCCGTCGTCGGAACGCACCTGGTGACAGAGGCAACCCGCCGCCCGTGGACGGAGGGTGACGGGCAGTTCGACAGGGGCCGCAGAGTCGTGGAAGGTTCGGTTCCCCTGTGTTCCCCGGCGGGGGCGGGACCGCCCGCCGCGGCCGGGACGTCACCCGTCCGCCGTACCGCGCCGGAGCCCGGAAAGGGCCCCGATATCCTTCCGGCGTGGAGATCCCTTCATATGACGAGATCCGGGCCCTGCACCGGAAGCACGCCCCCAGTGACGAGGCGTTCGCCCTCGTCTTCACCCACTGCGAGATCGTCGCCGCCGTCGCCGACCAGCTGCTCGCCCGCTCCGGCGCGGACGTCGACGCCGACCTCGTCCGGGCCGGGTGCCTGCTGCACGACATCGGCGTCTACCGGCTGTACGACGCCGCCGGGCGCATCGACGGCTCCGCGTACGTCACCCACGGGCTCCTCGGCCACCGGCTGCTCGCCGAGGAGGGCCTGCCCGAGGCCCTGTGCCGCTTCTGCTCCTGCCACACCGGCGTCGGCATCACCCGGGAGGACGTCCTCGCGCAGGGCCTGCCGATCCCGCCCGCCGACTACGTGCCCGTCACGCCCGAGGAGCGGATGGTCATGTACGCCGACAAGTTCCACAGCAAGAGCACCCCGCCGCGATTCGTCTCCCCGGACAGCTTCGAGGTCCGCATCGGCCGCTTCGGCCCGGAGAAGGTCACCGCCTTCCAGGCCCTGCGCCGGCACTACGGCGATCCCGAACTCGACGGTCTCGCCGCCGCGTACGGCCACGCCGTCACCTGACCGCCCGGCCGGGCTCACCCGGCGGCCGTGAGGACGGTGACCACCGTCGCCGCGGCCACCGCCGCCCGCAGGTCCCGCACCGCCTCCCGCACGCCGTCGGTCGCCCACTGCACCTCCGCGAGCTGCTCCATCCGCGCGGCGACCTCCTTGCGCGGCTCCCCGGGGAACGCCAGGCGGTGCAGCTTCGCCCCGTGCACCAGCGCGACCAGCCCGGCCGTCCGCTCGTCGGGCGCGGCGCCGTCGAGCACCACGGCCCGCAGCCGCTCCCGCAGCTCCCGCTCGGCCGAGCCGTCCGCCTCCGGATAGCGGCGCACCGGGAAGAGCCCGAGCACCCGGTGCCTCTCCTCCACCACCAGGCCCCGCGCGCACAGCCGCGCCACCGTCGCCGCCGGCGCCTTCGCCTGGTCCCTCGTCAGCCACTCGGCGACCTTCGGCGCCGAACTCCGCTTCCCCAGCCAGCCGGCCAACAGCACCAGCCGCTCGTCCAGCAGCGGCTCCCCGGTGGGGCTCTCGTCCACGACCGCCAGCCGCCCGCCCGTCACCGACACCCGCCCGGCGAACACCAGCTCCAGCAGGATCCCGCCCGCGACCGCCCACGCGGCCGCCTCCCGCTCCTTCGCCTCCCCGGACTCGTCGTCGAGCGACAGCAGGGCGATCTCCTCGGCGAGCGTGATCGTCATCGGCGTCCTTCCCGGTGGGGCCGCCGGACCCGCTCCGGAGGCTCTGCCCGGGAGGACGGTCTGACGGCCCGTCCGGTTGCGCCCCCGCGGGCGGGAACGTCCGTACGGGGCCGGCCGGCGGGCCGTTGTCAGTGGCGGCTGTCACGCTGGGGCCATGGACAGGCAGAGCGACAGTGCCCGGGACCGGGGGAAGGACGGCGGCATGGGCGGGGACCGCGACGAGGAGCTGCTGCGGGGCCGGGTGTACGGCCAGGACCACGACGACCCGCGCCCGGGACCGCGCCCCGGGCGGGTCTACGCGGAGCTGGTCGGCGGCCCGCTCGACGGTCTGCTGCTCGACGTCACCGACTGGACCGGCGAGGAGATACGCGCCGGCGCCGTCCTGGAGACGGAGCTGGGCCGCTACGGCGCCGGAGGAAAGGCCGTCTACGGGCCGCGGGACGGCGACCCGCGGCGCCTCGACTGGACCGGCGACACCCGCTGACCGTGCCCCGCCCACCACGGGCCCGGGCGCGAGAAGAGCCCGGGCACGAAAAGGCGGGGCACGGAAACGCCGGGCGGCGGGGGCGGCGACGAGGCCGGGGCACGAAAAAAGGCGGGGAGTTCTCCCGCCATGTTCAAGGTATAGCGCAAGGGGGGCCTTGCGGCAAGGCCCCCCAGGTGCCGCACAATCGCACACCTACCCCCGTCACCTGCGGAAACGAGATCCGTGCCCATGCCCCTGCGCACCACCGGCCCCTTCCGGCTCCCCGACCGCCTGGCCGCCAAGGCCGCCCCCGCCCTCGTCGCCGACGACGAGAAGCACTTCGCCGCCGTCGCGGAGAGCCTCGACCAGGCCGTCGCCGAGCTGTCCGAACGGCTCGACGCCGTGCGCCGCGCCCCCGGCGGCGTGGGCCGCGAGGCGATGGAACGCGACCTGGAGGTCCACCGGCTCTCCGGCCGGCTGCGCGCCCTGCGCCGCTTCGGGCTCGACCTCTGCCTCGGCCGGATCGTCGCCGCCGACGGCTCCGCACCCCTCTACATCGGCCGCCTCGGCCTCACCGACAGCGAGGGCAACCGGCTGCTGGTCGACTGGCGCTCGCCCGCCGCCGAACCCTTCTTCGGCGCCACCCACGCCCACCCGATGGGCCTGGCCAGCCGCCGCCGCTACCGCTGGAACGGCGGCGCGATCACCGACTACTGGGACGAGGTCTTCACCGAGGGCGGTCTCGACGCGCACGCCGCCCTCGACGACCAGTCGGCCTTCATCGCCAGCCTCGGCACCAACCGCTCCGCGCGGATGCGCGACGTGCTCTCCACCATCCAGGCCGACCAGGACGCCATCGTCCGCGCCGGCTCGCGCGGCGCCCTCGTCGTCGACGGCGGCCCCGGCACCGGCAAGACCGTCGTCGCCCTCCACCGCGCCGCGTACCTCCTCTACTCCGACCCGCGGCTCGGCCACCGCCGCGGCGGCGTGCTGTTCGTCGGCCCCCACCAGCCCTACCTCGCGTACGTCTCCGACGTGCTGCCCAGCCTCGGCGAGGAGGGCGTCCGGACCTGCACCGTCCGTGACCTCGTCCCCGAGGGCGCCGCCGCCGGGCCCGAGCGGGACCCCGAGGTCGCCCGCCTCAAGTCGTCCGCCGCACTCGTCCGCGCCGTCGAGAAGGCCGTCCGCTTCTACGAGGAGCCGCCGGCCGGACCGACCCACGTCACCACCGACTGGGGCGACCTGACCGTCACCGGCGACGACTGGGCGGAGGCGTTCGACGCCCCCGGCCCCGGCACCCCGCACAACGAGGTCCGCGAGATCGTCTGGGACGAACTCGTCACCCTCCTCAAGGAGAAGGCCCGCGACGACGTCCCCGACGCCCTCTTCGAACGCGCCCTGCGGCACGACCGCGAACTCGTCGCCACCCTCGACCGCGCCTGGCCCATGCTGGAGCCCACCGACCTCGTCGGCGACCTGTGGACCGTCCCCGCCTACCTGCGCCTGTGCGCCCCCTGGCTGGACCGCGACGAGGTGCGCGCCCTCCAGCGGGCCGACGCCCACGCGTGGACCACGTCCGACCTGCCGTTCCTCGACGCGGCCCGGCAGCGGCTCGGCGACCCCCGGGCCAGCGCCCGCAAGCGCCGGGAGCGGGCCACCCTCGCCGCCCGCAAGGAGCGGATGGCCGGCGTCATCGACAGCATCGTCCGTTCCGACGACGACGGCGAGGGCGCCGTCACCATGCTCCTCGGCAAGGACCTCCAGGACAGCCTCGTCGACGACAGCGGCCTGCCCGCCGCCGCCGGCGACCCGCTGGCCGGCCCCTTCGCCCACGTCGTCGTCGACGAAGCCCAGGAACTCACCGACGCCGAATGGCAGATGCTGCTGCTGCGCTGCCCGTCCCGCAGCTTCACCGTCGTCGGCGACCGCGCCCAGGCCCGGCACGGCTTCACCGAGACCTGGCGCGAACGCCTGGAGCGGATCGGCCTCGACCGCATCGAGACCGCCTCCCTCACCATCAACTACCGCACCCCGGAAGAGGTCATGGCGGAGGCCGCCCCGGTCATCCGCGCCGCCCTCCCGGACGCCAACGTGCCGACCTCGGTCCGCGCCTCCGGCATCCCCGTCCGGCACGGCGGCACCGCCGAACTGGACACCGTCCTCGACGACTGGCTCGCCGCGCACGCCGACGGTGTCGCCTGCGTCATCGCCGCCGAGGGCCGGCTCCCCAGCCTCGGCGACCGCCCCCGGGTCAGGGCGCTCACCCCGAGCCTGTCCAAGGGTCTGGAGTTCGACCTCGTCGTCCTCCTCGACCCGCAGGAGTACGGCGAGGGCATCGAGGGCGCTGTCGACCGCTACGTGGCGATGACCCGGGCCACCCAGCGACTCGTCGTGCTCACCAGCGGCTGACCGGCCGCCGCCCGGACGCTCAGGCCGGCAGCCCGCCGCGCGCGATCACGTCCGCGTACCAGCGGGCGCTGTCCTTGAGCGTCCGCCGCTGACTGGCGAAGTCCACGTGCACGATCCCGAACCGCTTGCTGTACCCGAACGCCCACTCGAAGTTGTCCAGGAGCGACCACAGGAAGTAGCCCCGCACGTCCGCGCCGTCCTCCACGGCCCGCCGCACCGCCGCCAGATGCCCGCGCAGGTACGCGACCCGCTCCGGGTCGCGCACCTGCCCGGACGGGTCCGCGTAGTCGTCGTACGCGGCCCCGTTCTCCGTGATCATCAGGGGCACGTGCGGCAGCTCGTCGCGCAGCCGCACCAGCAGCTCGTACAGTCCGTCCGCGTCCACCGGCCAGTCCATCGCCGTCCGGGGCCCCGGCGCCGGCAGGAACCGCACGTGCCGCTCGGCGCCCGCCCACGGCGACGGCGACTCCGAGGAGCCCGCCGCGACCACCGTGGGGGAGTAGTAGTTCAGGCCCAGCGAGTCGATCGGCGCGGCGATCGCCGCCAGGTCCCCGTCCCGCACGAACCCCCAGTCCGTCACCCCGGCCGTGTCCCGCACCAGGTCCTCCGGCAGCCGGCCCCGGAAGACCGGGTCCAGGAAGACGCGGTTCGCGACCGCGTCGATGCGCCGGGCCGCGTCCCGGTCCTCCGCCGACTCCGTCAGCGCCCGCACCACGTGCAGGTTGAGCGTCAGCGACACCTCGGTCCCGGCCGGCAGCGTCTCCCGCAGCGCGCCCACCGCGAGGCCGTGCGCCAGGTTCAGGTGGTGCGCGGCGCGCAGGGCGGCGGCGTCGTCCGTCCGGCCCGGGGCGTGGACCCCGCTGCCGTACCCCAGGAACGCGGCGCACCACGGCTCGTTCAGCGTCGTCCAGGTCGCGACCCGGTCGCCCAGCCCGCCGGCGACGATCCCCGCGTACTCGGCGAACCGGGCGGCCGTCTCCCGGCGCGGCCAGCCGCCCGCGTCCTCCAGCTCCTGCGGCAGGTCCCAGTGGTACAGCGTCGCCACCGGCCGGATGCCCGCCTCGCGCAGCTCGTCGCAGAGCCGCCGGTAGAAGTCCAGGCCCTTCTGGAGCGCCGGACCGCGCCCGGTGGGCTGCACGCGCGGCCAGGCGACCGAGAACCGGTAGTCCGTCACGCCCAGCTCGCGCATCAGGGCGACGTCCTCGCGCACCCGGTGGTAGTGGTCGGCGGCGATGTCGCCGGTGTCGCCGTTGCGGACCTTGCCGGGCGTCCGGCTGAAGGTGTCCCAGATGGACGGCGTCCTGCCGTCCTCCGAGGCCGCGCCCTCGATCTGGTACGCGGCGGTGGCGGTGCCCCAGCGGAAGCCCTCCGGGAAGCGGAGCGTGGCGGCGGACTCGGGGCGGGCGTCGACAGCGGTCATGAGGAGGCAACTCCAGGAAGACGGGGGAGGGGAGGGGAGCGGAGGGAAGGCGGCGGAGCCGGAGGGGTCAGCCCTTGACCGCGCCCTGCATGATGCCGCCGACGATCTGGCGGCCCAGCAGGCCGAAGACCAGCAGCACGGGCAGCGTGCCGAGCAGGGTGCCGGCCATGATGACCGACTGGTCGTGGACGTAGCCGCCGCCGAGCTGGCGGAGCGCCACCTGGACGGTCGGCTCCTGCGAGGAGAGCGCCACGATCGGCCAGAAGAAGTCGTTCCACGCGGCCATGAAGGTGAGCAGGCCGAGGACGGCCATGCCGGGGCGGGCGATCGGCACCACGATCGACCAGAAGATCCGGGCGGTGGAGGCGCCGTCGACCCGTGCCGCCTCGATCAGCTCGTCGGGCAGCGACTGCACGAGGTACTGGCGCATGAAGAACACGCCGAAGGCGGAGACGAGCCCGGGCAGGATCACCGACTGGAGCTGGTTCACCCACTGGAGCTCCGCGATCAGCATGAACAGCGGGATGACGCCGAGCTGCGGCGGGATCATCATCGTGCCCACGGTGACCGCGAGCAGCGCGCCCCGGCCGCGGAAGCGGAGCTTGGCGAAGGCGAACCCGGCGAGGGTGCAGCACAGCACCGTGCCGACGGTGATCGAGCCGGACACGATCAGCGAGTTGAGCAGCGCCTTGCCGATGTCGGCCTCGGCGAGGACGGCCTCGAAGTTCTCGATCAGGTGCGGTCCGGGCACCAGCGACGGCGGCACCTGGGCCAGGTCGGCGTTGGTGCGGCTGGCGGCGACGATGGTCCAGTAGAACGGGAAGGCCGAGACGAGGACCGCCAGGATCAGCACCGCGTACGCGAGCGGGCCGGCCTTCAGGGTCCGTCCGGCGCCCGAGCGGCGGGGCCGGCCGGGCCGCCGCGCGGCGGGCGCGACGACCGGGGCGGGCGGGTCGGCGAGCGCGGTCATCGGCCGGCCTCCTTGCGGGAACGGCGGCGCGCGATCAGGGCGTTGACCCCGACGAGCACCAGGATCAGCAGGAACATCACCCAGGCGATGGCGGCGGCGCGGCCGAGGTGGAAGAAGCCCCAGCCCTGCTCGTACATGTAGAGGCCGAGGGTCTGGTACTGGTGCGAGATGCCGCCCGACATGGAGCCCTCGAAGAGCAGCGGCTCGCCGAACAGCTGGGTGGCGCCGATGGTGGAGACCACGACGGTGAAGAGGATCGTCGGCCGCAGGCCCGGCAGCGTCACGTGGAAGAACTGCCGCCATCGGGAGGCGCCGTCCATCTCCGCCGCCTCGTACAGCTCCGACGGGATCGACTGCATGCCGGCGAGGTAGATGAGCGCGTTGTAGCCGGTCCAGCGCCACACGACGATCGTGGAGACGGCGATCTGCGAGCTGAGCGTGCCCGACTGCCAGTCGACCGGCCCCACGCCGACGAGACCGAGGACGTAGTTGACGAGCCCGAAGTCGCGGCCGAAGAGCTGGGCGAACACGAGGGTCGCGGCGGCGACGGAGGTGGCGTACGGCAGCAGCATCGCCGTCCGCAGGAACGTCCGGCCGCGCAGCCGGTGGTTGAGCAGATGGGCCAGCGCGAGCGCCATGACCAGCTGCGGGACGGTCGACAGGACGCCGATGGTGAAGGTGTTGCGCAGCGCGGTCCAGAAGAACTCGTCACCGAACAGGGCGGTGTAGTTGCCGAGTCCGCGCCACTCCATGGCGCCGGGGTTCTGCAGTTCGACCCGGTGGAGGGACACGTACGCCGTGTAGACCAGCGGGAAGAGCCCGAAGGCGGCGAAGAGGGTGAAGAACGGCGCGACGTACGTGTACGGCGACACCACGCGCCACGCCCGCCGGAGAACCGGCTGGCGCGGGACGGCGACGGCTTTCGCCGGAGCGGTGAGGGTCACGGTGCGGCCCTTCGGGAGGCGGTCGGGGGAGGGGGCGAGGGGCGAGGGGGCGGGCGGGTAGCCCGGGATGCGTACCGGCCCAGGACGGGGGCGGCCCGTACGGGGGCTTGGGCGGCCGGGCGGCCCGGCGGGGGTTCCGGCGGCCGGGCGGCCGGGCGGTTCGGCCCGTCGCCGCCCGGCCGGGAGCGGGGTCAGCCGAGGGTGTTGGCGACGCCCTTCTTCGCGTTGTCCCACGCCTTCTCCGGCGCCAGGCCCTTGCGTTCGACCTCGCTCAGCGCGTTGGTGATCTGCTGGTTGATGTTCTGGTCGTGGACGCCGAGGACCTGGACCGGCGCCGCCTTGGCCGCGTCGCCGAAGATCCTGCCGATGGGGGCGCCGGAGAAGTACGGGTCCGTGGTGTCCGCGACCTCGGCGATCGCGCCGGTCGAGGAGGGGAAGTTGCCCTGCTTGGCGAAGACCTTCGCCTGCTGCTCGGGCGCGGTGAGCCACTTGATCAGCTCGTACGCCTCCTTCTTGTGCTGCGCGGCGCGCGGCACCGCGAGGTAGGAGCCGCCCCAGTTGCCGGCGCCGCCGGGCAGCGCCGCGATGTCCCACTTGCCCTTGCCGCTGTCGCCGGCCTGGCCCTTGATGTAGCCGAGCATCCAGGCGGGGCAGGGGATGGTGGCGAAGGAGCCGGCGGCGAACGCCTGGTTCCACTGTGGGGACCACTGGTCGAGCTTGGCGCTCAGGCCGGCGTCGCTCGCCTCGACGGCGGTCTCCCAGGCGGTCTTGAGCGCGGGGTTGGTCTCCCAGATCAGGGCGCCGGAGGCGTCGTAGTAGCGCTCCTTCTCCTGCCCGATCATGATCGAGAAGAGGCTGCCGACGCTGTCCAGCCAGGCGCTCTTGGCGGGCGCCTTGGCCTTGTACTGCTTGCCGAGCTCCAGGTAGCCGTCCCAGGTGGACCAGCGCTTGGCCAGCTCGGTGCGGTCGGTGGGGAGTCCGGCCTGCTGGAACAGGTCGGTGCGGTAGCACATGGCCTCGGGGCCGACGTCGGTGCCGAGGCCCAGCACCTCGCCGTTCTTGCCGGTGGCGGCGGCCCACTTGGCGTCGGCGAACTGGCCCTTGAGCCCGTCGGCCCCGTACTTCCGCAGGTCCTCGAAGCGGTCGGCCTGCTGCTGGGTGACGGAGGCGATGCGGCCGACCTCGATGCCCTGGACGTCGGCGAGGCCTCCGCCGCCGGCGAGCCGGGTCTGGAGCGACTTCCAGTAGTCGGCCTCGTCCTCGGTGTCGGTCTGCTTGATGGTGACGCCGGGGTGCAGCTTCTCGTACTCGGCGTAGAGGCCGGCCTCCTTGTAGCCGAAGGAGCCGAAGAGGTCGACGGTGATCGTGACCTTGCCGTCCGCCTTGTCGGAGGCGGTGCCGGAGGCGCCGGATCCGCAGGCGGCGAGCAGGGAACCGGCGACCGCGACCGCGCCGAGGCGGAGGGCGGCCTGGGTGGCGGCTCGGGTGAGGGGCATGGAAGGGCTCCCTTGGCGTCGGGACGGGTCGGGGGAGGGGCGAGGGACGGCTCCGGGTCCTCCCGGAGGCCGGAGGGACGCTTGAGAGCGCTCTCAAGAACGGTCTGGAGCGTGCCCCGACTCCGCCGTTCCCGTCAAGACTCGAAGGCGTAACGGCTCGGAATCGAGCGGTTCCTACGGAGCCTCCGCTCCAACTCCTCCCTGTGTCGCTTCTCTTGACGCTCAGGTTTCGGGAGTTTTACGTTGCGCACTGCTGAGAGCGCTCTCAGGTCCCGTGCGGACCATCCCCCGAAAACCCCCCACATCCCCACATCACCCCACACCCCCACACCCCTTCCACCGCAACGAGGTGCTGTACGTGTCAGCTCCCCGCTCCCGACCGGCCGCGTCGCTGGTCCTCACCGCCGCCCTCGCCGCCGCCGGTCTCGTACCGGCCGCCGCCGGGCCCGCCTCCGCCGCCACCGTCCCCGTGGGCGCCGGCGGCTACTCCGACACCCGCCCCGCCGGGACCTCCGGCCCCACCACGAACACCGGCGCCCCCGTCACCCCCAAGGTGACCGCCGCCGCTAAGGACCGGCCGGTGCCCACCAACGACTGGTGGTCCTCGCTCGCCTTCCAGCGCTACGGCGACAACCCGTACTCCACCCCGATGTACGGCCACCCGCTCACCTACCAGGCCGTGGCCGGCGGCCTGGAGATCGGCTACCCCACCACGCCCGCGATCGTCGGCGACGGGCGCCAGTACGAGTTCCCCCACAAGGCCGACCTCACCCTCGGCCTCACCGGCCTCAACTCGCCCGACACCAAGGCCGACGACTGGTCGGACTGGACCGTCACCCCGCTCTGGTCCGACGGCGCCCGCACCCTGCGCACCACCATCGGCCACGGCATGCCGTTCGTGTACGCCCGGGGCACCGGCGGCGACGCCCGCGTCACCACGGCCACCGCCCCCACCGTCTTCGCCGACCAGGGCAACGTCCTCGGCATCACCGTCGCCGGCCACCACTACGCCCTGTTCGCCCCCTCCGGCGCCGACTGGACCGTCTCCGGCAGCACGGTCACCGCCGGGCTCGCCGGCAAGGACTACTTCTCCGTCGCCGTCCTCCCGTCGACCGACGCCCTGGCGACCTTCCGCCGGTACGCCTACAGCTTCGTCACCGGCTCCCGCGTCACCTGGTCGTCCTCCGGCGGCCGGATCAACGCCACGTACGCCCTCACCACCGAGGCGAAGGAGGGCACCGAGACCGGCACCCTCCAGGCCCTCTACCGGCACCAGTGGCTTCACACCTCCGACCCCCTCACCCCGTACACGTACGTCTCCCCGCGCGGCACCATGAAGGTGCGGGAGAGCAGGACGTTCACCACCAGCCGGAAGCAGGCCGCCGTCCTGCCCGCGCTGCCCGCCTCGGGCGCGGTGGACCAGGCGCGGCTGCGCGGCTATCTGAACGAGGTGGTGAACTCCGCCGACCCGTTCTCCGGCGCCACCGACACGTACTGGACCGGCAAGGCCCTCGGCAAGCTCGCGCAGCTGGTGCCGCTCGCCGAGCAGCTGGGCGACACCGCCCTGCGCGACCGGCTGGTCGGACTGCTCAAGGGCCGGCTCCAGGAGTGGTTCACGGTGGGCGGCGCGAGCCAGTTCTCGTACGACCGCACCTGGAAGACCCTGACCGGCTACCCCGCCTCGTACGGCAGCGACACCGAGCTCAACGACCACCACTTCCACTACGGCTACTACGTGTACGCTGCCGCGATCGTCGCCCAGTACGACCCGGCGTGGGCCGCCGACTCCGCCTGGGGCGGCATGGTCAAGACGCTGGTCCGCGACGTCGCCAACCCGAGCCGCACCGACAGCGCCTTCCCGTTCCTGCGCGGCTTCGACGTCTACGCCGGGCACAGCTGGGCCTCCGGCCACTCCGGCTTCGCGGCCGGCAACAACCAGGAGTCGTCCTCCGAGTCCACCAACCTGAGCGCCGCGCTCGTCCTCTGGGGCTCAGCCACCGGTGACACCGCCCTGCGCGACCTCGGCGGCTACCTCCTCGCGACCGAGTCCGACGCCATCGGCCAGTACTGGTTCGACGCCGACCAGCAGGTCTTCCCGGGCTCCTTCGGGCACGACACCGTCGGCATGGTCTGGGGCAGCGGCGGCGCCTACGCCACCTGGTGGACGGCGAACCCGGAGGAGATCCACGGCATCAACACCCTCCCGGTGACCGCCGGCGGCTCCCTCCACATGGGCGGCTACCCGGGAGCGATCCGCCGGAACCTGGCCGAGATGGAGCGCGAGAACGGCGGCCCCGCCGTCGAATGGCGCGACATCCTCTGGGAGTTCGAGTCGCTCGCCGACCCGGCCCGCGCCAAGGGACGGTTCGACGCCACCGGCGGCAACTACACCCCCGAGGCGGGCGAGACCCGCGCCCACACCTACCACTGGCTGACCACCCTGGACGCGCTCGGCGCGCCCGACGCGAGCGTCACCGGCTCGATCCCCGCGTCCGCCGTCTTCCTCAAGGGCACCGAGCGCACCTACGCCGCCCACAACCACGGCTCCGCCCCGGTCACCGTCACCTTCTCCGACGGCAAGTCCCTGACCGTACCGGCCCGTTCCACCGCCACCGGCAAGGGCACCGGCTCTGTCCCGTGCGGGCAGCCCGGCGCGCCGGCCTGCCCCGAGCCGAGCACCGGCGACACCTTCCGGCTGGTGAGCGGCGGCCGGCTGACGACCGCCACCGACACCACCGCGGGCAGCGACACGATCGCCTCCGCCGGCGGCGCCAACCACGACGGCACCCCGCACCAGCCGCTCGTCTACGAGGCCCGGAACGTCACCGGCACCCTCACCCCGGGCGCCGCCACGGCCTTCCGCCTCGCCGTCGACGCCGGCACCGCCGTCGGCCTGGGCCAGCAGGCCCGGATCAGCTACGACCTGACCGGCGACGGCACCTTCGAACGCACCGAGACGTACCACTACTTCGCCACCGACCCGGTGCCCGGCTGGGAGCGCTACGACCAGGCCCGGGGCCTGAGGTCCGCCACCGGCACCCTCGGCGACCTGCGCGGCGGCACCGTCCGCGTGGAGCTGTGGAGCGCCATCGGCAACGGCCCGTCCACGGTCCGGACGGGGACGGCGGACTCCGTCGTCGTCATCCCCTTCGACTGAACCGGGGGGCTAGGCCGACGCCCGGCGCACCAGGGTCGTCGGCGTGATCAGCGGGTCCGGGGCGGGTGCCCCGGACCCGTGGTCGTTCAGCAGCCGCATGAGCAGCCGGACCATCAGCCGGCCCATGCCCTCGATGTCCTGCCGGACCGTCGTCAGTGGCGGCTCGGTGTGCTCGGCGATCGACGCCACGTCGTCGAAGCCGACCACGGCCACGTCCTCGGGGACCCGGCGCCCCCGCTCCCGCAGCACCCGCAGCGCGCCGGAGGCCATCAGGTCGTTGGCGGCGAACACGCCGTCCACGTCCGGCCGCCGGTCGAGCAGTTCGGCCATGGCCCGGGCGCCGCTCTCGGCCGTGAAGTCGCCGTGGCACAGCAGCTCCGGGTCCGGCTCCCCGAGCGCGTCCCGCCAGCCGCCGGCCCGGTCCGCGGCCGACGTCTGGTCGCGCGGCCCGGCGAGGTGCGCCACCGCGCGGCAGCCCCGGTCGACCAGGAGCCGGACGGCCTCGCGGGCCCCGCCGCGGTTGTCGGCGTCCACGTACGGAAGCTCCGGGCCGGTCCCGTCCGCCGGCCGCCCGCCGAGCACCGTCGGGATCTTGGCCCGGCGCAGCACCGCGGTCAGCTCGTCCTCGTCGTGCAGGGAGAAGGCGAGGGCGCCGTCGACGTGCCCGCTGCCGAGGTAGCGGGCGATCCGGTCGTGGTCGCCCGGGCTCTCCACCCAGAGCAGCACCAACTGCGAGTCGTGGACGGTCAGTTCGCGGCTGATGCCGCGCACCTGCTGCTGGAAGAAGGGGTCGGAGAAGATCCGGAACTCCGGCTCGGCGATGACGACGGCCACGGCGCCGTTCCGCCGGGTGACGAGGGTGCGGGCCGCCAGGTTGGGCACGTACCCGAGCTCGTCGACCGCCCGGCGGACCTTCTCGACCAGCGGGGGGCGCACCCCGGCGCCGCCGTTGACGACCCGGGAGGCCGTCGCCCGCGACACGCCGGCGCGGGCCGCGACGGCCTCCAGGGTCGGGCGTGCCCCCGTCGTCTGCTCGGCCACGTGGGGCCCCCTTCATCTGCTCGGTCCGGGAGCGGGCGGCTGCCCGGACGGACCGCGTGATGTTCCGGGGCCAGGATATCCGTACCGGTGAGCGTTCTGAGAGCGCTCTCTGGGAGGGGGGCGCCCGGGCCCGCCGGCGTTCACCCGTGCCGGTGGTCGCGGCCCGTACCGGCTCCCGCCGCCGGTCCCGTACGGCAGCGTGACCGCCATGAACGTCCGCCGTACGGCGCTCCCGCTGCTCACCGCCCTCCTGGTCGGCGGGCCCGGGCGCCCCCCTCCCAGAGAGCGCTCTCAGAACGCTCACCGGTACGGATATCCTGGCCCCGGAACAT
>JOFO01000013.1 GCA_000721275.1 Microtetraspora glauca | reverse complement strand
GCCCTGCGACAAGCCCCGCCCCCACCCCCACCCCTCCCCGCGCCGCCCGCCTCGGCCCGGTCGCGCTCGTCGTCGCCGGCGGGCTGTCCGTCCAGTTCGGGTCGGCCATCGCCGTGCTGCTGATGCCCCGGGCCGGGGCGCTCGGTGTCGTCACGCTGCGGCTCGTGCTCGCCGCGCTGGTGCTGCTGCTGGTCTGCCGGCCCAAGGTGCGCGGCTACAGCCGCGCCGACTGGGGGACGGTCGTCGCCTTCGGCGTCGCCATGGCCGGCATGAACATCCTCTTCTACCAGTCGGTCGACCGGATCCCGCTCGGCGCCGCCGTCACCCTGGAGGTGCTCGGTCCGCTGATCCTCTCCGTCGTCGCCTCCCGCCGGCTCGTCAACCTCCTCTGGGCCGGCCTCGCGCTCGGCGGCGTCGCCCTGCTCGGCGGCGGCGGGTTCGACCGGCTGGACCCGGTCGGCGCGGGCTTCGCGCTCGCGGCGGGCGCCATGTGGGCCACGTACATCGTCTTCAGCGCGCGCACCGGCCGCCGCTTCCCGCAGGCCGACGGCCTGGCGCTAGCGATGGCCTTCGGTGCGGTGCTCAGCCTGCCGTTCGGCATCGCGGAGGCGGGCGGCGCGCTGCTCGTGCCGTCGACGATCGGCCTGGGCCTCGGCATCGCGCTGCTGTCGTCGGTGCTGCCGTACACCCTCGAACTCCTCGCCCTGCGCCGTCTGCCCGCCCCCACCTTCGCCGTCCTGATGAGTCTGGAACCGGCCATCGCGGCGGGCGCCGGCTTCTTCATCCTGCACCAGGCGCTGTCGGTGACCGACGCGCTCGCCATCGCGCTCGTCATCGGGGCGAGCATCGGCGCGGTCCGTACGCAGAAGGCGGCGGTGGGCGCGTAGGGCGGTCAGGGGGCGGCGGGGCGGCGCTTGCCGTACGCCTCCGGCCAGGCGCGCCGCTCCTCGACCAGGAACACGGCGGCGGCGACCGCCTGCGCGACCGCGTACAGGGCGCCGAAGACGGCGAGGACGACGAGGCCGGGGTGTCCGGTGAGCGCGGAGGCGGCGCCGAGCACCAGGCCGGCGAGGACCGCGGCGAGCAGCGGGCGGTAGACGGGCGGGCCGCCCGCGCGGGTGACGGAGACGGGCACGTCGAGTCCGGCGCCCTGGCCGGCGGCGATGGCGTCGTCGAGGGCGTCGGCCTCCTGCGCCGGCACCTCGAAGACGTGCTGGGAGCCGTCCGGGGCGGAGTACCGCATCAGGCCCCACTCCCTGTCCCGGGCCGCGCTCGAGGTGTGGCCGGTGAGGCCGTGGGGGAGCGGGACGGTGCGCCGCCAGCGGGACCGGAAGGCGAGGCTGCCGCTGAGGAGGTGCCCGGTGACCGGGTTCCGCGGGTACGGGCTCCGGCCGCCCTCGGTCCAGTACCGGCAGGGCACCGCGACCCGCCGTCCCTGCCGCATCCCGCCGAGCCGCCACCGCGCGCGGGCGCCGCGGAACGCGCCGGGGGCGAGGAAGCCCGCGAAGAGCGCGCACACGCCGAGCGCGTCCCACCAGTCCACGACGACCCCCCTCGCCCGCCACCGATCCTTCCGAGGGTGGGGCGGGCCGGGTGTGGCGTCAATGGGGGCGGGGACATTCCAGCCCTCCGGCTCCGGGTGCGCGCCGGCAGTCCAGCCCACCGGCTCCGGGTTCGCGCGGCATTCCGGCCACCGGCTCCGGGTTCGCGCGGCATTCCGGCCACCGGCTCCGGGTTCGCGCCTCCGTGGCCCGATCCTGTCGTTCTCCGGCCGTCTCCCTGTTTCGGTGGCCGCTCCCGCCCGCCGATCATGGGCGCATGGCCCTGGAGATGCGCGACCGCTGCGAACGCTGTGAGACGACGGCCCTGCCGGCCGACGGACCCGCCCGGATCTGCTCGTACGAGTGCACCTTCTGCGTGCCCTGTACGGAGGAGATGGCCGGCACCTGCCCCAACTGCGGTGGCGAACTGGTCCCGAGGCCGCGCCGCCGCGCCTCCTAGCGGCCGGGCGGACGACCCCGCGCCCGCCGCGCCGGCCGTCGGCACCGCCCCGCGACGGTGCCGAGCGCGTCAGCGGACGACGTCGAAGACCTGCTTCTGGATGCCGTTCGCGTACGCCTCGTGCTCGACGAGCTTCAGCTTCTGGGCGTCCTTGTCGGTGGTGCTGAAGAGGCGCTTGCCGGCGCCGAGGAGGACCGGGAAGACCAGCAGGTGGTAGCGGTCGATCAGGCCGGCGTCGGAGAGGGCGCGGTTCAGCGACGCGCTGCCGTGCATGATGACCGGCCCGCCCTCGGTCTCCTTCAGGGCGGCGACGTCCTCGACCGAGCGCAGGATCGTCGTCGGGCCCCAGCCGGGGACCAGGTCGCCGTCGGTGAGGGTGGTGGAGACGACGTACTTCGGCATCTCCTTGTAGTCGGCGAACTCCGCCATGCCCGGCCACACCGGGCTGAACGCCTCGTAGCTGACCCGGCCGAGCAGCATCGCGGTCGCCTCCTGCTGCTCGCGGCCCTTGATCTCGTACGCCTCCGGCAGGAAGTCGAGGTCCTTGAAGGTCCAGCCGGAGTTCCGGTAGCCCTCCTCGCCGCCGGGGGCCTCGACGACGCCGTCGAGGGAGACGAAGGCGGTGCTGATGAGCGTGCGCATGTCGGTGCCTCGGATCTCTCTGCTGCTGCGGTCGCTTTCATGATCTAGGACGGTGCGCGCGGCCGGAACTCATCGGCCCGGCCGGGACTTTTTTCAAGCAAGCACGCTTGATTGTTTTGCGGATCGCTGCCATGCTCCGACTCCTCAGGCCCGTCCTCCCGAGGGGAGCGCACCGTGTCCGACCCCGCCGCCGTTCGCGCGGTCATCGCCGACCTACGCGCCGAAGGCGACGAACTCGACGCGCTCGTCGCCGAGTTGGCCGACGAGGAATGGGGCCGGCCGACGCCCGCCCCGCGCTGGACCGTCGCCCACCAGATCGCGCACCTCGCCTGGACCGACCGGGCCGCGCTGCTCGCGATCACCGACGGCGACGCGTTCGCCGCCGAGGTGGAGAAGGCGGTCGTCGCGCCGGAGCGGTTCGTCGACGACGGGGCCGAGGAGGGGGCCGCGCTGCCGCCCGCCGTGCTGCTCGCGCGCTGGCGGGAGGGGCGGGAGCGGCTGCGCCAGGCGCTGCTCGGGGTGGCGCCGGGCGGGCGGTTCCCCTGGTACGGGCCGCCGATGAGCGCGCCGGCGATGGCGACCGCGCGGCTGATGGAGACCTGGGCGCACGGGCAGGACGTGGCCGACGCCCTCGGGGCCGTACGGAAGCCGACCGCGCGGCTGCGGCACGTCGCCTGGATCGGGCACCGGGCCCGTGACTACGCCTACTACGCGCGGGGGCAGCGGCCTCCGGCCGAGCCGGTGCGGGTGGAGCTCGTGTCCCCGGACGGGGAGGTGTGGGCGTACGGGCCGGAGGACGCGGCCCAGCGGGTCACCGGGACCGCGCTGGACTTCTGCCTGCTGGTCACCCAGCGGGTGCACCGGGACGACACCGGGCTGCGGGCCGAGGGCGCCGACGCGGAGCACTGGCTGCGCATCGCCCAGGCGTTCGCGGGGCCCGTCGGGGCGGGGCGCGCGCCGAAGGGGCGCGCGCCGAAGGGGGGTGCGCGGTGAGGCCGCTGCGGATCGGGAACGCGTCCGGGTTCTACGGCGACCGGTTCGACGCGGTCCGGGAGATGCTGACGGGCGGCCCGCTCGACGTGCTCACGGGGGACTACCTCGCCGAGCTGACCATGCTCATCCTCGGCCGGGACCTGCTGAAGGACCCGTCCGGCGGATACGCGAAGACGTTCCTGCGGCAGATGGAGGACGGGCTGGGGCTCGCCCACGAGCGCGGGGTCCGGATCGTCGCCAACGCCGGCGGGCTCAACCCGGCCGGGCTCGCCGCCGCCCTGCGGGAGCTGGCCGCGAAGCTGGGCCTTCCGGTGCGGGTCGCGCACGTCGAGGGCGACCGGCTGCCGGCCGGGCCGGGCGTGCTGACCGCCAACGCCTACCTCGGCGGCGCCGGGATCGCGGCCTGTCTCGCGGGCGGCGCGGACGTCGTCGTCACCGGCCGGGTGACCGACGCGGCGCTCGTCACCGGGCCCGCGCAGTGGCACTTCGGCTGGGGCCCGGAGGAGTACGACCGGCTCGCCGGGGCCGTCGTCGCCGGGCACGTCCTGGAGTGCGGCACCCAGGCCACCGGCGGCAACTACGCCTTCTTCCGCGAGCACGCCGGCCGGGACCTCGTCCGGCCCGGCTTCCCGCTCGCCGAGCTGTACGAGGACGGGTCCGCGGTCGTCACCAAGCACCCCGGCACCGGCGGCTTCGTCGACGTCGGCACCGTCACCGCCCAGCTGCTGTACGAGACGGCCGGCGCCCGGTACGCCGGGCCCGACGTGACGGCCCGGCTGGACACCGTCCGGCTCGCGCAGGACGGGCCCGACCGGGTGCGGATCGACGGCGTGCGGGGCGAGGCGCCGCCGCCGGTGCTGAAGGCGGGCCGCTGCCGGCTCGGCGGCCACCGCAACGAGGTCGTCTTCGTCCTGACCGGCCTCGACGTGGAGGCGAAGGCGGCGCTCGTCCGCGCCCAGGTCGGCGCCGCGCTCGCCGCCGACCCGCCGGCCGAGGTCCGCTGGGAGCTGGCCCGCACCGACCGGGAGGACGCCGCCACCGAGGAGACCGCGAGCGCGCTGCTCCGGCTCGTCGTCCGCGACCAGGACCCGGGGAAGGTGGGCCGGACGGTGACGGGCGCGGCGATCGAGCTGGCCCTGGCGAGCTACCCGGGCTTCCACGTCACCGCCCCGCCCGGCAGGGGCGCCCCCTACGGGGTCTTCGAGACCGCGTACGTGCCCGCCGCCGACGTCCCGCACACGGCCGTGCTGCCCGACGGGACCCGCGTCGCCGTGCCCGCGCCGGCGCGGACCCGCGACCTGGAGGCCGTGCCGGGGCCGGAGCTGCCGCCGCCGCTGCCGCGCGGCGCGACCGTCCGCGCGCCGCTCGGGAGGATCGCGGGGGCCCGCAGCGGCGACAAGGGCGGCGACGCGAACGTGGGGGTGTGGGTGCGGACGGAGGCGGAGTGGCGGTGGCTCGCGCACACGCTGACCGTCGAGCTGTTCCGCGAACTGCTGCCGGAGACGGCCGGGTTGGACGTCACCCGGCATGTGCTGCCGAATCTGCGGGCGCTGAACTTCACCGTCGCCGGGCTGCTCGGCGAGGGCGTCGCCTCGCAGGCCCGGTTCGACCCGCAGGCGAAGGCCCTCGGCGAATGGCTGCGCTCCCGGCACGTCGACGTACCGGCCGAACTGCTGTGACCGCCCGCCCCGTGCCGTCCGCCGCCGTTCCACCCGCCCTGTTCCGCCCGCCCGCCGCGCCCGTGCCGTTCCGTCCGCTGCCGCCCCGCCCGCCCCGACCTTCCGGAGGACCCGCCGTGACCGCCCGCCCCGACCCGGAGGAACTGCCGTGACCGTCCTCGCCTCCGCCCTCGACACCGGCGCAACCGACTACCGGGAGCATCGGGCCGCGATGCTGGAGAAGCTCGCCGCGCTCGACGCCGAGCACGCCAAGGCGCTCGCCGGCGGCGGCGAGAAGTACACCGCCCGGCACCGGAAGCGCGGCAAGCTGCTGGCCCGCGAGCGGATCGAGCTGCTGGTCGACCCGGACTCGCCGTTCCTGGAGCTGTCGCCGCTCGCCGCCTGGGGCAGCGCCTACCCGGTGGGCGCGTCGCTGGTCACCGGCATCGGCGTCGTCGAGGGCGTCGAGTGCCTGATCACCGCCAACGACCCGACCGTGCGCGGCGGCGCCTCCAACCCGTGGACGCTGAAGAAGGCACTGCGCGCCAACGAGATCGCGTACGCCAACCGGCTCCCGGTGATCTCGCTGGTCGAGTCCGGCGGCGCCGACCTGCCGTCGCAGAAGGAGATCTTCATCCCGGGCGGGGCGCTCTTCCGTGACCTCACCCGGCTGTCCGCCGCCGGCATCCCGACGGTCGCGGTCGTCTTCGGCAACTCGACGGCCGGAGGGGCGTACGTGCCCGGCATGTCCGATCACACGGTGATGATCGAGGAGCGGTCGAAGGTGTTCCTCGGCGGGCCGCCGCTGGTGAAGATGGCGACGGGCGAGGAGAGCGACGACGAGTCGCTGGGCGGCGCGGCGATGCACGCGCGCGTGTCGGGGCTCGCCGACCACTACGCCGTCGACGAGGCGGACGCGATCCGGCAGGCCCGCCGGATCGTCGCCCGGCTCAACCACCGCAAGGCGCACCCGGATCCGCCGCTCGCGCAGCCGCCGAAGTACGACCCGGAGGAGCTGCTCGGGATCGTGCCGGGGGACCTGAAGACGCCGTTCGACCCGCGCGAGGTGATCGCCCGGCTCGTGGACGGCTCGGACTTCGACGAGTTCAAGCCGCTGTACGGGGCGTCGCTGGTGACCGGGTGGGCGCGGCTGCACGGCTATCCGGTGGGGATCCTCGCCAACGCGCAGGGCGTGCTGTTCTCCGCCGAGTCGCAGAAGGCCGCGCAGTTCATCCAGCTCGCGAACCAGCGGGACATCCCGCTGCTGTTCCTGCACAACACCACCGGCTACATGGTCGGCAGGGAGTACGAGCAGGGCGGCATCATCAAGCACGGCGCGATGATGATCAACGCGGTGGCGAACTCGAAGGTGCCGCACCTGTCGGTCCTCATGGGGGCGAGCTACGGCGCCGGGCACTACGGCATGTGCGGCCGGGCCTACGACCCCCGGTTCCTGTTCGCGTGGCCGAGCGCCAAGTCGGCGGTCATGGGGCCGCAGCAGCTCGCCGGGGTGCTGTCGATCGTGGCGCGGGCGTCGGCGGCGGCGAAGGGGCAGCCGTACGACGAGGAGGCGGACGCGGGGCTGCGGGCGCTCGTCGAGGCGCAGATCGAGTCCGAGTCGCTGCCGGTGTTCCTGTCCGGCCTGCTCTACGACGACGGGGTGATCGACCCCCGCGACACGCGCACGGTCCTCGGGCTGTGCCTGTCCGCGATCCACACGGCACCGGTCGAGGGCGCGCGCGGCGGCTTCGGCGTCTTCCGAATGTGAGGCTTCACGTGATCAGGACCGTCCTTGTGGCGAATCGCGGCGAGATCGCCTGCCGCGTCTTCCGCACCTGCCGCGAGCTGGGCATCGCGACCGTCGCCGTGCACTCCGACGCCGACGCGGACGCCCTGCACGTGCGGGAGGCGGACGCGGCGGTCCGGCTGCCGGGGGCGGCGCCCGCGGAGACGTACCTGCGGGGCGACCTCGTCGTGGCGGCGGCGCTCGCGGCCGGCGCGGACGCCGTCCACCCCGGCTACGGCTTCCTCTCCGAGAACGCGGACTTCGCGCGGGCCGTGACGGCCGCCGGGCTGGTGTGGATCGGGCCGCCGCCGGAGGCCGTCGAGGCGATGGCGTCGAAGACCCGGGCGAAGGAGCTGATGGGCGTCGCCCCGCTCACCGACGTCACGGCGGCCGACCTGCCGGTGCTGGTGAAGGCGGCGGCGGGCGGCGGCGGGCGCGGCATGCGGGTGGTGCGCGAACTCGGCGAGCTGGACGCGGCGCTGAAGGCGGCGGCGGCCGAGGCGGAGAGCGCCTTCGGGGACGGCGAGGTGTTCGTCGAGCCGTACGTGGAGGACGGCCGGCACGTCGAGGTGCAGGTCCTCGCCGACGCGCACGGCACGGTGTGGACGCTCGGCGCCCGGGACTGCTCGCTGCAGCGCCGGCACCAGAAGGTGATCGAGGAGGCCCCGGCGCCGGGGCTGCCGCCCGCGCTCGTCGAGGAGCTGTACGCGCGGTCGGCGAAGGCGGCGAAAGCCGTCGGGTACGTCGGGGCGGGCACGGTGGAGTTCCTGGTCGCCGGGGGCCGGGCGCACTTCCTGGAGATGAACACCCGCCTCCAGGTGGAACACCCGGTGACGGAGGAGGTGTACGGCGTCGACCTCGTCGCCCTCCAGATCGCCGTCGCCGAGGGCACCCCGCTGCCGCCCGAGCCGCCGGCGCCCCGGGGCCACGCGGTGGAGGCCCGGCTGTACGCGGAGGACCCGGCGGCGGGCTGGGCCCCGCAGACCGGCGACCTGCACGCCTTCGCGGTGCCCGGCGTGCGCGTCGACACCGGCTACGCCTCCGGCGACACGGTGCCCGTGCACTACGACGCCATGCTCGCGAAGGCCGTCGCGCACGCGCCGACCCGCGCCGAGGCGGTCCGCCGGCTCGCCCACGCGCTGGAACGGGCCGTGATCCACGGCCCGGTCACCAACCGCGACCTGCTCGTCGCCTCGCTGCGGCACCCGGACTTCCTGGACGCCGGCCGGCTCGGCACCGGCTTCTACGAGCGGCACCTGGACGCGCTCGCCCGGTCCCGCGACGGGGAGGCGCACGCGGCCGTCGCCGCCGCCGTTGCCGACGCGGCCCGGGCCGGCGGCCGGTTCGGCGGCGGCTGGCGGAACGTCCGCTCGGCGGACCAGACCCGGACGTACGGGGACCACGAGGTCCGCTACCGGCCGACCCGCGACGGCGGCTTCGAGGTCACGGCGCCGGAGGGCGTCCGGGTGGTGAGCGCCGCGCCCGACCGCGTACGCCTGGAAGCGGGCGGTGTCGTACGGGACTTCCCGGTGGCGTCGTACGGGGACGGGATCGTCCACGTCGGCCCGTACCGGCTCGCGGCCCGCCCCCGCTTCACCGACCCGCGCGAGCAGGTCCTCCCCGGCTCCCTGCTCGCCCCGATGCCCGGCACCGTCGTCCGGGTCGCCGACGGGCTCGCCGCCGGCGACCGGGTGACCGCCGGGCAGCCGCTGCTCTGGCTGGAGGCGATGAAGATGGAGCACAAGGTCGCCGCTCCCGCCTCCGGCACGCTCACCGCGCTCCACGCCGTCCCCGGCCGCCAGGTCGAGGTCGGTGCCCTGCTCGCCGTCGTACAGACCGATGCACAGGAGGACCAGACCGTATGAGCACCGACATCGAACCGGCCGAGCACACCGAGCTCCGCGCCGCCGTCTCCGCGCTCGGCCGCCGCCACGGCCCCGGCTTCGACCGGGCGGCGCTGTGGGCCGAGGCCGGGAAGCTCGGCTACCTGGGCGTGAACCTGCCGGAGGAGTACGGCGGCGGGGGCGGCGGCATGGCCGAGCTGTCCATCGTCCTGGAGGAGGCGGGCGCGGCCGGCGCGCCGCTGCTGATGATGGTGGTGTCGCCGGCGATCTGCGGCACGGTCATCTCCCGCTTCGGCACGGAGGAACAGAAGGCGGCGTGGTTGCCCGGTCTCGCCGACGGGTCGCGGACGATGGCGTTCGGCATCACCGAGCCGGACGCCGGCTCCAACTCGCACCGCATCACGACGACCGCCACCCGCACCGAGGACGGCTGGGTCCTCAACGGCCGGAAGGTGTTCGTCTCCGGCGTCGACATCGCGGACGCGACCCTGATCGTCGGCCGCACGTCGGACGCCCGCACCGGGAACCTGAAGGCGTGCCTCTTCATCGTGCCGCGTGACACCCCCGGTTTCGGGCGCCGCCAGATCGAGATGGAACTCGACGCGGACGAGAAGCAGTTCGAGCTGACCCTCGACGACGTGCGGCTGCCGGCGGACGCGTTGGTCGGTGACGAGGACGCGGGGCTGCTCCAGCTCTTCGCCGGGCTCAACCCGGAGCGGATCATGACGGCCGCGTTCGCGATCGGCATGGGCCGCTACGCCCTCGGCCGGGCCGTCGCGTACGCGAAGGAGCGGCAGGTGTGGAAGACGCCGATCGGCGCCCACCAGGCCATCGCCCACCCGCTCGCCCAGGCGCACGTCGAGCTCGAACTCGCCCGGCTGATGATGCAGAAGGCGGCGAAGCTGTACGACGCGGGCGACGACCTCGGCGCGGGCGAGGCCGCCAACATGGCGAAGTACGCGGCGGGCGAGGCGTGCGTGAAGGCCGTCGACACCGCCGTCCACACCCTCGGCGGCAACGGCCTCACCAAGGAGTTCGGCCTCGCCCGGCTGATCCCGGCGTCCCGCGTGGCCCGGATCGCGCCGGTCAGCCGGGAGATGGTCCTCAACTTCGTCGCGACCCACTCCCTGGGACTGCCCAAGTCGTACTGAGTCGCGGACGGAGTCCCGTACTGAGTCCTGTACGGAGTCCTGTACCGAGTCCCGGAAACCGCACCCCGGTTGTGAAGGTCCTGTGTACGATCCACGGCCACGGCACCCCGCTCGGTGCCGTGGTCCCTTCACGTCCCTGGAGTCGCGCGTGTACCCGCAGACCAACCCGTACCAGCCCGCCCCGGCGTGGCAGCCGCCGCGCCGGTGGTGGCAGCACCCGGCGCTGATCGTCACGCTGCTCGTGCTGCTCCCGCCCGCGGGCATCGTCCTGGCGTGGCTGGGCCGGTGGACGACCCGGACGAAGACCGTGGCGACGGTGCTGTCCGCGCTGTGGTTCGTGCTGATCCTGGTCCAGGAGCCGGAGAAGGAGCCGAAGACGCCGGGCGACGACCCGAAGCCGGCCGTGACGGCGTCGGCGACGGCCGACCCGGCGCCGACGACCGCGTCGCCCGCGCCGACGCCCACGGTCGAGCCGACCACCGAGCCGCCCACGCCGGCGCCGGAACCGACGACCGAGGCGCCCATACCCACCCCCACCCCGACCCCCACTCCGGAGCCCACGACCGAGGCGCCGACCACCCGGGCCCCCGAGCCCACGACCCAGGCCCCGACCACGCGGGCCCCGAAGCCCGTCCAGACGACCCAGCCGCCGGAGACGGCCGAGCCGGAGCCCGAGCAGGTCTACTACGCCAACTGCACGGCCGTCCGGGCCGCCGGCGCCGCCCCGATCCACGCGGGCGAGCCCGGCTACAGCCGCAAGCTGGACCGCGACGGCGACGGCGTCGCCTGCGAGTGACCCGCCCCTGCGCACGCAGGACCCCTCGTAA
Source organism: Microtetraspora glauca (assembly GCA_000721275.1). Lineage (GTDB taxonomy): Bacteria > Actinomycetota > Actinomycetes > Streptomycetales > Streptomycetaceae > Streptomyces. The sequence goes on along the minus strand of JOFO01000013.1, from coordinate 127,153 downwards.
ACCATGCATGCGCGCTTGATTGTTTCGCGGGGTGCTGCCAGGGTCTCCCCAAGCGGTCCCCGCACGGGCGATCCTGGCGGCCACCTTCCACCTCTCCAGGGGGTCACGCATGGTGTTCCACAGCGAGTACGAGCCCGTCCCCGCCCTGTCCGTCCCCATCCACGACGCCGTCCTCGGCGGGGCCGCCGCCTTCGGTGACGCGCCCGCGCTGGTCGACGGCGCCGGCGGCCTGACGCTCACGTACGCGCAGGTCGACGCCTTCCACCGGCGGGTCGCCGCCGGACTCGCGGAGGCCGGGGTGCGCAAGGGCGACGTGCTCGCGCTGCACAGCCCCAACACCGTGCTCTTCCCGGTCGCGTTCTACGCCGCCACCCGCGCCGGCGCCGCCGTCACCACCGTCCACCCGCTGGCCACGCCCGAGGAGTTCGCCAAGCAGCTGCGGGACTCGGCGGCGCGCTGGATCGTCACCGTCTCGCCGCTCCTCCCGGCCGCCCGGGCCGCCGCCGAACTGGCGGGCGGCGTCGAGGAGATCTTCGTCTGCGACACGGCGGAGGACGGCACCCGGTCGCTCCAGGCGTTCCTCGCCTCCGCCGCGCCCGAGCCGGAGATCGCCGTCGACCCCGCCGAGGACGTCGCCGCCCTCCCGTACTCCTCCGGCACCACCGGCACCCCCAAGGGCGTGATGCTCACCCACGCCTCCATCGCGACGAACCTGGCGCAGCTGGAGCCCTTCATCCCGATGGGCCCGGGCGACCGGATCCTCGCGGTGCTCCCCTTCTTTCACATATACGGTTTGACGGCCCTCATGAACGCGCCCCTCCGCAAGGGCGCCACCGTCGTCGTCCTGCCCCGCTTCGAGCTCGACACCTTCCTCGGCGCGATCCAGCGGCACCGCATCAACGGCCTGTACGTGGCCCCGCCGATCGTGCTCGCGCTCGCCAAGCACCCCGCCGTCGCCGACTACGACCTGTCCTCGCTGGAGTACATCGTCTCGGCCGCCGCCCCGCTCGACGCGGCGCTCGCCGAGGCGTGCTCGCAGCGGCTCGGGCTGCCGCCGGTGCGGCAGGCGTACGGCATGACCGAGCTGTCCCCGGGGACGCACGTCACGCCGCTCTCCGTGGAGCACCCGCCGCCCGGCACCGTCGGGAAGCTGCTGCCCTCCACCGAGATGCGGATCCTGTCGCTCGACGACCCGGCGAAGGACGCGGCGCCGGGGGAGGAGGGCGAGATCGCCATCCGGGGGCCGCAGGTCATGAAGGGGTACCTGGGGCGGCCGGACGCCACCGCCGCGATGATCGACGCCGACGGCTGGGTGCACACCGGCGACGTCGGGCGGGTCGACGCCGACGGCTGGCTGTACGTCGTGGACCGGGTGAAGGAACTCATCAAGTACAAGGGCTTCCAGGTCGCCCCGGCCGAGCTGGAGGCCCTGCTCCTCACCCACGAGGGCGTCGCCGACGCCGCCGTCATCGGGGTGACGGACGCCGACGGCACGGAGGTGCCCAAGGCGTTCGTGGTGCGCCAGCCGGCCGCGCCCGGGCTCACCGCCGAGGAGGTCATGGCCCACGTGGCCGCCCGGGTCGCCCCGTACAAGAAGGTCCGGGCCGTCGAGTTCGTCGACGCGGTGCCCCGGGCCGCCTCCGGAAAGATCCTGCGCCGCGAGCTGCGAGAGAGCTGAGGTACCGCCATGACCCTGGTCGCCGTCACCGAGGAGCGGGGGATCGCCACCCTCGCCCTCGACTCCCCGGACACCCGCAACGCCCTGTCGGCCGGACTCGTCGCCGCACTCGGCGAGGCGCTGGCGACGGCCGGGAAGGACCCCGCCGTGCGGGCGGTGGTCCTCACCCACACGGGCACCACGTTCAGCGCGGGCGCCGACCTGAAGGCGCCGCCGAGCCCGTACGCCTTCGTCGACCTGCTGCGGCAGGTCGTGGAGCTGCCGAAGCCGGTCGTCGGGCACGTCACCGCCGGAGGCCGGGCCCGCGCGGGCGGCCTCGGGCTGCTCGGCGCCTGCGACATCGTGCTCGCGGGGGAGGGCGCGGACTTCGCGCTCACCGAGGTCCGCCTCGGGGTCGCGCCCGCCGTGATCTCGCTGACCCTGCTGCCGCGGCTGGAGCCGAGGGCGGCGGCCCGGCACTATCTGACGGGCGAGCGGTTCGGTGTCCCGGAGGCGCGCGCGATGGGCCTCGTCACGGCCGGCGACGACCAGCTCGACGCCGTCCTGGACGGTCTGCGGGCCGCCTCGCCGCAGGGGCTGCGCGAGGCGAAGCGGCTGGTCACCGCTAGAGTCCTGGAGACCTTCGAGCGCGACGCGGAGGACCTCGTGCAGAGGTCGGCCACGCTCTTCGCCTCCGCCGAGGCGCGCGAGGGCATGACGGCCTTCCTCGAACGACGGGACCCCGAATGGCGGCTGTGACCGCGCCCCGGCCCGGCGGACCCGCGGCGTCCGACCGGAGCCCCAAGCAGGACCGGAGCCGCGCCACCCGGCAGCGGCTCCTGGAGGCCGCCGTGGCGTGCCTCGCCGACTACGGCTGGGCGGGCTCCACGGTGGCCGTCGTCGCCGAACGGGCCGGGGTGTCGCGGGGCGCCGCGCAGCACCACTTCCCGACCCGCGAGGATCTGTTCACGGCGGCGGTCGAGTACGTCGCGGAGGAGCGCTCGCAGGCGCTGCGGGCGCTGCCCACCGACGACCGGGCGCAGACCGTCGCCGCGCTCGTCGGCCTCTACACCGGCCCCCTCTTCCGCGCCGCGCTCCAGCTGTGGGTGGCCGCCGCGCACGAGGACCAGCTCCGCGACCGGGTCGCGGAGCTGGAGGCCCGGGTGGGCCGCGAGTCGCACCGGATCGCCGTCGAGCTGCTCGGTGCCGACGAGTCGCGGCCCGGGGTCCGGGAGACCGTGCAGGGCCTCCTCGACATGGCCCGGGGCCTCGGCCTCGCGACCCTCCTCACCGACGACACCGCCCGCCGCGACCGGGTGGTCGCCCAGTGGGCGCGGCTGATCGACGAGGTGCTGGGCGGCTAGCGGTCCACCCGCCCGGCCGCCTGGCCGCGCAGGCCGAAGCGGTCGGCCCAGGCGGCGACGTCGGCCGTCGTCGCGTTGCCGCCGCAGACGACGAGGCCCAGGCGGGCGTCCGGGCCGACGCGGTCCAGGACCCGGCGGGCGGCCGGGAGGAGGCAGCCGGCGGCGGGCTCGGCCCACACCTTGGCGTGCTCGGCGAGGTCCAGGGTGCCCTGGACGGCCTCCGCGTCCGGCACCGTGATCACGTCCTCGACCAGCGCGGCCACGTGCGCGTGGGTGAGCGCGGAGACCGCGGGGGCGCTCAGCGTGCTGACCACGGAGGTCAGCTCCACCGGCACCGGGCCCCCGGCGGCCAGCGCCGCCGTCATGGCGTGCGCGCCGTCGGTCTCCACGCCCCAGATCCGCACGCCGGGGCGGCGGGCGCGCAGCGCGGTGGCGACGCCGGCGACGAGCCCGCCGCCGCCGATGCTGACGAGGACGTCGGTGAGGTCCCCGGCGTCGTCGGCGAACTCCAGGCCGACGGTGCCCTGGGCGGCGACGACCAGCGGGTCGTCGAAGGGGTGGACGAGGGTGAGGCCCTGGTCGCACAGCTCGTCCATGAGGGCGAACGCCTCCTTCATGGAGTCGGCGAGGCGCACCTCCGCGCCGGCGGCCCGGGCGCGGTCCACCGCGCGGGCGGGCGCGGACCGGGGCATGACGACGGTGGCGCGGACGCCGAGCGCGCCGGCCATCACGGCGACCGCGATGCCGTGGTTGCCGCCGCTGACGGCGACGACGCCCGCGGCGCGTTCGGCCGGGGCCAGCGCCAGCAGCTTGGCGGCGGCGCCGCGGGCCTTGAACGATCCGGTGCGCTGCAGGAGTTCGAGCTTGACGGTGACGTCGGCGCCGAGCAGGTCGGTGAGACCGGGGCTCGGCAGGGTCGGGGTCCGTACGACGTGTCCGGTGAGGCGTTCGGCTGCGGCTTCGACGTCCGCGACGGTGATCAGCACGCCGTCCACTGTGCCGTACGCCTCCCCGTCGGCGACAGGTCAGATGCCGGGGATCTCCCGGGCCCGGAAAGCGTCGCGCACCGCCGTGGCGGCCTGCGTGCCGTACATGCGCTGTGCGGTGGCGATCGTGGTGCGGGCGGCGGCCTCGAAGCTGGTGTCGGGCGCGAAGCCGAACTGGGCGTTGACGACGATCCGGTCGGCGGTGCGGGCGCCGAGGGCCTGGCGGATGTCGAAGAGGGCGCGGGACCAGATCTCGCCGTCGGCGTGGACCTCGCCCTCGCGGTCGGCGTAGGTCTTGGTGCCGTCGAGGCGGCGCAGGCAGTGCGGGGCGGCGCTGTAGCCGGTGGCGTCCCAGTCGGCGACGCACGCCTCCTCGGCCTTCATGGGCCAGCCGTACTTGGCGACGGCGTGCCGGCCGACGGCGACGGCGAGGTAGTCGCCGAACGCCTCGCCGATGGAGCCGGCCTCGACGGAGGTGCCGAAGCCGGGGACCTGGGCGTGGTGCACGGCGTGGCCGTACTCGTGGAGGATCACCTCGGCGTCCTCGGCGTCGTCCACGCCGCCCTTGCCGAAGCGGATCTCGGCTTTCTTGTCGGTGAAGTAGGAGTTGTCGGCGCCCCACTGGTTGAGGCGGACGGGCTGGACGCGGTCGTTGGCGCCGGGCAGTTCGGTGCCGAAGCCGAGGCTCTGCAGGTACTCCTGGCCCTCGTTGACCCAGAAGTACGCCATGACCTGCTCGAACTCGTCGTCGGAGCGGTCGTACGAGGCGGCCTGGGAGACCTTCGCGGGGTTGCCGGTCTCGGAGCGGACCGTCACCCACTTCCCGGAGAGGCCGCCGCTCGCGTCGAGGTTGCGGAGGGTGGCGAGGGCGTACGCGGAGGCGGGCACGTCGCTCGCGGCGTCCTTGTGGTCGGCGAGGGTCTGGTCGCCGGTGGCCTGCACGGGGTTGACCATGAAAACCCGGCCCTGCGGGGCGGGCGCGGGTGCGGCGGCGCCGGCCGTGGCGGCGGGGGTGAGGGAGGCGGCGGCCAGGGTGACGACGGCGGCGGCCAGGAGGCGGCGGGCGGTGCGGCGGGCGGTCATGGACATCCTCCTGCGCGGGGACGCGGCGACGAGACGATTGGCATGCGCGTGACATGCGAGGCGGCGATCTTCGCGTACCCGCCGCCCCGGCGGCCAGACCCCCGCCCCCGCCGACCGGTGTGACGCGGGCCACAGGCGATCCGCCGGGGCCGCAGTACGCTGGTCGCATGCCTACGCTCGTACGCCGCCGTCACGTGGACTTCGTCCGCGTCACGAGCATGAGCTGTCGCCGCGCCGCCTGACCCGAGGGGCACCACCAGCCGCCCCGCAGGGTCCCCTCACCGACCCCTGTCGACCGGCACCCGCGGCCCCCGCCCCACCCCGGCGGCCGCCCCGGGACCCGTACACCCCGCGGACGCATCCATGAGCCTCAGCGCACCCCTCGCCGCCCCCACCACCTCGTACGCCTCGCAGCTCCCCATCGTCGACCTCTCCGCCGCCGACCGCGGCCCGCACGCCCGCCGGCTGCTCCACGCCCAGCTGCACTCCGCCGCCCACGACGTCGGCTTCTTCCAGCTCGTCGGACACGGCGTGACCGAGGCCGAGACCCGCGCCCTCACCGACGCCATGCGCGCCTTCTTCGCCCTCCCCGAAGCCGACCGGCGCGCCCTCGACAACCTCAACTCCCCGCACTTCCGCGGCTACACCCGGGTCGGCGACGAACGCACCCAGGGCGCCCGCGACTGGCGCGACCAGCTCGACATCGGCGCCGAGCTGCCCGCCCGCGCCCCCGCCCCCTGGGAGCCCCCCTACTGGTGGCTGGAAGGCCCCAACCAGTGGCCCGAGGCCCTGCCCGAGCTGCGCACGGCCGCCCTCCACTGGATCGACCGGCTCAGCGGCGTCGCCGGGAAGCTGCTGCACGAGCTGCTGGCCTCGATCGGCGCGGCCCCCGACTTCTACGACGACATCTTCGGCCCCCGCGCCCACCCGCAGCTCAAGCTGGTGCGCTACCCCGGCAGCAGCGGCGAGGGCGACGACCAGGGCGTCGGCGCCCACAAGGACTACGGCTTCCTCACCCTGCTGCTCCAGGACCAGGTCGGCGGCCTCCAGGTGCAGCGCGAGGACGGGAACTTCCACGACGTGCCGCCGCTGCCCGGCGCCTTCGTCGTCAACCTCGGCGAACTCCTCGAAGTCGCGACGAACGGCTACCTGATCGCCACCAACCACCGGGTGGTCTCCCCGCCCGGCGCCACCGAGCGGTTCTCCGTGCCGTTCTTCTACAACCCGCGACTCGACGCTCGGATCGCCCCGCTCGACTTCCCGTACGCGGACCGGGCGCCCGGCGTCACGACCGACCCGGCGAACCCGCTGTTCGCCGAGTACGGGAAAAACGCCCTGAAAGGGAAGCTCCGCGCCCATCCGCTGGTCGCGGCGCGGCACCACGCGGAGCTCCTCCTGCACCCGGAGGGTCAGCCGACGATGTCGGCGTAGCCCTCGATCTCGCGCGGGTCCCGCTGGCCGGGGCCCGTGTAGCGGGCCGACGGGCGGACCAGGCGGCCGGTGCGCTTCTGCTCCAGGATGTGCGCCGACCAGCCGGCCGTACGGGCACACGTGAACATCGACGTGAACATGTGCGCCGGGACCTCGGCGAAGTCCAGCACGATCGCCGCCCAGAACTCGACGTTCGTCGCGAGGACGCGGTCCGGGCGGCGGTTGTGCAGCTCCTCCAGCGCCGCCTTCTCCAGCGCGGCGGCCACCTCGTAGCGCGGCGCGTCCAGCTCCTTCGCCGTCCGGCGCAGCACGCGGGCGCGCGGGTCCTCGGCGCGGTAGACGCGGTGGCCGAAGCCCATCAGCCGCTCGCCCTTGTCCAGGGCCTGCTTCACGTACGCCGTGGCGTCGCCGGTCCGCTCGATCTCCTCGATCATGCCGAGGACGCGGGACGGCGCGCCGCCGTGCAGCGGGCCGGACATGGCGCCGACGGCGCCGGAGAGGGAGGCGGCCACGTCGGCGCCGGTGGAGGCGATGACGCGGGCGGTGAAGGTGGAGGCGTTCATGCCGTGCTCGGCGGCCGAGGTCCAGTACGCGTCGACGGCCTTGACGTGCTTCGGGTCGGGCTCGCCGCGCCAGCGGATCATGAACCGCTCGACGACCGACTCGGCCTTGTCGATCTCGCGCTGCGGCACCATCGGCAGGCCCTGGCCGCGCGCCGACTGGGCGACGTACGAGAGGGCCATGACGGCGGCGCGGGCGAGGTCGTCGCGGGCCTGCTCGGCGGAGATGTCGAGGAGCGGTTTGAGACCCCACACCGGGGCGAGCATCGCGAGCGCGGACTGCACGTCGACCCGGATGTCACCGGAGTGGACCGGGATCGGGAAGGGTTCGGCGGCCGGCAGGCCGGGGTTGAAGGCGCCGTCGACGAGCAGACCCCACACGTTGCCGAAGGAGACGTGGCCGACGAGGTCCTCGATGTCGACCCCGCGGTAGCGCAGCGCGCCGCCTTCCTTGTCGGGTTCGGCGATCTCGGTCTCGAACGCGACGACTCCTTCGAGGCCCGGTACGAAGTCGGACATCAGGCGGCTCCCTCTATCGATGATCGATCAACCTAACGGCGGTCGCTGGCGGGACTGAACAGTCATCCAGCGGTCGAGTCTGTACGGTTCCGATGATGCGGGGAAGCGTGACATCCGGCACACTGCGCCGAACCGGCGACGGAGGATTGGCGCCGCGTCCTGGCGGGCAGACTGGGGTGCTGCGGCAGGATGGCCCCGTGACCGACGCCCTGGACCCCGCCGACATGCGCGAGCAGTACCGCACCAAGGAACTCACCCCGGCCGATCTGGCGCCCGATCCGGTCCAGCAGTTCGGGGCCTGGTTCAAGGAGACCGCCGCCAGTCCGGCGATCCACGAGCCCAACGCGATGGTCGTCTCCACCGCGACCCCCGACGGCCGCCCGTCGTCCCGCACGGTCCTGCTCAAGCACTACGACGACGCCGGCTTCGTCTTCTTCACCAACTACGGCTCCCGCAAGGGCACCGAACTCGCCGCCAACCCGTACGTGTCACTGCTCTTCCCCTGGCACCCGCTGGCCCGCCAGGTCATCGTCACCGGCCGCGCCGCCCGCACCGGCCGCGACGAGACCGCCGCCTACTTCCGCACCCGCCCGCACGGCTCCCAGCTGGGCGCCTGGGCGAGCGAGCAGTCCTCGGTGATCGCCTCCCGGGACGCGCTCCTGGCGCGCTACGACGAACTCGCCGCCCGCTATCCCGAGACCGAGCAGGTCCCGGTGCCCCCGCACTGGGGCGGCTTCCGGGTCGTGCCGGACACGGTCGAGTTCTGGCAGGGCCACGAGAACCGCCTGCACGACCGCCTCCGCTACGTGCGGGACGCCGGCGGCGGCTGGAGCGTGGAGCGCCTGGCCCCGTAGCGGGGCGGGGGCGTCGCCCCGGCGCGGAAACGGCGCGGGAACGCAGACGACCCGTGGGCCTTGGTCCCGTCCGCCTAGGTTCGGACGGGAGCCGGCCGGACTGACCGGCGGCCCACGGGTCGGGTGACTGCTGGGGTTTCGGCAGCTTGCCTGCCGAGGTGCACTTCGTGCGACGGCAGGCGCTAGCCCGCAGTCACCTCACGAGTCCGAAAAGAAACCATTTTTTCGGATCACCTCCTTTCGCGTGTACCCACACCCTACGAACCTCCCGGCAGCGCGACAAGCGATTTACGCGCGCCCGTCCCCGGGGGCCTCACGCGTCCCTGCGGCGCAGCGCCCACCAGCCCGCCAGCAGGGCCGCGGCGGCCCAGAGGGCGGTCACGCCGAGGCCCGTCCAGGCGGTCAGGTCGCCGGTCGGCGTCTGGTAGAGGACACGGGTGCCGGCCTGGTCGGGCAGGTACTGGGCGGCGCCGGACGCGATGTCGCCGAGGACGAACGGCAGCATCAGCAGGGCCGGGACCAGGATGCTCAGCGAGCCGACGGCGCTGCGGAGCAGGAACGTGAGGCCGAAGGCGAGCAGGGCCATGAGGGCGAGGTAGAGGCCGGCGCCGAAGCAGCCGCGCAGGGCGCCCGGCGCGCCGATGCCGATCGCGTGCTCGCCGGCGAACGCCTGGCCCGCGAAGAACGCGGCGAACGACGTCACCAGCCCCACGGCGAGCGCGGCGCCGCCGACGACCGCCGCCTTCGCCGCGTACAGCAGGCCCCGGCGCGGCACGGCGGCCAGCGAGTTCCGCAGGGCGCCGTTCAGGTACTCGGAGGAGACGGCGGTCGCGCCGAAGGCGATGGCCGCGATCTGCGCGAAGTTGGTGTGGAACAGGGCCCGGAACACCGGGTCGCCCTTGCCGTCCGGCTCGGGCCCGCCCACGCTCACGTACAGCAGCAGGTTCATGGCGAGGCCGACCGCGAGGACGGCGACGAGCGAGCCGAAGCTCGACCGGACCGACCGGATCTTGATCCACTCGGAGCGGAGCACGGCGGGCACGGTGACGGCGGCGGTGGCGTTGGGCTTGGCGGTGCCGGTGGTGGCGGTGGCGGTGCCGGTGGGCGTGGCGGGCACGGTCAGACCTCCTGGGGAGTGCGGGCGGTGAACTGGGCGGCGTCGGAGGTGAGCGAGAGGTACGCCTGCTCCAGCGACGCCCGCTCGTCGGCGAGTGCGAAGACCGGGATGCCCTCGCGGGCGGTGACCGCGCCGATCTCCTCGGCGGAGGCGCCCTCCACCACCCACCGGCCGTCCTCGTCGGCGGAGTCCGCGACGGTCCAGCCCCGCCCGGCCAGCACGGTCCTCAGCCGCTGCGGGTCCCCGGTCCGCACCCGCACCCGCGCGTGGCTGTGGGCGTCGATGAAGTCCCGCAGCGGCACGTCCGCGAGGAGCCGGCCGCGGCCCAGGACCACCAGGTGGTCGGCGAAGGTCGCCGTCTCGTTCATGAGGTGGCTGGAGACCAGCACCGCGCGGCCCTCGGCGGCGAGCCGGCGCAGCAGCCCGCGGATCCAGACGATGCCCTCCGGGTCCAGGCCGTTGGCCGGCTCGTCCAGCATCAGCACCTCCGGGTCGCCGAGGAGCGCGGCGGCGATGCCGAGGCGCTGCCGCATGCCGAGCGAGTAGCCGCGGATCCGGCGGCGGGCGGCCGGCTCCAGCCCCGTCTCGGTCAGCACCTCGTCGACCCGGCGGGCCGGCAGCCCGTTCGCCGCGGCGAGGAAGCGGAGGTGGTCGCGCCCGGTCCGGGACGGGTGCGCGGCCTGCGCGTCGAGGAGGGCGCCGACCGTGCGCAGCGGCTCGCCGAGCGCCGGATAGGGCCGGCCGCCGACGGTGGCGGTGCCGGAGGTGGGGCGGTCGAGACCGAGGACGAGCCGCATGGTGGTGGACTTCCCGGCCCCGTTCGGGCCCAGGAACCCGGTGACGCGGCCCGGTTCGACGCGGAACGTGAGGTCGTCCACGGCCCGTGTCGTGGTCCTGCCGCCGTACTCCTTGGTGAGGTTCGTGATCTCGATGCTGGTCATGGCTCAAGACTCGCGTCCGGACGGCCCCCGGCCATCCCCTGCCCGGGGGGACCGTCTCCCCCGTGCGGGGGAGCCGCCGCCGGACCACCCCCTGAGAAGATCAACAGATGCCCGCACAGCCGCAGTTCCTCCCGACGCTCGCCCGGCCGCTCGGCCGCGCGGTCACGTACACCCGGTGGCTGCACCTGCTGATCGGCGCGGTCGTGCCGCTCGGCGTCGGCCTCATCTACCCCGGCCTGTCCGCGCCCGGGATCGTGGACTGGCTGATCGTGGCGGCCCTCCCGGCCCCGCTGGTCGCGGCGGTCGCGCTGGTGCCGTCGGCCCGCCGCGCCGAGGGCCTGCAGGCGCGCCTGATGCTCGTCCCGGGCAAGCACGCGCGCGTGCGGCGCGTGACGGACGCCGCCGCCGGCATCTCGGCGGCGCCGTCGGTGTCGTGGACGGACCGCGGACGGACGGCCCTGTGGCTGCTGTTCCGGCTGGAGGCGGGCCTGGCCTCCTGGCTCGTGACGATCTGGCTGCTCCAGTGCGCGCTGGTGCTGTCGGGCGTGTCCGTGGAGGAGCCGGTGCTGGCCGCGCTGACGCCCTCCCCGGACCTGGGCCTGCCGGTCCTCGCGCCGCTGCCGGTCCTCGCCCTGCTCGCGGCGGTGGTCGGCGGCGGCCGGCTGGCCGCGCGGGTCGCGCGCCGGCTCCTCGGCCCGTCGGTGAAGGAGCGCATGACGGCCCTGGAGGAGCAGACGGAACGGCTCCTGGAGCGCAACCGGATCGCCCGCGAGCTCCACGACTCCCTGGGGCACGCCCTCACCCTCGCGGTGGTCCAGGCGGGCGCCGCGCGGGCGGCGAACGACCCGGACTTCACCGACCGGGCGCTCGCCACGATCGAGGAGGCCGGGCGGGCGGCCCTGGAGGACCTGGAGCGGGTGCTGCTCCTGCTCCGCGAGACGGGCCGGCCGCGCGGCGCGAGCCCCGGCCTGGACGAGGCCGTCCGGCTGCTGGACTCGGCCCGCTCCTCGGGCGCGCGGGTGTCGGCCGAGATCACCGGCCCGGTGGAGGAGCTGCCGGGACCGGTGTCGCGGGAGGCGTACCGGATGCTCCAGGAGGCGCTGACGAACGCGCTGCGGCACGCGGGCCCGGTGCCCGTCGAGGTGCGGGTGGCGGCGGAGCGGTCCCGGCTGCGGCTGCGGGTCGCGAACCCGCTGCCGGACGGCCGCCCGCCGGCCGTCCCCGGCTCCGGCAGCGGCCTGCGCGGCATCCGCGAACGGGCCGCGCTGCTGGGCGGCGAGGCGAAGGCGGGCGCGAAGGACGGCGAATGGCGGGTCACGGTGACCCTGCCCCTGCGCTGACCCCCGCCCGCGACCGCCGCACCGGCCCGCCCCCGCCCGCGACCGCCGCACCGGCCCCCCCGCCCGTGACCGCCGCACCGACCCGCCCCGCCCCGCCACCGCTGCGCCTAGGCTGACCGGATGACGATCAAGGTCCTTCTCGTGGACGACGAACCCCTCGTGCGGGCGGGCCTGCGGGCCGTCCTGGAGGCCCAGCCCGACATCGAGGTGGTGGGCGAGGCGGCGGACGGCGCCGCCGTCATCCCGCTGGTGCGGAGCCTGCGCCCGGACGTCGTGGCCATGGACGTCCGGATGCCGCTGATGGACGGCATCGAGGCGACCCGGGCCGTCCTCCGTACGGTCGAATCCCCGCCGAAGATCCTCGTGGTGACGACGTTCGAGAACGACGAGTACGTGTACGGCGCCCTCCGCGCGGGCGCCGACGGCTTCCTGCTGAAGCGCGCCCGGCCCGCCGAGATCGTCCACGCGGTGCGGCTGGTCGCGGAGGGTGACTCGCTGCTCTTCCCGGCGGCCGTACGCGACATGGCGGCGTCGTACGCCCAGGACCGCCCCGACAACGAGGCCCGTGAGGCGCTGCGGCGGGCGCGGCTGACGGACCGGGAGGAGGACGTCCTCCGGCTGATGGCGCGGGGTCTGTCGAACGCGGAGATCGCGGCCCGGCTGGTCGTCGGCACGGAGACGGTCAAGTCCCACGTGAGCGCGCTCCTCGCCAAGCTGGGCGCCCGCGACCGCACGCAGGCGGTCATCGCCGCGTACGAGTCGGGCTTCGTCTCGCCGACGTGATCCCGCCGTCCTCGCCGCCGGCACGATCCGTTTCGCCGAACCCGGTGTGTTCTGGGTCACGTTCCAGTTGAATGGCCTGCGTCAGGGGGGTTACCGGGGGGAGTTCCAGGTGAGTGCCTTCACGGGGTCCGCGCGGGACACCGCTTCCGTGCCGGGGGCGGGCGGCGATCTGCTGGCCGCGCTGCTCGACGGGATGGACGCGGCGCTGTGCGCGCTGGACGCGGGCGGGACGGTGACGCACTGGAACCGCGAGGCCGAGCGGATTCTCGGCTGGCCGGCGGCGGAGGCCGTCGGGCGGCGCGGTTTCGACGGCTGGGCGGCGCGCAGCGCGGACGCGGAGGAGACGCTGGCCCGGGTGATGGGCGCCATGCGGACGCCGGGCCGGCAGGTGCACGAGCTGGCGCTGCTCCGCAAGGACGGCGGCCGGGTGCTGGTGCGCAGCCAGTCGGCGGGGGTGCGGGACGCCGACGGGCGGCCGGCGGGGGTGTACTGCGCGTTCAGCGAGGTGCACGTGCAGATCGACCTGGAGCGGTCGATCGCGCTGAGCGAGGCGCTGTTCGACGACGCGCCCTGGGGCGTCGTGCTGATCGACGCCGACCTGCGCCCGGCGGTCGTCAACGGCTACGCGGCCCGGGCGATCGGCACCGGCCGCACGACGCTGCTCGGACGCCCGCTGGGCGACGTCGTCGCCGGGGGAGTGGAGGAGCTGGAGGGCGCGCTTCAGCACGTCCTCGCGGAGGGCGGGCCGCCGGCGCCGGCGGACCTGTGGGTGACGCTCGCGGCGGCGGCCCCGGGCGCGGGGGAGCGGCGGCGGTGCCTGCGGAGCGGGTTCGTGCGGCTGGCGTCGCCGATGACGGAGGAGCCGGTGCCGCTGGGGGTGGCGTGGCTCTTCCAGGACGTGACGCGGGAGCGGCTGGCGGCGCGGGAGGCGGACCGGACCCGGTTCCGGTGGAGCCAGCTGCACCGGGCGGGCGTGGCGGCGGCGGAGTACGCGGACCCGGCGGAGGCGGTGGCGGTGCTGCTGGACTTCGCGCTGGCGGGGTTCGCGGACCACGGCCTGGTGGACCGGGTGGCGGGCGACCGGCGGCTCACGCGCGCGGTGGCGTCCCCGGCGGGCGCCCCGGACGGCGACGGCCTCGGCGGCGGTTTCCCGCAGCGGTACGGCCCGGAGCACCCGGCGCTCCAGGCGTGGGACCGCGCGGGGTCGGTGCGGGTGAGCGCGGGCCGGGACGCGGCCGGGTGGGCGGCGGAGCGGCACTGGCCGGCGGACGCGGCGCACGCGCTGTGCGCGGCGCTGCGGTCCCGGGGCCGTACCGTCGGCGTCCTGACCTTCCTGCGGACGGCGGCGCGCGGCGGCTTCGACCAGCAGGACGCGCTCTACGCGGAGACGGTCGCGGCCCGCGTGGCGGCGGCACTGGACGCACCGCCGCTGTCGTGAACCCGCCGCTCCCGTGCACCACCCGCGTCCGTCGCGGGGCGCGGGCCGCCGGGCTCGGTGCCGGAAGAGGACCGGGCTCAGTGCCGGTAGAAGATCCGGTCCTTGTACTCGGTCATCACGCGCCCGTTCCACTCGTGCCCGCCGTCGACGTTGCCCGAGCGCAGCAGCGGCGGCTCGATGCCCCGCCGGACCAGCTCCTCGGCGGCGGCGGCCAGGGTGGCCTGCATGAGGGCGCTGGTGACGACGGTGGAGGCGGGCGCGAAGGGCGCCTCGATGCCCTCGTGGGTGAGCTCCGCGTCGCCGACGGAGATCTTCGAGTCGAGGACGATGTCGCAGTGGTCCTTGAGGTACGTCCCCGACACGTGCCGGGACCGCGTCTCGCTCGCGTACGCCACGGAGGTGACGCCGACGACGGTGAGGCCGAGCGCGCGGGCGTTCATGGCCATCTCGACGGGCAGGGCGTTGCGGCCGGACAGGGAGATGATGAAGAGGACGTCGCCGGCGGAGGCGGGCGAGGAGTCGAGGACGGCTCCGGCGAGCCCGTCGACGCGCTCCAGGGCGGAGCCGAGCGTCGCCGGCATGACGTCGACGCCGACGACGCCGGGGACGGCGAGCAGGTTCATCAGGGCGAGGCCGCCGGCCCGGTAGACGACGTCCTGGGCAGGGAGCGAGGAGTGCCCGGCGCCGAAGGCGAAGAGCCGGTTGCCGCGCGCGACGGCCTCGGCGACGGCCGCCCCGGCGGCGGCGATCTCGGCCGCGTCCTCGTCGCGGACCCGCTGGAGGAGCCCGATCGCCGCGTCGAAGAACCGTCCCGCCAGCTTGCTCTCCGCCGCCCCCGCGGCGCCGTCGCCGTGTCCGGTGGTTCCGCCCGCGTACTCGCCCATGTGAGGAAGCTCCTTCTTCGTCGAGGTCGCCGTCGAATCGCCGTTGAATCGCCGTCGAACGGCCGTCGAATCGCCGCTCACGGTGCGGTCTGGACCATTGCTCTGTCAATACCGCCCATACTGCCTCCGCCGCCCCGGTGTCCCCAGTTCTCCCGGTCCGGGGCCGGGGCGGCCCGGTTGTCGGCCGGATGCGCAAGAATTGGTGGAGGGCCAGCGCACGACTTCCATCGAGGGGCACGAATGTCCGGACTGATCGACACCACGGAGATGTATCTCCGCACCATCCTGGAGCTGGAAGAGGAAGGTGTGGTCCCGATGCGTGCCCGGATCGCCGAGCGACTCGACCAGAGCGGCCCCACGGTGAGCCAGACGGTCGCCCGCATGGAGCGGGACGGCCTGGTCGCCGTGGCGAGCGACCGCCATCTGGAGCTGACCGAGGAGGGCCGCCGGCTCGCCACCCGCGTGATGCGCAAGCACCGGCTCGCCGAGTGCCTGCTGGTCGACGTGATCGGCCTGGAGTGGGAGCAGGTCCACGCGGAGGCGTGCCGCTGGGAGCACGTGATGAGCGAGGCGGTGGAGCGCCGCGTGCTGGAGCTGCTGCGCCACCCGACGGAGTCGCCGTACGGCAACCCGATCCCGGGCCTGGAGGAGCTGGGCGAGAAGGCCGAGGCCGAGTCCTTCCTCGACGACTCGATGGTGTCGCTGGCGGACCTGGACGCGAGCGGCGGCAAGACGGTCGTCGTCCGCCGCATCGGCGAGCCGATCCAGACGGACGCCCAGCTCATGTACACGCTGCGGCGGGCGGGCGTGCAGCCCGGCTCGGTCGTGTCGGTGTCGGAGTCGCCGGGCGGCGTGCTGGTCGGCAGCAGCGGCGAGGCGGCGGAGCTGGACGCGGAGGTCGCGGCGCACGTCTTCGTCGCGAAGCGCTGACGCCCCTGTCCCCCACAGGGGGCGGCAGGACGACGGGCCCGGGGCCGCGCGGGAGCGCCCCGGGCCTTCGCGCGCCTACAGGTAGGGCGCGAGCGCGCCCCACAGGCCGAGCGCGAGGATGCCGCCGGCGCAGACCGCGCCGAGGGCGTGCTTGAGGACGGTCGCGTACGCCGGTTCGACGGCCGCGTGGCGGGCCGGCGGGTTCTCGGGGTCGTACACGACGTGGATCTCGGCGGTCGGCCGGTTGGCGCCGTACGAGGTCTTCAGCTCGTTGCCGCTCGCGTCGGTGAAGGTGTAGTGGCTCGCCTTCCGGCCGTTGGGGAGGTACGCGCGCGTGGCGACGACCGTGATGCCCCGCCGCGCGAGCAGCACCCGGTCCCGGACGCTGACACCCACGACCACCAGCCACATGCCGCCGAGCAGCAGGCCGGGGACCGCGCCGAACGCCGCCGCGCCCATGCCCTCGCCGTGCGCGGAGGCGGTCCACCAGACGTAGCCGGCGTACGCCCCGAGGAAGCCGAGGACGCCCAGCCACACCGCCCACCGGGGGATCGAGTGCGCGGTCTCCTCGGTGGTGAGGAGGGCGCTGCCGGCGGGGTCGCGCCGCTTGGGCAGGGCGGCGGTGACGGCGGCGCGGAAGGCGGGCGCGGAGTACGTGTTGCCGTCCGGGAGCGGACGGGTGGCGCCGTCGGTGAGGACGAGCACGAGCGATGTCGCGCCGGTCTGCCGGACCTCCTCGACGGCGGCGAGCGGCACGGTCGTGCGGACGCGGTCCCGCTCGATCGTGAGGTGGTCGCTCCGCAGGATCGCGATGTGGTCGCCCTGGGCGAGGACTTGGGGGCTCAGCATGCCCACGTCGACCCGCGAGGCGGCACGACGGTTGTACGCCCCCGGCCTCGATCCGGCCGCGATCCGGCCTCGGCCCGGTCGCGGCGGGCGACGAACCGCCCGCGAACGGCCCGCGAACAGCCCGTGAGCCGCCCCGCGAACGGCCCGTGACCGCACCGGAGTCCACCGCGCGCCCCGTTTTACGCCGGAATGGCTCCGCGCGTGCCCTCGGCGTGCCACGCTGGAGCGAGCTGCGTGCGCTGCGTGATGCGCGGAAGGGTGGGGCCATGCGACCGACAGGGGCCGTACGCCGACTGCCGCGCGTCCGGGCCGGGTTCGCGCGCCGGCCGCGGGTCCCGGTGGGGGCCGGCGGTGGGGCGCGCCGGGCGACAGAGGGCCCCGGCGCCGTGTGGCGCCGGGGCCTGTCCTCCCCTGTTCCGACCTGGAGCCCCGAGCTCTCAAGGTCGGTCCCCTCGGACCGTTTTCCCCGAGCGGTCCGCCTCCCGTTGAAGATCTCCCCTCGGCAGCGCGCGCCAATCCTTGAGGCCCGTCACTCGAACGAGGGGTGTTGCGCGGCAGAAGCGCATTTTCGAATGTGGGTTCGATAGTCTGGCGGGGTTCGACGGGAAAGAGGGGGTGCCAGATCATGGCGCGACGACTCGACGTCACCGGAGCCGACGGCATCCGGCTGGCGGCCTGGGACTTCACGGCTGGCGCGGCGGCGGGGCAGGGCGGCACGGCCTCCGGGCCGGAGCGGGCCCGCCCGCGCCCGGGCGTCCCGCGCGCCGTGGGCATCGCCCGCCAGCCCTCCGGCCCGGAGGACCGCCCCACGCCCCCCGCCCCGGCCGGGCCCCCGGCGGCGGCGTCCGGCGCGCCGGTCTTACTGCTCCACGGCCTGATGGGCCACGCGGGCCACTGGGCCCCCGCCGCCCGCCTGCTGCCCGGCGGGCTCCGCGCGATCGCGCTCGACCAGCGCGGCCACGGGGCGAGCGAGAAGCCCCGCGGCGGACCCTTCACCCGCGAGGCGTACGTCGCGGACGCGGCGGCCGTCGTCGAGCGGCTCGGCCTCGGCCCCGTCACCCTCGTCGGCCACTCCATGGGCGCCCTGACGGCCTGGCAGCTGGCCGCCGAACGCCCCGACCTGGTCCGCGCCCTCGTCATCTGCGACATGCGGGCCTCCGCGCTCGGCGCGGCCTCGCAGCGCGCCTGGCAGGACTGGTTCCGGGGCTGGCCGGCGCCCTTCCCGAGCCTCGACGCCGTGCACCGCTGGTTCGGCGCGGACGACCCGTGGGTGGAGACGCCGAACCCCGCGCGGGGCGCCTTCTTCGCCGAGGTCATGACCGAGCGCGCGGACGGCTGGCACCCCGTCTTCGACCCCGCCCAGATGCTGACCTCCCGCGAGACCTGGGTCCACGACGCCCACTGGGACTCGCTGGCCCAGGTCCGCTGCCCGGCCCTCGTCGTCCGCGGCCTCGACGGCGAACTCGGCCGCGCCGAGGCCCAGGAGATGGTCCGCGTCCTCCCGCACGGCGCGTACGCGGAGATCCCCGACGCCGGCCACCTCCTCCACTACACCCACCCGGAAGCCTGGGCGGAAGCGGTGGGCCCCTTCCTGGCGGGCGCCCTGACGCCCTGACGAGCGGGCGGAAGGGGACGGCCACGGACCCCTGGCCGTCCCCGACCGCACCCCCTTGCCGCACCCCCTTGCCGTACCCCCCTTGTCGTACCCCCTCCCTAAGCTCCCCTCATGAGCGTCTCCGTGTACTACTCCGCGCGCCGCCCCGGCCCCCTGACGGAGGCCGAGTCGGCCGCCGTCGAGCGGGTCACCGCCGCGCACCTGGCCGCGTTCCCGTACGGCGACGAGGAGAGCCTGTACCTGTACGCCGACCCCGGACCCGAGCCGGACGCGCTGCTGGCCGGGTCGACGAAGCTGCCCCGCGACCCCGACCGCGTCGTCCCCGTCCTGGTCCACGTCCTGGACGCGGTCACCGCGCTGCGCCGGGCCCTGCCGGGCGCGGTGTGGCACGTCCACGTGGACGACCAGGACGTGCCCTGGGACGACGCCGACGGCTTCGGCTTCCCCGGCATGCGCGACGCCCTCTGACGGCCCGGGCGCCCCCGCGCCCCCCCTGCGAACGCCCCCCAGGGCCCATACCGCCCCCCACCGGAGCCCCCGCCTCCACCACGCGGTACCTTCCCTCCCACGGCGTGTCGAGAGGGGGAGCCCCGAGGGCTCGGCTCCGCGCCGCATCCGGAGGGAACCCGTACATGTCTCTGCTGTCCCGGCTGAACGGCCGCCGCCGCCCGGCGGCCCGCCCCGCCGCGCTCGGCCTCGCCGTGCTCACCGCGCTCACCGCCTTCACCACCCTCGGCCCGGCCGCCACCCCGGCCCAGGCCGCCCCCAGCGACTGTCCGAAGGGCTACTTCTGCGCCTGGAAGACCGACCACGCCACCGGCGAGATGCTGAAGCTCACCAAGAGCGCGTCGACGCTGGGCTCCTGGGACAACCAGATCAGCGCGGTCTCCAACCGCACGAACCAGTGGGTGTGCGGGTACGACGAGCCCGGCTACAAGACCTCCTACTGGAGCGTCGGCGTGCGCGCCCCCGACCCGGCGGGCACGGACTGGGGCTACATGGGCATGAAGTCCCTCAGCTCCCTGAAGTTCGTCCCCACCGAGCGCGAGTGCTACGGCCCCGCGTACCCGTCCTGGCACGCCGAGCCCAACCCGGCCGGGCCGTCGTCCTTCGGCAACCTGAACGGCGACGACGAGGCCGACCTCCTCGCCCGCGACAAGGTCGGCCGCCTCTGGTTCCTGCCCGGCGACGGCAGCGGCAAGCTCATCGGCGGCGGCTGGGGCGCGATGAACGCCCTCACCCGGCACGGCGACTTCTCCCGCGACGGCAAGGAGGACGTGATCGCCCGCGAGGCGTCCACCGGCAAGCTGTTCCTCTACCCCGGCACCGGCACGGGCACGTTCGGCACCCGCAAGGTCATCGGCACGGGCGGCTGGAACGCCATGACCCGCCTCACCGCCCTCGGCGACCTGACCGGCGACAACCGCGCCGACCTCCTCGCCGTGGAGAAGTCCACCGGCCGGCTCTACCTGTACCCGGGCACGTCCACCGGCACCCTCGGCGCCCGCAAGATGATCGGCTCCGGCGGCTGGAACAGCATGAACGCGCTGACCCCCGTCGGCGACGTCACCGGCGACGGCAAGGCCGACCTCGTCGCCCGCGAGGCGTCCACCGGCCGCCTCTACGCCTACCCCGGCCGAACCGGCGCCCTCGGCTCCCGCACCCTCCTCGGCGGCGGCTGGAACGTCATGGCGCAGCTCGTCGCCGTCGGCGACCACGGCCTGGACGGCACCAACGACCTCGTCGCCCTCACCGGCCCGAGCTACCGCGGCGACTCCTGCTCCTACGAGGGCTGCCTGCTCGTCTACGGCGGCCGGGGCGACGGCACCTTCGCCCGCGGCTCCTGGGACGGCCAGGACTACTCCTGGGACGACATGAGCCTCGTCTTCTGACGTCGTACGGGAAACCCGTATGACAAGCCCACCGCGGATCGCGGTAGATTTCCGCCCTACGGCGCGTCGAGCGGGCTCGGCCCGGCTCCGCGCCGCACATCGGAGGGAACACATGCGCATGACTCTGCGCCGGCGCGTGGCCACGGCGGCCACGGCGCTCGGCCTCACCACGCTCGGCGTCCTCGGCGCCGGCGCGGCCCCCGCCCAGGCGGCCCCGGCGGACTGCCCCGCGGGCTACTTCTGCGGGTGGAAGACGGACAACGCCACCGGCACCATGTACAAGACCAACGCGAGCGTCGCCACCCTCGGCGCCTGGGACAACCAGTTCCGCACGGTCTCGAACCGCACCAACAAGTTCGCCTGCCTCCACGACGACGCGAACCACGGCTACGAGGGCGACGTCTGGTCCATCGCGCCCAACCCCTCGGGCACCGAGTGGGGCGGCCCCGGCAGCACCAGCGTCAGCTCGCTCCGCCTGGTCACCACCGAGCGCGAGTGCTCCGGCGCCGAGGCGTACCCCTACTGGTACGCCAACCCGCAGACCACCGCGCCCGCCTTCGGCGACCTCGACGGCGACAAGACGTCCGACGTCCTCGCCCGCGACAAGGCCGGCCGCCTCTGGTTCCTGCCCGGCGACGGCAGCGGCAAGCTCGTCGGCGCCGGCGGCTGGAACGCCATGAACGCCCTCACCCGGCACGGCGACTTCTCCGGCGACGGCAAGGAGGACGTGATCGCCCGCGAGGCGTCCACCGGCAAGCTGTGGCTGTACAAGGGCGCCGGCACCGGCTCGGTCGGCAACCGCGTCCTCATCGGTTCGGGCGGCTGGAACGCCATGAACCACCTCACCGCCTTCGGCGACCTCACCGGCGACGGCCGCTCCGACCTGTTCGCCGTGGAGAAGTCCACCGGCAAGCTGTGGCTGTACCCCGGTACGTCCACCGGCGCGCTCGGCGCCCGCAAGCTGATCGGCGCGGGCGGCTGGAACAGCATGAACGCGCTCATCGGCTTCGGCGACATGACGAAGGACGGCCAGGCCGACCTCCTCGCCCGCGAGCCCTCCACCGGCAAGCTGTGGCTGTACCCCGGCAAGACCGGCGGCCTCGCCCCGCGCGTCCTCATCGGCGGCGGCTGGAACAGCATGGCGGCGTTCCTCGCGGTCGGCGACCGCAGCGGCGACGGCTACGCGGACCTGTCCGCCATCACGAACGCCAGCTACTCGTCGAACTACGGCCGCGGCGCGGGTCTCCTCGTCGCGTACGACGGCAAGTCCACGAACGGCTTCCAGCCGGGCGTCATGGAGGACGAGTCCTGGTTCGACCTGAACGGCCAGTTCTGACTCACCACGTGAACGGAACACCCGTGTGCGAGGGGCGGCTGCCGCCCCTCGCACACGGCATTGGGGAGGGGAAGCAATGCGCAAGACGATGAGACGCGGCCTGGCGTCCCTGCTGGGCATCACGCTCCTGGGGGGTCTCGGGGTGGCGACGGCCGCCCCCGCACAGGCGGCGGCGAGCGACTGTCCGAAGGGCTACTTCTGTGCCTGGAAGACGGAGGACACCACGGGGACGATGTTCAAGACGAACAAGTCCCTGCCGACCCTGGGCACCTGGAACAACACCTTCAGGTCCCAGATCAACCGCAGCTCGAAGTTCGCCTGTCTCTACGACCTGCCGAACTACGAGCTCGGCACCTACTGGTCGCTGGACCCGAACGAGGACCCCCGCGGCTACGACATCGTGCCGAACCCGCACACCAGCTCGGTGGGGCTCGTCGCCACGGAGCGCGAGTGCGGCGGCGACGCGTACCCGACGTGGTACGCGGAGACGTCCCCGAAGGCCGCTGGCTTCGGCGACCTGAACGGCGACCGGAAGGCGGACGTCCTCGTCCGCGACAAGGCAGGCCGCCTCTGGTACCTGCCCGGCGGCTTCACAGGCACCCTCGTCGGGGTCGGCGGCTGGAACGGCATGAACGCCCTCGTCCGGCACGGCGACTTCTCCCGTGACGGCAAGGAGGACGTGATCGCCCGCGAGGCGTCCACCGGCAGGCTGTGGCTCTACCCGGGCACGGGCACCGGCGGCCTCGGCGCCCGCAAGCTGATCGGCGCGGGTGGCTGGAACGGCATGTCCCAGATCGCCGCCGTCGGCGACCTCTCCCGCGACGGCCGAGCCGACCTCCTCGCCGTGGAGAAGGCCACCGGCAGGCTGTGGCTGTATCCCGGTACGGCCTCCGGCACCCTCGGCGCCCGCAAGCTGATCGGCTCCGGCGGCTGGAACAGCATGAACGCGCTGACCGGCCCCGGTGACACGAACGGCGACGGCCGCGTCGACGTGTACGCCCGCGAGGCGTCCACCGGCAGGCTGTGGATGTACCCCGGTACGACCTCCGGCGGCCTCGGCGCCCGCAAGCTGGTCGGCACGGGCGGCTGGAACGTGATGGGCACGTTCCTCTCCGTCGGTGACTTCACCGGCGACGGCAAGCCCGACCTCGCGACGATCGCCAGGCGGCCCATTCTCGAGCCCGAGCACGCGGACGAACTCCGCACCTACCGGGGCCTCGGCACCGGCGCGCTCGCGGCGTGGGACTACACCGACGGCAACTGGTGGGGCCTGAACGGCGCGTTCTGACCGGCCGGACCTTGGGAAAGGGCCTCCACCCCGGAGCGGGGCGGAGGCCCTTTCGCGTACGCCGCGCCGCGCCTACTTCACCTGGTCGAGGAACGCGCCCCAGGCGGCGGGGGAGACGGAGAGGGAGGGACGGTCGGTGTCCTTGGAGTCACGGACGTGCACAGAGTGCACACAGGAGGCGACCTCGACGCATTCGCCCTGCTCGACGCTGTAGCTGCTCTTGTACCAGTTGAGGTCTGTGCTCATAGCTTCTGTGCCACCTGTTCGATCCATCGTGCCGATTCCACTGGCGAGAGCGCCTGGGACCGCAGGGTGTTGTAGCGGGCGAAGGCGTCCCCCAACTCGGGCTGCTCCGTGAGAAAGTACCTGCCGCTCTGTCCCTCGACATAGACGAGCTGCCGCTCGCGGCCTTCGGTTTCCAGCAGGATGAACGGGCCACTGATGCCCGCGTGCGCCTCCAAGTCGTCCGGCAGGACCTGAAGCTCCACGTGACGCAGCCGCGCAACGTCGAGAACGTGCAGCAGGTTGTCCTTGAGGACGCGGGCGCCCCCAATTGGGCGCGTAAGCACTCCCATCTCCAGGACGAAGCTGACGAGCGGCGCGGGCTTCCGGTGCAGCACCGCCTGGCGGGCCATGCGGCCTTCGATCATGGCCTCGCGTTCGTCGTCCTCCCACGGAGGGACGGCACAGTTGAAGACGGCTCGCGCGTACTCAGGCGTCTGCAACAGGCCAGGCAGGACCCGGCTTTCGAACGAGGAGATCGAGACGGCCTTCCGTTCCTCCTCCAGGTAGTCCTCGAACCACGCGGGCGCCGCACTGAGCGGCACCTCCTCCGCGAGCTCCAGAAGTGCACCTTGTGCACCCAGCGTGTCGTCCGCGATGGCGACGAAATTCCCCCGAGCCCGGCGCTCGCCCCGCTCGATCATCGCCACCTGGGACTTGGAATAGCCGGTCGCGGACCCCAACCGCTCCTGAGAGACACCGGCCCGCTCCCGGTAGAACCGCACCATCCTCCCGAACGCCCTGGCCGTTCCCGCAGCCTGCCTGGCTTCCTTGTTCACACCCCGCCTCCCCGAGTGCACAGTCCCGCACAACATCACGTTGCCCCTGGTGACAGGACAGCACGCTCGGGAAGCTGACGTCATGAATCTGAGCAAGTCGCTTGACGGCAAGCCGTCCTGGGTACCCGCCGCCGGTCACGTCCTCCGGCTCGCCGGCGTGCACTTCGACGCCGTACGGATCCCCGGTGTCCTGGGAGAGGAGGTGGCGTACCACCTCATGGAGTTCACGGACTTCCAGGCGGGGCCGATCGTGCGGGAGGCCGCCCGGGGGCGGAACCTCTACTTCCTGCTGGCGCCGGGTACGGCCTCGGGGTTCGCGTGGCCGGCTCCGGTGCGGGTGCTGGGCGGGGGCCGTGGGGGTGAGTCGTACGTGGGGATCCCGGCGTTCGACGGGACGACGTGGCCGCTGGGCTGGAGGTCGCTCCCGACGCTCGAAGATCCGTTCGTGGAGGGAGAGTTGTTGCACCAGACGGTGAAACGTGCGGTAGCGTGACGCAAGCGTCACGCTCCGTTAAGGGAGCGGCCCCCGGCGGTGCGCCAACACCATCCGAGGGCCTTCACTACCAGTGGACTGGAGCTCCACCAGAAATGCTTCGGCATGTTATCGCGCCCTCGGCGGCGTACACGAAGGTCTCGCACAGTGTCGTCCGGAATCGACGGCTGACCAGCGACGCGAAAGTCCTCCTCATCTACCTCCAGGGCCTTCCGGAGAGCGCGGCCACCGCGAAGCCCCTGGGGCAGCACGCGGTTGACCTGGGCATGACGCCGACGGCCTACCAGAACGCGAAGAAGTCGCTCAAGGCGTGCGGACATGTGCACGAGTGGCGAGGGCAGTGCGACCTGGGGCTCTGGAACACCACCCAGCTCGTCGCGAACGTCCCCCTCACGCCTGAGGAGGCACTGGTGGTGCGGGACGGCGACGGGTCACCGACTGTGCCCGATCCGGTGGTCGGTGGACCGGGTACCCGGGAGGCCGGTTGTTCCTCCACAGACGAAGACGGGGAGAAGACCAACCCCCTACCCCCCGGAGGCCCCGCGCCTTCGCCGGAACCGGAGCCGGAACTGGAGCCGGAACCGGAGCCGGAGCCGGGACCGCAGCCGGGATCGCAGCCGGAGCCGGAGCTTTCGGCTGATGCGGAGGACGAACTCGTCCGCGCCGAACGCCTTCTCCTCACGCTCCACCAGGCCGACCGCGATCTCCGCCTCGGCGTCCGGGAGGCGCGCGGGCTCGCCGCCATCGCCGCCGAGTGGCTGCGGCGGGGCGTCTCGGCGGCTGACCTGCGGCACGCCCTGACCGCGCATCTGCCGCGTACCGGCGTCCGTTCGGCCGTCGGGTTCCTCCGGCACCGGCTGACGGAGAAACTGCCGCCGGAGCCGGTGGACGGCCCGCCCGGCGAGAGCCCGGGCCCGGTGCCGGGCGCCCTGGTGAACTGCCAGGGGCCGGGCGACAAGCCCCACGCCTTCCGGCCCGTCGCGGGCGAGACGCTGTGCGGCCCCTGCCGCCGTGAGGCCGCACTCCGCGCCGACCGGCGCGACCGGCGGGACCGGCGCGACCGTCGCACGGAGGGGCGCCCCGCCGTCCGGCCGGACTGGCGCGACCGGGTCGCCGAGGCGTTCGCGGAACGCCCGGGGCTCGCCTGGAAGGCGCTCGACCGTTCGGCGGGGGCCGAAGCGTCCGGCGGCTAGCGTGCGGAAGGCCGCGCGGGACCCGCCCGCGCGGCCGTCCCCAGGAGGCCCCGATGACCGGGAACGTGTCCCCGAACGAGCTCAGGCGGCGCGTCGCCGCGCGGTTCCGGGAGGTGAACGGCGACCACCCGATGACCGCCGCCGACGACGCCTACGTCAGCGCGCAGTTCGTCCCGCTGGACGAGCTGTGCGCCGCCACCGGCCGCGACGCCGACGACGTCCGGCGGCTGATGCTGGCGCGGCGGCTGCCGCTGCCGGGGTACCTGCGCTCCGACGGCGCCGAGATGGTCCCGCGCGACCTGTTCGCGCTCGCGGGGCGGGCGGGCGGGGTGGACCTCCTCGAAGGGTGGTTCGTCGCGCACTGGGGCGACGAGGCCGCCGGGCGGGCGGAGTGGGAGGCGTACCTGAGCGGCCAGTACGTCTGCCTGCGCTCCGTCACCCCGGAGACGATCCGGCGCAAGGAGCACCTGACGGGCGCGATCGGCGCGGCGGAGGCCGCACCGGACGCCGGGTCGCCCGCGTGGGCCGAGCGGCTGCACGCGCTGGTCAACGAACTCGACGGCCTGGAACCGGCGTTCACCGCCTACGACCGGCTCCGCTTCGGCGGCCCGACGTCCCGGGACACCTGCGTCGACGCCGTACGCGCCCGCCACCCGCGCGGCGGGGTGGGGACTACCCTGGCCCGGTGATACGCGCCTGGGCCCTCCCGTCGACGTTCGCGCTCGCCGGCGCGCTGCTCGCCGCCGTCTCCTTCGCGCGCGGGGAGACCGGCCGGGGAGCGGTCCTGGCGGCGCTCTTCGCGCTCCTCGCGGGCTACCACTCGCCGCTGGTCTTCCCGCGTTCGCTCACCTCCGCCGAGGCCCTGCGCCGCAGCGGCGCCGACGGGCGGCCCGTCGTCTACTGGCGGCCCGGGTGCGCGTACTGCACGCGGCTGCGGCTGCGCCTCGGGCGGCGGGCCCGGCGCGCGTACTGGGTGAACATCTGGCGCGACCCGGAGGCCGCGGCGGCGGTGCGGGCCGCCAACGGCGGCGACGAGACCGTCCCCACCGTCCTCGTGGCCGGCCGCCCGCACACCAACCCCGACCCGGCCTGGCTCCGCGACCGGATCGACGGCCTCACCCCGCCGGCCGCTCCGGGTGGTCCGGCCGCTCCGGGTGGTCCGGCACGCTGACCCCGTACGCGGGAAAGGCGCCGGTCAGCGTCGCGTACGCGTCGGCGGTCAGCCGGTCCCGCCGCCAGATCGCCTGCGCGGTCATCGTCGTCCGGCCGATGGCCGACGACAGGGCGCCGCCCGGCCGCGCGGCCCGCAGCTCCTCCGCGCGCGGGCGGAACGCGTCCCGGACCAGCCTGTCGAGGGCGGAGAAGCGCGCCGCGTCCAGCTTCGGCACGGCGCGGAGGTCGTACGCCCCGGACCTGACCGCCACCGCCGTGGCGTGCCGGATCTCCTGGAGGGCGGTCAGCGGCAGACGGGAGGCGGCGGCGACGAAGGCGGCCACGTCGGACGGGATCAGGGACGGTGACATGCGGCCAGGATCCCTCAGCGCGCGTACGGGTTGCCGGGGACCGGGCCCGGCTGCGCGGGGAGCGGCGGGTACGGCGGGAGCGGCGGCTCGGCGGCCGGGGTGCGGCGGAGGCGGGCGAGGTCGGCGAAGATGAACAGCACGGCGACGACGCACAGGATCGTCGACTGGGTCGAGAAGCCGACGTTCTTCAGCTGGAGGAGCGTCTGGAGGGCGCCGGCGAAGAGCGAGCCGACCGCCACGTCCAGCACCGTGCCCTCGCCGCTGCGCAGGCTGCACCCCCCGGCGGTCAGACCGAGCAGGCACACGATCATGAACTCCCGGCTCAGCCCGGCCTGCGTCGTCGCCCCGATCCGCGCGGTGAACGCGAACCCGGCCACCGCCGCCAGCAGGAACGCCGGCAGGAACAGCAGCACCGTCACCCGCAGCCAGCCCGGATCCGGCACCGCGAGCCGCCGCTCCTGGCGGGGCAGGTACCAGGCCACGACGAGGAAGAGCGCCACCCCGATCAGGAACAGGCCGGGGATCCGCGCGCCGTTGTAGTCCAGCGCCGCCAGCCAGGACGACCGCACCAGCACCGTGCCCTCCGGCGCGATGTCACCGACCAGCGTCTCGGCGCCGATCAGCAGCGCGACCGCCGAGAACAGGGCGTGCCCCGCCTGCGCGTTCAGCGACAGGAAGCCGCTGAGGAAGGCGAACGGCACCGCCGCCAGCAGCGCGAGCAGCACCCCGAACAGCATGCCGCCGTTGTCGGAGGCGTTCACGCCGAGGATCACCGCGCCCAGGCCGGCCACCCCGATCGTCGCCGGCTCGATCCGCTTGCTGCGCAGCAGCAGCAACTGCGACAGGGCCAGGACGCCGGGGACCACCGCGACCGAGGCGATCGCCCTGAGCGTCCGGTCCGCCGGGGCCGTCGGCGCCGCGCCCGCGCACACCACCGCGAGCACGACCGTCGCCGCCCCCACCAGACCCAGCCACCACCCCTGCCCCCGCCGCGCGGAGGCCCCGCCGACCGTCACGTCCACTCCTCCCCCTCCCGTAGGCGCGTCCCCAAGTACCCATCCTGACCCGGCTGTTGCGCCCGCGGTTCCGCTTCCCGGGAAGAAATGGCGTGGCCGCGCCCCGAACCGTCCGGATACGGTCACCGCCATGACCACGACCAGCCCCCGGCCGACGACGACCCTCTGGCGCCCCACCGGCCCCGAGGAACTCGCCCTCGTCCGCGCGCTGGACTGGCGCGCCTGGCCGCCCCGGCTGCCCGAGCAGCCGATCTTCTACCCGGTCCTGAACGAGGACTACGCGATCCGCATCGCCCGCGACTGGAACGTGAAGCACAGCGGCGTCGGCTACGTCACCCGCTTCGACGTCGACTCCGCCTTCCTCGCCCGCTACCCGGTCCAGCAGGCCGGCGGCCGGACCATCCTGGAACTGTGGGTCCCGGCCGAGGAACTCGACGAGTTCAACGCCCACCTCGTCGGCCCCATCACCGTCACCCACACGTTCCGCTGCACCCCGGGGCGCCGCGAGACGCCCCGGGGACGGTCCCCGGGAGCGGTCAGCCCTTGCTGACCGCCGTCAGGATCTCCGGCAGGCTCCGGGACATGCGGCCCGCCATGAGCTTCAGGGCGCCCCAGGTCAGCAGGGCGCCGTAGGTGACGCCCAGGGGCAGCAGGAGCCACAGGAGGGCGTGCTGGTCGCTGACGCGCAGCCAGACCAGCAGGGCGATCAGCGGGGCGCACAGCAGCGGGCCGGCCAGCATGCCGCCGAAGATCGCCGCGACGGCCATGCCGCCCTGGCCCGGCGCCACGTTCCGGTGCGAGTCCTGGGGGATCGAGTACGGGTAGCGGACGGAGACGACGACGCCCAGCGCCAGCATCGCGCCGAGCAGCGCGAACGCCAGGCCGAAGACCTCCGGGAGCTGCGACCAGCCGCCGGCGACCGCCGCCGTGCCGACGGCGACGAGCACCGTGAACGGGACGGTGACCGCGGCCATCACGTACGCCCGGTCCCGCAGTTCCGCGAACGCGTCCGCGGGGGACGCGATGGTCTGCGCGACCATCCAGAACGCCGACGAGTCCTGCCCGAACTGGTTGAACATCTGCAGGCCGAGCATGCCGGTGGCGAAGCACGCCCAGTAGACGGAGCCGGACTCCTGGAAGGCGTTGACCATGGGGACGAGCGCGCCGATCGCGAGCGCCGACACCCATCCGGCCTTCGTCTTCGGGTCGCGCCAGAGGTAGCGGAAGCACCGCTCCATCACCGCGCCGGTACGGCCTGCGGGCAGCATCCGGGCCAGCGGCCCGCGCGCCGTGTCCCGTACAGCCTCCGGCGCCGCGCCGACCGTCGAGCCGTCCGGCTCGACCATCAGCCGCACCAGGCTCCGCCGCCACCACCACAGCAGCACCGCGAGCAGCACCAGCGACGGCACCAGCCGCGCCACGGCGAGCGCGAGGTCGCCGTCCGCCGCCGAGAGCACCGCCGCCACCGCCGACGCGGGCGGCAGCCAGCCCACCACGGACGCGACCGTGTCCAGCGCGGACAGGTCCTCCGCCCGGCCCAGCGCCTGCAGGCCGAAGTTCACGCCCTGGATGCCCAGCGCGATCACCAGGCCGCTCAGCAGCGCCATGTCCCGGCCCTTGCGGGAGGTCAGCAGCCGGACGTTCGCCGTCGCGATCGCCCGCGACAGCGCCACGCACACCAGCAGCACCAGCGGCACGGCGAGCACCGCGAAGACCACCGCCGCCGCGCCGTGCGCCACCGCCGCGACCGCGCCGACCGCCAGGCACAGCGTGAACAGCGGCCCGATGCCCACCAGGGACGCCACCAGCAGCGCCCGTACCAGCGGCTGCGGGCGGAGCGGCAGCATCACCAGCCGCGAGGGGTCCAGCGTCTCGTCACCGCTCGGCAGGAACAGCGGCATCACCGCCCACCCCAGCGCGAACACCGCCACCGTCAGCACCGCGACCGCCCCCGCGGCCTCGTGCCCGCGCAGCAGCAGGAAGCCCAGCACCATGAAGGCGGCGACCAGCAGCACCACCACCAGGGAGGCGACGAACGCGGCCGTGCGCCCGCTCGACTGCCGCAGCCCGTTCCGCAGCAGCGACAGCTTCAGCCGGACGAAGACGGGCGTGAGCGACGGTGCGGCGGCCGGGCCGCTCATCGGCCCGCCCCCTCGGCGCCGCCCCCGCCGAGCCAGTCCAGCGAGGCGCCGGCCGCGTCCCGGCCGTGCGCGCCCACCAGCTCCAGGAACGCCTCCTGGAGGGTGGCGGCGTCCCCCTTCACCTCCACCAGCGGCCCCTGCGCCCGGATCCGGCCGCCGGCCATCACGGCGACCCAGTCGCACAGCGACTCCACCAGCTCCATCACGTGGCTGGAGAACACGACGGTCGCGCCGGAGGTCGTGTACCGCTCCAGGACGCCGCGGATGGTCTGCGCGGACACCGGGTCGACGCCCTCGAAGGGCTCGTCCAGGAACAGCACGTCCGGGTTGTGCAGCAGCGCCGCCGCCAGCCCGATCTTCTTCCGCATGCCCGTCGAGTAGTCGACGACCAGCTTGTGCTGCGACCCGGCCAGGTCCAGCACGTCGAGGAGCTGGGTGGCCCGCTTGTCGACCTCCGGACCGGGCAGCCCCCGCAGCCGCCCGCTGTACGCGAGGAGTTCGCGGCCGGACAGCCGCTCGAAGAGCCGCAGGCCCTCGGGCAGGATGCCGATCCGCGCCTTCACCCGCGCGACCGACTCGGCGTCGCGCCACACGTCGTGGCCGGCCACCCGGATCCGGCCGGAGTCCGGCCGCAGCAGGCCGGTGATCATGGAGAGGGTGGTGGTCTTGCCGGCGCCGTTCGGCCCGACGAGCCCGATGAACTTCCCCGCGGGCAGCACCAGATCGACGCCGTGCACGGCGACCTGCTGCCCGAACCGCTTCCACACCCCCTCCACGCACACCGCGGGCGCCGCACCGGATGGTTCCGGTGCGGCGCCCGTCGGATCGAACGTCCCGTCAGCTGCCTGGTCAGGCATGCTCCGTCAGCCCTTCTGTGGTCCCCGTGGAACGCTGGTCACGCGTCCCTTTCCGGCCACCCTACGGGCCGGGTCACGGGGGCCCCGGGTCACGGACGGCGGCTGCGCGCCTCGGCCGCCTCGCGCCCGCACGCGTACGCGAGCGCGCTGATCAGCTCCTCCGCGTCCGGCAGCCAGCGGTTGGCCGGGGTGGGCCGCCGCGCCCACTGCACGGCGCCCCGGCCGCCGATGCGGGTCGGCGGCGCCGCCACGTAGTGGCCCTCGCCGCGGGTGGCGAGGTCGAGCGAGGCCGGGGCCCAGCCCAGCTTGCGGATCAGGTCCGGGACCTTGGCGGAGGCGCCGGGCAGCACGAAGAAGAACATCCGGCGGTCCGGGGTGCAGGTCACCGGACCCAGCGTCAGCTCCATGCGCTCCATGCGGGCCAGAGCGAGGAAGCCGGCGGCCTCGGGCACCTCGATCGCGTCGAAGGTGCGGCCGGTGGGCAGCAGGATCGAGGACTTCGGCTGCTTCGACCACATCCGGCGGGCGCCGACCGCGCTCCCGGTCGCCAGCGTCGCCCAGTCGGGCTTCACGGCGTGGGCGCCCGGCAGGGGGCAGTCGGCGGTGCCGCAGGAGCAGCGCTCCCGGCCGTCGACGGCTTCCAGCCAAGTCCCGGGGAACACGTCCCAGTGCCGCTCTTCCGCGTACCGCACGGCGCTGTCGAGCAGCTGCTCGCCCCGCTGCTGGGGGATCTGCGCGGCTTCCGTCGTGACTCCGATGGTCTCATCCACGGTGAAGACAACTCCCCCCGTCACCTGGGGTTACGGGCGCGGCGGCGCCGGGGGTGAGGCATCGATCCTGCATGCGGGGCGCATGGGTGCACGCGCGGGGGCGCGCGGGGGACCGGGGAGCGGGGGAGGGGTACGGAAGAGGGCGGGGCGGGCGTGCGGCGGGGGTCGGGCCGGGGTCGCGGACCGCCGGCCGACGTGTCCGGTTTCGCGTGTTCACATCGGCATTGACCGGATATCCACCGGGCAGTGATCAGTCCGTGTCCGTACCCGTCCCTTCTGGGGGTTCCACTCATGGCAGCCAGGCCACTCGTGCCGCGACAGCCCAACGAACGGCTCCAGGCGCTCATCCAGGAGGCCGCGTGCTCGCACGCCGGCCTCGCCCGCAGGGTCAACATGGTCGGCGCGGAGCGCGGTCTCGACCTGCGGTACGACAAGACGTCGGTCGCGCGGTGGCTGCGCGGGCAGCAGCCGCGCGGCAGGGCGCCCGGCGTCATCGCGGAGGCGCTGGGCCGCAAGCTGGGGCGGGCGGTGACGATCGACGAGGTGGGGATGGCCAACGGCCGGAACCTCGCGGCGGGCGTCGGCCTCCAGTTCGCGCCGACCGTGCCCGGCGCGATCGAGCAGGTCTGCGAGCTGTATCGGAGCGACGTGGGCCGCCGGGAGTTCCTGACCGGTTCGTCGGTCGCGGCCTCGGCGCTCGTGGAGCCCAGCAGGGACTGGCTGATCAGCGGCGCCGACGCGCAGGTGGCGCGGACGGCGGGGGCCCGGGTGGGCCGCTCGGACGTGGCGGCGGTGCGGGAGACGACGGCCGCGCTCGTCGACCTGGACCGGCGCTTCGGCAGCGGGCACGTCCGCCCGGTGGTGGTCCACTACCTGGACAGCGTGGTGTCCGGGATGCTGTCCGGCTCGTACCGGGAGTCGGTGGGGCGGGAGCTGTTCGGCGCGGTGGCCCGACTGACCGAGCTGGCCGGGTACATGGCGGTGGACACCGGTGAACCGGGGCTGGCGCAGCGGTACTACATCCAGGCGCTGCGGCTGGCGCAGGCGGCCGGGGACCGGGGGTACGGCGGCTACGTGCTGGCCGCGTCGATGAGCCACCTGGCGGCGGAGCTGGGGAACCCGCGGGAGATCGCCCAGTTGGCGCGCGCCGCGCAGGAGGGGACGCGCGGCGGGGTGCCGCCGCGGGCGGAGGCGATGTTCCTGGCGGCGGAGGCGCGGGGGCACGCGCTGATGGGCGACGAGCGGGCCTTCGAGGCGGCGGCGGGCCGGGCGGCGCGGGCGCTGGAGGCGGCCGGTCCGGAGCCGGACGGCGACCCGGCGTGGATCGCGCACTTCGACGGGGCGTACCTCGCGGACGAACTGGCGCACTGCTACCGGGACCTGGGGCGCGCGGACGCGGCGGTCCGGGCGGCGGAGGAGTCGCTGGCCGGGCATCCGGAGGGGCGGACGCGGCGGCGGGCGATCGGTCTGGCGCTGCTGGCGGTGGCGCGGGTGCAGCAGCGGGAGATCGAGGAGGCGTGCCGGGCGGGCACGCGCGCGCTCGAACTGCTGGGCACGCTGCGGTCGTCGCGCGGCGCGGAGTACCTGGAGGACCTGAGGGAGCGCCTGGAGCCGTACGCGGGCGAGGAGGTGGTCCGGGAGTTCGAGGAGCGCCTGGAGGTGTACGCGGCCTGACGGAGGGCCGCGGGGCGGTTCGGGTTCCGTCCGAAGGGTGTTACCGGTCTCACACGTGTGTGCGGAGCCGTGGACGCACCCGGTAGCGTGAGCCGACGATTCCGTAGGTTGATCAGTGGGAGTCCCGGTGACGCAGAACGGACAGGGTCCGGAGCAGGGGGGCGCGCAGGCGTGGGGCGGTGCCTGGGGGCCCTCGGGTGCCCAGGACCGGCCGGGCGGGCAGCCGCTGCCGCCCGCGCAGCCGCTGCCCCCCGAGGCGCCGCCCGCCGGTGACCTCCAGGCCACGCAGTACATCGCGCCGGTGCCGCCGCAGCCGCAGGGCGGGCCGATGCCGCCGGCGGGTCCGCCGGCCGGTTACGGCTACCCGCCGCCGGTGGCCGCCCACGGCTCCGACCTGCAGGCGACCCAGCACATGGCGCCGGTGCCCCCCGGGTACGGCTATCCGCCGCCGGCTCCGGTGCCGGGCCCCGACCTCCAGGCGACGCAGCACATCGCGCCGGTGCCGCCGCGGACGGGCCAGGACGGCGGCGGGCAGACCCAGTTCCTGGGGACGGGCCGGCTGCCGCAGCCGCCCGCCCCGGCGGGTGCCTCGGACGCGACGCAGTACCTCGCGCCGGTGCCGGGCGGCCCCGTGCCCGGCGGCCCCGTGCCCGGTGGTCCTGTCCCCGGCGGTCCTGTCCCCGGTGGTCCCGTGCCCGGTGGTCCCGGGCCGTCGCAGCCGCCCGCGGAGTTCGACAGCCTGTTCCGGGACTCGGCGCCGGCGCAGCCCGCGCCCCCGGCGTACCAGCAGCCGGCCCCGGCCCCGTACCCGCCCCAGCAGCAGCACCCGCACCACCAGCCGCCGCAGCCGTACGGCCACCCGGGCGGCGGGGGCGGCTACCAGGACCCGTACGGCTACGACGACGAGCCGGAGCCGCCGCGCCGGAAGGCGCCGGTGGCGCTGATCGCGGCCGTGGTGGTGGGCTGCGCGGTCGTCGGCCTCGGCGTGGGCGCGCTGCTCAGCGGCGAGGACGAGAAGACGCCGACGGCCGGGACGGGCGTCGCGCCGACCTCCCAGGCGCCGGCGACCGCCGACGGGGCCTCGCAGGCGCCGTCGGAGAAGCCGGAGGATCCGGCCGAGCCGCAGGCGAAGGAGCTGGACAAGCTCCTCGCCACCAGCAACGACAGCCGGGACACGGTGATCAGCTCGGTCGAGCTGATCAAGCAGTGCAAGAACCTCGACAAGGCCGCCGCCGACCTGCGCGGCGCGGCCGAGCAGCGCCGGGGCCTGGTGACGAAGCTCCAGACGCTCCAGGTCGACAAGCTGCCGGACAGCCAGGCGCTGACGTCGGCGCTCACGCGCGCGTGGCAGGCGTCGGCGGCGGCCGACGACCACTACGCGGGCTGGGCCGACCAGATGAAGGCCAAGAACGCCTGCAAGGGCGGCCACGCCAAGTCGACCAACCGCCTCAAGGCCGCCAACGACAAGAGCGGCGAGGCGACCAAGGCGAAGAAGGAGGCGGCCGGGCTGTGGAACCCGACCGCCGGGAAGTACGGGCTGACGAAGCGGTCCGCCACCCAGCTGTAGGGCGGCGGCCCGCTCCGGGCCGGTCAGCCGCCGCTGGTGACGGTCGGGCCGACGTCGACGAAGCCGGGCCGCTGGGCGACGAGCCGGCCCTTCCGGACCACCTGGAAGGTCACCTCGTGGTTGACGATCCGGGGGAAGTCCGGGGCGCCGAGCAGGTCCTCGTACCTCCAGCGCAGCTTGGGGGTGAGGCCGCCGGTGTCCACCTGGGCGCCCTCGTCGAGGGCCTCGGTGATGCGGGACGAGGTGATGGTGTCCTGGTCGAGGGACTCGATCACCTCCTTGAGGACGGTGTAGGCGATCCACGTGGTCTGCACGCCGGTGTCGGCCGGGTCGACCCGGTTGTCGGCGAAGGCGTGCTCCTGGATGACCTTCCGCATCGGCTCCCAGCTCTTGTCGTCGGCCTCCGGGTACCAGCCGGTGACGTACGCGCCCTCGAAGGGGCTGCGGGCGCCGCCGGTGCGGTCGATGACGGGCTGGCCGACGCTGCCGAGGACGGAGGAGATCCGCACGGCGCCGGCGGCGTCGTCCTCGCCGTTCCCGCCGCTCTCCCCGTTCCCGCCGTTCTCCGACTGCGCGCCGCCGGTGGTCTCCGGCAGCCGGCGGAAGGAGTCGAAGAAGGTCTGGGTGCGCTCGCCGAGCACGGCGGCGACGCAGCCGTCCTTCCCGCCGGCCTTCTCGCGGGCGGTGGCCGCCGGCTCGGTGTACTCGGTGGCGTCCTCGACGGCGGGGATGTCGACGGCGCCGCGCCGGCTCGCCTTCTTCAGGCCCGCGTCGAGGAGTTTGGGCAGCCGGTCGCCGGCGAGGGTGTCGGGGCGGACCAGGGAGACCGTGCGGCAGTCCTCGGCGAGCTGCATGCCGTGGCCGGCGATGAGCGAGGCGAGGCCGCCGTTGACGGGGTAGGAGAGGTGGCTGGTGAACTCGTCCTCGGTGATGCCGTAGCCGCCGATGTACGGGATGCCGGCCGCTTCGAGCGGGGCCATGAAGGCGCGGCCGTTCTGGCTGTACGAGCCGACGACGGCGACCGCGTTCTCGCGGACCGCGCGGCGGGCGCACGCGGCGGCGCCGGCCGGGGTGTTCTGTTCGTTGCAGGTGAGGACGCGCAGTTCGTGCCCGTCGATGCCGCCCTGGGAGTTCACCCAGCGCGCGTACGTCTGCGCCATGGCGGGCATTCCGGGCATGTTGGTCGCGCGGGTCTGGTCGGGGGCCCACGTCATCACCGTGACGGGCTCCCTGGAGCCCCCCGTGGCACCAGGGAGCACGCCACACCCGGTGAGGAGCGACGCGCCGGCCGCCGCGG
The DNA here is from genome assembly GCA_000721275.1 of Microtetraspora glauca. Classification (GTDB taxonomy): domain Bacteria; phylum Actinomycetota; class Actinomycetes; order Streptomycetales; family Streptomycetaceae; genus Streptomyces. The sequence goes on along the minus strand of JOFO01000013.1, from coordinate 90,694 downwards.
CGGTGACGGACGCGAGGAGTGGGGACAGTCGCCTACCGGTCATGGCTCCGCACGATTCCGGCCCCGGGGTAACACGGGAGTGTGCGGCGTTCAACGGTGGGTGACATGGAGGTGAATTACGGGGGTCCCGGGCCCTAAGGGGAGGGGCCGGGTCCGGTTGTCGGTGGGGAACCGTACGATCGAGCGATGTCCAGTTCCGTCCCCGGTCCGGTGAACTCTTCCCGTCGCGGCCGTCGCTCCTCCACCATGGGCGGCATGCCGCTCAACGACATGCCGTGGTGGCGCTGGCGCACCAACGTGCGCTCGGCGCTGCACATGCTCTCCGACCCCGCGTTCCACCGGTCCGTCTGGCTCGCCGGCCAGGACGGGTACGGCGACGTCACCGACGCCGTCTACCGCCTCGTCGAGGACACCTGGCTCGACAACTGGTCCGCCGAGCGCTACGTCGGCGCCATCTTCCGGGACGCCGCCGAGGCCCAGCTCGTCGACCTCGCCGTCCTGCGGGTGCTGCGGATCCTCCACGCGGTGGGCCCCGACGCGCCCTTCACCGCCTATCAGGAGCACCCCGGCTGGCCCGAGGCCGTCCAGGCGGCCCGCGAGGCGCACGTCCGGCTGGCGACCGCCGACGGGGACGACCCGGACGTGCCGCCGCGCTCCCTGGACGTCCTGCGCATCCTCACCCGCGCCTGAGGCGGGCGGTCCGGTGGCCGGACGGCGGTGCGGACCGGGCGGCGCGGTGTGGCACGCTGGTGCGATGACCGACCAGTATGTCCTCACCATCTCGTGCCCGGACAAGCAGGGCATCGTGCACGCCGTGTCGAGCTACCTCTTCATCACCGGATGCAACATCGAGGACAGTCAGCAGTTCGGAGACCGTGACACCGGTCTCTTCTTCATGCGGGTCCACTTCTCGGCCGAGGCGCCGGTGACCGTGGAGAAGCTGCGGGCGAGCTTCGCGGCGGTGGGCGACTCCTTCCAGATGGACTGGCAGATCCACCGCGCCGACGAGCGCATGCGGGTCGTGCTGATGGTCTCGAAGTTCGGCCACTGCCTGAACGACCTGCTCTTCCGGTCCTCCATCGGGGCGCTGCCCGTCGAGATCGTCGCCGTCGTCTCCAACCACACCGACTTCGCCGAGCTCGCCGCCTCGTACGACATCCCGTTCCGGCACATCCCCGTCACGAAGGACACCAAGCCGGCCGCCGAGGCCGAGCTGCTGAAGCTCGTCGAGGAGGAGGACGTCGAGCTGGTCGTCCTCGCGCGGTACATGCAGGTGCTCTCCGACGACCTCTGCAAGGCGCTGTCCGGGCGGGTCATCAACATCCACCACTCGTTCCTGCCGAGCTTCAAGGGCGCCAAGCCCTACCACCAGGCGCACGCGCGCGGCGTGAAGCTGATCGGGGCGACGGCGCACTACGTGACGGCCGACCTCGACGAGGGGCCGATCATCGAGCAGGAGGTCGAGCGGGTGGGCCACGAGGTCACGCCCGACCAGCTCGTCGCGATCGGCCGGGACGTCGAGTGCCAGGCGCTGGCGCGGGCCGTGAAGTGGCACGCGGAGCGCCGCATCCTCCTCAACGGCCGCCGCACGGTCGTCTTCGCCTGACCCGCCGCCCGCCGGCCCTCCCGGAGAGAGGGCGCTACAGGTGGCTGAGGGAGGCCGCCGCGGCGAGGACGTCGCGGATGGCCTCCCGGTCGCCGTCCTGGCCCGCCGCCGCCTCCTCCGGCGAGATGTGCCCGGCGAGCAGATGGCAGAACTCCACGCCGTCCATCGCGACCTGCGCCACCACGTGGTCAGGGGAGCCGAGCGCGGCGGGGGAGTCCAGCGCGATGTACCAGTGGCCGCCGCCCGCGCCCTCCACCTCCAGGTGCAGCGACCGGCCGGGCGCGCCGGCCGCGACGAGCTCGCGCGGCGGGCCGGACCGGCCGGTGCGGCGGCGCTCGGCGACGGCCGCCGGCAGCAGCCGGGCGGCGAGGTCGACCATGCCGTGCAGGTGCGGCCCGCTGGGCGGCTCGTACGGGTAGGCGACCGCGTTCGCGATGTCCTCGGCGTGGATCCAGCACTCGAAGGCCCGCTCCAGCAGCGCGTCCTTCAGCGGCAGCGCGAAGTCGCCGTAGGTGACCGTGAGGTCGGCGATGCCGCGGCCCGCGAACGACACCGTCCGGATCAGCGCGTGGCTCTGCTCCCGCCACGGCTCGCGCAGCGACCGGTTCGGCGGCCGGTCCAGGGACGTCCAGAACGCCTCCGTCCGCTCGTCCGGTGACAGCTCCGGCACGTCGGGACCGAGCGGGTCGGCGAGGCCGAGCGCCCCGGACACCAGGCCGTCCACCGCCAGCAGGTGGCCGATCACCCCGGCGACGGTCGACTTCCGCCGCACCGGCCGGTCGTCCTCGTACCACTTGAGCCGCACCGGCGCGTGCCACTCCGCCTCGCCGATGTCCCGCAGCAGCGCGTCCAGCCGGGCGGTCTCCGCGTCGTAGGGCGTCGCCCAGCCGGGCACGGGGATGCGGGCGGGCCGCCGGCCGAGGCAGTTCTCCAGGACCCGCGACCGCAGCTGCGGGTCGAGGTCCAGGTCCCGGTCCTCGTGCAGCAGCGTCACCGCGTCCCGCAGCCGCAGCGCCTCGTCCGCGCAGGGCGCGCACACGGTCAGGTGGTCCTCGACGGCCCGGGTCTCCGCGGCCGAACACGCCGACAGTGCCCAGGCCCCGAGGAGGGACTTGAGCACCGTGTGGGTGAGGACCAGGGGCGCCGAGAGGTCCGCGTGGTCGTCGGCGGCGTCCCGCGGTCCCGGTATCCGGGCGGCGCGTGCGAGGCCGTCGTCCTCGCCGTGCGGCCCCGTCACCGCGACCGCCCGTAGCCGCCCGGCGGCCCGTCGAGGGGCCGGAGGTTCGCCGTGGACAGCAGCTGGAGTCCGAGCCGCAGCCGGCGCCGCGCCTCCTCGGGGCTGATCGACAGGTCGGCGGCGGTCTGCCGGTAGTCCCGCCGCTGGAAGTACGCCAGTTCGAGCGCCTTGCGGAGCGGGACCGGCATGGAGGTGACGATGTAGTCGGCGCGGGCGGCGGCGGAGGCCCGGAGCACCTTGGCCTCCAGCTCCTCCGCCGAGCCGACGCCGGTCTCCGCGTACGCCGTCGCCTCGGTCTGCCGCAGCCGGTTCACGGCCTGGCGCTGGGCCAGCCGGGCGATCCACGAGCGGAGGTTGCCCTGCCGGGGGTCGTACGCCTCGGGGTTCTCCCAGACGGCGACGAAGACCTCGCGGGTGATCTGGTCGGCGGCCTGGTCGTCGTCGAGGACCCGGTGGGCGAGGCTGTGCACGAGCGAGGCGTAGCGGTCGTACAGCTCGCCGAGGGCGGCGGCCTCGCCGCGCGCGAGCCGCTGCTGCATCCTGCGGTCCCAGCGCGGTGGTGTGTCGTTCGCCATCCGAGCCTCCCACCTTCCGCTTCCCGCGCCGCGCTCCGGTCCGTCTGTCCGACTGTCCGTCTGTCCGTCCGTCCCAAACTAATGCGACCGGCCGACGGTGCACGCCTCTTTGCCGCAAGTGCGACGTTCACGCAGGAGCGGATGGTAAGGAAAGCGTCATACCCGGCGCCAGAAGTTTCGGCCAGGGGCTCGCGGGCAGGCGCCCGTCCGTGACGACGATCGAGGCTCACGAGGACGACCGCGGCGGATGGACGGTGCTGCGCCTGCGCGGTGAACTGGACCTGGTGACCTCGCCGGGGATACGGCGGCGGGTGCACGACGCCGTCGCGGCCGGGCGGCACGACCTCGTCGTCGACCTGTCGGGGGTGCGGTTCTGCGACTCCAGCGGCATCGGCGTGCTCGTGGCCTCCCGCCGGCTGCTGCGCTCGTGCGGCGGACGGCTGCGGCTGGTCCTGCCGGAGGTGGGGGAGAGCCAGGGCCATGTGACCCGGGTCTTCGCCGCGCTGGGCGTGACCCGGCTCTTCGAGGTGTACGAGGACGTGCCGGCGGCCCTCGCGGGCGAGGCGCCCGCGCCGCCGGTCCCGGCACCCCGCTCCGGCATCGACGAGGCCCCGCTGCCCCGCCCTACCCCGCTGCCCCGAACCGCTCCCTGAGCTTGTACTTGAGGACCTTCCGCAGCGTCTCGTTGCGCGGCAGCGCGTCCACCACCTCCAGCTGCTCGGGCAGCTTGTGGACGGAGAGGCCGGCCGCGCGCAGGAAGGCGGTGAGCTCCGGCAGGGTCAGCGGCGGGGCGCCCGGCGGCTGTTCGACGACGGCGCAGACCCGCTCGCCGCGCTCGGCGTCGGGGAGGCCGATGACGGCGGCGTCGCCGACGGCGGGGTGCTCGTGGAGGAGGTCCTCGATCTCCTTGGCCGAGATGTTCTCGCCCTTGCGGATGATGACGTCCTTGGCCCGGCCGGTGAGGACGAGGTGGCCGCTGGGCGTGAGGTGGCCGAGGTCGCCGGTGACGAGGAAGCCGTCCTCGTCGAAGGCGTCGGCGGTCTGCGCCGGGTCGAGGTAGCCGCGGCAGACGGCCTCGCCGCGGAGCCGTATCCCGCCGTCGTCCGCGATCCGGATCTCCATGCCGGCGGGCGGCCGGCCCTCGGTGCCGGCGAGGTGCTCGGCGGTGTCCTCCGGGTCGCCCATGGTGATCATGGGGACCTCGGTCATGCCGTAGCCGTGGGTGAGCTGGCAGCCCAGTTCCTTCCGGACCGCGTGGTACAGCTCGGGCGGTTTGGGCGCGCCGCCGCCGGCGAGCAGCCGCAGGGTGGGGATGACGGGTTCGCCGGGGTTCTTGCGCTGCTCGGCGAGGAACATCGCGTAGAAGGCGGTGGAGCCGCCGGCGACGGTGACGCCGTGCCGGCGGTACTCGGTCAGTGACTCCGGCAGCGCGAACTGTTCGAGCATCAGGGCGGGGAAGCCGTACAGCAGCAGCATGACGGTGTAGTCGGGCCCGGCGATGTGGGCGTACGGGAAGGCCATGGAGCCGACGTCGGCGGGGGTGAGGCGCAGCGCGTGGGCGAGGCAGGCGCCGCCGGCGATCAGAGAGCGGTCGGTGTGCAGGACGCCCTTGGGGTCGGAGGTGGTGCCGGAGGTCCAGTAGATCCAGCGGACGTCGGTGCCGGAGGCGGGCGGCGGGGGGAGGACGGCCGGGTCGCCGTCGGGCAGGTCCTCGGGGGCGTACGCCGGGAAGATCCCGCGCGCGCCGAGCCGGCGGGCCATCTCCGTGTGGTCGAAGCCGCGCCAGACGCCGGGGACGGCGAAGTGCTCGGCACGGGACGCGCGCAGCGCGAAGCCGACCTCCTTGTCCCGGTAGAAGGGGATGACGGGGGTCTGGACGGCGCCGAGACGGGCGAGCGCGAAGGAGAGCACGGCGGTCTCGAGGCGGGTGGGGAGCTGCCAGGCGACGACGGTGCCGGGGCGGACGCCCCGGGCGTACAGGCCGGCGGCGCAGCGCTCGGCGCGGTCGCGGAGCCCGCCGAAGGTGAGGACGCGGTCGTCCTGGAGGAGGACGGGCCGGTCGGGGGTGAGGGCGGCGCGGCGCTCGACGAGCTCCCAGAGGGTGCGGGACTCGCCCAGGGCGTGGGCCTGCGCGGTTGCGGTCGAGGTCACCGGAGCCTCCATTCCTGACGGAGCGTCAGTTCGTGCGGAGAGCGTAGAGGGCCGGTCCTTGTCGGTCCAGACCCCCGGGGCTAGCCTGGCGTCATCGGGATCTGACGATCCATCAGATAACTGGAGGGGTCATGACCGGACTGCCCCGCACCACCCCCGAACCGCCCCGCACCACCGCCCCCGAGCTGCCCCGCATCATCAGCGTCGACGACCACGTGATCGAACCCGCCCACCTCTTCGACACCTGGCTCCCCGCGAAGTACCGCGACCGGGGCCCCCAGGCGCTCACCGCCGGCATCGGCGAGCTCGCCTACGTCGGCGGCAAGTACCAGATCACCATGGACCCCGACGGCCCGCCCGCCGACTGGTGGATCTACGAGGACCTGCGGTTCCCGTACAAGCGCAACATCGCCGCCGTCGGCTTCGACCGGGACGACATGACCCTGGAGGGCATCACCCGCGAGGAGATGCGGCGCGGCTGCTGGGACCCCAAGGCCCGCCTCGCCGACATGGACCTCAACCACGTCGAGGCCAGCCTCTGCTTCCCCACCTTCCCGCGCTTCTGCGGCCAGACCTTCGCCGAGGCCCACGACAAGGAGGTCGCCCTCGCCTGCGTGCGCGCCTACAACGACTGGATGGTCGAGGAGTGGTGCGGCGACAGCGGCGGCCGGCTCATCCCGCTCTGCATCATCCCGCTCTGGGACATCGGCCTCGCCGTCGCCGAGATCCGGCGCAACGCCGCCCGCGGGGTGAAGGCCGTGACCTTCTCCGAGATCCCCACCCACCTCGGCCTGCCGTCGATCCACTCCGGCTACTGGGACCCCTTCTTCGCCGTCTGCCAGGACACCGGCACGGTCGTTAACATGCACATCGGCTCCAGCAGCCAGATGCCCGCCGCCTCCCCCGACGCCCCGCCCGCCGTCCAGGCCAGCCTCAGCTTCAACAACGCCATGGCCTCGATGATGGACTTCCTCTTCAGCGGCGTCCTCGTCCGGTTCCCCCGCCTGAAGCTCGCCTACAGCGAGGGCCAGATGGGATGGATCCCGTACGCCCTGGAGCGCGCCGACGACGTCTGGGAGGAGCACCGGGCCTGGGGCGGCGTCCGCGACCTCGTCCCCGAGCCGCCGTCCACGTACTACTACCGGCAGATCTTCTGCTGCTTCTTCCGCGACAAGCACGGCATCGCCTCGCTGGACGTCGTCGGCCGCGACAACGCCACCTTCGAGACCGACTACCCGCACGTCGACTCCACCTTCCCGCACACCAAGGAGGTCGCCCTCGACCACGTGCGCGGCCTCGACGACGAGACCGTCTACAAGCTGATGCGCGGCAACGCCATCCGCATGCTCGACCTCGGCATCGTCTGATGGACCTCGCCTACAGCGACGCCGAGGAGGACTTCCGGGCCCGGCTCCGCGCCTGGCTCGCCGCCGAGCTGCCCCGGCTGCCCGAACGGCCCGACCCGCTCGACTGGCCGGGCCGCCGGGCGTACGACTGCGGCTGGCAGCGGCGGCTCTACGACGCCGGCTACGGCCACGTGCACTGGGACGCCTCCCCGACCCGGCGGCTCATCTTCCTGGAGGAGACCGAACGGGCCGGAGCCCCCTACGTCGGCGCCAACTTCGTCGGCCTGCTGCACGCCGGACCGACCGTCGCCGCCGAGGGCACGCCGGAACAGCGCGCGCGCTGGCTGGAACCGGTGCTGCGCGGCGACGAGGTGTGGTGCCAGGGCTTCAGCGAGCCCGGCGCCGGCTCCGACCTCGCGGCGCTGCGCACCCGGGCCGTCCGGGACGGCGACGCGTACGTCGTCACCGGCCACAAGATCTGGACCTCGCACGCCGAGGTCGCCGACTGGTGCGAGCTGCTGGTCCGCACCGACCCGGACGCGCCCCGGCACCGCGGCATCAGCTGGCTCGCGCTGCCCATGGACGCCCCCGGCGTCACCGTCCGGCCGCTGCGGACCCTCGCCGGCTCCACCGAGTTCGCCGAGCTGTTCCTCGACGAGGTGCGGATCCCCGTCGCCAACCGGGTCGGGGAGGAGAACGACGGCTGGCGGGTCACCATGGTCACCCTGTCGTTCGAACGCGGCACCGCGTTCGTCGGTGAGGTCGTCGCCTGCCGCCGCCTGCTCGGCGCACTCGCCCGCGCCGCCCGCGAGAACGGCCGCTGGGACGACCCCGGGCTGCGCCGCCGCCTCGGCCGCCTCGCCGCCGAGTTCCAGGCCCTCTGGCGGCTCACCCAGCGCAACGTCAGCGAGGCGCAGGCCACCGGCGGCGTCCCCGGCACCGGCGGCTCCGTCTTCAAGCTGCACTACTCGCACGCCCGCCAGGAGCTGTACGACACCGCCGCGGCGGTCCTCGGCCCCGACGCGCTCGACCTCGGGCGGGAGTGGACCCTCGACCGGCTCTCCTCCCTCTCGTACACGATCGCCGCCGGCACCAGCCAGATCCAGCGCAACATCGTCGCCGAGCGGATCCTCGGCCTGCCGAAGGGACGGTGAGCCGGACCGTGGACTTCCGACTGAGCCAGGACCAGCGCGACCTCGTCCGGGGCGTACGGGACCTGCTCGCGGGCCGCTTCGGGCGGGACGCGCTGCGGGCGGCCGCGGACGAGCCCGGGCGGCTCGACCGGGGGCTGTGGAAGGAGCTCGGCGACGCCGGGTTCTTCGCGCTGCGGCTGCCCGAGGCCGACGGCGGGGTCGGGCTCGGCCTTCCGGAGGCGGCGCTGCTGTTCGAGGAGGCGGGGCGGGCGCTGCTGCCCGGCCCGCTCGTCGCCACGCACCTCGCGGCGGGCACGGTGCCGGGCGCCGCCGAGGGCCGCACGGTGGTGACCGAGGTCTCACCCGAGGGCCTGCTCCCCTGGCGGGACGCGGCCGACGTGGTGCGCGGCGACGCGGCCGGAGCCGTACCGCTGCGGTCGGTCGACCCGCTGACGCCGCTCCACCGGGCGCCCGGCACCGGGGCGTGGGCGCCGGAGGCCGTCCTGCTCACCGCCGCCGAACAGGTCGGGACCGCCGCCTGGTGCACCGACGCCGCCGTCGCGCACGCCGGGCGGCGGGAGCAGTTCGGGCAGCTGATCGGGGGGTTCCAGGCGGTGAAGCACCTGTGCGCCGGGATGCTGGTGCGGACCGAGCTGGCGCGGGCCGCCGTGCACGCCGCCGCCGTGACCGCCGACCCGGTCGAGATCGCCGGGGCCAAGCTGCTCGCCGACGAGGCGGCCGTCGGCAACGCCCGCGACTGCCTCCAGGTGCACGGCGGCATGGGCTTCACCTGGGAGGCGGACGTCCATCTGCACCTGAAACGGGCCTGGGTGCGGGCCGCGCTCGCGCTGCCGGAGGACCGGGCCGCGGAGGAGGTGGCCGCCGCGCTCTGAACCCCGCCCTCCGGTGCCCGAACTGGTGACGGAGCGTGTTCGAATCCGGGGTCGCGGTCGATATCGGGTTGTGTCCTTCGGGGGGTCGTCACGGGCCGGAGACGGGGTCCCGCTCCGGTACTCTCCGTGGGATGCGAGTGCTTGTGAGCCCGGGTCGCGCCCCGCGTTCGACTCCCCGCCGCGTGCGTCGCACAGTATGGACCATGCGTACTCCTTCGCGCGGGAATATGCCCGAAGCGCTTGTTGCGGTGACTGTACGTCAACCATGCTGTCCCGCAAGGGAATCACGTTCCGTAAAGGTGTGTCCGCCGGTTCGGATGGTGTGAACGGTGCAGGTGCTTCAGGTGCAGTTGGAGGTCGGGCCGGACCCGGCGGAGGTGGGGCGTGCGCGCAGGTGGGCCCGGAAACGGCTGGCCGGTTCCGGGATAGGGGACGACGAGCCGCTGGCGGAGACGCTGGTGCTGCTCATCTCCGAGCTGGTGACCAACGCGGTCGTGCACACCGGCTGTCCCGCCGTGCTGCGGATGCTCTTCGCGGCCGAGGGCGGGGTCCGGGTCGAGGTCGCCGACCGCAGCGAGCTGCCGCCCCGGCCGCGGCACGCCGCGGGGGAGGACACCAACGGGCGCGGCCTCGAACTGGTCGACGGCCTCGCCGACCGGTGGGGCTGGCAGCCCGAAGGGGCCGGCAAGAGCATCTGGTGCGAGGTGGACCGCACGCCCGCGGCGCCCGCGCCGGCCGGGGGCGTGATGTCACCCGGACGGATGCCCTGTTGACGGTTCGTTCCGTTTTGCCCACCCTGGGGTGAGCGATTCGTGGCGAGGGGAGCCGAGGGCCGTGGGCCCTCGGCGTGTGCGGGTCGTGGCCGGGTGGCGGCGGTCCGCAACCGTGCTCGGGGCGCGTGCGGGCGCGCCGCCGCCCGGAGGGGGCCTGGTCGGGGGAGGCCGGAGGGCGCCTGGTCGGGGCAGACCGGAGGGCGCCTGGCCGGAGAAGACCGGAGGGCCTGGTCGCCGCTGCCGAGGGGCCTGATCAGAGCAGGGCCACCGGGGCCACCGGGGTGCCGGTGCCGCCGACGAAGGGTTCCGGCATCGCGGACAGCAGGAAGCCGTAGCGCGCCTCTTGTGCACAGGCTGTGGACAACTCTTCGAGGTTCCAGTTCTGGCCCTGGAGCATCCCCATCTCCACCAGGTCGAGCGCGTGCACCCCGAGCCACAGGTCCTCGATCTCCGGCGGGAAGATCTCGAAGGTGAGCGTGTCGTTGGCGACCGCCGCCACGTCCCGGGCGTGGAACCACTCCGGCGTACGGATCGACAGCCCGGGCGACGGGAACGCGTATCCGTGCCGGTCCCCGGCCAGGTACAGCCGCATCTGCCCGGTCCGTACGAGCACGATGTCGCCGGCCCCGACGCGCACCCGCCCGTACTCCGCCGCCTCGTCCAGGTCCTCCGGCGTCACCGCGTGGTCCCCCGGCAGCCGGTCCACGCCCTTCGCCGCCGCCACGTCCAGCAGCACCCCGCGCCCGACGACGTGCCGGGCCGTGTGGATGCCGCTGAACGCGGCCCGGCCGTGCGCGGTCACCGTGCCGGCGGGGCGCCCGTTGTAGATCCGGCCCGAGTGCGAGGCGTGGGTGAGCGCGTCCCAGTGGGTGCCCGCCTGGAGGCCCAGGGTCACCGCGTCGTCGCTGGTGGCGACCGTGCCGGGGCCGAAGAGCTCCTGGTTGACCTGGACCATCACGTGCAGCGGATTGACCCGGCCCGGGATCACCCCGGTCTGCACGCCGTCCTGCCGCAGCTCCACCGCGAGGGGCACGCGGAGGCCGGAGCGGACGCCCGCGGCGGCGTCCCGGACGGCCGCGTCGGAGATCAGGTTGAGCGTGCCGATCTCGTCGTCCCGGCCCCAGCGGCCCCAGTTGTTCACGCGCTGCGCGATCTCGTGGAAGGCGGCGGGAAGGGACATCGGGACCTCCGGGGTCTTGTCTTCCGGCATCTGACGGCCCATAGAATCTAACGGACCGTCAGAAACTGCGGGAAGGGGCCGGATATGGGGAACTTCTTGGCGGGCAAGGTCGTCGCCGTGACCGGAGCGGGACGCGGCATCGGCCGCGCGGTCGCCCTCGCCTGCGCCGCCGAGGGCGCCAGGGTCGTCGTCAACGACTACGGCGTCTCCGTCGAGGGCGCCGAACCGGCCGGCGAGATCGCCGCGGCCGTCGTCAAGGAGATCGAGGCCGCGGGGGGCGCCGCCGTCGCCGTCGCCGACGACATCTCCACCATGGCGGGCGGACAGCGGGTCGTCGACGCCGCCCTCGCCGCGTACGGCCGGATCGACGGCGTCGTCTGCGTGGCGGGCATCCTGCGCGAACGCATGCTCTTCAACATGACCGAGGAGGAGTGGGACCCCGTCGTCGCCACCCACCTCAAAGGCACCTTCACCGTCTTCCGCGCGGCGTCGGCCGTCATGCGCCGGCAGCGCTCCGGCACCCTCGTCGGCTTCACCAGCGGCAACCACCAGGGCTCCGTCGCCCAGGCCAACTACTCCGCCGCCAAGGGCGGGATCATCTCGCTCGTCCGCAGCGCCGCGCTCGGCCTCCACAAGTACGGCGTCACCGCGAACGCCGTCGCCCCCGTCGCCCGCACCCGCATGTCCGCCGGCGTCCCCATGGAGCTCACGGAGATCGGCGAGCCCGAGGACGTCGCCGCGCTCGTCGTCTACCTGCTCAGCGACCGCGCCCGCGCCGAGGACATCACCGGGCAGGTGTACACCGTCGCCGGACCCAAGATCGCGGTCTGGGCGCAGCCCCGGGAGCTGCGGGCCGGATACGCCGAGGGCGGCGCGTGGACGCCGGAGCGCATCGCGGACTTCCTGCCCGGGACCGTCGGCACCGACCCGATGCCGATGCTGGCCCGGCTGGAGGAGATGGCCCGGGCCGCAGCGGCGGGGGACCGCCCCAACCAGTAGGCCGGCTTCGAGGAGAGGGAGGGCACGCCGTGCGCGGTGTGGTGTTCGACGGCAAGGACGTCGAGGTCGTCACGGACCTGGAGGTGCGGGACCCCGGGCCCGGCGAGGTGCTGGTGCGGATCCGGGCGGCCGGGCTCTGCCACAGCGACCTGTCCGTCCTCGACGGGACCATCCCGTTCCCGCCGCCCGTCGTGCTCGGGCACGAGGGCGCCGGGGTGGTCGAGGCGGTCGGGGCGGGGGTGGGCCACGTCGGCCCCGGCGACCACGTGGCGCTGTCCACCCTCGCCAACTGCGGGGCGTGCGCCGACTGCGACACCGGCCGGCCCACCATGTGCCGGAAGGCCGTCGGGAGGCCCGGGCGGCCGTTCTCCCGGCAGGGCCGGCCGCTCTTCCAGTTCGCGTCCAACTCGTCCTTCGCCGAACGGACCGTCGTGCGGGCCGTGCAGGCCGTGAGGATCCCCGACGACGTGCCGTTCGCCTCGGCGGCGCTGCTCGGCTGCGGCGTCCTCACCGGCGTCGGAGCCGTCCTCAACCGGGCGAAGGTGGCCCACGGCGACACCGTCGTCGTCATCGGCGCCGGCGGCATCGGGCTCAACGTCGTCCAGGGCGCCCGGATCGCGGGCGCGGCGGTGATCGTCGCCGTCGACACCAACCCGGCCAAGGAGGACCTGGCCCGCCGCTTCGGCGCCACCCACTTCCTCGGCTCCGCCGACGGCGTCCGGGACGTGCTGCCGGCCGGCGCCGACCACGTCTTCGAGTGCGTCGGCCACACCGGTCTCGTCCGCACCGCGATCGACCTCCTCGACCGGCACGGACAGGCCGTGCTGCTCGGCATGACCGCCCCGACGGCGGAGGCGAGCTTCCCGCCCGCCGCGATGTTCCTCGACAAGGCGATCCTGGGCTGCCGGTACGGCTCCTCCCGCCCCCAGAAGGACATCCCGCTGTACGCCGGCCTGTACCGCACCGGCGCCCTCCTCCTCGACGAACTCGTCACCACCACCTACCCGGTGGAGGAGTTCGCCCGCGCCCGCGCGGAGGCTGAGGCGGGCGAGGTGGCCCGGGGGGTGCTCGTCTTCTGACGCGGCCGGGGGAGGCGCGGACGGGACCCGGCCCGCACGGGACCGCACGGAACCGGGCGGGAGGGGAGCGGCGTCCGGAGCGGAGAAGCCCGCGCCCGACCTCGACGTGAGGAAACCCCATGGAACTCCGCAGGCCGCCGGCCGTGCTCGCCTTCCTCGCCGTCCTCGCCCTCGTGCCCCTGCTGGTGGCCGGCTGCAGCGACGGCTCGCCGCCGCCGGAACCGGCCGACGTGGTCGAGACCGTGGACGAGGAGGCGGCCGGGGAGAAGACGGGGGAGACGGGTACGGCGGACGAGGCGGCGCGGCAGCGGGCCCGGGACGCCGTCGGCTCGCCGGACGACCCGGAGTTCGTCGAGGGCGGCAGCGCGCCGGCCGCGGAGGGCGCGCACATCCGTGCCGTACTGGACCCGGGGGCCGCGTACGACCTCTCCGTGGCCTGCGTCGGGACCGGCAGCGTGCGGGTGGTCGTCGCCGGCCGGGCACCGGCGACCCTGCCGTGCGACGGGGCGCCCCTCCACCGCCGGGTCGCGGACGCCCCCGCCGAACTGCCCGTCGACGTCACCCCGGCCGGCGGGACGAAGGGGGTCGTCGCCTGGCAGATCGACACCGTCGACCCTGACGGGAACGGGGCCGGCGCACCGGACGCCGCCGAGGACGACGATCAGCCGGAGAAGCCGGTGCGGAAGGTGCGGCGGTAGGCGGTGGGGGTGACGCCGATGGCCGTCATCAGGTGGACGCGCAGGGACTGGGCGGTGCCGAAGCCGGAGTCCTGGGCGACGCGGTCGACCGGGAGGTCGCTGGTCTCCAGGAGGTGACGGGCCCGTTCGACGCGCTGCTGGGTGAGCCACTGGCCGGGGCTGATGCCGACCTCGTCGCGGAAGCGGCGGGTGAAGGTGCGGACGCTCATCGCCTCCCGCTCGGCCAGGTCCCGCAGCTGGATCGGCTCGTGGAGGTGGGCCAGCGCCCAGGCGCGGGCGGCGGTCGTCGTGTGGGTGCCGGAGTCCGGGACCGGACGGGCGATGTACTGGGCCTGGCCGCCGTCCCGGTGCGGCGGGACGACCGTGCGGCGGGCCACGTCGTTGGCGACCGCCGCGCCGTGGTCGCGGCGCACGATGTGCAGGCACAGGTCGAGGCCGGCGGCGACGCCCGCCGAGGTGAGCACGTCGCCGTCGTCGACGAAGAGGACGTCGGCGTCGACCCGCACCGTCGGGAACAGCCGCTGGAAGTGGTCGGCCGAGGCCCAGTGCGTGGTCGCCGGGCGCCCGTCGAGCCAGCCGGCGGCGGCGAGCACGTACCCGCCCGTGCAGATCGCGACGAGCCGCGTCCCCGGCCGCACCCGCGCGAGGGCGGCGGCCAGGTCCGGCGGCAGCCTGCCCTCCTGGTACACCGGCCCGAGCTCGTACGAGGCGGGCACGACGACCGTGTCCGCCGTCTCCAGCGCCTCCGGGCCGTGCTCCACGTGCACCGCGAAGTCCGCGTCCGTCGGGACCGGTCCCGGCGCCACCGCGCACGTGACGGTCTCGTACAGCGGCCGTCCCGCCGCGTCCTTGGCGCGGCCGAAGATCCGGTGCGGGATGCCCAGCTCGAAGGGGAGCAGCCCGGGCAGGGCGAGGACGACGACGCGGTGCGGCCGGTGCGGCACGGGCTCCCCCTCGGGAAATCGGTGGTGGTCCAGACCACGTGGTGGTACGACTGGCTGCCCGTGACGGACAACACGCGCGAGGACGCGCGCCAGGACAGCACCCCCCAGTCTGACGCCGGCGCGCCGGCTCCGGCGACGCTCCCGCCGCCGCCCCTGTGGAACCGCGACTTCCGGCTGTTCTTCACCGCCCGGGCCGTCGCCGTCCTCGGCGAGGGCATGGTCCCCGTCGCCTTCGCCGCCGGACTCCTCGGCGCCGGCCGGCCCGGCTCCTCCGTCGGCTACGCGCTCGGCCTGTGGACGGCCGCCTTCGCCGTCTTCGTCCTCTTCGGCGGCGTCCTCGCCGACCGCTTCACCGCCCGCCGCATGATGATCACCGCCGATCTGCTGCGGCTGCCCGGCGCCGCGCTGCTGGCCGTCGCGTTCGCGGTCGGCAGCCCGCCGCTGTGGGCCGTCTACGCGCTCTCCGTCGTCGCCGGCGTCGGCGCCGCGCTCTTCCAGCCGGGCGTCGCCTCGACGATCCCGCGCATCGCCCCCGACGTGCAGCGCGCCAACGCCGTGCTGCGGGTGGCGGAGGCGCTGATGACGATGGCGGGCCCGGCGCTCGCGGGCCTCCTCGTCGCCGCCTGGAACGCCGGCGCCGCTTTCGCCGCGAACGCCGCCACCTTCGCCGTCAGCGCCGTCTGCTTCCTGCTGATGCGGATCCCGCCCGCCCCGGCGGACGACCGCGAGCGCGGCTCCTTCGCCTCCGAACTGGCCCTCGGCTGGGGCGAGTTCCGGGCCCGGAGCTGGCTGTGGGGCGTCATCGCCATCTGGACGGTGTACGGGCTGACCGTCGCCGGCCCGATGGTGCCGCTCACCGCGAGCCTGGTCACCGGCGGCCACGGCTCGGCCGTGTACGGCGCGCTGATGGCCGTCAACGGCGCCGGCAGCGCCCTCGGCGGCCTGCTCGCCCTCCGCGTCCGCCCCCGCCGCCCCCTCGCCTCCGGCGCCGTCGCCCTCCTCGGCCTCCCGCTCAACCTGGCGCTCCTCGGCCTCGGCGCCCCGGTCGCCGCGCTCGCCGCCGGGCAGCTCGTGGCCGGCACCGCCTTCGCGTTCTGGCTCGTCATGTGGTCCACGGCCGTCCAGACCCACGTGCCCCAGGAGGCCCTGAACCGCATGCACGCCTACGACGTGGCCGGATCCCTGCTGATGATGGGCGTCGGCCGGGCCCTGTCCGGTCCGGTCGCCGGCGTGGTCGGCACGGAGGCGGTGCTGCTCGCGGGCGCCGGCATCGCGGTCCTGGTGGTGGCGGCGCTGCTGGCGGTCCGGCCGATCCGGGAGCTGCCGAGGGTGGGGTGACGGCCGGGGAGCCGGGGCGGTGTCCCGATCCGTTGGAAACCTGACAGTCGGGCCAATGGCGAGGGTGTGGTTCCGGCCACGATGCTCGGTGGCATGGCCCAGACAACGGAGCACCGCCCCGCCACCCCGACCCCCGCCCCCGGCCCCCGTACCCCCCGCGTCCACCACGCCTGGTACGTCGCCGCGGTCGCCTTCGTCACGATCATCGGCGCGGCCGGCTTCGCCTCCCTGCCGGGCCTGCTCATCGAACCGCTCCACGCCGAGTTCGACTGGTCGCGCGGCACGATCGGCTTCGCCGTCTCCGTGAACCTCGCGCTCTACGGCCTCACCGCCCCCTTCGCCGCCGCCCTCATGGACCGCTTCGGCATCCGCCGGGTCGTCGCCGCGGCCCTGACGGTCATCGCGACCGGCGCCGTCCTCACGGTCTGGATGACGGCCGCCTGGCAACTGGTGCTGTTCTGGGGCGTCCTCGTCGGCCTCGGCAGCGGCTCCATGGCGCTCGCCTTCGCCGCGACCGTCACCAACCGCTGGTTCACCGCCCGCCGCGGCCTGGTCACCGGCATCCTGACGGCCGCCGGCGCCTCCGGCCAGCTCGTCTTCCTGCCCCTCCTCTCCTGGCTGGTCGAGCACCACGGCTGGCGCCCGGCCGCCGTGACCGTCGCCCTCTCCGCGCTCGCCGTCGTCCCGTTCGTCTGGCTGCTGCTCCGCGACCACCCGGCGGACGTCGGCCTCGCCCCGTACGGCGGCGAGTACGCCGAGAAGCCCGCCCCCGTCACGGGCGCCGCCCGCCGCGCGGTGACGGTCCTCCTCAAGGCGGCCCGCACCGGCCCCTTCTGGCTCCTCGCCGGCACCTTCGCGATCTGCGGCGCCTCCACCAACGGCCTGGTCAAGACCCACTTCGTGCCCGCCGCCCACGACCACGGCATGCCGGTCACGGCCGCCGCCGGACTCCTCGCCGTCATCGGCGTCTTCGACGTCGTCGGCACGATCGCCTCCGGCTGGTTCACCGACCGCTTCGAGGCCCGCCGCCTGCTGGCCGTCTACTACGCCCTGCGCGGCGTCTCGCTCCTCTTCCTGCCGATGCTGCTCGCCCCGGCGGTGCACCCGCCGATGATCCTGTTCATCGTCTTCTACGGCCTGGACTGGGTCGCCACCGTCCCGCCCACCATCGCGCTGTGCCGCGAGCACTACGGCGAGGACTCCGCGATCGTCTTCGGCTGGGTCCTCGCCTCCCACCAGGTCGGCGCCGCCGCCGTCGCCTTCGCGGGCGGCGTCGCCCGCGACGTCTTCGGCTCCTACGACGTCGTCTGGTACGCCTCCGGCGCCCTGTGCGCGGCAGCGGCCCTCATGGCCCTCGTGATCCGCCGCCGCCAGGCATGATGAGGGCATGAGCGACTGGGGGAAGCGGCCGTGGCTGCTGGCGGTGTTGCTGCTGGTGCCGGCGGCGGCGACGCTGGCGGGGATCGGGACGTACACGGGGGTACTCGGGCCGGAGGACCCGCCGCGACCGGGCCGGGCGGACCTGGTGGGGCGGTACGAGGACGGGGAAGGGGGTGTGGTGACGCTGCGGGCGGACGGGAAGGCGGAGCTGACGGGCGTCAAGTACATGGCCGAGTACCCGGAGGCGGACGGCTCCGTGTTCGCCACCCCGAAGTGGTGCCACGACTCGGACGCGAACTGGTCGTTCGCTGAGGCCCGCCCGCGCTGGAGCCATCAGGTGTTGATCGGGACCCGCTGCGGCGCCTGGATTCCCTGGGACGCCGAAGGCACCCCCTCCGCCCCCGAGATCGTCTACTACGCGGGAACTACCGGCCACCCCGACGCCCGCCGCGTCCTCACCCGCCGCTGAACCCCCCGAACCTCCCCCGGTGGAACAGCAGCGGCTCGCCGCCCTCCTCCACCGCGTCCAGGGCCTCCACCCGCCCCACCACGATCAGGTGGTCGCCCCCGGTGTGGACGGCGGTGACCGCGCAGTCGATCCAGGCGGGCACCCCGGCGAGCCGCGGCGCGCCGGTCACCGGGGCGGGCGCCCACGCCACGCCCGCGAACTTGTCGGCGCCGCTGACCGCGAACGCCCGGCACAGCGCCGCCTGCCCGGCCCCCAGCACGTTGACGCAGAAGGTGCCGGCGGCGGCGATGCGGGGCCAGGTGGTGGAGGTCCGGGCGACCATGAAGGCGACCAGGGGCGGGTCGAGCGACAGCGAGGCGAAGGACTGGCAGGCGAAGCCGGCCGGGCCGTCGCCGTCCACCGCCGTGACGAGGACGACGCCGCTCGCGAAGTGCCCGAGCACGCGCCGGAACTCGGCCGGATCGAGCGGCGCCCGCTCGTCCTCCCGGACGGCCCGCAGCGCGGGCCGGGGGAGGGGTTCGACGGCCGTGGGCGCCCCGGCCGCTCTCAGGTGTCGGACGGCGCTGGCCGCCATCCCCGCGTGTCCCATCATGCTCCGCATTGAAACTGACGGACCGTCAGATAGGAACACCCGGGACGGCACGACCTGCCGGGTCACCGCCCCTCGTACACCGCCCCCCGCCGCTCCACGAAGCTCGCCACGCCCTCCTGGGCGTCGCGGGTCGTCATGTTCAGTTCCTGGGCCAGGGCCTCCGCCGCGAAGGCGGTGGCCCGGTCGCTGTCCAGGGAAGCGTTGACCAGGTGTTTCGTCAGGGCGAGGGCGCGGGTCGGACCCTGGGCGAGGCGTTCCGCCCACGCGCGGGCCGTCTTCTCCAGGTCCTCCGCCGGGACCACCCGGTTCACCAGGCCCATCGCCCGCGCCTCCGCCGCCGGCAGCGCGTC
This sequence comes from Microtetraspora glauca, assembly GCA_000721275.1. Classification (GTDB taxonomy): domain Bacteria; phylum Actinomycetota; class Actinomycetes; order Streptomycetales; family Streptomycetaceae; genus Streptomyces. Next base: position 71,951 of record JOFO01000013.1, on the reverse strand, counting down.
GCCGAAGAACATCAGCTCCTTCGCGCGCTGCGGGCCGATCAGGCGCGGCAGCAGGTACGCCCCGCCGCCGTCCGGGACCAGACCCCGGCGTACGAACACCTCCACGAAACGGGCCGACTCGGCCGCGATCACCAGGTCGCACGCGAAGGCCAGGTGTGCGCCGATGCCCGCCGCCGTCCCGTTCACCGCCGCGATCACCGGCTTCTCGCAGTCCAGCACCGCCGCGACGAACCGCTGCGCGCCGCGCCGGATCATCCGCGCCACGTCCCCGGCGACCCGCTCGCCGCCCGCCGCGGGCGCGCCCCGCAGGTCCGCGCCCGCGCAGAAGCCGCGCCCGGTGGCGGTGAGCACCACGCAGCGTACGGACGGGTCGGCGGAGGCGTCGGCCAGCAGGGCGGTGATCCGCTCCCGCTGCTCCCAGGTGACCGCGTTCATCGCCCCGGGGCGGTTGAGCGTGATCCACGAGACGCCGTTCTCCACCCGGTGCAGGACCTCGGACATGGGGCTCCTATCGGCAGACGGCGAGCGCGTCCAGTGCCACCGCGCCCTGGCCGCGCGGCAGCACCATCAGCGGGTTGATGTCGAGTTCGGCGAGGTCGCCGTCGAGTTCCAGGGCCATCCGCTGCACCCGCAGCACCACCTCGACCAGCGCGTCGACGTCGGCCGGCGGTGCGCCGCGTACGCCCTCCAGGAGCGCCCGGCCGCGCAGCTCGTCCAGCATCGAGCGGGCCTCGCGTTCGCCGAAGGGCGGGACGCGGACGGCGGTGTCGTTCAGGACCTCCACCAGCACCCCGCCGAGGCCGACCGTGACCGTCGGGCCGAACAGCTCGTCGTGGGTCACCCCCACCACCATCTCGACGCCCTTGCCGACCATCTGGCAGACGAGGATCCCGTCGAGGTCGATCTGCTCGTAGCGGGCGATGTCGGTGAGGTCGCGGTACGCGTCCCGGACCTGGCTCGCGGACGTCAGCCCGACCTTCACCAGGCCCAGCTCCGTCTTGTGGGCGAGCCGCGCGCCGGACGCCTTCATCACCACCGGGTAGCCGACGAGCCCGGCCGCCCGGACCGCCGCCGCCGCGCTCGTCACCAGCTGCTCGCGCGGCACGCGGATGCCGTACGCGCGCAGCAGCTGCTTCGCCGCGTGCTCGCTGAGCCGCTGCCCGGGCCGCATCAGCGCCTGCGCCTTGCGGAAGGACGGGGACGGGGTGCGGGGCGCCTCGTCGAAGGGGGAGCGGTAGCCGGCGGTGAAGCGGTGGTGGTCGAGGTACGCCTTCACCGCGCCGATGCAGTTGGCGAAGGTGCGGAAGGTCGCCACCCGGGACGAGCCGAGGAGGGTGGTCCGGTACGCCTCCTCCGTGCCGACGGGGGAGCCCCACACCACGCACACCAGCTTGTCGGTGGCCTCGGCCGCGTCCACCAGGTCCTGCGCCAGCTTGTCGCTCATCGGCGGGAAGGGGCCGGTGATGGGACAGATCAGCACGCCGACGGACGGGTCCGCGAGGATCGCGTCGATGATCTTCCGGCCGCGCCGGTCGCCGACGGGGTGGCCGCCGTTGTCGACGGGGTTGGCGACGTTCAGGTACTCCGGGATCCACTGGTGCAGCTCGTCCTGCTTGCCCTGCGGCAGCGTCGGCAGGCTGAGCCCGGCGGCCGTCGCCAGGTCGGCGAAGTGGGCGCCCGTGCCGCCGGAGATGGAGTAGACGACGACGCCCTCGGCGAGCGGCCTGCGGGCGCGGGCGAGCAGGGTGGCGGTGTCCTGGAGCTGGTCGAGCCCGTCGACGCGGATCACCCCGAACTGCCGCATGGCCGCGTCCACGACCCGGTCCGCGCCAGTCAGCTTCCCGGTGTGGGAGGCGGCGGTACGGGCCCCGGTCTCGGTCCTGCCGACCTTCACGGCCACCACCGGCACGCCCTCGCGCGCGGCCCGGTCGGCGGCGAGCAGGAACGACCGCCCGTCCTTCAGCCCTTCCACGTACGCGGCGATGGCGCCGACCTCGGGGAGGGAGGCGAAGTACGAGAGGAAGTCGGCGGTCTCCAGGTCGGCCTCGTTGCCGGTCGGTGCCCAGTGGGAGAGCCGGACGCCCAGCTCCTGGAGGGTGAAGACGGGCCGGCCCTGGTGTCCGGACTGGGTGATGAGGGCGACGGACGGGCCGTCGAGGTCGTCGCGGAACCGCTCGAAGGCGTTGAGGTTGGTGTTGGGCCCGAGGAGCCGGACGCCGGCCCGGCGCACGGCCTCGGCGAGCCGCTGCTGGGCGGCGGCCCCGTCGGCGCCGGTCTCGGCGAAGCCGGAGGCGAAGGCGACCGCGAACCGCACCTTCGCCGCGCCCAGCTCCTCGACGACCGGCAGGGGGTCGGCGACCAGCAGCACGGCCAGGTCGACGGGCCCGGCGAGGTCCTTGACGGACGGCACGCAGGGGAGGCCGAAGACGGCGGTACGGGTCGGGTGCACGGGGATCAGCTCCGCGCCGACCCGCCCGGCCCAGGCGAGCAGCTGCCGGGTGATGCCGGCGTTGGGGCGTCCCTCGGTGTCGGAGGCGCCGACGACGGCGACGGTCCGGGGCCGGAAGAACCGGTCGAGGTCGGGAACCTCGGCGTACAGCGCCCGCCCGCTGACGTCCCGGTCGCCGGGCGCGGCGGCGTGCCCGTGGACGGCGGTGCGGGGCGACTCCCCGCAGGCCTCCACGCGGGCGCGCAGACCGGAGGTGAAGGTGCCGTGAGTCGATCCAAGCATGGTTGCGCTCCGCCCTTCCGTGCAGGGACGCGTCCCGGACAAGTGACCTGACGCCCAGTCAGATTACAGAACTGACGCTCAGTCAGGAATGGGGCGGCGGGGAGGAAGCGCGGGAGGGGGCGCGGGCGGGGGCCCATGAGGGGCGCGGAAGCGCGAAGACCCCGCCGGGGCGGGGTCTCATGGGCACGGTGGTTACTTCCGCTTCGGTGCCGTGCGGGCGATCCGCCGCGCGATCCGCTCCGCGTCCCTGGCCAGCTCCCTCAGCATCCCGGAGATCGGGTTGGTGAACCCGGTGAAGTACAGCCCCGGCGCGTGCCGCGGGCTCCGGGCGCCGCGTACGACGGGGCGGCCCCGCGCGTCGAGCACGTCGAGGTGGCCGACGAGCGGTTCGAGGGCGCGGCGGTAGCCGGTGGCGGCGATCACCGCGTCCGGGGCGATCCGGCTGCCGTCGGCCAGCACCACCTCGCGCCCGTCCAGGGCCTCGACGGCCGCGACGACCTCGACCTTCCCGGCCCGGATCGCCGCGACGAGCCCCACGTCCTGGACGGCGATGGCGCCGTCGCGGACGCGGCTGGCGAGCCCGGCGTCGGGGCGCGGCAGGCCGTACGCGGTGAGGTCGGGCGAGGCGAAGCGGGCGACGCCCCGGCCGAGCAGGTCCACGACCGGGACGGGGAGGCGCCGGACGAGGATGCCGCTGCGCTGGGCGGGCCAGCCGGCGGTGGTGCGGCGCAGGATGTGCGGGGCGGTGCGGACGGCGATCCGGACCCGGCCGGCGCCGCCCTCGGCGAGGTCGGCGGCGATCTCGGCGCCGGTGTTGCCGATGCCGACGACGAGCACGTCCTTCCCGGCGTACGGCTCCGGATTGCGGTACTCGCGGGCGTGCACGAGGTCGCCCTCGTACGCGTCGAGCCCGGGCCAGGCCGGCACGGTCGGGGTGTGGTTGAAGCCGGTGGCGACGACGACGGCCCGGCCGGTCAGGCGCCGTCCGCCGGTCGCGTGCAGCACCCAGCCGGTGCCGTCCTCGGCGCGCTCGATCCGGTGCACCTCGACGCCGGTGACGACGTCCAGCTCGTGCTTCTCGGCGTACGCCTCCAGGTAGCGGACGAGGTCGGCGCGGGCGACCCAGCGGCCGTACGCGCGGGGTATCCGCATGCCGGGCAGGCCGGAGAGGCGCCGGGTGGTGTGCAGCCGCAGCCGGTCGTAGTGGCCGCGCCAGGAGGAGCCGACGTCCCCGGACTTCTCCAGGACGACGGCGCGGACGCCGCGGGCGCGCAGGGTGGCGGCGACCGCGAGCCCGCCGGGACCGGCGCCGATGACGTACACCGGCTCTTGGGGGGTGGTGACCATGAACGCTGAGCGTAATGACGTGTACACGCAGTGGGTCTCGCCGAAGCGGGGATTTCGGTTGCGAAACGGTCACGCGCGCCGACCCCTTGCGGAGCGCGGCGGCCCTGCGCTGAACTGACGTACCGTCAGATCCGTGGCGTACGCCGAGGAGGCCCCCCATGCAGACCATCTGGCTCACCGGCGCCGAATGGCTCGCCGTCCTCCGCATCGGCCTCGGCGTGTGGTGGCTGGAGAGCTGGCGCCACAAGGACCGCAAGGGCTGGTTCGAGCGCGGCACGGGCATCGCGTGGGCGGCGGACGTGGCCTCCCGGCACCGCTGGGCGGCGGTGCGCGGCGGCTTCGAGAAGGTCGTCGCCCCCCGCCCCCGGCTCATGGCGTACGTCGTCGTGTACGCCGAACTCGCCCTCGGCCTCGGCCTCACCACCGGCTTCCTCACCCCGATCGCCCTCGCCGGCGGCCTCCTCCTGAACCTCCTCTACCTCGTCCTGATGATCCACGACTGGGCCGAGCAGGGGCAGAACGCGATGATGGCGCTGATCACGCTGGTCGCCCTCGGCGCGATGTCCTGGCAGACCTGGTCCCTCGACTCCGCGATCGGACTCTTCTGATGACGGCCACCCCCGAGGCCGACGCCTTCACCCGCCCCTACTGGGACGCCGCCGCCGAAGGCCGCCTCCTCATCCGCCGCTGCCGCGCCTGCGCCCGCGCCCACCACTACCCCCGCGAGTTCTGCCCCCACTGCTGGAGCGAGGACGTCGCCTGGGAACCGGCCACCGGCCGGGCCACCCTCCACACCTGGTCCGTCGTCCACCGCAACGACCTCCCGCCCTTCACCACCCGCACCCCGTACGTGGCCGCCCTCGTCGACCTCGCCGAGGGCCCCCGCATGATGACGGAACTCGTGGACGTCCCCGAACCCGCCCTCCACATCGGCATGCCCCTGGAGGTCACCTTCCGCCCGGCCCCCGACGGCTACACGATCCCGGTCTTCACCGCGCCCGCGGCGCCCGATCCGGCCACGTAGAAAGAACCTGTCCGAAAAGGCAGCCCCGCGAACAAGTCATCAGTGTGCGGAGCTGGGGAGATGGCGTCGGCCGGCTCAATCACGGGGAGTCGTCCCGGGCATGCGGCAAACGCCCACTCGCACGCACCGCAAAGTGGGCTGGTGATCACGGCACTTGACGTATTCCAGTTGTCTGCTGCTGGCGATTGCGGGAGGCGAGTACTCTGCTGGGGTATTGATCGATCTGCAGCCATGCTGATTTGAGACATGTGGAAATACCTCCCTTCGCTCACTCCCTTCTCGGAGGCATAGTCGGGGTGCATCGCCCCGGTGATGCCTTCGCAAGCCGGCGAGGGACGGTCCGGGTGTGAGAAGGGGAGGAAACACATGAACCTCAAGCAGAAGATCGCCGTGTTGACGCTGACGGGGGCGGCCCTGTTCACCGCCACTCCGGCGATGGCGGGGGACATGTACGCGAAGTCCGGAGGGGCTGTTGCGTGGAGTTACGGAACCAACGGCTCCGTGGCCGTCAGCGACACTCAGGCGGACGGCGACGAGACGTACGCGAACTACGACCGCAGGTACAACACCGGTTACGAGCTGCGCAACAAGAGCGGCGCCGGCACCACGGTCTACAGCTCGGCCGATACGACGAACTACGTGACCAGGCTGCGGGCATGCCAGGAAGTGGATTTCCTTCCGGACAACTGCTCCTCCTACTCGTACCGGTAACGATTCCGCGGCCTGAAAGGCCGTAGGGATGGCGGGGTGGCGCGATAGGCGCGTCACCCCGCATTGCACGTGGAAAACAGCAAGAGGAAGTCGCCGAGGAGGGGTGCCGTGGCGGAAGCGGTTTTGTCGGTGCGGGGGCTGGTGTACGAGGTTCCCGGGCGGACGTTGTTCCAAGGGCTCGGCCTCGAGGTGAGAGCCGGGGAGTCCGTCGCGGTGATGGGACCCAGCGGATCCGGCAAGTCCACGCTGCTGTCCTGCGCCCTCGGGCTCGTCCGGCCGGCGGCCGGGACCGTCTCCGTGGGCGGCGCCGACATGACGGGGTTACGGGGCAAGGCCCTCGCCCGGCACCGCGCCCGGCACATCGGCATGATCTTCCAGTTCGGTGAACTCCTGCCGGAACTCTCCCCCCTCGACAACGTCGCCCTCGCCGCCCTCCTCGCCGGAGCCGACCGCGAGGACGCCTACCGGCGCGCCGGAGAACTCCTGGCCGAGCTCGGGGTGCCCGACGCGGCGACCAGCGTGGAGCTGTCCGGTGGCGAGCGGCAGCGGACGGCCGTGGCGCGCGCCGTGATCAACTCCCCGACCCTGCTCCTCGGGGACGAACCGACCGGCGCCCTCGACGAGACCGCCCGGGAGAAGGTGGCGGACACGCTGTTCGCCATGCCCCGGCAGCACGGCTGCGGCCTGCTCCTCGTCACCCACGACCCAGCCGTCGCGAGCCGGGCCGACCGCACCCTCACCCTCCACGGGGGAGCACTCGTCCCCGCGGACGGGAACGGGCGGGCGGCCGTCCGATGAGTCGTGCCCACGCCCCCCGCCGCCCCGGTCTCACCCGGCGCCTGCTCGCCGTCGGGGCCGAGGCCGGGCGCCGCGCCGAGGCGGGCCGCGTCCGCTTCGCCGCGCTCCTCCTCGCCGCTCTCACGCTCGCCCTCGCCCTCGCCTCCGTGGTCGCCGCGCACGCCACCTACCAGGGGCAGGAGGCCCGGGGGAAGGCGCGCGGACCGGTGTTCCAGCAGGACGCGCCCGACCGTCCCGCCGTGGCCCTCTGGAGCGTCACCGGCGACTCCGTCCCCGGGAGCGGCCAGTTCCCGGTCGTGTTCCTCACCCGGCTGACCGAGGACGCGCCGCTGCCGCCCGGCCTGGCGAGCTGGCCCGAGCCCGGCGAGGCCGTGCTCTCGCCCGCCCTGTGGGACCGCCCGGGAGCCCGGGACCTGGCGACCCGCTACGGCCGGACGGTCGGCACCATCGGAGCCGAAGGGCTCCAGTCGCCGGACGAACTCTTCGCCTACGTCGTGCCCTTCACCCGCGCGGAAGGGGACGGCGTCGATCCGATCGTCGGCTTCGGCCCGGACACCGGGTTCGTCGCCTTCTCCGTGGGCCAGCAGGACGACGCCAAGCCCGAGTGGAACTTCCTGCTCATGGGCGGACTTCTGCTCGTCCTGCCCGCCACCGTCCTCATGGTCGTCGCGGCCCGCGCCGGGGCGCACGCCCGGGACCGCCGTACCGCTCTCCTCGCGGTCCTCGGCGCGACCCCACGGAACCGCGCCCTGATCGTCCTGGGCGAGGCCCTGTACCCCGTCCTCGCCGGGGCCCTGCCGGCCGCCCTGGTGATCGCCCTCGCGGCCACGGTCGACATCCGCCTGCCGTGGGTCGGACACGTCCTGGTGGCCGCTGACGTCCGCGCGTGGTGGTGGGCGTTCCTGGCGGCCGTCCTCGCCGCCCTGCTGCTCGTGCTGGCCGTCGTCGTCCTCACGGACGCGACCGGCCGCGAGCGCGGGTCCGGCAACCGGATCAGAGGGGCTCGACGAGCTCCGGTGAGGTGGGCCGTCGCCTGTCCCGTTCTCGTTCTGATCGCCGTGCGCGGGCCGGAGTTCTTCCCGACGGGCACGGCTCCGTTCGTCTTCGTCAACTGGCTGGGCGCCGCCGGCGCACTGGCCACGCTGCCCGCCGCGCTGGCCGTCGTTATCGGGGCTCTCGGACGCGGGCTGGCGGGGCTGGGCCGCCGCCTCGGCCGCCCCGGGCTCCTCGTCGCGGGCCGCCGCGCGGCGGCCCACCCCGGCCCCATGGCGCGGATGACCGCCGGAGTGGTGATCGCCATCGGCCTGCTGCTCCAGGCGGTCGCCTGGCAGGGGCAGCTCGGCTCGTACGCCAGGGCGGCCCAGGCCACGGTGGACCGTATCGGCACCTCGGCGCTCGTCGTCCGGCCGCCGACCGCCACGGCCGGTCAGTGGACCGCCTTCTCCCGCGCCCTGCCCGCCGGGACGGAGACCCTCTCGCTGACGTTCGAGCCGCAGGCGGGCCGGACGACGGTCACCGGCGGATGCCCGGCGCTCAGCGCCCTGGGGCTGCCCTGCGCGTCCGTGCCGGCGAGCGAGGTGGGCCTCGCGGCCGACCCCCGCCTGCGGGAACTCCTCGGCTGGAGCGACAGCGGCCGGAGCGCGGTGCGGGTGGTCCTGGGGGCGCCCGTCACCGGGCAGGGCGACGGCCGGGGCTTCACCCAGACCGTCCTGCTGTCACCCCGTGCGGGCGCGGACCTGTCGGAGGAGCGGATCAAGCAGGTCGCGTACGCGTCGTTCCCCATGGGCGCCAAGGTCGCCACCATCGGCGGCGAGTGGCTCACCGCCGCCCGGGTGAACCAGCTCCAGGGCGAGTGGCTCACCCTCTTCGGGCTCGCGGGCATCGTGATCCTCGCCATGGCGTCGGGGTTCGCGGGCCTGGCCGAGTTCCTGCGCCAGGGACGCGCGCTGGCCCCGCTCGCGACGCTGACCGGCAACGCGCGCGTGTACTGGTCCACGGCGCTGTACGGCATCCTCCTGCCGCTGGTCCTGGCGGGCCTGGTGGGCTCCGTCGTCGGCGCGTGGCTGGTCCTTCCGCAGACCGCGTCCGGGTCCTCGTACGTCTCCGACGGCCTGCTCGTCGCATGCGCCACCGCGGCCGCGCTGATCGGCGCCGCGGGCTGGGTGTGGGGCGCGGTCGTCTCCGTACGGCAGGCGGCGGCGTGGCGGCCCCGGGGCGAGTGACCCCGCCCGGGGCCGGGCCGGCGGCGGGCGGTCAGAGGGCGCCGATGGTGCGCCAGTGCTGGCTGGCTTGGGAGGTGTTGCAGGTGAAGGTGATCAGGGCGCCGGGGTTGACCGACAGGCACTGGCCGTTGCTCGCGTTCACCAGTTGTCGGCCCGCCGAGGTGGAGGCGCCGTACTTCCACGACTGGGAGCCCGCGCCCGTGCAGGCGGAGAGCGAGACCGAGAAGCTGCTGGCGACGTCCAGGCACTGGCCGGACCTCTTGCTGACCAGCCGGAAGGAGCCGTCCGCCTGGGTCCTGAACGTCCAGGAGTAGCCGACGGCGGCCGTGCTGGTCCCGCACCGCGTCGAGGTGACGGCGGACTGGCCGGGGTACTGCGGCTGCCGCTCCGCCAGGCAGTCGCCGCTGGTCCCGTTCTCCACCGCGTACGTCGACGAACCGCCGCCGCCCGAGGTCGGCGCGGGCCTGGGGGCGGACGTGGTGGGGGCGGGGCGGGGTGCGGAGGTCGCGGGTGGGCGGGTGGTGGTCGTCCCGCCGCCGGACGTCGAGCTTCCGCCGGATGTCGAGCCGCCGCCGGAGGACGTGCTCCCGCCGGACGTCGAGCCGCCGCCCGAGGACGTGCCGCCGCCGCCCGTCGTCGAGCCGCCGGAGGTCACGGTGCCGCCGGAGGTCGTGGTGCCCCCGCCCGTCGTCGCGCCGGAGGCGGACGCGCCGCCTCCGCCGCCGCCGGCCGCGGCGCCGCCGGAGGGCGGGTGTGCCGTCGCCGCGCCGGACGGCTTTCCGGCGGACGGCTGGGCCGTCGGTTTGGCGGGGGCGGAGGGGGAGGAGGGCTTCGCGCCCGGCTTCCCCGAGGTCGCCGGCGGGACGGACGGTGTCAGGGTGGCCGTCGGGGAGGCGGGCGGGCGGCCCTCCGCGCCCGCGCGGCCGATCTCGTACGGGGCCAGGGTGAGCGTCAGCGTCGTCCCCGTCGTGATCACGACCGGGACGGCCATCATGACGATCCGGTTCCGCCGCTTGCGCGCCCTGCCGTCCGCCGCCGCCCGCCCGTCGAGCGGGTGCACGGTGCCGGGCGGCGGCGGGACCGCCGGCTGCGGGGTCAGGGGCGCCGTGGCCACGTCCCTCGACGGGTCGGCGGCCTCCAGCTCGGCCAGGGCCTCGGCGGTCGGCGCCCCGGCCGCGAACGCGGCCCGCTCGGCGATCCGCGCCGCCACCGGCTCCGGCCAGCCGACCCCGGCCGCCCGCGCGTCCGCGTGCCCCACCAGCTCCGTCGCCGTCGGCCGGTCCTCCGGGTCCTTCGCCAGACAGGTCCGTACGAGGTCCGCCAGATCGGGGTCCGTCTCCGCGAGCCGCCCGAAGTCCGGCTCGCCGTGCACGACCCGGTAGAGCAGGTCGTGCCCGGAGCCGTCGCCGAACGGCGGCCGGCCGTTCGCCGCGTACAGCACCAGGCTGCCCAGCGCGAACACGTCCGCCGCGCCCGTCAGCCGCCGGTCCGCGACCGCCTGTTCCGGCGCCATGTACGCCGGCGTGCCGATGATCATCCCCGTCTTGGTGAGCCGGCTCTGGTCCGCCGCCCGCGCCACGCCGAAGTCGATCAGCGAGAGGCCGTCCCCGGTCAGCATCACGTTGGACGGCTTCAGGTCCCGGTGCACCATCTCGGCCGCGTGCACCGTCCGCAGCGCCGCCGCCGCCTCCCGCAGCAGCCGCCACAGCGCCCCCGCCGGCAGCGGCCCCTTGTTCAGCCGCAGCGCGTCGTTGAGCGTCACGCCCGGGATGAACTCGGTCGCGAACCACGGCGGCTTCGCCAGCCGGTCGCTCGCCAGCAGCTTCGTGCTGGCCCCGGCGGGCAGCCGCGCCAGGTTGTCCAGCTCGTGCCCGAAGTGGCTCAGGAAGTCCCGGTCCTCGGCGAGCGCCGGCAGCACCCTCTTGACGGCCGCGTACGTCCCCGGCACCGCGCCCAGGTAGACGCGGCCCATCCCGCCGGACCCGAGCACGCCGAGCAGCCGGAAGGCGCCGATCGCGCGCGGGTCGTCCGCGTCGAGCGGCATCGCGCCGCTGCCGCGCAAACTAGAGTCGTTTTCCAGTTCCCCCTGCATGGGGCACAGGGTAGCCCAGTGCGGCAGGCATCTGAATGGCCCTCAAGTCCCGGGGTGAGGGGCGAGGTTGAAGGTTCGGTGAACGGCGGGGCCGGGGCGGGGGCCGGGACGAGGGGCGGCCGGGGCCGCCCGGGGCCCCTTGCCGGGCCCTCCCCGAAGAGGGCCGTCAGGCCGGGTGGCGGGGCAGCCAGCCGCGCTGCACGGCCCGCACGCCCGCCTCGAAGCGGCTGCGGGCGCCCAGCCGTTCCATCAGGTCGGTGGCGATCCGCCGGGACGTGCGCTGGGAGACCCCGAGCCGCTTGGCGATCGCCTCGTCCGTGAAGCCCTCGGACAGCAACCGGATCGTCGTCGCCTCCTGGCCGGTCAGCCCGTCGGCGTCCCGGACCGCCGGCCGCCCCAGCGGCTGCGCGGCGGCCCACGTGGTCTCGAAGAGCGCGCACAGCGCGCTCAGCGTGCCCTGCCCGGTCAGCACCACCGCCCCGGCCGCCGTGTCGTCGCTGTTCACCGGGATGACGGCGGTCGAACGGTCCGTGATGATCATCCGGGTGGGCAGCACCGGCGCGGTACGGATGTGCGCGCCGCGCGCCGACAGCCAGGAGACGTACTCGACGGTGTGCGGGCTGTTGCGGGCGCTGTCGAGGTAGATCGTCCGCATCCGGATCCCGCGCTTCAGCAGCTCCTCGTTGAGCGGGCGGGCCGCCGCGATGGACTCCGGCGTGTGGGCGCCGTCGGGCGCGAAGGTCATCACCTCGGTGGTCATCTCGCGGGTGAGCCGGGCCAGGCACTCCCGTATCCGGTCGAGACCGATCAGCTGCTCCACGCCCGGGCTCGGCTCCGCCGGCCGCAGGTCGGCGAAGTCGGCGATCAGCTGGGCCGCGGCGGCCCGCGAGGTCTCCACCCGCTGCTGCTGCGCCGCGAGTTCGGCCTGCTGCCGGGCGAGCAGGATCTCCATCCCGATGTCCGGCGAGACGGCCCGCAGCCGCCCCTCCTGCTCGGCGGACGGCCGGACGAGCGCCAGCTCACTCAGCAGGTCGAGCGCGTCCCGCACCTGGTCCTCGCCGAGTCCCGTCGCCTCCGCCAGGGCTGCCACGCCGGCCTGCGGCTGCGTGAGCATCGAGCGGTAGACGGACTCCGCGCGCGCGTCGAGGCCCAATACGGCCAGCATCTCCAACCCCCCCGCGAGAGACAGCACCAGCGAACTTCTCAGGCGTCGTGATCATGCCATAACCGCTGGTGACCGGGCAGGTTTCCGTCGGCTCCTGGCCGGAACCGTCCATGGCCCGAAACGACCCCGCGTCAAACGTTGAACCCGGGTCTACCTTCCTGTTTGGCTCGTACGCATGTATCTCATCCACGCGAGCCTGCGGGCGCTCGGTGGAGCCGCGGCGCTCCCTTCCGACACCCGCGCTCTCGTCCTCGGCCAGGTGCTGCCCGGAGAGCGGGTCGAGCACGTGGCCGTCCACGCTGACGCGCTGCCCCACCCCGTCCTCGGGCTCTACGTCCTCTCGGGCCGGCTCCAGGACGCCGAGGCGACCGCCCGCGCGGTCTGCCGGCGCGCCCTGCTCAACTGCCCCCAGCTCGACGGCTGGACGCTGCTCCGCGCCCAGGCGCCCCTGCTCGCGCCCTTCTTCCCGTAGGGGCCGGGAGCCCGGGAGCCCGGGAGCCCGGGCGGCCCCGGGGGTGGACGGAAGGGTCCAAGGCCCTTTCGGGCCAGCCGGAAGCCCTTCCAGAGCCTCCGGCGGGCGACGAAAGTAGTGCTCGCCGGCAGGGAACACCGACCGGCGGGCAAGGACCGGAAACGCGTCACCGCGGGACGCGCACCGGTTCGGGCCACCACCCCGGGCACCCCGCCCGGACCCGCCCCGGACACGGCCCCGGGCCCAGCGCCCCCGGCCCGTACAGAGCAAAGGACTCACGCCATGATCAGCACCCGTATCGCCCTGGCCGCCGCGGTCGCCGTCCTCGCCCTCGCCGCCCCCGTCGCCCAGGCCGCCACCGCCGGCCCGGCCGCCGCACCCGTCACCGGGGCCGTGACCGTGGCCGCGAGCCCGGCGGAGGAGCCGGTCGTCGCCACCCCCGACGACATGATCTGGCAGTAAGTCCCCGGCACGTCCCCACCGGCGCCCCTCACGCGCCACCCGCCACCCCGGCCCCGCTCACCCGACCGCTGCTCCTGCAGGGCAGCAGTCGCAGGAGCAGCGACCGGCACCGGCGCAGGACCCGGCGCAGCAACCGACGCCGGCACAGCGACCGGCACGGCAACCGCCCCACCCACCGGCGCCGGCGCCCCGCGCGGCCCCCCTCGACCACCTCTCGGCAGTACCGACCCTTCAAGGATCTGACATGTCCATGTCTTTTCGCGCCCGTCGTACCGTCTCCGCCACCGGCGTCATCCTCGCCGCCATGGGCTGCACCGTGAGCCTCGCCGTCTCGCCGGCCTTCGCCGACACCACCGCCCAGGCCGCCGCCCTGGCCCGGGCCCAGCTCGGCGACCACGCCTGCTCCACCAACTCCCTCGGCGGCACCGGCTTCCTGACCAGCTGCAACACCTCCACCGGCACCGAGGCGGAACCCTGGTGCGCGGACTTCGTGAAGTGGGTCTGGAAGAACTCCGACTTCAACGTCAACGGCACGACCGCCGCCGCCTCGTCCTTCTACTCCTACGGCCAGGCCAACGGCACCCTGCACACCTCGTCCTCGTACCAGCCGCAGGTCGGCGACGCCGTCGTCTTCAACTACTCGGGCGGCTGGGCCCAGCACGTCGGCATGGTCACCGCCGTCAACGCGGACGGCTCGATCCTCACCACCCACGGCAACTGGAGCGACCGCGTCGCCGACGTCCCGGTCAGCGCCTCGCAGAAGCAGGTCGGCGACACCCCGAGCGGCATCGGCCAGCGGATCAGCGCCTACGTCTCCCCGGTCGGCGCGACCCCGGCCTCGTACAGCAAGGGCGACCGCGACTTCACCAGCGACCGCAACGACGACCTCCTCGGCGTGAGCGCGAGCGACGGCAAGCTGCGCATGTACGCCGGCAACGGCGACGGCGACTTCGCCTCGCACGAGGTCGGCCCGGGCTGGGGCGCCATGGACAAGGTCAAGGCCGCCGACTTCAACAACGACGGCGACGGCGACCTGGTGGCCCGCGAGGCCGCCACCGGCGAACTGCACCTCTACCTCGGCAACGGCAACGGCGGCTTCAAGTCCCGCACCGTCATCGGCACCGGCTGGAACGCCATGGACGACTTCGTCGCCGGCGACTTCACCGGCGACGGCAAGGCCGACATCGCGGCCGTCCGCAAGGACGACGCCACCCTCCGCCTCTACGCCGGCACCGGCACGGACGTCTTCTACGACAAGCAGATCGGCTCCGGCTGGTCCGGCATGTCCAAGCTCGCCGCCGGCGACTTCAACGGCGACGGCCGCGCCGACCTCGTCGCCCAGGTCGACGCCACCGCCAACCTCAACCTGTACGTCGGTACGACCACGGGTGTGGCCCCCGCGATCCAGATCGGCCAGAACTGGGGCGGCATCGGCAAGCTCACCCTCGCCGACATCGACAGCGACGGCCGCGCCGACGTCGTCGCCACCATCGCCAGCACCGGCGACCTCTACCTCTACAAGAGCCAGAGCAACAGCCTCAAGGCGGGCGTGAAGGTCGGCCAGGGCTGGGGCGGCATGAACCACCTCATCTAAGCGGTGCCCACCGGGGCCCGTTCCCCCAGGAACGGGCCCCTCACCGACCGACTTCCCCCTCCGACACGAAGGTCAGCCCGCCATGCCCTCGCACGCCCCGCGCCGCACCGCCCTCCCCCTCCTCGCCGCCACCGCCCTCGCCGCCCTGCTCCCCCTCACCGCCGCGTCCCCCGCCTCCGCCGCGTCCGTCGCCACCTGGGACAAGGTCGCCCAGTGCGAGTCCGGCGGGAACTGGTCCATCAACACCGGCAACGGCTTCTACGGCGGCCTCCAGTTCCTGAAGTCCACCTGGGACGCGTACGGCGGCGGCACCTACGCCGCCTACCCCCACCAGGCGTCCAAGATGGAGCAGATCCTCGTCGCCGAGAAGGTCCTCGCCTCCCAGGGCGAAGGCGCCTGGCCCACCTGCGGCCCCCGGGCCGGCCTCGGCTCGGACCACCAGGACCCGTACCCCGCGCAGCCGGTCGTCCCCCGCGACCACGACTTCACCGGCGACGGCAACGACGACCTGCTGAGCGTCAGCGCCGCCGACCACAAGCTCCGCCTCTACGCCGGCAACGGCGACGGCCAGTTCGCCTCCAGCGAGGTCGGCGCCGGCTGGGGCGCCATGGACAAGGTCAAGGCCGCCGACTTCAACAACGACGGCGACGCCGACCTCGTCTCCCGCGAGGCCGCCACCGGCGAACTGCACCTCTACCTCGGCAACGGCGGCGGCGGCTTCAAATCGCACACCGTCATCGGCACCGGCTGGAACGCGATGGACGACTTCGTCGCCGGTGACTTCACGGGCGACGGCAAGGCCGACATCGCCGCCGTCCGCAAGGACGACGCGAGCCTCCGCCTCTACTCCGGCACCGGCACCGACGTCACGTACACCAAGCAGATCGGCTCCGGCTGGTCCGGCATGTCGAAGCTCGCCGCCGGTGACTTCAACGGCGACGGCCGGGCGGACCTGGTCGCCCAGGTCGACGCCACGGCCAACCTGAACCTGTACGTCGGTACGTCCACGGGCGTGGCGCCCGCGATCCAGATCGGCCAGAACTGGGGCGGCATCGGCAAGCTCACCCTCGCCGACATCGACAGCGACGGCCGCGCCGACGTCGTCGCCACCATCGCGAGCACCGGCGACCTGTACCACTACGCCAGCATGAGCAACAGCCTCAAGCCCGGCGTCAAGATCGGCCAGGGCTGGAACGGCATGAGCCACCTCATCTGACGCGACGAACCGCCCGGCCCCTCCTGGGGCCGGGCGCTTCCGTCGTTCACGCCCGAGGCGCCCCCGCGACGAACGCCGCCCAGGCGGCGGGGGAGAGGGCGAGCTGCGGGCCGTCGGGGACCTTGGAGTCACGGACGTGGACGGTGGAGGGGTGGGCGGCAACCTCGACGCAGTTGCCGCCCTCGCCGCCGCTGTAGCTGGACTTCTGCCAGTCGTAGGCGACCTCGATGCAGTTACCGCCTTCGGCGTCGCTGTAGCTGCTCTTGAACCAGGCCAGATCCGCGGTGCTCATCGTTCTCCCAGCAGTTTCTCGATCCAGGTCAGGGACTCCCGCTTGGTGAGTGCCTGTGAGCGCAGGATTCCATACCGCTCGGAAAAGAGGCGAACCTCATTCGGGTCGGTGATGAGGCGGGCGTGGCCGTAGATCTCGGTGTACGCGACCTCGCGCCGTCCCGGCGGCGTCAGCAGCGTGAAGGCGCCACCCAGGTAGGGATGCTCCTCGCTGTCGAGGGGCAGGATCTGTAGCTCCACCGTCCGGCGCTGACCGACGTCCAGAATGCGCCGCAGCTGCTCCCGGTGGATTTCCGGCCCGCCAAAAGGCCGGAGCAGGACGGCTGCCTCCAGCAGGAAGGTGAGTGTCGGCGCGGGCCAACGCTCGAAAAGCGCCTGCCGCGAGATACGGCCGGCGATCCGCCTCTCGATCGTCTCCTCGTCCAACATCGGACGGCGGTGCTCGAACAACGAGCGCGCATAAGCGGGCGTCTGGAGGATGCCCGGCACCGCCTGCACCTCGTAATAGTGCGCCGCCAGCGCCCGCGCCTCCTCCTTCGCGAAGCTCTGGAACCAATCCGGGTGCCGTACCCGCGCCCGCGCCAGCGCCTCCTCCGTGTCCTCCACGGCCGCCGCCAGCACCCCGCCCGCGTTCAGCACGTCCTCCGCCCGCAACAGAAAATCCGGCTGCGGCGTCCGCACCCCCCTCTCCATCGCCGAGACAAGATCCTCGCTGCAATGCGTAGCCGAAGCCAGCTGCGCCTGGCTCATCCCCGCGTTCATGCGCAGCACCTTGAGGATCTTCCCCAGCGCCTTGAACAGGTGCGTCGTACCGTCCACTTCGGAGGGCTTCTCCGGCCGCTCCTCTTTGTTCCCCGACATCCGTACCGCCCTCTTGGCGTACCCGTACAGTTACCCAGCGTCGTGGCGTCGCTGCTGGTCAGCGTACGGCCGGGGCGCCACCCTCGAAGGCATGAAGCCGGAAATCTCCACTCCAAGAAGTGAGCGCACGCCGGAGTTCGCGCTGCGCCTGAGCCCCACGCCCCGGGGCGCGCGGCTGGCCCGCCTCCTCGCGGCGCACCAGTTGCGGGACTGGGGCGTCACGGGGGCCGCGGCGGAGGCGGCGGAGCTGGTGGTGGCCGAGCTGGCGAACAACGCGGTCCAGCACGGCCGGGTCCCGGGGCGGGACTTCGAGCTGCGGATGGGGTACACCGGCGACCACGTGACGGTCGAGCTGTCCGACGCGCGGGGCGAGAGCCGGCCGTTACCGTGCCAGGAGCCCGACGAGGGCGGCTACGGACTGCTGCTCGTCGCCACCCTCGCCACCACCTGGGGCGTCAAGGACCGTCAGGTCGGCAAGACGGTCTGGGCGACCGTTCCGCTGGCCGTTGGGGGTCCGCGTCAGTAGATGTCGTGCGGCCACTCCAGGTAGCGCTCGGAGGCCTGTTCGGCCCGCTGGAGCGGGGTCCGCCACTGGCCCGTGCCGCGATAGACGTACAGATCCTCGCCGGTCTGGTAGACCGCGCCCTTCGCGAGCAGGTCGTCGCGGCCGTCGCCGTCGATGTCATCGACGCCGATGATCTCGTCGTACCTGTTCCAGCCGCCGCCGATCCGGGTCCGGGGCGCGAAGGTGCCGTCGCCCTTGGCGAGGTACAGCCACAGGACGCCGTCCCGGTCACGGGCGACGAGGTCTCCGGCGGTGGCTCCGCCGAGGTCGCCGGTGGCGGAGAGGAGGTTGTAGGCGCCCCAGCCGCCGCCGACGCGCTTGCGGGCGGCGAAGGGAGACCCGGCGCTGCCGGTGCCTGGGTAGAGCCACAGGACGCCGGTCCTGTCGGCGGCGAGGAGGTCGGGGCGGCCGTCGCCGGTCACGTCCGAGCCGCCAGTGAGCTTGTCGTAGGTGTTCCAGCCGCCGCCGACCCGGGTGCGGGTGGCGAAGGTGCCGTCGCCCTTGCCCGCGTACCACCAGAGCACGCCGGCGCCGTCCCGGGCGACGAGGTCCGGGGCGGCGGTGCCGCCGGTGTTCCCGGTGGCGGTGATCCGGTCGTACGCGTTCCACCCGCCGCCGATCCGCGTCGCCGTCTCGGGCTCGTCGTACGGGATGCGCCGCAGCTGTCCCAGGTCGTACGAGGACAGGACGCCGCCGCCGGAACGGTTGAGGACGTCCGGTGAGCCGTTGCCGTCGTAGTCGTGCGGGCGGGGCGCGCGGGTCAGGGTGAAGGAGCCGGTGCGCTCGACGGCCGGGCCGATGCCGTTGGCGGGTTCGGCCCGCATGGTCCAGGTGTACGCGCCCGCGTGCGCCGGGTACTCGGCGGCGAGGAGGCCGTCCCAGTCCGCGCGGAACTCGGGGGTGCCGAAGTTCGGCGCCACGCCCTTGACGAGGGCGGAGCGGCCGGTGGCGGTGTGGGTCAGCTTCAGGCTGACGCGCGCGTTGGGCCGGCTGAACTTCCAGGTGGCGGACAGCTTCCCGCCCGTCTGGCCGAAGTCGACCGTGCCGTTCGGGGGCGGGGTCTCCTCCACGAGGCTGAGGACGGTCGGCACGCCGGTGGTGGCCACCTGCGACACGGTGGGAGCGGCACCGTCCGTACCGGGGCTGATCCGGTACAGGCCCTCACCTCGGTCGATCGTCCCGCCGCTGACGAGCAGCGACCCGTCGGCGGCCGGGGAGACGAGCGCGGCGTGCGCGAGGGGGAGGACGGTCCTCTCGGCGGGGTTCGAGAGCGGGACGGAGACCGGGCGGTCGAAGGGACCCGCGCCCCAGCGCGTGGCGGCGCCGATCCGGACGTACACGAGCCGGTCGCCCGTGATCCTCAGGGACACCTGGTGGTTGTTCTCGTCTTCGGGGAGCTCGGTGCGCGTGACCTCTGAGGTGCCCCGGCGGGCGACGGCCAGTCGGGCCTGGCGGTAGCCGGTCTTCTCCACCCAGGCCACATGAGTCGCCGAAAGGATCATGGAGAGGCCGCCGGTCGAGCTCGCCGTGGCGTACGTCTCCACCACCGAGGCCGTGGCCACGTCCACGACGGCCAGGGAGAACGTCGTCACGGCGTTGCTCGTCACGGAGTACTGGACGAGGAAGGCGTCCGGACCGACCGCGATCGTCCCGAGCATCTGGGCGCCCCCGGGGAGACCGGTCACCGTGCGGTCCACCGTCCCGCCCTGGGCGTCCTTGTGGAGCACGCGCACGTCCTGGAGCCCCACGACGACGAGCGAGGCGCCCTGGTAGCGCAGCGTACGGTACGTCCCGGCGGGCGGGAGGTCGTCGTAGGTGGCGACCTCCGCCCCCGAGACCATGTCGATCACGGTGCGCGTGGTGTCGCCGCTCCGGACGACCAGGTCCGTGCCGAAGCTCGCCGTGTACGCGCTGCCCGGCAGCGGAGTCCGGGTCCCGTCGTGCCGCACCCACGTGTAGGCGTACCCCGAACCCTCCGGGTGGCGCGCCAGGAAGCCGGTCGGGCCGGCGGGGAGCGCCAGGGTGCCGGGTGGCAGGGAGAAGACCTCCTGCTGCTCGGAGGTCGCGTTCGCGGTCTCCGGACCGGCCGCGACCGCCGGGGCGGTCGCGGTCGCGCCGGCCGTCACCGCGAGGGTGACGGCGAGGGCCGCGCCGAGGAGACGCGGGGCGGTGCTTCTGTGGTGCCTCATGAGGTAGGTGTCTCCAGGGTCAGAAGAGGAGGTCGGAGCGGGCCGCGTCCCAGTCCACCGGGGTCGTCACGGCTCCTTCGAAGGGCGCGCGCCAGTCGCCGGTGCCCTTGTAGCGGAGGAACACCGTCCGGGCGGCACGGTCGAGGGTGACGGCGAGGAAGTCGGGGCGGCCGTCGCGGCCGAAGTCGCCGATGGGGATCAGGTGGTCCATCCGGTCCCAGCCGCCGCCGACCCGCACGCGCGGCGCGAAGGTACCGTCGCCCTTGCCGAGGTACAGCCACAGGACGCCGGAGCGGTCGCGGGCGAGGAGATCGCCGGCCTTCGCACCGCCGAGGTTGCCGGGGGCGGTGAGGTTGTCGTACGTGCCCCAGCCGCCGCCGATCCGCTGGCGCGGGGCGAAGGGCTTGGTGCCGTCGCCGGTGGCCTTGTACAGCCACAGGACGCCGGAGCGGTCGGTGGCGACGAGGTCGGGACGGCCGTCGCCGGTCAGGTCCGAGCCCGCCGCCAGCTTGTCGTACGTGTTCCAGCCGCCGCCGATCGGCGTGCGCTGGGCGAGGGCGGTGCCCTTGTTCGCGTAGAACCACAGGACGCCGGACCGGTCGCGGGCGACCAGGTCGGAGGCCGGACCGGCGTCCAGGTTGCCAGTGGCGAGGATCCGGTCGTAGACGCTCCAGCCGCCGCCCCGGTTCGTCCCGGTCCACGGAAGCCAGGCGTGGGGCTCGAAGAGGATCTGGCGGGTGTCGTACGACACGAGCTGCCCGTCCCTGTTCCGGGTCAGGAGGTCGGGGAAGGCGCTGCCCGAGTAGTCGTGCTGGACGGGCTTGTTCGTGACCTCGAAGGTGCCGGACTTCTTCAGCACCCCGCCGACGCCGTTGGTCGGCGTGGCGGTCATCGTCCAGGTGTAGGTGCCGGTCGGGGCGGAGATCTGGTTCTCGAAGAGGCCGTTCCAGTCGAATCCGATGTGACCGAACACAGGCGAGGCGATCCGGTCGTCGTCCACGGGACGGCTCTCCGTCCACGTGCGGCCCGACGCGGAGTGGGTGATCCGGAAGTCGACCCAGGCCCTGCCGCGCCCGAACCGCCAGTCGAAGTGGGCCGACGAGCCGGGCGCGCTGAAGTCGGCGGTGGCCGGCACCGACTCCGTCACCACGCCGAGCGTGGTCCGCAGTCCGGTGAGCGCGACCGGGGTGACGACGGGCCTGCCGTCGGCGCCGGGGACGATCCGGTACACGCCCTCGCCGTGGGCGGACGTGCCGCCCTGGACGAGGAGTTCGGTCCCGCCGCCGTAGTACGTCGTCGTGCTGTCGAGCACGGTGACGGGCGTTCCGCCGGTCACCGGGACCGCCCGCAGCGGGTGGAGCGGGTTCGGGCTGTCGGCGGTGGACCCGCCGAGCACGCCGTACAGGACCCGGTCGCCCACCAGCGAGACCGTGAGCCCCTTGTCCTGGGCGGCCACCGTGTGCCGGACGGTGGCGGTCGAGCCCCGGCGGGCGGTCACCACGACCGACCGCCCGTCGGCGAGCCGCTCCACCCAGGCCACGTGCGTGGCCGAGGCCGAGAACGCGGAAGCGCTGTGCAGGGCCGGGACGGACCGGTCGTCGACGACCTTCCCCTCCGCGAGGTCCACGACGGCGAGCCGCTTCCCGGTGACGCCGCCCACCGTGCCGGTGTAGCCGACGGCGAGCAGCCCGGGCACGGAGGGCCTGGTGAAGTCGATCCGCGTGTCCGCCGGGAGACCGGTGACCGCCCGGCCCGCGGCCTCGCCCTGCGCCGTGGACACGACGTGCAGGGTGTGGTGCCGGTCGGAGTCCTGCGTCCGCATCACCAGCGTGCGTCCCACCAGGCGCTCGAACGTCGCCGACGGCCCGAGGGACGCGGTGTCGACCGCGACGGGCCCGCCGCCCACCGCCATGTCGTACAGGTGGTACGTCCGGCCCTCCTGCCGCACCACGACGTCACCGCCCACCGCGCCCCGGTAGGGCGACGCGGAGGCGGGCAGCGTGGTCGCGACGCCGTCCGCGTACCGGGTCCACCGGTAGCGGAACCCTTCGTCCTCGTACCCGACCCGGCTCAGGAAGCCGGACGGCCCCCAGCCCAGCAGGGCCGACGTCGGGTCGAGGGCGGCGGGAGCGGCGTACGCCTCCGCGGCGACGGCGCCGGGCGCCGCCGCGACGGCGGCCGGCCCGCCCGCCAGACCGCCGCCCGTCACCACGAGGGCGACGGCGACGGCCGCGGCGAGGCGGCGGGGGGTGGATCTCATGGACTGCTCCGGGGGTGGTGAGGCGCGGTGGAGGGATCAGAAGAGGACGGGGCGGGTGCCGTACGGGGAGGCGTACGGCGGGATGCCGATCAGGTGGCGGGCCTTGAAGGGGGCCCTCCAGTCGCCCGTGCCCTTGTAGACGCTGAGCCAGGGGTCTTGCTGCGTGCCGTTCTCGGCGAGCAGGTCGGCCCGGCCGTCGCGGTCGACGTCGCCGATGTTGACGATCTGGTCGTAGGTGCCCCAGCCGCCGCCGACCCGGACGCGCGGCGCGAAGGTGCCGTCGCCCTTGCCGAGGTACAGCCACAGGACGCCGTCCCGGTCGCGGGCGAGCAGGTCGCCGGCCTTCGCGCCGCCGAGGTCGCCGGGGGCGTTGAGGAGGTCGTACGTGTTCCACCCGCCGCCGATCCGGACGCGGGGCGCGAACGGCTTGGCGGCGGTGCCGGTCGCCTTGTACAGCCACAGGACGCCGGCCTTGTCGGTGGCGACGAGGTCGGGACGCCCGTCGCCGGTCAGGTCGGAGCCGGCCGCGAGCTTGTCGTACGCGTTCCAGCCGCCGCCGACCCGGAGGGGCTTGCCGAGCGCGTGGCCGGTGCCCGGGTACAGCCACAGGTCGCCGGTGTCCTTGCGGCGGGCGACGACGTCGGAGTACGGGCTCGCGTCGAGGTTCCCGGCGGACAGCATCCGGTCGTACACGTACCAGCCGCCGCCCCGCTCGGTCCGCTCCCAGTCCCGGTTGGGGGCGGCGAGGAACTGCCGGACGTCGTACGAGGCGAGGTGGCCCGAGCCGTCCCGGAAGAGCAGGTCGGGGGAGCCGCTGTCGGAGTAGTCGTGCGCGGCGGTGCCGCTGTCGACGGTCAGGGTGCCGGTCCGCACGACCTTGCCGCCGACCCCGCTCATCGATTCGACGGTCATCTCCCAGGTATAGGCCCCGTTGTACGTGGCCGTCCCGGTGTAGGCCAAGGGGCGGGCCTGGGCGTCCCAGCCGCCGAACGTCCCGTCCCAGTCGAACGCCGCCTCGGTCTGGGTGCCCTTGAGTGTCCGGCCCTGGGACCAGCTCCTGCCCGACTTCGTGTGGGTCACCTGGAGGCTCACCCACACGTCGCTGCGGCCGTACGTCCACCGCAGCACCGCCTTGGCGCCGGCGCGCCGGAAGTCGGCGGCGGCCGGCACCTGTTCGGTCAGGACGGTGGTCGGCGTGGTCGCTCCGTTGGTGGCCAGCAGGGTCGCCGTCGGCCGTCCGTCCACGCCGGGTGCGATCCGGTAGACGCCCTTGCCGCCCTCCGGAGTGCTGCCCTGCGCCAGCAAGCCGTCGCCGGCGCCGAACAGCCATCCCGTGGCGGAGGCGAGGAAGCCGCTGACGGTCGTCCCGTCCTGGAGGGAGACGGCCGAGAGCTCCTTCCCGGGAAGGCCGTACACGGCCCAGTCGCTCAGCAGGGAGACGCGCACGGGGGACCCGCCGGCCGGGACCGCGTGCCGTGTGGTCTGCGTGGTGCCCCGGCGGACCGCCACCAGGGTCACGTTGTTCTGGGAGTCCGATTCGGGCCAGGCCAGGTGGGTGGCCGACACCGCGATGCTCCCGTTGGGGGAGAAGCGGGGCACGGCGCGGTCCTCCACGACCTTCGCGGTCGCGAGGTCCACGACGGCCAGGCGCTGCCCGGTCACGCCGCCGACCGTACCCCTGTACTGGACGGCGAGAACGCCGGAGGCGGAGTACGCGCTCCTGTAGATGTCCGCATCGGCGGGAAGGCCCGACACCTGGCGGTGGACGACCGTGGCGGCGGGCTTGGAGACCAGATGCAGGCTCTCGCGCTGGGTTCCGTCATACCGCACCATCACGAGAGAGTCCCCCGCGAGCTGCGAGAGGTACGCGTTCGTGCCGATGGTGCTGGTGTCGATGTCGACGGACGCACCGGCCATGTCCAGCAGCCGGTACACGCTCCGGCCCATCTGCACGGCGACGCGGTCGCTGTCGGGGGCCGCGACGGGCCGGTAGTGCAGGGCGTCCTGGGGCAGAGGGATGACCGCCCCGTCCTCAAGCCGGTGCCACCGAAAGGCGCGGTCCGTGCCGTCGTCGGTCACGGTGTCGGTGATGAAACCGTTCGCTCCGGAGCCGGTCAGAATCTCGTCGGTGCCGAGGACGAAGGGCCCTGCCTGCCCCGCCGTGGCGGACGCGGCCATGGGGACGGGCGGCGCGGCGAACGAAGGGGCGGCCGTCCCGGCCGTCACTGCGAGTGCGACGGCGACGGCCACGGTGAGGCGGCGGCCGGCCGGGCGGAGGTGCTTCAAGGGGATTCCTCCCGAAGTCTGTGGTCGAGACGTCGGTGCGTCTCGACCACAGGACTCCTGAAGGTCGTTCAGGGTTGTACGGCAGTTCGAAGCAGGTTCCCCCGTTCGTCACGCCGCCCGCCGGCGGGACTCCCGCCCGCCGCTCCGGACGTCACGACACGTTCGTGAACTTCGTGCCCTCGTTCGGGTACAGCCACGTCTTCATGCGCGCGAACGGCGCGGTGGCCGAGCCCGTCGAGCGGTAGACGTACGTGCCGCCCGAGCCGTACGCGATCAGGTCCGGACGGCCGTCCGCGTCCACGTCGCCCGCGCCGACGAGCTGGGAGAAGGCGTTCCAGCCGCCGCCGATCCGCTGGCGCGCCTGGAAGCTGTAGCCGTTGCTCTTGTAGAGCCACAGCACGCCGTCCTTGTCGCGGGCGACCAGGTCGCCGCCCGCGTCGCCGGCGACGTTCCCGAGGGCCGTGATCTGGTTGTAGGCGCCCCAGCCGCCGCCGACCCGGATCCGGGGGGCGTACGGCTTCGCCAGGTCGCCGGTGCCGCGGTAGTACCAGAGGTAGCCCGCGGTGTCGACGGCGAACAGGTCCGCCGCGGCGTCCGGGGTGTGCCAGTCCGAGCCGCCCGCGAGCTTGGTGTAGACGCCCCAGCCGCCGCCGACCCGCACCCGCGTCCCGAAGGTGCCGTCGCCCTTGCCCGGGTAGGTCCACAGCACGCCGGTGGTGTCGAGGGCGACGAGGTCGCCGTTCTTGTCGCCGCCGATCTGCCCGGCCGCCTCGATCTGCTTGTACGTGTTCCACCCGGAGCCGATCCGCGTCCGGCGGGCCGACTGCGCCTGGCCGTTGACCGGCCAGTCGTACAGGTCGTCGCGCCACAGCACGCCCGCCGCGTCCCGGGCGAGGACGTCGGTGGAGCCGTTGTCGGTGTAGTCGTGCGGGTTGGCGGTGCGGGTGACGGTGAGCGTGCCGGTCCGCGTGTCGGTGGCGGTCCCGTCCTGGGAGGTGGCGGTGACCTGCCAGGCGTAGGCGCCGTTCGGGGCGCTGACGCCGTCGAGGACGCCGTCCCAGGCCGTCCCGAACGCGCTGCCGCCGTCGGCGAGCGGCGGCAGGTCCCGGACGAGCTTCTTGCCGGAGCGGGTGTGGGTGAGCGTCAGGGTGACGCGCGCGTCGGGCCGGGACAGCTCGACGGAGAGCGGGACGCTCGTACCCGGCTTCTCCAGGCTCACCGAGGCGGGCACGGACGCGCGGGTCACCTTCAGGGCGACGACCCGGCCGGTGTCCGCGACGAGCGAGAGGGCCGGCTTGCCCGCCCAGTCCGCCGTCACCTTGAACAGGCCGTCGGCGGTGCCCGTCGCGCCGCGCACCAGCAGGCTGCCGTCCTCGTGGTGGGCGACGGAGGAGAAGTTCTCCATGACCTTGACCGGCGCCGGGGCCGCCTGCGTCAGGTCGAGCGCGTACAGCGGCGTCAGGACCTCGGGGCCCGCGAACGGGTCGCGCTGGGCGGCGTAGAGGGCCGTGTCGCCGATGATCCCGGCGAGGACGGCCTTCCCGGGCACGTGCGGGAGCGTGAGGGGGGCACGGCCGTACACGCTGAGCTGCGCGCCGCCGCCCGCCGGGTGGGTGATCCAGGCGCGGTACTTCCCCCCGATCGCGCCCGTCGTCGACGCGTCCCAGTCGCCGCCGGGGCCGCCCGGGGTGTCCTGGACCATCGGCGTCCCGGTGGGCACGAGGACCACGCGGTGCGTCGTGTACGGGTCGGGCTGCTGGTTGCTGAGCCGGTAGCCGCGGATGAGGACGAGGGCGACGAGGTTGCCGCTGGCGTTCCGGCCCGACGCGACGACCTTGTGCTCCGTCTCGGTGTACTTGTTGAACTGGTTGCCGTTGGTGTCGGTGAGCTTCGTCTTGCGGACGACGCCGTTGACGTGCTCCAGCTGCCACAGCTCGCGGCCCACGCCGGACTCGGCGGTCCGGCTCTCGTAGGCGACGTTGTGTGCGACGCCGGCCAGTTCGCCGGTGAGGGTGTGGTTGGCGTACTTCCCCTGCGTGGGGTTGTAGTGGGTGAGGTAGCCCTGGTTCTGCGTCACCATCCAGTCGGAGAAGGAGTCGTGGACGTTCGTCTCGCTCCCGAAGACGGCGGTCGAGCCGTCCGGCTTGTGCAGTGTCAGCGTCCGCTCGCCGTTCTCGTCCGTGCAGGACGTGACGTAGCGGAAGGAGCCGGAGGACACGACCTCGGCGCCGACCGGCAGCAGCCCGGGCGCGGACGGCTCGCAGCGGGCCGTGGCGGTCGCGGCGGCCGGGGCGGCCACCGCCGGGGCGGTGAAGAGGGTGCCCGTCACCGCTCCGACGGTGGTCAGGGTGACGAGGGCGGCGGCGAGCCGGCGCCCGGTGATGCGGTGGTTCACGGTGCTCCCGTTCGATAGGAAGACGACGAGGAAGAGAGGGGGGCGACGGTCAGGCGACGCTGGTGAACTTGGTGCCCTCGCCCGTGAACACCGCGGTGCTCAGGCGGGTGAAGGTGCCGGTGACCGTGCCGTTCGCGTGGTAGACGGACGTGCCGCCGGCCCCGTAGGCCAGCAGGTCGGGCCGCCCGTCGCCGTCGACGTCCCCGGCGCCGACGAGCTGGCTGAAGGCGTTCCAGCCGCCGCCGATCCGGGTGCGGGCGAGGAAGGTGCCCTTGCCGGTGCCCTGGTACAGCCAGAGGACGCCGCTCGTGTCGCGCGCGACGAGGTCGCCGGCGGCGGTGCCGGCGATGTTCCCCGTGGCGACGAGCTGGTTGTAGACGCCCCAGCCGCCGCCGACGCGGACCCGGGTCGCGAACGGCCTGGCGAGGTCGCCGGTGCCCTTGTAGAACCACAGCACCCCGGTGGTGTCGGTGGCGAGCAGGTCGGACCGCCCGTCCCCGTCGAGGTCGGACCCGCCGGTGAGCTTGTTGTAGATCCCCCAGCCGCCGCCCACGCGGACACGGGTGCCGAAGGTGCCGTCGCCCTTCCCGGCGTACGACCAGAGCACCCCGGCGCCGTCGAGCGCGACGAGGTCGCCGGTCAGGCTGCCGTCGAGGTCCCCGACGGCCTCGATGTGCTTGTACGTGTTCCACCCGGAGCCGATCCGGCTCCGCTGGGCGGTCGTGACCTGCCCGTTCACCGGCCGGTCGCGCAGGTCGTCGCGCCACAGCACGCCGGCGGCGTCCCGGGCGAGGACGTCGGTGGAGCCGTTGCCGGTGAAGTCGTGCGGGTTGACGTCGCGGCTGACGTACATCTGCCAGCCCTGGTAGGCGGGTTCACCGGAGCCGTCGAGGAGCGACGCCTCGGCCTCGATCGCGTACCGGCCGTTGGGGGCGTCGGTGCCGTCGTCGAGGGTGCCGTCCCAGACGAAGGAGAACCGGGTGCCGGTCTCGGGCGCGGGCACGCGCGCGTGGAAGGTCTGCTCGGTGACCGTGTGGTGCAGCGTCACGTCGAGGAAGGCGTCCGGGCGGGACAGGTCCCAGCCGAGCGTCACCTTGCCGCCGGTCCGGTCGAGGTTCACCCCGTCGGGGACGTGGACCTGCTCGATCGCGAGCGGTACCGAGGTGTCCAGCTCCGCGACCTTGGTGACGACGGGCACGCCGCCCGCCGCCGCGGTGATCCGGAACAGCCCGGCGCCGTCCTCGGCGCGCGAACCGGCGGCCACGACGCTGCCGTCGGTGCCCGCGGCCAGGCCGGACAGCGTCGTGGTGAGCTGCCGGGTCCCCGCGCCGGTCAGCGAGACGGCGGTGGCGGGCTCGCCGTCGGCGCCGTACACCAGCCAGTCGCCCGCCAGCGCGGCCCGGGTGTGCAGGCCGGGGCCGAGGACGGTCGTCTTCCGCTCGCCCGTCGCGCGGTCGACGGAGACGACCCGCCGGCCGTCACCGGAGCCGGCCTCCAGCCAGGCCACGTGGGAGGCGGACAGCATCAGGCCGCCGGCGGTGCTGCCGTCGTCGCCGGGGGCGTCGTGGTGCGCGACGACGGTCTTCTTCCCGAGGTCGACCAGGGCGCGGGCGGGGGTGTACTCGGCGGTGTCGCCCGACGTGTAGGAGACGACCGCGAAGCCGTCCCGCACGGGGGCGGAGGACCGGAAGAACCCGGCGTTCGCCGGCAGTCCGGAGATCTTCTCGCTCCGGAGCACGCCGCCGTCCTGGGTCACGACGTGCAGCTCGACGGTGTGGTCGTCCAGGACCACCTCGGCCAGCACACTGTTCCGGCCCAGCACCGAGAGGAAGGTGCCGCCGATCTCCGCCAGGTCGATCGTGACCCCACGGGCGGTGGGGGAGGCCATGTCGTGCAGGGTGAAGCGGTTCATCGGGTACTCGTGCCCGACCGCGACGACGTCGCCGGACGAG
Organism: Microtetraspora glauca; assembly: GCA_000721275.1. Classification (GTDB taxonomy): domain Bacteria; phylum Actinomycetota; class Actinomycetes; order Streptomycetales; family Streptomycetaceae; genus Streptomyces. The sequence continues at coordinate 43,318 of JOFO01000013.1, read as the reverse complement.
GCCCAGCCCAGGCGGCCGTCGAACCGCTGCGCCGTGCCGCCGGCGTACGGCGTCCACAGCAGCTGCTCGTCGGCGAGCTGCGCGAGGAAGCCGCTCGGCCCCGTGGCGACGAGAGCCGCGCCCGCGGGCAGCACCGGCAGGCCGGAGACGGCGGCCGGGGCGGCCGGGGCGGCTTCCGAGGTGGCCGCGAAGGCGGCGGGTGCCGTGCCGAGGGTGCCCGCGCCGAGCGCGGTGACGGCGAGAACGGCGGTGACGGCCGCGGCGAGACGCGGACGGCTGGTGCGGAACTGCAAGGAGACCCCCACGATGAAGACCGGGCACGAGACGTGCCGCGCCCGGTCAGACTCGTGATCGGGTCGGGTGGTTGTACGGAGGATCGAGGATTCGTTCGATCGATCTCCCGCCAACCTCCGGCGGGGCAGGAGAGGTTACGGCGCACGCCTCAGCCGCCCGTCCGCTCCAGCACCCCCCGCACGTACCCCGCCTGCCCCGCGTGCTGGAGGTCCTCCGCGAGCACCGACACCAGCCGGACGCCCAGCGTCACCGGCGGGTCCCACGCGGTGTCCACCACCCGGTCCAGGTCCGCGTTCGTCACCCCGGCCAGCAGCGACGCCGTCCGCTCGTGCACCGCGTCGTGGTAGCCGAGCAGCAGCTCCGCCGGCACCCGTACGGCCCCGACCTGCGCGGACGTGTGGCCGAAACCGGTCGCGCCGGGCGGGAACGGCAGGCCGAAGCGGTCCCGCCAGCCGTCGGAGCGCCACACCTGCTCCGTACCGAAGGCGTCCGCCAGGTGGTCGTCCTGGACACGGGTGAGGTGCCAGACGAGCCAGGCGATCGAGTTGGCGTCCGGGTCGATCCGGGCGGCCAGCCGGTCCTCGTCCAGGCCCTGCACGGCCGCGTGGACGGCCTCCCGGATCCGGCCGAAGGAGTCGAGCAGCAGGCCGGCACTGTTCATCACGCCCCCTTGGGGTCGCGCGCCGCCCGCCACCGGGCCAGCTCCGCCTCGACGTCGAAGGGCGCCAGGCGCAGCGGGGGACCGGCCGGCGGGCGGCGCAGGGCTTCCGCGATCTTGGTGTTGATCTCGCCGAGGATCCGCCGGACCTGCGCCTCGGACCGGGCCGCCGCGACCGCCGCGGCGGCGTCCTCGACGTCCTTGCGCAGCTGGAGCGCGGGCGGCAGCACCGCCACGCCCTCCCGGTGCAGCTTCTGCTTGACCCACCACAGCGCGTCGTAGGGCGCGGTGTCGTCCGGAAGGGGCTTGCCGAAGCCGGAGAGCGCGCGGAACTCGCCGCGCGCGGTGGCCTCCCGGATCTGCTTGTCGACGAAGGACTCGAAGCTGACGCCCGGCGGTTTCCGTTCGGTCATGTGTCCAGCGTACGTATCCGGGCCGTTCCGCATGTGGTGAACGCGGTCTACTCCGGCGCCCGGTCTTCCGGCACCCTGAGGGCGGTCAACGCGCGTAAACCCTGGTCACCTCACGCCACGGAGGACACATGCGTCACCCGCGTACGACTCGCCCCGCCCCCCGGGCCACCGCCGCCACCACCGGCCGCGCCCGCCGCCCCGCCCCCCGGGCCACCGCCCTCGGCGCCCTGCTGGCCCTGCTCGCCGGGCTGCTCACCGTCCTCGGCACGGCCGGCACCGCCCACGCCGCGCCGCTCTTCAAGGCCCCCTTCGCCTGCGGCCAGAAGTGGACGTACAGCCACCACTCCGCCGAGGTCCGCCAGGCCCTCGACTTCGTCCGCTCCGACGGCGGCGCGACCGCCGGCGCCCCGGTCCTCGCCTCCGCCTCCGGCACCGCCTACCGCTACTCGCAGCCCTCCGGCGCCGGCAACTACATCGTGGTCGACCACGGCGGCGGCTGGAAGACGTACTACTTCCACCTGAACGCCTACTCGGTCGCGCACGGCGCCGCCGTCTCCCAGGGCCAGCAGATCGGCACCACCGGCTCCACCGGCAACAGCTCCGGCGCCCACATCCACTACGAGCAGCTGTACAACGGCGTCGGCCAGACCATCGTGATCAACGGCGTGTCGCTCGCGCCCTACCCCGGCTCGTACGGCTCCAAGCACCTGACCAGCGACAACGGCTGCTCGGGCGGCGGGACCGGGAAGTACTGGGTGGACACCTTCGCCAACGCCACCGGCTACGCCGCGCCCAACACGAACGACCCGCAGGGCGTCCTGAACGCCGGCACGAACTACGTGTACTGCAAGGTCTGGGGCCAGGAGATCCGCGACGCCTCCGGCAACTACAACCACTGGTGGCTCCGCACCGACCTCGACACCGTCTACGCCGGGAAGAACGGCCGCGGCGCCTACGTCTCGGCCTACTACCTGTCCCGCTGGGGCAACGACGAGGCCCGCGACAACAACGGAACCGTCATCCCGAACTGCTGAGCGGGCGGACCGGCCGGACCTCCCGAAAACGGGCAGGAGCCCCGCTCGTGCCGGCAGGCGGCACGGAGCGGGGCTCCTTGGGTACTGCTCTAGAAGATCTCGATCGCCACTACGGCGTTCAGATCGCGGTGACGTTCTCCGCCTGCGGACCCTTCGGGCCCTGGGTGACGTCGAAGCTCACCGCCTGGTTCTCCTCGAGGGAACGGAAGCCGTTCGCGTTGATCGCGGAGTAGTGGACGAAGACATCCGGGCCGCCGCCTTCCTGGGCGATGAAGCCAAAGCCCTTTTCAGCGTTGAACCACTTGACGGTTCCGGTAGCCATGAGCCCTCCTATGGGCCAAAGGGTCGCCCTGCTCCAGAACCTGCAAACAAGTCTGAAAACTACAAAAGCCTGCGGGTCACATGCTCCGCAGGCTCTGTACTGCAAGGGAAACCAAACTGCAACTTGCGTCGAGCGTAGCACGCAGTGTGTGCGACGCGATAGAGGGAAAGATCACGTCACCCGCATGTTTGATCCCGGCGCTATGCCGCTGACGCGCCGCGCCGGTGAGAGCGACGGCCTTCCCGACCGGATCCCCGGCGATGTCCACCGTACGAGACGGGGCTAGCCTCGCGATGTGGACAATGCGAACGACGAGCACCAGCGCAGCCGGCCCCGCGTCGGGCACATCCAGTTCCTGAACTGCCTGCCCCTCTACTGGGGCCTCGCCAGGACCGGGACGCTCCTCGATCTGGAGCTGACCAAGGACACCCCGGAGAAACTGAGCGAGCGGCTCGTCCGGGGCGACCTCGACATCGGTCCCATCACCCTCGTCGAGTACCTGCGCCACGCCGACGGCCTGGTCGCCCTCCCCGACATCGCCGTCGGCTGCGACGGCCCCGTCATGTCCTGCGTGATCGTCTCCCAGCGCCCCCTGGAGGAGCTGGACGGCGCCCGCGTCGCGCTCGGCTCCACCTCGCGGACCTCGGTGCGCCTCGCCCAGCTGCTGCTCGCGGAGCGGTACGGCGTCACGCCCGACTACTACACCTGCCCGCCCGACCTGGGGCTGATGATGCAGGAGGCCGACGCGGCGGTCCTCATCGGCGACGCCGCCCTGCGGGCCTCGCTGCACGACGCGCCCCGGCTCGGCCTCGCCGTCCACGACCTCGGCCTGATGTGGAAGGAATGGACGGGACTGCCGTTCGTCTTCGCCGTCTGGGCCACCCGCAAGGAGTACCTGGAGCGCGAACCGGAGACCGTCCACGAGGTCCACCGCGCCTTCCTCGCCTCCCGCGACCTCTCCCTCGACGAGGTCGCCAAGGTCGCCGAACAGGCCGCCCGCTGGGAGGCATTCGACGCCGAGCTGCTGGAGCGCTACTTCCGCACGCTCGACTTCCGCTTCGGCCCCGGGCAACTCGCCGGAGTACGCGAGTTCGCCCGCCGCACCGGTCCGACGACCGGATTTCCGGCGGACGTGCGGGTCGAACTGCTGCCGCCGCAATAACCCGCCGGGCGACCCGCCCGCCGCCCGCCGAATTCCCGCCCGGATTTCCGGGCCGCCCCCGTTTCCCGGCCTCTCCGGCGCCTTCCCATTCCCGCCGCCGGAATCGCGCAAGGGAACGTTCATCGGAAATTCATCCCCACCCGGACCCCGGCCCGGCGGGCGGACCCCCCTGGCGTACGCTGGATCGGGCCGCCGACCGGCCCTGAAGCACGCGCGCCGGCACGCTCGACCGCACGCCTCGACTGCCCGCCCCGAAGCAACCTCCGAAAGGGACGAAACGGTGACCGAGAAGGCCGACCTCCAGTCCGTTCTCGACCGTGCCGCCGCCGGTGGCCGCATCACCCCCGAGGAGGCGCTCGACCTCTACCGCTCGGCGCCCCTGCACGCCCTCGGCGCCGCCGCCGACGCCGTGCGCCGCCGCCGCTACGCCGGTACCGAGCACATCGCGACGTACATCATCGAGCGGAACATCAACTACACCAACGTCTGCGTCACCGCCTGCAAGTTCTGCGCCTTCTACGCGGCCCCCAAGGACACGAAGAAGGGCTGGACCCGCGACCTCGACGACATCCTGCGCCGCTGCGCGGAGACCGTCGAGCTCGGCGGCACCCAGATCATGTTCCAGGGCGGCCACCACCCGGACTACGGCGTCGAGTACTACGAGAAGCACTTCGCCGCCATCAAGAAGGAGTTCCCGCAGCTCGTCATCCACTCCCTCGGCGCGTCCGAGGTCGAGCACATGGCGCGCATCTCCGGCGTCTCCGTCGAGGAGGCCATCGGCCGCATCCACGCGGCCGGCCTCGACTCCTTCGCCGGCGCCGGCGCGGAACTCCTCCCCGAGCGCCCCCGCAAGGCCATCGCGCCGCTCAAGGAGTCCGGCGAGCGCTGGCTGGAGATCATGGAGATCGCCCACGGCCTGGGCGTCGAGTCCACCTCCACCATGCTCATGGGCACCGGCGAGACCAACGCCGAGCGCATCGAGCACCTGCGGATGATCCGCGACACGCAGGACCGGACGGGCGGCTTCCGGGCCTTCATCCCGTACACGTACCAGCCCGAGAACAACCACCTCAAGGGCCGCACGCAGGCCACCCTCTTCGAGTACCTGCGCATGATCGCCATCGCCCGGATCTTCCTCGACAACGTCGCCCACATCCAGGGCTCCTGGCTCACCACCGGCAAGGAGGTCGGCCAGCTCTCCCTGCACTACGGCGCCGACGACCTCGGCTCGATCATGCTGGAGGAGAACGTCGTCTCCTCCGCCGGCGCGAAGCACCGCTCCAACCGGCTGGAGATCATCGACCTGATCCGCAAGGCCGGCCGCGTCCCCGCCCAGCGCTCCACCACCTACGAGCACCTGGTCGTCCACGACGACCCGGCGAACGACCCGGCCGACGACCGCGTCGCCTCCCACATCTCCTCTGTGGCCATCGAGGGCGGCACCGCCCACCCCGAGCTGAAGCTCCTCGACGCCCGCTGACCGCCCCGTGCTCACCCTCCACACCGCCGACGCCGCCCCGGAGCTGGCCGTCCTCGTCGACGGCCCCCGGATCGCCGCCGTCGGCCCGTACGAGGAACTGGCGGACGCCCACCAGGACGCCCGCCTCCGCCGCTGGCCCGGCATCCTGCTGCCCGGCCTGCTCAACCCGTACGCCCCCGAGCTCCTGGAGCGCACCTACCACCCCGACCCGCGCGAGGCCGACACGCTCGGCACCGCGCCGATCACCGGGGAGCGGGCGGCGGAACTCTTCCGCGCCGACCCCGCCCGCCTCGCCGCCAGCGCCCGCCGCGGCGTCCAGCGGCTGCTCGCGCACGGCACGGTCGCGATCGCGGGCGAGCTGCGCACCCGCGCCGCGGCCGACGCGGTCCGCCGCGCCGGCCTCGCCACCGGCCGGCGCCCCGACCAGCTCCCCGGCCCGCCGTCCCTCTCCCCGCGCCCGCTGATCCTCCTGCCCCGCCCGACCCCCGGCGCCCCGGCCCGCTTCGCCGTCTTCGACGTCCCCGACCCGGCCACCCTGGTCCGCCGCGGCGCGTCCACCTGCGTGGCCACGGTCCTCGACGGCCGCCTGGTCTACCGCGCCCGCTGATTCCCGGCGGGCGGGGCGACCGGGTCGAGCGGCGGGTCGTCCGCCTCCATCTGGTAGAAGTACGCCCGCTCCACCAGGCTCGGGAAGGACCAGTCCCCGGCGACGGCGAGCAGGTCGGCGGCCTTCACCGGCACCTTCCCGTCCTTCCCGGCGTACACGGCGAGGACGACATCGGCGTCCTTGTACGCGTACCTCACCAGCACCCGGTCGGGCGACTCGCTGACCGGCCCGAGCCGCAGCTCCCCGACCTCCATCTCCCGCCGGTCCCGCCGCACCCCGTCGTTCACGGGCCGCCGCACCGACACGACCGCGCGGAAGCTCCCGCCGCCGGCCTCGATCACGTACTCGCTCACCCGGTCGCCCACCGGCCGGACGAGCTCCACCGGCAGCTCCGAGCCCAGCAGCCGGGCCATCTGCCCGCGGTACTCGTCACGGCGGACCCAGTCGGCCCCCGTCAGCCGCGTCTCGCGGACGGTCGGCGCGGCCGGCAGCGGCTCGCCGGTACCGCCGCCCGGCAGCAGCGCCAGGCCGAGCGCCCCCGCCGTGACCACGGCGAACGCGGCCGTACCGACCGCGAACCGGGCACGGGCCCGCCGCCTGCGCCCCTCGCGCACCGCCAGCGGCACGAGGTCGGGCAGCGGCGGAAGGTCCTCGGCCGTACGGTCCAGGGCGTCGCGGAGCAGAAAGGTCTCATCGGTGTCCACGGTGAACCTCAGCTTCCTTCCATCGAGAGCCCGGCGTCGGCCAGCCGGGTGCGGAGTCGGGCGAGCGAGCGCGAGCACTGGCTCTTCACGGTGGCCTCGCTGCACCGCAGCAGCGCCGCCACGGAGGCCACGCTCTGGTCGTCCCAGTAGCGCAGCACCACCATCGCCCGCGCCCGGGGCGGGAGTTCGGCGAGCGCCGCGAGCAGCGTCACGCGCAGGTCGGCGTGGTCGGCGACGGCCTCGGGCACGGTCCCCCCGGCCCGGCCGAGCGCCAGCAGGTCCCGCAGCCGGCGCCGCCGCTCGGCGAGGAACGTCCTGGTCAGCACGGTCTTGGCGTACGCGAGCGGATGCTCGGCCGCGCCCGCCCGCCGCCAGTGCTGGTACAGCTTCGCGAGCGTGGTCTGGGTCAGGTCCCGCGCGCCCTCCGCGTCCCCGCAGAGCAGGTACGCCGTCCGGTACAGCCGCTGCTGCGCGGAGCGCGCGAACTCCTCGAACCCGGTCTCCGACCCCACGTCCACGGCCGGGACCGCCCTCGGCCCGGCCTCGGTCGTCACTGCCATCGCACCTCTGCTCTCCTCGCCGCCGTCTGCTGTGTCCGACCGTCCTTGAGCACGCCCGGGCCCGAAAGGTTGAAGCGGTACGGGGAGAGATTCGGGCGGCTGCTTGAATGGGTTCCGTGACCCGAGCCAACCTGGACAAACAGCCGCACGAAGTCGCCTCCATGTTCGACGACGTGGCGGCCAACTACGACCTCACCAACGACGTGCTCTCGCTCGGCCAGGACCGCCGCTGGCGCAAGGAGGTCGCCAAGGCGGTCGACGCCCGGCCCGCGCAGAAGGTCCTCGACCTCGCGGCCGGCACCGCCACCTCCTCGCAGCCGTTCGCGCGGGCGGGCGCGTACGTCGTCCCGTGCGACTTCTCGCTCGGCATGCTGCGGGTCGGGAAGCAGCGGCACCCGTGGATGCCGTTCACGGCGGGCGACGGCACGAAGCTGCCCTTCCGGGACGACGTCTTCGACGCGGTGACGATCTCCTTCGGGCTCCGCAACATCCAGGACACCGAGCAGGCGCTGCGCGAGCTGTACCGGGTGACGAAGCCCGGCGGCCGGGTCGTCATCTGCGAGTTCTCGCACCCGACGTGGGGCCCGTTCCGCACGGTGTACGAGGAGTACCTGATGCGCGCGCTGCCGCCGGTCGCCCGCGCGGTGTCCTCCAACCCCGACGCGTACGTCTACCTCGCCGAGTCCATCCAGTCCTGGCCCGACCAGCCGTCCCTCGCGGGCCTGCTCCAGAAGGCCGGCTGGTCGAAGGTGGCCTGGCGGAACCTGACCGGCGGCATCGTCGCCCTCCACCGCGGCTTCAAGCCCGCGTAACCCCCGCAGCGCCCCGTCCGCCGCCGGGCCCGTCCGCCGCCGGAGACCCGGTCGGCGGTGCAGGGCGCCGTCGTCGGCGGAGGGGCCCGCCCTAGACTTCCCTACGACCCTCTTCGCCGACCTTTCGGGAGATTCGCCGTGACCGAGACCCCCCTCTCCGAGCACAGCGCAGATGTGATCGTCGTCGGAGCGGGCCCGGCCGGCTCCACCACCGCGTACTACCTGGCCAAGGCCGGCCTGGACGTGCTGCTCCTGGAGAAGACGGCGTTCCCGCGCGAGAAGGTCTGCGGCGACGGCCTCACCCCGCGCGCCACGAAGCAGCTCGTCTCGATGGGCATCGACATCTCCGAAGAGGCCGGCTGGCTGCGCAACAAGGGCCTGCGGATCATCGGCGGCGGCGTGCGGCTCCAGCTGGACTGGCCCGACCTCGCCTCGTACCCGGACTACGGACTGGTCCGCAAGCGCGACGACTTCGACGAGATGCTGGCCCGGCAGGCGCAGAAGGCCGGCGCCCGCCTGTACGAGCGCTGCAACGTCGGCGCCCCGGTCGTGGACGCCCGCACCGGCCGGATCACCGGCGTCCACGCCAAGCTCGGCGAGGAGAAGACCGAGGTCACCTTCCACGCCCCGCTGGTCGTCGCCGCCGACGGCAACTCGACGCGCCTGTCCCTCGCCATGGGCCTGCACCGGCGCGAGGACCGCCCGATGGGCGTCGCCGTCCGCACGTACTTCACGACCCCCCGGCACGACGACGACTACCTGGAGTCGTGGCTGGAGCTGTGGGACAAGCGCGGCCCCGAGGACCGCCTCCTCCCCGGCTACGGCTGGATCTTCGGCATGGGCGACGGCACCTCCAACGTCGGCCTGGGCATCCTCGACTCCTCGTCCGCCTTCCGTGAGCTGGACTGGCGCGAGGTGCTGAAGACGTGGTGCGCGTCGATGCCGGAGGACTGGGGCTTCACCCCGGAGAACATGACGACGCCGATCCGCGGCGCGGCCCTCCCGATGGCCTTCAACCGCCAGCCGCACTACACCAAGGGCCTGCTGCTCGTCGGCGACGCGGGCGGCCTGGTCAACCCGTTCAACGGCGAGGGCATCGCCTACGCGATGGAGTCCGGCCAGATCGCCGCCGACGTCATCGTCCAGGCCCACGCCCGCGCCACCCCCGCCCAGCGCGAACTGGCCCTCCAGCGCTACCCGCGCGTCCTCAAGGACACCTACGGCGGCTACTACACGCTGGGCCGCGCCTTCGTGAAGCTCATCGGCAACCCGAAGATCATGAAGATCGCCACCCAGCGCGGCCTGACCCACCCGCTCCTGATGAAGTTCACCCTCAAGATGCTGGCCAACCTCACCGACCCCACGGGCGGCGACGCGATGGACCGCATCATCAACGGCCTCTCGAAGGTCGCCCCGAAGGCCTGACGCCCGGGCCCCGGACACGCCGAAGGGCCGTCGCTCCCCCGAGGAGTGACGGCCCTTCGTACTGCTCCGATCGCCCGGGATCAGAGGATGCGGACGGCGCCCGACGGCGGGTCCCAGTCGAGCGAGCGCTCGACGACGCCGGTGGACGAGTTCTGCGCGCCGACGTACTTGCCGCCGCCGACGTAGACGGCGACGTGGTACGAGCCGCTGCGGCTGCCCCAGTAGAGGATGTCGCCCGGCTGGAGGTTGCCCAGGGAGACGGAGGTGCCCATGCTCGACTGCTGGTACGAGATGCGCGGCAGGTCGATGCCGGCGGCGGCGTAGGCGGCCTGGACGAGGCCGGAGCAGTCCCACGAGTTGGGGCCGGTGCCGCCGGTGACGTACGCGTCGCCGACCTGGGCGCGGGCGAAGGCGACGATCGCGGCGGCGGTGCCGGAGGCGGCCTGGGTCGACTCCGAGGAGGAGGCGGAGGAGCCGCTGTCGCTCGACGAGTCCGCGCGCGAACCGGAGTCCGAGGAGGAGGACGAGGAGGACGCGTCGGACGCCGCGGTGGTGCGCAGCTGGGTGCGGGCGGCGTCGCGGGCGGCGCGGGCCTGCGCCTCGGCGCGGGCCTCGGCCTCGGCGCGCTCGCGCTCGGCCTTCGCCTCGGCCTCCTGGCGGGCCTTCTCGGCGCGCTCGGCCTCGGCCTTGCGGTCGGCCTCGGCCTTGGCCTTCTTGGCCTCCTTGGCGGCCTTCTCCAGGGCGGCGGCCTCCTGGGCCTGCAGGCTCTGGTCGAGGGCCTCCTGCTGGGACGCCTCGGCGGAGGCGGCCACGGCGCTGGAGAGGTCCGCGGTGAGAGAGCCCAGGGTGGGCATCTCGATGGTCTCGGTCACCGGCTCGGCACTCGCCGGGCCGGCAGCACCGGCCACCGCGATGGTGCCGAGGACGCCACCGGCAACTCCGGCGCGGAGCGCGAGCTTCGAGGCGCTGCGGCGGGGCTTCCGGTGGCTGGGTATGTGAGCGGTGTGGGACATGGGTACAACCGCTATCAGGGCTTCACGGTTCCCTTCAAGAAACGTGGGTTGCGCCACAGTTACGACCGGAACTCCACAATCCGCTTCCTCGGCCCCCTTATTGACGCCGTAACGGGCAAAACGGGCACGGCTCATTGTGCCCTTGATCATGGGTTTTCAATGAGATGCCCGAATTGCCCCTCGCTTACCACCTCTTGAAGCCGATGGCCAAGCCCCGTTCTTTTCGGGCCGCCGCGGCGTGACGCAGGTCACACCCTCGTCTCGTGAACGCGTGCACACGGAGCCGCGGCGTCCACTTCCGTCCCGCGGGCCCCTCGGACGGGCGACGGCCCTGCCTATATCACCCAGACGCGTCCACTGCCAATTTGCTTGCACGGCCCATCTCTTGATAGAGCGCCACCCGTTCCGACCAGCGATTTCCGGTCCGAATGTCACACCTGGTGATCACCTGGGCGCTTCACGCGACAAGATCACTGCTCATCCGACTTCATGATCCTTCGTCAGGTGGTGGAGATCACAAATCCGTTGGCGACCCCCGTGTCGCAGATCACAGAGGGGCGGGCTTAAGATACGCGGACGTCGGGCTTGTGAACTGCCTCACATGTGGGCGATCTTCCCGGAGGTCGCCGCGGGGCTCCGCGAGCGAGCCGACAGTGCGGTCCAACGGTCAAGGACGACTGGAAGGAGCGAGGAGCGTGAATGCGTACGCGCCCATCCTCGTGCTCGGTGCCCTGGGTGCGGGGTTTGCGATCTTCTCCGTGGTCATGGCCACGCTAATCGGGCCAAAGCGGTACAACAGGGCAAAACTTGAGGCGTACGAGTGCGGCATCGAGCCCACGCCGACGCCCGCCGGGGGAGGCCGCTTCCCCATCAAGTACTACCTGACGGCGATGCTCTTCATCGTCTTCGACATCGAGATCGTCTTCCTCTACCCCTGGGCCGTCACCTTCGACGCCCTGGGGCTTTTCGGGCTCGTGGAGATGCTGCTCTTCGTGCTCACCGTCTTCGTCGCCTACGCCTACGTGTGGCGGCGCGGCGGCCTGGAATGGGACTGAGGGGCTGAGGAGCACCCATGGGACTCGAAGAGAAGCTGCCCAGCGGTTTCCTGCTGACCACCGTCGAGCAGGCCGCGGGCTGGGTCCGGAAGGCGTCCGTCTTCCCCGCGACCTTCGGCCTCGCCTGCTGCGCCATCGAGATGATGACGACCGGCGCCGGCCGCTACGACCTCGCCCGCTTCGGCATGGAGGTCTTCCGCGGCTCCCCGCGCCAGGCCGACCTGATGATCGTCGCCGGCCGGGTCAGCCAGAAGATGGCGCCCGTCCTGCGGCAGGTCTACGACCAGATGCCCAACCCCAAGTGGGTGATCTCCATGGGCGTCTGCGCCTCCTCGGGCGGCATGTTCAACAACTACGCGATCGTGCAGGGCGTCGACCACATCGTGCCGGTCGACATCTACCTGCCGGGCTGCCCGCCGCGCCCGGAGATGCTGATGGACGCGATCCTCAAGCTCCACCAGAAGATCCAGGGCTCCAAGCTCGGCGTGAACGCCGAGGAGGCGGCCCGCGAGGCGGAGGAGGCGGCGCTGAAGGCACTGCCGACCATCGAGATGAAGGGTCTGCTGCGTTGAGCGAAGAAACGCCGAACCCCGAGAAGGAGCTCTCCGCGCAGAACCTGCCCGGGCAGCGCGGTGACCACGGGGAGGAGGTACGGCTCCAGCGCGGCATGTTCGGCGCGAACAACGGCGGCGACACCTCCGGTTACGGCGGCCTCGTCCGCTCGATCCGCCTCCCCGGCCCGGCCGCCCGCCCCTACGGCGGCTGGTTCGACGAGGTCGCCGACGAGCTCGAAGGCGCCCTGGAGGAGCAGGGGCTCGTCCCCGAGAACGCCATCGAGAAGACGGTCGTCGACCGCGGCGAGCTCACCTTCCACATCGAGCGCGAGCACCTGGTCCGCGTGGCCCGCACCCTGCGCGACGACCCGGCGCTCCGCTTCGAGCTCTGCACCGGCGTCTCCGGCGTCCACTACCCGGGCGACAAGGGCCGCGAGCTGCACGCCGTCTACCACCTGCGGTCGCTCACCCACGGGCGGCTGATCCGGCTGGAGGTCTCCGCCCCCGACGCCGACCCGCGGATCCCGTCCCTCGTCGCCGTCTACCCGACGAACGACTGGCACGAGCGCGAGACGTACGACTTCTTCGGGATCGTCTTCGAAGGCCACCCGGCCCTCACCCGGATCATGATGCCGGACGACTGGCAGGGCCACCCGCAGCGCAAGGACTATCCGCTCGGCGGCATCGCCGTCGAGTACAAGGGCGCCCAGATCCCGGCTCCGGACCAGCGGAGGTCGTACTCGTGAACAGCACCGCATCCAGCCCCCGCGAGACCACCGAGGGGTCCGTCTACACGGTCACCGGCGGCGACTGGGACGAGGTCGTCCAGTCCGCGGCGAAGGCCGACGACGAGCGGATCGTCGTCAACATGGGCCCCCAGCACCCGTCCACCCACGGCGTGCTCCGGCTCATCCTGGAGATCGACGGCGAGACCGTCACCGAGGCCCGCTGCGGCATCGGCTACCTCCACACCGGCATCGAGAAGAACCTCGAGTACCGGACCTGGACGCAGGGCACCACCTTCGTCACGCGCATGGACTACCTCACCTCGTTCTACAACGAGACGGCGTACTGCCTCGGCGTGGAGAAGCTGCTCGGCATCACCGACGACGTCCCCGACCGGGCGAGCGTCATCCGGGTCCTGCTCATGGAGCTCAACCGGCTCTCCTCGCACCTGGTGTGCATCGCCACCGGCGGCATGGAGCTCGGCGCCACCACGATCATGATCTACGGCTTCCGGGACCGCGAGATGATCCTGGACCTGTACGAGCTGATCACCGGCCTGCGCATGAACCACGCGTACATCCGGCCCGGCGGCCTCGCCCAGGACCTGCCGCCCGGCGGCGTCGACGCCGTGCGCGAGTTCGTGAAGACCATGAAGAAGAACCTGCCGGAGTACGACAAGCTCGCCACCGGCAACCCCATCTTCAAGGCCCGCATGCAGGGCGTCGGCCACCTCGACCTGACCGGCTGCATGGCCCTCGGCGCCACCGGACCGATCCTCCGCTCCGCGGGCCTCCCGCACGACCTGCGGAAGACCGACCCGTACTGCGGCTACGAGACCTACGACTTCGAGGTCCCCACCGCCGACACCTGCGACGCCTACGGCCGCTTCCTCGTCCGCCTGGAGGAGATGCGCCAGTCGCTGCGGATCGTCGAGCAGTGCCTCGACCGGCTGGAGCCCGGCCCGGTCATGGTCGGCGACAAGAAGATCGCCTGGCCCGCCCAGCTCGCCCTCGGCCCCGACGGCCTCGGCAACTCCCTCGACCACATCAAGAAGATCATGGGCACCTCCATGGAGGCCCTGATCCACCACTTCAAGCTGGTCACCGAGGGCTTCCGGGTCCCGGCCGGCCAGGCGTACGCGGCCGTCGAGTCCCCCAAGGGCGAACTCGGCGTGCACGTGGTCTCCGACGGCGGCACCCGCCCCTTCCGGGTCCACTTCCGCGACCCGTCCTTCACCAACCTCCAGGCCATGGCCGCGATGTGCGAGGGCGGCCAGGTCGCCGACGTCATCGTCGCCGTCGCCTCCATCGACCCCGTGATGGGAGGCGTCGACCGATGACCGAGAACGTCAGCCTCGGGATGCCCCAGCTCCCCGCGGACCCGTACCCGGCGGACGTCCACGCCCGCCTGACGGCGGACGCCCAGGCGATCATCGACCGCTACCCCGGCTCCCGCTCCGCGCTCCTGCCGATGCTGCACCTCGTGCAGGCGGAGGAGGGCCACGTGACCCGCACCGGCATGCAGTTCTGCGCCGACATGCTCGGCCTGACCACCGCCGAGGTCACCGCCGTCGCCACCTTCTACACCATGTACCGCCGCAAGCCGTCCGGCGACTACCAGGTCGGCGTCTGCACCAACACCCTGTGCGCGGTCATGGGCGGCGACGCCATCTTCGAGGAACTGAAGCAGCACCTCGGCGTCGGCAACAACGAGACCACCGAGGACGGCAAGGTCACCCTCGAGCACATCGAGTGCAACGCCGCCTGCGACTACGCCCCCGTCGTGATGGTCAACTGGGAGTTCTTCGACAACCAGACCCCCGAGTCGGCCAAGAAGATGGTCGACGACCTCCGCGCGGGCCGCACCGTCGAACCCACCCGCGGCGCCCCCCTGTGCACCTTCAAGGAGACCGCCCGCATCCTCGCCGGCTTCCCCGACGAGCGCCCCGGCGCCGTCGCGGCCACCGGCGGCGCGGGCCCCGCGTCCCTCGTCGGCCTCCGGCTGGCCAAGGGCGAGACCCCGCAGCAGACCCGCATCGTCCACCCGCGCGGTGAGGCAGCCGGTCAGGAGGGAGAGTGATGACCTTGGCCGCCGAGATCAACTCCAGCAGCCCGGAGAAGCTTCTCTCCCCGGTGCTCTCCGCCTTCTGGGACCAGCCCGACTCCTGGACCCTGGAGACGTACGAACGCCACGACGGCTACCAGGGCCTGCGCAAGGCCCTCGCCATGAGCCCCGACGACCTCATCGCGTACGTGAAGGACTCCGGGCTCCGCGGACGCGGCGGCGCCGGCTTCCCCACCGGCATGAAGTGGCAGTTCATCCCGCAGGGCGACGGCAAGCCGCACTACCTCGTCGTCAACGCCGACGAGTCCGAGCCCGGCACCTGCAAGGACATCCCCCTCCTCTTCGCCAACCCGCACTCCCTCATCGAGGGCATCGTGATCGCCTGCTACGCGATCCGCTCGAACCACGCCTTCATCTACCTGCGCGGCGAGGTCGTCCCCGTCCTGCGCCGCCTCCACGAGGCCGTCCGCGAGGCGTACCAGGCCGGCTACCTCGGCCGGAACGTCCTCGGCAGCGGGCTCGACGTCGAACTCACCGTGCACGCCGGCGCCGGCGCGTACATCTGCGGCGAGGAGACCGCCCTCCTCGACTCGCTCGAAGGCCGCCGCGGCCAGCCCCGGCTCCGGCCCCCCTTCCCCGCGGTCGCCGGCCTCTACGCCTGCCCCACCGTGGTGAACAACGTCGAGTCCATCGCGTCCGTTCCCGCGATCCTGCACCGCGGCAAGGACTGGTTCACCTCGATGGGCAGCGAGAAGTCCCCCGGCTTCACGCTCTACTCGCTGAGCGGCCACGTCGCCTCGCCCGGCCAGTACGAGGCCCCCCTCGGCATCACCCTGCGCCAGCTCCTCGACATGAGCGGCGGCATGCGCCCCGGACACCGGCTCAAGTTCTGGACCCCCGGCGGCTCCTCCACCCCCATGTTCACCGAGGAGCACCTCGACGTGCCCCTCGACTACGAGGGCGTCGGCGCCGCCGGTTCCATGCTCGGCACCAAGGCCCTCCAGTGCTTCGACGAGACCACCTGCGTCGTCCGGGCCGTCACCCGCTGGACCGAGTTCTACGCCCACGAGTCCTGCGGCAAGTGCACCCCCTGCCGCGAGGGCACCTACTGGCTCGTCCAGCTCCTCCGCGACATCGAGGCCGGCCGGGGCGTGATGTCCGACCTCGACAAGCTGAACGACATCGCCGACAACATCAACGGCAAGTCGTTCTGCGCCCTCGGCGACGGCGCCGCCTCGCCGATCTTCTCCTCGCTGAAGTACTTCCGCGACGAGTACGAGCAGCACATCACGGGCAAGGGCTGCCCCTTCGACCCGGCCAAGTCGACCGCCTGGGCGGACAACCACAAGGAGGTGACCGCATGACCGTCACCACGCCCGACAGCGCGGGCGGCGGAAGCCCGGCCGTACCGCCGGAAGACCTCGTGACGCTGACCATCGACGGCGCCGAGATCTCCGTCCCCAAGGGGACCCTGGTCATCCGCGCCGCCGAACAGCTCGGCATCGAGATCCCCCGCTTCTGCGACCACCCGCTCCTCGACCCCGCCGGCGCCTGCCGCCAGTGCATCGTCGAGGTCGAGGGCCAGCGCAAGCCGATGGCCTCCTGCACCATCACCTGCACCGACGGCATGGTCGTCAAGTCGCAGCTGACGTCGCCGGTCGCCGAGAAGGCCCAGCACGGCGTGATGGAGCTGCTGCTCATCAACCACCCGCTGGACTGCCCGGTCTGCGACAAGGGCGGCGAGTGCCCCCTGCAGAACCAGGCCATGTCCCACGGGCAGGCCGACTCCCGCTTCGACGGCGTCAAGCGGACCTACGAGAAGCCCGTCCCGATCTCCACCCAGGTGCTGCTCGACCGCGAGCGGTGTGTCCTCTGCGCCCGCTGCACCCGCTTCTCGAACCAGGTCGCCGGCGACCCGATGATCGAACTCATCGAGCGCGGCGCCCTCCAGCAGGTCGGCACCGGCGACGGCGACCCCTTCGAGTCGTACTTCTCCGGCAACACCATCCAGATCTGCCCGGTCGGCGCCCTCACCTCGGCGGCGTACCGCTTCCGCTCCCGCCCCTTCGACCTGGTGTCCTCGCCCTCCGTGTGCGAGCACTGCGCCGGCGGCTGCGCCACCCGCACCGACCACCGGCGCGGCAAGGTCA
The DNA here is from genome assembly GCA_000721275.1 of Microtetraspora glauca. Taxonomy (GTDB): domain Bacteria; phylum Actinomycetota; class Actinomycetes; order Streptomycetales; family Streptomycetaceae; genus Streptomyces. The sequence continues at coordinate 26,285 of JOFO01000013.1, read as the reverse complement.
TGCGCCGCCTCGCGCAGGACGACCCCGAGGTCAACGAGGAGTGGATCTGCGACAAGGGCCGGTTCGCCTTCCGGTACGCGCAGCAGCGCGACCGGCTGACGACCCCCCTCGTGCGCAACGCCCAGGGCGTCCTCGAACCGGCGTCCTGGCCGGAGGCGCTGGAGGCCGCCGCCCGCGGACTCGTCCGCGGCCGGACCGGCGTCCTCGCCGGCGGCCGGCTCACCGTCGAGGACGCCTACGCCTACGCCAAGTTCGCCCGGGTCGCCCTCGACACCCACGACGTCGACTTCCGCGCCCGCGTCCACTCCGGCGAGGAGGCCGACTTCCTCGCCGCGCACGTGGCGGGTCGCGGACGCGACCTGGACGGCTCCGGGGTCACGTACGCCTCCCTCGAAGCCGCGCCGACGGTGCTGCTCGTCGGCCTGGAGTCCGAGGAGGAGGCCCCCGGCGTCTTCCTGCGGCTCCGCAAGGCGTGGCGCAAGCGCGGACAGAAGACGTACGCCGTCGCCACCCACGCCACCCGCGGCCTGGAGAAGGCCGGCGGCACCCTGCTGCCCGCCGCCCCCGGCACCGAGGCCGAGTGGCTCGACGCCCTCACCTCCCGCGTCGGCCTCGACTCCACCGGCTGGGCCGCCGCCGAGGCCCTGCGCCAGGACGGCGCCGTCATCGCCGTCGGCGAACGGCTCGCCGGCGTGCCCGGCGCGCTCACCGCCGCCCTCCGCGCCTCCGCCGCCACCGGCGCGCAGCTCGTCTGGATCCCACGCCGGGCCGGCGAGCGCGGCGCGGTCGAGGCCGGCGCGCTGCCGAGCCTGCTGCCCGGCGGCCGTCCCGCGACCGACCCCCGCGCCCGCGAGGAGGTCGCCGCCGCCTGGGGCGTCCGCGAACTCCCGCACGGCTACGGCCGCGACACCGGCCAGATCGTGGAGGCCGCCGCCGCCGGCGAACTCGCCGCGCTGCTCGTCGGCGGCGTCGACGCCGACGACCTGCCCGACCCGGCACGCGCGCGGGAAGCCCTCGACGCGGCCTTCGTCGTCTCCCTCGAACTGCGCCCCGGCGCCGTCACCGAGCGCGCCGACGTCGTCCTCCCGGTCGCCGCCGTCGCCGAGAAGCCCGGCACCTTCCTCAACTGGGAAGGCCGCGTCCGGATGTTCGAGGCCGCGCTCAAGCCCGAGCAGATGACGAGGACGCTCGCCCCGAGCGACCTGCGGGTCCTCCACATGCTCGCCGACGCCATGGACGCCCACCTCGGTCTGCCCGACCTGAAGGCGGCCCGGCGCGAGATGGACCGGCTCGGCCGCTGGACCGAGGAGCGGGCCTCCGAGCCCGCCGCGCACGCCGTGCCCGCGCCCCGGCCCGGCGACGGCGAGGCCGTCCTCGGCGGCCACCGGCTCCTGCTCGACCTCGGCCGGCTCCAGGAGGGCGACGAGGCGCTGGCCGGCACCCGCCACGCGGCCGTCGCCCGGCTCTCCGCCGGCACCGCGGCCGACACCGGCGTCAAGGACGGCGACCTGCTGGAGGTCACCGGCCCCGCGGGCTCCGTCGCCTTCCCCCTCCAGGTCACCGAGATGCCCGACCGGGTCGTCTGGCTCCCGATGAACTCGGCCGGCCGCGGCGTCCTCGCCGGCACCGGCGCCCGCCCCGGCGACCTGGTCCGCATCGGCCCGGCCGCCCCTTCGACTTCGCCGGAGGTGCAGGCGTGAACACCCTCCTCGCCGCGGAGGACCTGTCCATGTTCGGGACGGACCCCTGGTGGCTCGTCGCGGTCAAGGCCGTCTTCTGCTTCGCGTTCCTCATGGTGACCGTGCTCTTCTCCATCGTGTGGGAGCGCAAGGTCGTCGCCTGGATGCAGCTGCGCATCGGCCCCAACCGGCACGGCCCCTGGGGCCTCCTCCAGTCCCTCGCGGACGGCATCAAGCTGATGCTCAAGGAGGACGTGATCGTCAAGCGGGCCGACAAGGTCGTCTACGTCCTGGCCCCGATCGTCGCCGCCATCCCCGCCTTCATGGCCATCGCCGTGATCCCCTTCGGCCCGGCCGGCCACGAGGTGTCGATCTTCGGCCAGCGCACCACGATGCAGCTCACCGACCTGCCGATCGCGATGCTGTACATCCTCGCGGTCGCCTCCGTCGGCATCTACGGCATCGTCCTCGCCGGCTGGTCGTCCGGCTCGACGTACCCGCTCCTCGGCGGCCTGCGCTCCTGCGCGCAGATGATCTCGTACGAGATCGCCATGGGCGCCGCCTTCGCGTCCGTCTTCCTCTACTCGGGGTCGATGTCCACCTCGGCGATCGTCGAGGCCCAGCAGGACCGCTGGTTCGTGATCCTGCTGCCGGTGTCGTTCCTCATCTACATCGTGACGATGGTCGGCGAGACCAACCGCGCCCCCTTCGACATGCCGGAGTCCGAGGGCGACCTCGTCGGCGGCTTCAACACCGAGTACTCGTCCATCAAGTTCGCGATGTTCATGCTCGCCGAGTACGTGAACATGGTGACGGTCTCCGCGGTGTCGGTGACCCTCTTCCTGGGCGGCTGGCGGGCCCCCTACCCGATCAGCACCTTCTGGGAGGGCGCCAACCACGGCTGGTGGCCGATGCTGTGGTTCGTCCTCAAGGTGCAGCTGCTGCTCTTCTTCTTCATCTGGCTCCGCGGCACCCTGCCCCGCGTCCGCTACGACCAGCTGATGAAGCTCGGCTGGAAGGTCCTCATCCCGGTCTCCGTGGTCTGGCTGATGCTGGTCGCCACTGTCCGGGCGCTGCGCAACGAGAACATCGCCTTCACCAACATCGTGCTGTACGTGGCCGGCGCGGTCCTCGTGGTGCTGCTGCTCTCCTTCGTCGCCGACCTCTTCCGCGACCGGAAGGCGAAGGCCGCGGGCGAGGACCCGGCCGCCGAGCGGGAGTTCGACCCGATGGCCGGCGGTTTCCCCGTACCGCCCAAGCCCGGACAGACCCTGCCGCCCGTGCCCCGGCGCAGGCCCCGACACCAGCGGGACCTCGTTGTCAGTGGTGGCCCCGATACTGCTACCGAGAGTGACGAAAGGGGGACGGATCGTGTCTGACTTCCAGAATCCGGTGGCCGGCTTCGGCGTGACCTTCAAGGCCATGTTCAAGAAGCGGCTGACCGAGCAGTACCCGGAGCAGCAGAAGACGACGGCACCCCGCTTCCACGGCCGGCACCAGCTCAACCGCCACCCGGACGGGCTGGAGAAGTGCGTCGGCTGCGAGCTGTGCGCCTGGGCCTGTCCCGCCGACGCCATCTACGTGGAGGGCGCGGACAACACGGACGAGGAGCGCTACTCGCCCGGCGAGCGGTACGGCCGCGTCTACCAGATCAACTACGCCCGCTGCATCCTGTGCGGGCTGTGCATCGAGGCGTGCCCCACCCGCGCGCTGACCATGACGAACGAGTTCGAACTGGCCGACTCCTCCCGCGAGAACCTGATCTACACCAAGGAGCAGCTGCTCGCGGGCCTCGACGACCGCATGGTCGACACCCCGCACGCGATCTTCCCCGGCATGACCGAGCAGGACTACTACCGGGGTCTGGTCACCGAGGCCGCGCCCGGCACCGAGCGCCAGGTCGCCGTGTCCAAGGGGGAGGGTCCGCAGGAGGCCGCGTCGACCTTCGGCGAGGACGAGCCCGCGTCGGGGAAGGTGGTCGGCCGATGAGCGCGCTCGCCGCCTACGCCACCTCCACCGGCGAGGCGATCCAGTTCTGGGTGCTCGGCACCGTCGCCGTGATCGGCGCGCTGTGCACCATCCTGATGAAGAAGGCCGTGCACAGCGCCCTCTGCCTGGCCGGCACCATGATCGTCCTCGCGGTCTTCTACCTGGCCAACGGCGCGTACTTCCTCGGCATCGTGCAGATCGTCGTCTACACCGGCGCGATCATGATGCTGTTCCTCTTCGTCGTCATGCTGGTCGGCGTCACGGCCGCGGACTCGCTGAAGGAGACCATCAAGGGCCAGCGCTGGTGGGCCGCCGCGTGCGGCCTCGGCTTCGGCGTCCTGCTCTTCGCCGGCATCGGGAACGCGGCGCTGACCGAGTTCACCGGCCTCGGCGCGGCGAACGCCGCCCACGGGGGGAACGTGGAGGGCCTGGCGGCCCTCATCTTCACCAAGTACGTCTTCGCCTTCGAGATCACCGGCGCCCTGCTCATCACCGCGTCCGTCGGCGCGATGCTCCTCACCCACCGGGAGCGCACCGAGCGGGCCCGGACCCAGCGCGAACTGTCCGAGCAGCGCGTCCGCGAGGGCAAGCACCTGCCGCCGCTGCCCGCCCCCGGCGTCTACGCCCGGCACAACGCGGTGGACATCGCGGGCCTGCTGCCCGACGGCACCCCGTCCGAGCTCACCGTCATCTCGACGCTGCGCAAGCGGGGCCAGGTGCGGGACGTGTCGACGGAGGCGCTCGCCGATCTCAAGGCCCTGGAGCAGCGCTCCGCGGAGCGGCTCGGCCGCGACCGGGAAGAAGAGGAGGCCGGCCGGTGAACCCCGTCAACTACCTGTACCTCGCCGCCCTGTTGTTCACCATCGGCGCGGTCGGGGTGCTGATCCGGCGGAACGCGATCGTGGTCTTCATGTGCGTGGAGCTGATGCTCAACGCCTGCAACCTCGCGTTCGTCGCCTTCTCCCGGATGCACGGCAACCTGGACGGCCAGATCGTCGCCTTCTTCACGATGGTCGTGGCCGCCGCGGAGGTCGTCGTCGGGCTCGCGATCATCGTGTCCGTCTTCCGATCCCGCCACTCGGCCTCGGTCGACGACGCCAGCCTGATGAAGCTGTGAGGGGCTGACCGTGGAAAATCTCATTGCGCTCCTCATCGGGGCACCCCTGCTCGGCGCCGCCGTCCTGCTGTGCGGCGGACGCCGGCTCGACAAGGCCGGGCACTGGCTCGGCACGCTCCTCGCGGCCGTCTCCTTCGTCCTCGGTCTCGCGCTCTTCGCCGACATGCTCGGCAAGGGCGCCGACGAGCGGGCGATCCGCCAGCACCTGTTCTCCTGGATCCCCGTCGAGGGCTTCCAGGCGGACATCGCCTTCCAGCTCGACCAGCTGTCGATGACCTTCGTGCTGCTGATCACCGGCGTGGGCACGCTCATCCACGTCTACTCGATCGGGTACATGGAGCACGACGAGCGGCGCCGCCGCTTCTTCGGCTACCTGAACCTGTTCGTCGCGGCGATGCTGCTGCTGGTCCTGGCGGACAACTACCTGCTGCTGTACTTCGGCTGGGAGGGCGTCGGCCTCGCCTCGTACCTCCTGATCGGCTTCTGGCAGCACAAGCCCAGCGCGGCCACCGCCGCGAAGAAGGCGTTCCTGGTCAACCGGGTCGGCGACATCGGCCTGTCGATCGCGATCATGCTGATGTTCACCACCTTCGGCACCTTCGCCTTCGGGCCGGTGCTGGAGTCGGCGGCGGAGACCTCCGAGGGCACGCTGACGGCGATCGGCCTGATGCTGCTCCTCGCGGCCTGCGGCAAGTCGGCCCAGGTGCCGCTGCAGTCCTGGCTCGGGGACGCGATGGAGGGCCCGACCCCGGTCTCGGCCCTCATCCACGCGGCCACCATGGTCACCGCCGGCGTCTACCTGATCGTCCGCTCCGCCGACATCTTCAACGCGGCGCCGGACGCGCAGCTCGTCGTCACCATCGTCGGCGCGGTCACGCTGCTCTTCGGTGCGATCGTCGGTTGCGCGAAGGACGACATCAAGAAGGCCCTCGCCGGGTCGACGATGTCGCAGATCGGCTACATGATCCTGGCGGCCGGTCTCGGCCCCATCGGCTACGTCTTCGCGATCATGCACCTGGTGACGCACGGCTTCTTCAAGGCCGGGCTGTTCCTCGGCGCCGGTTCGGTCATGCACGGCATGAACGACGAGGTCGACATGCGGAAGTACGGCGGCCTGCGGAAGTACATGCCGGTCACCTTCGTGACCTTCGGCCTCGGCTACCTCGCCATCATCGGCTTCCCCGGCCTGTCCGGCTTCTTCTCCAAGGACAAGATCATCGAGGCGGCCTTCGCGAAGGGCGGCACCGAGGGCTGGATCCTCGGCGCGGTCACCCTGCTGGGCGCCGCCATCACCGCGTACTACATGACCCGCGTGATGCTGATGACCTTCTTCGGCGAGAAGCGCTGGCAGCCGGACGAGCACGGCCACGAGCCGCACCCGCACGAGTCCCCGAAGTCCATGACGGTCCCGATGATCCTGCTGGCCTTCGGCTCGGTCTTCGCGGGCGGGATCTTCGGCATCGGCGACCGGTTCGTGAACTGGCTGCAGCCCGTCACCGACTACGAGCACGGCCACCCGCCGATCAGCGCCCTGGCCGTCACCTCGGCCACCGTCGCCGTGATGGTGATCGGCGTCGGCCTCGCCTACCTCCAGTACGGCCGCAAGCCCGTCCCGGTGGTCGCCCCGCGCGGCTCGCTGCTCACCCGGGCCGCCCGCCGCGACCTGCTCCAGGACGACTTCAATCACGCCGTCTTCGTCACCGGCGGCACCCACCTGACCCGCTCGCTGGTCTACGTCGACCACTCGCTCGTGGACGGCGTGGTCAACGGCACCGCGGCCTCCGTGGGCGGTCTCTCCGGCCGGCTGCGCAAGCTCCAGAACGGCCATGTCCGCTCGTACGCGGTCTCCATGTTCGGCGGTACGGCGATCCTCATCGCCGCGACCCTGCTGATGAGGGCGGTGTGACGCCGATGTCCTTTCCCCTTCTGACGGCGACGGCAGCGGTGCCGGCGGTCGGCGCGATCCTCACCGCCGCCGTGCCCGCCGCCCGGCGCACCGCCGCCAAGTGGCTGGCGCTGACCGTCTCCCTGGTCACGCTGGTGCTGGCCGGGATCGTCTTCGCCCGCTTCGAACCGGGCGGCGACCGCTACCAGCTGGTCGAGTCCCACTCCTGGATCAAGGACTTCGGGGTCCGGTACGAGCTGGGCGTCGACGGCATCGGGGTGGCGCTGATCGCGCTGACCGCGCTGCTGATCCCGTTCATCGTCCTGGCGGGCTGGCACGACGCCGACCCCCTGGAGACCTCGTCGAAGAGGTGGCGGCCGACGCAGGGCTTCTTCGCCCTGATCCTGATGGTCGAGGCGATGGTGATCCTCTCCTTCGAGGCCACCGACGTCTTCCTCTTCTACATCCTCTTCGAAGCCATGCTCATCCCGATGTACTTCCTCATCGGCGGCTTCGGCGACCGCGCGCACAGCGGCAGCGACGAGAACGCGGCGGCGCAGCGCTCCTACGCGGCGGTCAAGTTCCTGCTGTACAACCTGGTCGGCGGCCTGATCATGCTGGCGGCGGTCATCGGGCTGTACGTGGTCGCGGGGAACTTCTCGCTCACCGAGATCGCCGAGGCCCGGGCGAACGGCTCGCTGGAGATGGCGTCCGCCACCGAGAAGTGGCTGTTCCTCGGCTTCTTCTTCGCCTTCGCGGTGAAGGCGCCGCTGTGGCCGCTGCACACCTGGCTGCCGAACGCGATGGGGGAGGCGACCGCCCCGGTCGCCGTCCTCATCACCGCCGTCGTCGACAAGGTCGGCACCTTCGCGATGCTCCGCTTCTGCCTCGGCCTCTTCCCCGAGGCGAGCAAGTGGGCCACGCCGGCGATCATCGTGCTCGCGCTGATCAGCATCGTGTACGGGGCGCTGCTCGCGGTCGGCCAGCGGGACATCAAGCGGCTGGTCGCGTACGCGTCGATCTCCCACTTCGGCTTCATCATCCTGGGCATCTTCGCGATGACCAGCCAGGGCCAGTCCGGCGCCACGCTGTACATGGTCAACCACGGCATCTCCACCGCCGCGCTGATGCTCGTCGCCGGCTTCCTGATCTCCCGGCGCGGCTCGCGGCTCATCGCCGACTACGGCGGTGTGCAGAAGGTCGCGCCGGTCCTCGCCGGCACCTTCCTGATCGGCGGGCTCGCGACCCTGTCGCTGCCCGGACTCGCTCCGTTCGTCAGCGAGTTCCTGGTCCTGGTGGGCACCTTCGCCCGCTACCCGGTGGCCGGGATCGTCGCCACCACCGGCATCGTCCTCGCCGCGCTGTACGTCCTCGTCCTCTACCAGCGGACGATGACCGGCCCGGTGAAGGAGGAGGTGCGGACGATGCCCGACCTGCGGCCGCGCGAGCTCGCCGTCGTCGCCCCGCTGATCGCCGTCCTGCTCTTCCTCGGCGTCTTCCCGAAGCCGCTGACGGACGTGGTCAACCCGGCGGTCCGGCACACCATGTCGGACGTCCAGCGGACCGACCCCCAGCCCGAAGTCCCCGTCCAGAACGTGGAGGCGGCCAAGTGAACGCCCTCGCTGTCCACACCCTGTGGACGACGGCCGCCGAGCCGCTGAACAAGATCCCGGCGCCGAAGATCGAGTACACCCAGCTCGCGCCGGTGCTGATCGTCGTCGGCGCGGCGGTCCTCAGCGTCCTCGTCGAGGCCTTCGTGCCCCGCAAGGGCCGGTACATCAGCCAGCTGTTCCTGTCGGTGCTGGCCCTCGCCGCCTCGTTCGCCGCCGTCGTCGGCCTCGCGGCCGGCGGCTACGGCACCACCAAGGCCCGGATCGCGGCCATGGGCGCGATCGCCGTCGACGGCCCCGCCCTGTTCCTCCAGGGCACGATCCTGCTCGCCTCGATCGTCGCCGTCTTCACCTTCGCCGAGCGCAGGCTCGACCCGGCCGACCACGGCCACAAGGTCGACTCCTTCGCCGCCGAGGCCGCCGCCGTCCCCGGCGGCGACCACGAGAAGGCGGCCGTCAAGGCCGGCTTCACCACCACCGAGGTCTTCCCGCTCGCCCTCTTCGCGATCGCCGGCATGCTGGTCTTCCCGGCCGCCAACGACCTCCTGACCCTCTTCATCGCGCTGGAGGTCTTCTCCCTCCCGCTCTACCTGCTGTGCGCCCTCGCCCGCCGCAAGCGGCTGATGTCGCAGGAGGCGGCCGTCAAGTACTTCCTCCTCGGCGCCTTCTCCTCGGCGTTCCTGCTCTTCGGGATCGCCCTGCTCTACGGCTACGCGGGCTCCGTCTCGTACGCCGCCATCGCCGACGTCGTCGACGGCGCGGTCTCCTCCGTGAACCCGGCGCTCGCCCAGACCATGGGCAACGACGTGCTGCTGCTCATCGGCTTCGCGCTGGTCCTCATGGGCCTGCTCTTCAAGGTCGGCGCCGTCCCGTTCCACATGTGGACCCCGGACGTCTACCAGGGCGCCCCGACCCCGGTGACCGGCTTCATGGCCGCCGCCACCAAGGTCGCCGCCTTCGGCGCGCTGCTCCGCCTGCTGTACGTGGTGCTGCCGGGGCTCACCTGGGACTGGCGGCCGGTCATGTGGGGCGTCGCGATCGTCACGATGCTCGGCGGCGCGGTCGTCGCCATCACCCAGACCGACATCAAGCGGCTGCTCGCCTACTCGTCGATCGCGCACGCGGGCTTCCTGCTCGCGGGCGTCATCGCGGCCACCCCGAGCGGCATCTCGTCGGTCCTGTTCTACCTGGGCGCCTACTCCTTCGTGACGATCGGCGCGTTCGCCGTCGTCACCCTGGTGCGGGACGCGGGTGGCGAGGCCACCCACCTGTCCAAGTGGGCCGGTCTGGGCCGCCGTTCGCCGCTCGTCGCGGCGGTCTTCGCGGTCTTCCTGCTGGCCTTCGCCGGCATCCCACTGACCTCCGGCTTCTCCGGCAAGTTCGCGGTCTTCAAGGCGGCGGCGGAGGGCGGCGCGGGCGCGCTCGTGGTGGTCGGCGTCCTCGCCTCGGCGGTGGCCGCCTTCTTCTACATCCGGGTGATCGTGCTGATGTTCTTCAGCGAGCCGAAGGCGGACGGCCCGACGGTCGCCGTGCCGTCGGCGCTGACGACGCTCGCCATCACGGCGGGCGTGGTCGTCACCCTGGTCCTCGGCCTCGCGCCGCAGTACTTCCTGGACCTGGCGAGCCAGGCGAGCGTGTTCGTGCGCTGACGCCGGCCCGCTGACGGACAGGGCCCGGCTCGGGGGCGAGCCGGGCCCTTCCGTGTGCCCGCGCGGGTGCGCGGCGCCGCGGCCTACGCCTTCGGGGCGTCCTCCGGGCAGACGCAGTGCACCCGCGGGTTGTACGGGGCGAAGAGGCCGGCCGGGTTCTTCTTGTGGATCCAGGCGTGCAGCGTGTAGACGTCGCCGACGCCCGGGATCACGGCCGGCCCGTCGAAGTCCCGGCCGAAGATCCGCGGCGGCTCGGGCTGCCCGGTGTTGGGGATCACCCACTCGACCGCGACCAGTTCCCGCTTGCCCGTCTCGTGGTTCTTCGCGTACAGCACGGCCGCCGGCCGCGTCGGGTCGGCCGAGCCGACGTGGGCCGGCTTCACGTAGTGGTAGCCCATGCCGCCGAGCCGCGCCGGGCTGGTGTCCTCGACGCACACGTCGGTGCGCCGGTAGCCGTCGGCGATCGCCCGCTCCTCGGACGCGTACTTCTTCGTGGCCTCGTACGTCCTCGCCAGGTCCGGGTGCGGCCGGCCGTGCTCGCCGCCCGCGACCGGGGCGGCCTGTGCCGCGGGGGCGGCCGGGACCGCGGAGACGGCCGGGGCGGCGGCGCCCAGGGCCAGGGCGGCGGAGGCGGCCAGCGCGCACGCGGCCATCAGGGAACGGGGTCGTGCGGACATCGGGATGTGCTCCTCGGGTGGGGGAAGCGCCCGTCGGGCGCGGGACCGGTGGGCCGCTCCTCCTGGGAGCCGCCGTGAGGAGCATCGAACGCCCGCCCGCCGCCCGCACCCGGGACTGGCCCGGCGGAGTGGCTTCGCGCGGTGACGTCCGGGGGCTCCTGACAGGGCCCGGACGGCATGGGATCGTGGAACCGGTAGTGGTCTGTACCAGTGGGGAGGGACGGATGCGCGGGACCACGGTCTTACCCGGGACGCCCTGTGAAGCGCCCCGGCACGGGGAGCCGCCGGTGCACCGGCTGGAGCTGCGCCTGCCGGACCAAGTGCCGTTCGCCGCCGGAGGGTTCGACGCCATGGGGCCGATGTCGCGGGCCGACTACCCGCACCGGCACACCTTCTACGAGATCGTGCACGTCGTCGCGGGGACGGGCGTGCACGTCCTCGACACCGAGCGGTACGCCGTCCGGCCGCCGCAGCTCGGGGTGATCCTGCCCGGACAGGTCCACCGGTGGGAGGGCGTGCACGGCCTCGAAGGGTCGCTCGTGCTGTTCACGCCCGAGTTCCTGGTCGGCGGCGTCGGCGACGAGGAACTGCTGCGGCGGCTGGGGGAGCGGCCCTGGGCCGACCTCGACCCGGCGGCCCACGCCCGCACCACGCTGCTGATGGAGGAGCTGGCCGAGGAGTACCGGCGCGGCGACGACGGCTTCGCCGGGGTGCTGCGGTCCCTGCTGCACGTGCTGCTCGTCCGCGCCGCCCGGATGCCCGGCGGGCGGGTCGTGGCGCCGCCGCGCGGGCTCGCCGGCGACTTCCTGGCCCTCGCGGGCCGGGCCGCCGCAGAAGGGCTCTCGGTACGGGAGTGCGCCGGGCGGCTCGGGGTGTCCGCCGGCCACCTCAACGAGGCCGTGCGCGCCGCCACCGGCCGGACGCCCGCCGCCCTGCTGCGCGAGGCCCGGGTGCGGGAGGCGCAACGGCTCCTGGTCGCCACCGCGCTGTCCGTGCGGCAGGTCGCCGCCCGGGTCGGCTTCCAGGACCCCGCGTACTTCTGCCGCTTCTTCCGCCGCGAAGTCGGGTGCAGTCCGGGCGACTTCCGAAAACACCACGACCCCCGCGTTCCGTCCATCGCCGCGGATTCCGCGCCCGCCTAGGTTCGTTGCCGATCCCAGCCCCCACCTGAGGAGCCAGGCACATGGACAGCGAGACCAGCACCGGGCACGTCACCCGCAAGACCGTGCTGCGGGCCGCGCTCGCGGCCGGCATGGCCGCGCCCGCCGTGCTCATGGGCGTCCCCGCCCTCGCCCGTACCCTCACCGGCGACGAGGCACCCGCGCTCACCCCGGCCTGCGACGACGGCGACGACCCCACCCCGCCGCAGATGGAAGGCCCCTACTTCAAGCCCAACTCGCCGCGCCGCAACACCCTGAACGACGGGCCGGGCACCCGGCTGACCGTCTCCGGCTACGTCTTCGGGCGGGCCTGCCGGCCGATCTCCGGCGTCCTGCTGGACTTCTGGCAGGCCGACGTGAACGGCGCCTACGACAACACCGGCTACCGGTTCCGCGGCCACCAGTTCACCGGCGCCGACGGCTCGTTCACGCTGACGACGATCGTCCCCGGCCTCTACCCGGGCCGCACCCGCCACCTCCACGTCAAGGTGCAGGCGCCCGGGCGGCCGGTGCTCACGACCCAGCTGTACTTCCCGAACGAGCCCCGCAACACCACCGACTCGCTCTTCGACCCGCGGCTGCTGATGACCGTCCGGGACGCGGGCGGGGGCCGCGAGGCCGCCTTCGACTTCGTCCTCGACGTGCCGCAGACCCCGGGGCCGACGCCGACCCCGACGGGCACGCCGACGACCGCCCCGCCCGGCGGCACGTGGACCGCCGGACGGACCTACGCGGCGGGCGACCGCGTCACGTACGGCGGTGTGGGCTACGTCTGCCTCCAGGCCCACACCGCCACGGCCGGCTGGGAGCCGCCGAACGTCCCCGCCCTCTGGCGGGTCGGCTAGCGCCGGCTCAGGCCGCCGGGACGATCCGGCCCCGGACCTCGCCCAGGCCCACCCGGGTGCCGTCCGGGCCGGGCGCCCACGCGGTCAGCACGACCTCGTCGCCGTCCTCCAGGAACGTCCGCTTGCCGCCCGCGAGCTCGATGGCGTCCCGGCCGTTCCAGGTCAGCTCCAGGAGCGAGCCGCGCTGGTGCACCTCGGGGCCGGAGACCGTGCCGGAGCCGTACAGGTCGCCGGTGCGCAGCGAGGCGCCGTTCACCGTCATGTGGGCGAGCTGCTGCGCGGCCGTCCAGTACATGGTGGAGAACGGCGGCTCCGCCACCACCTCCCCGTTGATCTCCACGGAGATCCGCACGTCGTAGCCGCCCGGCTCCTCCTCCGCCGCGTCGTCCAGGTACGGCAGGAGGGGGAGGTCCCGGGCCGGCGGCGCGGTGCGGGCCGCGTCCAGCGCCTCCAGCGGCGTCACCCACGCCGACACCGAGGTCTGGAAGGACTTGCCCAGGAACGGGCCCAGCGGCACGTACTCCCACGCCTGCACGTCCCGCGCCGACCAGTCGTTCAGCAGCGTCAGCCCGAAGACGTGGTCGCGGAAGGCGGACAGCGGCACCGGGCGGCCCAGCTCCGACGGGGTGCCGACGAGGAAGCCGACCTCCGCCTCGATGTCCAGCTTCACCGACGGGCCGAACACCGGCGCCGCGTCCGCGGGCGCCTTCCGCTGGCCCGACGGGCGCACCACGTCCGTGCCGGAGACGACGACCGTGCCCGACCGGCCGTGGTAACCGATCGGCAGGTGCTTCCAGTTGGGGGTCAGCGGCTCGCCGTCCGGGCGGAAGATGCGGCCCACGTTGGTGGCGTGGTGCTCGCTCGCGTAGAAGTCCACGTAGTCCGCGACCGTGTACGGCAGGTGCAGCGTCACCGCGTCCAGCGGGTGCAGCAGCGGCTCGATCTCCGGGCGGTGCGCCGGGACCGTCACCCAGGCCGTCAGCGCCCGCCGCACGTCCCGCCAGGCGGTCCGGCCGGCCGCCAGCAGCGCGTCGAGGCCCGGCTGCGCCAGCAGGGAGGCGTACGGGGAGCCGAGCGCGTGCGCCGCGGCCCCCGCGTCCAGCACGTACCCGCCGATCCGGACGCCGAGCCGGCGGCGGCCCGGCTCGTCGGCGGTGGTGAAGACGCCGTACGGGAGGTTGTGCGGGCCGAAGGGGTCGCCCTCGGCCAGGTCGAGCGGGCTGTGCTCGGGCATCGGTGCGTGCCTCGCTTTCGATGATGGGTGAGGGACACGTTACGGGGCGGGCCGCCGGGCGAGGATGACATGGATCACAGAGAAACCGCGGCCTGTGAGGGCAACCACCCCGCTTTGCGCGGTTTGTTCGCCCGGCGGCGGTGGATCCCGCTCCGAGCTGGGGAAACGCCCGCCCCGGCCGGTCGGCGCGCGTCCTACGATCATGGCGGCGTCGCCCCCGCGTGAAGCGTCCGCGGGCGCGCGCCGCTCTTTTTCTTCCCTGACCAGGAGAAGGTCCCACGTGAAGATCCGCCGCATTCTCGCGACCGCCGTGGCAGCAGCCGTCACGACGCCGGTCGTGTTCCTGTCCGCCGGCACGGCCGTCGCGGACACCAGGCCGACGGCCGACGCCTCGGCGCAGGACGCGCAGACCGCCCAGAACGGCCCGGACGACGCCGACTTCGCCGAGTACGAGCGGCTGGTCGAGGCCGTCATCAAGGCCGAGGAGAAGGTCGAGCGCCTGAAGGCCGAGCGCGAGGCGCTCCTCGAAGACCTCCTGGCGAACAACGTCGACCCGGAGATCAAGGCCGAGTACGACGAGGCGAAGCTGGCGTACGACGAGGCCAAGGCCGCCCGCGAGGCCGCCGACACCGCCGTCACTGAGGCGCAGGCCGAGCTCGACGCGCTGACCGCGGACCCGGAGGCCTCCGCCGAGGACAAGGCCGCCGCCGAGCAGACCCTCGCCGAGGCCACGGAGACCGCCGCGACCGCCCTCGCCGCCGAGAAGGACGCCAAGACCCGCTTCGACGCGGCCGACACGGCCCGCGACGACGCCCTGGTGGCGATGTCCCGGGAGACCGAGCGCCTGAAGGCCGCCATCAAGACGGCCCAGCAGGAGCTCGCGGACGCCGAGGCCGCCCTGGAGGCGTACGAGGGCGAGGGCGCCGACTGCACCGACGAGGAGGCCGTCGCCACCACCCTCACCGGCCCGAAGACCATCGTCGTCGGCTCCAGCGCCGACTTCACGCTCACCGTGAAGAACATCGCGGAGCACGACCTCGACGCGGTCCGCTTCCACGTCTTCGCCGCGCACGTGCCCGAGTCGTGGTCGGACATCATCGGCGCGGACGACCCGGACTTCGCCCAGTACATCGACGTCGACTGGAAGTCCGCCGCCAACCCGGTGTGGACCGACCTCGACATGGAGTCGGAGTCCATCGACCTGGGCAAGATCGCCGAGGGCGGCAGGACCGACGTCACCCTGCGCCTGACCGTGGCGGACGACGCCCCGGCCGGCGAGGGCATCGCCTTCACCGCCGGCGAGTACGAGAACGAGGACGGCTCCTGCGGCGTCGGCCAGGGCTTCGCCAAGGTCGACTTCGACGTCGTCGAGCAGGACGCCGGGGAGCCGACGGAGGAGCCGGCGGACGAGCCGACCGAGGAGCCCACGGAGGAGCCGACGTCCGAGCCGTCGCCGTCGGCGTCCACCCCGGCCCCGGCCGCCACCACCGCGAACACCACCCAGCAGGGCGGTTCCTCGAACACGCCGGTCGCCACCGGCGGTCAGCTCGCCGCGACCGGCGCGAACGACACGCTGCCGCGGCTCGGCGCCGCGGCCGGCGCGGCCCTCGTGCTCGGCGCGGGCGCGGTGTTCGCCGCCCGCCGCCGCAAGGTGAACGGCTAGGCAGGACCGCGATCCCCCGTACGGCCCCGGGCTCAGCCCGCCGTGCGGGGGATCCGCTGTTCCCAGGTGCGGTGGAAGACGACCTCGCCGCCCTCCTTGCAGACCACCTCGTCGGAGGTGTGGAACGCGTCCGCGTCGCAGCTGATCTCGGAGCGGGTGTCGACGGTGACGTCCCAGGCGAGTTCCGGCCGGTGCAGCCGGATGTGCCACTCGGAGCGGGTGCGGGCGGACAGCGGGTCGTCCTCCGCGATCGTGTACGTCTCGACGGCGTCCTCCGTGAACTCCAGGCCGTCCGGGTACACGCGCGTGCCGCCGTACTTCGGGTCCACCTGGAGGGTCCACTCGCCCTTGGCGACGTCCCGGAGCACCAGCCGTTCGGGGCGGGCCGGGTCGAGAGTGCGGGGGGACGACACGCCGAGCGGCGGGGCCTGCTCGGGTTCCCCGAAGGAGACCGCGTCCTCCGTGCGGGCGCGGACCGGAAGGGTGAGGGAGGAGCCGGCCGGGTCGAGGGTGAAGCCGTCCGCGTCGGGCTGCGGCCAGATCCACGGCCAGTACGCGGAGGACAGCGCGAGCCGCACCCGGTGGCCGGGCGGGAAGGTGTGCCCGATGCCGTTCAGCTCGAACGTGACGGTCTCCGTCGCGCCGGGCCGGGCCGGCACGGCCCGGTCCCGGCCGTGGCGGGCGGAGAGGTTGAGGGCGCCGCGGGTGACGAGGGTGGAGGAGCCGTCCGGGGCGATGTCGCAGAGCCGGGCGACGATCTGGCCGGTGGGCGCCGGCGTCGTGACGCGGAGGGTGACGGAGGGGCGGCCCAGGATCTCGATCGGCTCGCCGCCGGCGGGCACGGGGAAGTCGAAGCAGGCCGAGTGGGCGTCCTCGTCGCGCTGGTCGGGCGGCAGGTCGGCGTCGTTGCCGAACGGGAAGAAGCGGCCCGCGTCGATGCCGGTCTGCTGCGGCGAGGCGACGACGACGGGCTCGCCGCCGAAGCCGTACGTGACGGGGGTGACGTGCGGGGACGGCCAGGACGGGTCGGCGACCCAGCGGCCGGGCAGCTCCTCGTACACGGTCGCCGGCGGGTGGGACTCGCTGATCCAGGAGCGGAGCGCCGGCTCGTCCATGACGTCGTTCGGCACGTCCTTGAGGTGGTGGTCCCACCAGCGGAGGGTCTCCTGGAGGAAGCCGATGGCGGGGCCGGGCGGCAGGCCGCGGTCGGGGTACTGGTGGGACCAGGGGCCGATGATGCCGCGGACCCGGTCCTGGGGGAGGTGCCGGACGAGGCGGAGGACGGTGTCGCGGTACGGGTCGTGCCAGCCGCCGACGGCGAGGACGGCGGCGCGGATCGCGGAGTAGTCCTCGCAGACGCTGCCGTGCCGCCAGTAGGCGTCCCGGGTCTGGTGGGCGAGCCAGGTGTGGACGAAGGGCCGGACGGCCTCCAGGCGGCGCAGCCACAGGTCGCGCCACTCCTCGCCGGCGTACCGCGGGTCGGGCGGGCGGCAGACGAAGGCGAGCATGGTGGCGGCCCAGGCGTGCATGTCGACGCCGAGGACGGAGCCGCCCATGTAGTGGACGTCGTTGTCGTAGCGGTCGTCGGTGGAGCAGACGGTGACGACGGCCTTGAGCGGTTCGGGGGCGAGGGCGGCGATCTGGAGGCTGTTGAAGCCGCCCCAGGAGATGCCGAACATGCCGACCCGGCCGTTGCACCAGTCCTGTTCGGCGAGCCAGTTCACGACGGCGACGCCGTCGGCGAGCTCGGTGGCGTCGTACTCGTCGCCGGGCAGGCCCCCGCTGTTGCCGTGGCCGCGGACGTCGACCCGGACGGAGGCGTAGCCGTGGCCCGCATACCAGGGGTGGCGCTGCCAGTCGCGGGGCGCCGTCCAGTCGGTGAGCCGGTAGGGGAGGTACTCCAGGAGCGCGGGGACGGGCTCGTCGGTGAGCGGCCGCCACACGCGCGCGTACAGCGGGGTGCCGTCGGGCATCGGGATCCGGATGTCCTCGTGGCGGGTCTCGTACGGGAAGTCGGTACGGATCTTCGTCATCGGGTCACCTCAGTGGACGGGGTGCATGGTGCGGCGCAGCCAGGGGGCGAGGGCCATCACGGCGAGGCCGACGGCGACGGCGACGGCGCCGTTGACGCCGAAGTACGCGGGCTTGGACACGTCGTCGTAGAGCTTCACGGTCTGGGCCTGGATGCCGTTGGCGAGGGCGAGGGAGAGGAACCAGAGGGACATGGTCTGGCTGGAGAACGCCTTCGGGGCGAGCTTGCTGGTCGCGGACATCCCGGACGTCTCCAGGAACACGTCGCCGAGGCCGAGCAGCAGGTAGGAGCCGACGATCCACCAGGCCGCCATCCGGTACGCGTCGTCGGCGTGGCCGGAGGTCGGCAGGACCATGAGGAGGAAGGACAGGCCGCCGAGGACCACACCGAGGGCGATCTTGTTCGAGGCGTGCGGCTGGCGGGGGCCCATCCGGGCCCAGGCGGCGGCCACCACGGGCGCCAGGGCGACCTCGAAGGCGCCGAGGGCGGAGGCGTACCAGCTCGCGGGGAAGTCGAAGCCGAGGAGGGTGGTGCGGGCGTTGGTGGAGGCCAGCAGCATCATCGTCGAGTACGCCTGGAAGAGGATGAAGTTGAACGCCACCGAGGCGAGGAACAGCACCACGTACGGCCTGAGCCGGCCGCGCTCCTCGGGCGTGACCCGCGGGCTGGTGAACATCACCCAGAAGTAGACGACCGGCGCGATCACCGAGACCAGCGTCAGCAGGTCCACGAACCGGTCCATGGTGAGCCAGCCGGCCGCCGCGAGGGCGCCCGCCGCGGCGGCGGTGACGACCGCGCCGGTGATCATGAGCAGCACCGCGCGGCGCAGGGCGTCGGGGGCGAGCGGGAACTCGGCGGCGTGCCTCTTCCCGGCGAGGTGGCGGCGCCCGGTCACGTACTGGACCAGGCCGAAGGTCATGCCGACGGCGGCGGCCGAGAAGCCCCAGTGGTAGCCGCGGTGGTCGGCGAGCCAGCCGGTGATCAGCGGTCCGGCGAAGGCGCCGATGTTGATCGCCATGTAGTAGAGGGCGAAGCCGGCGTCGCGGCGGTCGTCGTCGGTGCGGTAGAGCTTGCCGACCATGGTGGCCACGTTCGGCTTCAGCAGGCCGGTGCCGGCGCTGATCAGACCGAGGCCCGCCCACGTCATGGTGGCGGTCGGCACCGCCATGGAGTAATGCCCGCAGGCGATCAGGACGCCGCCCCACAGGACCGCCCGGTACGAGCCGAGGATCCGGTCGGCGAGCCAGCCGCCGGCCACCGACACCAGGTAGACGAGCGTGCCGTAGGCGGCGGAGACGGAGGCGGCGGTGCCGGCCGCCATGCCGAGGCCGCCGTCCGACACGCTCGCGGCGAAGTAGAGGACGAGGATGGCCTGCATGCCGAGGAACGAGAACCGCTCCCAGACCTCCAGCCCGGAGAGGGCGAGCAGGCCGCGCGGATGGCCCAGGAAGGCCCGGTCGTCCTCGGGGGGCGGCTGGTCCCCGGTGTCCTGGTCGATCTCCGTTCGGGACAATTCGTACACTCCATGTCGTATCAACTGATCACGAACATACCGGGGGCGACGGGAAGGCGCCCACGGTGATCGAAACGTGACCGGATACGCTGGCTTGAGTGAATCCCAGCGACACATCGACAATCCGTGTGACCACGAACACCGTGTGATCACCACCCCAGCCGTGTGATCGTCGCCATGTGATCGTCAGCAGGCGTCAGCAGACAGGAGACCCCCTCGTGACCGTCGTCGGGCCGTTCGGTCTTAGCGTGCGGGACCAGGCTCTTGAGGCCGATGTCCAGACCGGGTTGGCGGCCGTCGAGGCCGGACTCCTCGACGCCACCAAGAGCGATGTCCCCTTCATCACCGAGGCCGCGCAGCACCTGGTGCTCGCCGGCGGCAAGCGGTTCCGCCCGCTGCTCGTGATGCTCGCCGCCCAGTTCGGCGACCCCTACGCGCCCGGCGTCGTGCCCGCGGCCGTCGTCGTGGAGCTCACCCACCTGGCCACGCTCTACCACGACGACGTCATGGACGAGGCCGCCGTCCGCCGCGGCGTGCCCAGCGCCAACAGCCGCTGGGGCAACTCGCTGGCCGTCCTCACGGGTGACTTCCTCTTCGCCCGCGCCTCGCACACCCTCGCGGACCTCGGACCCGAGGCCGTACGGATCCAGGCCGAGGCGTTCGAACGGCTCGTGACCGGCCAGATCCTGGAGACCGCCGGCCCGATGGACGGCCGCGACCCCGTCGACCACTACCTCGACGTCCTCGGCGGCAAGACCGGCTCCCTCGTCGCCGTCTCCTGCCGCTTCGGCGCCATGATGTCCGGCGCCGACGAGTCCGTCGTCCGCATCCTCACCCAGTACGGCGAACGGCTCGGCGTCGCGTTCCAGCTCGCCGACGACGTCCTCGACATCGCCTCCGAGGGCCACGAGTCCGGCAAGACCCCCGGCACCGACCTCCGCGAGGGCGTCCCCACCCTCCCGGTCCTCCACCTGCGGGCCGCCGCGGCCGCCCACGGCCGCCCCGAGGACCTGGAGCTCGTCGCCCTGATCGACGGCGACCTCACCGACGACGCCCGGCACGCCGAGGCGCTGCGCCGGCTCCGCGTCCACCCCGCCCTGGAGCAGGCCCGCCGGGACACCGTGCGGTACGCGGAGGAGGCCAGGGCCATGCTGGCGCCGCTGCCGGACGGCTACGCGAAGGCCGCCCTGCAGGAGCTGTGCGACGCGGTGGTGCACCGCGCGGGCTGACCCCTTCCTTCCGGGGGTACGTCCCTAGGGGCGGGTCATCCCGCAGGCGTACGCGAGGTTGATCCCGGGGGCTGACGATTCCGCGGCGCCGTCCTGGTGAGATGGAGACATCGCACGGGAAGTCCACAGGGGCACGGAGGGATCACAGACCATGGCAGCACAGCGAAAGACGAGCCGGTACGTCGTCCCGGTCGCGGTGGCCGGCATCGCCGCCGCGACCGTCGGACTGGTCCCGGCGCTCGCCGCGTCCGGCGACCCGGACCTGCCGGACATCACGGCCCATCAGCTCATCGAGAAGATCGCCGCCTCGGACACCCAGACCCTCTCCGGCACCTTCAAGATCTCCACCGACCTGGGGCTGCCGGCCTTCGACGGGCTGCTCGGCGGGATCGCCGAGGGCATGGGCGACGGCGGCGCGGGCGAGGGCACCGCCGACCCGTCCGCCCAGCTCGGCAAGCTGGTCTCCGGCACCCACACCCTGAAGATCGCCGCCGACGGCCCCGAGCGCCAGAAGCTGACGCTGGTCGACGGCAAGGAGCAGTACAGCCTCGTCCACAACGGCGACGAGGTGTGGGCGTACGACTCCCGGTCGAACACGGTCTTCCACGAGAAGGGCGCCGAAGGCCCCGGCCAGGCCCCGCAGGAGGAGCTGCCCGCCTCCCCGAAGGCGCTCGCCGACGAGGTCCTGAAGGCCGCCGGCGACACCACCTCGATCACGGTCGGCGGCACCGCGAACGTCGCGGGCCGCGACGCGTACCGCCTGGTGATCGAGCCGAAGCAGCAGGGCTCCACGGTCGACGCGATCACCATCGCCGTCGACGCCGCCACCGGCACCCCGCTCAAGTTCACCCTCGACTCCACGAGCGGCGGCAAGCCGGTCGTCGACGCGGGCTTCACCAAGGTGGACTTCGGCAGGCCGGCCGCCTCCGAGTTCGCCTTCACCGTCCCCGAGGGCGCGAAGGTCACCGACGCCGACGCGGTCGAGAAGGAGCACGGCGACGCCGGGAAGGACCTGGAGAAGGAGCTGGAGAAGGGCTTCGGCGACTTCGGCCTCGGCGGCCTCGGCGGCGGGAACGGCGAGCCGAACGTGATCGGCGAGGGCTGGACCAGCATCGCCCGCTTCGACTCCGGCGCGCCGGCCCCGAAGACGGAGGACGCGCCGAAGGAGGTCCAGGGCTTCCTCGACTCGCTCGGCGAGAAGGTCAGCGGGAAGTTCGGCTCCGGCACCGTCTTCAAGACGAAGATCGTCAACGCGCTGATGACGGACGACGGCACCGTCTACGTCGGCGCGGTGACGCCGCAGGCGCTGGTGGACGCGGCGAACGCGGGCCGGTAGGCGCGGGGCCCGGCGGACATGGTGGCCCGGGCGGGTCGGGACGACGTCCACCGACCCGCCCGGGTGGTCTGCGGGCCTACGGGAACGTCAGCTTGAACCCGTTGATGTACCCGGTGTCGGCGGACGCGGTGTCCTGGACGCGGAGCTTCCAGACGCCGTTGGCGACCTCCGCGGAGGCGTTCACGGTGTAGGTCTGCTGGATGTTGTCGGTGCCGCTGCCGGTCCTGTTGTGCAGGTTGTAGACCGTGCCGTCGGGGGCGACGAGGTCGACGACGAGGTCACCGCGCCAGGTGTGGACGATGTCCACGCCGACGGCGAGGCTGCTGGGCGCGTTGCCGGCGACGCCGGAGACGGTGACGGACGAGGTCACCGCGGCGCCGTTGTCCGGGATCGCCACGTCGGCGGTGTTCTCGAAGACGGTGCCCGTCGGCGGGGTCGTGGTGCCGGACAGGGTCCAGAGCGCGTGGGCGATGGCGTCGCTGTTGCGGTCCAGGGCCGTGTCGTTGATGTTCGCGGTCGTGTCGCAGGAGGAGTGGTAGCAGCGGTCGAAGGCCGTCGCCGTACCGCCCCACTTGGACACCTGCGCGCTGGTCTTGACCCGGCTGGCGCCGGTGAAGAGACCGCCGACGGGTATGCCCACGTTCTTGAACGAGGCGTGGTCGGAGCGGCCGTCGCCCTCGGTCTCGATCTCGGTCGGGACCCCGATGCCGGCGAAGTAGCTCTTGAAGGTCTGCTCGATGACCGGGTCGTCGTCGTAGACGAAGTAGCCCGGGTTCGGCGAGCCGATCATGTCGAAGTTGAGGTAGCCCTTCAGCTTCGCGCGCTCGGTCGCCGGGAGGTTGTTCACGTAGTGCTTCGAGCCGACCAGGCCCAGTTCCTCCGCGCCCCACCAGCCGAACCGCAGGTGCTTCGACGGCTGGTAGCCGGTGCGGGCGACGGCGAGCGCGGCCTCCAGGATCGCGGCCGAACCGGAGCCGTTGTCGTTGATGCCGGGCCCCGAGGAGACCGAGTCGAGGTGCGAGCCCGCCATGACGACCTGGTTCGGGTCGCCGCCGGGCCAGTCGGCGATCAGGTTGTAGCCGGTCGTGCCGTTGTACGTGAACTGCTGGACGGACGTCGTGAACCCGACCGCGTCCAGCTTGGCCTTCACGAAGTCGATGGACGCCTTGTAACCGGGCCGGCCGTGCGCGCGGTTGCCGCCGTTGGCGGTGGCGATGGACTGGAGGTCCGTCAGGTGCTGCTTCACGGCGGCGACCGACAGGTCGGGCGCGGCGGTCGCACCGGCCGGCGCGGCGGTGGCCGGCACGGCGCCGGCGAGGGCGCCGACGACGAGCGCCGAGGAACCTGCCAGCGCGGCGAGTCTCGCGGAGAGTTTCATGTGGGGGCTCCGGATTCCGAACGGGGATGGGACGGAACGTGCGAGCGCCTCGCGCCGTGGGTGACGCGAGGCGTTGGAGCTGTGCGAGTGCGTGCTGAATGGTGGGTGAAGAGCTGATGTCACGTCAAGACGCATTCAGGACGCGGCCGTTCGCTCAGCGGACACCGGCTGGTGCCGCACGCGGCGCCCGGGCCCTCATGGCCGGTTCCGGCCCCGCGCGCCGCCGCCAGGAGCCGGTGGGCCGCTGCCGCCGGGGGCCCGTGCGCGGCTACCGCCAGTCGGCGGTCTCCGGGTCGAGGCCGTGGGCGCGGGCGTCGGCGTCGATCGCCGCGCGGAACCAGGCCGCCAGGCCGGGGCGCACCCCGTCGTAGTGCGCGGCGAAGCCCGGATCCGTCGCGTACCGCCGGCCCAGGCAGACCTGCATCGACCGGCTCAGCGGGAAGTACGCCGCGCTGAAGAGCTCGCGGTGCCGCGTGACGAGCCGGGCCGCCTCGGCGTCGCCGGGCGCGACGCCCGCGTCCATCGCCTCGCCGAGGGCGCGTTCGAGCGCGGTGACGGCCTCGGTGACGGCCCGCCACTCCTCGGGGCCGCGCGCGGCGGAGCGCTCCGCGTACGCCTGCCACTGCGCGGTGTCCCCGTACTCCTCGCGCGCCCGGGCGGACCACGTGGGGTCCCAGCCGGGCCCGAAGAGCGCGGCCTGCTGCTCGGCGGTGAGGAGCAGCCCGCGCTCCTGGGCGTCGATCATCCGGTCCAGTCCGGCGCCGAGCCGCCGGAGCCGTTCGATCCGCCGGTCGACCTGCGCGCGCTGGGCCCGCAGCGCGCCGGTCACGTCGGTGCCCGCGTCGTCGAGGACGGCCCGGATCCGGTCCAGGCCGAGCCCGAGCTCGCGGTAGACGGTGACGCGGTGCAGCCGTTCGAGGTCGGCGGCGGTGTAGAGCCGGTACCCGGCGGCCGTCCGCAGTGACGGGCGGGCCAGCCCGATCTCGTCCCAGTGGTGCAGCGCGCGGACGGTGACGTCCAGCAGCGCCGCCACCTGGCCGACGGTCAGTCCGTCGTCGCTCGCGCGTCCGGCGTACGGGTCCTCAGGCATGCGTCCCATTGTCGAGGCCGGTGATCCCGATCGCCGCGAGGTTCCGCGCCTCCTCGCTCGCCGGGTCGAACGGCTTCGCGGCCGTGAGGACGACGCGCGCGTTCTCGGGGGTGATCACCTCCACGTCCCGGGTGTTCCACGGCGTGTCCCGGGGCCCGTCGACCGCGCCGGGCCGCAGCCCGCGGCACGCCCCGGCGACGGCGTCGACCTGCGCGAGCACCCCGGCGAAGCTGTACCCCAGGGCCGGCGGCTCCGCCGGGACGCTGTCCGCCGCGACGAGCAGCACGTCCTGGAACGCCCACCGGCGCAGGTGCACCAGCACCCCGGGGACGGCGAACAGTTCGAAGAAGCCGAGCCCCCGCGTCCAGAAGTCCACGGACTCCGCGAGGTCTGTGGTGGGGACGGTGACGAAGGACGGCATGCCGTAGATGCCGTGGAACGGCTCCGGCGGCACGGCGTCCGGCCCGGGGGTGGGCACGGGGCTCATCTCGAAGGCGTCGTAGGGGTGGGCGGTGCGGGGGTTCTGGTCGCTCATGCGGACCACGGTCCGGCCTCACGCCGCGTGAGGGTCAAGCGCGCATCGACTCCAGGAGGCTGGAGAAGCTGTCGGCGGCGTGGCCGGCGTCCATGCCGCGGCGGAAGAGCGCGACGACGGCGGCCGGGAGCGTGGTGTCGACGCCCGCGTCCGCGTTGGTGTGCAGGACGTGCTCGACGCTGGCCGTGCCCATGGCGAGCCGGTCCACGTCGCCGGTGTGCTGTCCGGCGTCGATGCGCCCGGCGTAGAAGGACATGAAGCCCGGCAGCGACTGCGCGGTCTCCACGGCGTGCGGCAGGATGTCGGCCGCGGTGAGGCCGTTGGCCTCCGCGAGGGCGATGGCCTGCCAGTAGCTGAGCATCGAGGTCCAGAACATGACCATGCCGATCTGGTACATCAGCGCGGCGAGACCCGGGTCCTCGCCCCGGTGGTCGGTGCGGCCCGTGATGACCTCCAGGGCGGAGCGGTGCCGGTCGAAGACCGCGCGCGGGCCGCTGTAGAAGGTCGACGACTCGGGCTTGCCGATGCCGGAGGGCGGCACGGTGACGCCGCCGGTCAGCTGGACGGCGCCCCGCTCGGCGGCCCAGCGGGCCGCGGCGCGGGCCCGCTCGGGGGTGTCGGAGCTGAGGTTCACCAGGACCCGGCCGGTGAGCGCGGACTCGGCGGGGCCGAGGGTGGCGTACACGGCGTCGTAGTCGGTGAGGCTGAGGACCACCAGTTCGTTGGCGGCGAGCGCGTCCTTCACGTCCGGGGCGAGCACCGCGCCGCGGGCGACCAGCTCGTCGGCGCGGGACGCCGTGCGGTTCCAGACGGTGACGTCGTACCCCTGGTCGAGGAAGGCGCCGGCCATCGCCCGGCCCATCGGGCCGAGGCCGATGACGGTGACCGACTGCGGGGTGGCGGGGGCGGCGGGGCGGGTGCTGGACATGGGTCTCTCTCCTCGCGGGACGACTGAAACGAACTAAAACGAACGCTCTATCCAGAGCATGGGCAGACCGTAGCACAGCTCTGGAACGAACGCTCTACTTAGTGACTTGCTACGGTGAACCCATGCAGACCAGCACGCGTGACCGGATCGTCGTCGCCGCCGCCCGCCTCCTCCAGCGCCAGGGGTACGTCGGCACGGGCATCAAGCAGATCGCCCAGGAGGCGCAGGCCACCCTCGGGTCCGTCTACCACTTCTTCCCGGGCGGCAAGGAGACCGTCGCCGTCGCCGCGATCGAGCACGGCGGCGCGGAGTTCGCGGCGCTCCTGCGGGAGGCGCTGGACAGCACGGACGACCCGGCCGAGGCGGTGGTCGCCTGCACCCGGCGCCTCGGCGAGGAGCTGCGCGCGTCGGACTGGACCGACGGCTGCCCCGTCACGGCGGCGGCCCTGGAGACACTCGGCACCGACTCGGACATCCAGCGGGCCTGCGCCGCCGCGCTGCGCGGCTGGGAGGACCTGGTCCGCGACAAGCTGCTGCGCGGCGGCTTCTCGGCCGAGGCGGCCGGGGAGCTGGCCGTCACCGTCATCGCCGCCCTGGAGGGCGCCGAGGTCACCGCCCAGGTCACCCGCACCGAGGACCCGCTCCACACGGTCGGCCGCCAACTGGCCCGCCTGATCCGCTCGTACGCGGGCTAGCCCCGGCCCGCCTCCCTCCCCGGTCCGCCCTTGCCCCCCGG
>JOFO01000012.1 GCA_000721275.1 Microtetraspora glauca | reverse complement strand
TCGGAGGAGGGAGTGTGGGGTTGAGCGGGGAGTCGGGGCGGCTGGTCGCGGGTGGGGGGCCGTTCGAGGTGCGGGACGGGGTGTATGTGCGGGGGCCCCGGACGTTGCGGGAGTTCGTCGAGGTGGTGTGGGGGTTCGGGGACGCGCCGTTTCTGGTGGGGGACGGGCGGGTGGTTTCGTATCGGGCGTTCTTTGATGAGGCCTGTGGGCTGGCTCGGCGGATGGTGGGGGAGTACGGGCTGCGGCGCGGGGACCGGGTCGTCGTCGCCATGCGAAACCTTCCCGAGTGGCAGGTCGCCTTCTGGGCGGTGCAGCTCGCCGGGCTCGTCGCCGTGCCGTTGAACGCCTGGTGGACGGAGGACGAGTTCGCGTACGCGCTGGACGACTGCGCGCCCGGGCTGCTGCTCGTCGACGGGGAGCGGGTGCCGCGGGTGCGGGCGTGGGCGCGGCGGGCCGGGGTGCCGGGGATCGTGTTCCAGGGGGAGGCGGAGGACGGGTTCGTCGCGTACGAGGCCGACGACGATCCGCTGACCGGGCCGCCCGACGTGGAGGTGACCGGCGAGGACGACGCGACGATCTTCTACACCTCGGGGACCACCGGGCGGCCCAAGGGCGCCGTCGCCACGCACCTCGCGCAGGCCGGCGCCGCCATGCACCCGCGGTACTTCGCCGCCGTCGCCGCGCTCGCCCGCGGGGAGCGGCCGGGCGGGGGCGCGCCGGTCGTGTCGCTGACGACGTTCCCCTTCTTCCACGTCGCCGCCTTCACCTCGCTGTACGCCGTCATGGCCGGCGGCGGCACCCTCGTCATGATGCGGAAGTGGGACCCCGCCCGGGCGCTGGAGCTGATGCGCGAGCACCGGGTCACCCACTACGCGGGCGTGCCCACCACCGCGCTCCAGCTGCTGGCGCTCGCCCGCGAGATGGGTGATCCGCTGGAGTCGCTGGTGCTGCTGAGCACCGGCGGGGCCGCCGCGCCGCCCGGGGTGACCGGCGGGCTCGCCGCCGGGTACGGGGAACGGATCGATCCCCGGAACGGGTACGGGCTCACCGAGACCTGCGGCGGTGTCCTCGCCAACGTCGGGGCCGAGTACCGCGCCCATCCCGGCAGCGTCGGGCGGCCCTCGCCGGCCACCCAGGTGCGGATCGAGGGCGCCGGCGACGACGGCGTCGGCGAGCTGTGGCTGCGCGGGCAGTCCCTCTTCCGCGGGTACTGGCGGAATCCCGGGGCGACCCGCGCCGCCTTCGCGCCCGGCGGATGGTTCCGTACCGGCGATCTCGCGCGGGTCGACGCCGACGGGCGGGTCACCGTCGTCGACCGGCTCACCGACCTGGTGATCCGGGGCGGCGAGAACGTGTACTGCGTCGAGGTGGAGCGGGTGCTCCAGACGCACCCCGACGTGCTCGACGCCGCCGTCGTCGGCGTGCCGCACCCGCTGCTGGGCGAGGAGGTCGGCGCGGTCGTACGGCTCCGGCCGGGGGCGGCGGCGGACGCGGAGGCGCTGCGGGCGCACGTCGCCGCGCGCCTCGCCGCCTTCAAGGTGCCCGTCCACGTCCTCGTACGGGACGCGGAGCTGCCCCGGAATCCGGCCGGGAAGCTGCTGAAGGGGGAGCTTCGGCGGCTGTGGGGGTGAGGGAGGGGAGGGAGCGGGTTTCTTGTTGCTCCCGCTCCCGTCTCAGTTCCTGCTCACCCTGACGCGGAAGCTGCCGTCCGTGCCCTCGTCCACCACGCCTATCCGGACGCCGTGGGTGCGGTCCGTGAAGGTCTCGCCCGGGCGGTAGGGCGCGTCGGAGAGTTCCGCGTGGACGTTGGGGCGGCGGGTGCAGCCGCCGCTGGCGCGGTCGCTGTCGGCGACGGTCACCGGGCCGTGGCCGGTGTCCACGTCGGACTCGACGCGGTAGACGAGTACGCCGGGTTCGCAGACGGCCTCGTCGTTGCCCTCGCGGGTGCGGACCTCGACGGCGTATCCGGACGTGTCGGAGAGCGGGACGAAGACGAGCTTAGGGCCGCCGGCCACGGCCAGCGGGGTGAGCAGGTGCTCGCTGGTGCCGGTGGTGGACGCGCAGCGGACCTGGTCGTCGTCGAGCCAGCCGAGCTTCCACTTGTGCCAGCCGAGCAGGTCGTTGTTGGCGCCCCAGTCCTCGGACATGATGTCCCAGTGGCCGACCGTGCCGCCGCCGTCGGCGGTGTAGAGGTCGGGGAGGCCGAAGACGTGCCCGTTCTCGTGGGGGAGGACGCGGTAGCCGGTCTCCGGGTAGCTGCCCGAGCCGTCGTCCTGGCGGCTGTAGACGAAGGACGTGTTGGCGAGCGGCACGCCGTCGGCGTACGGCGCGTCGTCGTTGCCGGAGAACGTCACGGACAGGACGGTGTCCAGGGCGGACGGGCCGGCGTTCGGCGTGACCAGGACGTTGACCAGGTCGTAGGCGCTGAAGTCGACCTTCGGGTCGGCCGCCTTCACGATGTCCTCGACGAAGGAGCGGTAGCCCGGTTCGTACGGGGCGCCGCGCTCGATCCCGTACGAGGTGAACGGCCGCGGCATCCGCAGCCAGTCGGGTATCGGGGTCTCGGCGCGGTACTGGAGCCTGCCGTACGAGCTGACGTGGAACCAGTCGGACGTCTGCGGGAAGAACTCGCGGAAGCGCGCCATGGCGGTGCCCTCGCCGCGCGCGTCGGGGAAGTCGACCATGAGGGTCAGGGCCCGGACCTGGCCGGTGGAGCGCGCGAAACCGGGGGCGGTCGGCAGTCCCTCCGACATCTGCACGTCCAGTGCGGTGGCGATGCGGCACGGCCCCAGCCGGGTGGTGTCGGGCACGGTGGCCACCGGGCCCGCCGACGCGGGGGCGGGGCCGGGGAGTGTGGTGCTCGCCGAGACGAGCACGGTGAGCAGGAGGGCCGAGGTCGCCGCGAGGGCGACCGGTCTGCGTATCCGCCGGCGGGTGTGCTGCATGCGGTCGCCTCTCCGGTCGGGGCCAGGTCAGCGGCGTGGTGCCGTGCGATCAGCCTGTGCGGAGCGGTGCGGGGGCGCGCGCCGGGTGGACCGATCGTGGGTATCCGGGGGCGGAGAGTGACGGAGGGGTGGGATGTGAGCCAGGTCACAGAGGGCCGCGAAATATCCGGGGATTCCTTCCCCGTTTAGGAGAGAGTTCGAGGAAGTGGGGACGGAGTCCCCGGATCGTGATCGTCAGCTGTGGTGGAGGTGCCCGGTGCCGGAGGATGTGACGGAAGCAGGCGGTGGTCTCGCCGCGCCCGCGCGGCGCGTGCCGCGTCCCCGCGCCGACGCCCTGCGCAACCGCGAGCGGCTGGTGACGGCCGCCCGCGAGATGTTCGTGGAGTTCGGGCCCCTCGTGCCGTACGACGAGATCGCCCGCCGGGCCGGCGTCGGCAACGCCACCCTCTACCGGAACTTCCCCGAGCGCGCCGACCTCGTCCGCGAGGTCGTCCTCTCGCTGACCGCCCGGGTCGCCGGGCTCGCCGAGCGGGCCGCCGCGTCCGTCACCGGCGGCGAGGCGGACGCCTTCGAGGCGGTACGGCGCTTCGTGCACGGCGCCGCCGACGAGAAGGTCGGCGCGCTCTGCCCGATGCTCGACGCGGGCTTCGACCACGACCACCCCGACCTCGTCGCCGAACGCGACCGGCTGGAGGAGTCCGTCGAGGAACTCCTCGGCCTGGCGCGCGCGGCGGGCCGGCTCCGGCCGGACGTCGGCGCCGGCGACGTGCTGGTCGGCGTCTCGCAGCTCACCCGGCCGCTGCCCGGCACCGGCTGCGCCGCGTTCGAGCCCTTCGTCCACCGGCACCTCCAGGTCTTCCTCGACGGCCTGGAAGCCCCCGCCCGCTCCGCGCTCCCCGGCTCGGCCGCGACCCTGGAGGACCTGCGACGCGACGCGTGACGGCGGGCTGCTTCCGCGCCTGAAGCCGGAGAGCCCCAGAGCCGTAGAGCCGTAGAGCCGTGGCGCCGTAGACCTCGGACCAGCGGCGGCCCTCAGATTTTCTCAGTACGTCCTTTTTCTTCGCTTACGCACCAAGAGGTGGCTACCCCCATGCCCGAAACCGCCGAGACCGCCCGGTCGACGGCCGGCCTCCAGCCCGACCCCGGCCGCTGGAAGGCGCTCGTCTTCATCGCCCTCGCCCAGCTGATGGTCGTGCTCGACGCGACCATCGTGAACATCGCCCTCCCCTCCGCCCAGCAGGACCTCGGCATATCGGACGGCAACCGGCAGTGGGTCATCACCGCCTACGCCCTCGCCTTCGGCGGACTGCTGCTCTTCGGCGGCCGGATCGCCGACCTCTGGGGCCGCAAGCGCGCCTTCGTCGTCGGTCTGATCGGCTTCGCCGCCGCGTCCGCCCTCGGCGGTGCCGCGACCGGCGAGGCCATGATGCTCGGGGCCCGCGCCCTCCAGGGCGCCTTCGGCGCGCTGCTCGCGCCCGCCGCGCTGTCGCTGCTCGCGGTGACGTTCACCGACGCCAAGGAGCGCGCGAAGGCGTTCGGCATCTACGGTGCGATCGCCGGCGGCGGCGGCGCCGTGGGCCTGATCCTCGGCGGTGTCCTCACCGAGTACCTGAACTGGCGCTGGACCTTCTTCGTCAACATCCCGTTCGCCGTCGTCGCCGCCGTCGGCGCGTACCTGGTGGTCCGCGAGCCGGCCGGCGGCCGGAACCGCTCCGCGCTCGACATCCCCGGCGTGATCCTGTCCACCCTGGGCCTGGTCGCGCTCGTGTACGGCTTCACCCGCGCCGAGTCCGAGGGCTGGAGCGACACCGGCACGATCGGCATGTTCGTCGGCTCGGTGGTGCTGCTCGGCGCGTTCGTGCTGGTCGAGGCGAAGGTCCGGAACCCGCTGCTGCCGCTGCGCGTCCTCACCGACCGCAACCGCGGCGGCGTCTACCTCTCGCTCGGCCTCGCCGTCATCGCGATGTTCGGCCTCTTCCTCTTCCTGACCTACTACCTCCAGGTCGTGAAGGGCTACTCGCCGGTCATGACGGGCTTCGCGTTCCTGCCCATGATCGCGGGCATGATCATCGGCTCGACGCAGATCGGTACGCGGCTGATGACCCGGGTCCCGCCGCGGCTGCTCATGGCCCCCGGCTTCCTGACCGCCGCGGTCGGCATGCTGCTGCTGACGCAGCTGGAGGTCGGCACCTCGTACGCCGGTCTGATCCTGCCCGCGCAGCTGCTGCTGGGCCTCGGCATGGGTACGGCGTTCATGCCGGCCATGTCGCTGGCGACGCACGGCGTGGAAGCGAAGGACGCCGGTGTGGCCTCCGCGATGGTCAACACCTCGCAGCAGGTCGGCGGCGCCATCGGTACGGCCCTGCTGAACACGATCGCCGCCTCCGCGACGACCGCGTACCTCACCGACCACGCGGCCGGCGCGACCACCCCGGCCGCCCAGAAGCTGCTCCAGCTCCAGGGCATGGTCGAGGGCTACACGGCCGCGATCTGGTGGGCGGTCGGCATCCTGGCCGTGTCCGCGGCGATCGCCGCCGTGCTGATCACCACCGGGAAGCCGGACACGGGCGTGGTCGCCGGTTCCGGCGACGGCGCCGACGACGAGCTGAAGGTGCCGGTCATCGCGCACTGACCTCCCGCACCCCCTTCCCCCGGCCGCCTGCCCTGGTTCCGCTCAGCGGAGCCAGGGCAGGTCCGCGTCCGGGCCCGCCGGCTCCAGGCCCTCCGCCATGACGCGCATGATGGCGCCGAGCTGCGCGACCTGCTCGGGGCTGAGCCGGTCGAACATCGCCTGCCGCACCGCCGCCACGTGCCCGGGCGCGGTGCGCCGCAGCACCTCCATGCCCTCGTCCGTGAGCTGGGCGAACTGGCCGCGCTTGTCGGACGGGCAGTCCTCGCGCCGCACCCAGCCGTTCTTCTCCAGCCGGGCGACGGCGTGCGAGAGGCGGGAGCGGGTGATCTTGGCGCTCCTGGCGAGCTCGGTCATGCGGAGCCGCCGGCGCGGGGCCTGGGAGAGCTGGACCAGCAGGCCGTAGTAGACGTGCGGCATGCCCGCGTCCCGCTGCAACTGGCGGTCGAGGTGGTCCTCCAGGAGCGTGGTGGCGTGGAGGTACGAGCGCCAGACGCGCTGTTCGTCGTCGCTGAGCCAGCGCGGTCCGGTCCTGTCTTCGGTGGCACCCATGCGGTCCATCGTACGACCCGTTCTTGAAAGTTGAACTATGTAGGTTTACGCTGCATCCATAGAGCTTGAAACTTCAAGCGTTCGCCCCATGACCGTTCGCCCCCTCACCGGGTGACCCGGCTCAGGAACGGAGGCCCGCCATGGACGCCGCCCTCGACGCGCGGATGCCCGCGCTCTACCTCTCCCACGGCGCGCCCCCGCTCGCCGACGACCCCGTCTGGCCCGGCGAACTCGCCGCCTGGTCCGCCGGCCTGCCCCGCCCCACGGCGATCCTCATGGTCTCCGCCCACTGGGAGGAGGCCCCGCTGGCGCTCGGCGCCACCGAGACCGTCCCCCTGGTCTACGACTTCTGGGGCTTCCCGGAGCACTACTACACCGTGCGGTACGCCGCCCCCGGCGCGCCCGCGCTCGCCGAGTCCGTCCGCAAGCTGCTGCGCGGGCCCGGCACGCCCGTCCAGGACATCCCCGACCGGGGCCTCGACCACGGCGCGTACGTGCCGCTCGTCGAGATGTACCCGGACGCGGACGTCCCCGTCCTCCAGATCTCCCTGCCGACCCTGGACCCGCGCCGGCTCATGGACGTCGGCCGCAAGCTGGCCCCGCTGCGCGACGAGGGCGTGCTCATCGTCGGCAGCGGCTTCTTCACCCACAACCTCGCCGCCCTCCGGCACCCCGGCGGCGGCGTGCCGGGCTGGTCGGCCGAGTTCGACGCGTGGGGGAGCGAGGCCCTCGCCGCCCACGACGTGGACGCCCTGCTCGACTTCGCGCACAAGTCCCCGGCCGGGCGGCTCGCCCACCCCCGTACGGAGCACTTCGCGCCGCTCTTCGTCGCCCTGGGCGCGGCGGACGCGGCCGGCGACCTCGACGCCGGGCGGTCGGTCATCGACGGCTTCTGGATGGGGCTCGCGAAGCGGTCCGTCCAGTTCGGCTGACCGTCCCCCGCCGGCCGTCCTCAGAAGACCGGCGGGTTCAGTTCCACCGAGCGGACGGCGGCGGCCAGGGCGAGCGGGCCGCCGACGTCCAGCGCCGTGTCCGCGAACTTGATCGTGTGGTCGTCGCCGTGCGCCGCCGCCCGCGCGAAGACCTCCTCCGCCGTGAGGCCGGCCGGCGCGTACGGGGCGGCCTCCCGGGGCGTGTACGCGGCCGTCACCGCCGCCGACGCCGCCCAGGCCGCCGCCAGGCTCGGCGCCCACAGGGCGCGGGGGAGCGCCGGCAGGGTCCGCAGCACCGCGTTGGGCGCGGTCGCCGCGTGCACCAGCATGATCGGTTCGCCGTGCCCGTGCGTCGCATACCGGTGCACGGCCGCCGTCACCAGCTCGGCCAGCCGCTCCCGCGCCGCCTCCGGCTCCGTCTCCGCGCCCCACGCGGGGAAGGCGGTGAGCTGCGCGAGTCGCTGCCGGATCCCGCCCTCCTGCTCCGGGACGGGCGGTACGGCGGCGAGCGCGGCGGCGGCGTCCGGCGCGGCGGCCAGCGCG
Source organism: Microtetraspora glauca (assembly GCA_000721275.1). GTDB lineage: Bacteria > Actinomycetota > Actinomycetes > Streptomycetales > Streptomycetaceae > Streptomyces. The sequence goes on along the minus strand of JOFO01000012.1, from coordinate 133,019 downwards.
GTGAGCGGCGGCAGCGGCTGGTGGCGCGCCGCCCAGTAGCCGAGCGCGTGCGCCAGCTCCGCCCGACGGGGTTCCGTCTCGCCGCCGGGCGCCAGCAGGGTCCGTACGGCGTGCCCGGTGCGGATCACCGGGTGGGTGGCGCCGCCCGCGATGCCGGGCAGCAGCCGGGGCCACCACTCCGCCAGCACCTCCCGCCACGGCCGGTCGGCCAGCTCGCGGGCGAAGTGGCGGGTCCAGTCGGTGATCCGGGCCGGATCGCCCAGCGCCTCGCGCCAGTTCCCGGCGGTGACCGGGGTGTTCGGGGCGGGCGCGTCCTCCAGCTTCGGGGCGTACGCGTCGAGCCAGCGGTGCACGGCGGCGGCGTGCCCGTGCCGGGCCAGCGCCTCCACGGCCATCGGCGCGTGGTTGGTGAGCCAGCCGTTCCGCTCGGGTCCGGTGGTGTGGAGCCGTTCGAGGGCCTCGTCGAGGATGCCGGTGGTGTCCATGGCCGGGACGGTAGGCCGCGGGCCCGGCGGCGCGTAACGGGCTGGGGACCTACAGCGGGGGACGGAGCCGGGCCTCGGTCGATGGCCGGGGGTTTGCCCGGGAGGCAACTCCGCGGGGCGTTCCGGCGTCGTAGAGGGAGAGAAGGCGGGAAGACGAGAAGGCGCGAAGGCTCGAAGGCCGGAGACTCGAAGGCCGGAGACTCGAAGGCCAGAGGCGAGAAGGTGGCCGGGGTCGGTCCGGTCGTGTGACGGCCGTCTCACCGACAGTGTGGTCGGGGAACGGCCGGAGGGCCGTACCGGGGGCTCTGACCTGCGGATCCGTGCCGGCGGCGGACCGGCGGGCGGGGCGGTGGCCGCGCAGGATACTGCATGATCGCGAAAATCCTGAGTCTCCTGGGAATTCTGTCCCGATTCCGGTCGTTGTTTCCGTCGGATGCAGGGCACCCGCAAGGGTGTCGCGACCTACTCAGCAAGGGAGCACGCATGGCAACCCGTGCCGTCGCCCGTCGTCAGTCCGCCGCCAAGAGCGGGGACAGCCGGGCCAGCAGCGTTCGCGCCGTGGGCGGGGAGATCGCCGACCGCGACCTGGTCGGCATGTACCTCGACGAGATCGCGCGCACGCCCCTGCTCGACGCCGCCAAGGAGGTCGAGCTCTCCCAGACCATCGAGGCGGGCGTCTACGCCCAGCAGATCCTCGACGGCGAGGTGGAGGACACCGAGGCGGGCGGGGCGACCCGCGAGGAGCTCGAGGCGCTGGCCGCCGAGGGCGAGCGTGCCAAGGACCTCTTCATCAAGTCCAACCTGCGGCTCGTCGTCGCGGTCGCCCGCCGGTACCCGCGCAGCGGCCTGCCCCTGCTCGACCTGATCCAGGAGGGGAACGCGGGCCTGGTGCGCGCGGTCGAGAAGTTCGACTACGCGAAGGGCTTCAAGTTCTCCACGTACGCCACGTGGTGGATCCGCCAGGCCATCACCCGGTCCATCGCCGACCAGTCCCGCACCATCCGGCTCCCCGTCCACCTCGTGGAGGAACTGGGCCGGATCCGCCGGGTCCAGCGCGAGTTCAACCGCGAGCACGGCCGCGAGCCGGAGCCCGCGGAGGTCGCGGAGGAGCTCGGCTCCACGCCGGAGCGGATCACGGACGTCCTGGACTGGGCGCGCGACCCGGTCTCGCTCAACATGTCGGTCGACGACGAGGGCGAGACGCAGTTCGGCGACCTGCTGGAGGACACGTCGGCGGTCTCGCCGGAGCAGTCCGTCCTCACGCTGCTGCGCAGCGAGGAGCTCGACGACCTGATCGACAAGCTCGACCACCGGACGGCGTCCATCATCCGGATGCGGTACGGCATCGAGGACGGGCGCGAGCGGACGCTGACGGAGGTCGGCAAGGAGCACGGGCTGACGCGCGAGCGGATCCGCCAGATCGAGAAGCACGCGCTGCTGGAACTGAAGAAGATGGCGCGGGACACGGGCTTCGACGCGGTGGCCTAGAGCGGCCGGCGCCCCCCCCGTGTGGGCAGGCGTTCCGCAGGGCGGAACGGGTGGGCACACGGGACGGCGCCGCTTGCCGCGCCGAGGCTACTGCGCCTGAACCCGCACCCGGTGTGCGGCGCCCGTTCGGTGCGGGTCCAGGCCCGGGAGCGGAGGCACCCGCGACGGTGCCGTTCCGTTGTGCCCACCCTCCCCCAAGGACTTCGTCCAGGGGGGACCCCCAGCCCTAGCGGAACGTATGCCCACAACGGAACGGCGGGACGGCGGAACGGCCGGCGCCGTCAGGTGAGGGCGGCTGTCAGGCGGGTCGTCAGGGTTTCCAGGTACGTGCGGAGGGACGTCGGCGCGTGGACGCGGAAAGGCGCGTCCATGATCGTGAAGCGGATCGCGAGCCACTCCACGGAGTCCGTGACCCGCGCCCGCAGCCGGCACGTGTCCGGCCCCGTCGCGACCGGCGCCAGGTGCGAGGGCAGGCGCGCGACGACGAACTCCGCCGGCGCGTCGAACTCGACGTCCAGGTCCACCTCCCCCTGCGCCCGCGTCATGGACCGCGCCAGGTACGCCGCCTCGTCGCCCTCCGGCAGCTCCCGCGGCGTGAAGCGCGCCCCGGTCGCGAGCGGGTCGGTGACGCGGTCGACGCGGAAGGTCCGCCAGTCCTCGCGCCCGAGGTCGTACGCGACGAGGTACCACCGCCGGCCCGTCGACACCAGCCGGTACGGCTCGACGAGCCGCTTGCTCTCGGTCCCGTCGCCCGCGCGGTAGCTGAAGCGGAGCCGTTCGCGGCCGGTGACCGCGCCCGCGAGGGCGGTGAGGGTGGAGGGCGCGACGGTCGCGCCGTCGCCGCGGGTCAGCGGGAGCGTCGCGTTCTGCAGCGTGGAGACCCGGTGCCGCAGCCGCGCCGGCAGCACCTGCTCCAGCTTGGCCAGGGCCCGTACGGACGCCTCGTCGACGCCCTCGATGGCGTGCCCGGCGCCGGCCCGGAGGCCGACGGCGATGGCGACGGCCTCCTCGTCGTCGAGGAGCAGCGGCGGCATCGCCGTCCCGGCGACGAGCCGGTAGCCGCCGACGGCGCCGCGGGTCGCCTCGACGGGATAGCCGAGGTCCCGCAGCCGGTCGATGTCGCGGCGGATCGTGCGCGAGGAGACCGCGAGGCGTTCGGCGAGCTCGCTGCCGGGCCACTCGCGCGGGGTCTGGAGGAGCGAGAGCAGATTCAGGAGTCGTGCCGGGGTGTCCGTCATGCCGACCATCATGCGGGGGAAATAGGACGCGGGCTGGCCTATACGACTCCTATGGTCCTCCTATGAGCGCACACGAGACCGAAGCCGCCACGGGGGCGGACAGCACCACCGCGGGGGACAGCAGACGCTGGATCGCCCTCGCCATCGTCATGACGGCTGCCTTCATGGACCTGGTCGACGCCACGATCGTCAACATCGCGATCCCCAGCATCGAGCACGACCTCGGCACCACGACCACCGCGATCCAGTGGATCACCGCCGGCTACGCGCTGGCCTTCGCGGCCGGTCTGATCACCGGCGGCCGGCTCGGCGACATCTACGGCCGCAAGCGGCTCTTCCTGCTCGGCACGGCCGGCTTCACGCTCGCGTCCGCGCTGTGCGGCTTCGCGGCCAGCCCGGAGATGCTGGTGGCCTCCCGCCTCCTCCAGGGTGCGGCGGCGGCGATGATGGTGCCGCAGGTGCTGTCGATCGTCCACGTCACCTTCCCGCCGCACGAGCGCGGCAAGGTCTTCGGTCTCTTCGGCGCCATCGTCGGTCTCGGCGCGGTCTCCGGACCGCTGCTCGGCGCGCTGCTCACCGAGTGGAACATCGCGGGCCTGGAGTGGCGGCCGATCTTCCTCATCAACCTGCCGGTGGGCGTGGCGGCGCTGCTGCTCGGCCGGGCGTTCATCACCGAGTCGAAGGCGCCGAAGGCGCTCCGTCTCGACCTGGTCGGCGTCGTGCTGGTGACGGCCGCGCTGCTCCTGCTGATCTACCCGCTGACCCGGGGCCGCGAGCTGGACTGGCCGCTGTGGGGCCACCTGATGATGGCGTCCAGCCCGGTCGTGTTCGGCGTCCTCGTGGCGTACGAGCGGTACAAGACGCGCAAGGACGGGTCGCCGCTGATCGAGCTGGCGCTGTTCCGCGTGCGGTCCTTCGCGGCCGGCATCGCCGTGCAGCTGTCGTTCGGCATCGTGCTCGGCATCTTCTTCCTGGTGTGGACGCTGTACATGCAGCTCGGCCTCGGCTGGAGCGCGCTGCGGGCCGGTCTGACCGGGGTGCCGTTCTCGATCGCCGTCTCCCTGGCGGCGGGCCTGTCGGTGCAGCTGCTGGTGCCGCGCTTCGGCCGCAAGGTGCTGCAGGGCGGCGCGCTGACGATGGTCGCGGGCATCCTGCTGTACTTCTTCGTGGCCGGGCGGTACGGCGCGGAGATCACGTCCTGGCAGATGGTCCCGGCGCTGGTCGTGATGGGACTCGGCATGGGCCTGATCGTGGCGCCGCTGACCGACGCGGTGCTGTCGGAGGTCCCGAAGGAGCACGCGGGCTCGGCCTCCGGTCTCATCAACATGACCGGGCAGATGGGCAACGCGATCGGACTCGGCCTGGTGTCGGTCGTCTTCTTCGGCACCTTCGACGAGGAGCGGCTGAAGCAGGCCCCGCAGGAGATCACGACGGCGTTCACGGACGCCTTCCGCAACTCGCTCGGCTGGGCGGCGGTCGTCCTCACCGCCATCTTCCTGGTGATGTTCGCGCTCCCGGCGCGGCCGAAGCAGCACCTGGAGGGCGGCGCGGACGACGCCGTCCCGGCGGCCGGGTCGCCGTCCGGGGAGGCGGCGGGGGAGAAGGAGCCGGCGCTCACCTCCTGAAACAGTTCCTGAGACAGTCCCACCGCGCCCAGCGCATGCCCCCGGAGGGCCCCGGTCGCCGACCGGGGCCCTTCGGCGTACATCCGACGGGACCTTGGACCTCGATGCCCGTTCGTGCCCGTTTTAGTGTCCGACTGCGTTTACTTCGCGGAATCCCCGGCGTAACCTGACACTGAAACCACAGGTTCGGGCATCGGAACGGACACAGACTCACCATGTACGCACCCGAGCGACAGCAAGAGATCCTCCGGCTGGCCCGTGAGAGCGGGCGGGTCGACGTGCTCTCCCTCGCCGAGGAGTTCCAGGTCACCGCCGAGACCGTACGGCGCGACCTGAAGGCCCTCGACCGGGCCGGGCTCGTCCGGCGGGTGCACGGCGGCGCCATCCCCGCCGGCCGGCTGGACTTCGAGCCCGACCTCGCCGAGCGCGAGGGGGTGGCCGCCGACGAGAAGGACCGCATCGTCGCCGCCGCCCTGGCCGAACTGCCCGCCGAGGGCAGCGTCGTCCTCGACGCCGGGTCGACCGTCGCCCGGCTGGCCGCCGCCTTCCCGCTCGACAGCGCGCTGACCGTCGTCACCCACGCGCTGCCCGCCGCCGCCCGGCTCGCCGACCACCCCGGCATCGACCTGCACCTGGTCGGCGGGCGCGTCCGGCACCGCACCCGGGCCGCCGTCGACGCCTGGGCGCTGCGCGCGTACGGCGAGATCCGCGCCGACGTCGCCTTCGTCGGCGCGAACGGCTTCTCCGCCGCCTACGGCCTCACCACCCCCGACCTCGCCGAGGCGGCCGTGAAGCGGGCCGTCCTCGCCTCCGCCCGCCGGGTCGTCCTGCTCGCCGACTCCGCCAAGCACGGCGAGGAGCACTTCGCCCGCTTCGGCGCCCTCGCCGACGTCGACCTGCTGATCACCGACAGCGGCCTCGCCCCCGAGACCGCCGCGGCCATCGAGGCCGCCGGAACGGAAGTCGTCCGCGCATGATCCTCACCGTCACCCCGAACCCCTCCCTGGACCGTACGTACGAGGTCCCCGGCCTTGAACGCGGCGAGGTCCTGCGGGCCACCGCCGAGCGCGTCGACCCCGGCGGCAAGGGCGTCAACGTCTCCCGGGCGGTCGCCGCGGCCGGCCACCGCACCGTCGCCGTCGTGCCGCTCGGCGGCGCCCCCGGCGCCCTCGTCGCCCAGCTCCTCGCCGGGCAGGGCATCGAGGTCGCCCCGGTGCCGCTGGCCGGCCAGACCCGCTCCAACATCGCCCTCGCCGAGCCCGACGGCACCCTCACCAAGATCAACGCGCCCGGCCCGGAACTCACCGCCGAGGAGTCCGAGACGCTGCTCGCCACCGTCGGCGCCCACTCCCCGGCCGCCGCCTGGATCGCCTGCTGCGGCAGCCTCCCGCGCGGCCTCGCCCCCGAGTGGTACGCCCGGCTGGTCGCCCGCGCCCACGGCGCCGGCGCCCGGATCGCCCTCGACACCTCGGGGCCCTCGCTGCTCGCCGCCCTCACCGCCCGGCCGGACGTCGTGAAGCCCAACGCCGACGAGCTCGCCGAGGCCGTCGGCCGCCCGCTGCGGACCGTCGGCGACGCCGTGAAGGCCGCCGAGGAGGTGCGCGAGCGGGGCGCGGGCTCGGTCCTCGCCAGCCTCGGCGCCGACGGGCAGCTCCTCGTCACCGCCGCCGGCACCTGGTTCGGCTCCGCGTCCGTCCCCGCCGTCCGCTCCGACGTCGGCGCGGGCGACGCCTCCCTCGCCGGCTTCCTGGCCGCGGGCGGCGACGGACCGGAGGCGCTGGCCGCCGCCGTCGCGCACGGCGCCGCCGCCGTCCAGCTGCCCGGCAGCCAGATGCCCACCCCGGCGGACCTCGACCCGGCCGCCGTGACCGTCACCTCCGACGTACCCCTGGACACCGTCCTCAGCGAGCAAGGGAGCCCGCGATGAGCACCATGATCACCGCGGACCTGGTCGACCTCGACCTGGCCGCCGGCACCAAGGAGGCGGCGGCCAGGTCGCTCGCCGAGCGCATGGCCGCGCGGGGCCGGGTGACCGACCTGGACGGCTTCCTCGCCGACGTCGCCGCCCGCGAGGCCCAGATGCCGACCGGCCTCGACGGCGGCATCGGGATCCCGCACTGCCGCAGCGCCCACGTCACCGAACCGACCCTCGCGTTCGGCCGCTCGGCCGCCGGCATCGACTTCGGCGCCCCCGACGGCCCGGCGGACCTCATCTTCCTGATCGCCGCCCCGGCCGGCGCCGACGACGCCCATCTGACGATCCTGTCGTCGCTCGCCCGACAGCTGATGGACGAGGGCTTCACCGGCGCGCTGCGGGCCGTGGCCTCCCCGGCGGAGGCGGCGGCGCTGATCGCGGGGGAGGAGCCGCCGCAGGCCCCCGCGGAGCCGGAGGCTCCGGAGCCGGTCGCGACCCCGGCCCCGGAGGCGCGTCCCTTCCGGATCGTCGCCGTCACCTCCTGCCCCACCGGCATCGCGCACACCTACATGGCCGCCGAGGCGCTGGAGAAGGCCGGCCGGGAGGCCGGGGTCGAACTGGTCGTGGAGACCCAGGGCTCGGCCGGGTTCACCCGGCTCGACCCGGCGGCCGTCGCCGCAGCCGACGGCGTGATCTTCGCCCATGACGTGCCCGTACGGGAGAAGGAACGGTTCGCCGGGAAGGCGGTCGTCGACGTCGGCGTCAAGGCCGGCATCAACCGCCCCGCCGAGCTGATCGCCGAGGTGCGCGGCCGGGCCGAGCGCGGCGAGACCACCGCCCCCGCCGCGCCCACCCCCGTGGAGAAGACCGGGGAACCCGCCGAGGGGTACGGCACCAAGCTGCGCAAGTGGCTGATGTCCGGCGTCAGTTACATGGTGCCTTTCGTCGCCGCCGGCGGTCTGCTGATCGCCCTGGGCTTCGCGCTCGGCGGCTACGACATCGACAAGGCGCCGTCCGTCGCCGAGCACTTCGCCTGGGGGCAGCTCGACAGCTGGGCCGCGCTGCTGTTCCAGATCGGCGGGCTCGCGTTCGCCTTCCTGGTCCCGGTCCTCGCCGGCTACATCGCGTACGGCATGGCGGACCGGCCCGGTCTCGTGCCCGGCTTCGTCGGCGGCTCCATCGCGCTGACCATCGACGCGGGCTTCCTCGGCGGCCTCGCCGCCGGCCTCCTCGCGGGCGGCGCCGTCCTGGCGGTCCAGCGGGTGCGGGTGCCCGCCGCGCTGCGCGGCATCATGCCGGTGGTGGTGATCCCGCTGCTGTCGTCGATCGCCGTCGGCTTCCTGATGTTCCTGGTGATCGGCAAGCCGATCGCGGAGCTCCAGTCCGCGCTGACCGACTGGCTCTCCGGCCTCTCCGGCGCCAACGCGGTCGTCCTGGGCGTCGTCCTCGGCCTGATGATGTGCTTCGACCTCGGCGGCCCGCTGAACAAGGTGGCGTACGCCTTCGCCGTCGGCGGACTCGCCACCCCCAACGAGGGCTCCCTCAAGGTGATGGCCGCGGTGATGGCCGCCGGCATGGTCCCGCCGCTCGCGATGGCGCTCGCCACCGCCGTCCGCGGCCGGCTCTTCACGAAGACCGAGCGGGAGAACGGCAAGGCCGCGTGGGTGCTGGGCGCCTCCTTCATCACGGAGGGCGCGATCCCCTTCGCCGCCGCCGACCCGCTGCGGGTCATCCCGGCCGCGATGGCGGGCGGCGCGGTCACCGGAGCCCTGTCGATGGCCTTCGAGTGCACCCTGCGGGCCCCGCACGGCGGCGTGTTCGTCGTCCCGCTGATCGGCAACCCGTTCCTGTACCTGCTGGCGATCATGGCGGGCGTGCTGGTGAGCGCGGCGCTGGTGATCCTGCTGAAGAGCCTGCGGAGGACCGCCCCGGAGGGCGCCGGGACCACCGCCCCGGCCGCCGACCCGACGGTGACCGTGGCCGCCTGACCGGCTCCTGGACAGGAGGGGCCGGACCGCGAGGGGCGGTGCGCACGTGCGCACCGCCCCTCGGCGTCGCTCAGGTCACTTCGGCGGCGTGCCGGCCCAGGTCTGAACCCGGGCCGGCGGGCCGGCCGTGGGGCGGGGCTCAGACGACGCGGGAGCGGGCCTCCATCGCCCCGCGGGCCGCGGCCTCCGACTCGTACACCTCGCACATGTGCCGGCCGTCCGGGGTGGCCGTGTGCTCGACCTCCCAGAGGCTCAGCTCGGTGCCGTCGAGCAGCAGGAACTGGTGCTCGTAGAGGGTGAAGCCGGCGTCCCGGCCGCCCTCCACGGGGCAGTGGCGGCCGAAGACCTGGGTGATGTGGTGGGCGAAGGCGATCCGCAGCCGGCGGGCGGTCCGCTCACCGGGCCGGTCGTCGTTCTCCGCGCGGCGCAGGACGCGGCGGGCGTGGTCCGCCGAGTTGTCCGGCACGTACATCCGGGGCTGGGCGGGTATCGGGCGGGCCAGCAGCGCGCTCAGCGCCGTCAGGTCGTCGTCCTCGCCGAGCGGGCCGCCGTCCGCCCGCTCCACCGTCCACTCCGGCAGCGGGCCGACGGGCAGCCGGGAGGCCGCCAGCCGGGCCTCCGCCTCCTCCGCGTACAGCTCGTACTGCTCGGTGCCGTCCCGGCCCGCGTTGTGCGCGAGCTCCCACAGCACGAGCGCGCTGCCGTCGGCGAGCAGATAGGTGTGGCGGTAGGTGGAGCGGTGCAGCGAGGAGCTGTGGTGCGAGGAGTGCAGGGCGGTGGAGTGGGCGAGCGCCGTCTCCAGGCGCTCCACCGTCGTGTCGGGCAGGTCGAAGGAGTTGAGCGCCCGGCCGAGAAGCCGCTCGACGTGCGTCTCGGTCGTCTCGTACGGATCGAGGTGATCCCGCGGATCGTTCAAGAGGGTCTCCAGGCCGTCGCCGCATGTCACTTGGTGCTTGCTTAACGTAGTCCCTGGGTCCGACAACGGGGTCGGGGTTACGGAAAACGAGGGGCCGGCGGCGGAAGTTCCCGGTGTCGCGGAAGCTTCAACTCCCTTGCGGTTACCGGGAGTACGGGCCGCTTGGGGGGTCGTGCGGAGCGCCGTCCGGGGGCCCGTCCGGGAGGCCGTACAGCTCCCCGTACGACGGGAAGTCGCCGCCCGGGCCGCGCAGGCCCCCGGGCGCCGCCAGCACCGCGCGGACGATCGCCCGCGTCACCAGGTCGGCGCCGGCCGCCAGGACCTCGTTCAGGGCGAGCGGCCCGGGCGCGGCCGGCAGCTCCCGGGCCCCCGTGGCGAGCGCGAAGACCGTGTCGCCGTCGTTCATCAGGTGCACCGGCCGGATCGCCCGGGCGATTCCGTCGTGCGCCGTCCCCGCCACCTTCTGCGCCTGCGGCCGCGTCAGCGCCGCGTCCGTCGCGACCACCGCCAGCGTGGTGTTCAGCGGCGGCCGGACCGACGCCGCGCGGGCCTCCGCCAGCCGCCGCGCCGCCGCCTCGTGCACCGCCCGCGACGGCCGCACCGCCGCGCCGCCCGCGCCGCCGTCCGCGCCGTCCGGCTCGAAGAGGCCGCCGTACAGGACGCCGGTCGCCGGATCGACCGCCGCGCCGACCGCGTTCACCACCACCAGTGCCGCCACCGTGACCCCCGACGCCAGCCGCAGGCTCGCCGTCCCGACGCCGCCGCGCATCCCGCCCACGACCGCGCCCGTCCCCGCGCCCACCGCCCCCGTCGCCACGCGCGCGTGGTCGCCGGACGCGTGCGCCGCCTCCACCGCGGCCCGGCCCGTCGACGCGTCCGGCCGTGCCGTGAAGTCACCGCCCCGGCCCAGGTCGAAGACGCACGCCGCCGGCACCACCGGCACCACGTGCGTCGGATCCGGGCCCACCCGCACCCCGCGCCGGTGCTCCTCCAGCCAGGCCATCACCCCGGCCGCCGACTCCAGGCCGTACGCGCTGCCGCCCGTCAGCACGACGGCGTCGATCCGCTGCACCACGTTCCTCGGGTCCAGCGCGTCCGTCTCCCGGGTGCCCGGACCGCCGCCGCGCACGTCGACGGCCGCCACCGCGCCGCCCTCCGGCGCCAGCACCACCGTCGTCCCCGACAGCGCCCCCGGACCCGCCACGCGCGCGTGCCCCACCCGGATGCCGGGCACGTCCGTCAGACCGTCGGGAGAGAACCGCGCTGCTGTCATGTCCCCTTCCTACCGTAGAAGCCCCGCGCCGGCCGTCCCACCCGGGCAGCGCCGCCCCGGCGGTCCCGCCCCGGCAGCCCCACCCCGGCAGTCCCGCCCCGGCAGTCCCGCCTCAGGACCCGGCGGCCGTCCGGGTCGCCGGGTTCCGCGCCGTAAGCGTCACCCCCACCGCGACCGCCCCCGCCGCCACCACACCCGCGGCGAGCACCGCCCAGCGGCCCGCGAACGAACACAGCAGGATCGCCAGCGACGCCCCCGGCAGCACCGCCTGCTGCGCCACCCCCACCTTGAAGTAGCGGGCGTGCAGCAGCCACACCGACATCAGGAACACCGCCGTCGGGATCGTCACCGACGCCGACGCCGCCAGGGTGCCGATGTGCGCCTTGCCGACCGCCTGCTCGACCGCGATCTCCAGGCCCGCCCCGATCGCCGCCGCCGACATGAAGATCAGGAAGTGCCCGTACCCCCACAGGAAGCCCTGCCGGCTGTCCGTCAGCCGGTCGTGCGCCGGCACCACGAAGTAGACCCACCAGGCCGCGAACACGATCAGCAGCCCGCCCGCCGCGATCGGCAGCAGCTCGTTCAGGGCGTCGTTCTCCGCCACGCCCGACTTCACCGCCACCGTCGCCGCCGCCACCGACTCGCCCAGCACGATGATCGTGAACAGGCCGTACCGCTCCGCGATGTGATGCGGATGCCACGTGCTCGGCGCGTCCTTCTCCGCGAACACCGGCACCGCCAGCTCCGCCAGCGCCATCACCAGGAAGACCCACGGCACCGCCCCCTCCGGCACGAGCAGCAGCGCCAGCCAGCCCACCTGCACCGCCAGCACCCCGCCCGCGTACCGGCGGCACATCGTCCGCTCCTGCGCCGACGCCGCGTGCCGCGCCGCCCGCAGCCACTGCGACGCCAGCGCCACCCGCATCACCAGATAGCCCAGGTACACGACCAGGAAGTCGTGCTCCTCGAACGCCCGCGACACCCCCGCCGCCAGGATCAGCACGCCCGCGATCTGCACCAGCGTGACCACCCGGTACAGCACGTCGTCGTTGTCGTACGCCGACGCGAACCAGGAGAAGTTCATCCACGCCCACCAGATCGCGAAGAACACCATCGCGTAGCTCACGACACCCTCGCCCGCGTGCCCCTCCGCGACCGCGTGCACGAGCCCCACGCCCGCCTGGGCGACGGCGACCACGAAACACAGGTCGAAGAACAGCTCCAGCGGCGTGGCGGTCCGGTGCGACTCCTCGCGGGAGCGCGCGGTCAACGGCAGGAAAGGTCGCGTCATGCGCCCAGCACAGCAGAGCCGTGGCGCCCGGGCCAGGCGGGGGTCCTCACGCCACGCGGAGCGATCCGCCCTCCGGCCGCACCGCCGCCTCGTAACGGTCCGCCACCAGCCGCGCCACCGCCGGATGGTCCGCCAGCGGCGCCGCCACCGCGTACGCGCCCAGCTCCTCCAGGGAGCGGCTGAACCGGCCCGGCGCCAGCAGGTGCGCCGCGACCGCCACCCGCCGGAAACCGTCCGCACGCGCGCGTGCCACCGCGTCCGCCGGCCCCGGAGAGGAGGCCGAGCAGTACGCGACGGACACCGGCACCCGCAACAGGCGCCGCAGCTCCTCCGCCGCCGCCAGGGTCCCGCCGTCGCCGCCCGGCCGCGACGAGCCCGCGCCCGCGACGACGACCGCGTCCGCCGGCGCGCCCGCCGCCCGCTCCGCGTCCCGCAGCCGGTCGTACAGCGCCCGCGCCACCGCCGGTTCGCCGCTCAGCCCCCGCGTCACCGGGCAGCCGTACCGCGCGGCGACCGCGGGCAGGTCCACCGACCGGTGGTACCCGTCGCCCAGCAGCAGCGGCACCACGACGGCGCCCGGACGCGCCCGCAGGACGTCCGCGAGGGACGGGGCCTGGTGGTCCAGGTGCCCGACGGTCACCGGTACGCCGGTCAGCCGCCGCACCTGCGCGGCGAGCCGCCCCGTCACGGCCCGCGCCCCCGCCACCCCGCTCCCGTGCACCCCCACCACGACCTCGCCCACCGGCCACCTCCGCTGCTCCGCGGCCCCGTGCGGGGTCCCGCCGAAGGGTGCCGGCGGCGGTGTCGTGGCGCCGCCGGCTCCTCGGGTCAGCCTACGGAGCGCCGCGCCGCGCGGACCGCGCCGTTCGGCCCCGGCCGGAGGGCCACAAGTCCCGTGCGGTCGGGCCCTTCTCGGGGCCGGCGGCCCGATCCGCGCGCCTACGGTCGAAGGCGAAGGTGCCGGGACCGGACCGGCCCCCCAGCCCCGGAGCGCCCGATGCCCCCCTCCCCGCGCCCGTCCCTCGTCCTCGTCGGCCACGGCATGGTCGGCCAGCGGCTCCTGGAGGCGCTGGCCGAGCGCGGCGCGCTGTCCGACGGCACGGCGCCCGGCTGGCGGGTCACCGTCCTCGCCGAGGAGGACGTGCCCGCGTACGACCGCGTCCACCTCTCCTCCGTCTTCACCGGCACCGCCCCCGGCGACCTCGCCCTGCCCGCCCCCGGCTTCCTCGATGCGCACGGCGTCGACCTGCGCCTCGGCGACCCGGCCGAGCACGTCGACACCGCCGCCAGGACGGTGACGACCGCGTCCGGCGCCGTCGTCCCGTACGACGCGCTGGTGCTCGCCACCGGCTCGTACCCGTTCGTGCCGCCGATCCCCGGCGCCGACGCGCCGGGCTGCTTCACGTACCGCACCCTGGACGACGTCGCCGCGCTCACCGCGTACGCCGAACGCGCGGCGGCCGGCGTCGTGATCGGCGGCGGCCTGCTCGGCCTGGAGGCCGCGGGTGCGCTGCGTACCCTCGGACTCGCCACGCACGTCGTCGAGTTCGCGCCCCGGCTGATGCCGCTCCAGGTGGACGACGGCGGCGCTGCGGCGCTGCGGGCCACCATCGAGTCGATGGGCGTCGCCGTGCACACCGGCGTCGGCGCCACCGAGGTGGAGACCGGCCCGGACGGCCGCGTCACCGCCCTCGCCCTGTCGGACGGCACCCGGATCCCCGCCGGCCTCGTCGTCTTCTCGGCCGGCGTCCGCCCCCGGGACCAGCTGGCCCGCGAGGCGGGGCTCGCGGTCGGCGACCGCGGCGGCGTGGCCGTCGACCCGCACTGCCGCACCACCGATCCGTACGTGTACGCCGTCGGCGAGTGCGCGCAGACGGCCGACGGGCGCGTCTACGGCCTGGTCGCCCCCGGCTACCAGATGGCGGAGGCCGTCGCCGACCGGCTCGCGGGCGCCGGCACCACCGTGTTCACCGGCGCCGACACCTCCACCAAGCTGAAGCTAATGGGCGCCGACGTCGCCTCCTTCGGCGACCCGTTCGCGGAGGGCGCGGACGCCACCGAGATCGTCTTCTCGGACGGCCGCGACGGCGTCTACAAGAAGCTCCTCCTCGGCCCCGACGGGCGGCTGCTCGGCGGCATCCTCGTCGGCGACGCCGAGGCGTACGGCTCGCTGAAGCCGCACGCGGGGCGCCCGCTGCCCGCCCCGCCCGAGGCGTTCCTCCTGCCGGCCGCCGCCGGCACCACCGGCCTCCCCGGCGCCGCCGCGCTCCCCGACGACGCCGTCGTCTGCTCCTGCCACAACGTCACCAAGGGCGCGGTGAGCGCCGCGATCGCCGAGCACGGCCTCACCGACCTCGGCGGCGTCAAGCGCTGCACCAAGGCCGGCACGGGCTGCGGCGGCTGCGCCGGCACCCTCCAGGCGGTCCTCGACGCGGCCGGCGCCGAGAAGCGGCGCGGGCTGTGCGAGCACTTCCCCGACCTGACCCGCCCCGAGCTGTACGACCGGATCCGCACCGAACGCATCCGTTCCTTCACCGAGCTGATGGAACGGTACGGCGCCGGCCCCGACGCCACCGTGGCCTCCGGCTGCGCCGTCTGCAAGCCCGTCGTCGCCAACGTCCTCGGCACCCTCGCGCCCGAACTCGGCCTCCGGCACGTCCTGGACGGCGAACAGGCCGCGCTCCAGGACTCCAACGACCTCTACCTCGCCAACCTCCAGAAGGACGGCACCTACTCCGTCGTCCCCCGCGTCCCCGGCGGCGAGATCACCGCCGGACAGCTCATCGCCCTCGGCGAGGTGGCCCGCGACCACGGCCTCTACACCAAGATCACCGGCGGTCAGCGGATCGACCTCTTCGGCGCCCGCAAGGAGGACCTCCCGGCGATCTGGCGGCGCCTCCTCGCCGCCGGCCTCGAATCCGGCCAGGCGTACGGGAAGTCCCTGCGCACCGTGAAGTCGTGCGTCGGCGCCCGCTTCTGCCGCTTCGGCCAGGGCGACTCCGTGCGGCTCGCGATCGACCTGGAGCTGCGCTACCGGGGCCTGCGCGCCCCGCACAAGATCAAGGGCGGCGTCTCCGGCTGCCTGCGCGAGTGCGCCGAGGCCCGCGGCAAGGACATCGGCGTCATCGCCACCGCCGGCGGCTGGAACCTGTACGTCTGCGGCAACGGCGGCGCCACCCCCCGCCACGCCGACCTGCTCGCCCCCGACCTGTCCGCCGCCGAACTCTTCGCGCTGCTGGACCGGTTCCTCATGTACTACCTGCGGACCGGCGAGCGCCTGGAGCGCACCTCGGCCTGGCTGGAACGGCTCGGCGGCTCCGGCGCCGGCATCGCCCACCTGCGGGAGGTGCTGATCGAGGACGCGCGGGGCATCGGCGCCGAACTGGAGGCGCAGATGGAGCGGCACGTGGCCGCCTACCGCGACGAGTGGCGGGCCGTCCTCGACGACCCGGCGGCGCTGGCCCGCTTCGCGCCGCACGTGACCGGCGTGGAGTTCCTGGAGCCGGGGCGGGGCCGGGCGGCGGTGCTGCCGGACGGCACGGAGGCGGCGCTGTTCAAGGACGCGGAGGGCGCCGTGTACGCGGTCGGCAACCAGGACCCGTACTCGGGCGCCGACGTCATCGCCGACGGCATCATGGGCCGCCGCGACGGCGTCCCCGTCGTGGCCTCCCCGATGCACAAGCAGGAGTTCGACCTGCGGACGGGCGCGTGCCTGGACGACCCGGAGGTGTCGCTCCCGCTGCTGCCGCCGCCGTCTGCGTGACCGTAGCCGTTCTCTCTCCCCGAGCTGCCCCCGGCCCGCGCCCCCGCCGGTCCCACACCCCTTCCAGGGGCCGGCGCCGCGGCCCGGGGGCACCCCCTTCCCGCCGGCCGGCGCTCGCCGGAGGCCGACGGCCCCCGGGGCCGGGACCTAGGGCCGCCGCGGGAGCCGCCCTAGGCCCGCCCCGGGTCGCGACCATCGGCACTGACGCCACCCCGGACCCGAGGCGGAGCCTGGAAAGGCAAGGAAGAAGCCTCCAAAGGGCTCGCAAACGTCAGGGAAGTCAGGGAAGCGCCATGAGTTCCGTAGTCCACGGCAGCAGAACCACGGGCGGGTCCCCCGCCTCGTACGACACGGAGCAGTACCGCCCCGGCCGGACCGTCACGGACTGGGAGCCCGAGAACGAGCTCTTCTGGAAGTCGATCGGCCACAAGGTCGCGAACCGGAACCTGTGGATCGCCGTCCCCGCCCTCCTTGTCGCCTTCGTCGTCTGGCAGGTCTGGTCGGTCACGGCGACCAACCTGAAGGACGTCGGCTTCGGCTTCTCGACCTCGCAGCTGTTCTGGCTGACGGCGATCCCCGGCCTCACCGGCGGCACGGCCCGCATCCTCTACACCTTCCTCGGCCCGATGATCGGCCAGCGGCGGTTCACCGCCCTGTCGACGGCCGTCCTCGTCGTCCCGCTGATCTGGCTGGGCATCGCGATCCAGGACCCGGCGACCCCGTACGGCGTGATGGTCGTCATCGCCGCCCTGTGCGGCATCGGCGGCGCCAACTTCGCGTCCTCCCTCGCCAACATCGGCTTCTTCTTCCCGAAGGCGAAGAAGGGCAGCGCGACCGGCATCAACGGCGGGCTCGGCAACCTCGGCGTCTCCGTCGTGCAGCTGCTCACCCCGATCGTCATCACCTGGTCGACGATCGCGATCGGCTCCGCCCAGCACAAGGCCGACGGCACCCCCGTGTACCTCCAGAACGCCGCCTTCCTCTGGGTCCCCGTCCTCCTCGTCCTCGCCGCCGTCGCCTGGTTCGGGCAGAACGACCTGAAGGTGGCGTCCACCCCCTTCAAGCAGCAGAAGGTCATCTTCAAGCGCAAGCACAACTGGCTGATGACCTGGCTGTACGTCGGCACCTTCGGCTCCTTCATCGGCTTCGCCGCCGCGCTGCCGATGCTGATCAAGACCACCTTCCCGGACTACTCCGTCGCCACCTACGCCTGGATGGGCCCCGCCGTGGGCGCCCTCGCCCGCTGGGCCGGCGGCTGGATCGCCGACAAGTGGGGCGGCGCCCGCGTCACCCTCCTGTCCTTCGCGGGCATGGCGCTCTCGATCGCCGGAGTCATCGCGTTCCTCCCGTCGGGCGGTGACGGCGGCGACTTCTACGGGTTCTTCCTCTGCTTCCTCGCCGCGTTCTTCTTCTCCGGGATCGGCAACGGCTCGACCTTCCGCCAGATCCCGGTGATCTTCCGCAGTACCCATCTGAAGGGCCTCACGGAAGGCACCCCGGAACACGCCGCGGCGCTTCGGCAGGCCGAAATGGAGTCGGGCGCGGTCACCGGTTTCACCTCCGCGATCGCCGCCTACGGATTCTTCTTCATCCCGGCGCTCTTCGGCTCGGTCGCCGTCACCAGCGCGATGTGGGGCTTCATCGCCTTCTACGTCAGCTGCATGATCGTGACCTGGTGGTTCTACGCCCGCAAGGGCGCCGAGGCACCCAGCTGAGACCCCGCCGGGAACCCTCCCGGAAAGGCCCCGCCGAGGCGGGGCCTTTCCGCATGCCCCGACCGGGACCTTGGGCCATGGAGAGGTGACCATTGCCGCCCGAGACGATCGATCGGAAGGAGTGCAATGGAGGTAAGCGAAAAGGCTGATTCGAGCGATCGAGAAGGCGGTGCGGGCAGTGACTGCGACCCCTGCTGAGGCAACGGTGAACGACGGCGCCTGGAAGGGCTTCAAGGGCGGGCTCTGGCGCGACGCCATCGACGTCCGCGACTTCATCCAGCAGAACTACACCCCGTACGAGGGCGACGACTCCTTCCTCGCCGGCCCCACCGAGCGGACCACCGCCGTGTGGAAGGCGATCACGGACAGGTTCCCGGAGGAGCGCGCCAAGGGCGTGTACGACGTCGCGTACGACGTCCCCTCCACCATCACCGCCCACGCCCCCGGCTGGATCGACCGCGACAAGGACCTGATCGTCGGCCTCCAGACCGACGCCCCGCTGAAGCGGGCGATCATGCCGTACGGCGGCTGGCGGATGGTCGCCGGCGCCCTGGAGACGTACGGCTACCCGGTCTCGCCGGAGCTGGAGAAGGTCTTCACCGAGTACCGCAAGACCCACAACGCCGGCGTCTTCGACGCCTACACCCCCGAGATCCGCGCCGCCCGCAAGGCCGGTGTCGTCACCGGCCTCCCCGACGCCTACGGCCGCGGCCGGATCATCGGCGACTACCGCCGCGTCGCCCTCTACGGCGTCGACCGCCTCCTCCAGGTCAAGAAGGAGGAGAAGGCCGAGCTCGACGTCCTCCCCGCCGGCGGCCGCTCCCTGGAGGAGACCATCCGGCTCCGCGAGGAACTGGCCGAGCAGATGCGGGCCCTCGGCGAACTGAAGGCCATGGCCGCCTCGTACGGCTACGACATCTCCGGCCCCGCCACCACCGGCCGCGAGGCCATCCAGTGGCTGTACTTCGCCTACCTGGCCGCCGTGAAGGAGCAGAACGGCGCCGCGATGTCGCTCGGCCGCACCTCCACCTTCGTCGACGTCTATCTCCAGCGGGACCTCGACGCCGGCCTCCTCACCGAGGAGCAGGCCCAGGAGCTCGTCGACGACTTCATCATCAAGCTCCGCATCGTCCGCTTCCTGCGCACCCCCGAGTACGACGAGCTGTTCTCCGGCGACCCGACGTGGGTCACCGAGTCGATCGCCGGCATGGGCGAGGACGGCCGCCCGCTCGTCACCAGGACGTCCTTCCGCTACCTCCAGACCCTCTACAACCTCGGCCCGGCGCCCGAGCCGAACATGACCGTCTTCTGGTCGCCGCGCCTGCCGCGGGGCTTCAAGGAGTTCTGCGCGAAGGTCTCCATCGACACCTCGTCGGTGCAGTACGAGTCCGACGAGCTGATGCGGCCGCGCTTCGGCGACGACACCGCCATCGCCTGCTGCGTCTCGGCGATGCCGGTCGGCAAGCAGATGCAGTTCTTCGGCGCCCGCGTGAACCTCGCCAAGACCCTCCTGTACGCCATCAACGGCGGCCGGGACGAGAAGTCCGGCGCCCAGGTCGGCCCCGACACCGGCGCCCTCACCTCCGAGGTCCTCGACTACGACGAGGTCATGGCGAAGTTCGACGAGCAGATGGAATGGCTCGCGAGCGTGTACGTCCACGCCCTGAACGTCATCCACTACATGCACGACAAGTACGCGTACGAGCGCCTGGAGATGGCGCTCCACGACCGCGACGTGCGCCGCACCATGGCCTGCGGCATCGCCGGCCTTTCGGTCGCCGCCGACTCGCTCGCCGCCGTCAAGTACGCGAAGGTCACCCCCGTCCGCGACGAGACCGGCCTCGCCGTCGACTACCGCGTGGAGGGCGACTACCCGGCCTACGGCAACAACGACGAGCGGGCCGACGAGATCGCCGTCTGGCTGGTCGAGGAGTTCATGCGGAAGGTCCGCAAGCACCCGACGTACCGGAACGCCGAGCACACCCAGTCCGTCCTCACCATCACCTCGAACGTCGTCTACGGCAAGAAGACCGGCAACACCCCCGACGGGCGCCGGGCCGGCGAACCGTTCTCCCCGGGCGCCAACCCGATGAACGGCCGCGACACCCACGGCTACGTCGCCTCCGCCCTGTCGGTCGCCAAGCTCCCGTACGAGGACGCCGAGGACGGCATCTCGCTCACCAACACCGTCACCCCCGACGGCCTGGGCCGCACCCCCGAGGAGCGGATCGCCAACCTGGCCGGCGTCCTCGACGGCTACATGGCCAGCGACGGCTTCCACATGAACGTCAACGTCCTCAACCGCGACGTCCTCCTGGACGCCATGGAACACCCGGAGAACCACCCCCAGCTCACCATCCGGGTCTCCGGCTACGCGGTCAACTTCGTCCGCCTCACCCGCGACCAGCAGCTCGACGTCCTGAACCGCACCTTCCACGGGACGCTCTAGCCCCTTCCCGCCCCCGGGGCCGGTGGCCCTCACCCCCCGGCCCCGGGGCGCGCCCGACTCCTCCGAAAGAGGCCCTGCCGTGTCCCGCCTCACCACCGCCCCCCTCACCCCGGCCGCCGCCGCGACCCACCGCGCCTCCGAGGGCTCGGTGCACTCCTGGGACCTGTCCACCGGGGTCGACGGGCCCGGCACCCGCTTCGTCACCTTCCTCTCCGGCTGCCCGCTGACCTGCCTCTACTGCCACAACCCGGACACGTGGCGGATGCGGAACGGCAAGCGGACCTCCGCCGACGACGTGATCGCCGAGGCGTCCAAGTACGTCCGCTTCATCTCCGCGTCCGGCGGCGGCGCCACCGTCTCCGGCGGCGAGCCGCTGCTCCAGCCCGTCTTCACCGGCGAACTGCTGCACCGCCTCAAGCACGAGCTCGGACTGCACACCGCCCTCGACACCTCCGGCTTCCTCGGCGTCCGCGCCACCGACGCCCTGCTGCGCGACACCGACCTCGTCCTCCTCGACATCAAGTCCTGGGACCCGGAGACCTACCGGAAGGTCACCGGCCGGCCCCTGCGGCCCACCCTGGACTTCGCCCGCCGGCTCGCCGACCTCGGCCAGGACGTGCACGTGCGGTTCGTGCTCGTCCCCGGCCTGACCGACGACCCCGCCAACGTCGAGGGCGTCGCCGCCTTCGTCGGCGGCCTCGGCAACGTCTCCCGCGTCGACGTACTCCCCTTCCACAAGCTGGGCGAGGCCAAATGGCAGGCCCTGGACCTGCCGTTCACCCTCCACGACACCCCGTCGCCGACCCCGGAGCAGGTCGCGTCCGTCCGCGAGGTCTTCCGCGCCCACGGCCTGCACGCGGTCTGAGCGGACCCCGGGCCCGGCGGGGGCGACGCGTCCGCCTTTCAGTGGCGCAAAACGGGCCGAATGTGCACATACGTCCTACCGTGGCCCCGTGACCGAGCCACCGCAGACCGCCGAACCCACCCCTCCCGCCCCGGAGGCGCCCACCCCGGTCCCGGACGGCCGCGCGCGCCAGACCCCCGCCGCCGTCCGCCGCCGTGCCGCCCTCGCCGGCACCGCCGTCTCCGTCCTGCTGATCCTCGCCATCGTCCTCGGCAGCCGGCTGCTCCGCGACTTCGACTCGGCGCTGCTGCCGTACGCCGTCGCCACCGTCTTCCTGGCCTTCGGCGTCGCCTACCGCTACACCGTCTGGATCTCCGCCCCCGGCGCCCGGCGCCTCTTCCGCCGCGGCTGGGGCTCCCTCTTCTCCGCCGAGAACTTCCGCAGGGCCCCCACCGCGCTGCCGAGGATGATCGCCACCTACCTCGGCTTCCAGAAGTTCCTCGGCGCCCGCTCGCACGCCCGCTGGGCCGCCCACCAGCTCCTCTTCTGGGGCTGCGTCCTCGCCGCGCTCATCACCTTCCCGCTCACCTGGGGCTGGTTCACCTTCACCTCCGCCACCGGCGACGGACCCGGGTACGAGATGCGGATCTGGGGCTTCAAGGTCCTCGGCTTCGACTCGCTCAACCTCCTCGGCTGGCTCATGTTCCACGGTCTGGACATCGCCGCCGTCCTCGTCATCGCCGGCGCCTCCTACTTCCTGTGGCGGCGCATGAAGGACCGCGGCGCCGTCACCGGCCAGCGCTTCGCCTACGACCTGGTCCCGCTGATCGCCCTGATCGTCATCTCGGTCACCGGCCTGCTGCTCACCTTCTCGTCGATCTTCCTGCACGGCGGCGGCTACGAGTTCCTGGCGATCCTGCACATGGTCTCGGTGGTCTTCACCCTCATCTACATCCCGTTCGGGAAGTTCTTCCACATCGTCCAGCGGCCCGCCGCCGTCGGCATGCAGCTCTTCAAGTACACCTCCCGCCGCAAGGACGGCGGGGAGCTGAAGACCTGCCGCCGCTGCCACGAGCCCATCGACACCCCCGAGTACGTCGACAACCTGCGCGGCACCATGAGGGACCTCAAGCTCGACTTCGACGAGTGGGCCGAGTACTGCCCCCGCTGCAAGCGCGTCCTCCGCGGCAACGCCTACCTCACCCACGTCAAGAAGGGCTTCCAGTAAGTGACCGCGACCGACCCCTCCCGCGCGCTGCCGCTCGATCCCTCCGTCGCCCCGCCCGGCACCCGGAACTTCCGGGACGCCGGCGGGCTGCCCGCCGACCGGTGGCACGCCGACCAGAACGGGGAGACCCTCGTCCCCACCCACTGCTGCTTCTGCGGGGTGCAGTGCGGGATGTACCTGCGGGTCGACCGCGGCGGCAAGGTCTTCGGCGTCGAACCCCGCAACCACGACATCAACCGGATGCGGCTCTGCCCCAAGGGCATCAACGCCTACCAGCAGGTCAACCACCCCGACCGGCTCACCGCCCCGCTCCTGCGCCGCAACCGCGACGAGCCGTTCCGCGAGGTCGGCTGGGAGGAGGCGCTCGACCACACGGTCGCCGAGATCCGCCGCATCCAGGCCGAGTACGGCCACGACGCCTTCGGGCTGCTCGGCGGAGCCAGCCTCTACTCCGAGAAGACCTACCTCGTCGGCAAGTTCGCCCGGGTCGCCCTGAAGACCCGGCACGTCGACTACAACGGGCGCCTCTGCATGGTGTCCGCGGCCGGCGCCAACAAGCTCGCCTTCGGCATCGACCGGGCCGGCAACCCCTTCTCCGACATCCTCCTCACCGACTGCCTCCTCATCGCCGGCTCCAACGTCGGCGAGTGCTTCCCGGTGATGACCCAGTACCTGTGGGGGGCCCGCGACCGCGGCGCCACCCTCATCGTGGTCGACCCCCGGCAGACGGCCATCGCCCGCACCGCCGACGTCCACGTCGCCCTCAAGCCCGGCACCGACTCCGCCTTCTTCAACGCCGTCCTGCACGTGATCGTCGCCGAAGGGCTCACCGACGAGGCGTACCTCGCCGCCCACACCACCGGCTGGGACGAGGTCAGGGCCACCGTCGCCGCGTACCCGCCGTCCCGCTCCGCGGAGATCTGCGGCGTCCCCGAGGAGCAGATCGTCCAGGTCGCCCGCATGTTCGCCGGCGCGGGCAAGGCCATGGCCTGGCACGCCCGCGGCGTCGAGCACCACTCGCAGGGCGTCGAGAACTGCCTCACCATCATCAACCTGTGCGTCGCCACCGGGAACATCGGCAGGCCCGGCGCCGGCTACGGCACCATCACCGGGCAGGGCAACGGCCAGGGCGGCCGCGAGCACGGCCAGAAGTCCGACCTCCTGCCCGGCGGCCGGTCCATCTCCAACCCCGAGCACCGCCGCCAGATCTGCGAGATCTGGGGCATCGACGAGGCCGAGCTCCCGCCCGCCGGCACCTCCATGATGGAGATGGTCTGGCAGATGCAGCGCGCCGAGATCCGCGGCCTCATCGGCATCTGCAACAACCCCTTCGTCTCCCTCCCGAACTACGCCACGGTCAAGGACGGCTACGACACCCTCCAGTTCCACGCCCAGTTCGACTTCTTCCTCTCCGAGACCGCCGCCAACGCCCACGTCGTCTTCCCCGTCACCGTCTGGGCTGAGGACGAGGGCGTCATGGCCAACGCCGAGGCCCGGGTCGTCAAGCACAACAAGGCCCAGGAACCCCCGGCCGGCGTCCGCACCGACACCTGGGTCATCTGCGAGCTGGCCAAGCGGCTCGGCGCCGGCGACAAGTTCGCCTTCCCCGACTCCCGCTCCGTCTTCGAGGAGCTGCGGACCGCCTCCGCCGGCACCGTCAACGACTACTACGGCATCACCTACGAGCGGCTGGAGGAGACCGGCGGCATCGCCTGGCCCTGCCCGACCACCGACCACCCCGGCACCCCCCGCCTCTTCGAGGACGGCCGCACCTACCACCCCGACGGCAAGATCCACCTCCAGGTCGTCGAATGGCACCCGCCGATGGACCCCTACAGTGAGGAGTACCCGCTCTCGCTCACCACCGGCCGGACCGTCGCCCACTTCCTCTCCGGCAACCAGACCCGCCGGCTCGGCGCCCTCGTCGAGCAGACGCCCCGCCCCTGGGTCGAGGTCCACCCCTCGCACGGCTTCCGCAACGGCGACCCCGTCCGGGTCGTCACCCGCCGCGGCAGCGAGGTCTTCCCCGCCCTGGTCACCGAGGCCATCCGCCCCGACACCGTCTTCGTCCCCTACCACTGGCCCGTCCCCACCGCCGCGAACGCCCTCACCATCGACGCCCTCGACCCCCGCTCCAAGATCCCCGAGTACAAGGTCTGCGCGGCCCGCATCGAGGCCGCCGAACGCGTCGACGACGTCCCCGCGCCGCCGACCGCCCCCGGGCAGCTCGCCTACCCCGAGACCCAGGTCTCCCGCACCGACCCCCTGCCGCCCACGTCCCCGCAGGGGCGGGGCACCGCGGAGAGGAGCTGACCGCACATGATGGGCCGCACGATCTTCATCGACCCGGGCCGCTGCATCGGCTGCCAGGCCTGCGTCTCCGCCTGCCGCGAATGCGACTCGCACCGCGGCAAGTCGATGATCCACCTCGACTACCCCGACGAAGGCCACTCCGTCGCCTCCCTTCCCACCGTCTGCATGCACTGCGAGGACCCCGTCGCCCCGTGCGCCGAGGTCTGCCCCGCCGACGCGATCCTGGTGACCGCCGACGGCGTCGTGCAGCAGGCCGACACCACCCGCTGCATCGGTTGCGCCAACTGCGTCAACGCCTGCCCCTTCGGCGTCCCGAAGATCGACCTCCAGGCGAAGCTGCAGATGAAGTGCAACCTCTGCTACGACCGCACCGCCTACGGCCTCGCCCCCATGTGCGCGACCGTCTGCCCCACCGGCGCCCTCTTCTACGGCACCCTCGACGAACTCCGCGCCGAGCGCCCCGGCGTCCAGGTCGCCGACTCCTTCACCTTCGGCAGCACCACCGTCACCACGGGGGTGGCGATGGTCGTCCCCGCCGACAAGGTCCAGTGGCCCGTGCCCGGCGGGCTCCCGGTCGTCCAGATCAACGGAAAGGACGTCCGATGAGCGTCACCGACCCGCAGCCGCCCGCGCCGGACGCCGGCGCCGACGCGGCGCAGGAGGCGCTCCGCGACCGGATCGCCGCCGACTCCCTGACGACCCGCCGCGACTACCTGCGGATCGTCGCCACCGTCTCGGGCGGCCTCGCCGTCGGCGGCGTCGCCGTCGCCTCGGGCGTCCTGCACCGGCACGGCGACAGCGACGACCCGACCGAGCCGAGGAAGATCGCCGACCGGATCCTGCCCGGCGAGTCGCTCGCCTTCCGCTACCCCGGCGCCGAGGACCGGGCCATCGCGATCCGCATGGAGGACGGCACCCTCACCGGCTACTCGGCCGTCTGCACCCATCTCGCCTGCGCCGTCCTGTGGCGCAAGGACCGGGGCAGCGAGGGCGAGCTGTACTGCCCCTGCCACGAGGGCGTCTTCGACGCCCGCACCGGAGAGGTCACGGCCGGCCCGCCGCCGCGCGGCCTGCCGAAGGTGATCCTGATCGAGCAGGCCGACGGCAGCGTCTGGGCCATCGGCACCGCCCGCTCCGGCGAGAGCCTGCGGGACGGCCTGTGCCGGCAGCACGGCGACGGGCCCGCGATGTGCCGCGACCGGCAGCAGTCCGGCCCGGAGAGGAGTGAGCGCACGTGACGGACGGCCCCTTCCCCCAGGACCCCGAGGCCCCCCGGCCCGCGCAGCCGCCGTCGTACCGCCCGGGCAGCGCGCAGCCGCGGCTGAACCGGCCGGTGCGCGAGCGGTATCCGCAGATCCGGCCCACGAGCGGGTACGGCGACCCGCGGATCCGGCACACGGGCCCGGGGCCCGGGGCGGGCACGGAGCAGGAACCGGAGCGCTCCTCGAAGCTGTCGGCGCGGCTGGCGCTGGCGCTCACGGTGGTGATCGGCCAGCTCTGGGGGCTGACCATCGTGGTGGACGAGTGGATGTCCGGCGAAACCGGCACCGCGTGGTGGGGCGCGGGGTTCCTCGTCCTGTCGTTCCTGGTGGTCCTCGGCCTGTGGGCGCTGGACCCGAAGGACCGGTGACCGGAGCGGCCGGAAGGCCGCTGATGAGGGGGGTCCTGGGCGGGGGAGCGGGCGTACCCTGAAGACATGAGCACCGCCCCCGCCCACGGTCCGCGAGACGCGAAGCCGACCGGCGTTCGGCCGCATTCCGAGAACCCTCCGAAGCCGGTGATCGTCTTCGACGATCCGCTGGACGCGCAGTCCGCGGACGACACGGACCGCGGGTGGGGCGAGCGGCCTCCCGCCGGCGGCTCCGCCGCCGACCTCGCGCGCTTCCTGGACGAGAAGCCGCCGCACCACCTCTGACGCCGGAGCGCCCCTCCGGTCAGGAGGTGGAGTGCGTCCCCGTGCCGCCCGTGCTCCCCGTGCCGCTGCCGGCGGGGCTGCTGCCGGAGCCGCGCTGGGCGACCAGGTGGTCGCGGATCTCCTTGAGCACCTCCAGCTCGCTGACCTCCATGACCTCGCCGACGCCCTCCTTCGCCTTGTCGTGCGCGGCGCGCTTGGCGAGGATCTTGGCCATCGGCAGGACCATCAGGAAGTAGACGACCGCCGCGGTGATGAGGAAGCTGAGGATCGCGCTCAGCACCAGGCCCCACTGGAGCTGGATGCCCTGCATCTCGCCGTCGACGACGCGGCAGGGGTCCTTGAGGCAGCTGGTGTAGCTCTCCAGGTCCTTCGTGCCGAAGGCGCCCACGATCGGGTTGATGATGCCCTTGACCACCGAGTTCACGATGTTGGTGAACGCGGCGCCGATGACGACCGCCACCGCGAGGTCGATCACGTTGCCGCGCATCAGGAAGGCTTTGAAGCCCGCCATCACGCTTTCCTTCTTCTCGGTCACCAAGGTGCCTTTCTGCGGGGAGGGTGCTGTGTGCGCAGCCATTACGCCGCGCTGGGCGCAGAGCCGTCCAATCCGTACACCCAGGACGGTTACTTGACAGGGAGTCCGTGCGAATCAGCACAGTGTCACCGCCAGTTGGGAGGTGACACCGGCACCCGCCAGCTCCGTCGCGGTCGCCCGGGGCACGGCCAGGACGATCAACGCCCCTCCGTCCGAACGAGTCTCACCCGGGCGCGGCACTTCGGCCACTCGGGCGTCCCGCGCCACCACCCGTGCCGCACCGGTGCCTTGGCCGAGCGCGAGGTCGGCCGCGGGCGCGGCGATGACGTCCACGCGGTCGCCGGCGCGGAGCAGGCGTACGGCCTCCGCGTCGGCGATCCGCACCGGGGCGGAGACGAGCCGCGCGGGTGCGGTCACGGGGGAGCGGGCCGCGGGGGCGGCGGGCGCCGCGGGTGCCGCGGCGGGGCGCGGCCCGGGGTCGTACCGGCCGGGCAGGGCGGCGGTGACGGCGAGCGCGGCGGCGGCCAGGGCGAGGAGCGCGCCGGACGCGCGGCGCGGCCGGGCCCGGAAGCGGGCGCCGCGGACGCGCAGCGGCGCGAAGTCCGGTACGGCGCAGGCGGCGGGGACGGAGACGTGGACGGGGACGGAGACGGGGGCGGGGAGGCCGGCGGGCGTGGTGCCGGCGGCCGGGTTCGGGTAGGCGTTCATGCGCCCACTGTCCCGCCCGCCCCGCGATCCCGCTCCGGCCTGTGGACGATCCACCGCCTGTGGACAACTCGGTCACCCCCGAGGGTGGTTCACCCGGCGCACGGTCGGACCGCCGCACGGTCGGACCGGGGCATGCCGAGACCCCGGCCCCCGCGTGGCGGGAGTCGGGGTCGGGGCGGTGCTGCCGGGGTGGCGGCGGCTCAGGCGGCCGGGGTCGGGGACGTCGAGGTGGACGTCGTCGAGGCCGGCTTCGCGTCGGACGCGGCCGAGGAGGTGGACGTCGTGGAGGACGTCGAGCTCTTCGTGGCCGGCGAGCTGCTGGACGAGGCGCCGCGGCTGTCGTTCCGGTAGAAGCCCGAGCCCTTGAAGACGATGCCGACGGCGGAGAACACCTTCTTGAGTCGGCCGTGGCAGGCGGGGCACTCGGTCAGCGCGTCGTCCGTGAACTTCTGGACCGCCTCGAGGCCCTCGCCGCACTCGGTGCACTGGTACTGGTAGGTCGGCACTAGTCTTCCTCCTGGCACTCACACTCATCGAGTGCTAACGACGCTCCATAGTGACGTATTCCGCCGGTTCAGTCCACCGCCACCGGCACGCGGTGACCGACACCACGCGCCGCGACCCGGCTCGCCTCGCGCGGCTTGAGCCGCGAGCGCAGGGCGACGAGGGTGACGAAGGCGAGCGCGGTGCCCGCGGCGGGGACGAGGAATCCGGCGCCGGAGCCGTGGGCGTCGGCCAGCCGGCCGGCGACGGTGACGGCCAGGGCCTGGCCGAGGGCGACGGCTCCGGTGAGCCAGGTGAACGCCTCGGTGCGGGCGGAGGCCGGGATCAGGGTCTCGACGATGGTGTAGCCGGTGATGAGGGCCGGGGCGATGGACAGGCCGACGACGAGGCCGAGGGCGCCGAGCAGCAGCACCGAGTGCGCGGTCCACAGCAGGGACGCGGCGACGGTGAGGCCGGTGTAGCCGAGGATCAGGCGGCGGCGGGGGCCGGTCTTCCAGGCGATGGCGCCCATGGCGATGCCGGCGAGCATGTTGCCGGCGGCGAAGACGCCGTACAGCAGGCCGTTGGCGCCGGGGTTGCCGATCTCCTCGCTGAAGGCGGTGAGCGAGACCTGCATGCCGCCGAAGACGGCGCCGATGCCGAGGAAGGCGACGATCAGGACGCGGACGCCGGGGACGGACAGCGCGGAGCGGTGCGGTTCGGCGCCGGCGCGGCCGGCGGCGGCGAGCAGGCCGTGCGGCGGCTGGGTGGCGCGCTGGGCGGCGAAGAAGAGGCCGCCGACGAGGGTGAGGGCGGCTTCGGTGACGAGGCCGGCGGCCGGGTGGACGCCGGTGCACAGGGCGGTGGCGAGGACCGGGCCGACGACGAAGGTGAACTCGTCGGTGACGGACTCGAAGGCCGCGGCGGTCGGCATCAGAGGCGTGCCGTCCAGCTTGGCCGCCCAGCGGGCCCGGACCATCGGGCCGACCTGCGGGACGGACGCGCCGGCGGGCACGGCGGCGAGGAACAGCGCCCACAGCGGGGCGCCGGCCAGCGCGAGCGCGACCAGCGCCGAGACGGAGGCGGCGTGCACGATGACGCCGGGGAGGAGGACGGCCCGCTGGCCGAAGCGGTCGGCGAGCTTGCCGCTCTGCGGGGCGAAGAGCGCCATGGAGACGCCGGTGACGGCGGCGGCGGCGCCGGCGCTGCCGTACGAGCCGGTGGTGTGCTGGACGAGCAGGACGATGCCGATGGTCAGCATCGCGAACGGCTGCCGGGCGGCGAAGCCGGGGATCAGGAAGGAGAGCGTACCGGGGGTGCGCAGCAGCTGCCCGTAGCCGGGCCGCTTGTCGGTGACCGTGGACGCCACGGTCCTGGCCTTTCTGCCGCCTGGTAGCGCGCGGGCACGGTGGTGCCGGTCTCGCCGAGAGCTGTCCTCTTGCGCGGAACTGCGGTAGATACCGGCGGGCCCCACTGCGGGAGGGGCGCCGCGGCCGCCATACGGTCGCGCCAGCTCTGCGTCAGGCAGAGTTGGTTCGATCAGGTGTGCCTTCATGGTACAGGGAGGAGCGCTCTCCCGCCTGCGATTCCTCTGGGAGAACGCTCCTGCCCCCGAAATAATGCCGGGTATTAACCCGCGATTCATGTCCGGGAAGAATCCGGGAAGAATCCGGGAAGAAGAGGCTCAGTGGCCCGGCGCCCGGTCCTTCCCCGGCGGCGGCCGGTGGAGCTTCGCCGCCGTCGGCAGGTGGAAGCGGGGCGCGGTGGCCGTGCCGCCCGTCGCCTTCCCGTCCCCGGTGCCCAGCCAGCCGGCGAGCTTGCCGCCCTGGCCGACCGCGCGCAGCCGCTGCTCGGTGGCGTCGCGCACCGGGTCGGTGGCGACGACGAGCAGTTCGTCGCCCTTGCGCAGCACGGTCGCAGGACCGGGCACGAAGCTGGTGTCCTCCCGTACGACCAGGGTGACGGCGGCCCCGGTGGGCAGCCGCAGTTCGGCGACCTCGACGCCGTGCATCCGGGAGCCCTCGGGGATGGCGACGGAGAGCAGGTGGCCGCGGAGCCGTTCCAGCGGGGCGGACTCGACGCCGAGGTCGGCGGCCTCGCCGGAGTCGCCGAGCTTGAGGGCCTTGGCGAGCCAGGGGAGGGTCGGGCCCTGGACCAGGGTGTAGACGACGACCAGCACGAAGACGATGTTGAAGATCCGCTCGCTGCCCTCGATCTGCCCCACCATCGGGATGGTGGCGAGGATGATGGGGACGGCTCCGCGCAGGCCAGCCCAGGACAGCAGGGCCTGCTCCTGCCAGGGGATGCGGAAGGGCAGCAGGCTGACCAGTACCTCCAGCGGCCGGGCCACCATCGTCAGGACGAGGCCGATGACGACGGCCGGCCAGAAGTCGTTGACCAGCTCGTGCGGGGTGACGAGCAGCCCGAGCAGCACGAACATGCCGATCTGCGCGATCCAGCCGAGCCCCTCGGCGAAGCCGCGGTTGGCGGGGGCGTGCGGCAGCTTGGCGTTGCCGAGGACCATCGAGGCCAGGTAGACGGCGAGGAAGCCGGAGCCGTGGGCGATCGCGCCGGCCGCGTACGCGGTGACGGCGATGGCCATGACGGCGATCGGGTACAGGCCGGAGGCGGGCAGGGCGACGTGCCGGAGCCCGTACGCGCCGACGAAGCCGACGGCGAGGCCGATGCCGGCGCCGATGGCGAGCTCCAGGGCGATCTTCCCGACGAGCACGTACCAGTCGTCGACGGGTCCGGCGGAGGAGAAGGCGACGACGAGGATGACGACCGGGGCGTCGTTGAAGCCGGACTCGGCCTCCAGCACACCGGTGACCCGGGACGGCAGCGGCACCTTGCGCAGGACGGAGAAGACGGCGGCGGCGTCGGTGGAGGAGACGACGGCGCCGATGATCAGCGCCTGCCGCCACTCCAGGCCGACGAGGTAGTGGGCGCCGGCGGCGGTGATGCCGACGGAGACGGCGACGCCGACGGTGGAGAGGACGACCGCGGCCGGCAGGGCCGGCTGGATCTCCTTCCACTTGGTGCCCAGACCGCCCTCGGCGAGGATGACGACGAGCGCCGCGTAGCCGATGACCTGGGTGAGTTCGGCGTTGTCGAAGGCGACGTTGCCGATGCCGTCCTGCCCTATGGCGACGCCGATGCCGAGGTACAGCAGCAGGCTGGGGAGCCCGCTCCGCGACGAGATCCGGACGGCGGCGACCGCGATCAGCAGCACGAGTGAGCTGATCAGCAGGAGTTCGTTGAGCTCGTGGACAGTCAGTGCGCCGTTCCTTCCCCTCGCACGCGCCGGATCGTTCCTCCAGCCGCAGTACTTCGTTACCTTACCTAATCTTTAACGCTTTCTTGACGCCTTCTTTGTGCTCCGGGGTCCTCGATACCGTCCGCTGTGCGCGCGTCCGCGCGGTTCCTGCCTGACACCGAGTCCAGGGCGCCCAGGCGCTGCGCCTAAGGTTGCTCCCGTACTCCAGGACCACCCTGCCCCTCGAAGGACAGCGATGCCCTCCAACACGACCGCGCCCCCCGCCAAGAAGAAAGGCAGGCGCGCCCGCCTGATCGTCCTGCTCCTGGTCCTTGCGCTGGTCGGGGCCGTCGCCTTCGGCGGCTGGTGGGGAGTCGGCACCGTCCGGGCCTCGTTCCCGCAGACCACGGGCGAGATCCGGATCGACGCGCTCTCCGGCGACGTCGAGGTGAAGCGGGACGCCCTCGGCGTCCCCCAGATCTACGCGGACAACGAGACCGACCTCTTCCGCGCCCAGGGCTACGTCCAGGCGCAGGACCGCTTCTACGAGATGGACGTCCGCCGGCACCTCACCGCCGGCCGCCTCTCCGAGATGTTCGGCGAGAGCCAGGTCGAGACCGACGCCTTCCTGCGCACCCTCGGCTGGCGCCAGGTCGCGCAGCAGGAGTACGACAAGGTCCTGACGCCGGAGACGAAGAAGTACCTCCAGGCGTACGCGGAGGGCGTCAACGCCTACCTGAAGGACCGGGAACCGAAGGACGTCTCCGTCGAGTACGCGGCGCTGGCCTTCACCAACGAGTACACCATCGAACCGTGGACCCCGGTCGACTCGGTCGCCTGGCTCAAGGCCATGGCCTGGGACCTGCGCGGCAACATGCAGGACGAGATCGACCGCTCGCTGCTCACCAGCCGGCTGACCCCGGCCCAGATCCAGCAGCTCTACCCGGAGTACCCGTACGAGCTCCACCAGCCGATCCTCGACCGCGGCACCGTCGACCCGGTGACGAAGAAGTTCGACCCGAAGGCCGGCAAGGACGAGGAGACCGGCGGCGGTTCCGGTACGGACGCGGGAGCGGGCTCCGGCGGCGCGAGCGCCCAGCTCGCCGCGCTCTCCGGGCTGTCCGACGTCCTCGACACCGTCCCGGCCCTGCTCGGCCCGAACGGCAACGGCATCGGCTCCAACTCCTGGGTCGTCTCCGGCGACCTCACCACCTCCGGCAAGCCGCTGCTCGCCAACGACCCGCACCTCGCGCCGATGCTGCCGTCCCTCTGGTACCAGATGGGCCTGCACTGCCGCTCGGTCTCCGCGACCTGCCGCTACGACGTCGCCGGCTACACCTTCTCCGGCATGCCCGGCGTGATCATCGGCCACAACGACTCCATCGCCTGGGGCCTCACCAACCTCGGCGCCGACGTCACCGACCTCTACCTGGAGAAGGTCAGCCCCGAGGGCTACCTCGTCGACGGCAAGGTCAAGCCGTTCGACACCCGCGAGGAGGTCATCAAGGTCGCCGGCGGCGCCGACCGGCCCATCACCGTCCGCTCCACCGACCGAGGCCCACTGGTCTCCGACCGCTCCTCCGAACTGGAGAAGGTCGGCCAGAAGGCCCCCGTCGGCAACTCCGCCCCCGACCGCGCCGAGGGCTACGGCGTCTCCCTCCAGTGGACCGCCCTCCAGCCCGGCAAGTCGATGGACGCGATCTTCGCGCTCAACCGCGCCCAGGACTTCCGGCAGTTCCGGGCCGCCGCGAAGAACTTCGAGGTCCCCTCGCAGAACCTCGTGTACGCCGACACCGAGGGCCACATCGGCTACCAGTCGCCCGGCAAGATCCCGCGCCGCGCCAAGGGCGACGGCACCCTGCCCGCGCCCGGCTGGGACTCCTCGTACCGCTGGAAGGGCTACATCCCCTTCGAGCAGCTGCCGTACGAGTACGACCCCGAGCGCGGCTACATCGTCACCGCCAACCAGGCCGTGATCTCCCCCGGGCAGTACCCCGACCTGCTGACGAAGGACTGGGGCTACGGCTCGCGCAGCCAGCGGATCAACGACCTCATCGAGTCGAAGACCAAGGACGGCGGCAAGATCTCGCCGGACGACATGCGGACCATGCAGACCGACAACCGCAGCGAGATCGCGGCCCTGCTCAACCCGCTGCTGCTGAAGGTCGACATCTCCGACCCGTACGTCCGCGAGGCGCAGAAGCTGCTGGAGGGCTGGGACTACACCCAGGAGCCCGACTCGGCCGCCGCCGCCTACTTCAACGCGGTCTGGCGCAACGTCCTCAAGCTCTCCTTCGGCGACAAGCTGCCCAAGGAGGTGCGCGCCGAGGGCGACTGCATCAACGTGCGCCCGGTCGACGCCACCGGCCCGGTCGACGAGCAGAACAAGCTGGTCCGCGAGTGCGGCGAGCGCGACCCGGACTCGGCGCAGCCGGACGGCGGCGACCGCTGGTACGAGGTGGTGCGCCCGCTCCTCACGCAGGAGAAGAGCGCGTGGTGGAAGACGCCCGCCACCCGCACCGACCCGGCGACCGAGACCCGCGACCAGCTGCTCGCCCGGGCCATGAAGGACGCCCGCTGGGAGCTGACCGCGAAGCTCGGCAAGGACGTCTCCACCTGGAGCTGGGGCCGGCTGCACCAGCTGACCCTGAAGAACCAGACGCTCGGCACCGCCGGCCCCGGCGTGGTGCAGAAGATGCTCAACCGCGGCCCGTGGAACCTGGGCGGCGGCGAGGCGGCGGTCGACGCGACCGGCTGGAACGCGGCCGGCGGCTACGAGGTCATCTGGGTGCCGTCGATGCGGATGGTCGTCAACGTCGGCGACTGGGACAAGTCCCGCTGGATCAACCTGACCGGCGCCTCCGGGCACGCCTTCCACGACAACTACACGGACCAGACGGACGCCTGGGCCGAGGGCGAGCTGTACGACTGGGCCTTCGGGAAGGCGGCGGTCGACGC
Organism: Microtetraspora glauca; assembly: GCA_000721275.1. GTDB lineage: Bacteria > Actinomycetota > Actinomycetes > Streptomycetales > Streptomycetaceae > Streptomyces. The sequence goes on along the minus strand of JOFO01000012.1, from coordinate 98,633 downwards.
GGCGGCGAAGGACACGCTGACGCTGAAGCCCTGATCAGGAACGGCCGAATCGGGCCACCCCGTCCGGGGTGACCACCGCGTGCACGGGGTGGTCGTGCGGTTCCTCCGGGACCCGCGCGACCACCTCGTCCGCGTAGAGGAGCACCACCAGGGCCGGGTCCTTCCCGGCCCGCGCGAGCCGGGCGAGGACCCGGTCGTACGAGCCGCCGCCCCGGCCGAGCCGCATGCCGCGCGCGTCGACGGCGAGCCCGGGCAGCAGCACCGCGTCGGCCGTGCAGACGGCGTCCGGGCCGAGCCGCGGCCCGGTCGGTTCGAGCAGGCCGCGGCCGGCCTTCGCGAGTGCGCCGGGGCCCTCGTACGCCGCCCAGTCCAGGTCGTTGTCGGGCAGCAGGACCGGCAGCAGGACGCGCACCCCGCGCGCGTGGAGGGCGTCGAGCAGCACGCGCGTGCCGGGCTCGCGGCCGACGGAGACGTACGCGGCGACGGTGGCGGCGCCGGCCAGCTCGGGCAGTTCGAGACCGTGGCCGGCGAGCGCCCGCGCGGTCTCCGCGAGGACGTCGGGGGCGAGGGCGGCGCGGGCGTCGAGCAGTCGGCGGCGCAGGAGGTTTTTTTCGGACACGTCCGGATTCTCTTTCTGCACGGGGGATCCCTGGAAAACTCTCGTATCTGTCTTTATGGGGGGAAAGTTAATCGGAGCCACATCTTCCTCTCATTCCGTAACGGTTAAGGTGCCTGCATGAATCAGTCGTTCCCTGGCCCCGGCCGGATCAGCAAGGCCGTCATCCCGGCCGCCGGGCTCGGCACCCGCTTCCTGCCGGCGACGAAGGCGACGCCGAAGGAGATGCTGCCGGTCGTCGACAAGCCGGCGATCCAGTACGTCGTCGAGGAGGCCGTCGCCGCCGGGCTCTGCGACGTGCTCATGATCACCGGCCGGAACAAGCGTCCGCTGGAGGACCACTTCGACCGGAACTACGAGCTGGAGGAGGCGCTGAGCCGCAAGGGCGACGGCGAACGCCTCTCCAAGGTCCAGGAGTCGAACGACCTCGCCACCATGCACTACGTGCGCCAGGGCGCCCCGCGCGGCCTCGGGCACGCGGTGCTGTGCGCGGCCCCGCACGTGGGCGACCAGCCCTTCGCGGTCCTCCTCGGCGACGACCTGATCGACCCGCGCGACCCCCTCCTCGCGCGGATGGTCGAGGTCCAGGAGCGCGAGGGCGGCAGCGTCATCGCGCTGATGGAGGTCGAGCCCTCGCAGATCCACCTGTACGGCTGCGCGGCGGTCGAGCCGACCGCGGACGGCGACGTGGTGCGGGTGACGGACCTGGTGGAGAAGCCGGAACCGGCCGAGGCGCCCAGCAATTACGCGATCATCGGCCGCTATGTGCTCGACCCGGCGGTCTTCGACACGCTGCGGGAGACCGAGCCCGGCCGGGGCGGCGAGATCCAGCTGACCGACGCCCTCCAGAAGCTGGCGAGCGACGAGAAGCTGGGCGGTCCGGTGCACGGCGTGGTGTTCAAGGGGCGCCGTTATGACACCGGGGACCGCGGTGACTATCTGCGTGCCATTGTCAGACTCGCGTGCGAACGTGAAGATCTGGGACCGGACTTCCGGGCCTGGCTCCGGAGATACGTCAGCGAGGAGATGTAGGACCTTGAGCAGCGACACGGCACCGTCCCAGGACCCGCGGGAGCCCCGGGACCACGCCACCGGCCACGGTCACGGACCCGGCGACCCGTGCGCGGGACCGGACCGGGCCGGCCTGTGGTCGGTCGACGAGCACCTGGCCGACATCCTGGCGACCGTCCGCCCCCTGGACCCGATCGAGCTGCCGCTGCTCGACGCGCAGGGCTGCGTGCTGGTCGAGGACGTGACGGTGCCGGCGGCGCTGCCGCCGTTCGACAACAGCTCCATGGACGGGTACGCCGTCCGCGTCGCCGACGTCGCGGGCGCGAGCGCCGGGTTCCCGGCGGTCCTCACCGTCGTCGGCGACGTCGCCGCGGGCGCCGGCGGGCTGCCCGAGGTCGGCCCCGGTCAGGCCGCCCGGATCATGACCGGCGCCCCGCTGCCGCCGGGCGCCGAGGCCGTCGTCCCGGTCGAGTGGACCGACGGCGGCACCGGCGAGGGCGCGGCGACCGGCATGCGGGCCGCGAGTACCGCCCCGGAGGGCGCCGCGGGCGAGGTGCGGGTGCACCGCCCGGCCGAGGCCGGCGCCCACGTCCGCCGCGCGGGCAGCGACGTACGGGCCGGGGAGCTCGCGCTCGCGGCCGGCACGGTCCTCGGGCCGCCGCAGCTCGGACTGCTCGCCGCCATCGGCCGGGGCACGGTCCGGGTCCGGCCCCGCCCGCGCGTGGTCGTCCTCTCCACCGGCAGCGAACTCGTCCAGCCCGGCGAGGAACTGGGCCCGGGTCAGATCCACGACTCCAACAGCTTCGCGCTGGCCGCCGCCGCCCGGGACGCGGGCGCGCTGTCCTACCGGGTCGGCGCGGTCGCCGACGACGCCGAGTCGCTGCGCGCGACCATCGAGGACCAGCTGATCCGGGCCGACCTCCTCGTCACCACCGGCGGCGTCAGCGTCGGCGCGTACGACGTGGTGAAGGAGGCCCTGACCGCCGACGGACAGGTCGACTTCCGGAAGCTCGCCATGCAGCCGGGCAAGCCGCAGGGGTTCGGCGCGATCGGCCCCGAGCAGATCCCGCTGCTCGCCCTGCCGGGCAACCCGGTCTCCTCGTACGTCTCCTTCGAGCTGTTCGTCCGGCCGGCGATCCGCGCCCTGATGGGCCTCGGCGACCTGCACCGCCCGGTCGTCCGCGCCACCCTGAAGGCCGACGCCCCGCTCACCTCGCCGCGGGGCCGCCGCCAGTACCTCCGGGGGACGTACGACGCCGAGTCCGGCACCGTCACCCCCGTGGGCGGCGCCGGCTCCCACCTGATCGCCGCCCTCGCCCAGGCGGACTGCCTGCTCGTGGTCCCGGAGGACCGCGACGGCGCCGACCCGGGCGACGAGCTGGACGTGGTCCTGCTCGGCTGAGGGGGACCCGGCGGGGGTACGGTGTGTCGTCCCACACAGCGACCGGGAGTGTCACGGCCATGAGCACGCAGCAAGGTCTCACCCACATCGACGAGGCGGGCGCCGCCCGCATGGTCGACGTATCGGCGAAGGACGTCACGTCCCGCACGGCGCGCGCCAGCGGGCGGGTCCTCGTCTCGCCGCGCGTGATCGAGCTGCTGCGCGGCGAGGGCGTGCCGAAGGGGGACGCGCTGGCGACCGCGCGGATCGCCGGGATCATGGGGGCCAAGAAGACCCCGGACCTCATCCCGCTCTGCCACCCGCTGGCCGTCTCCGGGGTGACCCTGGACCTCACCGTGGCCGACGACGCCGTGGAGATCCTGGCGACCGTGAGGACCACCGACCGCACGGGCGTCGAGATGGAGGCGCTGACCGCCGTCTCGGTGGCCGCGCTGACGGTCGTGGACATGGTGAAGGCGGTCGACAAGGGCGCGGTCATCTCCGACGTACGGGTCGAGGAGAAGACCGGCGGCAAGTCGGGCCACTGGACCCGGAGCGAGGCGTGACGCGCGGCGGCCGGGTCGCGGGCGCGCACGAGGCCCACGGCGGGTACCGGGCGCTCGTCGTCACCGCCTCCAACCGGGCCTCCGCCGGAGTCTACGAGGACAAGGGCGGGCCGCTGATCGCCGAGGGCCTGCGCGCGGCGGGCTTCGCCGTCGACGGGCCGCGGGTGGTGCCGGACGGGGCGCCGGTCGAGGAGGCGCTGCGGGCCGGGATCGCCGCCGGGTACGACGTCATCCTCACGACCGGCGGCACCGGGATCTCCCCGACCGACGAGACGCCCGAGGTCACCGCCCGGGTCCTGGACCGGCAGATCCCCGGCATCCCGGAGGCGATCCGGGCGTACGGCCGGGAGAAGGTGCCGACGGCGGCGCTCTCCCGGGGCCTCGCCGGCGTCGCCGGGGGCACGCTGATCGTGAACCTGCCGGGCTCGACCGGCGGGGTGCGGGACGGCCTCGCCGTCCTGGAGCCGCTGCTGCAGCACGCCGTGGACCAGATCCGCGGCGGCGACCACCCGAGACCGGCGGAAGCGGGCCCGGCGTCATGACCGCGGTCTGGCCGGTCGTCCTGGTCGACGGAGACGTGCTGCTCCGGCCGATAAGGATGCGCGACCAGAAGGAGTGGCGGGAGGTGAACCGGCGCAACCGCGAGTGGCTGCGCCCCTGGGAGGCGACGGTCCCGCCGCCCGCGCCGGGCATGCCGCCCGCGCAGCGCCCCACGTACCGTCAGATGGTGCGCCACCTGCGGTCGGAGGCCGCGCACGGGCGGATGCTGCCGTTCGTCGTCGAGTACCGGGGCCGGATGGCCGGGCAGCTGACGGTGGCCGGGATCACCTGGGGGTCGATGTGCTCGGGGCACGTGGGCTACTGGGTGGACAGCGCGGTCGCCGGGCGCGGGGTGATGCCGACGGCGGTCGCGCTCGCCGTCGACCACTGCTTCCGGACGGTGGGGCTGCACCGCATGGAGGTGTGCATCCGGCCGGAGAACGGCCCTTCCCGCCGGGTGGTGGAGAAACTCGGCTTCCGCGAAGAGGGGATCCGGCCGCGCTATCTGCACATCGACGGGGCCTGGCGGGACCATCTGGTGTTCGCGCTGACGGCGGAGGAGATTCCGGAGGGGCTGCTGGCCCGCTGGCACCGCACCCGGCGCAGGGACGCCGCTTAGCGCGGTCGCTTCCACGGAAATTCAGATAACTGTTCGAATTCCAGCGGCATATGAACACCGATCGATCTGAACAATCACAAAAAAGTTCAGTGATATCAGCCAGATCGTGCGACACACCGGGCCAATTGGCCGATGCCCCGTCGCGAACCCCTCTACCGTGTGAGGCGTGAGCAGCAGCGGCCTCATCTACGCAGTCATCGTCGGGGCCTGGGCCGCCTACTTGGTGCCGATGTGGCTCCGCAGGCAGGACGAGCTGAACGAGGCCCGTCCGACGGAACGCTTCAGCACCGCCATCCGGCTCCTGTCCGGACGGGCGGGCATGGAGCGCCGGTACGCCAAGGAGCTTCGCGAGCGGGACCGTACGGCCCTGGAGACGGCGCCCGACGTGGACCCGGACGCGGCGACCGAGCACTTGAGCTCGGTCGACGTCCGGGCCTTCGCCGCGCCCCCGGCCAGGACCGAGGCGCGCCTCGAACTCCCCGAGCCCGAGCCGGAGCGCCGGCCCGAACCGGCGCCCGCGCCGGGCCCCCGCGGCGCCGCCGAGCGCGCCCGCCGCGGCAAGGCGCTCGCCCGCCGCCGGCGCACCACCATCGTGCTCTTCTCCGCCTTCACCCTCGGCGCCGTCGTCGCCGCCGTCGGCGGCGTCGCCTTCCTGTGGGCGCCCGGTGTCCCCGCCGTCCTGCTCAGCGCCTACATCGTCCACCTGCGCGGCCAGGAGCGTCGCCGCTTCGTGTACGTGATGGACCGGCGCCGCGCCGAGGCCGCCGCCGCCCGGCTCCGCGAGAGCAGGGCCGCCGCGCCCGAGCCGGAGCCGACGCCCGCGCCGCCGGTCTCCCCGCAGGAGGCCGACCGGCGCGCGCTCGTCGAGCAGACCGACCACGCGGAGTGGGTGGACCAGCAGCGCGAGCGCGGTCCGGCCCGCGGCGACAGCTGGGACCCGGTGCCGGTGCCGCTGCCCACGTACGTCACCGCGCCGGTCGCCCCGCGCGCCTCGCACGGCGTGGACGTCACCGACCCGGAGACCTGGAGCGCGGCCCGCTCCTCCACCGCCGAGCAGCCGCCCGCCCCCGCGCCCGCCCCGCGCCGCCGCCCCGCGCCGCCCGGCCGTGGCCGCGACCACGGCAGGACCCCGCTCTTCGACCAGTACGCGGACGAGGACCGCCCGCGCGCCGCCAACGAATGACGGTCGCGGCGGGTCCCCGCCTGACCTGCGGCGGAAGCGATTTCTCTTCTCGCCGACCGGGATGCTAATGTTTCACACGTCGCAGGGGCCTGTGGCGCAGTCCGGTAGCGCACCTCGTTCGCATCGAGGGGGTCAGGGGTTCGAATCCCCTCAGGTCCACCAGCGAAAAGACGAGATCCCGTCCGATCGAAAGATCGGGCGGGATCTCGTCGTTGACGGCCTTTCGCCTGCGGGGCGGAGCCGGCGGGAACGGCGACCGCCCGGCGCCGAGGGGCGGCCGGGCGGATCGCGGGTGGTTCAGGTCAGCGGCTTGGCGTAGCAGCGGCTGGTGTCGTAGTGGCGGTAGTGGCCGAACTTGGCGCACGGCTCGTAGCCGCTGGAGACGTAGAGGGCGATCGCCTCCGGCTGGGCGACGCCGGTCTCCAGGACCATCCGGGTCCGGCCGGCGGCGCGGGCGTCCTCCTCCAGGAGGGCCAGGAGCCGGCGGGCCAGGCCCCGGCCGCGCGCCTCGGGTATCACGTACATGCGCTTCAGCTCGGCGTCGCCGTCCGCGTACCCCTCCTCGTTCTCGTCCTGCCGGCGCCACGCCCCGCTGGCGACCGGGCGCCCTTCGGCGTCGTAAGCGAGCAGGTAGAGGCCCCGCGGCGGGACGAACATCGTCGGGTCGAGCGGTGTGGCGTCGCCCTCACCGTCCCCGTACCGGACGACGTACTCGGCCTGCACCTCGTCCTGCAGTTTCACGGCGTCGGGGTGGTCGTAGGCGATGGGCTGGATGTGCATGACGTCGATCGTACGTGTATGCGAGTGGCGGGTGTCGGTATTCTCCCGGGATGTTCACTGTGACGACCGCGAACGTCAACGGCCTCCGCGCCGCCGCCAAGAAGGGCTTCACCGGATGGCTGGCGGAGACCTCCGCCGACGCCGTCTGCCTCCAGGAGGTGCGCGCCGAGGCGGCGCAGCTGCCCGCCGAGGTCCGCGCCCCCGAGGGCTGGTTCGCCTTCCACGCACCCGCCGCCGCCAAGGGCCGCGCCGGCGTCTCCCTCTACCTGCGGCGCGAGCCCGACGCCGTCCGCGTCGGCTTCGGGTCCGCCGAGTTCGACGGCTCCGGCCGCTACATCGAGGCCGACCTCCCCGGCGTCACCGTCGCCAGCCTCTACCTCCCCTCCGGTGAGGCCGCCACCGAGAAGCAGGACGAGAAGTACCGCTTCATGGGCGAGTTCCTGCCCTACCTCAAGGAGCTCCGGGGCCGGGCCGCCGCCGACGGGCGCGAGGCCGTCGTCTGCGGCGACTGGAACATCGCCCACCGCGAGGCCGACCTCAAGAACTGGAAGGCCAACCGCAAGAGCGCCGGCTTCCTCCCCGAGGAGCGCGCCTGGCTCGACCGGGTCCTGGCGGAGAGCGACGGCGGCTACGTCGACGTCGTCCGCGCCCTCCACCCCGACCAGGACGGCCCCTACTCGTGGTGGTCCTACCGGGGCCGCGCCTTCGACAACGACTCCGGCTGGCGCATCGACTACCAGATGGCCACCCCCGGCCTCGCGGCCCGGGCCGTCAAGGCGTACGTCGAGCGGGCCGCCACCCACGCCGAGCGCTGGAGCGACCACGCGCCCGTGACCGCCGTCTACCAGCCGTAGGACCGCCGCCGGGTCCTCGGGTCAGCCGCGCGGGTCGTGCAGGCGGCGGTCGAGGGCCATGGAGAGTTCCGCGTCGACGACGCTCTTGGCAAGCGGGCGGAGCCGCTGCGGGTCGGTGTCCCCGGCGTGCGCGGCGAGCAGGTCGGCGAAGAGGCCGGCCAGGGCCTCGGCGTGTTCGCGGACGCGGGCGCCGGCCTTCAGCACCTCGGCGAGCGGGACGCCTTCGCGGACGAGGGCGGCGGAGACGTCGAGGAGCCGGCGGCTGACGTGGACGATGTCCTCGCCGTCGGTGGCGAGGTAGCCGAGGTCGAGGGCGGCGGCGAGGTTCTCGGGAGTGACCTCGCCGGCGAAGCGGTCGGCGAGCTCCTCGGGGGTGAGGCGGACCGGTTCCTCCTCGGTCGGGGGGCCGAGCTCCAGGACCTCGCCGACGTCGCGGCCGGACTCGAAGGCGCTGGTGAGGTCGGCGATGCCGGTGAGGGTGTGGCCGCGTTCCAGGAGGGCGGCGATGGTGCGGAGGCGGGCCAGGTGCCGCTCGTCGTACCAGGCGATCCGGCCCTCGCGGCGGGGCGGCGGGATGAGGCCCCGCTCGCGGTAGAACCGCAGGGTGCGCACGGTGATGCCGGCCGCCTCGGCCAGTTCGGCCATGCGGTACTCGTGCGCGGGCTCGGGGGCCCGCGCGGGCGCCGCCTGTTCTCCTGATCGTTCCGCCACGCCTGCCAGCCTATGTTGTACCGCCGGTAACTTTCCCTCGCCCGACCCCTACCGCTCGGTATGGAGCTGCTCTACAGTCCCGACTGTGCCAGTGATTGCTGGCGGAATCTTGGCCGGGCGCACGGGAGGCGGCATGGCGAAGCACGAGCACGTTCGGGTGGCGGTGATCGGATCGGGGTTCGGCGGGCTCGGCGCCGCCGTCCGGCTGCGCCGCGAGGGGATCACGGACTTCGTCGTCCTGGAGCGGGCCGACTCCGTCGGTGGCACCTGGCGCGACAACAGCTACCCCGGGTGCGCCTGTGACGTGCCCTCGCACCTCTACTCCTTCTCCTTCGCGCCCAACCCCGACTGGCCCCGCACCTTCTCCGGTCAGCGGCACATCCGCGCGTACCTGGAGCACGTCACCGACACCTTCGGGCTCCGGCCGCACCTGCGGCTGAACCACGAGGTCGAGCGGATGGAGTGGGATGCCGACACGCTGCGCTGGCGGATCACCACCAGCTCCGGGTCCTTCACCGCCGACGTCGTCGTCTCCGCCACCGGACCGCTCTCCGACCCGAAGATCCCCGACGTCCCCGGCCTCGACGGCTTCACCGGCAAGGTCTTCCACTCGGCCCGCTGGGACCACGACTACGACCTCCGCGGCAAGCGCGTCGCCATGATCGGCACCGGCGCCTCCGCCATCCAGATCGTGCCCGCCATCCAGCCCGAGGTCGGGAAGCTGACGCTCTTCCAGCGCACGCCCCCGTGGGTCATGCCCCGCATGGACCGGGCCATCAGCGGCCCCGAGCGCTGGCTGCACCGCAGGCTGCCGGTCACCGCCACCCTCCGCCGCGGCATCCTCTGGGGCATCCGCGAACTCCAGGTCGGCGCCTTCACCAAGCACCCGGGCGAGCTGGGCCTGGTCGAGAAGCTGGCCAAGGCCAACATCGCCAAGTCGATCAAGGACCCGGCGCTGCGGGCCAAGCTCACGCCCTCGTACCGCATCGGCTGCAAGCGGATCCTGCTGTCGAACACGTACTACCCGGCCCTCGCCCAGCCCAACGTGGACGTCGTCGCCGGCGGCCTCAAGGAGGTCCGCGGCAACGTCGTCGTCGGCTCCGACGGCAGCGAGACCGAGGTCGACGCCATCGTCTTCGGCACCGGCTTCCACGTCACCGACATGCCGGTCGCCGACCTCGTCTTCGGCGCCGACGGCCGCTCGCTGGCCGAGCACTGGAAGGACGGCGTCCAGTCGCTGCGCGGCGCCACCGTCGACGGCTTCCCCAACTGGATGACGATCATCGGCCCCAACACCGGCCTCGGGAACTCCTCGATGATCCTCATGATCGAGTCCCAGCTGAACTACATGGCCGACTACCTCCGCCAGCTGAACGTCCTCGGCGGCCGGGCCGCGCTCGCCGCCCGCCCCTCCGCCGTGCACGCCTGGAACCGCAAGGTCCAGAACCGCATGGAGCGGACCGTCTGGAAGTCCGGCGGCTGCGACAGCTGGTACCTCGACGCCAACGGGCGCAACACCACCCTCTGGCCCGGCACCACCGGCGAGTTCCGCCGCGAGACCCGCCAGGTCGACCTCTCCGAGTACGAGGTCGTCCGCGCCCCCGAGCCGGTGCGGGCCACCGCCCGCCCCGCGCGGAAGAAGGAGGCCGCCCAGTGATCCGCCTGCCCGAACCCCGCACCCTCACCGTCCGCTCCGCCGACGGCGCCGAGCTGCACGCCGAGGCGTACGGCCCCGAGGGCGCGCCCGCCGTCGTCCTCGCCCACGGCTGGACCTGCTCCGTGTCCTTCTGGGCCGAGCAGATCCGGGCCCTGGCCGCCGACCACCGGGTGATCGCCTACGACCAGCGCGGCCACGGCCGCTCCCCGGTCCCCGCCTCCGGCGGCTACTCCACCACCGCGCTCGCCGACGACCTGGAGGCGGTGCTCGCCGCCACCCTCGGGCCCGGCGAGCGGGCCGTGATCGCCGGCCACTCCATGGGCGGCATGACGATCATGGCCGCGGCCGGCCGCCCCGGCTTCGTCCAGCACGCCGCCGCCGTCCTGCTCTGCTCGACCGGCCCGTCCCGGCTCACCGCCGAGGCGACCGTGGTCCCGCTCGGCCCCGGCGGGCTCCGCACCCGGCTGACCGCTGCCGTCCTCGGCTCGAAGGCGCCGCTCGGCCCGGTCAACGGGATCTCGAAGAGGATCCTCAAGTACGCGACGATGGGCCCCGGTTCGGCGCCCGACCGGGTCGACGCCTGCGCCCGCATCGTGCACGCCTGCCCGCGCGCGTCCCGGTACGGCTGGTCGCAGGTGCTCGCCGGACTCGACCTGGAGGCGGGCGTCCGGGACCTCCGGGTGCCGGCCGCCGTCCTCGTCGGCACCGCCGACCGGCTCACCCCGCCCGTGCACTCCCGGGCCCTGGCCGAGGCACTGCCGCACTGCACCGGCCTCACCGAACTGGCGGGCATGGGCCACATGACGCCCGTCGAGGCCCCGGAGGCCGTCACCGCGCAGATCCGCGAACTCACGCTCACCTACCTCGGTGCGCGTCCGACCACCAGCAAGGAGGCAGGGGTATGAGCAGGGTCAGCCTGGAGGGACAGGTCGCGGTCGTCACCGGCGGCGCCCGCGGCGTCGGCGAACTGCTCGCCCGCAAGCTCTCCGCGCGCGGCGCGAAGATCGCCCTCGTCGGCCTGGAGCCCGAACTCCTCAAGGAGGTCGCCGGCCGGCTGCACACCGAGGCCGACTGGTGGGAGGCCGACGTCACCGACCACGAGGCCATGGCCCGGGTCGCGGCCGAGGTGAAGGAGCGGTTCGGCAAGGTCGACATCGTCGTCGCCAACGCGGGCGTGGCGGCCGGCGGCCCGTTCGTCGACTCCGACCCGGTCGCCTGGCGGCGGGTCGTCGAGGTGAACCTGATCGGCGGGGCGGTCACCGGCCGCGCCTTCCTGCCGGTCCTCATGGAGTCCCGCGGGTACTTCCTCCAGATCGCGTCGCTCGCCGCGATCACCCCGGCCCCGATGATGACCGCGTACTGCGCCTCCAAGTCCGGCGTCGAGGCGTTCGCGCACAGCCTGCGCGCCGAGGTCGCCTACAAGGGCGTGAAGGTCGGCGTCGGCTACCTCTCCTGGACCGACACCGACATGGTGCGGGGCGCCGACCAGGACGACGTGATGAAGGAGCTGCGGCAGCGGCTGCCGTGGCCGTCCAACCGCACGTACCCGCTCGGTCCGGCCGTCGACCGGATCGTCGAGGGCATCGAACGGCGCTCCGCCCACGTGTACGCACAGTGGTGGCTGCGCGGGATGCAGTCGATCCGCGGCTACCTGCCCGGGCTGATCGCCACCGTCGGAAAGCGCGAGGTCGCCCGCTTCGCGCCCCGGCTCTCGACGGTCTCCAAGGGCCTCGTGGGCGCGGGCGGCGCGGCCGACGAGCGGGCCCGGAAGGAGAGCGCCTGACCCCTGCGGTCACGGACGGTGACTGATCGACATGCGCGGCTTCCGGGCCCGTGCGAGGCTGGTCGAGCCCCCGGGGCGTACCGCCCCGATCCCCCCACACCCCGTCTAGGAGTGACATTTCATGGGCATCAAGGACCAGTTCCAGGACAAGGCGCAGGAGCTCCAGGACCGCGCGAAGAAGACCATGGGCAACGCCAAGGACGAGGCTTCGCAGCGCGCCCAGCAGTCCCGCGAGGGCACGCAGGACGCCAAGGAGCGCGCCGAGCGCGAGGCCCGCGAGCGCACGCAGCGCGAGCGCGGCGCCTGACGCCGTCCTGACCGAGGGGCGCACCCGGGACGCCGGGTGCGCCCCTCGCGCATGCCCGGACGCGCCCGGCGCGTGTCGCGCGGGCGTGGCGCAATTCACGTGCTGGTCGCGCGGGGATCTCCGTACCGTGTCCCCATGTCCGTACTCGAAGCGCCCGCACGCGAACCGCTCGTGCTCGAACTCATGCGCGCCGACCACGCCCCCGCCCTGCTCGCCTTCGAGCGGGAGAACCGGGCCTACTTCGCCGCCCACGTGCCCGACCGGGGGGACGCGTGCTTCGCCGACTTCGACGCCCGCCACCGGGCCCTGCTCGACGAGCAGGAGAACGAGGGGACGATCCGCTTCCACGTCCTGGTCGCGGAGGACGGCGCGATCCTCGGCCGGATCAACCTGATCGACCTCGCCGACGGCGCGGCCGAACTCGGCTACCGGATCGCCGAGTCTGCCGCCGGTCGGGGCCTCGCCACCCGGGGCGTCCTGGAGGTGTGCCGGCTCGCCCTGGAGGAGTACGGGTTGCGCCGGCTGTACGCGAAGGCGTCGCCGGACAACACCGCGTCCCGGGCGGTGCTCGCCCGGGTCGGGTTCGGCGCGGTCGGCCGCGAGACGCTAAAGACCGGGGAGACCGCGATCGCCTACGAGCTGGACCTCGGCGGCAGCTTCGGGCGGGAGCGGTCCGGCACGGACTCGTAGCCGGGCGGGTTCGCCGGCGGCTCCGACTCCAGCAGGGCGAGCGCCTTGTGGACGGCGTCGTCGAGCTGGGCGTGCCGCCCCTCGGCCCAGTCGAGGGGGGTGCGCAGCACGGCGAGGTCGGGTTCGACGCCGTGGTTCTCCACGGACCAGCCCCAGGGGGCGAACCAGGCCGCGTTCATGGGGACGGTGATCTGGGTGCCGTCGCCGAGCCGGTGCCGGCCGGTCATGCCGACGACCCCGCCCCAGGTGCGCTGCCCGACGACCGGGCCGAGGCCGAGCAGTTTGAACGCGGCGGTGATCATGTCGCCGTCGGACGAGGTGGCCTCGTCGGCGAGGGCGACGACGGGGCCGCGCGGGGCGTTGGAGGCGTAGCTGACGGGCTGCGCGTTGCGGGTGAGGTCCCAGCCGATGATCTTGCGGGTGAGGGTCTCCACGACGAGTTCGCTGATGTGGCCGCCGGCGTTGCCGCGCACGTCGACGATGAGGGCGGGCCGGGAGACCTCCATCCGCAGGTCGCGGTTGAACTGGGCCCAGCCGGAGCCGCCCATGTCGGGGATGTGGAGGTAGCCGCAGCGTCCGCCGCTGACCTCGCGGACCACGGCCCGCCGTTTGGCGACCCAGTCCTGGTAGCGCAGCGGGCGTTCGTCGATCAGCGGGACGACGGCGACCCGGCGGGAGCGGCCCTCGCCGCCGGCCGGGGTGAAGGTGAGCTCGACGGTGGTGCCGCCGGTGCCGGCGAGCAGCGGGTAGGGGCCGGTGAGGGGGTCGACGGGCCGGCCGTCGACGTGGGTGAGGGCGGCGCCCTCGCGGATGCCCGTACCGGCGAGCGGGGAGCGGGCCTTGGAGTCGGAGGACTCGCCCGGCAGGATCCGCTTGACGACCCAGCTGCCGTCGCGGCACACGAAGTTGGCGCCGAGGAGGCCCTGGGGCCGCTGGTAGTGGGCGGGGCCCTCGTTGCGCCGGGCGGGGGTGACGTAGGCGTGGGAGGTGCCCAGTTCGCCCATGACCTCGCGGAGCAGGTCGGCGAACTCGTCGGGGGAGGCGACCCGTTCGAGGAGCGGCCGGTACTGGGCGAGGATCGCGTCCCAGTCGACGCCGCCCATGCCGGGTTCCCAGAAGTAGGCGCGGACGATCCGCCCGGCCTCGTCGTAGGACTGGCGCCATTCGGCGCCGGGGTCGACCTCGTGGAGGATGCGGCGCAGGTCGAGGTAGACGGTGGAGTCGTTGTCGCCGGGTTCGGTGGCGGGGACGGCGCGCAGTTCGCCCTCGTCGGAGACGACGAGCCGGGTGCCGTCGCCGCTGACCGCGAACCAGTCGAGGTCGCGGGCGAGTTCGGTGCGGCGGGCCTTGGTGACGGAGAAGTGCTCCAGGGTGGGGCGGCCGGAGGTGTCGGCGGGGTTGGCGAAGGTCTCGCCGAGGGCGCCGGAGATGGGCCAGCGCAGCCAGACGAGGCCGCCGCCGGAGACCGGGGCGAGCGCCGAGTACTTGGAGGCGGCGACCGGGAAGGGGGTGACCCGGTCGGGCAGTCCCTCGGTCTCCACGGTGACGGTGCCGTCGCCGCTGTCGGCGCCGTCGTCGGCGGGGTCGAGGCCGCCGGCGGCGGGGCGCCCGTCGGGGAGCAGCGCGAAGGGGGACGGGGTCGCGGAGGAGAGCGGCACCAGGTAGGGGCGGCAGCCGAGCGGGAACGACAGGTCGCCGGTGTGGACGTCGTACACCGGGTCGAAGCCGCGCCAGGAGAGGAAGGCGAGGTAGCGGCCGTCGCTGGTGAAGACGGGGTTCTCGTCCTCGAAGCGCCCGTTGGTGACGTCGATGACCGTGCGCGGGCCGGGGCCCGCGATGCGGACGAGCTTGATGGAGCGCAGGGAGCGGCCGATGCCGGGGTGGGACCAGGTGAGCCAGGCGCCGTCGGGGGAGAAGGCGAGGTCGCGGACCGGGCCGTTGACGGACCGGATCAGCTCGGTGACCTCTCCGTTGGAGTCCTCGGTGGCGTCGATGAGGAGCAGCCGGCCGTCGTGGGTGGCGAGGGCGAGGCGTTCGCCGTCGGGGTCGGCGACCAGTTCCTCGACGCGGCCCAGTTCTCCGGCGGCGAGCCGGCGCGGCGGCCGGTCGCCGCTGGCCCGGGGCAGGTAGGCGATCTCGACGGCGTCCTCGCCCTCGGCGTCGGTGACGTACGCGATCTGGCCGCCGCTGCCGAGCATCTCGGGGAGCCGGACGCGGACGCCGGGGGTGTCGGTGATGGCGCGGGCGGGCCCGTCGCGGTGGGTGAGCCAGTACAGGCTGCCGCGCACCCCGACGGCGCTGGCCCGGCCGGTCTCGTCGACGGAGACGGCGTCGACGTGCCGGGCGGCGGGCACCTGGTAGGGCCGCCGGCCGGCCCGCTGGCCGCCGAGCCGGACCTCCAGCCGGCGCGGTGAGGCGCCGGCGGACAGGTCCTCCACGATCCACAGCTCGCCGGCGCACTGGTAGACGACCCGGCGGCCGTCGGAGGAGGCGTGCCGGGCGTAGAAGTCGGCGTGGTCGGTGTGCCGGCGCAGGCCGGTGCCGTCGGGGCGGCAGGAATAGAGGTTGCCGATGCCCTCGTGGTCGGAGAGGAAGGCGATCCGGCAGCCGTCCTCGCCGGGCGGGGCGGTGACGAACATCGGGTCGGCGAGGTGGCCGCCGAGGTCGGCGAGGAGCCGTTCGCCGTGCAGCCAGAGCCGGCCGGTGGCGCCGCCCCGGTACCGCTTCCAGGCGGCGGGCTCGTGCGGCGGGGTGCCGGTGAGGAGCAGGGTGCGGCGCTCGCCGTCGACGTCCCGGACGGCGATGTCGGAGACCGGGCCCCACGGCATCCGGCGGCCGGGCGAGCCGTCGGTGCCGACGGTGTAGGCCCAGGAGAAGTACGAGAAGGGCTGGCCCTGCGAGGAGACGGCGAGGATGTCCCCGTCGGGGGACCAGCCGCAGACCCGGGTGTCGGTGGAGCCCCAGTAGGAGAGCTGGCGGGCGTGGCCGCCGTCGACCGGCACGAGGTGGATCTCGGGGTCGAGGCTGCGCCAGTTCGTGTACGCGATGTGCCGCCCGTCCGGCGAGAAGCGGGGGTGCCCGGCCCGGGTGCGGTCGACGGTGAGCCGCCAGGCGCGGCCGGGGGTCTGCCCGTCGGGGACGAGCGGGGCGACCCACAGGTCGTCCTCGGCCGTGAAGCACAGCAGGTCGTCGTGGAGGTGCGGGAAGCGGAGGTAGGCCACGTCGTCACTCACCTGTTCATGCTTTCCGCGCGGAGGGGGCGCGGCAACTCGTACGGGCGTACGGAAGGTGGCGGGGTGGGGTGGCGGGGTGTGGCCCAGAACACGTACGAAACGGTTTCGTTTCGCTGACGGTCGGGGGTACCTTCGTACCGTACGCAGAGTACGAAACCGTTTCGTTCGCTCTGCCTCGTCCCCCGACCGGAGGTCCCGACATGGCCCGCAGCAGACTCACTCCCGAGCGGGAGACCGAGCTCTACGCGGCCGTGCTCGACCTCCTCCGCGAGGTCGGCTACGACGCCCTCACCATGGACGCCGTCGCCGCCCGCACCCACTCCAGCAAGGCCACCCTCTACCGCCAGTGGGGGAGCAAGCCCGAGCTGGTCGCCACGGCCCTGCGCCACAACAAGCCGTCCGGTTTCGACCAGATCGACACCGGCTCCCTGCGCGGCGACTTCCAGGCGCTCCTGGACCTCGCCGACGACTGCCAGATGGAGCGGGACACCGCGCTGATGCGGGGTCTCGCCCATGCCGTCCACACCCACCCGGACCTGCACCAGGCGCTGCGCGAGCTGCTCATCGAACCCGAGCTCAACGGTTTCGCCGAGATCCTCCGGCGCGCGGTCCGCAGGGGCGAGGTCCCGCCGGACAACCCGGCCCTCGACTTCGTCCCGCACATGCTCATCGGAGCGCTCGTCGCCCGCCCGCTGATCGACGACCAGCCGGTCGACCACGCGTTCCTCGTCCGATACGTCGACGCCGTCGTGCTCCCCTCACTCGGCGTCTGACCACCCCGCACCGCCCCGCACCACCCCTGCTCCACCTGACTGCGCACCGCTCACGCCGTCGGGCCGGCTCCCCATGCCCTGTCCCGCCCCACAATGGGAGTACGCACCCGTGGCCACCTTCCTGTACAAACTGGGCCGCACCGCCTTCCGGCGCCGACGGCTCGTCGCCCTCCTCTGGGTGGCGCTCCTGGCGATCGCCGGAGTCGGCGCCGCCACCGCGCCCGCCGCGACCTCCAGCTCCTTCTCCATCCCCGGCACCGAGGCCCAGCGCGCCTTCGACCTGCTCGAAGAGCGCTTCCCGGGTGCCGGAGCCGACGGCGCCACCGCCCGGGTCGTCTTCAAGGCCCCCGACGGCGGCAAGATGACGGACGCGGCGCCCAAGGCCGTCGTCGAGGAGACCGTCGCCGCGCTGAAGTCCGGCTCCGACCAGATCGTCTCGGTCACCGACCCGTACACGGCCCAGGCCGTCTCCCGGGACGGCTCCACCGCCTACGTCTCCGTCGCCTACAAGGTCAACGCGATGGAGCTGACCGACGAGACCCGCGAAGCCCTCGAACAGGCCGGCCACGCCGCCCAGGGCAAGGGCCTCACCGTCGAGGTCGGCGGCGACGCCCTCCAGACCATGCCCGAGACCGGCACCGGCGAGATCATCGGCGTCGTCATCGCCGGCTTCGTCCTGGTGATCACCTTCGGCTCGCTCGTCGCGGCCGGACTGCCGCTGCTCACCGCGATCATCGGCGTCGGCATCGGCGTCAGCGCGATCACCGCGCTCGCCAACGTCCTCGACCTCGGCACCACCACCTCCACCCTGGCGATGATGATCGGCCTCGCCGTCGGCATCGACTACGCCCTCTTCATCGTCTCCCGCTACCGCTCCGAACTGGCCGACGGCCGGGACAAGGAGGAGGCCGCGGGCCGTGCCACCGGCACCGCCGGCTCGGCCGTCGTCTTCGCCGGGCTCACCGTCGTCATCGCCCTCGTCGGCCTCGCCGTCGTCAACATCCCGATGCTGACGAAGATGGGCTTCGCCGCCGCCGGCACCGTCGTCATCGCCGTCCTCATCGCCCTCACCCTCATCCCGGCGCTGCTCGGCTTCGCCGGCGACAAGGTGATCGGCCGCAAGCAGCGCAAGGGCCTCGCCGACGCGGCGAAGGACGGCAAGCCGAACGCCGGCACCCGCTGGGCCCGGTTCGTCCTCCGCCGCCCGCTCTTCGTCCTGCTGGCCGGCGTCCTCGGCCTCGGCGCCATCGCGGTCCCGGCCGCCTCGCTGGAGATGGGCCTGCCCGACGACGGCGTGAAGCCGGTCTCCGCGACCGAGCGCCGCGCCTACGACCTGCTGTCCGAGGGCTTCGGCCCCGGCTTCAACGGCCCGCTGCTCGTCGTCGTCGACGGCGACAAGGCCACCGCCGACCGGACCGTGTCCACCATCCAGAAGCTCGACGGCATCGCCGCCGTCACCCCGGCCACGCCCAACAAGGCCGGCGACGCCGCCATGATCACGGTGATCCCGAAGGACCGCCCGTCCTCCGGCGCCACCGAGACCCTGGTCCACGACATCCGCGACGCCACCGGCGACGACGTCCTCGTCACCGGCGCCACCGCGATGAACATCGACTTCTCGGAGAAGATGAACGACGCCCTCGTGCCCTACCTGGCACTCGTCGTCGGCCTCGCCTTCGTCCTGCTGACCGTGGTCTTCCGATCGGTCCTCGTGCCCCTCAAGGCCGCCCTCGGCTTCCTGCTGTCGGTGGTCGCCGCCCTCGGCGCCGTCGTCGCGGTCTTCCAGTGGGGCTGGCTGGGCAGCCTGTTCGGCGTCGAGCAGACCGGCCCGATCATGTCGATGATGCCGATCTTCATGGTCGGCGTGGTCTTCGGCCTCGCGATGGACTACGAGGTCTTCCTCGTGACGCGGATGCGCGAGGCGTACGTCCACGGCGAGCGGCCCGGCGAGGCGATCGTGACCGGCTTCCGGCACAGCGCCCGGGTGGTCACCGCCGCCGCGGTGATCATGATCGCGGTCTTCTCCGGCTTCATCGGCATGAGCGACCAGATGATCAAGATGATCGGCTTCGGCCTCGCCGTCGCGGTCCTCTTCGACGCCTTCGTCGTCCGCATGGCGATCGTCCCGGCCGTCCTCGCGCTCCTCGGCCACAAGGCGTGGTGGCTGCCGAAGTGGCTCGACCGCGCGCTGCCGAACGTGGACGTCGAGGGCGAGTCCCTGGCCGCCCACGACACCGCGGCCCCCGCGAAGCCGGACCTCGCGAAGGTCTGACACCCCCGGTCCCGGGGCGGCCCCTGAGCGGGGGGTGCGCCCCGGCCCGCGCCGGAACCTGTGGGGACGGGGAGCCGACGCGGCCGTACGCCGTCAGTGCGTCGTCAGCGACGACGCGCCGGCGGCGTACGTGTGCTCCAGGAACCGGGAGAGCACCACGCTGTCGAACTGGACGACCGAGACCTCCGCGGCGCCGTGGAACTCGACCACCGTCTGCGCCCGGCCGCACGGCCAGACCGCGATGTCGCCGCGGTGGGCCGGCTCGTGGATGCCGTCCTCCAGCAGCGCGCGGGGGAAGGACCACTCGACGCCGCCGGGGAGGACGAAGCGGACGGTGGCGGGGGAGAAGCCGGGATCGTACCGGAGGGAGACCGGCACGGCCCGGGAGACCGGCGCGTCGCCGATCAGGCGGGCGCGGGCATGGTCCTCGACGGCGGCCATCACGTTCTCCTCACCTAGAGCTGCGATTTGTCACTCAATGTCGCATTCTTCCCAAGGGATCGCATGGTCACTCCCGACGTGACCGATCCGTGGCCGTACTCACACCGCGTCTTCCCGGTCCCGGGGCGGACTCACCTGTCGCCCTCCCCTCCGGCGGCCGGAGCGCGCATCCCGTTTTGTGATCTGGACGCTCTTGCAAGTCGTTTGCAGGAGCGCTCATCATTCGGGACGTGCATGTACCCGACGGATTCATCAACGCCCCCGTGTCGGCCGCCGCCGGTGTCGTCGCCGCCGGCGCCGTCGCCCTGAGCCTGCGCGGCGCGCGCCGGGAGCTCGGCGGCACCGCCGTCCCGGCCGGCGACCCCGCGGGGGAGCGGGTGGCGCCGCTGGCCGGCCTCGTCGCCGCCTTCGTCTTCGCCGTCCAGATGCTCAACTTCCCGGTCGCCGCCGGGACCAGCGGCCACCTCCTCGGCGGAGCGCTCGCCGCGATCCTCGTCGGCCCCTGGACCGGCGTCCTGTGCATCGCCGTCGTGCTGATCATGCAGGCCGTCCTCTTCGCCGACGGCGGCCTCACCGCGCTCGGCGTCAACATCACCGTCATGGGCGTCGTCACCGTCGTCACCGCCCACCTCCTCTTCCGAGGCCTGCGGCTCGTGCTGCCCCGCAGCCGCGGCGGCGTCACCGCCGCCACCTTCGTCGCCGCGCTCGTCTCCGTACCGGCCTCGGCCGCCGCCTTCACCCTGCTCTACGCGGTCGGCGGCACCACCGACGTGCCGATCGGCAAGGTCCTCACCGCCATGCTGGGCGTCCACGTCCTCATCGGCGTCGGCGAGGCCGTCATCACCGCCCTCACCGTCGGCGCGGTCCTCGCCGTCCGCCCCGACCTCGTGCACGGCGCCCGCGGCCTCACCGCGCCGCTCAAGCTGCGCGTCGACGGCGAACTCGTCGACGCCGCGCCGGTCCCGGCCGCCGCCGAGGCGCCCACCGGGAGCCCCCGGAAGGTGTGGCTCGCCGGCGCCGCCACCGCCCTCGTCCTCGCCGGCGTCGTCTCGTTCTACGCCTCCGCCAGCCCCGACGGCCTGGAGAAGGTCGCCGCCGACCAGGGCATCGACGCCAAGGTCCAGGAACACGCCGCCGCCGGCTCCCCGCTCGCCGACTACGGCGTCCAGGGCGTCGACTCCGCCCGCCTCTCCGGCGGCCTCGCCGGCGTGATCGGCGTCGGCCTCACCCTCGCCGCCGGCACCGGCGTCTTCTGGACCGTCCGCCGCCGCCGCCGGCGCGCCGCCGGGACCGGCGCCCAGGTCTGACGGATGGGAGCGGGGCACGCGCACCGGCTGTACCGGCGGGGGGACTCGCCGGTCCACGCCCTGCCCGCGCACACCAAACTCGTCGCCGTCCTCGGCTTCGTCCTCGTCGTCGTCGGCACCCCGCGCGAGGCCGTCTGGGCCTTCGCCCTCTACGCGGCCCTGCTCGCCGCCGTCGCCGCACGCGCGCGCGTACCCGCCGGCTTCCTGCTGCGGCGGCTCGCCATCGAGGTCCCGTTCGTCGCCTTCGCCGTGCTCATGCCGTTCGTCGTCCCCGGCGAGCGGACGACCGTCCTCGGCGTGGACCTCAGCGTCCCCGGCCTCTGGGGCGCCTGGAACGTCCTCGCCAAGGGCACCCTCGGCGTCACCGCCTCCGTGCTCCTCGCCGCCACCACCGAGCTCCGCGCCCTGATCCTCGGCCTCCAGCGGCTCCGCCTGCCGTCGCCGCTCGTCCAGATCGCCGCGTTCATGATCCGGTACGGCGACGTCATCACCGACGAGATGCGCCGGATGTCCGTCGCCCGCCGCTCCCGCGGCTTCGAGGCGTCCGGCGTACGCCACTGGGGCGTCCTCGCCAAGTCCGCCGGCGCCCTCTTCATCCGCTCGTACGAGCGCGGCGAACGCGTCCACCTCGCCATGGTCAGCCGCGGCTACACCGGCACGCTGCCGCTCCTCGACGACACCCCGACGACCCGCGCCCAGTGGGCGACCGCGCTCGCCCTGCCGCTCGCCGCCCTCCCGATCTGCCTCCTCGGACGGACCCTGTGACCACGCCCCCGCCGGACGACACGACCGCGCCCCCGCCGGGCACCCCGGCCGCGCCCACGCCGGACGCCCCACCCCCGCCCTCGCTGGACGTCTCCGGCCTCGCCTACGCCTACCCCGACGGCCACCAGGCGCTCTTCGGCGTGAACCTGACGATCGGGCACGGCGAGCGGGTCGCCCTCCTCGGCCCCAACGGCGCCGGGAAGACCACCCTCGTCCTCCACCTCAACGGCATCCTCGCCGCCGGCGCGGGCACCGTCACCGTCGCCGGACTGCCCGTCGGCAAACGGCACATGGCGGAGATCCGGCGGAAGGTCGGCATCGTCTTCCAGGACCCCGACGACCAGCTCTTCATGCCCACCGTCCGCGAGGACGTCGCCTTCGGCCCCGCCACCGCCGGGCTGCGCGGCGCCGAGCTGGACGCGGTCGTGGAGCGCGCCCTCGCCCGGGTCGGCATGGCCGCGTACGCCGACCGGCCCCCGCACCACCTCTCCTTCGGGCAGCGGCGCCGGGTCGCCGTCGCGACCGTCCTCGCCACCGAGCCCGAGATCCTCGTCCTCGACGAGCCGTCCTCCAACCTGGACCCGGCCTCCCGCCGCGAGCTCGCCGACGTGCTGCGCTCCCTGGACGTCACCGTCCTCATGATCACCCACGACCTGCCGTACGCCCTGGAGCTCTGCCCGCGCTCGCTGATCCTCAGCGAGGGCGTGATCGCCGCCGATGGGCCGACCCGCGACCTCCTCGCCGACGAGGAGCTCATGGCCCGCCACCGCCTCGAACTGCCCTTCGGTTTCGTCCCGGGTTCCGTCGCCTGAGACCATGGGTCCCGTTCGTACGAAAGGATGAGTGGGTCAGGTGGACGTCCAGGGCACGGTGGCACCGGGCTGGGAGCCGGTGCGGGACGCGTTCCTGCGCAACTTCGAGCAGCGCGGCGAGCGGGGCGCGGCGGTCGCCGTCCACCGCGACGGCACCAAGGTCGTCGACCTGTGGGCCGGCACGAAGGACGCCGACGGCACCGAGCCGTGGACCGAGGACACCGCCCAGGTCGTCCGCTCGGCCACCAAGGGCGTCGCCGCCGCCGTCCCGCTCCTCCTCCACCAGCGCGGCCGGATCGACCTGGACGCCCCGGTGGCCACGTACTGGCCCGAGTTCAAGGCGGCCGGCAAGGACCGCGTGACGGTACGGCAGCTCCTCGCCCACCAGGCCGGCGTGCCCGTCCTCGACCGCCCGCTCACCCTCGCCGAGGCCACCGACCTGGAGACGGCCACCGCCGCCGTCGCCGCGCAGGCCCCCGCCTGGGACCCCGGCACCGCCCACGGCTACCACGCCCACACCTTCAGCTGGCTCCTCTCCGGCCTCGTCCACCGCGTCACCGGCCGCTCCATCGGCCGCTGGGTCGCCGAGGAGATCGCCGCCCCGCTCGGCCTCGACCTGTGGATCGGCCTCCCGCCCGCCGAGCAGCACCGGGTGGGCCGCCTCGGGCCCGTCGACGCCCCCGAGGACACCGGCGCGCTCCGCCTCCGGCCCAAGCGCACCGTCACCGAGGCGTGGCAGGATCCGGCCTCCCTCACCCGCCGCGCCTTCGAGGTCATCACCCCCAAGCCCGACGAGAACGACCCCGCCTACCGGGCCGCCGAACTCCCCGGCTCCGCGGGCGTCGCCACCGCCCGCGCCCTCTCCCGCTTCTACGCCGCCACCCTCGGCCCCCTCGCCGACGGCGGCCCCCGCCTCTTCGCCCCCGCGACCCTCGCCCTGGCCCGCACCGAGGAGTCGGCCGGCACCGACCGCGTCCTCCTCGTCGGCACCCGCTTCGGCCTCGGCCACATGCTGCACGGCCCCGCCTCCCCGCTCCTCAGCCCGACCTCCTTCGGCCACCCCGGCCGCGGCGGCTCCCTCGCCTTCGCCGACCCCGAGTCCGGTACGGCCTTCGGCTACGTCACCAACGGCATGCGCAAGACGGTCACCTCCGACCCCCGCGCCCAGGCCCTGCTCCGCGCCGTCAAGTCCGTCCTCTAGCGGTCCGCCCCCCAGCGCCACACCAGCTCCCCGCCCACCGGCACGGCGGCCCAGCGGGCGGCGGCCGCGTCCAGCCGCGGGCCCGTCCGCGCCAGCGCCTCCGCGTCCAGCAGCGCCGGGCCGACGCCCCGGCCCTCCACGGGAAGCCCGCGCCACGCCCGGTACGCCCAGTTCACCGACAGCTCGGCCGCCAGCACGGCGTCACCGCCCCGGCGCAGCACCTTCAGCCCCGACCGGCGGTGCCTCCCCGGCACGACCGGCTCGAAACCCTCGAACGTGGCCCCGCGCGCCGTCGCCCCCCAGAACCCGTCCCCGATGCCGAGGGCGGTCTCCACGACGGCGTGCACCAGGTCGTGCGGCAGGCTCGGCCCGACGGGCCGGGCGGGCAGCCGGACGTCCGGCCCTTTCCGGGCACGGACCAGGATCTCGTGCCGGTCGTCCGGCAGCTTCCGAAAGACGATGTCCATGCGCCCGACGGTAGGCGCGGAACCCGCCGCCGCCCACCGATTTCCGCACCGCACGGGGTCTGGCCCCGGCTCCGGTCCCGGTGCTGAGATCGGGACATGGATCTCACGGCACGCTTCGCGGGAAAGACGGCCCTGGTCACCGGCGCCGGCAGCGGCATCGGCGCGGCGACGGCCCGCCGCCTGGCGGCGGAGGGCGCGCACGTCCTCGTCACGGACATCGACGAGGAGGCGGCCCGCACGGTGGCCGCAAGCCTCCCGCACGCCATGCCGCACCGCCTCGACATCACCGACCGCACCGCGATCGACGCCCTGTTCGCGGACCTCCCCGCCCTCCACGTCCTCGTCAACAACGCCTTCGTCCCCTTCGTGGACGACCCCGACGAGAACTGGCGCCGCCAGCTCGACGGCACCCTCCTCGGCGCCGTCCACTGCTCCCGCGCCGCCCTCCCGCACCTCACGGCCACGGCGGGCGCGATCGTCACCATCGGCTCGGTCAACGCCGAGGCCGACTTCGGCGACCACGCCTACAGCGCCGCGAAGGCCGCCCTCGGCTCCTTCACCCGCACCCTCGCCGGCGAGGCGGCCCCCCACGGCGTCCGCGTCAACCAGATCAACCCCGGCACCGTCGCCACCCCCGCCTGGTCCGGCCGCGACCGCGCCCTCACCGCCCTCGGCGCCCGCGCCTACCCCCTGCGCCGCGTCGGCACCCCCGACGACATCGCCGCCGCCGTCGCCTTCCTCGCCTCCCCGGACGCCGCCTGGATCACCGCCACCACCCTCCGCGTCGACGGCGGCCTCCTCGGCGTGAACCGCCACTTCCGGGAGATCCTGGACGGCGCCTGAGCCCGCGTCACCCGCTCGTCAGCATCAGGGCGATGCCCAGCGTCATCAGGCCCGCCGCGGCGATTCTCGGGGTGCCGAAGCGTTCCTTGAAGAGGACGGCGCCGATGGCGGCGCCCACGAGGAGGGACGATTCGCGGAGGGCGGCTATCGGGGCCAGGGGCGCCTGGGTCTGGGCCCAGAGGACGAGGGCGTAGGCGGCGACCGAGAGGGCCGCGCCGAGGAGGCCGCGGGCGGCGTGCGGGCGGAGCGCGGGGAGGAGGGCGCGGCGGCGGACCGCCAGGGCGTACGCGGGGATGACCAGGCCCTCCAGGGCCATCAGCCAGGCGATGTAGCCGAGGGTGGTGCCGGAGGCGCGGACGCCGAGGCCGTCGACGACCGTGTACAGGGCGATCGACAGGCCGGTGGCGAGCGCCGCGAGCAGCGCCGGCCGCTGCGCGCCGCCCGAGCCGCGTACGCCCCACAGCGCCAGGCCCGTCAGGCCCGCGCAGGCCACCGCCACGCCGAGGAGCTGCCGGCCGTCCGGGACCTCGTGCACGAGGACGGCCGCGAGGAGCGTGACGACCAGCGGGGCCGTACCGCGGGCGATCGGGTACATCTGCCCGAAGTCGCCCAGCGTGAACGACTTCATCAGCAGCGCGTAGTACGCGACGTGCAGGGCCGCCGAGGCGATCAGGTACGGCCACGCCCCCGCCGCCGGGACCGGCGCGAAAGGGATCAGGGCCAGGCCGATCAGCGCCCCGCCGCCGGCGATCAGGGTGAAGGAGAGCAGCTGGTCGCGGATGTGGTGGGCCAGCGCGTTCCACGACGCGTGCGCGACCGCGGCCACCAGCACCACCGCCGCGACCAGCGGCGTCACGCCGTGCGCTCGCGCACGTCCGCGAGGGTCGCGCCCGCGTGGGCGATCAGTTCCTTCGGGGGCAGGGCGAAGACGGAGTGCGGGGTGCCGGCCGCCGCCCACACCAGGTCGTGGTCGAGCAGGCCCTCGTCGGCGAGGACGCGGGTCCGGGTGCGGTGCCCGAACGGCGGGACGCCCCCGATCGCGTACCCGGTCGTCTCCCGGACCACCCGCGCGTCCGCCCGCGTCACCTCCCCGGCGCCCAGCGCCTCCCGCACCCGCTCGACGTCCACCCGCGACGCCCCGTCCATGAGGACGAGCACCGGGACGCCGTCGGCGGCGAAGATCAGGGACTTCACGATCTCCGAGACCGCGCAGCCGATCGCGTCGGCGGCCTGCTGGGCGGTCCGGGTCTCGTCGGGGAAGCGGCGGACCTCGACGTCGAGGCCCGACTCGGCGAGGGCGGCGGCGAACTGGGGGTGGGCGGCGGAGGCGTCGGTCGTCATGCCCGCACACGGTAGCGGTACGTGTACGGGGCACGCGACCCGCTTTCCGCCGCGGCTCCCCCCCCGCCGGGACCCCGCCGGGACCCGCCGGGACCCGGCCGGGCTCAGCCCGCCTTCAGCACCCGCGCCACCACCGGGCCCGCCGCGTCGCCGCCGTGGCCGCCGGACTGGACGACGGCCGCCGCGGCGAGGTCGCCGGAGTAGCCGGTGAACCAGCTGTTGGAGTCGGCCTGGTCGCCGACCTCCGCCGAGCCGGTCTTCGCGCCCTTCGGCGACGGCACCCCGGCCATCGCCTCCCGCGCCGTGCCCTGCGGCGCGGTGGCCGCCGCGTTCATCATCGTCCGCAGGCCGCGCGCGACCTCGCCCGGCAGCGGCTCGGCCTCGGCGAACTCCCGTCCGTCCACGTCCCGCGGCACCAGGTACGGCTGGCGGAAACCGCCGTTCTTCACGGTCGCGGAGACCGACGCCATGTTGAGCGCGTTCATCGTGATCCTGCCCTGGCCGATGTACGAGGCCGCGGTCTCGGTGCCGCTGGACTCGGGCACGGACCCGTCGCTGGTCGTCACGCCGACCGACCACACCTCGCCGAGCCCGAACCAGTCCCGGGCGGTGTCGCCGAGCGCGGTGTTGTGGATCCCCTTGAGCTTCAGCGGGGTGATCGCCTTGATGAAGGCGGTGTTGCAGGACCGGGCGAACGCGTTGGTCAGGTCGCCGCGGGTCGAGAAGCGGTCCAGGTTCTGGAAGGTGTACCCGTCCCACTCCACGGTCGGCGGGCACTCCACCGCGTCGTCCGGCCCGGCGACCCCGTGCCGCATCATCATCGCCGCCGACACGATCTTCATCGTGGAGCCGGGCGCCTGCTGCCCCTGGAAGGCGGTGTTGAAGCCGGACGCCGGGTTGTTGGCGACCGCCCGTATCGCCCCGGTCGACGGCTCGACCGCCGCCACGGCCGCCTTCGGGAAGTCCTTCACGGCCTTCTCCGCCGCCGCCTGCACGCCCGCGTCGATCGTCGTCCGCAGCTCACCGGGCTTGCCCGCCGACAGCACCAGGAGCGTGCTGCCGGGCGTGCCGTCGGCGGTCTCGATCCATGTCTCGACCCCCGCCTCGCCGCCCGCCTTCGCCCCGTACCGCTGCCGCAGCGCGTCCAGGACCGGCACCAGCGACGGGTACTTCTCCGGCGGCAGCGCGACGCCCCGGTGGTCGACGGCCTTCACCTGCGGCGTCTTCGCCTCGCCGGTCCGCAGCGTCGCGCCGGCCGTCAGCTTCGGGTGCAGCACGGCCGGCGTCCAGCGCACCAGCGGCCGGCCGGTGGACTCGCCGCGCACGACGGTCAGCTTCGACTGGTACGTCCACGGCTTCGACACCCCCTCGTACGTCACGGTCGCCTTCACCGTGAACGGCACGACCGCCCCCGTCGGCGTCCCCGCCGTGATCTCCGCCTCCGAGACGCCGGCCCCCTCCCGGTACGCGGCGAGCGCGGGCCCCGCCGTCACCGGATCGTTCGTCAGCTGCCCGGCCCGTTCGGCCTCACCGCCGGCCCAGGCGGCGAAGAAGTCCCGCGCGGTCGCGGTCACTTCCTCCCCCGTCAGCGGCCCGGTCCGCGGCGCCGCCCGCGTACCGATGTCCTGGGAGCCTCCCGTGATCCCGTTCCAGAGGTTGTACCCCCCGTACGCGACCCCGCCCGCGACGACCGCGAACACGCCCCCGACGACACCGACTTTCACTCCACTGCGCATGACTGCGTTCCCTCCCCGTGTGGACCGTCGAGTCAAGCAGCCGCCACTGACAACTGTCGAGCAGCTTCCCCGCAGCCGTCACGTCCGCGCGGCTAGATCCAGGTGTCCAGCCACATCCGCGACCGCCACTGGTCCATCGGGATCGGCGTCGCCGTGTAGATCGGCCAGAAGTAGATGAAGTTCCAGACGATGAGGAGGACCAGGCAGCCCGCGGCCACCGCGCCGAAGGTGCGGCGGCGTTCCGTGGAGCCCTTCGGGCCGACGATCGCGCCGATCATCATCGCCACCGCGAGGCACAGGTAGGGGACGAAGACGACGGCGTAGAAGAAGAAGATGGTGCGTTCCTGGTAGCGCAGCCAGGGCAGCCAGCCCGCGGCGAAGGCGCAGAGGATCGCGCCCGCCCGCCAGTCGCGGCGGAAGATCCAGCGCCAGAGGGCGTACAGCAGGGCGAAGCAGCCGGCCCACCACAGCAGGGGGGTGCCGAGGGCGAGGATCTCCTGGGCGCACTTCTCCGTCGTGCCGGCCGGGCAGCCGGCGGTGCCGGGGGCGGGGGACTCGTAGAAGTACGACACGGGGCGGCCGTTGACCAGCCACGACCAGGGGTTGGACTCGTACGTGTGGGGCGAGGTCAGCTTGACGTGGAAGTCCCAGACCTCGGTCTCGTAGTGCCACAGGCTGCGCCACCACTGCGGCATCCAGGACCAGGTGCCGCCGCCGTTCGGCAGGGCGTCCTGCTTGGCGGCCCAGTCCCGGAAGTAGCCCTTGTCGGAGGCGATCCAGCCGGACCAGGTGACCAGGTAGGCGGCGAGCGCGACCGGCACCGTGGACACGAACGCGGGCAGCACGTCCTTCTTGAGCACCGCGAGGTACGGGCGGACCGCGCCCGCCGTGCGCCGGGCGCCGACGTCCCACAGCACGGTCATCAGGCCGAACGCGGCGAGGAAGATCAGACCGTTCCACTTGGTCGACGCGGCCAGGCCCAGCATCACGCCGGCCGTGATCCGCCACGGGCGCCAGCCGAGCCGCAGGGTCTCGGCGATCTCCGCGTCGGGCCGGAGCACGCCCTCGTCGTCCTCCGGCAGCGCGGCGGCGAGCCGTTTCCGCGCCCGGTCGCGGTCGACGACCAGGCAGCCGAAGGCGGCCAGCACGAAGAACATCAGCACCTGGTCGAGCAGCGCGGTGCGGCTCATCACGAAGTGCAGGCCGTCGACGGCGAGCAGCAGTCCGGCGAGGCAGCCGAGGAAGGTGGAGCGGAAGAGGCGGCGGCCGATCCGGCACAGCATGAGGACGGAGAGCGTGCCGAGGAGCGCGACCATGAACCGCCAGCCGAACGGTTCGAAGCCGAAGATCTTCTCGCCGACGCCGATGACCCACTTGCCCATCGGCGGGTGGACGACGTACCCGGGATCGGTCGGGATGACGACGGAGCCGGGTTCCCTCAGGATCACCTTGTCGATGTCCTTGGGCCAGGCCCCCTCGTACCCCTGGTTGATCAGGGCCCACGCGTCCTTGGCGTAGTACGTCTCGTCGAATATCACCCGGTGCGGATGGCCCAGGTTCCAGAACCGGAGCACCCCGGCGACCGCCGCGACCAGCAGCGGGCCGCCCCACGCGGCCAGCCGCCACAGCCGGTCGGCGGCGGCCGGGCCGAGCCCGAGGAGCGACGTGACCCGCGGCGAGGGCCGGGTGTACGGCGGGTCGAGCCGGTCCCGGGCGCCGAGGGAGAGCGTGCCGGCGGCGGGCGGGCGGTAGCCGAAGCGCCGCAGCCGCAGCTGCCACGACGAGGGCTCGGCCACGGTCTTCGCCATGGAGTGCTGGCCCTCCAGGGCCTCGGGTGCGGTACGGGTCACCGCGCCATCGTAGGGACTGCGCCTGTGCGCGTCGCCTGTCCGGGCGGTACGGGGCGCCGCCGCGGGCGCGGCGCCTGGGAGGATGGGCGGGTGACAGGAACGCTGGTACTCGCAGGCACCCCCATCGGCGACATCGCGGACGCCCCGCCCCGGCTCGTCGCCGAGCTGGAGGGCGCGGACATCGTGGCGGCCGAGGACACCCGGCGGCTGCGCGGGCTGACCCGGGCGCTGGGCGTGCACACCACGGGACGGGTCGTCTCCTACTTCGAGGGGAACGAGTCCGCCCGGACGCCCGAGCTGGTCGAGGCGCTGGCCGGCGGCGCGCGGGTGCTGCTCGTCACCGACGCGGGCATGCCGTCCGTCTCCGACCCCGGCTACCGGCTGGTCGCCGCCGCCGTCGAGGCGGACATCAAGGTGACGGCCGTCCCCGGCCCGTCCGCCGTGCTCACCGCGCTGGCGCTGTCCGGGCTGCCGGTGGACCGGTTCTGCTTCGAGGGCTTCCTGCCGCGGAAGGCGGGCGAACGGCTCGGCCGGCTGCGGGAGGTCGCGGCCGAGCGCCGCACCCTCGTCTACTTCGAGGCCCCGCACCGGCTCGACGACACCCTCGACGCGATGGCGGAGGTCTTCGGCGCCGACCGGCGCGCCGCCGTCTGCCGCGAGCTGACGAAGACGTACGAGGAGGTCAAGCGGGGCCCGCTGGGCGAGCTGGCCGCCTGGGCGAAGGAAGGGGTACGCGGCGAGATCACGGTCGTCGTCGAGGGCGCCCCGGAGACCGGCCCGGAGGAGCTGGACGCGGCCGAACTGGTCCGCCGGGTCCAGGTGCGCGAGGAGGCCGGCGAGCGCCGCAAGGAGGCCATCGCGGCGGTGGCCGCCGAGGCGGGCCTCCCCAAGCGGCAGGTCTTCGACGCGGTGGTCGCCGCGAAGAACGCGACCTGAGCCCCGGAGGGGAGTGGGCGCGGAAGGGTCCGGGAAAGGCCGGGGGAGGCGGGCCGGAAAGGTCCGGGGAAACTCCGGAAAGGCCCTGGAATCGGTAAAGGGATAACCTTTAAGGCAAAGCCGAATCCGGCGCCGCGAGCCGATGACCGGGCGCTTGGCAAGGGAACGCCCAAAAGCGCTCCATGCTTCCTTCCGTACTGATGCGCTCCGGCCCGAAAAGGCGTCCACTGGATCCAGTGGAGAGGAGCTGGCATGAGCGAGACCACCGGCACCGGAACGCCCGTCGCGCACGAGGCGTACGCCTTCGCCTGCATGCGGTGCGGGTACGGCTGGGAGCAGTCCTACGACATCGAGCACCACACGGACGCGCGCGGTGAGGCGTTCGTCGTGTACAAGGCGGACGGCGAGCGGGTGCCCTCACCGCTCTCCAACCCGACCTGCATGAACTGCGGCGGGCACGTGGTGCGGATCATGCGCGCCGGGCAGGTGTCCACCGTCCTCGACCTGATCGCCTCGATGGAGCACCACGGGAGCGGGCCGAAGGAGAACCGGCCCGTCTCGCCGGCCGGGCCGGTCGGCCAGACCACCGGGGGCTCGTCCCCCGCCGAGACGCCCCCGGTCCCGCACCACTGGCACCTCTCCGATCTGCTGCACCCCTTCCGCTCCCGCCACTGAGACCGGCACCGGCGCTGATACCGATACCGGCACCGAAACCGCCGCGCGGACGCGTTCCCGGCCCTCGTACGATCGGACCATGAGTGCCAAGGACGCCCCGCCGCCGCTGCCCGAACCCCTCCTCGTGGAGGTCGCGGACTCGCACACCCATCTGGACATGCAGTCCGGGACGGTCGAGGAGGCGCTGACCAAGGCCGCCGCCGTCGGCGTGACGACGGTGGTCCAGGTCGGCTGCGACGTGAAGGGCTCCCGGTGGGCCGCCGAGACGGCCGAGCGGTACGAGAACGTGCACGCGGCCGTCGCCCTGCACCCGAACGAGGCGCCCCGGATCGTCCTCGGGGACCCCGACGGCTGGTCCCGGCAGGGCGCCAGGGACGCGGGCGGCGACGCGGCGCTCGACGACGCGCTCGCCGAGATCGACCGGCTCGCCGCCCTCCCGCACGTCCTCGGGGTCGGCGAGACCGGCCTCGACTTCTACCGCACCGGCCCCGAGGGCATGGCCGCGCAGGAGCGTTCCTTCCGCGCCCACATCGAGATCGCGAAGCGGCACGGCAAGACGCTCGTCATCCACGACCGGGAGGCGCACGCCGACGTCCTGCGGGTCCTGGACGAGGAGGGCGCCCCGGAGCGGACCGTCTTCCACTGCTACTCCGGCGACGCCGCGATGGCGGAGATCTGCGCCGCCAAGGGCTACTACATGTCCTTCGCCGGCAACGTGACCTTCAAGAACGCCCAGCCGCTGCGGGACGCGCTCGCCGTCGCCCCGCTGGAGCTGGTCCTGGTGGAGACCGACGCGCCCTTCCTCACCCCGGCCCCCTTCCGGGGCCGCCCCAACGCCCCGTACCTGATCCCCGTCACCGTACGGGCGATGGCCGAGGTCCGCGGGATCGAGGAGACCGCGATGGCGGAGGCGATCGCCGTGAACACGGCCCGCGCCTTCGACTACTGAGGGCCCTCGCCCGCGGAGGGGACCCGCCGCATAACGGTTACGCATCGTGGCCGGGTCGCTTTGGAGAGTGACGGGCATCGGGGCTAGGGTCCCGGCCTCGTGAGCACTTCCCAGGGCAGTCACCGCGCCGGACGGCGGGGGGCGGCGGCCACGCTGCCCCTCCACGAGCAGCCCACCCTCCTCGCCGTGGAGCACGCAGGTCCCGCCCCGGCCCCGGCTCCCGCGCCCGCCCCCGTCCCCGCGCAGGGCGGCCGGGCCGCCGCGCGCCGCGGGGCCCGGCGCCGCAAGGCCGCCCGGCCCGCCGGGGACGGCCTGCGGCGGCTCGTCCCGCAGGCCCTGGTCGTCGCCTTCCTGGCCGGCGGCACCTCCGCCTTCGTCGCCGACGACAAGGCCGTCCGGCTCTCCGTCGACGGCGTCCCCCGCACCCTGCACACCTTCGCCGACGACGTCGACGAACTCCTCGCCGACGA
This sequence comes from Microtetraspora glauca, assembly GCA_000721275.1. GTDB lineage: Bacteria > Actinomycetota > Actinomycetes > Streptomycetales > Streptomycetaceae > Streptomyces. The sequence goes on along the minus strand of JOFO01000012.1, from coordinate 65,864 downwards.
GGGCCTGACCGTCGGCGCCCACGACCTCGTCGCCCCCGCCCCCGGCGAGCCGCTGGCCAGCGGCGACGAGATCGTCCTCCGGTACGGCCGGCCGGTCGCCCTCACCCTCGACGGCCGGCGCCGCCAGGTGTGGACCACCGCCGACACCGTCGACGGCGCCCTGCGCCAGCTCGGCGTCCGCGCCGAGGGCGCCTACCTCTCCGTCTCCCGCTCCGCCGCCATCTCCCGCACCGGCCTCGCCCTCGACGTCCGCACCGAACGCGCGGTCACCTTCCTCGCCGACGGGCGCGAGCGGACCGTCCGCACCAACGCCGCCACCGTCGGCGAGGCCCTCGACGAGGCCGGCATCACCCTCGGCGGCGAGGACACCACCTCCGTGCCCCGCGAGGCGTTCCCGCGCGACGGGCAGACCATCACCGTGCTGCGGATCACCGGCTCCACCCAGACCCGCGAGGAAGCCGTCCCGTACGCCGTCGAGCGGATCCGCGACCCCGGGCTCTTCGCCGGCACCGAGGTCGTCGACCGGCAGGGCGTCCCGGGCCTGCGCCGCATCACGTACCACCTCAGGACCGTCAACGGCGTGAAGCAGCGGCCCCGCCGCACCGGCGAGGAGCTGGTCCGCGAGCCGGTCTCGCGCAAGGTCCGCGTCGGCACCCGCCCGCTGCCCTCGTCCGTCGCCGGCGCCGACGGCCTGAACTGGGGCGCCCTCGCCGCCTGCGAGTCCGGCGGGCGTCCGGACGCCGTCGACCCCTCGGGGACGTACGGCGGCCTCTACCAGTTCGACCCCGGCACCTGGCGCTCCCTCGGCGGCAAGGGCGTCGCCCAGGACGCGCCCGCCGCCGAGCAGACGTACCGGGCGAAGAAGCTGTACGTGCAGCGCGGCGCCGGACCCTGGCCGCACTGCGGGCGGAGGCTTTTCGGGTGAGGCGCCCGACAGGGCCTAGGCTGTACCGGTGAGCACCACCACCGGCCCCGACGGCCCCGACGCCCTCCTCGGCCCCGCCGACATCCGTGAGCTGGCCGCCGCCCTCGGCGTGCGCCCCACGAAGCAGAAGGGCCAGAACTTCGTCATCGACGCCAACACCGTCCGGCGCATCGTCCGCACGGCCGGCGTGCGCCCGGACGACGTGGTCGTCGAGGTCGGGCCCGGCCTCGGCTCCCTCACCCTGGCGCTCCTGGAGGCCGCCGACCGGGTGACCGCCGTCGAGATCGACGACATCCTGGCCGCCGCGCTGCCCGCGACGATCGCCGCCCGGATGCCGGAGCGGAAGGACCGCTTCGCGCTGGTCCACTCCGACGCCATGCTGGTCCAGGAGCTGCCGGGCCCGGCGCCGACCGCGCTCGTCGCCAACCTCCCGTACAACGTGGCCGTGCCCGTCCTGCTGCACATGCTGGACCGCTTCCCGACCATCGAGCGGACCCTCGTCATGGTCCAGGCCGAGGTCGCCGACCGGCTCGCCGCCGGACCGGGCAACAAGGTGTACGGCGTCCCCTCCGTCAAGGCGAACTGGTACGCCGAGGTCAAGCGGGCCGGCGCCATCGGCCGCAACGTCTTCTGGCCCGCGCCCAACGTCGACTCCGGCCTCGTCTCCCTGGTCCGCCGCACCGAGCCGATCGCCACCACGGCGAGCAAGGCGGAGGTCTTCGCGGTCGTCGACGCGGCCTTCGCCCAGCGCCGCAAGACCCTGCGGGCCGCCCTCGCCGGCTGGGCCGGCTCCCCGGCCGCCGCCGAGGAGGCCCTGGTGAAGGCCGGGATCTCGCCGCAGGCGCGCGGCGAGGCGCTGACCGTCGAGGAGTTCGCCCGCATCGCGGAGCACGCGCCGCACGCGGAGCGGCGGAGCGACGAGGACCGCGCGCGGACGCCGGAGAAGCCGGAGGAGACGGCATGAACGCGGTGACCGTACGCGTGCCCGCCAAGGTCAACGTGCAGCTCGCGGTGGGCGCGGCCCGCCCCGACGGCTTCCACGACCTCGCCAACGTCTTCCTCGCGGTCTCCCTGTACGACGAGGTGACCGCGACCCCCGCCGACCGGCTGAGGATCACCTGCGAGGGCCCCGACGCCGACCAGGTCCCGCTGGACGCCTCCAACCTCGCGGCCCGCGCCGCCACCCTCCTCGCCGCCCGGCACGGCCGCACCCCCGACGTGCACTTGCACATCGCCAAGGCCATCCCGGTCGCCGGCGGCATGGCCGGCGGCAGCGCCGACGGCGCCGGCGCGCTCCTCGCCTGCGACGCCCTGTGGGGCCTGGACACCCCGCGCGAGGTCCTGCTGGAGATCTGCGCCGAGCTGGGCTCGGACGTGCCCTTCAGCCTGGTCGGCGGCGCGGCGCTCGGCGTCGGCCGCGGCGAGCGGCTGACCGAGCTGCCGGTCGCCGGACCCTTCCACTGGGTGTTCGCCGTCGCCGACGGCGGACTGTCGACCCCGGCCGTCTACGGCGAGTTCGACCGCCTCGCCGAAGGCGTCGACGTGCCCGCCCCGGCGGCCTCCCCGGCGCTCCTGGCCGCCCTCGCCTCCGGCGACACCGCCGCCCTGGCCGGCGCCCTCGCCAACGACCTCCAGCCCGCGGCGCTCTCCCTGCGCCCCTCGCTGGCCGCCACCCTCGCGGCCGGCACCGAGGCGGGCGCCCTCGCGGCCCTGGTCTCCGGCTCGGGACCCACGACCGCGTTCCTGGTGAAGGACGCCGAGGCGGCCGGACAGGTCGCCGAGGCCCTGCGCGCCTCCGGCACCTGCCGCGCCACCCACACCGCGACCTCCCCGGCCCCCGGCGCCACCCTCCTCGCCTGAGCCCCCGCCGCCGGCGCCCGGACGCGGGCTACTCAGCCGGGAGTTGAGTACCCGCGCCCTGTCGGCGCCGGTGCGGTCCGCGGGACCGTACCGGCATGGGAATCAGCGCGCGTGAGCTCGCCGCCGCCACCCCGGCGGCGCGCGACCGGTATGTGGACCTGCTGCGGGTCGTCTCGCTCGGCGTCGTCGTCCTCGGCCACTGGCTGATGGCGGCGGTCACCGCCGGCGGGGTCGGGAACCTGCTCGCCGTCGTGCCCGGACTCCAGGTCCTCACCTGGGCGCTCCAGGTCATGCCGGTCTTCTTCTTCGTCGGCGGCTTCGCGCACGCCCTCGCCCACCGCTCCCGCCCCGGCTACGCCGACTTCCTGCGGGCCCGGCTGCGGCGCCTGCTGCGGCCGACGATGGTGTTCGTCGCCGTGTGGGGCGCGGCGGCGCTGCTGCTCCAGTGGGCGGGCGCGGACGGCGGGCTGACCGGGGTGGCGCTGCGGCTGGTCACCCAGCCGCTGTGGTTCATCGGGATCTACCTGGCGATGGTCGCGTTCACGCCGCCGCTGCTGCGGGCGCACGAGCGGTACGGCTGGGGCGCCTTCGCGGGGCTCGCCGGGGCCGCCGTCCTCGTCGACGTGCTGCGGTTCGCCGCCGGGGTCCCGTACGTCGAGTTCCTGAACTTCGCCTTCGTCTGGCTCGCCGTCCACCAGCTGGGCTTCCTCCGCGCCGACGGCATGATCCGCCGCCCGGCGCTCCTGGCCGGCGCGGGGCTCGCGGGCGCGGCCCTGCTCGTGGCGCTCGGCCCGTACCCGCTGTCCATGGTCGGGATGCCCGGCGAGAAGGTGTCGAACATGGCGCCGCCGACGCTGGCGCTGCTCTGCCACGGCCTGTGGCTGATCGGCGCGGTGGAGCTGCTGCGCGGCCCGGGCGCGCGGCTCGCGGCGCGGGCGCGGGTCTGGCGGGCGGTGGTCGCGGCGAACGGCATCGCGATGACCGCGTTCCTGTGGCACCTGACGGCGATGCTCGGCGTGTACGGCGGGATGCTCGCGCTCGGCGTACGCCTGCCGGAGCCGGCGACCGGCGCCTGGTGGGCCCAGCTGCCGCTCCGGCTGGCGGCGGCGGCGCTGCTGACGGCCCTGCTGGTCGCGGTCTTCCGCCGCTTCGAGGCCCCGGCGCCGGTGCCCCGCTCCGGCGGCTCGGGACCGCTCGCCGCGCTCGGCATCACGCTGGCCCTGCTGGGCGTGCTGGGCCTGTCGATGACGGGCCTCGGCGGCCTGCTGGAGGGGCACACGGCGACCCTGGTCGCGGTGCGGGTGACGGCCCCGGCGGCGGTCGCGATGGCCCTGGCGGGCTGGCTGCTGGTCGACCGGCCCGGGTACCGCCGCCGCTCGTGAGACGCCGGCCGGGGCCGTGGACGTACCCTGGGACGTCGATCGATCACCCCGCACTGGAGTCAACGTGGCCGTCAACCTGGTCAATGTCGAGAACGTCAGCAAGGTGTACGGCACCCGTGCCCTGCTCGACGGGGTCTCGCTCGGCGTGTCCGAGGGAGACCGGATCGGCGTCGTCGGGCGCAACGGCGACGGCAAGACCACCCTCATCCGGATGCTGGCGCGCCTGGAGGAGGCCGACACCGGCCGGGTCACGCACAGCGGCGGGCTGCGGCTCGGGGTGCTCACCCAGCACGACTCGCTCGACCCGAAGGCCACGATCCGGCACGAGGTCATCGGCGACATGGCCGACCACGAGTGGGCCGGCAGCGCCAAGATCCGGGACGTGCTCACCGGCCTCTTCGGCGGCCTGGACCTGCCCGGCTTCGAGAACGGCCTCGACACGGTCATCGGCCCGCTCTCCGGCGGCGAGCGCCGCCGCATCGCGCTCGCCAAGCTCCTCATCGACGACCAGGACCTGATCGTCCTCGACGAGCCGACGAACCACCTGGACGTCGAGGGCATCGCCTGGCTCGCCGGCCACCTCCAGAACCGCCGCTCGGCGCTCGTCTGCGTCACCCACGACCGCTGGTTCCTCGACCAGGTCTGCACCCGCATGTGGGACGTGCAGCGCGGGGCCGTGTACGAGTACGAGGGCGGCTACTCCGACTACGTCTTCGCCCGGGCCGAGCGGGAGCGGATCGCCGCCACCGAGGAGGTCAAGCGGCAGAACCTGGTCCGCAAGGAGCTGGCCTGGCTGCGGCGCGGCGCGCCCGCCCGCACCTCCAAGCCCCGCTTCCGCATCGAGGCCGCCAACGCGCTCATCGCGGACGTGCCGGAGCCCCGCGACACCAGCGAGCTGATGAAGTTCGCCAACGCGCGCCTCGGCAAGACCGTCTTCGACCTGGAGGACGTGACCGTCACCGCCGGTCCCAAGACGCTTCTGGAGCACCTCACCTGGCAGCTCGGCCCCGGTGACCGCGTCGGCCTCGTCGGCGTCAACGGCGCGGGCAAGACCTCACTCCTGCGGGCACTGGCGGATGCGGCCGTCTCGCAGGGCGAGAAGCAGCCGCCGGCCGGCCGGATCGTCGTCGGCAAGACCGTGCGGCTCGCCTACCTCTCGCAGGACGTCACCGAGCTGCCCGCGCAGCTGCGCGTCCTGGAGGCCGTGCAGCAGATCCGGGACCGGGTCGACCTCGGCAAGGGCCGGGAGATGTCCGCCGGGCAGCTGTGCGAGCAGTTCGGCTTCGGCAAGGAGAAGCAGTGGACGCCGGTCGGCGACCTCTCCGGCGGTGAGCGCCGCCGCCTCCAGCTGCTGCGCCTCCTCATGGACGAGCCCAACGTGCTCTTCCTCGACGAGCCCACCAACGACCTCGACATCGAGACGCTGACCCAGCTGGAGGACCTGCTCGACGGCTGGCCCGGCTCCATGATCGTCATCTCCCACGACCGGTTCTTCCTGGAGCGGACCACCGACCGCACCTTCGCCCTGCTCGGCGACCGGGCCCTGCGGATGCTGCCGCGCGGCATCGACGAGTACCTGGAGCGGCGCCGGCGGATGATCGAGGCGGCGGCCCCGGCGCCCGCCGCCCCCGCCGCGCAGCCCGCCGCCGGCGTCTCCGCCGCCGACGCGCGCGCCGCGAAGAAGGAGCTCCAGAAGGTCGAGCGGCAGATCGACAAGATCACCGAGAAGGAGGCGAAGCTGCACGCGCAGATCGCCGAGAACGCGACGGATTTCGCGAAGGTCGCGAAGCTCGACGCGGAGTTGCGGGAACTCGCGGGAGAACGTGAAGAGTTGGAGATGCGCTGGCTCGAACTCGCCGAGAACGCATAACGACGGCATCACGGACCGGTCCTCCCTTGGGCACAAGGGATGGACCGGTCGCTTTTGCGCCACCTCGTGAGTGGTAGAAAGAAAACCCGCTCACAGCAAGGGGGAAGCGCTGATGACCCAGCCGCCCAGCAACCAGCCGCCGGGGGGCTTCGGAGCTCCCCAGGATCCGAACCAGGGCGGCACGCCGCCGGTCCCGCCGCAGATGCCGGCCCAGCCGCCGCAGATGCCGCCCACGCCGCCGCAGGCCCCGGCCCAGCCGCCGGCGCAGCCTCCGCAGGGCGCGCCGCAGGGCCAGCCCGGTTACGGCTACCCGCAGCAGGCCCCGCAGCCCGGTCCGTACGGCTATCCGCAGCAGCCCGGCCAGCCGGGACCGTACGGCCAGCAGCCGGGCCCGTACGGGCAGCCGCAGGGCGGCCCCTACGGCGGCTACCCGGGGCAGACCCCGCCCCCGTACCCGGGCCAGATGGCCCCGGTGGGCGGCTCCGCCGGCGGGCAGAAGAAGCGCACGGCGCTCGTCGCGGCCGTCGCGGCGGCCGTCGTCGCCGTCGCCGCCGTCACCACCTGGGCCGTCGTCGGCGGCGGTGACGACGAGGAGCCGACCGTCGCGAGCCCGACGGCCAGTGCCTCCAGCGCCACCGCCGCGCCGAAGCCGACCGAGTCGGTCGACCAGGGCGACGGCTCCGGCGACGGCGACAAGGGCTCCGGCGAGGACGACCTCAACGCCGCCCGCCAGGAGGGCGAGGCGAAGGTCAACTTCCTCACCACCAACGACGTCGACCTGCCCCGCAACGGCTCCGAGGTCTTCGGCCCCTGGATCGTCGGCGACACCGTCGTCAAGGCCATGTACAAGGGCGTCGCCGGCTACAGCCTCGCCGACGGCACCAAGAAGTGGTCGGTCGACGTGCCGTTCAAGCTGTGCGCCGCCCCGGCCCAGCCGGGCGCCAACGGCCTGATGGTCTTCGGGTACGAGGAGAGCGCCAAGGACGGCGCCAAGTGCACGATGCTCCAGCAGATCGACCTGAAGACCGGCAAGGCGGGCTGGAAGAAGGCCGTCCCGAAGCCGACCGGCCTCTTCGCCTTCTCCGACAACACCCTCGCCATCGGCGGCAACACCGTCACCGCCGCCGGCAGCAGCAGCGCCTACGGCTTCTCCCTCACCGACGGCCGCCAGGTCTTCACCGGCCCCACCGGCGACTGCAAGCCGTACGCGTACGCCGGTGACGCCACCCGGCTGATCGCGGCCAACCAGTGCCGCACCTCCGACCCCAGCAAGGAGCAGCACACGGTCAGCGAGGTCGACCCCAACACGGGCAAGGCCAAGTGGACCTACAGGCTGGCCGCCACCTGGGAGGTCGACAAGGTCTACTCGGTGAACCCGCTCGTCGTCTCCGCCTTCCAGCGCGAGCAGAAGAAGTGGTCGATCGTCGCGCTCAACCCGAACGGCACCGTCCGCTCCCAGATCCAGGGCGGCGGCAAGGACAAGTTCGCCCCGCGCTGCGGCGGCGGCCTGGTCATCTTCGGCCGCAACCTCCAGGGCTGCACCGGTGTCGCCGCCGCCGGCGACACCTTCTACATGGCGACCGACACCTCCTACGGCACCTCCAACGAGGTCGTCGCCTTCGACCTCAAGACGGGCAAGCCGAAGTGGCGTTCGAAGGCGCCCGAGGAGCAGCAGATGACGCCGCTGCGGATGGAGGGCGGCGAGGTCCTGGTGTACGTCGCGCCCAAGTACGACAAGGGCGGCGCGGTCGCGACGATCGCCCCGGCCGGCGGCGCGCCGAAGATCCTCCTCAAGCACCCGGTGTCCGTCGCGCAGATCGAGAGCGGCTTCTTCAGCGCCGGCTACGCCTACGGCAGCGGCACCTTCGTGATCGCGGCGGGCCGCGTCTCGGCGACCAACGACGCCGAGGAGAAGGAGACCAAGACGATGATGGGCTTCAGCAAGTGAGGTACGCGGACCGATGACCCAGCCACCCCCTCCGCCGCCGAACCAGCCCCCGAACCAGCCCCCCGGCGGCTTCCCGCCGCCGGCGGGCGGCTTCGGCGCCCCGCAGGACCCGCAGCAGGGCGGCTTCGGCGCGCCGACGCCCCCGCCGCCGCAGGGCGGGCCCGGCTACGGCTACCCGCAGCAGCCCCCGCAGCCGGGCTACGGCCACCCGGGCCAGCAGCCGCCGCAGCCGCCGCAGGCCCAGCCGCCGTACCAGCAGCCGGTGCCCCCGCCGTACGGCTACCCCAACCAGCCGCAGCAGCCCCAGCAGCCGTACGGCTACCCGACCGCGCCGCAGCAGCCCGCGGCGGTCCCGCCGGGCGGCGGGAAGAAGCTGTCGGCGCAGGCGCAGATCGTCATCGCGGCGGTCGTGGCCGTCGCGCTGATCGTCGGCGGCGGCATCTGGTACGCCAACTCCGGCAAGGACGCGCCGCCGGACGCCAAGCCGGCCGGCGGCACGAGCCAGTCCCCGGACGGCGGCGGTGACGCGGCTGGTTCCGGCGGCGGCTCCGGCGGCAGCGGCCTCGGCGGCAACGGCAAGGAGAAGCCCGGCGCGTCGACCGGCGCGTCCCTGGCCTTCCGCATCGACGTGCCGAAGGTGCCCGACACCACGCCCGTCGACGGCTCCTGGCTCACCGAGAAGCACTTCGTGAAGACGGGCGTCAACTCGGTCGTCGGCTACGACATCGCCACCGGCGCCGTCGCCTGGACCGTCCCGCTGGCCGGCCAGGTCTGCGGCGCGTCCCGGCACGTGTCGGCCGACCACAAGGTGCCGATCCTCTTCGAGGAGAAGAAGCGCGTCGCGCCCCGCTACTACCAGAGCTGCAACCAGGTCGGCATGCTCGACCTGACCACCGGCAAGCTCCTGTGGTCCACCTCGGTCAGCGGCGGCGGCGACGACAAGGCGCGGTTCAGCGAGGTGACGCTCAGCGGCGGCACCGTCGCCGCCGGCGGCACCGACGGCGGCGCCGCCTTCGACGCGGCCACCGGCAAGGTCCGCTGGAAGCCGCAGACCGGCGACGACAACTGCTACGACATGGGGTACGGCGGCGGCGCCGGGCTCGTCGCGGTCCGCAAGTGCGGCCAGTACGGCGCCGAGTCCGTCCTCGTGCAGAACCTCGACCCGGTGTCGGGCAAGCCACTCTCCCAGTACAAGATGCCGAACGGCGTGAAGTACGCGTCGGTCGTCTCGACCAAGCCGCTGGTCGTCGCCGCCAACGTCGGCGACGCCGCCGACGACGGCAGCAGCATCTCGGACTTCTTCTCGATCGACGAGAAGACCGGGAAGCTGCGCACCAAGATCTCCGCCAACGCCGACCGCTACGCGGCCCGCTGCGGCTCGACGTCGGTGGAGGAGTGCTCGCAGGTCCTCGTCGGCGACGACCGGCTCTACGTGCCGACCGAGGAGCACGACGGCTCCACCGGCGAGTACGGCGACGAGACGAACGAGATCGTCGCGTTCGACCTCGCCACCGGCCGGATGGCGGCGGAGAAGGCCGACGCGGGCGACGGCTACACGCTGATGCCGCTGCGCATGGACGGCGGCGACATCATCGCGTACAAGGTCCCGCCGTACGACAAGGGCGGTCAGATCGTCTCCGTCAACGCGGGCACGATGAAGGAGACGCTGCTCCTGGAGACCCCGTCCGACAAGGGCAACCGGGACATCGAGACCAGCTTCTCCATCACCGGCGCGGAACTCCTCTACGCGGACGGCCGGTTCTTCCTCTCGGCCACCTACGCGAGCAAGGCCCGCCCGAACGAGACCGCCTACGGCAAGAAGTACCTCGCGGTGTCCTTCGCGACGAAGCGCTGACGCTCCCGCCGCCCACCGCACGGAAAGGGCCTCCCCGGCACACCGGGGAGGCCCTTTCCGCGTACCGGGGGGATCAGCCGCCGGAGACGACCGAGTCGTCGATCGGGTTGTACGTCGTCGCCGTCTTCCGGCAGTCGGAGAAGGCGCCGCTCTTGTACTTGCAGACCTCCACCCAGGCGGCCTTGGGGCTGTAGCCGGTCAGGGCGTACGTGGTGACGTTGACGCCGGTGCCGGCGCCGCTCGTCAGGTAGCGGTAGCCCCAGTAGCGGTAGCCCTGGTCGTCGGAGAGCGTGACCAGGCGGAAGGCGACGGCGTAGCCGTCCGGGTTGGTGTCCTGGACGGACATCATGACCGGGTCGAGGCGGTCGGCCCGCCAGGTCCAGCCGGCGACGACCTTGGCGTAGGTCGTCGTCAGGTACACCTCGCTGTTGGGCGCGGCGGCCTGGGCGCTGCCGGCCGTGGCGGGGATGGCGAGGGCGGCCGCGGCGGCGGCCAGGGCGACGGTGCGACGTCGCATGCGCATGTGGGGTCCTTTCGGCGCTTGTGAAGTGATCATGCCAGACATCGCCCGTTCGGGGCGCGGAGGTTGACGGGGTGTGGGGCGGGGGAGCGTGTAGCTTGCCGGGTCAGAGGTGCCGGGGACGGCACGCCCGGGGGATGGGGGAGGACGGATGGGCGTTCGGCTCGTGGTCGTGGACGACCACCGCCTGCTCGCGGAGGCGCTCGCCTCGGCGCTGAAGCTGCGCGGGCACCGGGTGCTCGCGGCGGCGGCGCCGGCGGCCGGGGCGGCGGAGGTCGTGGTGGGCCGGGCGCCGGAGGTCTGCCTCTTCGGCACGGGCGCGCCGGCCGCGCCCGGTGCCTTCGACGCGGTCGCGCGCATCAAGCGGGAGCGCCCGCAGGTGGCCGTGGTGGTGCTGGGCCCGGTGCCGTCGCCGCGCGGGATCGCGGCGGCCTTCGCGGCCGGGGCCTCCGGGTACGTGCGGCACGACGAGCGGATCGAGGGCGTCGAGCGGGCGCTGCTGAAGGCCCGGGCGGGCGAGGTGGCGGTGGCGCCGCAGCTCCTCGCGGGCGCCTTCGCCGAGCTGCTGAACCCGGCGGCGCAGCCGGACGACGAGGCCCAGCGCCTGCTGCGGCTGCTGACCCGACGGGAGGTGGAGGTGCTGGTGCGCGTCGCGGAGGGCGAGGACACCCGGCTGATCGCCACCGGCATGGGCATCGCCCCGAGCACCGCCCGCACCCACGTGCAGCGCGTCCTGATGAAGCTGGGCGTCGGCTCGCGCCTGGAGGCGGCGGCCCTGGCCGCCCGGACCGGCCTGCTGTCCCGGGCCGTCCCCACCCAGCGCACCCCGCGCTGACCTGCCCGCGCGCGGTCGGCCGGGGGCGGACCATTGACGGTGATGTTTGATTGTGGTTCTTTGTGCGTGGTTCTGTTTGTTCCGCGCCCGGAGGGCACCCGTGAAGAAGACCGTGACCACGCTCGCCGACGGGCGCGAGCTCCTCTACTACGACAGCCGCGACGACGTCGTCCGCGCCGCCGCCGACCCGCGCCCCCTCACCCCCGTGACCTCGCGCTCGGAGATCCGGTACGACGAGCTGACCGGCGATCACGTCGCCGTCGCCTCGCACCGGCAGAGCCGCACCTACCTGCCCCCGGCCGACGCCTGCCCGCTCTGCCCGGCCCGCGACGGGCACGAGAGCGAGATCCCCGAGGAGAGCTACGAGGTCGCCGTCTTCGAGAACCGCTTCCCGTCCCTCTCCGGCGGCGTCGGCCGCTGCGAGGTCGTCTGCTTCACCGACGACCACACCGCCTCCTTCGCCGACCTCTCCGAGGAGCGGGCCCGCCTCGTCCTCGACGTCTGGACCGACCGCACCGCCGCGCTCTCCGCCCTCCCCGGCGTCGAACAGGTCTACTGCTTCGAGAACCGGGGCCGCGAGATCGGCGTCACCCTGCCCCACGCGCACGGCCAGATCTACGCCTTCCCGTACGTCACCCCCCGCACGGCCCAGACCCGCCGCCGCGCCGACGAACACCGCCGCGCCACCGGCCGGAACCTCTTCGACGACCTCGTCGCCCGCGAACGCGCCGACGCCGAACGGGTGGTGCTGGAGACCGAGGACTGGATCGCCTTCGTCCCCTACGCCGCCAAGTGGCCGTACGAGGTCCACCTCCACCCCACCCGCCGCGTCCCCGACCTGCTCGCCCTCGACGAGGCCGCCCGCACCGGATTCGCACAGGTCTATCTGGAACTCTTGAGGCGCTTCGACCGGATCTTCGGCCCGGCGGAGCCGCCCACGCCCTACATCGCCGCCTGGCACCAGGCGCCGTTCACGGACGAGCGGCGGGAGGACTTCGGACTGCACCTGGAGCTGTTCACCGTCCGGCGCGCCTCCGGCAAGCTGAAGTTCCTCGCCGGCACCGAGTCCGGCATGGGCGCCTTCATGAACGACGTCCGGCCGGAGGACGCGGCCCGGCGCATCCGAGAGGTGGCAAGCGCATGACGACGACTCCGAAGAAGTACCTGGTCACCGGCGGGGCGGGCTACGTGGGCAGCGTGGTCGCCGCCCACCTGCTGGAGCGCGGCCACCGCGTCACCGTCCTCGACGACCTCTCCACCGGCTTCCGGGAGGGCGTCCCGGACGGCGCCGAGTTCCACGAGGGCCGCGTCCAGGACGCCGTCCGCCTGCTCGACCCCTCCTACGACGGCGTCCTCCACTTCGCCGCCTTCTCCCAGGTCGGCGAGTCCGTCGCCCGGCCGGAGAAGTACTGGGAGAACAACGTCGGCGGCACCATGGCGCTGCTCGCCGCCATGCGCACCGCCGGCGTCCGCCGGCTGGTCTTCTCCTCGACCGCCGCCACCTACGGCGAGCCCGACACCGTGCCGATCCCCGAGACCGCGCCGACCGCCCCCACCAGCCCGTACGGGGCGAGCAAGCTGGCCGTCGACCACATGATCGGCGGCGAGTGCGCCGCCCACGGCCTCGCCGCCGTCTCGCTGCGCTACTTCAACGTCGCCGGCGCGTACGGCGGGCTCGGCGAGCGCCACGCCCCCGAGTCGCACCTCATCCCGCTCGTCCTCCAGGTCGCCCTCGGCCGCCGCGAGGCGATCTCCGTCTACGGCGACGACTACCCGACCCCCGACGGCACCTGCGTCCGCGACTACATCCACGTCGCCGACCTCGCCGAGGCCCACCTGCTGGCCCTGGACGCGATGACCCCCGGCGAGCACCTGATCTGCAACCTCGGCAACGGCAACGGCTTCTCCGTCCGCGAGGTGATCGAGACCGTCCGCCAGGTCACCGGCCACCCCGTCCCGGAGACCGCCGCCCCCCGCCGCCCCGGCGACCCCGCCGTGCTGGTCGCCTCCGCCGAGACCGCCCGCGTCCGGCTCGGCTGGACGCCGTCCCGCCCCGACCTGGCCGAGGTCGTCGCCGACGCCTGGGCCTTCGCCCGCCGCCGTGAGGAGGAGGGAGCGTGAGCGCCGCAGCCGGCTTCCAGGCGCTGTACGGCGCCGCGCCCGACGGGGTCTGGGCCGCCCCCGGCCGGGTCAACCTGATCGGCGAGTACACCGACTTCAACGACGGCTTCGTGCTCCCGCTCGCCCTCCCGCACACCACCGTCGCCGCCGTCTCCCGCCGTGACGACGGCGTCCTGCGCCTCCACTCGGCCGACACCGGCGGCGGAGTCGTCCAGCTCGACGTGGCCGCCCTCGAACCCCTCTCCGGCGGCGGCTGGGCCGCCTACCCCGCCGGGGTCGTGTGGGCGCTGCGCGCCGCCGGACACCCGGTGACCGGCGCCGACGTGCACCTGACGTCCACCGTGCCGGCCGGGGCCGGCCTCTCCTCCTCGGCCGCCCTGGAGGTCGTCACCGCCCTCGCCCTGAACGACCTCTTCGGCCTCGGCCTCACCCGCCCCGAACTGGCCCGGATCGCCCAGCGCGCCGAGAACGCCTTCGTCGGCGTGCCCTGCGGCGTCATGGACCAGATGGCGTCCGCCTGTGCCGAGGAGGGCCACGCCCTCCACCTGGACACCCGGGACCTGTCGTACCGCCAGGTGCCCTTCGACCTCGCTGCCGAGGGGCTCGCGCTGCTCGTCGTCGACACCCGCGTGAAGCACGCGCTCGGCGACGGCGCGTACGCCGAGCGGCGCGCCGGTTGTGAGGCCGGTGCGCGGGCGCTCGGAGTGAGCGCCCTGCGCGACGTGGACGCCGCGCATCTGCCCGCCGCGCTCGACCGTCTGAGCGACGAGACGATTCTGCGGTACGTCCGGCACGTGGTGTCCGACAACGACCGGGTGGCCCGGGTGATCGCCCTGCTCGACGCCGGCGCGACCCGCGCGGTCGGCCCGCTCCTCACCGAGGGCCACGCCTCGCTCCGGGACGACCTGCGGGTCTCCTGCCCGGAACTGGACCTGGTCGTCGAGGCCGCGACCGCGGCCGGCGCGCTCGGCGCCCGGATGACCGGCGGCGGCTTCGGCGGCTCGGCGGTCGTCCTGGCCGAGGCGGACCGGGCGGAGGAGATCGGGGCGGCGGTCCGGAAGGCGTTCGCCGCCGCCGGGTACGCGGAGCCGGGCGTCTTCCCGGCGGTCGCCGCGGCGGGAGCCCGCCGCCTCTGAGCCACCGCCGCCTCCGAACACCGTCGCCTCTGAGCCACCGCCGCCTCCGAACACCGTCGCCTCCGAGCCACCGCCTCCGCAGGGACGGCCGACTTCGGACACTTCCGCCAATCGGCCCCCACGGAGCCGCCCCGCCCCTACTCTGTGGGGCAGCACCGGTGGGGGCCGGTGCCGTTCAGGGGAGCGAGACCCGTCGGGTACGGCGCCGGGGAGCGGGGTAGCAGTCCGGGCACGGCGGCGGCCGTGCGCCGGACAGCCCGCCCCCGGCGCCGTACCGCGCCGGTCTCTCCTCGACACTTGGGGGTGTCCGTGGCACGAATCCGGGTCCTGGTGGTGGACGACCACCGCGTCTTCGCCGAGTCGCTGGCCGCCGCGCTCGCGGCCGAGCCGGACGTCGACGTGACCGCGGCGGGCAGCGGCCCCGCCGCCCTGCGCTGTCTGGACCGGGGGATCGCGGAGGGCCGCCGCTTCGACGTGCTGCTCGTCGACGCCGACCTGGGCGCCGGACCCGCCCCCGTACCCCCCGCCCCGGAGGGCGAGCCCGCCGCGGACGGGATCGCGCTGGTCGCCGGGGTCCGGAAGGCGCAGCCCGCGGTCCGCGCGGTGGTCCTCGCCGAGCGGGACGACGCCCGCAGGGCCGCGCTCGCCCTCCAGGCCGGAGCGTCCGGCTGGGTCGCCAAGGACTGCTCGCTCCAGCGGCTGCTCGCCGTCGTCCGGGGGGTGCTGCGCGACGAGACGCACCTGCCGCCGGCGCTGCTCACCGGCGTGCTGCGGGAGCTGACGGCGGACCGGAAGCACCGCACGGAGAGCGAGCGGCTGGTGGAGTCGCTGACCCCGCGCGAGCGGGAGGTGCTGCGCTGCATGGTGGCGGGGCTGGGCCGGAAGGCGGTGGCGGAGCGCCTGTTCCTGTCCCCGCACACGGTCCGTACGCACATGCAGAACGTGCTGGGGAAGCTGGGCGTCCACTCGACGCTGGCGGCGGTGGCGCTGGCCCGGCGGGCGGGCGTGGGCCCGGCGCCGCTGCCGGAACTAGCCGGGAACGTTGTCGAACGGGGCGGTCAGCCGGCGTAGCAGCGCGGCCAGTTCGGCCCGCTGCGGGCGGGAGAGCTGCGCCAGGATGGCCCGCTCCTGGGCGAGCAGCCCGGCCAGCGCCTCGTCGGCGCGGTCGCGCCCCTCGGGGGTGAGCCGGACCAGGACGCCGCGCCGGTCGCTGGGGTCGGGCAGCCGCTCGACCAGGCCCTTCTTGGTGAGCCGGTCGATGCGGTTGGTCATGGTGCCGGAGGTGACCAGGGTCTGGGTGAGGAGCTGGCCGGGGGAGAGCTGGTACGGGGCTCCGGCGCGGCGCAGCGAGGTGAGGACGTCGAACTCCCAGGGCTCCAGCTGGTGCTCCGAGAAGGCGAGGCGGCGGGCGCGGTCGAGGTGCCGGGCCAGCCGGGAGACGCGGCTGAGGACCTCCAACGGCTCCACGTCGAGGTCCGGGCGCTCGCGGCGCCATGCAGCGACCAGTCGGTCGACCTCGTCCTCCATGTGATCAGTGTAGTCGGTCTGTTGACATAAAGTCTCTTGCATTCGAGTTTCTTGACCTCATGAATCTCGACATCAAGATATACTTCCCGCAACCATGGGGAAGAGACCCGGCCGGAACTCGTTCCGTTTGGCTGACTCTCGCCTGCAAGGGGGCTTCGAACATGCATTCCGTCGACTCCGTCACCGCTCCGGTGTGGGATCCGGAGCAGTACCTCCGCCACACCCCCCACCGCACCCGCCCCTTCCTCGACCTCCTCCACCGAATACCGCGCCTCCCCGACCACGGCCGCCCCGCCCGCATCGCCGACCTCGGCTGCGGCCCCGGCAACGTCACCGCCCTCCTCGCCGACCGCTGGCCCGACGCGCACATCACCGGCTTCGACCTGTCGCCCGAGATGCTCCAGCAGGCCGAGAAGGACTGGGCCGGCACCACCTCCGGCGGCGGCTGGCTCGACTTCCGCCCCGCCGACGCCGCCCACTGGACCCCCACCGAGCCCTACGACCTGATCGTCTCCAACGCCGCCCTCCAGTGGGTCCCCAACCACCCCGAGTCCTTCCCCGCCTGGATCGACGGCCTCCGCCCCGGCGGCACCCTCGCCTTCCAGGTCCCCGCCAACTTCACCTCCCCCAGCCACGCCCTCCTCGGCGAGCTGTGCGCCCTCCCCGAGTGGCGCGGCCGCCTCCACGGCCAGGGCCGCCGCTTCGTCCACATCCTCGACCCCGCCGACTACCTCGCCCGCCTCACCGCGCTCGGCTGCGAGACCGACGTCTGGGAGACCGTCTACTGCCAGCTCCTCCAGGGCGAGGACGCGGTCCTGGAGTGGGTCAAGGGCACGGCCCTCCGCCCGGTCCTCACCACCCTCGCCGACGACCCCGAGGCGACGGAGGCGTTCCTCGCCCAGTACCGCGCCCTCCTCCGCGAGGCGTACCCCCCGGGCCCGGACGGCACCGTCTTCCCCTTCCGCCGCGTCTTCGCGGTGGCCCGCAAGCCCCGCTGACGAGGACGGGCCCCGCACCGGAACGATCCGGTGCGGGGCCCGTCGGGCGCCGGGAGGCGTCAGGAGAACGTGTTGTAGATCTGGTAGCCCTTGCCGAGCCAGCCGCGGTTGGAGAACTTGTTCGGCGCGGTGCCCAGGTAGCGGTACAGGTCGCCGGCGCTGGTCACGCCGAGCAGGTCGGCCTTGCCGTCGGCGTTGAGGTCGCCGGGGGCGGCCAGGTGCTTGTAGGTGTTCCAGCCGCCGCCGATCCTCTCGCGGGCCCCGAACGGCGCGGTGTCCTTGCCGGTGCCCCGGTAGAGGTACAGGTCGCCGCCGGTGGTGCGGGCCAGCAGGTCGTTGCGGCCGTCGCCGGTGTAGTCGCCGGCGCCGAGGATCTTGTTGTACGCGCCCCAGCCGGAGCCGACGCGGATCCGCGTGGCGAGGGCGGTGCCCTGGCCGTTGCCCTTGTAGAGGTACAGGACGCCGCTCTTGTCACGGGCCAGCAGGTCGGCCTTGCCGTCGCCGCTCAGGTCGCCCGGGCCGACGAGGGTGTTGTAGACGCCCCAGCCGGAGCCGATCTCCTCACCCTCGATGTACAGCACTCCGCCCGTGACCTCGGCGATGTCCGAGGACGCGTCCGGGTTCATCGAGGACAGGTGCGTGTAGTTGACGCCCTGGAACAGACCCGGGCTCTGGAAGAGGTCCTCGCGCGGGTAAAGGCCGCCCTTGGTGTTGTTGTAGTACCACCACAGCGTGCCCTGGGAGTCGCGCCCGAGGACGCCCTCCTTGCCGGTGTACGGGTTGCTGCCGGCGCCCGCGAACTGCGCGATGGCCTCGAAGTCGCCCGCGTTGCCGTACATCTGGCGGCCGGCGAGGGTGCCGTCGCCCTTCGGGGCGTAGGAGTACATCGTGCCCGTGTTGTCGCGGGCGAACAGGCTGCCGTCGCCGCCGGGCAGGATCTGGTTGTACGTGTTCCAGCCGCTGCCGATGGCCCGGCGGGTGCCGAACGGCTTGCTGGTGCTGCCGGTGCCGGCGTACCACCAGAGGGTGCCGGTGTAGTCCCGGGCGTAGAGGTCGGCCTTGCCGTCCCCGTTGCCGTCGCCCACGCCGACGATCTGGTCGTAGACGTGCCAGCCGCCGCCCACGGAGATCCGGGTGCTCAGCGGCTTCGCCAGGTCGCCGGTGGCGAGGTACAGGAACGTCTGGCCGTCGAGGGTGCGGGCGAACACGTCGGCGCGGCCGTCGCCGTTCACGTCACCGGGGGAGACGACCTTGTTGTAGATCTGCCAGCCGCCGCCCACGCGGTACTGGTACGGGGTGCCGGTCTCGTCGGCGTCCTGGTACAGCGTCAGCGTGCCGTCCTCGGAGAGGACGAGGATCTCGGGCTCGGCGGTGTCACCGCCCTGGTCGCCGATCGGGATGATGTCCTTCGCGACGCCCTCGGCGTAGCGGTGCAGCTCGAACGCTTCCGGCGAGACGTCCGTGTACAGCCCGCCGTCGATCGTGCGGAAGATGAAGTCCTCGATGCCGTCGACGTTCAGGTCCGACAGCAGCGGCGAGCCGGCCTCGGCCGCCGCGGCACCCGCGCGGGCACCGTCCTGGCCGGGACGCGGAAGCTGCTTCGGCGGCATGAACGACGGGGCCTGCTTCTCGGCCGAGGCGACCGGGGCCGGGGTCCCGGCCGACGCCGGCGTCGACAGGAGCATGCCGGCGGAGAGGGCGAGAGCGGTGCACGCGGCGACGCGGCGGCCACGCCCGGAGAACATGGATCGCAAGAGATCCCCCCCTGGGGAGCGGAGAAAAAGAGATGGGACCCGCGCGGGTTCGCGACGCCGTCGCGCGCGTTCCGGCGCACGAGGGGCGAGCATCCACTCGGATGTGAGCGTGAGTGTAACCCGCCCCACCGACACCCGGGCGGGCGGATTCCGTGCCGCGCCCCGCAGCGGGGTTCCGGTGCGGGGCGCGTGTTCCCGCTGCACGGCCCGTCAGCCTTGAGGCCGTGTCCCCGGAAGGCCGTACCGAGCCGCTCCGCGCCCACGAGCCGTCCCCTCCACCGTGCTCGACCGCGAGCATGCCGAGGCTTCAGGAAGACGGCTCCCCGGTCGTCTCCACCGTGAACGCTCCGGTGGCGGGGGCCACGCACGGGGTCATCTCCGTCGCCTCACCCGCCGCCGTGCCCCTCTCGCAGAGCCGGCCGCCGCTCTCGCGCAGATCGAGGTGGAAGCGCGTGATCGCGCCGTCCTGCACGAGGTCGTGGATGCGCGCGTCGATGTATCCGAGGCGGTTGAGAGTTTTGCGAACGCTTGTGGGAGTGGGCCTCGAGACCTTCTGTAGCGCCTCGATGACGCGCTGTTCATGCTGGACGCTCGCGCACCAGTCGCGGGCGTTCAGCACCGTCACGGGCCCGGTCGGAGCGACAGGTTCGAACGGCTCGGTAGGGGGAGTCTCGCCCGGGGCGAGGCTCTGCTGCCCCTGCGGACCGGCCGGTTGCGAGCCGACGGGGCTCCCGCCGGGCGGAGGACACGGCCGGGTGACAGCGTCGAGCATCGCCGCGAACGCCGCCTGGCCGGCAGGTGGCGATGTGGCCCCCGCCTTTGAGTCGGAGCCCCGGCCCGGTCCGTCCTGCCCTCCGCAGCCGGCGAGGGCCAGGGAGGCGATGGCGGCGACCGTGAGGGCGCGTCCGCATCGGGCGAGCGGGCCGCTGAGCGTGGGGGCGTGTGTCATACAGACAGCTTCCGGCAGGCGTCCGGCCTTCACATGAGTACGCGTACTCATGTGAAGCGAGCGAGAGTTCGGCAGCGCTTCGGGCGCGATCAAATGCCCAACCGTAGTTAGTCAAACAGCACTTGCGCTGCACCACCTACTGGACCTAGCGTCCCCCTCGATCCATTTGGATCTTCACATTTTCTTCACGAGGGGGGAACTCGTGCGCAGAAGAAGTGCGCTTCCCGTATTGGCGGTGACGTCCCTGTCCCTGCTGCTCCCGCAGGAGCTGGCTTGGGCGGGGCCCGTGGCGGCCCTGCCCGCTGCGGGAACCGCGATCGTCGATCCGCCTCTGGCGGAGGGTGAACTCCGGGAAGTCGGTCCCGGTATCTACTCGACCGCGGACCAGTCCTTCGAAATCTACGAGTCTGATGTGACGGTCGGCCTGATGGGCCGCAGCCACACGGTGTCCGTCCACCCGGACGGCGTCTCGAGGCCGGAGTCCGCGCCCGCGTCACGCAAGGACATGGGCGTCTTCGGCCCGGGTTGGGAAGCCGAGTTCGTGGGGGGCCAGCTCAACCGCAAGCTGGAGCTGAAGGGTGACACGGTCGTCATCACCGACCTCACCATGAACGCCCCGGTCACCTACACGCTGAAGAGCGCCCTCGACTACCCGGACGGCGGGTGGGTCCGGAAGTACGCGACTCCCGAGGGCGATACCTTCACCGAGACCACTCGGTTCAACGCGACTACGGGCACGATGGTATCCACCGGAACCGAGACCACCAACGTGGCCGCATCCGTGCCGGACTCGGACCCGTCCGCTGACACCGACACCGACACCGACGCCGACACTCCGACCAACTACAACGACCTGACGCCGTCCTACACATGGAAGCAGGTGGGTCCCGGAGCCGATAGCTGGCGCGTCACCGCTCTGGGCAGTGTCTCCAACAACGCCCTCTCCACCATCACGTACGACAGCGCGGGCCGGGTCTCCACCGTCAAGGACAGCGAGATCGGGGAGACCACCTCTCGGCTCCTGACGGTCAAGTACTCGACCGCCACGACGGCCACCAGCACGAGCCACGGTGAGTTCGCGGGCCGTGCCAGGGAGATCACCCTGACTGACGGCGCCACGGTGCAGACGCTCGCCCGGTACTCGTACGACGCCTCCGGCCTGCTCCGTTCAGTGGCAAATCCGGTCGCGGGTATCGACACGGTGTCTGCGTACGACTACGACACCACCGGGCGGGTCTCTGACGTCACTTCGCCGTCCAATGGCGAGTGGGACCTTTCGTTCCCGGCCGGCGCCACTTCCCCGAACGTCGAACCGGCCGGTCCCGAGCGTCCGGCCGCGGACGAGCCGATCGAGGGTGCGCCCGGGATCAACGACCCGGCCGCCAGCGGCCCGTCGCCGACGGACTTCGTCGACGGAGAGATCACCGACACGCAGGCCAATCCCCGCTACTGCTCCGCCGCGACGGACTGGCTGTGGTACCTCAAGAGGGGCTGTGCCTCGTGGGTCGCGCACTACGGCTGGAAGTCCCCGACCTACAAGTGGACACCGACCGGCAAGCGCGTCATGGGTGTCAACGGTGACGGTTGCAGCACCCCCGGTCCCAACATCCACCGGCCCAACGGCTACAACTTCCGAGCCGCGTGCGACATGCACGACTACGGCTACGGCCTCATCGGCAACACGTACAAGAGCTACCCGTACTACCTCGACCGCAGCAAGAAGTCGAACGTCGACAACGCCTTCCACACCACGATGAAGACCCACAGCTGCAAGGCCTACTGGTGGGGCACGCGTTGGAAGTGCCACA
This sequence comes from Microtetraspora glauca, assembly GCA_000721275.1. Classification (GTDB taxonomy): domain Bacteria; phylum Actinomycetota; class Actinomycetes; order Streptomycetales; family Streptomycetaceae; genus Streptomyces. The sequence goes on along the minus strand of JOFO01000012.1, from coordinate 44,376 downwards.
ACAACGCGTGGTTGTACTACAAGGCTGTGAGCAGCAAGCGGTGGGGCGGCGATCCGAAGAACGGGGCCGACGCCACCAGGTAAGGGCTCAGTCCTGCGCAGCAGGGGCATCAGCCGCATGGCGCACCGGCCGAACCGGTGTGCCCAGGCATGACGGGTCCGGGTGCGGAACCTCTCCGCGCCCGGCCCTCTCCCTCCGGCCGGCCCTCATGTCGCGTGGGCCCCGCCCCGGTCGCCGAAGCCGTCTTCTCCGGCCCTTTCTTCCGTCCCGGTGCCCGCCCGCACCTGTTACACATTCCTGGAGCAAGCAAGTGAAGAGACGCATAGGCGGCGTGGTCGCCGCCGCAGCGGCAGTCCTGGTGGTCAGCGTGACCCCGGTGGGCGCCGGCCCGCTGGCCGGAACCGCCTCCGCCGCCGAGGGCAGCGGCCCGGTCGACCCGCCGCTGTTCGACGAGACGCAGAACGGCGGCACCGTCCGCGTCAACGTCGTCACCACCCAGCGGAGCGAACTTGATTCCGTCGCCGAGACCGGCCAGACCCTCGTCTCGTACGACACGCTGCCGATGACCACCCTCCGGGTGGACAGGGCGGGCCTCGAGGAACTGAATGCCAAGCCGGGCGTCGTCAGCGTCACCGAGGACGTCGCGGAGAAGCCCGCGCTGGACCAGTCCACCGTCAAGATCGGCAGCGACCGGACCTTCGCCGCCGGGAAGACGGGCGCCGGCACCTCCGTCGCGGTCCTCGACACGGGCGTCGCCGTCAACCACCCCTTCCTCGCCGGCCGGGTGAAGACCGAACTCTGCTTCTCCGACAACGACCCCGTCGCCGGCTCCAGCAGCTTGTGCCCCACCGGTGCCGCCGCCCAGGAGGGACCCGGCAGCGCCGACGCTGAAAGCGGCCCCTGCGCCACCCCGGGTGTCGACTGCTCCCACGGAACCCACGTCGCCGGCATCGTCGCCGGCAACGGCGCGGGCCTCACCGGCGCGCCCCGACGCGGTGTCGCGCCCGGCGCCGACATCATCGCCGTCCAGGTGTTCTCCAAGTTCGACTCCGAGGAGTTCTGCGCCGGAGTGGCCCCCTGCGTGGGCAGCTTCATGAGCTCCCAGGTCAAGGCCCTCGAGAAGATCCTGGCGTTGAAGAAGGCCGGGACCAACGTCGCCGCGGTCAACCTGAGCCTGGGCGGCGGACGCTACGCCACGGCCTGCGCCGAGGACCGTCGCAAGCCCGTGGTGGACGCCCTGCGCGCCGCCGGCGTCGCCACGGTGGCCGCCGCCGGGAACAACAGCTTCACCGACGCCGTCACCGCACCCGGCTGCATCTCCTCCGCGATCACGGTGGGCGCGACCAGCGACGACGACCAGCTCGCCGCCTTCACGAACCGCGGACCGCTGGTGGACCTCATGGCCCCCGGCACGAGCATCGTCTCCTCAGTTCCCGGCGGCGGCTACACCCCGAGCAACGGCACCTCCATGGCCACGCCCCACGTGGCCGGAGCCTTCGCCGTGCTGCGGCAGACCTACCCCCACCTGAGCGTCGACCAGCTCGAGGCGATGCTCAAGAAGGACGGCCGGCCGATCACGTACACCGGCGCCACCACGCCGCGGATCCAGCTCGACAAGAGCGCGCTTCCCGCCGTTCCCGGCGACATGACCGGTGACGGCAAGCCCGACCTCGTGGCCATCGACGACGCCGGCGGGCTGTGGCTGTACCCCGGTCTCGGCACCGGCGGGCTCGGGGCGCGCATCCAGATCGGCACCGGCGGCTGGAGCGGCGCCTCAGTGGCCCACCGCGGCGACTGGACCGGCGACCGCAAGGAAGACCTCGTCGCCGTCGTTGCCGGTGACCTCTGGGTCTACCCCAACCTCGGCAACGGCACCCTCGGCACCCGCATCAAGCTCACCACCCTGAACACCGCCACGCGCATCGTCGCCCCAGGCGACATCAACCGTGACGGGCACCCCGACATCCTCGCCACGTACGGCAACGTCCTGTATCGCTACTACGGCACCAGCGCTGCCACGCCCGCCGTTTCTGCGGCAGTCTCACTCGGCTGGTGGCCCTCTGCCGTGAACATCAGCGCCCCCGGCGACGCAGACAAGGATGGCGACGTCGACCTGCTGCTCCGCGACCCCAGCGATGGTTCCCTGCGTCTCCAGCTAGGACAGCCCGACGGGAAGAGCTTTATGGACTATGTCGAATACGGATACAACTACACTACGTCCAACCGCCCCCTGGTCACCGCCGCCGCCGACGCCGACCTCAACGGAATCGCCGACATGTGGGCCACCGCCGGCGACGGCACCCTGAAGTTCTACAAGGGCGGCAGCAACATCCACGGCCCGATCGACGGCCCACCCATCGAGGTCGGCAGCGGGGGCTGGCAGACCATCATGTCCATCAGCTGACTCGCCTGTCGCGCGAGCGAGGCGCGTCGTACCGCCCGAAGACCGGTCTCGAACCCACGCCGGCCCGCCGCCATCCGGCGGCGGGCCGGCCCTCGAGACCGGTCTCTCACGTGCCGAGCCGTCCCCGTCGCGGAGCACGCCTCCGTCCGCCCCTGGCGCAGACACCCTCAGCTCTTCCGATGCCCTATCAGCCGCGGCTTCTGCTCCAGCCCGTCCAGGCCGTGCCACGCCAGGTTCACCAGGTGCGCCGCCACCTCCGCCTTCTTCGGCTTGCGGACGTCCAGCCACCACTGGCCGGTCAGCGCCACGCTGCCGACCAGGGCCTGGGCGTAGAGGGGGGCCAGCTTCGGGTCGAAGCCGCGGGCCTTGAACTCCAGGCCCAGGATGTCCTCCACCTGCGTGGCGATGTCGCTGATCAGCGACGCGAACGTGCCCGTCGACTGCGCCACCGGCGAGTCCCGGACCAGGATCCGGAACCCGTCGGTGTAGTTCTCGATGTAGTCGAGCAGGGCGAAGGCCGCCTGTTCGAGCAGTTCCCGCGGGTGGCCGGCGGTCAGCGCCCCCGTCACCCCGTCCAGCAGCTGCCGCATCTCCCGGTCGACGACGACCGCGTACAGCCCCTCCTTGCCGCCGAAGTGCTCGTACACCACCGGCTTCGACACCCCGGCCTTCGCCGCGATCTCCTCCACCGACGTGCCCTCGAAGCCCTTCTCCGCGAAGAGCGTCCGGCCGATGTCCAGAAGCTGCTCCCGGCGCTCCGCGCCCGTCATCCTGACCCGGCGGCCACGCCGGGGCTTCTGCTCTCCGCTGCTGCTGGAACTGCCGTCGATCGCCACGTCGTCCATCATGCCGCGTCGGCGGGCTCGGCCTGGCGCCGGGCGTCGATACGGGACTGCGCCGGCCACCGCACGTCGTACGCCCAGCCCGCCTGCTCGAACCAGCGGATCAGCCGGGCGCTGGAGTCGACCTGCCCCTTCAGCACGCCGTGCCGGGCCGACGTCGGGTCCGCGTGGTGCAGGTTGTGCCACGACTCGCCGCACGACAGCACCGCCAGCCACCACACGTTCCCTGAGCGGTCCCGCGACTTGAACGGGCGCTTGCCCACCGCGTGGCAGATCGAGTTGATCGACCACGTCACGTGGTGCAGCAGCGCCACCCGCACCAGCGAGCCCCAGAAGAACGCCGTGAACGCGCCCCACCACGACCACGTCACCAGACCGCCCACCACCGGCGGGATCGCCAGCGACACGAGCGTCCACAGCACGAACTGGCGCGAGATCCGGCGGATCGCCGGGTCCTTGATCAGATCCGGCGCGTACTTGTGCTGCGGCGTCTGCTCCTCGTCGAACATCCAGCCGATGTGCGCCCACCACAGGCCCTTCATCAGCGCCGGGACCGTCTCCCCGAACCGCCACGGCGAATGCGGGTCGCCCTCCGCGTCGGAGAACTTGTGGTGCTTGCGGTGATCCGCCACCCACCGCACCAGCGGCCCCTCCACCGCCAGCGACCCCATGATCGCCAGCGCGATCCGCAGCGGACGCTTCGCCTTGAACGATCCGTGCGTGAAGTACCGGTGGAAACCGATCGTGATCCCGTGGCAGCCGATGAAGTACATCGCCGTCATCAGCCCCAGGTCCAGCCAGCTCACCCCCCAGCCCCAGGCCAGCGGCACCGCCGCCACCAGCGCCGCGAACGGCACCGTGATGAACAGGAGCAGCGTGATCTGCTCGATGGACCGCTTGCTGTCCCCGCCGAGCGTGGCGGAGGGGAGGGCCTGGACCGGATCGGTCGCCTCGGACGCCGAGGTCACCTCGGGGCTGATGGTCATACGTGTCCCTGGGGGATGAGGGTGGGGTGGGTGAGGAAAGATCGAGCCGAGGCTACGGAGCCGTAACCTACGGCGTCGTAAGTATGGCAGCGCCACGGCACGCGGCAAGAGGGCACAACCGGGACCCTCGGCCCTGTCCAGGGAATGGACACCTATCCTGGGACCGTCGGACAGCGCGGTCCGCAAGCCTCCAGAACCCTCCAGACGTGCTTGAACACTGCAAGGAGCCGCACCTGTGAGCAGTGCCGACCAGACTCCCACCACCAACGCCGAGCTGCGTGCCGACATCCGCCGACTGGGCGACCTGCTCGGCGAGACCCTCGTGCGCCAGGAGGGCCCCGAACTCCTCGACCTCGTCGAGAAGGTCCGCCGCCTCACCCGCGAGGACGGCGACGCCGCCGCCGAGCTGCTGCGCGGCGTCGAACTGGAGACGGCCGCGAAGCTCGTCCGCGCCTTCTCCACCTACTTCCACCTCGCCAACGTCACCGAGCAGGTCCACCGCGGCCGCGAGCTCCGGGAGAAGCGCGCCGCCGAGGGCGGCCTCCTCGCCCGCACCGCCGACATGCTCAAGGACGGCGACCCCGCCCACGTCCGCGAGACGGTCAAGAACCTCAACGTGCGCCCCGTCTTCACCGCGCACCCCACCGAGGCCGCCCGCCGCTCCGTCCTCAACAAGCTCCGCCGCATCGGCGCCCTCCTGGAGACCCCGGTCATCGACTCCGACCGGCGCCGCCACGACCTCCGCCTCGCCGAGAACATCGACCTCATCTGGCAGACCGACGAACTCCGCGTCGTCCGCCCGGAGCCCGCCGACGAGGCCCGCAACGCCATCTACTACCTCGACGAGCTGCACGCCGGCGCCGTCGGCGACGTCCTGGAGGACCTCGCCGCCGAGCTGGAGCGCGTCGGCTACGAGCTGCCCGCCGGCACCCGCCCGCTCACCTTCGGCACCTGGATCGGCGGCGACCGCGACGGCAACCCCAACGTCACCCCCCAGGTCACCTGGGACGTCCTGATCCTCCAGCACGAGCACGGCATCACCGACGCCCTGGAGCTCATCGACTTCCTCCGCGGCCTGCTCTCCAACTCCATCCGCTACACCGGAGCCACCCAGGAACTCCTGGACTCCCTCCAGCGCGACCTGGACCTCCTCCCGGAGATCAGCCCCCGCTACAAGCGCCTCAACGCCGAGGAGCCGTACCGCCTCAAGGCCACCTGCGTCCGCCAGAAGCTCCTCAACACCCGCGAACGCCTCGCCTCCGGCACCCCCCACCAGGAAGGCCGCGACTACCTCGGCACCGCCGAACTCATCCGCGACCTCACCCTCATCCAGACGTCCCTGCGCGAGCACCGCGGCGGCCTCTTCGCCGACGGCCGCATGGACCGCACCATCCGCACCCTGTCGGCGTTCGGCCTCCAGCTCGCCACCATGGACGTCCGCGAGCACGCCGACGCCCACCACCACGCCCTCGGCCAGCTCTTCGACCGCCTCGGAGAGGAGTCCTGGCGGTACGCCGACATGCCCCGCGACTACCGGCAGAAGCTCCTCGCCAAGGAACTCCGCTCCCGCCGCCCGCTCGCCCCCACCCCGGCCCCGCTCGACGCCGCCGGACAGAAGACCCTCGGCGTCTTCCACACCATCAAGGAAGCCTTCGAGCGCTTCGGCCCCGAGGTCATCGAGTCCTACATCATCTCGATGTGCCAGGGCGCCGACGACGTCTTCGCCGCCACCGTCCTCGCCCGCGAGGCCGGCCTCATCGACCTCCACGCCGGCTGGGCCAAGATCGGCATCGTGCCGCTCCTGGAGACCACCGAGGAGCTCCGCGCCGCCGACGTCATCCTCAACGACATGCTGGCCGACCCCTCCTACCGGCGCCTCGTCTCGCTGCGCGGCGACGTCCAGGAGGTCATGCTCGGCTACTCCGACTCCTCCAAGTTCGGCGGCATCACCACCAGCCAGTGGGAGATCCACCGCGCCCAGCGGCGCCTGCGCGACGTCGCCCACCGCTACGGCGTCCGCCTCCGCCTCTTCCACGGCCGCGGCGGCACCGTCGGCCGCGGCGGCGGCCCCTCGCACGACGCCATCCTCGCCCAGCCCTGGGGCACCCTGGAGGGCGAGATCAAGGTCACCGAGCAGGGCGAGGTCATCTCCGACAAGTACCTCATCCCCTCGCTGGCCCGCGAGAACCTGGAACTGACCGTCGCCGCCACCCTCCAGGCGTCCGCCCTGCACACCGCCCCCCGCCAGTCCGACGAGGCCCTGGCCCGCTGGGACGCGGCGATGGACGTCGTCTCCGAAGCCGCCCACGCCGCCTACCGCGCCTTCGTCGAGGACCCCGACCTCCCGACGTACTTCCTCGCCTCCACGCCGGTCGACCAGCTCGCCGACCTGCACCTGGGGTCGCGGCCCTCCCGCCGCCCCGGCTCCGGCGTCTCGCTCGACGGCCTGCGCGCCATCCCGTGGGTCTTCGGCTGGACCCAGTCCCGCCAGATCGTCCCCGGCTGGTTCGGCGTCGGCTCCGGCCTCAAGGCCCTGCGCGAGGCCGGCCTCGACGCCGTCCTCGGCGAGATGCACGAGCAGTGGCACTTCTTCCGCAACTTCCTCTCCAACGTGGAGATGACGCTCGCGAAGACCGACCTGCGGATCGCCCGCCACTACGTCGACACCCTCGTCCCCGACGAACTCAAGCACGTCTTCGACACCATCGAGGCCGAGCACGCGCTCACCGTCGAGGAGGTCCTGAAGGTCACCGGCGGCGAGAAGCTGCTCGACTCCAACCCGGTCCTCCAGCAGACCTTCGCCATCCGCGACGCCTACCTGGACCCGATCTCCTACCTCCAGGTCGCCCTCCTGGCCCGCCAGCGGGCCGCCGCCGAGGCCGGCCAGGACCCGGACCCGCTGCTCGCGCGGGCCCTCCTCCTCACCGTCAACGGCGTGGCCGCGGGCCTCCGCAACACCGGCTGACCCCGGCCGGCGCCCGCATAAGCGCAGTGCCCCCACGGGAAACCCGTGGGGGCACTGCGCTTATGCGGGGGTACGTCAGCCCTGCGCGGCCTTGCGGCGGCGCACGACCAGGAACGCGCCGGCGGCCGCGAGCGCGGCGGCGACGCCGGCGATCACGCCGACCGGAGCGCTGGAACCGGTCTCCGCGAGGTTGCCCTCCTCGGAACCGCCCGCGGTGCCGGTCTCGCCGCCCGTGGAACCGCCGGTGGAGGTGGCCTCACCGGTGGTCCCGCCGGTGCTCTCGCCGGTGGCCGAGCCGCCCGTGGCGGTGGACTCGCCGGTCGCGGCACCGCCGGTGGCGGTGGTCTCACCGGTGCTCTCGCCGGTGGCCGAACCGCCGGTCGAGCCGCCGGTCGCGGTGGCCTCACCGGTCGTCGTCTCACCGGTCGTGGTCTCGCCCGTGGTGGTCTCACCGGTGGTCGTCTCACCGGTCGTGGTCTCACCGGTGGTCGTCTCGCCCGTGGTGGTCTCACCGGTCGTCGTCTCACCGGTCGTGGTCTCACCGGTGGACGTCTCGCCCGTGGAGGTCTCGCCGGTGGACGTCTCGCCCGTCGCGCCGCCCGCCGGGCTGTCGACCTGGTCCGCCGCGCACGTGTGCGAGAGGTTGAAGAAGCCCTGCTTCACCTCGCCGTCGACGACGGCGACGGCGGAGGTCAGCTCGGCACCGGCGTCCGACGCCACGTACGCGTGGTCGTCCTTCGGCGGGCCGAAGGAGGTGATCTCGATCGGGGCGCCGTTGTCGAACGTGACCGTCAGCTTGACGAAGTTCACGCCGCCGCCGGGGATCACGAAGTGCCACCCGTCCTTGTCGGCGGGGATGGTGTCCGGGCAGTCGCCCTGCTGGAAGCCGGCCGCCGTGATCGGCGTCGGCTGGTGCAGCTTCAGCTCGTACTCGCCGCCGCTCGCCGAAGCCGTCGGCGCGAGAGCGAGAGAGCCCGCCATGGCCGCGACGAGCGTGGCGGCGGGTATGAGGGAACGTCGCATGTGCAGTCGTCCATCTGTGGGATGAGGGATGCCGTGGGAGGTGGCGGAGGCAGCCTATCCGTCGCTTTAAGCCACGCTTAACCCAGAGGTGCATAACGATCGCGCCCGGAACCGGCCGAATCCGCTCTTACCTCCCGGTAGGTCACAGCGCCACGAACGCCGCCACCCACAACCCCGCCCCCGCACCCGCCAGCGACCACGCCACCCGCCGCCCCCGCAGCCCCCCGGCCACCAGCGGCGCCGCCAGCACCAGCGCCCCGCCCAGCGGCAGCCACGCGTGCAGCCCCCCGCCCCAGCCGGACCGCACCCCCTCGTCCGTCCCCGGCTTCACCACCACCGGGATCACCGACCCCGGACCCGCCGCCACCGACCGCTCCACCGTCAGCGTCCGCCGCGGCGACCGCGGATCCTCCGGCGCGAACGCCCCCGCACACCGCTCGTCCGTACACCCCGTCACCGACAGCGTCCCGTGCTCACGCCCCTTCGCCAGCAGCACGTGCTGCGCCGACCCCCACGACGCCCACACCCCCGCCACGACGAGCAGGACGGCGACGAGCAGCATGGCGGCGTTCCGGACGTGCGTCATGACCCGCGATCGTACAGTCGTACGGCCGAAAGACGACGGTCAGGAGTTGTACGCCGACTGCGCCCGCTCCAGCCCCTCCGTCACCAGGCACTCCACCGCGTCCGCCGACCGGTCCACGAACCAGTCCAGCTCCTTGCGCTCCGTCGACGAGAAGTCCTTCAGCACGAAGTCCGCCACCTGCATCCGGCCCGGCGGACGCCCGATCCCGCACCGCACCCGGTGATAGTCCGGACCCATCGCCTTCGTCATCGACTTCAGACCGTTGTGCCCGTTGTCCCCGCCGCCCAGCTTCAGCCGCAGCGTCGCGTAGTCGATGTCCAGCTCGTCGTGCACCGCCACCACGTGCGCCGTCGGCACCTTGTAGAAGTCCCGCAGCGCCGTCACCGGACCGCCCGACAGGTTCATGTACGACATCGGCTTCGCCAGCACCACCCGCCGGTTCGCCGGACCCACCGGACCCAGCCGGCCCTCCACCACCTGCGCCTGCGCCTTCTGCGCGCGCTTGAACTTCCCGCCGATCCGCTCCGCCAGCAGGTCCACCACCATGAAGCCGATGTTGTGCCGGTTGCCCGCGTACTCCGGCCCCGGGTTGCCGAGGCCGACGATCAGCCAGGGCGCGTTCGCGTCGTCGGTCATCGCAGACTCCTCATCCGTCCCTCACCACACAAAAAAGAAACGGGGTGACGGGCCGTGCGGCCCGTCACCCCGTCACCGTCGGACAGAGCCTACGGCTCAGGCCTCGGCGGCCTCGTCGCCCTCGGCGTCCGCGGCCGGCTCCTCGGCCTGGGCGGCCAGGACCTGGAGGACCACGGCGTCGGCCTCGGTCACCAGGGTGACGCCCTTCGGCAGGGTGATGTCGGCGGCGGTCACGGACGCACCGGCCTCCAGGCCCTCGACGGAGACCGTCACGGCCTCGGGCAGGTGGGTCGCCTCGGCCTCGACGGAGAGGGTGTTGAGGACGTGCTCCAGCAGGTTGCCGCCGGCGGCCAGCTCGCCCTCGGCGACGACCGGAACCTCGACGGTGACCTTCTCGCCGCGCTTCACGAGGAGGAGGTCGACGTGCTCCAGGTCACCCTTCAGCGGGTCGCGCTGGGCGGCCTTCGGGATGGCCAGCTCGGAACCCTTGCCCTCGATGTCCAGGGACAGCAGGACGTTCGGGGTACGCAGCGCCAGCGTGGTCTGGTGCGTCGGCAGCGTGATGTGGATCGGCTCCGAGCCGTGGCCGTAGACGACCGCGGGGACGTTGCCGGAACGGCGGATCTTGCGGGCGGCGCCCTTGCCGAACTCGGTGCGGACGGCGGCGGCGAGCTTCACCTCGGACATGTGCACTCCTCGTAGTGGTGGTGACGAACGGAACTGTCACCCGGCCGCCGACTGGCGATGGCCTGCTACGAAGAGCGCGTCGATAACGGAGCGCCGACCCGAGAACGGGCACCGGCCTCCCTCGCCGAGCAACCAGGGCAGTCTACCCGGCCGCCCCGCACCCCCCAAATGGATCACCACCCCCGCGACGGCGGAGGGCCGCCTCCCCCGAACGGGGAAGACGGCCCTCCGGCGCGGACTCCGAGGCTCAGTGCTCCTCGAACAGGCTCGTCACCGAACCGTCCTCGAACACCTCGCGCACCGCACGCGCGATCGTCGGCGCGATCGACAGCACCGTGATCTTGTCCAGCTCCAGCGAACCCGGCACCGGCAGCGTGTCCGTGAACACGAACTCGCTCACCTTCGAGTTCTTCAGCCGGTCCGCCGCCGGACCCGACAGGATGCCGTGCGTCGCCGTCACGATCACGTCCTCGGCACCGTGCGCGAACAGCGCCTCGGCCGCCGCGCAGATCGTGCCGCCCGTGTCGACCATGTCGTCCACCAGGACGCACACACGGCCCTTCACGTCACCGACGACCTCGTGCACGGTCACCTGGTTCGCGACGTCCTTGTCACGCCGCTTGTGCACGATCGCCAGCGGCGCGTCCAGCCGGTCGCACCAGCGGTCCGCGACCCGCACGCGGCCCGCGTCCGGGGAGACGATCGTCAGCTTCGAACGGTCGACCTTGCCGCCCACGTAGTCCGCCAGCACCGGCAGCGCCGACAGGTGGTCCACCGGACCGTCGAAGAAGCCCTGGATCTGGTCCGTGTGCAGGTCCACCGTCAGGATCCGGTCCGCACCCGCCGTCTTCATCAGGTCCGCCACCAGACGCGCCGAGATCGGCTCACGGCCGCGGTGCTTCTTGTCCTGACGGGCGTAGCCGTACGACGGCACGATCACGGTGATGCTCCGGGCCGAGGCCCGCTTCAGAGCATCGATCATGATCAGCTGCTCCATGATCCACTTGTTGATCGGAGCCGTGTGGCTCTGGATCAGGAAGCAGTCCGCGCCACGCGCCGACTCCTGGAAGCGGACGTAGATCTCACCGTTGGCGAAGTCGAACGCCTTGGTGGGAACGAGACCGACACCCAGCTGGTGTGCGACCTCCTCGGCCAGCTCGGGGTGGGCGCGGCCGGAGAAGAGCATCAGCTTCTTCTCGCCGGTCGTCTTGATCCCGGTCACAGCACTGTCTCCTCAGACTGTTCTCTGGCCGCAAGACCCCGCGCTCCCGTGCGCGTGTGCGAACCAGCCGAATTTGTGTGCACGTATCACGGTACGCCGAGTTCGACGCACCTGTTTCCGGTCAGCTTTCGCCGGCCGACCCCTCCGAGGCCGCCTCGGCCGCGTTCGCGGCGGCGCTGCCGGGGCGCTTCCGGGCCACCCAGCCCTCGATATTCCGCTGCTGGCCACGGGCCACGGCCAGCGCACCCGCCGGCACGTCCTTCGTGATCACGGACCCCGCGGCGGTGTAGGCACCGTCCCCGATCGTGATGGGAGCCACAAACATGTTGTCCGAACCGGTCCGGCAGTGGGACCCGATCGTGGTGTGGTGCTTCGCCACGCCGTCGTAGTTGACGAACACGCTCGCCGCACCGATGTTCGAGTACTCGCCGATCGTCGCGTCACCCACGTACGACAGGTGCGGGACCTTCGTGCCCTCGCCGATCGTCGCGTTCTTCATCTCGACGTACGTACCGGCCTTCGCCTTCGCACCCAGCCGCGTCCCCGGACGCAGATACGCGTACGGACCCACCGAAGCGCCCTCGCCGATCACCGCCGAGTCCGCCACCGTGTTGTCCACCCGCGCGCCCCGGCCCACCGTGGTGTCCTTCAGCCGCGTGTTCGGCCCCACCTCGGCGTCCTCCGCCACGTGCGTCGCGCCCAGCAGCTGCGTACCCGGGTGGATCACCGCGTCCGCCTCGAACGTCACCGTCACGTCCACGACCACCGACGCCGGGTCGACCACCGTCACGCCGGCCGTCATCGCCGCCTCCAGCAGCCGCCGGTTCATCAGCGCGCGGGCCTCCGCCAGCTGCACCCGGTTGTTGATCCCCAGGATCTCCCGGTGATCGGCCGCCACCGAGGCGCCGACCCGGTGACCCGCCTCGCGCAGGATCGACAGCACGTCGGTGAGGTACTCCTCGCCCTGGCTGTTGTCCGTCCGCAGCTGCTTGATCGCCTCCGCGAGCAGCACGCCGTCGAACGCGAAGACGCCCGAGTTGATCTCCCGGATCTCCAGCTGCCCCGGCGAGGCGTCCTTGTGCTCCACGATCGCCGTCACGGCCCCCGAGGCCGTGTCCCGCACGATCCGGCCGTACCCGGTCGCGTCCGGCACTTCGGCGGTCAGCACGGTGACGGCGTTCCCGTCCGCGGCGTGCGTCCCGGCCAGCGCCCGCAGCGTCGCGCCGGACAGCAGCGGGGTGTCACCGCAGACGACCACGACGGTCCCCTCGGGCGCGGCCCCCAGCTCCTCCAGGGCCATGCGCACCGCGTGCCCGGTGCCGTTCTGCTCCTCCTGCACGGCGGTACGGGTCCCCGGGTACACCTCCTCCAGGTGCCCGCGCACCTGCTCCCGCGCGTGCCCCACGACCACCACGAGGTGCTCGGGCTCCAGCTCGCGCGCGGCGGACACGACGTGCCCGACGAGCGAACGCCCGGCGATCTCGTGCAGCACCTTGGGGGTCTTGGACTTCATGCGGGTGCCCTCACCCGCTGCGAGGACGACGACGGCGGCCGGGCGTGTGGCGCTCACGGATATGCCCTTCGGCTTTGGGTGGTGGACGCACGAAGGATACCGGGGGGTCGGGGGGTGGCCACGAAGAAGGGCCCTGACCTGGGAGGTCAGGGCCCGAACTGAGGACAGGTGCGCTGTGGCTCCGCCGGCTGGATTCGAACCAGCACTACAGGGCTTCAAAGGCCCGCGGGCTACCGTTACCCCACGGCGGATCTGCCTCAGACCTTACCGGAGTGATCGGCAGCCGTGGCTGCCGTCGAGGAGTCCACCATGCCTCGCCACCACCCTTCGACGCGTCGGTACAACTCGGCTCCTTGTGCGACCCGGATGACCAGGCACCCTCGGTAGTTCTCGCCGGTGTTCTTGCGGACCGTCTTGGGGTTGTGCTTCTTCAGCGTGGTCTTCTGGAAGACGGCTGGATCGACTCCTGCGAGCTCCGCCCAGTAGAGCTTGGCGCCCTCCACGTCGGCTGTGACGTGGATCATGACGCGATAGCTGAGGCGTGCGGCGTCGACGCCGAGGAGGCGGAGCCAGGCCAGGTAGAACCGGATGACGCCGGGGTCGCTGTTGACGAACAGCACGCTTTCCCTGCGGCTGTAGCTCTTGTCCTTGGCGCCCTCCGCCCAGTAGAGGGCGACGCCCGCGAGCAGGAGCTCCCGTTCGGACATGGTTCCGATCATCTGCTCGGCCTCGGCCTTGGTCCTCTGGCGTACGCCGTCGCGCAGGACCAGCTCGTGCTCCCAGCGCTTGCGGGCAGCCAGCCGTGCCTGTTCCGAAGGGGCCCGCCGTTCCGGTTTCGGCAGGTCGCGGACCCACAGGGAGATCGAGCTCTTGGAGCAGCCCAGCTCGACTTGGATCTGGTCGTAGGTCATGCCCTGGAGGCGGAGTTCGCGGGCGCGGGCGCGGAGGTCGTCCTTGGCGTTGGGGCGCTTGGTCCACTCCGGTGGGGGTTCGCCTTCCAGGAGGCGGTTGAGGATGTCGTTGTTGTGGACGTGGAGCCGGTCGCGGATCTGCCGTCGGCTGAGCCCCTCGCGGCGGAGGGTCACCGCCTGCGCGCGCAGGTTCTCGAAGTCCGCGTACCTGTTCATTTCTGCGGTCATGGGGCGAGCGTCGTCCGGAATGCGGACGTCCACGTCGAAAACGTCAGCGATTCAGTAGTTCGAGGGACTGGCATGCGAGAGGTTGACGCTCCTCGGAAGGGCGGGGTGGGCGGCCGTAGGGTGGGGGCATGACCGTAACGGGGGCAGATCGGGACGCGTCGGGCGGCCGGGTGTGGTGGTGGGAGCGGCGGCGGAGTGCCGTGCTCGACGGGGCGCTGGCGCTGGTGTCGGCGGTGGAGTGTGCCGTCGAGGGGGTGTCGTTCGCGGGGAAGGCGGGGGTGCCGGAGGCGCTGGGGGCGCTGTTCGGGTTCCTGGTGGGGGCGGTGCTGCTGGTGCGGCGGCGGTTGCCGATCCCGGTGGTGCTGGTGTCGATCGCGGTGGCGCCGGCCGAGATGGGCTACCTGATGGGGATCGTCGGGTTGTACACGCTGGCGGCGTCGGAGGTGCCGCGGCGGTACACGGCGGTGCTGGCGGGGATGGCGACGGTCGCCGTGTTCGTGGTGACGGCGGTGGAGATGCGGCGGGACATCGCCGCGCAGGCCGACGACTTCGATCCGAGCGCCTGGTACGTGCCGGTGATGGCGTTGTTCATGACGCTGGGGCTGAACGCGCCGCCGGTGCTGTTCGGCCTGTACATAGGGGCGCGGCGGCGGTTGATGGAGAGCCTGCGGGAGCGGGCGGATTCGCTGGAGCAGGAGTTGTCGCTGCTGGCGGACCGGGCGGAGCAGCGGGCGCAGTGGGCGCGGCAGGAGGAGCGGCGTCGGATCGCGCGGGAGATGCACGACGTGGTGGCGCACCGGGTGTCGTTGATGGTGGTGCACGCGGCGGCGTTGCAGGCGGTGGCGCTGAAGGATCCGGAGAAGGCGGTGCGGAACGCGGCGCTGGTGGGTGACATGGGGCGCCAGGCGTTGACGGAGTTGCGGGAGATGCTGGGGGTGCTGCGGGAGGAGGAGCCGGCGGTGGGGTCGGGTGCTCCGGTGGCGGTGCCGCTGGCGGCGGTGGGGCGGGCCGCGGCGGCCGCGGCGGAGGCGGCGGCGGGGCCGGGTCTGGACGCGGTGGAGGGGTTGTGTGAGGAGTCGCGGCTGGCGGGGGCCGTGGTGGAGCTGGTGGTGCTGGGGGAGGTGGGGGAGTCGGGGGCGTATCCGTCGGAGGTGGAGCGGACGGCGTACCGGGTGGTGCAGGAGGCGTTGACGAACGTGCACAAGCACGCGCCAGGCGCGGAGGTGGTGGTGCGGTTGGCGCACCGGGGTTCGGAGGTGGCGGTGCAGGTGGAGAACGGTCCGTCGGACGCGGGGGCGGCGGACGCGGGGCTGCCGAGCGGGGGGAACGGTCTGGTGGGGATGAAGGAGCGGGTGGTGCGGCTGGGCGGGGTGTTCGTGTCGGGTCCGACGGATGCCGGGGGGTTCAAGGTGTCGGCGGTGATTCCGGTCGGGGGGTGAGCTCGGGCGGTCGGGGGGTGGGTGCGGGCGGCCCGGCAGCGGGTCAGGCGGCGGTGAGGCGGGTGGGCTGGGTGCCGGTGACGAGGGTGGCGAGGGCGGTGTCGATGTCGCGGCCGAGGTACCAGTCGCCGGCGTGGTCGAGGCTGTAGACGCGACCTTCGGTGTCCATGGCGAGGACGGCCTGGTGGTCGCCTTCTTCGCCGAGGGGGGCGAGTTCGGTGCCGAGGGCGCGGCCGAGGTCGGCGAGGGTGCGGGCGAGGTGGAGGCCGGCGAGGGGGTCGAAGCGGACGGTGGCGGGCGCGATCTGGCGTCCGTGGCCGGGGGCGGTGAGGTGGAGGCCGCCGAATTCGGCCCAGGCTTCGACGGCGGCGGGGAAGACGCTGTGGCGGTGTCCGGCGGGGGAGACGTGGGCGCGGAGGGTGTCGGCCCATTCCTCGGCGAGTTTGATGTCCCAGCGTCCGGGCTGCCAGCCGGCGTCGCGGAGGGCGGCGTCGACGTTGACAGGGAAGCGGGTGGTGTCGGGCATGGGCCGGGTCAGCCGTTCTCGGTGGGGGTGACGGTGCGGACGCCGAAGTGGTCGAGGAGGGCGGTGCAGGAGCGGCAGGGTGCGGCGTAGCTGCCGTGGAGGGGGTCGCCGTCCTCGCGGATGCGGCGTGCGGTGATCTTGGCGTGTTTGAGGCTGCGGCGGGCTTCGCCGGGGGTGAGGGGTTTGCGCTGGGCGCGTTTGGAGCGGTTGTTCTCGGTGGTGGTGAGGTGCCGGGAGAGCAGGATGGCTTCGGGGCAGCGTCCGGTGAAGCGTTCGCGCTGGCCGCTGGTGAGGGTGTCGAGGAAGTCCTGCACGAGGGGGTGGAGGACGGGTGGGGTGTCTCCGCGGCCGGCGGTGCAGGTGAGGGTTTCGCCGCGGACGGAGAGCGCGGCGCCGACGGCGGGGAGGATGCCGTCGCGGCGGTGGAGCAGCGTGGGGGCGCGACCGTGGTCGGTGTCGCTGCTCCAGTTGAGGCGTGGGTCACCCTGCGTGGGTGTCGTGCTGGTGTGCATGGTGCTGGTCTTCCCCTCCTGCAATCCCCCGAGTTGCGGTGCACAGCCTGCCAAATGGGGTGCCATATGGGGAAGCTGGGTGGGGTTTTCGGGTGGTGGGTGTGGCGGAGCCGTGGTCGGCCTGTCATGGCTTCGTGACGGTTGGTGACGGTGGGTGGGGGGTGCGGGGTGGCGGGGGTGCGGGCCGGTTCGTGGTCTTGTGGCAGCGCATAGGCTGTGCGGGATCGGTCGGGCGTGGCCGCGTGTGGTGGCGTCCGGCAGCAGGTGCAAGCAGCAGCCAGTGATGCCATGCAGGGGGCTACCGCCATGACGACAGGTCGGCTCGGGCAGTCCGTGCCACCGAACGCGGCCTATGCCGGGCAGGTCGTGCGTTTCCCGGATCCGGTGCGTGCCTCGCGGTATCCGCGTGGGGTGCGGGTGGATGAGCGGGGTTTTCCGGATTTCTCGCCGTATGCGCGTGCGGCGGCGGAGATCGCGGAGCCTCCGGAGGGTTTCGGTGTCGACGAGCTGCGGCTGACGGACTACGTGTCGGCGAACGCGGCGATGGCGGCGACGGGTCACGAGTTGTGGGACACGATTCCGGCGGTGGCGACGCCGCACGGGTGGACGTGGCATCACGTGGCGGGGTCGCGGCGGCTGGAGCTGGTGCCGGTCGAGGTGAAGGCGTTGCTGCGGCATCACGGGGGTGTGGCGACGGCGGCGGTGGATCACGCGAAGCGGGGGACGCGGCCGCTGCAGGAGACGCGTCCGGCGCACTTCGGGTTGCCGAAGGGCCGGGTGGCGGTGTCGGAGCCGCAGTTGCAGGGGGTCGAGGAGGACCTGGGCTATCGGCTGCCGGGGGCGTACCGCTCGTTCCTGAAGGCGGCGGGCGGGTGTGCTCCGGTGGGGGCGGCGCTCGACGCGGAGCTGGGGCTGCTGGTGGACCAGCCGTTCTTCACGGTGCGTGAGGAGGCGGGGGTCAATGACCTGGTGTACGTCAACAAGTGTCTGCGGGACCACCTGACGAAGGACTACCTGGGGGTGGCGTTCGTCCAGGGTGGTCTGGTGGCGGTGAAGGTGCGGGGGTCGGCGGTCGGTTCGGTGTGGTTCTGCGCGTACGACGACGTGCGGGATTCCGGCGAGGAGGCGGCGCGCTGGTCGGTGGGGGAGCGGGTGGAGCGGTTGCTGCTGCCCTGTGGTGAGGACTTCGACGCGTTTCTGATGCGGCTGGCGGGCAATCCGCCGGAGCTGGAGACGGTCGCGAATCTGATGGTGGACGGTGGCTTCGCGCGTGCCGTGCCCGTGGTCCCGGTGGGAGGCTGACCGGCTGTGGTGACGTTCGCGCAGGCGCAGGAGCGCGCCGAGGAGTGGATCAACGGCGATCTGCCGCCGTATCAGCACCAGGAGGTGCGGGTGCGGGAGTTCGCGCTGGGTTTCGTGGTGTGGGCGGAGGCCCGTGAGGGGGGTCCGACGGCGGACGCGGGCCGGCAGCGGCTGGTGATCGCGCGGGATTCGGGCGAGGGCACGTTGTGGCCGGGGCTGCCGGTGGGTGAGGTGATCCGGCGGTACGAGGAGGAGTACGGGGCCGCGGGGGAGGCGGAGGCCGCTCCGGTGGCGCCGCCGGCGCGGATCGATCTGAACCAGACGTCGTTCCTGTTGAGTCCGCCGGAGTGGTTGCAGGACGCGGCGGACAAGATCGGTCTGCCGCAGCGGCCGAACGCGTCGCAGGAGGAGCGGGTCGAGGCGGAGTCCGACGTGGACGCGGACACGGGTGGTGTCGCGGGTTCGGTGTCGTCGGCGGAGTCGGGCGCGTCGGAGGGGCGTGCGGTGGTGGCGGAGTCGCCGGCGCCGGTGACGCCGGTGTCCTCTTCGGCTTCGTCTTCTTCTTCCTCGTCTTCTTCTTCCTCGTCGGAGGAGTCGGACGCGGAGTACGAGCCGACGGCCATGGACGGGGTTCCGGCGTCGGCGCCGGCGAGTCCGTGGGTGGACGCCAACGCGTCGTCGGGCGGTGTGGAGGGGGTGCCGCTGCCGGCGACGGTGTTCGCGCCGCCGCTGTCGGGTGCCGACGACGAGGACGCGCCGGAGCCGGTGGTGGGCGCGGACGCGCCGACGGCGCTGATGCACGGCGGGAGCGCGCTGCCGAAGACGGCCGTGGCGCCGCGGCTGGACCCGGCGGCGCCCGCGCCGCCGGGTGCGACGCCGCCGCCGTCGGCCCCGGGGGCGATGCCGCCGCCGGCCGTGCCGGGCGCGGTGCCGCCTCCGCCGGCGGCTCCGCCGGTCGCGCCGGGGGCGGGGGACATCGCGGACGCGGCGACGAGCAAGGCGGCGCTGCCGCCGAAGAAGGCGGCGGCACCCCCGGTGGCCCCGCCGCCTCCGCCGGGGGTGCCGGGTGCGACGTCGGGCGGTTCCGCGCCCGGGCCGGCGCCCGCGTACATCCCGACGCAGCTGGTGGCGCAGACGCCGCCGCCCGTTCCGGGGCAGCCGGGGCCGGGGACGCCTCCGCCGCCGGCGCCGCCCGGTCCGGTGACGCCTCCGCAGCCGGTGCACCACGCGGCGACGATGCTGGCGCATCCGGGTCCGGCAGGTCCGGGCGGCGGGGCGACGCCTCCGCCGCCCCCTCCGCCGCCGGGCGCTCCGGGCGCTCCGGGGACGCCGGCGCACGGGATCGAGCACGCGCCGACGATGCTGGCGCAGCCGGGTCCGTCGGGTGCGGGCGCGCCGCCGCCTCCGCCGGGGCCCGCTCCGGCGGCGCCGCAGCCGCCGGGACCGATTCCCGGCCCGGTTCCCGCGCCGGCTCCGGCGTACGGGTATCCGCAGCAGCCGCCGGCCGGGGTGCCGACGGTGGGTCCGGGCTATCAGGCGGTGCTGCGGTACCGGGCGCCGGACGGTTCGGAGCAGCAGATCATCCGGCGTTCGGCGCCGGGTACGCCGCATCCGGAGTGGCAGATCCTGCACGAGCTGCGGGGTCTGGGCGTGCCGCCGCAGCAGGTGCTGGAGCTGCACACGGAGCTGGAGTCGTGTGAGCTGCCGGGCGGTTACTGCGCGCGGATGATCCGCGAGACGTGGCCGCAGGCGCGGATCACCAGCATCGCCCCGTACGGCCGGGATCACGCGGGCCGGCAGCAGGGCATGCGCCAGTTGCTGACGCACCAGGGCGAGCTGCACCAGGTGGCGGACGGTCCGGCGCGTCCGGCTCCGGTACGGGCTCCGCTGCCGCAGGTGCAGCCGGCGGCGCCGGTGCCGCCGGAGGGCGTGGCGCAGGAGCTGGCGGGCGCGTTCGGGCCGGGGATCCTGCGGTTCGACCAGCGGGCGGTGTCCCGGCAGGGGGTGCCGGAGCTGGTGGCGGTGACGCTCATGTGGGCGGGGCTGCCGGCGGACTTCGGGCCGTTCTTCTGGGCGCAGCCGGCGATGCCGGTGGTGCCGACGCTGGCCGAGCTGGCGGCGCAGCGGCAGGTGGCGGCGGCGCCGGACGCGAGTTCGTACCTGGTGCTCGGTTCGGACTTCGGCCGGGCGATCTGCGTCCAGTACGGGACCGCGCACATCGTGGCGGTGCCGGTGGAGACGGGTCCGGGCGGGGCGTCGGTGCCGCCGCAGTTCGTGAACACGGGGCTGCCGGAGTTCGCGCGGTGCATGGCGCTGCTGGGCCGGATGTGGCGGCTGCGGTTCGGGCTGACGCCGGAGCAGGCGGGGCGCTGGACGGTCGACTTCCAGGCGCAGCTCGCGATGCTGGATCCGGCGGCGCTGTCGTCGCCGGAGAACTGGTGGTCGGTGCTGCTGGAGCAGATGTGGGACGGTCTGCTGTGACGGCCCGCTGATGCCGCGTCAGAGCGGAATGTGACGAAGGGCGCTCGATGTGTGATCACGTCGGGCGCCTTTTGTCCGTTCTTATGGAGCATCCTGGAGGGGACCGGAGGGAAGGGGCGCCAGGATGAGTTTCGCCGTCGGACGGGGCCGGGGGTACCGCCCGGAGCAGGTCGACCGCTACCTCGCCGTGCTGTCGCGGGAGCGCGACGAGGCGTGGGAGCGGGCCGCGCGGCTCACCGTCCTCGCCAAGGAGATGGACGCGGAGCTGGCGCGGCTGCGGGAGGTCGTCGCCGCGCTGAAGCCGCAGCGGTACGAGGAGCTGGGCGAGGCCGCCCAGCAGATCCTGAAGCTCGCGGAGCAGGAGGACGAGCGACTGGTCCGGGCCGCCGAGGCGGAGGCGCAGGCGCTCGCGGAGGCGGCGGACGCGGCGGCCCGCGAGGCCCGGGAGGCGGCCGACGCCTACGCGGAGGGCGTGCGGTCCGCGGCCGAGGCGCAGGCCCGCGCCACCCTGGAGGCCGCCCGGGAGCGCGCCGGGGAGCTGGAGACCATCGCCCGCCGGGACGCCGAGGGCGCCAGGACGGCGGCGGCGGAGGCGTACGAGGAGACCACGCACCGCGCGGCGGAACTGCTGGCCCGTCAGGCCGAGGAGCACCGGACGGCCCGCGCCGAGGCCGAGCGGGCCGCCGAGACCGCGGCTGCGGAGCTGGACGCCCGCCACGCCGAACTGGTCGCGGCGGCGGAGGCCCGCCTGGAGGAGGCCCGCCGCGCCCTGGCCCGTACCGAGGAGGAGGCGCGGCACGGGCAGGAGGACGCCGAGGCGCGGGCGGCGGAGATCCTGGCGGAGGCCAGGATGAAGGCCGAGCGGACCGAGCGCGCGACGGAACGGGTGCTGCGCGAGCACGACGAGGCGCGCGAGGAGATCCACGCGCACATGGAACACATCCGCACGTCGCTGGCGGCCCTGACGGGCCGGGTGACGTCCCCGGCGGCCCGCGACGAGGAGCGGGACGAGGCGCCGGGCGGGGACGAGCGCGGCGGGACGGCTCCCGAGGGCGCGGCGGACGCGAAGGGCGCGAAGGGCGCGATGGAGGACGCGGAGGGCGTGGAGGGCGCGGAAGACACGGAGAACGCCGGACCGGAGAACCCCGCCCCGGAGGACAAGGCCACCGGCTCCTAGGCTCCCGCCATGGAGATGCGACTGACGGCCGTGAACCTGGACTGCCCCGACCCACTCGCCCTCGCCGCGTTCTACGCGGAGGCGACCGGCCTGCCGCTGCACGAGCGCTCCGGGGCCGACTTCGCCGGGCTGGTCGGGGAGCACGGTCTGGTCCTCGGCTTCCAGCGGTCCGCCGGCCACCGCCCGCCGACCTGGCCGGACGGCGAGGTCCCGGCCCAGCTGCACCTCGACTTCGAGGTCGACGACGTCGACGCGGCGGTGACCGCCCTGACCGCCCTCGGCGCCACTCTCCCGCCGGCCCAGCCCGCCCCCGGCCGCTGGCGCGTCCTGCTGGACCCGGCGGGCCACCCGTTCTGCGTCTCGCCCCGGAGCCCGCGCCGTTCCTGACAGGCCGGAGGCGGTACTCTCTCGATCTTCATCAGGGAGGGGAACCCGCACACATGATCCACGCACGTCCGCGCGGCGGCAGAATCGCCGCCGCCGCTCTCACCGTCGCCCTGGCCGCCGCCGGCGTCACCGCCCCGGCGTTCGCGGCGCCGTCCGCGCCGCTCGCGGCCCAGGACGGGCAGGGGACGGCGGTGCCGTACCCGACGGGGTACGCGGAACTCCTCGGGGGAGGGGAGAAGGGCTTCTTCACACGGTTCCGGTACACGGTGAGCTGGACCTCCTACGCGACCGGCGTCTCTCAGGTGGTGCACGACGCGCCGACAGGCGACCGGTACGTCGTCGGCGCCTCCGACGTCCTCGTGACGGGGAACCACCCGACCTCGCTGCGGGAGGCGCGGGTGTTCACCGTCCGCGACCCGGCCTCGGGGGCGCAGCCGTACGCCGTGGACCTCGACGCGCTGGCAGAGGACGGCGAGCGGTACGTCTACCAGGGGGCCGTAGGCGGGACCCTCGTCACCCACCTGGCGAAGGCGGACGGGACCGTGGAGGGGCGGCTGATCACCCCGGGCCCGGACGGCCCGCAGCAGCGCCCGGTGGCGGGGCTTCCCGCCGACACCAGGGGGTTCCGGGTCACCGAGACCACCGCGGCCACGGCCGCCCTGGTCGTCGTGGCCGGGCCGGACAGCGCTCTCCGGTACACCCGCAGCGTCCTCGACGTCGCCTCGGCGGCGGTCACCGACGACTTCCCCCGGGCCAATCACCACAACAGCGCGCCCGTCTCCGTCTCGGAGTCGCACGTCGCCTGGCCGGACGAGACGGCACCGTCCCGCGTGGCCGTCGCCGCCCGGGGGACCGGCGGGACAGGGCCGGTCCGGACGACCGAGGTCGCGGCCTACTACCCGTACGCCCTGCTCGGCGGGTGGCTGGTGCACGGCGGGACGACCCGGCCCCAGACGGGCGGCGCCGGCGGGCCGCTGATGGCGGAGCGCGCGGACGGCAGCGGGACGCCCGTGCGGGTCCTCGACACGATGGGCTGGCTCGTGCCGGGGCCGGGCGGGTCCCTGATGGCGCGCGGCGGCTCGGTCGAGCACGGCGAGGGGCTGTACCGGATCACCCTGGACGCGGCCGGGCTGCCCGTCGCGGAGCTCGTCGCGAGCACGGGTGAGCCGTCCGTCCTCGTGTACGGGGGCGCCGAGGTGCCGGCCACGATCGACCTCAGCCGGACGAAGTCGGAACTGCTCCGGTGGAAGCTGGCCGGACGGGTCGGATACGCGCGCGTCACGATCACCCGCATGGACGGCCCCCGCGGAGACGAGCCGGCCGTGATCAGTGATCTGGTGCCGATGGGGCCGGACGGGATCGGCTTCACGTGGAACGGCCAGGACTTCAACACGCCGGGCCGACCCGCCGAAGCCGGCCGGTACAGCTGGAAGTTCGAGGCGAGGCATTTCAACGGGCTCGGCGAGCCGGTCAGCGCCTACGGGACGTTCACCGTCCGCCGCACGGTCGGGCTGCACGACTTCGACGGCAACGGCTCGCCCGAGCTGCTGACCCGGGCCGGCGGGCGGGTAGAGGCCCTGGACCTCGTCCTCGACCCGGACACCAGGGCACCCTTCGCCTTCGACTACGCGGAGTTCGGCCGCGGCTTCGACTGGGCGGCGTACGACCGCCTGGAGTCGGTCGGCGACGTCGCGGGCTCGCGGCTCGCCGACGTCGTCACCCGGGACCGGGGCGGCGTGCTCTGGCTGCACCAGGGCGCGGGCGACGTGCGGTATCCGCTTCTCCCGCGCGTCCGGGTCGGCGGCGGGTGGAACACGTACGACCGGATCACCGGCGGCTCCGACCTGACCGGCGACGGCCGGGCGGACCTCGTCGCCACCGACCGGGCGGGCGTGCTGTGGCTGTACGCCGGCACCGGGAACGCGTCGGCGCCGTTCACGGCCCGCAAGCGGGTCGGCGGCGGCTGGGGGATCTACAACGACCTCACCGCCACCGGGAACCTCGGCGGCGCCGGGGCCGGCGACCTGGTCGCCCGGGACCGGGCGGGCGTGCTGTGGCTGTACCTCGGCAAGGGCGACGGCACGTTCGCGCAGCGCGTGCGGATCGGCGGCGGCTGGGGGGCGTTCCGCCAGTTCACCGCCATCGGCGACGCGAACGACGACGGGCGGCAGGACTTCCTCGCCTCCGGCGACACCGACGACAGCTTCTACGCCGGTACGGGCGACTGGCGGGCCCCGTTCACGTCGCCCCGCCGGACCTCCCTGACCCTGGGGACCGGGGCCGAACAGTTCTGACCCGCCCGGCTCCCCTCCGCTACTCCGCCGCCCAGGGCGCCGCCAACAGGTCGGCCACCGGGCGGCGTTCGCGAGGCGCCGGCGCGACCCCGGCCGCCTTGCCCAGGGCGATCATGGACACGATCGCCCACCCGGGCGCCGGCGCCAGCTCCGCGGTGAGCCCGTCCAGGTCGAACGCCCGGAACTGGTGCGCGGCGAGGCCCAATGCCTGGGCCTGCACGGTCATGTGGGCGACGGCCTGCCCGAGGTCGTAGTCCGCGAACTCCGAGTACGCGATGTCCGGGTCGCCGGTGTGCCGGCGGGTGAGCGCGACGACCAGCAGCCCGGCGTCCGCCGCCCAGCGGGCCGAGCTGGGCGCCAGGTGGGGGAGGAGCCGGGCATGGCCGGGCTCGCCGGGCCGGGCCGTGAAAAAGCCCCACGGCTGGGAGTTCCCGGCGGACGGCGCCCAGCGCGCGGCCTCCAGGAGCAGCCCCAGCGCCCGGTCGCCGACGGGGGCCGCCGGGTCGAAGCGGGAGGGGCTGAACCGGCCGGCCAGCAGGGGGTGGAGGGCGTCGGGGCTGTCCGGGGCGGGTCGCATGACCGGGTCCAACCCGGCGCCGCACGAGGCTATTCCGCCCCGCCTTCAGGCGAGCGCGCACTCCGCCCACACCGTCTTCCCCGGCGCGCCCGGCCGGGGATGCCACCCCCACCGCTGGGCGAGCCCGGCGACGAGCAGCAACCCGCGCCCGCCGTCGCCGAGTGCGGCCTCCTCCGGGCGGAGGGGTACGCGCTCGGCACGGGTGTCGCTCACCTCGACCCGCGCGACCGGCCGGGGCGCCTCCGTGACGCGGAGCGAGAGATGGAAGTCCCGCCCCGGCACGTGCCCGTGCCGCACCGCGTTCGTCGCCAGCTCGGCCGCGACCAGGACGACGCCGTCGTGCGCCTCGGTCCCGTACGGCACGCCCCACTCGTCCAGCCGGACGGCCACCAGCCGCCGCGCGAGCCGCGCGCCCCGGGGAGTGGACGTGAACCGCATGACGAAGGTGCGGGCGCCCAAGTAAGGGGAGGGGGAGGCGATTTCGGCGTTGCCGGTGGGGCTGTCGATGTTGCTCGTCATGCCCTCCACGCTCCCCTTGGTGGCGTAGCGTGACCAGTGGTGACGCACTGACGCGATGCGGTTGTACGTGGGGTGTCGGTGCCGGTACGAGGGGCAGGGCGCGATGACGGAAGAACTGGCGACGGCCGACAAATCCGCTCAGGGTGTGGTGGCGGCGTTCGGGCAGAGCCTGAAGACGTTGAGGGTACGGGCGAAGATGGAGCGGGAGGAGCTGGGCAAGCGGCTGGGCTACTCGGCGTCGACCATCGCCTCCTTCGAGCAGGGGCGGAGGATCCCGCCGCCGCGAGCGATCGACCGGTCGGACGAGGTGCTGGACGCGGGTGGGCTGCTCAAGGTCTGGAAGGACCAGCTGGAGCGGGCGCAGTACCCGGTGTTCTTCCAGGGGATGGCGCAACTGGAGAAGCAGGCCGCGGAGCTCCTGGCCTACGACACCTTGGTGGTCAATGGCCTGCTCCAGACTGAGGAGTACATGCGGGCGCTGTTCGTCAATCGGCGTCCGCTGTTCGATGCCGAGACCATCGAGCAGCGGGTGACCGCCCGGCTGGCCCGGCAGGACGTCTTCGACCGGTGCCCCGAGCCGCTGATGAGCTTCGTCATGTGCGAATCGGTGCTGAAGCGGAAATTCGGCGGTGACGAGGTGCTGCGGGGGCAGTTGGAACAGCTTCTCCTTTTCGGACGGCGGAGGAACGTCGAGCTTCAGATCATGCCGCTCGACTGTGCGGACAACTCGGGCGTGGACGGGCCGTTCACCGTCATCACACGTGACGACGGCAAGAGGTTCGTCTACGCCGAGGCCCAGGGTGCCAGTGACCTGGAGACCGACCCCAAACAGGCCGTTCTCGCCGCGGCCCGCTATGGGATCATCCGGTCGCAGGCTCTCAGCCCGCGAGAGTCGCTGGAGTTCATCGAGAAGTTGCTAGGAGAGCTATGAACAGCACGGAATCTCTCGCCTGGTTCAAGAGCAGCTACAGCGGTGGCGAGGGCGGCCAGTGCGTCGAGGTCGCCGCAGGTGCGGGCGCCGTGCACGTCCGTGACTCCAAGGACGTGGCCCGGCCGGCCCTGCGCGTCTCGCACGACGCGTGGGCCGGGTTCCTCGGGCTCGCCTCGGCGGAGTAGTACAGCCGCCGCTTGTACGTAGGGGAGCCCTGCCTGTCCGAGCCGGACGGGCAGGGCCCCGCTTCCTCCGCGCGAGGCGCTTGACCTCAAGCAAGCTTGAGGGACGAGGGTTTCCGCATGGACACCGAAGAGATGCGGCGACAGCTGCGGGCCCTGACCGACCGTGCCGAGATCACCGACCTGATGGGCCGCTACCTGCGGTCCCTTGACGCGGGCGTCTTCGACGAGGCGTGGGCCGACGCGTTCCACACCGAGGACGTCACCGCCGAGATGCCCATCGGCACGGTGCACGGACGGGACGCCCTCCTGGCCCATGTCCGGCAGGCCATGGCGCTGTTCGACCGGACCGTGCACATGGGCACCGACCTCGTCGTCGAGGTCGACGGCGACCGGGCGACCGCGCGCGGCGCCCAGTTGAGCACGCACGTCCTCGCGGACGGGTCGGGGGGTCTGTTCGTCTCCGCCGGGCACGTCGACAACGACCTGGTCCGGACGGCGGACGGGTGGCGGATCGCCGCCTCGGCGCTGCGGGTGGTGTGGACGCGGGGCACCCCGCCGCGGCTGCCGGACGGCTTCGTCCCCGCCCTCACGGCGTGACGTCTTCCGTCGCCTCCTTCAGGACCGGGAAGCGGCGCGGGGCCAGGACGAGGAGGGCCAGGAGGGCGAGGGCCGCCGCGCCCGCCGCGCCGAGGTAGACGTGGTCGACGGCGGCGTCGACCGCGCGGCGGACCGTGTCCGTGGTGCCGGAGGCGCCGCCGAAGGAGCTGGTCAGGGAGTCGAGGTCGGTGCCGTCGCCGAGGCGCGCGGCGAGGACGCCGTTCGCGACCGCGCCGAAGGCCGCCGCGCCCAGGCTCTGGCCGACCTGGCGGCAGAAGAGCACGGAGGCCGTGGTGGTGCCCCGTTCCTCGTACGGGACGGTGGACTGCACGCCGACCATCAGCGGGAGCTGGAAGAAGCCGAGGCAGCCGCCGAGCACCAGCATCAGCAGCGCCGGCTGCCACGCCTCGCCGGGGTACGGCAGGAACGGGAAGGCGAGCAGGCAGGCGAGGGCGCCGGAGATGCCGAGGACGGCGGTCAGGCGGAAGCCGATGCGGGTGTAGACGCGGCTGGAGAACGCGGCGGTGATCGGCCAGCTCAGCGTCCACGCGGACAGGACGAAGCCGGCGGCGACGGAGCCGAGGCCGAGGACCGACTGGGCGTACGTCGGCAGGAAGACGGTCGGGGCGACCATCAGCAGGCCGAGGGCGCCCAGCGCCACGTTGACGGCGGCGATCGTGCGGCGCCGCCACACCCAGCCGGGGATGATCGGCTCGGCCGCCCGGCGTTCCACGGCGACGGTGGCGGCGGCGGCCAGCGCCGCGCCGCCGAACAACCCCAGTGAGGGCGCCGACAGCCAGGGCCAGGCGACGCCGCCCTGCACGAGGGCGGTCAGCAGCAGCGCGCCGGTGGTGAAGACGCCGAGGGCGCCGGGCCAGTCGACGCGGACCGGGGTGGTACGGGGGGCCCGGGCGGGTTCGGTGAGGTGGCGGAGGATCAGCCAGAGGGCGAGGCCGCCGACCGGCAGGTTGACGAGGAAGATCCAGCGCCAGTCGGCGTACCCGGCGAGCAGGCCGCCGGCGGCCGGGCCGGCGACGGCGGAGGTGGCCCACACGGTGGAGAGCCGCGCCTGGATGCGGGGGCGCTCCTTCAGCGGGTACAGGTCGGCGGCGATGGTCTGGACGGTGCCCTGGAGGGCGCCGCCGCCGAGGCCCTGGACGACGCGGAAGGCGATGAGGGCGGCCATGTTCCAGGCGGCGGCGCACAGGAGCGAGCCGATGAGGAAGACGATCGTGCCGGCGACGAGGACGGGTTTGCGGCCGAAGGTGTCGCTGAGCTTGCCGTAGACGGGGAGGGTGACGGTGACGGCGAGGAGGTAGCCGGAGAAGAGCCAGGAGAAGACGGAGAGTCCGCCGAGGTCGCCGACGATCTGGGGGACGGCGGTGGCGACGATGGTGCCGTCGAGGGCGGCGAGCGCCATGCAGAGCATGAGGGCGGCGACGACGGCGCCGCGGCGCCGGTCCGGGGGCGGCTGCTTCCGGCCGGTCGGTATCGGGGCCGTTCTCCCGTCCGTCACCACGCGACGCTTCCTTTCTTCGTACACCTAAATGCGCGCGGACAGGGTCTCACTCCGACCCGGGGCCGAGGAACCCCTAGGGGAACCTCCCTCATGCGACCCAGGGGACGGTCGTCCCGGCGGAGGACGAGAACCGGTCCGGCCCGTTCTTAGCTTGGTCTTACAAGCCACTCGCACCTCTATGTGTCGCTAGGAGACATCGTGACCACGGCTGTGACCACTCCCAGGCACGGGGAAACCGGACGGAGTACGGCCGTCGCCGCGCGGGCGCGCCAGGTCGTCAAGGCGTACGGCTCGGGGGAGACCCGGGTCCTGGCGCTGGACCACGTCGACGTCGACATCGCCCGCGGCCGGTTCACCGCGATCATGGGTCCCTCGGGGTCCGGCAAGTCGACCCTGATGCACTGCCTCGCCGGGCTCGACACCGTCACCGGCGGGCAGATCTTCCTCGACGAGACCGAGATCACCGGCCTCAAGGACAAGAAGCTCACCCAGCTGCGCCGGGACCGGATCGGCTTCATCTTCCAGGCGTTCAACCTGCTGCCGACGCTGAGCGCCCTGGAGAACATCACGCTGCCGATGGACATCGCCGGCCGCCGCCCCGACCGGGCGTGGCTGGACCGGGTGGTGGAGACGGTGGGGCTCGCCGGGCGGCTGAGGCACCGCCCGTCCGAGCTGTCCGGCGGCCAGCAGCAGCGGGTGGCGGTCGCGCGGGCGCTCGCCGCCCGGCCGGACATCATCTTCGGCGACGAGCCGACCGGCAACCTCGACTCGCGGGCCGGCGCGGAAGTCCTGGGCTTCCTGCGGCAGTCGGTGGACGAGCTGGGCCAGACGATCGTCATGGTCACCCACGACCCGGTCGCCGCCTCCTACGCGGACCGGGTGCTGTACCTGGCGGACGGGCGGATCGTGGACGAGATGGAGCGGCCGACGGCCGACGCCGTCCTCGACCGGATGAAGGACTTCGACGCGCGCGGGCGGACGTCGTGACCGTCTTCCGCGCCTCGCTCAGAAACCTCCTCGCGCACAAGGGCCGGATGGCGCTCTCCGCCGTCGCCGTGCTCCTCTCGGTCGCGTTCGTGTCCGGCACGCTGGTCTTCACCGACACGATGAACACGACCTTCGACAAGCTCTTCGCCGTCACCGCCTCCGACGTGACGGTCTCCCCGAAGGACGCCGACCCGGCGGACGAGACCCCCGGCACCGGCCGCCCCGACTCCCTGCCGGCCTCGGTCGTCGCCGAGGTGCGGAAGGCGGACGGCGTCGCCGACGCGCAGGGCTCCGTCACCTCGCCGGGCGTCACCGTCGTCGACGCCCGCGACAAGAACGTCGGCCCGACCAGCGGCGCCCCGACGATCGCCGTCAACTGGAGCCCGTACGAGCTCCGTTCGGTCCAGCTCGCCGAGGGCCACGAGCCGCGCGGGCCGACCGACGTCGTCGTGGACCGGGGCACCGCCGACAAGCACGGCCTGGCGCTCGGCGCCACCCTGCGGACCATCACCGCCACCGGCGACTTCACGGCGAAGATCTCCGGCATCGTCGAGTTCAAGGTGACCAACCCGGGCGCCACCGTCGTCTACTTCGACACCGCCACCGCGCAGCGGCAGCTCCTCGGCAAGGAGGGCCTGTTCACGCAGGTGGTGGTGGACGGGAAGCCGGGCGTCGCCGACGAGGCGCTGAAGGCGGACGTCGCCGCCGTCCTCGGTGACGGCTACACCCTCCAGACCGCCGCCGAGGCGTCCGACGCGGGCCGGGAGGACGTCGCCGGCTTCCTCGACGTCATGAAGTACGCCATGCTCGGCTTCGCCGGCATCGCCTTCCTCGTCGGCATCTTCCTCATCGTCAACACCTTCTCCATGCTGGTCGCCCAGCGCACCCGCGAGATCGGCCTGCTGCGGGCCATCGGCTCCAGCCGCACGCAGATCAACCGGTCGGTGCTGGTCGAGGCGGTCATGCTCGGCGTGATCGGCTCGGTCGCCGGCGTCGCCGCCGGTGTCGGCCTCGCCGTCGGCCTGATGGAACTCATGTCGACGATGGGCATGGAGCTGTCCACCCGCGACCTCACCGTCGCCTGGACCACCCCGGTCGTCGGCCTCGCCCTCGGCGTCCTCGTCACCGTCCTGTCCGCGTACGTCCCGGCCCGCCGGGCCGGGAAGATCTCCCCGATGGCCGCGCTCCGCGACGCCGGCACCCCCGCCGACGGGCGGGCCGGACGCCTCCGCGGCGCCGTCGGGCTGCTGCTGACGCTCGCCGGCGGCGGCGCGCTGTGGGCGGCGACCCAGGCCGAGAAGGCCGGTACGGGATCCCTGTGGCTCGGCGCCGGCATCGTGCTGTCGCTGCTCGGCTTCGTGGTCGTCGGCCCGGTCCTGGCGGGCGGCGTCGTCCGGGTCCTCGGCGCGCTCGTCCTGCGGGTCTTCGGGCCCGTCGGCCGGATGGCCGAGCGGAACGCGCTCCGCAACCCGCGCCGGACCGGCGCGACCGGCGCGGCCCTGATGATCGGCCTGGCGCTGGTCGCCTGCCTCTCCGTCGTCGGCTCGTCCATGGTGGCCTCCGCCACCGAGGAGCTGGACCGGTCCGTCGGCGCCGACTACATCGTGCAGAGCCCGGTGGGCGCGCCGATCGTGCCGCAGGCGCAGGCCGCGGTGGAGAAGGTCGCGGGCCTGGACCACGTCACCGAGTACCGGCCCAACGACGTGCGGATCACCGACCCGAAGGGCAAGGTGTCCACCGAGTGGCTGGCCGCGACCGAGCCGGAGTACCCGCGCGACCTCAAGCGCGAGGTGGCCTCCGGTGACCTGGCGGCGGCTTACCGGCCGGGCATGATGTCCGTCGGCAGCGACTACGCGACCGCGCACGGCGTGAAGGTCGGCGACACCCTCGCGGTCGCCTTCGCGCACGGCTCGACGGCGCGGCTGAAGGTCGCGGCGATCACGGTGGACGGCGGCAACGTCGACAACGGCGCCATGTACACGAACGTCACCACCGCCCGGGCGCACCTCCCGGCCGACCGGCTGCCGGCCCCCGTGCTGCTGCTGGCGAGCGCGCAGGACGGGCAGGAGGACGCGGCGTACGAGGCGCTGAAGAAGGAGCTCGCCGCGTACCCCCAGTACAAGGTGTCCAACCAGGCCGACTACAAGGAGGACCTGCAGAAGCAGGTCGGCCAGCTCCTGAACATCGTGTACGGGCTGCTGGCGCTGGCGATCGTCGTCGCGATCCTGGGCGTCGTGAACACCCTGGCGCTGTCGGTCGTCGAGCGCACCCGCGAGATCGGCCTGCTGCGGGCGATCGGCCTCTCCCGCCGGCAGCTGCGGCGGATGATCCGCCTGGAGTCCGTGGTGATCGCCCTGTTCGGCGCGCTGCTCGGTCTCGGCCTGGGCATGGGCTGGGGCACGGCGGCCCAGCAGCTGCTCGCGCTGGAGGGCTTCGGGGTCCTGGAGATCCCGTGGCCGACGATCGTCACGGTCTTCGTCGGCTCGGCCTTCGTCGGCCTGTTCGCGGCGCTGGTCCCCGCCTTCCGCGCGGGCCGCATGAACGTCCTGAACGCGATCGCGGCGGACTGACGGGAGTGGTGGTACGCGTACGGCCCCGGCGCGGGATTGCGCACCGGGGCCGTACGGCTGCTCAGACGGAGAGCACCGGCACGTCGTAGAGCGGGATGTTCTTGTCCCGGGTGACGAGCGTCAGCCCTTCGGCGCGCGCCTGGGCGACGAGTATGCGGTCGAAGGGGTCGCGGTGGTGGTGGGGCAGCCGGGCGGCGGCGATGCCGTGCTGTCCGGTGACGGGCAGGCCCCGGAGCTGGGAGTCGGCCGCCCGCTCCGGGAGGTCGGCCGGGCCTTCGAGCTTGCCCAGGGACTGTTTGATGGCGATCTCCCACGGGGTGACCGCGCTGAGGTAGGCGTGTTCCTCGGTGTCGAGGAGATCTTTGATCTCGTCGGTCAGCTGCGGGGAGTCCAGCAGCCACCAGAGGACGACGTGGGTGTCGACGAGCAGCTTCACTCGGAGTCTTCCTCCGTGCCGCCGAGCCCGAACGCCTCGGCGAAGCCGGGGTCGTCGGTGAGGTCGTCGAAGTCGTCGTGCAGGACGACGGGCTCCGTGAGGGAGCCCCGCGCGGTGCGCCGGACCTTCCCCCGGAGGGGGATCACCTTCGCGACCGGCTCCCCGGCCTTGCTGATGATCACCTCCTCGCCCGTGGCGACCGCCTCCAGGATCTTGGAGAAGTGGGTCTTCGCCTCGTGGACGTTGTACTGCCGGGCTGCTTCCATCGCGGCCTCTCACAGCTAGGTGGACTAAGTGCCGGACTAAGGATATCGGCGTCGCCCGTTCGGCCGCCACCTCCCTCACCCCCCGGAGTGACGCTCTCACCCCGGGGGGTGAGCGCGATCCCCCGCGCCGGTGTCGGTCCGGCGTCGTAGGGTGGAGGCCCCGGCCCGTACGACGTGTCGGGCCGTTCGCGTGGGCCGCGCGGTGCGCGTGGCCGGTGGTGTCAGCTTGTTCGTTCGCTCTCGTACGTACCGGGATGGAAATCCATGAGCCTGCACGGTCTGCTCGATCTCGTCGTCAGGGACGCGGCCCTCGCGGAGGCGGTGGCGGCCGCCGCCGACGGGAACCGGCCGTACGTGGACCTGGTCGGGCCGGCCGCCGCCCGCCCGTTCGCCGTGGCCGCGCTGGCCCGGGACTCGGGGCGGCCGGTGCTCGCGGTGACGGCGACCGGCCGGGAGGCCGAGGACCTGGCGGCGGCGCTGCGGTCCCTGCTCGACCCGGACACCGTCGTGGAGTACCCGTCCTGGGAGACCCTGCCGCACGAACGGCTCTCGCCCCGCTCGGACACCGTCGGCCGCCGGCTCGCCGTGCTGCGGCGGCTCGCGCACCCGAGCCCGGACGACCCGGCCGCCGGCCCCGTCTCCGTCGTCGTCGCGCCGATCCGGTCCGTGCTCCAGCCGCAGGTCAAGGGGCTCGGCGACCTGGAGCCGGTGGCGCTGCGGACCGGGCAGACGGCGGATCTGAACGAGGTCGTCGAGGGCCTGGCCGCCGCCGCGTACGCGCGCGTGGAGCTCGTCGAGAAGCGCGGCGAGTTCGCCGTCCGCGGCGGCATCCTGGACGTCTTCCCGCCGACGGAGGAGCACCCCCTCCGGATCGAGTTCTGGGGCGACGACGTCGAGGAGATCCGTTACTTCAAGGTCGCCGACCAGCGCTCCCTGGAGGTCGCCGCGCACGGCCTGTGGGCGCCGCCCTGCCGCGAGCTGCTGCTCACCGAGGAGGTGCGGGGGAGGGCCGCGGCGCTCGCCGAGGAGCACCCCGAGCTCGGCGAGATGCTGAACAAGATCGCCGAGGGCATCGCGGTCGAGGGCATGGAGTCGCTGGCGCCGGTCCTCGTGGACGACATGGAGCTGCTGCTCGACGTGCTGCCGGCCGGGTCGATGGCCGTGGTCTGCGACCCGGAGCGGGTCCGGACCCGGGCCGCGGACCTCGTCGCCACCAGCCAGGAGTTCCTGCAGGCGTCGTGGGCGGCGACGGCCGGCGGCGGCGAGGCGCCGATCGACGTCGGCGCGGCGTCGCTGTGGGGGATCGCGGACGTACGGGACCGGGCGCGGGAACTCGGGATGCCGTGGTGGTCGGTGTCGCCGTTCGCGGCGGACGCCGAGGCCGACGGCGACACCCTCGTGCTGGGCATGCGCGCCCCGGAGACGTACCGCGGCGACACCGCCCGCGCGCTCGCGGACACCAAGGGCTGGCTGGCCGACGGCTGGCGGACGGTGTACGTGACGGAGGCGCACGGGCCGGCCGCCCGCACGGTCGAAGTCCTGGGCGGCGAGGGCATCGCGGCGCGGCTCGCGGCCGACCTGCGGGACGTCGACCCGTCCGTGGTGCACGTGGCCTGCGGTTCCATCGACTTCGGCTTCGTGGACCCGGCGCTGAGGCTCGCCGTGCTGACCGAGACCGACCTGTCCGGCCAGAAGGCGGCCGGCAAGGACGGGCAGCGGATGCCGGCGAAGCGCCGCAAGACGATCGACCCGCTGACCCTGGAGGCCGGCGACTTCATCGTGCACGAGCAGCACGGCGTGGGCCGCTACCTGGAGATGGTGCAGCGCACGGTGCAGGGCGCGACCCGCGAGTACCTGCTGGTCGAGTACGCCCCCGCCAAGCGCGGCCAGCCGGGCGACCGGCTGTACATCCCGACGGACCAGCTGGAGCAGGTCACCAAGTACGTCGGCGGCGAGGCGCCCACCCTGCACCGGCTCGGCGGCGCCGACTGGACGAAGACCAAGCAGCGGGCGAAGAAGGCGGTCAAGGAGATCGCCGCCGACCTGATCAAGCTGTACTCGGCGCGGATGGCGGCCCCCGGGCACGCCTTCGGCCCCGACACCCCGTGGCAGCGGGAGCTGGAGGACGCCTTCCCGTACGCGGAGACGCCCGACCAGCTCTCCACGATCGCCGAGGTCAAGGAGGACATGGAGAAGACGGTCCCGATGGACCGGCTGATCTGCGGCGACGTCGGCTACGGCAAGACGGAGATCGCGGTCCGGGCCGCGTTCAAGGCGGTGCAGGACGGCAAGCAGGTCGCGGTGCTCGTGCCGACCACGCTGCTCGTCCAGCAGCACTTCGGCACCTTCTCCGAGCGGTACGCGCAGTTCCCGGTCAACGTCCGCGCGCTCTCCCGCTTCCAGACGGACACGGAGGCGAAGGCGACCCTGGAGGGCCTGAAGGACGGCTCGGTCGACGTCGTCATCGGCACCCACCGCCTCTTCTCGTCCGAGACGAAGTTCAAGGACCTGGGCCTGGTCATCGTCGACGAGGAGCAGCGGTTCGGCGTCGAGCACAAGGAGCAGCTGAAGAAGCTCCGGGCCAACGTCGACGTCCTCACCATGTCCGCGACGCCGATCCCCCGCACGCTGGAGATGGCGGTCACCGGCATCCGCGAGATGTCCACCATCACCACCCCGCCGGAGGAGCGGCACCCGGTCCTCACCTTCGTCGGCCCGTACGAGGAGAAGCAGATCGGCGCCGCGATCCGCCGCGAACTCCTCCGCGAGGGCCAGGTGTTCTACATCCACAACCGGGTCGACTCGATCGACCGGGCGGCGGCGCGGCTGCGCGAGATCGTGCCGGAGGCGCGGATCGCGACGGCCCACGGCCAGATGAGCGAGGGCGCCCTGGAGCAGGTCGTGGTCGACTTCTGGGAGAAGAAGTTCGACGTGCTGGTGTCGACGACGATCGTCGAGTCCGGCATCGACATCTCCAACGCGAACACGCTGATCGTGGAGCGCGGCGACAACTTCGGCCTGTCGCAGCTGCACCAGCTGCGCGGCCGGGTCGGCCGCGGACGCGAGCGCGGCTACGCGTACTTCCTCTACCCGCCGGAGAAGCCGCTCACCGAGACCGCGCACGAGCGGCTGGCGACCATCGCCCAGCACACCGAGATGGGCGCGGGCATGTACGTGGCGATGAAGGACCTGGAGATCCGCGGCGCGGGCAACCTGCTCGGCGGCGAGCAGTCCGGTCACATCGCGGGCGTCGGTTTCGACCTGTACGTGCGGATGGTCGGCGAGGCGGTGGCGGACTACCGGGCCTCGCTGGAGGGCGGCGCCGAGGAGGAGCCGCCGCTGGAGGTGAAGATCGAGCTGCCGGTCGACGCGCACGTCCCGCACGACTACGCACCCGGCGAGCGGCTGCGCCTCCAGGCGTACCGGGCGATCGCCTCGGCGAACTCGGAGGAGGACATCAGGGCCGTGCGGGAGGAGCTGACCGACCGCTACGGCAAGCTGCCGGAGCCGGTGGAGAACCTGCTGCTGGTGGCGGGGCTGCGGATGCTGGCGCGGTCCTGCGGGGTCTCCGAGATCGTCCTCCAGGGCCCGAACATCCGGTTCGCGCCGGTGGAGCTGCGGGAGTCGCAGGAGCTGCGGCTCAAGCGCCTCCACCCGAAGTCCGTGATCAAGCCGGCCGTCCACCAGATCCTGGTGCCGCGTCCGGCGACCCGTCCGATCGGCGGGAAGCCGCTGGTCGGGCGGGAACTGCTGGCGTGGACCGGGGAGTTCCTCACGACGATCCTGGACTGAGCCGGTCCGCGGGGCCGCCGCCGGTCCCGGTCCCGGTTCCGGTTCCGGTCCCGGTTCCGGTTCCGGTCCCGGTCCCGGTTCCGGCTCCGGTCCCGGTCTCGCGGTCGTCGGTGAGGAAGCCGGTCAGGGCGGTGAAGTACTCCTCCGGGGGCAGGGCGCCCACGGCGTCGTCCACGTTGTGCGTGAGGTACAGGGTGGCGAAGCCGTGGGCGAGGGACCAGGCGGCGATGCCGGTGGTACGGGCGTCACCGGGCAGGCCGGTGACGCCCGCGCGGAGTTCGGCGCCGGCCCGGTCGCGCGCGGCGGTCAGCCCGGGGTCGTCGGCGCGCAGCAGCGCGGGGGCGAACATGACCTGGAAGTGGGCGGGGTGGTCCGCCGCGAAGCGGACGTAGCGGCGGCCCCGGTCGGCGAGCGAGGTGCCGCCGGCCAGCGCGTCGGCGAGCAGGCCGAAGCCCTGCGCGGCGATGGCGGTGAGCAGGCCGGTCCGGTCGCCGAAGTGGTGGGCGGGGGCCGCGTGGGAGACGCCGGCGCGGCGGGCGAGGTCGCGGAGGCTGAGGGCGCCGGGGCCGTCCGCCGCGATCACGTCCAGGGCCGCCGCCAGGACGGCCTGGCGCAGGTCGCCGTGGTGGTAGGTGGCGCGCCGGGTGCTCGGAGGTGTCATGGGCGCAGCCTAGCCCGTATCTAGTCATTGACAAGTTCGCCTCGGCGGGCGCAGTCTTGTCAGTGGCTAGATCGCTCGTGGCCAGACCCGCGCACCGCCGTCCCGGAGGGCCCCATGGACACCGCCCGCGTACGCCAGATGTGGCACCTGCTCGAACCGCTGCACGCCCTGCACTACTACGCCCCCGAGTCCTTCGAGGAGGCCGCCGCGCTCGGGTACGACACCGCCGAGCGCTGGCCCTCCTACTTCGCCTGGCGGGCCGCGCCGCTGGGCCCCGTCGGCCCCGCCCGGGTCGCCTCCGCCTTCTACAGCTTCAGCCCGGCCATGGTCGCCCGGTACGTGCCCGCCGCCTGGGGGACCGTCGCGCCCGGCGCGGTGATCGCCGCGCGGCTGCGGGGCGTGGACCGCACCTTCCGGGGCCTGTTCGACGTGACGGGGCTCGACGAGGCCGCCGCGCTCGCGCGCCGCGCCGCCGAGGCCGCCGGCACCGCCGGCCGGCCGCTCGCCGCCGCCCACGCCGAACTGGAGTGGGCCGCCGCGCCGCACCTCGTGCTCTGGCAGGCCGCGACCCTGCTGCGCGAGCACCGGGGCGACGGGCACGTCGCCGCGCTGCTCGCCGCCGGACTCGACCCGGTCGAGGCGCTGGTGTCGTTCGCCGCCGTCGGCGCCGCGCCCGAGGGCGTCTTCGCGAGCCGGGGCTGGAGCCCGGAGGAGTGGGCGGCGGCCCGCGAACGGCTGGCCGCGCGGGGGCTGGTGGACGCCAACGGCGTCGCCACCCCGGCCGGCCGGGAGCTGCGGGCCGAGGTCGAGCGGCGTACCGACGAGCTCGCCGCCGCGCCCTGGAACGCGCTCGGCCCCGACGCCACCGCCCGGCTCGCGGAACTCCTCGGCGGCCCCTGGCTCGCCGCCCTCGGCTCGGGACTGCTGCCCTCCGAGAACACGCTCGGGATCGGCAAGATCTGATGAAATGATCGCTATCGGCGGTTTCACGCCTAGGATTCCCGGGTGCTGATACGCCGAAAGCCGCCCCGCGCCACCGCCCCCGCCGTCACCGCCCCCGCCGTCACCGCCACCGCCACGGCTCCCGCCGCCGTCCTGGCCGGCCTCGTGCTGCTCTCCGGATGCTCCCTGCCCGGCGACGGCGCCGGGGAGGCGTCCGGCGGCGCCGCGCCCGCGGGCCGGGTCACCAGCCCCTTCCGCAACCCGGACGGTACGCGGCCGGGCCTCGCGCCGGTGACGGCGGAGGACGAACGGGCCCGCGCCCGCACCCTCATCGACGGGCTCGCGACCAAGGGCCGCGGGCCGCGCACCGGCTACGCGCGGGACGCGTTCGGGCACGCCTGGCTCGACAAGGCCGACGGCGTGCCGTTCGCCCGGAACGGCTGCGACACCCGCAACGACCTGCTGCGCCGCGACGGCCGGGACCTCCGCTTCCGGGACGGCTCGGACTGCGTGGTGGTCGCGATGACGCTGGACGACCCGTACACCGGCACCACCATCGACTGGCGCAAGCAGAAGGCGGCCGAGGTCCAGATCGACCACGTCGTCCCGCTCTCCTACGCCTGGCAGATGGGCGCCTCCCGCTGGTCCGGCGCGAAGCGGCAGCGGCTCGCCAACGACCCGCTGAACCTGCTGCCGGTGCAGGGCCGCGCCAACTCCGCCAAGGGCGACTCCGGCCCGGCCGCCTGGCTGCCGCCCGCCAAGGGCGTCCGCTGCGCCTACGCGGTCCGCTTCGCGCAGGTGGCGGAGAAGTACGCCCTGCCGGTGACCGCCCCGGACAAGGCGGCGATGGCCCGGCAGTGCGGCGGCTGAACCGGCCGTTCCGATAATCGGTTGGCGTTCCGTCAGGCGGCCCCTAGCCTGCGGGACATGGACCAGGAACTGACGATCACCACGCTCGCCGAGCGGCCGGACCTCGAAGGGCCGCTCTGGTCCATGAAGGACCTCTGGCCGGAGTTCATCCTGTACGACCCGGTCGGCTGGGCCTCGGTGGGCCGGATCGTCCGCGACTTCCCCGAGTACGTGCTCGTGGCCACCGACGCGGACGGCGCCGTCGTCGCCCGCGCCCTCAGCGTGCCGTTCCGGCTGGACGAGGACGGGCGGCGGACGCTGCCCGACCGGGGCTGGGACGAGGTGCTGCTGTGGGCCTTCTCCGACCTGCGGCACGGGCGCGTCCCGGACACGGTCAGCGCGATCGACGTCACCGTCGACACCGGCTCCCTGGGGCGCGGGATCTCGCACCGGATGCTCGCCGCCATGCGGGAGAACGTGCGCCGGCTGGGCTACGCCGAGCTGGTCGCCCCGGTCCGGCCCAACGGCAAGCACCTGGACGCCGCCGCCTCCATCCACACGTACGCCTTCCGGACCCGGGAGTCCGACGGGCTGCCGGAGGACCCGTGGCTGCGCGCCCACGTCCGCGCGGGCGGCCGGATCGAGGCGGTCGCGCCCGCGTCCATGACGGTCTCCGGCTCCGTCGAGCAGTGGCGGAAGTGGACCGGGCTGCCGTTCGACACGGACGGGCCCGTGGAGGTGCCGGGCGCACTGGTCCCCGTCCACTGCGAGGCCGCGCGCGGATACGCGGTCTACGTCGAGCCCAACGTGTGGGTGCGGCACGCGGTCGCCGCCGGCTGACCCCGGGCCGCCCGCGGCCCTCCCGGGCGGCGCGCGGCGTCAGGACGCCTTGGTCCAGTCGCCGCAGCCGACCGACTTGAAGTACCCGTCGGTGGCGGTGATCTTGACGATCGCCGTCCCCGTCACGTTGTCGTTCGCGAGGATCGCGTCCGTGCCGTGGCCGGCGTCCTTCGAGCGCTCCCAGTAGCACGCGGCGTCCTTGTTGCCCGTGGACTTGTAGGTGCCGGGCGCCACGTCGACGCCGACCTTGAACATGCCGCCGTCGCCCTTGAGCGTGGCCGCCGGGGTGCCGGTGGCCTTCGGGTCCACGGCCTCCCAGGCCGAGCAGTCCGTCGACTTGAAGAACTTGTCGCTCTTCTTGATCTCGACGTAGGCCGTGCCCGTCACGTTGTCGTTCGCGAGGATCGAGTCGACCTCGCCGCTGGCGTCCTTCGCGCGCTCCCAGTAGCACATCGCGTCCTTGTTGCCCGTCGAGCGGTACAGGCCCGGCTTCACGTCGGCGCCGACCTCGAAGTCGCCGTCGCCGTCGATCGCGGCGGCCTTCTTCTCCGGCGCCTTCGACGCGGGCGCCCCGCCCTCCGTCGCCTTCCCGGCCGAGGACGCCGATGCCGAGGGCTTCGCCTCGGCGCCCCCCTCGTCGCCGCCCCCGCCCATCGCCGCGCCGACGGCGACGACGACCACGACCGCGCCGGCGGCGGTGAGGACCTTGTGGCGGGCGAACCAGCTGCGCTGCGTCTGAGACTTCGACATGGCTGTGAACACCTTTCAGGTGTCGAGTAATTCTTGGGGACTCCGTGTTTCGATGACGTAATCACAGCAGAGTCTGTGAACCGAGTCAACCAGGTTCACAAGGTTCCACTCGGAACACGCTGTGAAGGGGTCGGGTCGGTATGCTCGTCGTTCACGAATGGATCGACCGGTTCGGGTCGTACGAGCGGGAGGACGGAGGGCGCAGGTGCCCGAGGACAGCGCTACAGAGGTCACCGCCGCCGGCATCGCCCGCCTCGCGGGCGTCGGCAGGGCCGCCGTCAGCAACTGGCGCCGCCGCCACGCCGACTTCCCCAAGCCCGTGGGCGGCACCGAGACCAGCCCCTCCTTCTCCCTCGCCGAGGTCGAGCGCTGGCTCCGCGACCAGGGCAAGCTCGCCGAGGTCCCGCTCCGCGAGCGCGTCTGGCAGCAGCTCGCCGGCCACCCCGCCGGCACCCTCACCGGCCTCGTCCACACCGGCTGCGTCCTGCTCCTCCTGCGCGAGCGGCCCCCCGGCGTCACCGCCCTCGCCGCCCTCCCCGACCCCCGCTTCACCGAGGCCCTGCCCGGCGCCCTCGAAGAGGTCCTCACCGTCCGCTTCGGCATTCCCCGCGCCGTCCGCACCCCCCTCGCGGACGACCTGGCCCCCGCCGCCCCCCTCTTCCGCGCCGCGCTCGAACTCGCCGCCGAACTCGGCGGCCCCCGGCAGGCCTTCGAGTTCCTCCTCGGCCGCCACCTGGACGCCAACCCCCGCCAGTACACGCTCACCCCGCCGCCGCTCGCCGAACTGATGGCCGCCCTCGCCGCCGCCGCGACCGCGAGCGCCGGCGACCCGCCCGCCGGCGTCCTCCTCGACCCGGCCTCCGGCACTGGCGGCCTGCTCCGGGCCGCCGCCCACCCCGCCACCCTCGCCGTCCAGGACGCCGACCCCGAGCTGGCCGCCCTCTCCGCCCTCCGCCTCGCCCTCCACGGCGACGCCGACATCCGCTCCGCCGCCGGCGACACCCTCCGCGCCGACGCCTTCCCCGACCTGCGCGCCGACACCGTCCTCACCCACCCGCCGTTCAACGAACGCGCCTGGGGCCACGACGAACTCGCCTACGACCCCCGCTGGGAGTACGGCTTCCCCGCCCGCACCGAGTCCGAGCTCGCCTGGGTCCAGCACGCCCTGGCCCGGCTCCGCGACGGCGGCACCGCCGTCCTCCTCATGCCCCCCGCCGTCGCCTCCCGCCGCTCGGGCCGCCGCATCCGCGCCGACCTCCTGCGCCGGGGCGCCCTGCGGGCCGTCATCGCCCTCCCGGCCGGCGCCGCGCCCCCGTACGGCATCCCGCTCCACCTCTGGGTCCTCGTCCGCCCCGCCGCCGACCGCCGCCCCCCGGGCGAGACCCTCTTCGTCGACACCGCCGGACTCGTCCCCGACGCCGGCCGCGACAAACTGCCCTGGACCGCCCTGCAGAACGCGGTCCTCGACGCCTGGGCCGGCCGCGCCGCCGACGAAACCCTCGCCCGCGCCGTCCCCGTCATCGACCTCCTCGACGACGAGGTCGACCTCGCCCCCGCCCGCTACCTCACCGCCCCCGACGCGGGCGGGTCCGCCACCGAACTCGCCGCCGTCCGCGACCGCCTGGACGAAACCCTCGTCCGCACCCGCACCCTCGCCCCGGCCCCCGCGCCCGCCCGCCCCGCGCCCCGCCCGCTCACCACCGTCGGCGAACTCGCCCGCACCGGCGCCCTCCAGCTCCGCACCGGCGGCCAGGGCACCGCCCCCGCCGGCCGCGAGGTGCCCGTCCTCACCGAACACGACGTGCTCACCGGCGCCGCCCCCTCCGGCACCCTCCCCGAGGCCGCCGACGGCCAGGCCGAGGAACCCGTCCTCGTCCGCGAGGGCGACGTGGTCGTCCCCGTCCTCGGCGCCGGCCCCGCCGCCCGCGTCGTCGACGCCGCCACCGCCGGCGCCGCCCTCGGCCGCGGCCTCCAGCTGCTCCGCCCCGACCCCGACGCCCTCGACCCCTGGTTCCTCGCCGGATTCCTCCGCGGCACCGCCAACAACCGGCAGGCCAGCAGCTTCGCCTCCACCGCCACCCGGCTCGACGTCCGCCGCCTCCAGCTGCCCCGGCTCCCCCTCGCCGACCAGCGCGGACACGGCGAGCGCTACCGTGCCCTCGCCGACTTCGAGGAGGCCCTGCGGCTCACCGCCCGGCTCGGCGAACAACTCCTCCAGGGCCTCTACGACGGCCTCGCGGACGGAAGCGTTCAGCCCGGGTAGCGGCGGGGCTACTCTCGTAGCGAGATCAGCCGTCCCTGGGGGGAACTCGCATGTACGGACAGATGCCCGCCGCTCCCGCGCCGAGACCCGGCGGCCCGTCCGCCGGCACCGTCGCCGTCCGCGTCCTCATGGCGGCCGGCGTCGTGCTCTCCCTCGGACTGCTCGCCTGGGTGGCGATGCTCCGCCTCGCCATCATGCGCCGCCGCGCCCTCGACTGGGTCCTCTTCTGGACCCAGCTGGCCGCCACCGCCGGCTGCTTCGTGCTCCTCCAGGAGAAGTACGCGGACTCCTGGCTGAGCGACCTCGGCGCCGGCCTGATCCTCGCCATGGGCGCCGCCGTCACCGCCCACTACCTGGCCGCCGACATCCGGCACCACCGCGCGCCCGCCGCACCCGGACCCCACCCGCTCCCGCACGCGCCCGCGTACGGCTACCCGCCCGTGGCCCCGGCGCCCGCGCACCCCCTGCCGGTGAACCCGGCGACCGCCGTCACCGCCCCCGGCCCCTACGCGCCGCAGACCCCGCAGACCCCGCCCACCGCGCCCAACCCGTACGCCGCCACGCCCCCCGCGACCCTCCCGACGCCCCCGCCCACCCCCCGCATCGACCAGGTCCGCGCCGAACTGGACGAGCTCAGCGACCTCCTCCGCAAGGAAGGGGAGAAGTGAACGGCCGGGTCGTCGGCGGACGGTACGAGCTCGCCACCGTCATCGGCCAGGGCGGCATGGGCCAGGTGTGGACCGCGTACGACACCCGGCTCGACCGCCGGGTCGCCGTCAAGCTCCTCAGCCCCGCCGCCCTCACCGGCCCCGCCACCGCCGCCGAGGAACTGCGCCGCCGCTTCGTCCGCGAGTGCCGGGTCACCGCCCACGTCGACCACCCCGGCCTCGTCACCGTCCACGACGCCGGCAGCGACGCCGACGACCTGTACCTCGTCATGCAGTACGTCGACGGCGCCGACCTCGCCGACCACCTCGCCGAGCACGACCCCTACCCCTGGGAGTGGGCC
Organism: Microtetraspora glauca; assembly: GCA_000721275.1. Classification (GTDB taxonomy): domain Bacteria; phylum Actinomycetota; class Actinomycetes; order Streptomycetales; family Streptomycetaceae; genus Streptomyces. The sequence goes on along the minus strand of JOFO01000012.1, from coordinate 562 downwards.
GTCTGCGTCGCCGCCCAGCTCTGCGCGGTCCTCGCCGCCGTCCACGCCGTGCCGATCGTCCACCGCGACCTCAAACCGCGGAACGTGATGGTCCGCCCCGACGGCACCGTCACCGTCCTCGACCTCGGCGTCGCCTCCGTCCTCGACTCCGACACCACCCGCCTCACCCACACCGGCGAACCCATCGGCAGCCCCGCCTACATGGCGCCCGAACAGGCCATGGGCGGCGCCGTCGGCCCGCAGACCGACCTCTACGCCCTCGGCGTCCTGCTCCACGAACTCCTCTCCGGGAACGTGCCGTTCGCCGGCTCCACCGCCCTCGGCGTCCTCCACCGCCACCTGTACGAGCCGCCCCTCCCGCTCCGCCAGGTCCGCCCCGAGGTCCCCGCCGCCCTGGAGGCCCTCGTCCTGCGGCTCCTCGCCAAGGACCCCGCCGCCCGCCCCTCCGGCGCCCACGAGGTGTACGAGACGCTGCTGCCGCTGCTCCCCGCGCGCGGCACCCCCTCCGGCCCCCTCGACCCCACCCTGTCTCTTATACACATCTCCGAGCCCACGAGACTCC
>JOFO01000011.1 GCA_000721275.1 Microtetraspora glauca | reverse complement strand
CCCCCGTACCCCCGACGCCCCACGGGCCACCGGCGCCCGCCCCGAAACCGTCCCCCACCCCCGCCCGACTCCGGCGCCGGGTACGGGTACGCGTACGGATGCTGATCCGGGTACGAGGTCGGGGGCGGGGTCGGGCGCGGTCGCCGGTACGCGTCCCGGCGCGGCCGACGGGCAGTCGTCCCGCACCAGCCCCCGCGCCCGTACCCGCACCCCGCACAACACGCCCGGCGGCGGCCCCGGCCTTCGCTCCGGAGACGGCGCCGAAGCCGCACCGCCCGCCTTCGCGCGGCCCGTCGTGACCGAACTGCGCCTCTCCGCCTACGCCGGACGCCGGCGCGCGCACCACGCCCTCGGGCCCGTCACGCTCTTCACCGGGCCGAGCGGCAGCGGAAAGTCCACGGTGCTGGGCGCGTACGAGACGCTGGCCCGGCTCGGCGCGGGCGACCCGCTCGGCGAGGTCTTCCCCGACCCCAGCGCCCTCGTCCCCGAGGGCGCCCAGCCCGACTCCGAGGGCCGCCGCGGCTTCCGCATCGGCTGCACCGTCGACGGCCCCCTCGGCCCCGTCCAGCTCGACCTCGCCGTTCAGGCCGAGCCGCGCCTCCGCATCGTCGGCGAACGCCTCACCCGCCACGGACGCACCCTCCTCACCACCGCCCTCAGGGACCCCGGCCGCGCCACCGTGCAGGCCGCGTGGCTCACCGCCGGGTCCACCCCGGTGACGCGCGCCCCGCTCCCCGACGACCTGCTCGGCACCGCGCTCCTCCCGCTGCGCGTCGCCGGGGCCACCGCGGGGCAGCGCGAGGTGCTGGCCGCCGCCGAACAGACGGTCGTCGGCCTCCGGTCGCTCTTCCCGTGCACGCCCGAGCCGTCCAGGATGCGGGCCCCCGTCCTCCCCCGCGAGGGCCGGCTGCGGCCCGACTGCGCGAACCTCGCCGAGGTCCTGCACCGCACGCACAACGCCTGCCCGCGCCGTCACCAGCGCCTCGCGACGGTCGCTGGCGCGGGCTGTGCGGGACCCGTCACCGCCGTCGCCGTCGAGGAACTGCCCGACGGCACCGTCCAGGCCCTCCTCGCCCGGGGCGCCCGCGCCGCCACCCCGCTGGGCCGTCTCGGCGACGGCGAACTGCGCTACCTGGCACTGGCGTTGACGCTCCTGACCGGCCCGGGCGTCTTCGCCATGGACCGGATCGCGGAGGTACCGGACGCCATGCAGTGCCTCACGCTGCTCACCGACGACCTCGACCGCGGGCTCGACGCCCGGCAGACGGCGGCGCTGCTCGGGCTGGCCGCGACCATCGCCGCCGACGGCCACATCCGGCTCGTCGGCACCCTCGGCGAAGCCGGGGCGGCGGAGGCCCGGCGGGTTCCCGGGGTGACAGTGGTAGACCTGACCCCGTGACGGACACCGAACACGACGTGGCAGGGCTCCAGCGCCGCCTCGCCGACTTCGCGGCGGCGCGCGACTGGCAGCCCTACCACACGCCCAAGAACCTGGCGGCGGCGCTCAGCGTCGAGGCGGCCGAACTCCTGGAGATCTTCCAGTGGTCGACACCCGAGCAGGCGGCGCGGGTGATGGACGACCCGGACACGGCCCACCGCGTGACGGACGAGGTCGCGGACGTCCTCGCGTACCTCCTCCAGTTCTGCCAGGTGCTGGGGATCGACCCGCTGGCCGCCCTCGCCGCCAAGATCGACCGGAACGAGCTCCGTTTCCCCGCCCGCAGAAGGGACGGAACGGGCGAGTCGGACAGCGATGGCGGCGACCGTCACTCTTCGGAGTGATCGCTTTCCCCCCATCGAGCCGCCTGTCCACAGGTTTCCGAATTCCTCTGGTGCCGGGGCTCGCACGGCCTCACTCTGGGTAGTGGATTGAAGGGAAGGCGCGCGAAGGCACGTCGCACGAGCAAGTCGCACGAACGGGGGCGTAGTTGATGGAAGCGGAGCGGCTCGTCCAGGCCGGCCTGCGGGCACTGGCCGAGAGCGGGACGGCACACGACATCGTGGCGGAAGCCTGGCAGGCCCGGGCGCTCGCCGAGGCGATAGGGAGTCACCTCGCGCTGTGCGGCCCACGGGAGCTGCGCGGCGAGGCGCGGGGGCTCAGCGAGGCCGGGGAGGGGGAGGAGGAGTACCCGACGTGGGGCACGACCGGCCCCCGCGCCGCCCGGCTCACCGAGGTCGGCGACCCGCGCTCGGCACTGACCGCGCTCGGCGAACTCCTCGGAGAGGTCGGCATCGCGCTCGTCGGGGTGGCCTCGGTCACCGACGACGAGGGACTGTACTGGCAGTGCATGGAGGCCATCGACGCCGCCGACGAGGCCGGGGACCGGGTACGGGGCATGCTCCGCCGGCTCGACGTACGCGAACAGACCCGGGCCCGCCCTCCCGACCCGCCGCGAGGCCGCGCCGACCCCCTCCCGGCCATCCCGCGCCCCGCCCACCGCTCCCCGGACCCCCCACCGGACGGGCCCCTCGGCGCCCCGGCCACCGGCGCCCCGCCCGCCGGGCTCGCGGCAACCGAGAACGTGGCCGTCGGCACCCCGGCCGCTGGCACGACCCCCCGCCCGGCCCCCGAGCCCGCGCGGGACCTTGACGGGGAGCGGGACCAGGGGCGGGGACTGGATGGGGGTCGGGAGCAGGGTCAGGGCCAGGACCGGGAGCAGGGCCAGGACCAGGGCCAGGGGGAGCACCGGGAGCGGGAACGCGACCGGGCCCGGGACCGGTGACGGTCCGGGGCCCGGGAAGCGGGAGGGAGGGGGCGGAACGGAGGGGGCGGCGTACCGCTACACGGCTCGCTCGCCGGCGGAAGGCCCGCCGGAGACGGACGGGTCCGAACCGAGACGGTCCACGGACGACTGGAGGTCCGCGTCCAGCTGGGAGAGGTCGGCGGAGAGCGCCGCCATCAGCTCCTCCATCTGCTGGAGCAGCCCCTTCGGGGCTCCGGGAGCCTGCTGCCCGGGCACGGACTGCGGCGCCTGCGGTTCGGGCAGGGCCTGCTCCGACGCGGCTTCCTGGGACATCGCGGCCTCCTCGACCCGGGCCCCGGCCGGCGCGGACGGGATCACGGGAGAAGAACGACGCACCGGCTGCTGCCGCCGGCGCGCGGGCCGGGCGGTCCGGCTCCGCCCGAGCCAACGACGACACCCGGACACGGTCACTGGCCAGCGGCGACCCGTCCCGCCCAGGGGGACGGATATTCACCCGACCGTGCCGGACGGCACGGCGCGCTGACGCGCGGCTTGACACGCACCCCACGGTGCAGGATGGAGGTATGGATCTTCGCATCTTCACAGAACCCCAGCAGGGCGCCGACTACGACACCCTCCTCCGGGTGGCCCGGGCCACCGAGGACCTCGGCTTCGACGCCTTCTTCCGCTCCGACCACTACCTGCGGATGGGCGCGGGCGACGGACTGCCCGGGCCGACCGACGCCTGGATCACCCTCGCGGGCCTCGCCCGCGAGACCCGGCGGATCCGCCTCGGCACCCTGATGACCGCCGCCACCTTCCGGCTGCCGGGCGTCCTGGCCATCCAGGTCGCCCAGGTCGACCAGATGTCCGGCGGACGGGTCGAACTCGGCCTGGGCGCGGGCTGGTTCGAGGAGGAGCACACCGCGTACGGCATCCCGTTCCCGAAGGAGAAGTTCAGCCGGCTGGAGGAGCAGCTGGAGATCGTCACGGGCCTGTGGGAGACCGAGACCGGCAAGACGTTCTCGTACGAAGGGAAGCACTACCGTCTCGCCGACTCGCCCGCGCTGCCCAAGCCCGCCCAGCGGAAGGTCCCGGTCCTCATCGGCGGGCACGGCGCGAGCCGCACGCCCCGGCTGGCGGCCCGGTTCGCGGACGAGTTCAACATGCCGTTCGCGTCGCTGGAGGACACCGAGCGGCAGTTCGGACGGGTCCGGGCCGCCGCCGCGGAGGCGGGCAGGGACGCCGGCGACCTCGTGTACTCCAACGCGCTGGTCGTCTGTGTCGGCAAGAACGACGCCGAGGTGGCGCGCCGCGCCGCCGCCATCGGCCGGGAGGTCGACGAACTGAAGGCCAACGGCCTCGCGGGCTCGCCCGCCGAGGTCGCCGACAAACTCGGCCGCTACGCGGCGGTCGGCTCCTCCCGGGTCTACCTCCAGGTCCTCGACCTGGACGACCTGGACCACCTGGAGCTGATCTCCGCCGAGGTCGCTCCGCAGCTGGGCTGAGCCGATGGCACCGGTCCGGACGTTCGCCCAGGCGCTCGCCGACGGCGTGCTCGTCCTCGACGGCGGGCTCTCCAACCAGCTGGAGGCCCAGGGCTGCGACCTGTCGGACGACCTCTGGTCGGCGCGGCTGCTGGCCGACGCGCCCGAGCAGATCGAGGCGGCCCACGCCGCGTACGTCCGGGCCGGCGCCCAGGTGCTGATCACGAGCAGCTACCAGGCGACCTACGAGGGCTTCGCCCGCCGTGGCCTCGCCCGCGACGAGGCCACCACGCTGCTGACCCGCAGCGTCGCCCTGGCCCGCCGCGCCGCCATGCGCCGGAGCGGCGAGGCCGGAGGAGGGACGCGGACAGGGACAGGGCAGGGGACGGGGACGGGGCAGGGGACAGGGTTGGGGTGGGGGACGGGGGAGGGTGGGGTGGGGGAGGGGCCCCCGGGGAGGCAGGGAAGCGGCAAAGGGCGGGCCGCGTGGGTGGCCGCCTCCGTGGGCCCCTACGGCGCCCTGCTCGCCGACGGCAGCGAGTACCGGGGGCGGTACGGGTTGTCGGTGGCGCGGCTGGCGGCGTTCCATCGGCCGCGTGTCGAGGCGCTGGCGGCGGCGGGGCCGGACGTGCTGGCGCTGGAGACGGTGCCGGACGTCGTGGAGGCGGAGGCGCTGCTGCGGGCGGTCGAGGGGTGCGGGGTGCCGGTGTGGCTGTCGTACACCGTCGCCGGCGGGCGGACCCGGGCCGGGCAGGGGCTCGCGGAGGCGTTCGCGGTCGCGGCGGGGAACGCGCAGGTCGTCGCCGTCGGGGTGAACTGCTGTGACCCGGTGGAGGCCGGTGACGCCGTCGCGGCGGCCGTCGCCGCGACCGGCCTCCCGGCGGTCGTGTACCCGAACAGCGGGGAGCGCTGGGACGCCGGGGCGCGCGGCTGGCGGGGCGCGCCCGCGTTCGGTCCGGCCGCCGCGCCCCGGCTGGCCGCCGCGTGGACGGCGGCGGGCGCCCGGCTCGTCGGCGGCTGCTGCCGGGTCGGCCCCGCGACGATCGCCGCGCTCGCCGGGCGGGTTCCGGGGGAGGACCCCCGGTAGACCTCCGCCGAGCCCGGAGGCCGGGGGCCGGCCACCGGTAGGTCGGTGAACCCACAGGACCGTCCCCGTAGCCCCCCGGGGCCGCGGCGAAAATGCCTGGTTGTCGCGGGGAGGGGCGCTCATACTCGGGCGTGTGTTCTTGACGATCAGTACGACTGGCAGCCCGGAGCGTCCCGCGACCGATCTCGGTTTTCTGCTGCACAAGCATCCCGAGCGGGCGCAGGCGTTCTCGACCGCGCACGGCACCGCGCACGTGCTCTACCCGGAGGCGACGGCGGAGCGGTGCACCGCGGCGCTGCTGCTGGAGGTGGACCCCGTGGCGCTGATGCGCCGGGGTAAGGGCAAGGGCCGGGGTGGTGCGCCGGACGCGGCGCTCGCGCAGTACGTGAACGACCGGCCGTACGCCGCGTCGTCGCTGCTCGCGGTCGCGCTCGCGCAGGTCTTCAAGACGGCGCTGCACGGGGTGTGCCGGGCGCTGCCCGAGCGGGCGGCGGAGGCGCTGCCGCTGCGGATCGAGGTGCCGGTGCTGCCCGCGCGCGGCGGACCGGAGCTGGTGCGGGAGCTGTTCGGGCCGCTGGGGTGGACGACGGTGGACGCCGAACCGGTCGCGCTGGACGCGGAGTTCCCCGAGTGGGGCGATTCGCGGTACGTGCGGCTGGTGCTGGAGAGCGAGCGGCTGCGGCTGGCGGAGGCGCTGAACCAGCTGTACGTGCTGCTGCCCGTCCTCGACGACGCCAAGCACTACTGGGTGGCGCCCGACGAGGTGGACAAGCTGCTGCGGGCCGGGGACGGCTGGCTGGCGGCCCATCCGCGGCGGGAGCTGATCACCACCCGCTATCTGTCGCGCCGCCGGAGCCTCGCCCGCGAGGCGTCGGAGCGGCTGGAACTGGTCCGGCTGGCGGAGGCCGACGGGCTCGACGTCGAGGACGTCGACAACGCCGTGGACGAGTCCCGCGACACCGAGCAGCGGCCGGTGCCGCTCGCCGAGCACCGGCGCGCCGCGATCCTGGCCGCCCTGCGGTCGGCGGGCGCCGCCCGGGTCCTCGATCTGGGCTGCGGGCAGGGCCAGTTGGTGCAGGAGCTGCTGAAGGACGTGCGGTTCACCGAGATCGTCGGGGTGGACGTGTCGGTGCGGGCGCTGACGGTGGCGGCGCGCCGGCTGCGGCTGGACCGGCTGGGTGAGCGGCAGGCCGCGCGGGTGAAGCTGGTGCAGGGCTCGCTGGCGTACACGGACAAGCGGCTGGGCGGGTACGACGCGGCGGTGCTGAGCGAGGTGATCGAGCACCTGGACCTGCCGCGGCTGCCGGCGCTGGAGTTCGCGGTGTTCGGTTCGGCCCGGCCCCGTACGGTCGTCGTGACCACGCCGAACGTCGAGTACAACGTGCGCTGGGAGTCGCTGCCGGCCGGGCACGCCCGGCACGCGGACCACCGGTTCGAGTGGACCCGGGCGGAGTTCCGGGAGTGGGCCGGGGGCGTGGCGGGGCGGTACGGGTACGAGGTGGAGTTCGCGCCGGTCGGGGCGGACGACCCGGAGGTGGGTGCGCCGACGCAGATGGCGGTGTTCACCCGTGCAGAGAACGACGACCGGCCCGCGAACGAGGACCGTCCCGCGAACGAGGACCGTCCCGCGAACGAGGACCGGACCGTGCACGACGACCGGACCGCGAACGACGACGACAGGAAGAAGGAGGGCGCGGCATGAGCGACGACCGTGCGGCCGACGTGACGGCCGTGACCGAGGAGCGGCGCAGGGTGCTGCCCGTCACCGATCTGTCCCTCGTCGTGCTCGTCGGCGCGACGGGTTCCGGCAAGTCGTCGTTCGCGCGGCGGCACTTCAAGCCGACCGAGGTGGTGTCCTCGGACTTCTGCCGGGGGCTCGTCGCGGACGACGAGAACGACCAGTCGGCGTCCCGGGACGCGTTCGACGTGCTGCACTACATCGTCGGCAAGCGGCTGGCCGCGGGCCGGCTGACGGTCGTCGACGCGACCAACGTGCAGCGGGAGGCGCGGCGGCAGCTGGTGGAGCTGGCGCGGGCGCACGACGTGCTGCCGATCGCGATCGTGCTGGACCTGCCGGAGCGGGTCTGCCGGGAGCGGAACGCGCTGCGCGCCGACCGGGCCGGGATGCCTCCGCACGTGATCGGCCGTCACCGGCGGGAGCTGCACCGGGGGTTGAAGGGGCTGGAGCGGGAGGGGTTCCGCAAGGTCCACGTCCTGCGGTCGGCGGAGGAGGTGGACGCGGCGGAGGTCCGGCTGGAGCGCCGGTTCAACGATCTGCGGCACCTGACGGGCCCGTTCGACATCATCGGTGACGTCCACGGCTGCCGGAGCGAGCTGGAGACGCTGCTCGGCCGGCTCGGTTACGTGGACGGGGTGCACCCGGAGGGGCGTACGGCGGTGTTCGTCGGCGACCTGGTCGACCGGGGGCCGGACTCGCCGGGCGTGCTGCGCCGGGTGATGGGCATGGTGGAGTCCGGGAACGCGCTGTGCGTGCCGGGCAACCACGAGAACAAGCTGGGGCGCTGGCTGAAGGGCCGGAACGTCCAGCGGACCCACGGTCTCGCCGAGACGATCGAGCAGCTGGAGCGGGAGCCGGACGAGTTCCGCGAGCGGGTGCGGGCGTTCATCGACGGTCTGGTGAGCCACTACGTCCTGGACGACGGGAAGCTGGTGGTCTGCCACGCCGGTCTGCCGGAGAAGTACCACGGGCGGACGTCGGGCCGGGTGCGGTCGCACGCGCTGTACGGCGACACCACGGGGGAGACCGACGAGTTCGGGCTGCCGGTGCGCTACCCGTGGGCGGAGGAGTACCGGGGGCGGGCGACGGTCGTGTACGGGCACACGCCGGTGCCGATCACGTCCTGGGTCAACAACACGATCTGCCTGGACACGGGCGTGGTGTTCGGCGGGCGGATGACGGCGCTGCGCTGGCCGGAGCGCGAGCTGGTCGACGTGCCGGCCGAGCGGGTCTGGTACGAGCCGGTGCGTCCGCTGGCGTCGGAGGCGCCGGGCGGGCACCAGGGCCGGCCGCTGGACCTGGCCGACGTGCACGGGCGGCGGACGGTGGAGACGCGGCACCTGGGCAAGGTGGCGGTGCGGGAGGAGAACGCGGCGGCGGCCCTGGAGGTCATGAGCCGGTTCGCGGTCGATCCGCGGCTGCTCGCGTACCTGCCGCCGACGATGGCGCCGACGCCGACCGCGAGGGCGGAGGGCTTCCTGGAGCATCCGGCGGAGGCGTTCGCCCAGTACCGGGCGGACGGTGTCGAGCGGGTCGTGTGCGAGGAGAAGCACATGGGTTCGCGGGCGGTGGCGCTGGTCTGCCGGGACGCGGACGCGGCCCGGGAGCGGTTCGGCGTGGACGGGCCGACGGGCGCGCTGCACACGCGTACGGGCCGGGCGTTCTTCGACGACGACGCCGCCACCGAGCAGGTCCTGGCGCGGCTGCGGACGGCAATCGGCGCGGCCGGGCTGTGGGAGGAGCTGGACACCGACTGGCTGCTGCTGGACGGCGAGTTGATGCCGTGGTCGCTGAAGTCGGGCGGGCTGCTGCGGCACCAGTACGCGGCGGTCGGCGCGGCGGCCGGGGCCGTGTTCCCGGAGGCCGTACGGGCGCTGGAGGCGGCGGCCGGGCGCGGTGTCGAGGGCCTGGACGGGCTGCTGGCCGCGCAGCGCGAACGGGCGGCGGACGCGGGCGCGTTCACCGAGGCGTACCGGCGGTACTGCTGGCCGACGGAGGGACTGGACGGGGTGCGGTTCGCGCCGTTCCAGCTGCTCGCCGTGCGCGGCCGGACGCTCGCGGACGTGCCGCACGACGTGCAGCTCGGGTGGCTGGACCGGCTCGTGGAGCACGATCCGGCGGGGCTGCTCCAGGTGACGCGGCGGATCGTCGTCGACACCGGCGACGAGGCGTCCGTCCGCGCGGGCACCGACTGGTGGCTGGAGCTGACCGGCGCCGGCGGCGAGGGCATGGTGGTGAAGCCGCTGGCGGCGCTGGTGAAGGACGGCTCGGGCCGTCCGCTGCAGCCGGGCGTGAAGGTGCGCGGCCGGGAGTACCTGCGGATCGTGTACGGCCCCGAGTACACGCGTCCGGAGAACCTGGCGCGACTGCGGGAGCGGCACCTCGGGCACAAGCGCTCGCTGGCGCTCCGGGAGTACGCGCTCGGCCTGGAGGCGCTGGAGCGCCTGGCGGCGGGCGAGCCGCTGTGGCGGGTGCACGAAGCGGTGTTCGCGGTCCTGGCCCTGGAGTCGGAGCCGGTGGACCCGCGGCTGTAGCGCGGGCGTACGTGGGGCCCGGCCCGTAAGCGAGCCCGGCCCGGGCCCTACGCGCGGGCCCGGCCCGTACGCCAAGCCCAGCCCGTACGCCAGGCCCGGGGTCGTACGCCAGGCCCGGGGTCGCACACCCGCCCCCTCGCGGAATTCGGTCGTGCGCGTGCCACGCGTACGGCCGTCCGCTCCGTCAGGATGGGCGCATGGGATTCCATGTCGACTCCGAGACCGGCCGGCTCCGCCGCGTGATCCTCCACCGCCCCGACCTGGAGCTGAAGCGGCTGACCCCGTCCAACAAGGACGCCCTGCTCTTCGACGACGTGCTGTGGGTGCGGCGGGCCCGCCAGGAGCACGACGGCTTCGCGGACGTGCTGCGCGACCGGGGCGTCGAGGTGCATCTCTTCGGCGATCTGCTGCGGGAGGCGCTGGAGGTGCCGGCGGCGCGGGCGCTGGTCCTCGACCGGGTCTTCGACGAGAAGGAGTACGGGCCGCTGGCGGCCGACCACCTGCGGGCCGCGTTCGACTCGATGGACACGGCGGCGCTGGTGGAGGCGCTGGTCGGCGGGATGACGAAGCGTGAGTTCCTGGCGGGGCACCGGGAGCCGACGTCGGTCCGTTTCCACGCGCTCGAACTGGACGACTTCGTCCTCGGTCCGCTGCCGAACCACCTCTTCACCCGGGACACGTCGGCGTGGATCTACGACGGGGTGTCGATCAACGCGATGAAGTGGCCGGCGCGGCAGCGGGAGACGGTCCACTTCGAGGCGATCTACAAGCACCATCCGCTGTTCACGGGGCCGGAGGCGGGGCCGTTCCACCACTGGTCGGAGGGGCAGTCGGACTATCCGTCGACGATCGAGGGCGGGGACGTGCTCGTCATCGGGAACGGCGCGGTGCTCATCGGGATGAGCGAGCGGACCACGCCGCAGGCGGTGGAGATGCTGGCGCGGGGCCTGTTCGCGGCGGGTTCGGCGCGGTCGATCGTGGCGCTGGACATGCCGAAGCGGCGGGCGTTCATGCATCTGGACACGGTGATGACGATGGTGGACGGCGACACGTTCACCCAGTACGCGGGTCTCGGGATGCTGCGCTCGTACACGATCGAGCCGGGTGACGAGGGGCAGGCGCTGCGGGTGACCGACCACCCGCCGGAGCAGATGCACAGCGCGATCGCGGCGGCGCTGGGGCTCCAGGACGTGCGGGTGCTGACGGCGACGCAGGACGTGCACGCGGCGGAGCGGGAGCAGTGGGACGACGGGTGCAACGTGCTGGCGGTGGAGCCGGGGGTGGTGGTGGCGTACGAGCGGAACGTCACGACCAACACGCATCTGCGGAAGCAGGGCATCGAGGTGATCGAGATCCCGGGGAGCGAGCTTGGGCGGGGGAGGGGCGGGCCGCGCTGCATGAGCTGCCCGGTGGTGCGGGACCCGGTGTGACGGACGGACCCTCCCCCCGGTCTGTATAGACATGCTGCCTTACGTATAGACTTCCAGGGTTCCGTCGCGCGCCGCGCCGTCCCGCACCGCCGCGCGCCCGCACCGCCCGTCCCGACGACCGTACCCACCCAGGAGCGCCCGCCATGGCCCTTGACCTCTCCGGCCGCCACTTCCTCAAGGAGCTGGACTTCACCGCAGAGGAGTTCCGCGGTCTGGTCGACCTCGCCGCCGAGCTGAAGGCCGCCAAGAAGGCGGGCGCCGAGGTGCAGCGGCTGCGCGGCCGGAACATCGCGCTGATCTTCGAGAAGACCTCCACCCGCACCCGCTGCGCCTTCGAGGTCGCCGCCGCCGACCAGGGCGCCTCCACCACCTACCTCGACCCGTCCGGCTCCCAGATGGGCCACAAGGAGTCGGTGCGGGACACCGCCCGCGTCCTCGGCCGCATGTTCGACGGCATCGAGTACCGCGGCGACAGCCAGGCCACCGTCGACGAGCTGGCCGCCTTCGCCGGCGTGCCCGTCTACAACGGCCTGACCGACGACTGGCACCCCACCCAGATGCTCGCCGACGTGCTCACCATGACCGAGCACAGCGCCAAGCCGCTGGAGCGGATCAGCTTCGCCTACCTCGGCGACGCCCGCTTCAACATGGGCAACTCCTACCTCGTCACCGGCGCCCTGCTCGGCATGGACGTGCGGATCGTGGCGCCCCGGGCGTACTGGCCGGCCGAGGAGGTCGTCGCCGCCGCGAACGAGCTGGCCGACAAGAGCGGCGCCACCCTCACCCTCACCGAGTCCGTCCTCGACGGCGTCCGGGGCGTCGACTTCGTCGTCACCGACGTGTGGGTCTCGATGGGCGAGCCCAAGGAGGTGTGGGACGAGCGGATCGCCGCCCTCTCCCCGTACGCCGTCACCATGGACGTCCTGCGGGACACCGGGAACCCGGACGTCAAGTTCATGCACTGCCTGCCCGCGTACCACGACCTCGGCACGAAGGTCGCCCGCGAGATCCACGAGCGGTACGGGCTCACCGAGCTGGAGGTCACCGACGAGGTCTTCGAGTCGGCGCACTCGGTGGTCTTCGACGAGGCGGAGAACCGGCTGCACACCATCAAGGCGGTCCTCGTCGCGACCCTGGCCGGACCGGCATAGCTTTGCGCCCGATTGGGTGAATATGCGCGCGGGGGTCTACCATCGCATCGTTCAGGGGGGTCCGGGCACTTTGCCCGGACCCCCCTCACGCGTGCGCCCATCCGGCGCGCGCCCGCACGACGCCCGAGAACGAGAGAACCCGCCCGCATGTCCTCGCGGATCAAATCCCCCCAGCAGCTCATCGCCGAATCGGGCGCCGACCTCGAAGGCCACAGCCTCCAGCGCACCATGGGCCTCTTCCAGCTCGTGTGCTTCGGCGTCGGGGCGATCGTCGGCACCGGCATCTTCGTCGGCCTCGCCGACAGCGTCGCCGAGGCCGGCCCCGCCGTCGTCGTCTCCTTCGTCCTCGCCGCCCTCACCTGCGTCTTCACCGCGTTCTCCTTCGCGGAGCTGGGCGGCGCCATCCCGGTCTCCGGCTCCTCCTACTCGTTCGCGTACGCCAGCCTCGGCGAGCGGGCCGCCTTCCTCGTCGGCTGGTGCCTGCTGCTGGAGTACGGCGTCTCCGTCTCCGCGGTCGCCGTCGGCTGGAGCGAGTACCTCGACGAACTGCTGCACAGCGTCACCGGCCTCCGGCTGCCCGAGGCGCTCACCGCCGGGCCCGCCGAGGGCGGCGTGGTCAACCTCCCCGCCGTCGTCGTCATCCTCATGGCCGCCACCCTGCTCGTGCGCGGCGTCCGGGAGAGCGCCCGCGCCACCGCCGCCATGTCGGTCCTCAAGATCGGCATCCTGGTCGTCTTCTGCGCGATCGGCTTCTCCGCCTTCCAGGCCGGGCACCTCTCGCCGTTCGCCACCGAGGGCATGGGCGGCATCACGGCCGGCGCCTCGGTCGCCTTCTTCTCGTACATCGGCTTCGACGCCATCACCACCGCCGGCGAGGAGGTCCGCGACCCGCGCCGGAACGTCCCGCTGGCCATCCTCATCTGCATCGGCGTCGTCACCGTGCTCTACTGCGCCGTCGCCCTCGCCGCGATCGGCGCGCTCGGCGCCGACGAGGTCGCCGACAAGCCGGCCGCGCTCTCCCTCGTCGTCGACCAGGTCACCGGCTCCTCCGTCGGCGGCGGGATCATCGCCTTCGGCGCGGTCGTCGCGATCGCCTCCGTCGTCCTCGCCGTGATGTACGGCCAGACCCGCATCCTGATGGCGATGTCCCGCGACGGCCTGATGCCCCGGATCCTCGAACGGGTCTCCCCGAAGACCTCGACGCCCGTCGCCAACACCTGGATCGTCGCCGCCGTCTTCGCCGTCCCGGCCGCCTTCGCCCCGCTCGACGTCGTCGTCGGCCTCACCACCATCGGCACCCTCGCGATCATGGCCGTGGTCAACCTCGCGGTGCTCGTGCTGCGCCGCCGCGAACCCGGCCTCGCCCGCTCGTTCACCGTGCCGCTGTACCCGCTGAGCCCGGTCCTCGGCATCGGCTTCTGCCTCTACCTCATCTGGGGCACCGGCTGGCGCACCTGGCTGGTCTTCGCGTGCTTCCTCGTGGCCGGATCCGTGCTGTACGCCGTCTACGGGCGCCGCCACTCCCGCCTCGCGGTCACGTCCGGGGACGGCTCCGCTGAGAAGGCACCCGCGGGAGCGTGAACCAGACCGCCTTGCCGCGCGGGGTCGGCCGGTGGCCGCAGCCGCTGCTGAGCGCCCGGATCAGCAGCAGCCCGCGGCCGTGCTCCTGCCACGGGTCGACCTCGGCGTCCGGGCCCGGGCACTCCAGCTGCCCCGGGCGGGCCGGATCGGGGTCGTGCACCTCGATCTGACAGCCGCCGGGCGCGGCGAACAGCTCCACGACCAGCTCGATGGGCCCGTCGCCCGAGGTGTGCTCGACCGCGTTGGCCACCAGTTCGGCGGTGAGCAGCTCGGCCGTGTCGCGGTCCGGCCGGCCGGACGCGGCGGGCGCGAGCTCGTCGAGCGCGGTACGCACCAGGGCGCGGGCCAGCGGGACGGCGGCGGTGGTACGGGGCAGGGAGACGCGCCGGCACGCTCCGGGCGCGTCGGACACCGGGCCGGTGGCGTCGGTCATGGGGGCGGGCTCCCTTGGCCGGGGGTGAGGGGCGGGCTGCCCGCCCCGGAGGGGGGTGGGGCGCCGTCGGCGCGACGCCCGGGGCGTCTCGCACAACGTCCTGGTTTAAACCATAAAGGGGGAGCGGTTTCCGGCCACAGAGACCCCCCTCCCGACCTCCACGGGACCGAGGCCCCGCCCGCCCGGGACCTACGCGGGTCCGCCCGTCAGGTCCTTCTCCACGGCGCGTACGTGCTCCGCTCCCCGCTCCCACAGCAGCTCGTGCAGCTCGGCGAAGACCTCCGCGGACCGGCGGCCCGGCCACCGCGCGGGCAGCAGCTCGGCCGGCAGCACCGGGTCCGCGTACGGCAGCCGCCGCCACGAGTCCAGGGCCAGGAGGTAGGCGCGGTAGGCGTCCCCGTCCGTCCCCGGGGCCTCGCGCCAGGCCGCCAGGACCGGCTCCTGGCCGGCCAGGAACTCCTCGTGGAGCCGCGCGATCGCCGGCAGGTCCCACCAGCGGGCCACCGCCTCCGCCGTGACCGTGTAGCCCAGGTGCTCGCCGCGGAAGAAGTCCACGTACGCGGAGAGGCCCAGCCGCTCCAGGGCGTGGCGGGTCTCCTCGTACAGGCGGGCCGGCGCGATCCACACGCCCGGCGCCGCCGTCCCGAAGCCGAGCCGGCCGAGCCGGGAGCGCAGCAGGTGGCGCTTGTGCCGCTCCTGTTCCGGGACCGAGAAGACCGCGAGGACCCAGCCGTCCGCGAGCGACGGCTCGGTCCTGGCGTAGATCCGCCGGTCGCCGTCCTCCAGGAGCCGCCGGGCGTCGTCGGAGAGCGCGTACCCGGCCGCGCCGTCGGGGGTGCGGCGCGGCAGCAGCAGCCCGCGCCGCTTCAGCCGGGACACCGAGGAGCGCACCGACGGGGCGTCCACGCCGACCGCGGCGAGCAGCCGGATCAGCGCGGCGACCGGCATCGGCGTCCCCTCGGACGGACGGCCGTAGGCGCCGTAGAGGGAGACGATCAGGGAACGGGGGGTGTGCTGCTCGGCCACGTGATCACTTTAGGCCGTGGCGGGCCGCCGGACCGGCCTCCGGTCCCGTGCGGTCGCGCAGCCGGTGGCGCTGGAGCTTGCCGGTGGCGGTGCGCGGCAGGTCGTCGACGAAGACGACCGCGCGGGGCGACTTGTACGGGTCGAGGCGGGCGCGGACGTACGAGCGCAGCGCGGCGGCGGTGGCCGCGTCGCGCGGCACCCCGTCGCGTACCACCGCGTAGGCGACGACGGCCTGGCCGCGCAGCGGGTCGGGGCGGCCCACCACCGCCGTGTCGAGGACGTCCGGGTGGCCGAGCAGCACCTCCTCCACCTGGGGCCCGGCGATGGTGTACCCGGCCGAGATGATCATGTCGTCGGCGCGCGAGACGTACCGGAAGTGCCCGTCGGGCTCGCGGACGTACCGGTCGCCGGTGATGTTCCAGCCGTGCCGTACGTACTCCGTCTGCCGGGGGTCGGCCAGATAGCGGCAGCCGACCGGGCCGCGCACCGCGAGCAGCCCCTCGCGCCCGTCGGGGACGGGCCGGCCGTCCGGGCCGAGGACGGCGGCCCGCCAGCCCGGCACCGGGCGGCCGGTGGTGCCGGGGCGGCTGTCGGCGTCGGCGGCGGCGACGACGATGTGCAGGAGCTCGGTGGTGCCGAGGCCGTTGACGATCCGGAGCCCCGTCCTGGCGTACCAGCCGGTCCAGACGGCGTCCGGCAGGTTCTCGCCCGCCGACACGCAGCGGCGCAGCGAGGACAGGTCGGCGGGGGAGCCCGCGTCCAGCAGGTCCAGCATCACGCGGTACGCGGTGGGCGCGGTGAAGAGCACCGAGACCCGGTGCCGGCCGATCGCGGCGAGCAGCTGCTGCGGCCCGGCCCGGTCGAGCAGGACGGCGGCGGCGCCGGCCCGCAGCGGGAAGACGAGCAGCCCGCCGAGGCCGAAGGTGAAGGCGAGCTGCGGGGAGCCGGCGAAGACGTCGTCCGGGCGGGGCCGCAGCACCTGCGCGGAGAAGGTGTCGGCGGCGGCCAGCACGTCCCGGTGGAAGTGGACGCAGCCCTTGGGCCGGCCGGTGGTGCCGGACGTGAAGGCGATCAGCGCCACGTCGTCGGCGGCGGTGTCCGCGGCCCGGAACGGACGGGCGGGCCCGCGCCCGGCGCGGGCGAGGAGGTCGCCGGGGCCGTCGCCGCCGTACGGGACGATCCTCAGGCCCGGGACGCGGGCGGCCCGCAGCTCCGCGAGCGCGTCGGCGGCGCACAGGGCCAGCGAGCAGGCGGCCGTCCCCGCGGCGAACGCGAGCTCGCCGGCCCGCTGCTGCGCCGTGACGGCGACGGCGATCCCGCCGGCCTTCACGACCGCGAGCCAGCAGGCGGCGAGCCACGGCGACGTGGGCCCGCGCAGCAGGACCCGGTGGCCGGGCCGGAGCCCCAGCTCGCCGGTGAGCACGTGGGCGATCCGGTCGACGTGCGCGCGCAGCTCCCCGTAGCTCCAGGTGCCGCCCTCGCCGTCGTGGAAGGCGGGCCGCCCGGCGCCGAACCGTTCCGCCGTCGCGTCGACGAGTTCGGCGGCGCAGTTGAGCCGTGCGGGGTAGGCGAGCCCGGGCAGCTCGAAGAGCAGCCGGGGCCACTGGGCGGCGGGCGGCAGCCGGTCGCGGGCGAACCGGTCCTCGTGCCCGGAGGGCGTCAGCTCCACGGCCACCGCCCGCGGTGGGAGGGGGCGGGGCGGCGTCCGACACCCGACCGACGTATCGTGGAGCTGACGGAGGTCACCGATCCGCGACACGACGGCGTCACCGCACCGCCGGTTCCGGGCCGGTGGCGGCGACCGGGACGACGCCCGGGGGCGTCGGAGAGGTCCCACATGGCGGCATTCTCACCCGGCCCGTGGCACTGGGCCCGCGGACTGGCCCATACGAGGCCCGCGCCGTGACCGCTCAACTCCACCGGCCCTCGGGGCGGATGGCGGCGCAGGGCCCGTCCGGCGGGCAGGTGCTCGGGCGGCCAGATGATCGACTGGTCGCGACCGGGGGCCGGGCTTAGGGTCGAAAGGTGGACTGACCGGCCCACGGCCCCTGCGGTGAGGGCGCGACGCGCCATGAACGAACATGAGTAGCACACCGAAGCGGACGACCCCGGCGGTGGATCCCACTCCCACCCGCACGGGCGACGGCAAGGGCATCGCCCTGTTCGTCATCGCCTCCTGCCAGCTGATGGTCGTCCTGGACATCACCATCGTCAACATCGCGCTCCCGGACATCCAGAGAGCCCTCGACTTCTCGACCACCAGCCTCTCCTGGGTGGTCAACGCCTACACGCTGACCTTCGGCGGACTGCTGCTGCTCGGCGGGCGGTTCGGCGACATCCTGGGCAGGCGCCGGGTCTTCGTCTTCGGCGTCCTGCTGTTCGGACTCGCCTCCCTGCTCGGCGGGTTCGCGCAGGAGTCGTGGCAACTCCTCGCGGCGCGCGCCCTCCAGGGCGTCGGCGGCGCGATCGCCTCGCCGACGTCGCTGTCGCTCATCACGACCACCTTCGAGGAAGGCCCGGAACGCACCCGGGCGTTCGGGGTGTTCGCGGGCGTGTCGGCGGGCGGCGGAGCGATCGGCCTGCTCGCGGGCGGCGTGCTCGTCGAATGGCTCGACTGGCGCTGGATCTTCTTCGTGAACGTGCCGATCGCCCTGATGATCGCGATCCTGACGCCGCGTCACGTCCGGGAGTCCGAACGGCATCCCGGCCACTTCGACCTGGCGGGCGCGCTGACGTCGACGCTCGGCATGGTGGCGCTGGTCTACGGCTTCATCCGGGCCGCGCAGGAGGGCTGGAGCGATCCCTGGACGATCGCCTCGTTCTGTGTCGCCGTCGTGCTGCTCGCGGTGTTCATCCTGGTGGAGCGCCGGAGCCGGCAGCCGATCACCCCGCTGCACATGTTCGCGGACCGCAACAGGGCGGGCACGTACGGCATGATGCTCTGCCTGGCGGCGGCGATCTTCGGGATGTTCTTCTTCCTGACGCTCTTCGTGCAGCAGGTGCTCGGCTTCTCCCCGCTGGAGGCGGGCCTGGCGTTCCTGCCGGTGAGCGCGGTGATCGCGGTCGTGGCCGGCGTCACCTCGCAGCTCCTCCCGAGGTTCGGCCCGAAGCCCTTCATGGTGCTGGGCGCCCTGTGCCTGGCGGTCGGCCTCTCCTGGCTGACGCTGACGGACGTGCACTCGACCTACGCGGGCTCGATCCTCGGCCCGATGCTGGTCTTCAGCGCCGGCATGGGCCTGATGTTCGTGTCGCTGACCCTGATGGCCCTCTCCAACGTCGAGCCCGCCGAGTCCGGCGCCGCCTCCGGCCTCCTCAACGCGACCCAGCAGGTGGGCGGTTCGCTCGGCCTGTCGATCCTGGTCACCGTCTTCGGCACCGCCAGCCGCAACGAGGCCGACGACCAGGTCCCGGCCTTCCTCTCCCAGGCGAACCCCGCCGAAAAGGCCCGCTTCGCCGAAACCGGCCAACTCCCACCCCCCTGGGGCGACGAGGTCCTCACCGCGGGCGTCTCCGCCGGCTTCATCGTCGCCGCCGCCTTCGCCCTGGTGGCCCTCCTGATAGCCCTCTTCGCCATCCAGGTCCGCCCCTCGGACATCGAACGCCTGAAGGGCGGGGGGATGATGCCGGGCGGCTGACGCCCGGCACCGATCGTCCTGCGGTTCTAGATGTCCTGTGACGGCCCGTGACCTGCCGCGATCCGCCCCGCTCTACTCCTGTCGCGTCAGTCCGGGGCCCAGGAACGGACTCGGGTTGCCATGCCAGAAGACATCCACGCTGTCCCGCGCCCGGGTGGCCGCCACGAACAGCAGCGACCGGGCCCGCTGCATCTCGTGGCGGTACCGCACCGGATCGCTCGTGCGCAGCCGGCTCACCGCCTCGCGCGGCACCAGGCCGTCCGACACGCCCGCGATGATCATCCGCTGGTACTCGAGTCCCTTGAACCGGAACATCGTGCCGACGTGCACGCCGCCGTCGCCCTGGGGCCCGTCGGCACGGATCTCCACCGGCCGGATGCCGTGCGTGCCGAGCGTGTAGCCGATCTCGGCGGCCATCTGGTTCGTCGGCACGCAGATGGCGATCTGCTCGTGCGGAATGGCCAGATCGGGATCGGCGTCCCAGCCCGCGATGAGAGCCGCGATGCCTTCCCGCTCGGCGGCCCAGTCCGGGTAGGAGTGCCCCGACGGCTGCCGTCCGCTGAGCACGGACCGGTAGCCGGCGAGCGTCTCCTTGTCGCCGTCGAGGTCGTCGTAGTCCGTCTCGCCGAGCACGTCGAGCGCGGAGCGGAGGATCTGGCGCGTCGTGCGGTAGCTCAGGCTGAGCTTCGACGACCGGCCCCGGATGTTGACGCCCAGACTGCCCAGCGTCACCTGGTTCTTGTAGATGCGCTGATGGGTGTCACCGACCAGGAACAGGTCGTCCGCCTCTCGGGGCGCCATCGCGCGCAGCATCTTCCAGTGCGCCGGGCGCAGGTCCTGCGCCTCGTCCACCACGATGTGCCGGTACCGGTAGCGCAGCCAGCCGCCCGAGCCGTCCGCGACGTGGATGTTGTCGAGGCCGCCGGCCTCCTCCCGCTGCCGCGCGAGGGCGAGGATCCGCTGTTCGCGGCCCATCTCCAGGCGGGCGGCGCGCTCGGCGACCTGGTCCCACGTCTGGCGCCCGAGCCGGTCCAGGCGCTGGGTGAAGCGCTCCGCGAGCTGCCAGATCTCGGCGCGCTCGCCCCGGGTGACGTTCCGGCCGCGTCCGGCCCGCCGGGCGCGGAAGTAGTCGGTGCGCGTGGCGACGGCCTGCCCCAGGATCACCTGGGTCCATTCGTCGTGCAGGAACTCGGGGTCCCAGCCTTCCTCGCCCAGCTCGTCGAGCAGCGCCCGCCATTCCCGTACGGCCTGGCTGTCGTCCATCACCTGCTTGCCGCTGCCCGGTTCGGCCTCGCGCACGATGCGCAGCGCCAGCTGGTCGACGTGGCTGACCTCGACCCGGGCCAGCAGTTCCTCGCCGCCCAGCTCCAGCAGCCGGGACCGGAGATCCGCGGCGAGGTTCTTGTTGTAGGTGGTGAGGAGGACCGGCTTGTCGCGGCCGGGCGGCAGCTGCCGCACCAGATGGCGCACTCGGTGCAGGGCGACGATGGTCTTGCCCGTGCCGGGACCTCCGCCGACCCGGGCCGGGCCCGAGTAGCGCCGTTCCACCAGCTTGGCCTGCGTGGGGTGGAGGAAGACCTTCCAGCGGCTGAAGTCGCCGCCCTCCAGGGCCTCGCGGAGGGCCTCGTCGGAGGTGGTGACGACCGTGGCTGGGCGCTGCGCCGCGGCCTGGAAGTCGTCGGGGTCGACCGGCTCGGCGACGGCGACGGGTGTCGTCACCTGGTCGAGGACCTCGTCGTACGCCTTGCCGTCGAAGAGCGCGAGCAGGACCTCGCCGGTGAGCTGGGGCGCGTACTCGACGAGGCCGAGGAGCTGGTCCTCGGTGGTGAGCGTCCGGATGACCGGGAGCAGCGGCTCGGCGACGCCGAGATCCGACAGCTGGGCGTCGGTCCAGGCCGCGAAGAGCTCCTGCGGCTTGGCCGCTTCGGGCGCCGGGGCCTCAGGCGCGGCCGGCGCGGGGGCGGGCAGCGCGGGAAGCCTGCGGAGGACGCTCTCCTCCACGACTTCCAGGTCGACGTACTCGATGCCACCGGTGACCTGGTTGACCTGCGCCGACAGCCGGTCGTAGACGTCCTTGCGGTGCTTGACGGAGACGATCAGCCAGTCGTCCTCGGCGAGCCGGATCAGCAGCGCCCGGTAGTCGTCGCTGACGCGCGCCGACCACAGCCGGCTGTCTCCCTTGAGCTGCTGGAGCTTGAGGCCGGTGGTGTGCGGGTTGGTCTTGAACTTGTGCTGGAAGTCGAAGAAGGCGCCCTTGACCGTACGGGGGAGCTTGAGGATCTCCTTGTCGGCCTTGTCGAGCAGGCGCAGCGTCACGCCCGAGGCGGTCATCGTGTGTGCTCCCCGTCACTGGTGCTGTCATGGTTCGTGTCCCGGCTCCGTCCGAGCAGCCGGGCGGCCAGTTCGGCGGCGTCCCAGGCCGTCGCCGTACGGACGTCCCAGCCGGCCGTCGCGAAGGCCTTGTCGCGGTCCGCGGCCTCGTGGTCGGGTTCCGGGCCGTCGTCACGGGCGGCGAGGACCACGCCGACGCGGGCCGTGGGCCAGGCCAGTTCGGCCTGCCAGCCCCGCTCGTCGAGCTCGTGACCGTCCTCGGGCGCGGGCACCCCGGCCTCCGCCAGGGCCAGGGCCAGCTCGGCGAGGCCCGGCTCGTCGGGATCGAGGAATTCGAGCACCGGGCCCCAGCCCGGGTCCCGGCCGGTCACCGTTGCCGCGACCGGCTCGGCGGCCGCTGCCGTCACTCCGGCGGAGGCCGCGGCGACCGCGGCCGCCGGCGTGCCGTCCCGGACGGCGCCGACCTCGACCGCCGCCGACTCCTCCCGGGGAATCTCGGTCCTGGCGGACTGCAGCCATCCCTCGCCGCCGGTCACGGTCAGCGCTTCGGTGGCGAAGCCGTCGACGAGGCCCGTGGTGAGCTGGGCGCTGTCGCCGCCCCCGTGGTCCAGGAACTGCAGCACGTTGCTCCAGTACAACCAGGCTCGCCAGCGCCTCCGGTGGGCCCGCGCGTCGGCCATGGCCTCGGCACTGTCGTCGAGCACGGTCAGACCCGTCCACACCGGCGGGGTGCGCCGGCCGTCCGCGGCCAGGACGAGCCGGCAGCCGGAGGCGTCGGGGCCGTACACCAGCCGGACCGGTCCCGCCGGACCCGTGACCGTTCCGCCGCCCAGCGCCGACAGCAGGGCCGGCCCGAGGCCGTCCGTCCCGAGGGCGGCGGCGCGGACGCCGGCCGCGCCGACGAGTCCCGCGGCGACGGCTTCGGCCCGCCGCTGCCAGCGTGCGGCGTCGGGCGTCCGCAGATAGGCGAGCAGGAGCCGGGCGGGGTTGACCCAGACGGCGTCGGACAGTTCGCCGGGCAGTCCTCCGCCGATGCGGCTGTAGTAGTCGCGTGCCCGGTTCTGCGCGTCCGCCGGATAGGGCTGCCAGACCGGATCGGCCGGGCCCGCCGCCGCGTATCCGGTGTCCCGTACGCGCTCGCGCCATTCCTTGACGTCGTCGTACGACAGCTGGAACACCCGCAGTCCCTCGCTGCGCAGGCCGGTCCGCTTGGTGGCGTCGTCGGCCAGCCGGTTGTGCTCGGGGGTCGCGTGGTAGGCGAAGCCGTCGAGGTACACCGCGACGCGGGGGCCGGGCGCGTCGAGGCGTTCGAGGAGTATGTCGGGCCGGGTGCCGTCCAGAGCGCGCTGCTGCGAGACACGCCAGCTCACCGTCGCCCCGTCGTCACCCGTCAGCCGCAGGTCGAGCGCGTACGTGCCGGCCGACGTGGTGTACGCGTCGGCGGTGGCCCCGGAATCGGCGAGCCTCGCCCACTCCTGGAGCGTCTCGATGAACAGGATCTCCAGGTCGCTCTCGGCCTGCCGCTCCAGCGGGATGTGCCGGGTCGTCGCGACGGGGGAGGTCCGCCAGCGCGAACCGTCCTCGCCGAGGAGGTCCTCCAGCATCTGCCGCACCTCGTTGCGGCTGACCTTGTCGTAGTCGGCCGCCGGCACGCGCCGCAGCAGGCACTGGTGGCAGCCGTCGAGACCCTTCTCGCGGCACCCGCAGTCCTCGATGACGTCCCGCGCCTTGAGCAGCACGTCCCGGAAGCCGTCGGCGGACGCGAGCCGGTGCAGATAGCCGGTGCCTCCCGGGAGGCGGTCGTAGACCACGAGGAACCGCCGAGGCCAGTCGGAGCCGTCGGTGCCCAGGTGGTCGGGCATCGTCGCCTCGGCGATGTCGATGTGGTCGGGATCGCCGCCGTACTGCGCCGCGATGCCCGCGAACAGTGCGGCCGTGAACGACGCGAGGCGCTCCTTGGCGCGGGCCACGGAGGCGGGCAGCAGGATGCGCACCGCCTCCGTGGTGAGCTCGTGCGCGAGCAGCAGCGGCACGTCCTCCCCCTTGCCCTGCTGCTCGCCCGGTCCGGCCGCCGGTGCTTCCCTGGTGCGGCGGCGCGGACACCACAGCAGGTGGTGGGCGGCGGCCGCGGTGCTCGCCGCGCCGGAGTCCGTCAGCGCGTGCTGGGGCACGTCCACGACCGGACGGCCCTCGGCCGTCGCGCCGCCGCAACCGGTGCACACGTAGAAGGGGTTGAGCCGTACGTCCGCGCCGGCGAGCGGCACGGTGCTGCTGCCCTCCTCCCGGTCGAGACCCAGGTTGAGCGTGCGGATCTTCGCGTGCCGGGTGAAGTCCACGCCGAAGACGGCCGTCTCGTGCCGCCACGACCCGGGGGTGATCCGCTCCGGGTCGACGTCGACCGTCGTCAGCACCGCGTAGTGCCGGCGGTCCCGCTCGTCGCGGTCGTCCCGCACCCGGGCGTCGTCCCGCTTGTCACGGGAGACGACGCGCCGCGGCTGGAGCACGTACTGCACGCAGCCCGCGTCGGCGATCTCCCGCCCGCCGCAGCGGGGACACGGGCTGGTGTCCTTCCTGGCGTCGTGCGTACGGACGTACCCGCACGCCGGGCAGAGCCGCCACTCGGCCCAGGCCCGGCGGTCCGGGGTGCCGACGTCGAGGGCGCGCACCACGTGCCGGTAGCCGTTGACGTAGAAGCTGTTCCCGGGGGCCAGTTCGGTCAGGGCGAGCTTGCGGGAGCGCTCGTAGTCCCGCGTCTCGCTGCGGTACACCCGCTTGGCCGGGTCCCCCGCGGGGTTCTCCGGCCGGGTGTCCTCCTCGTCGTCCGGCGTCTCCGTCCAGTACAGCGTCGCTTCCAGCTGCGTGGTGGTGTCGGTGAGGCTGTAGTTCGGCAGCAGTCCGAGTTCCACCAGGGTGCCGTGCGCGCTCGACTGGCTGAGTTCCCGCAGCAGGTCGCCCGCGCTGCGCCGTTCGGCGAGCAGTTCCCGGCGTTCGCGGTCCTGGACGGCGTCCGTGCGGACCAGGTGCTCGGCGGCCTTGTCGATCGCGGCGATCCTGCGCCGGAGCTCCTCGCGCCGGCCGGTCCAGTCCTCTTCCGCCTCCTGCAGCGCCCGGACGATGCCGCCGGTGGCGTACGCCCTGAGCTCGTCCGCCGCGTACGGCGACACGCCGCCGTCGGCATCGTCGCCGCCCCCCGGGAACAGGGCGAGGAACTCCTCGACCAGCGTGGCGCCGTGGGTCTGCGCGGCGTCCGCCAGGTCCTGGCACCATCCTGTGGCGCCGAACAGGGCGGAGGACAACCGGGGCACCGGCGGAAGGAGTTCGCCGTCGGAGGTCCGCAGTCCGCCGCTCGCCGCGAGATCGAGGAGCCGGGCCGTGTACTGGCGGCGCAGGATCTCCACGGCCGACAGGTAACAGCCGGGAGGAAGGATCGTCCCCGCGATCATCTCCGACGGCTCGTCCAGGTAGTACAGGTCCCGGGCGCGGCGCCCGCCGAAGGCGACCACCAGCGCGTTGCCCGTACGGCGTCCCGCGCGGCCCGCCCGCTGCACGTAGTTGGCAGGGCCCTTGGGCAGGGACCCGAGCAGCACGGCGGACAACTCGCCGATGTCGATGCCGAGTTCCAGCGTGGGCGTGCACGACAGCACGTTGGGGTCGGTGTAGTGCGTGCCCGCCTTGAAGCTGCGCTCGACGCGCTCCCGCTCCGGTCTGGTGAGCATGCCCGTGTGCTCCGCGGTGACCACGCGGAACGTCCCGCCGGTCAGGTAGAGCCGGCGGTAGTAGTCGCCGGTGTAGTCCCGCTCGTGGACCGCCGAGCCGAACCCGGACGTGCCGGCCCCGCTGCGCGGCACGCCCGGCTGAGGTGGGGTCAGCAGTCCCTTGCACCGGTAGCGCGGGCACGGGTGCCCGTACCAGCGGGTGCGGCGCTCCGGCGCCACCACCTGCTGCCAGCCGCAGTCCTCGCAGCTGACGAACGCCTTGTTGACGACGGCGTCGTCGAGCAGCCGTGCCTCGATGTGCCCCGGCTGCAGTCCGTAGAGCCGTGTCTGCCGGTCCCGGGCGGTGCGCACCGCGAGGACCCGCTCGTCGGCGAGGGCGGGCAGCAGCCGCCGCAGGTACTCGGTGGCGCCGGCGGCGTCCAGGCCGAGACAGCGGCGGGTCCAGTCCTGGTACCAGCCCAGCCGGCCGGTGATCGCGTCGAACTCCGACCTGTCCTTCTGGCCGTCCAGCAGGAAGCGGGGCGGAGCCACGCCTTCGGGGAACGCGGGCATGCCTTCCGGCCGGCGGCCGGAGATGAGGTACCGGTTGGTGCCGGCCTCCTTCATCCAGGTGTCGAGCCACCGGTGGTGCACCGCGCCCCGCAGCCGCAGCCGCTCCAGCAGGCCGCGGACGTAGGCGAGGTAGCGGTCGGGCGTGGGCAGCCCGCCGGTGACGAGGAGCTGGCCCGGCAGGGCCAGGTGGATGTCGCGGGCGAGCGCCGTGACGCGCTCGGGGTCCGCGATGACCACTTCGGCCGCGGCGGTCCGCGTCAGCTCCAGGGTGCGGCCCATGCGGCTGCGCAGCCCGAACTCCATGACGGTGGCGAAGGCGAGACGCTCGCCGATCAGCTTCCACGTCCGCGCGTCGCCGGTGCCGCGTCCCGACAGGAGCCGGTCGACGCCGGGCTCGTCGTGCAGGTCGGGCGGCACGACGGCGGCCAGCGCCTCGGGGTCGTCCACCGACTCCAGGACGTGCCCGATCAGGTCGTTGAGCGCGGTCGGCGCGCCCGACTCGTCCAGGTTGTGGGCGAGCAGCGAGCGCAGCGAGAACTTGTACGAGGCGTTCGCGACGTATCCGGCCCGGTGGGCGGCGTCCTGCGTGGAGTCGTTGAAGAGCAGCGTCTTGCGCTCCTCCGGTACGAGCGCGATGTCGCCGCCCGTGAACAGCTGGGTGACGGTCGCCGAGGCGAGCGCCGCCTGCGCGGTGCCGAGGAAGCGGATGCTGTTGTCGGTGTGGCAGGCCGGGCAGCGGTCGTCCTTGGCGGCCCGGTCGGCCGACTTCTTGTCGAGCACGGCCAGGGCGAACCAGGCGTCGATCAGGTCGCCCGCGTCCGACGGCGTCGGCAGCCGGTACGTGCCCTGCCCGCCGTCGAGCACCACCACCGACAGCGGGTCGACCCCGCCGCCGTCCGACGGCCGCGCACCGGTCAGCGCGTCCAGCGTCTGCTGCCGCTCGCTCTGCGTGGCGGCGATGAAGTAGCGCAGGCGCCGCTTGTCCCGGCCCACGGACGCCCGCCAGATGCGGTCCTGGGCCATGACCAGCCGCTGCGGGTCCGCCTCGGGGGACAGCGCGGCCCAGCCGGAACGGCCGCAGTTGCGGCAGTACACCGCGGGCAGATGCACCTCGGCGGGCCGGACGGCGGTGTCGGCCCCGGGCAGCGGCTGCGGCCGCGCCGAGGCCGAAGGCCAGCCGCCGGACGATCCGTCGGGCTCCTCGTCGGTGACCGGGGCGGCGTGCAGCGCGGCACGGCGGGCCGCGGTGCGGTCGTCCTCGTACCAGCGGAACTCGGGGGCCGCCCCCACGCCCCGTAGCACCCGGGTGACGGGCCGGACCCACAGGTGGGCCTCGATGTGCAGCAGCGGCCGGGGCCGGCGCTCGTCGGACTCCGGGTCGCGCGCCGCCGACAGCAGGGCGACGAAGCGCGACAGCGCCTGGAGCACGAGCTGCGGGTTCTCCCGCGCGGTGCGTCCCCACGCGTATCCGAAGCGGGCCAGCCGGTCCCGCAGCCCCCACTCGTCCAGCGGCTCCCCGCCGAGCAGCGACAGCACGCCGTGGGTGAAGTCGTGGCGCTTGAGCAGCCGCCCGATGCGGAAGGCGTCGAGGCTGGCGCGGCCGAGCAGCCGCTCCGCCAGCCCGTCCAGGTCCAGCAGATCGGGCTGGGCCTCCACACCGGGACCGCCCGAACAGGCGATGACCTCCTGCGGCGTCGGCGGCTCGGGCAGTTCGTAGTCCACAGCGCCCGTGAACTCCTCGGCCGACATCCGCTCCTCGCCGACCACCGCGTCCGCCGGGAAGGGCATCCCGAACACCCGCGACGCCACGTCGAGGATGCCGCCGGCCTCCTTGCCCACGGTGCCCGCCGGCCCCTCGCCCAGGGTCGCCGACGTTGCCACCGGGCAGATCGACCCGAGCGGCCGGCCCGGCCGTGACGCACCGGTCGCCGCGGCCAGCCGCCGCAGCAGCATGGCCACGTCGGTGCCCTGCGCCCCGTCGTACGTGTGGAACTCGTCCAGCACGACGTACGTGAGGTCGGCGCCCTCCCACAGGGAGCGGTCCTCGCCGCGCTGGAGCAGCAGGTCGAGCATCTTGTAGTTGGTGATCAGCACGTCCGGCGGCGACACGCGCATCTCCTCGCGCCGGGTCATCACCCGGCGGAAGTCCGTGTCGGGCCGGTCGCCGATGTACAGACCGGCCGTCACCTGCGCCAGCTCGGGCCGCGCCAGGTAGTCGCCGATGCGGCCGGCCTGGTCGGTGGCGAGCGCGTTCATCGGGTACAGCAGGACGGCCTTGACGCCCCGGTTGCCGCGCGCCCGTTCGCGGCGGCAGTGGTCGAGCACCGGGATCAGGAACGACTCCGTCTTTCCGGAGCCGGTCCCGGTGGTCACCAGCGTCGGCAGGGCCGGACCGTGCAGCGTGGACAGCCGCGCCCACGCCCGGGCCTGGTGCCGGTACGGGGCGAAGCCGGGGAATCCGGCCGTCCACTCCAGCTCCCGCTGCCAGCCGTCGTCGGCCACGTGGAACGGCGTCCGGATCCGGAGGTACGGCCCCCGGAAGATCCCCGTCTCGGGATGCCCGAGGAAGCGCTCCAGGGCACGCCGGGTGCCCTCGTCGGCGAGGGCGTACGTCGTCGTGAGGTACTGCGTCAGACTGCCGCGCAACTGGGCGGCGGCCATGGTGGGCTTCACGACGGTCCCTTTCGCCTTGCCGATACCGCTGCCGAGCCTCACGAACAGTACCTCGGTGATCACAGCGCTTCCAGATTCATCGAGTTTTCAGTCATGAAGGCCGAAAAGACGTCATTTCCTGCGGCGGTAACGCGGCGGATTCTGGAACGGACAACGGAACGGACGAGGACAGGCGCGGCGAAGAGGACGCGGGCAAGAGCCGAGGGGGAGCCGCCATGTCCGGACCGCTGTACGTGCCCGTCCTGCCGGCCAAGCAGCACGCCTGCCAGGCGTACCGGCAGCTGATCCCCGCGGTGCAGGCGGCCGTCGTGCCGCTGTGGAACCTTCCGCCCCGCGCGGGCGCACATCCCGACGCCCTCGCCGTGGGCGTACGGGACGACCTGTGGCGCGTGCGGAAGGCCCATCGCCATCATCCGGCGTGGGTCGACTGTCCGTTCGCCGACGAGGCACAGCAGTCGGCGCTGGCCGGGGCGCTGTCCGCGAACGCCGATGTGAGTCCGCTGCGCCCGGTGACGGGACCCGACCGCTCCGAGGCACACCAGAACGCGATGCTCCGGCACGCCCGTACCACGGGGAGCGGGCTCGGCATCCGCCTCATGATGCCCGGCCACTGGGACGACGTGCCCCTTCATACCGTCCGCGTCCTCATCGCCCGTGTTGACCCCGCCGTGGAGGCGGACCTCCTGCTCGACCTGGGCGCCGTCCCCGCCGGTCGCACCGACGCCGCGAAGGAGACACGGCGCGCGCTGGACGCCCTGCTGCCACTGTTCCCCTGGCGCACGGCGGCCGTCCTGGGCGGCGCCTTCCCCGACGTCACCGCCCGGCTCCTGGAGCGCGGCAGCGCGGTCGTACCACGCTCGGACCGGCGCGTGTGGACGGAAGCGCGGAGCAGCAGAAAGGAGTTCGTCTCCGTCCTCGCGTACGGCGACTACGGCGCCGACTCCACGAGGGGCATCGCCCGCCCGCCCTCCACCGGCAAGGGAGGCCCGCCCTGGAATGCGCTGCGGTACACCACCGACGAGTCGTACGTCCTCGTGAAGGTGCCGACACGAGGACCTGACCGCTCCGCCGCCGTCCGGGCCGCCGCGCGGGACATCCTCGCCCTGCCGGACTTCCGGGGACCGGCGGCGAGCGCGGGCGAGACCTGGCTCCGCGACTGCGCACACGGGCACGGCCGCGAAGGCACCGGCAACGTCGGAGTCTGGCTGCGCGTCGGCAACATCCAGCACATGACGCACGTCGTCCGGAGCCTGCGGCACTGACTCCGCCGGGTGCACGGCTCAGCCGAACAGCGGCTCCAGCATCACGTCACCCGCCAGGATCCGCCACGCCGGCACCCGGACCGTCCGCGCCACCGGTCCGGGCTTCGCGCCGGAGCCGCCGGACGGCAGCCCGGGCAGCAGGTCGCCGCGCGCGTGCGTCAGACGCAGGTGGCGGGCCGGGTCCTGCCCGTGCTCGGGCCCGGTGTCGACGAGGACGGCGGTGTTGGCGCCGTCCACCGTGAACAGCAGGTCGACGACGTGCCCGCCGACCACCGCCTCGCGCTCCAGATCGGTCACACCACGGCGCCCGAGGAAGTCCTGGAGCCGGTCCGTGAGCTCCTCCCGGAAGGCGCTCCGCGACCTCGCGCCGAAGGCCGCGCCGGGCCGGTCCGCCGACGCGCCCGCTCCCAGCACCTCCGACCGCTCCGCGAGGAGCGCCGGAAGCCCCGACTGCCCCTGCCAGAAGGCGTGGCTGCCCACCGTGATCAGCTGCGACTTCGCCCGGGTGACGGCGACGTTCCACAGGTTGACCTGGCTCGACACCCAGTACGTCGTCCGGGGCGGGGTGTTGCCGGTGGCCACCGGGCTGAGGACCATGACGTCCCGCTGCCCGCCCTGGAAGGCGTGCACCGTGCCGACCCGCACGCGGTCGTCGTCCGCCCACACCCGCGCCAGGGCGTCCTTCTGGGCACGGAACGGCGTCACCACGCCCACCGTCGCGTCCTCGGGAAGCCGCGCGAGCAGCTCGTCCACCGTCTCCCGCACCCGGGCGGCCTCCGCCGCGTTCCGTGAGGACCGGCCACCCGGGCCCAGCGTGGACACGCCGTCCGGCACGTCCACCCAGCCGAGGGCGGGCGCCGGACCGCCCGATCCGACCGGATCGAGCGCCGGAACCTGCCTCCTGACGTCGGTGAGGACCTGCAACTGCCCGGCGTAACAGTGACCGTTGACGACATCGGCGATCGCCGGATGGCACCGGTAGTGCTCGTCGAGCAGCAGCGTCTCCTCGCCGTGCTGCGCCGCCGCGTGGTACGCGGAGTACACGTGGTAGGCGAGCCGGTGATCCTCCAGCTGCGCCGCGCTCAGCCCCGCCCGCACCCGCGCCTGCCGCTCCTGCTGCACCGTGATCCCAGGAATGTGCCCGAGCTGCATCGGGTCCCCGATGATCAGCGCCCGCTTGGCCCGGAACAGCAGCGGCAGCACCGACGGGATCGAGCACTGGCTGGCCTCGTCGATCACGACGAGGTCGAAGAGCTCCGGGACGAGTTCGAGCTGGCGCACCGAGTGGGTGCTGATGGCCCAGCCTTTCAGGTGCGCCATCAGATTGCGCTGGCTCTTCCAGAAGCCGGAGCCCCGGCGCAGAGCCTGGAGCCGCTGGGCCATCAGGGACCGCCCCCGCGTCATCGCCTCGGCGGCCACGGCCCGGGCCAGCTCGCCCGACACCTCCGACAGACCCGCCCGGCTCTCCAGCCGCGCCCGCTTCAGCGCCTCCTCGTCCAGGGCGAGATGCCCCGGTACGAGGCTCCTGAGCGCGCCCTCCACTCCGGCGGCCTCGGCGAGGGAGAGCAGCAGCTCAGGCGGTACGGGCCGTTCCGCGGCCCACGCCGGCCACGCGCCCGCACGGTCTTCCCCGGCGGAGGCGACGAACGCGGACAGCGCCCGCCCCCTGCGCCACCGGCCGAAGGAGTACCAGCGGGCGACGGCAGCCTTGCGCGCCCGGTCCTCCCAGCCGGTGAGCGCCGCGCTCCCGCCCTCGGACCACGCCCGCTCCAGCAGCTCCACCGGCAGCCCGAGCTCGTCCGCGCGGCGCTCCCGCTCCCGCAGCAGCTCCAGCAGCCGCACCTCCTCCCCGACCAGCCGCGCCGCCCCGGCCTCGTGCTCGGCGGCCCGGGCGTGCCGGTTCCTGAGGTCGCCCGCCACCGTCGCCGCACCCCGCGCCGAGGCCTCGACCGGCTCGGCGAGCAGCCGCTCCAGCTTCGTGGCCTCCGCTTCTCGGGCCTCCTTGTTCCCCGTGCGCATGAGCAGCCCCGGGGAGATCGCGTCGCAGCGCTCGGCCACCACGTTCACGGCCTCGTTGTTGGTGGAGGCGACGAGCACGGACTGCCCGGCAGCCACGGCGGTGGCGACCACCGCCACCACCACCTCGCTCTTCCCGGTGCCGGGCGGCCCGGTGGAGACGGTGAGCGGCCGGGTCATCGCCGACGTGATCACCCGCGCCTGGCTCTCGTTGCACGGCCCGGGGGAGACCAGGACCGGCGGCGTGTCGCGCCCGCCCGACCTGCCGTTGCCACCCCCCGTGAGGAGCGCGTCCAGGGCGGTACCGGGGATGTGGTCGGCGCGCGTGGACATCTGGAGCAGGTTCTCCACGAGCCCTTCGGACGCGGTCCGCTCCAGACCCGAGGGCGTGAGGAGGACAGCGGTGTTGTGGACGCCCGGACGCAGCGAGTCCATGACGGACCGCTCGCTGAGCGCGGACAGGTCGAGCGGCTCCAGCTCCGGGAGTTCGAGCCGCGTCAGGAGCTCCCGCACCGCCTTCACCATCTGGGCGGCGTTGCCCTCCTGCCAGGTCGGCTGCCAGCGGCCGAGCAACTCGGCCGCCTCCTCGTCCTCCAGCAGTTCCATGAGCACACCGCTGTGCAGCGACGGCACCCCGCTCGGCCGCAGCCGGTCCCGCCCGTCCTCGTCGGGCGCCAGCTCCATCGGCTGGACCAGCAGCGGCGCGATGCGCACCGCGGCCCGCCGCCCGCCGTGCCCGCCGCGCTCGGGCAGCGTCACGGCCGGGTACCCGTACCAGTACTCCTGCAACCCGGCCTCGTCGACCTTCGCACCCGTGCTCTTCGCCTTCGGCAGCCCACCGGGCGCGGGAAGACCGGACCCCAGCCCGGACTGGATCGTCTCCGGCCCCTGCCCCAGCAGGAAGTACGCGGAGTTCCGGCCGCTGTCCCGGTCGGGCAGCATCTTCGCCTCGGCCTGCGCCTGCAGGCAGTGCGCGTAGTAGCGCAGCAGACGCTCCCGGTCCACGCCGTCGTGCGCGTCCTGCGCGACAAGGCCGCGGGCCTTCGACAGCGTCGAGGAGACCGGGAGACCGCCACCGGCTTCCGGTGGCGGCGCGGGGAGCTGGACGGACCGCGCCACCGAGCGGGCCAGCGGCAGGGAATGTGTCGCACGGATGGTGGACTTCGTGGGCCGCTGCTCCTCGGGCACGCCGATGCGCACCATCTGCGCGGTCAGGTACTCGAACAGGTCGTCCGGCGTGATCCAGCCGCTGTCCTTGATCCGCCCGCTGCGTAGCCCCTCGACGATCTCCCCGGTGAACCGGGACGTGCCGAGGGAGGAACCGGCCGGAGCCAGGGCCGAGGCGGGCTGGAGGGCGTCCGAGGCGGTGATGAAGTACACGCCGGTCGGCCGCAGCAGCGTGCTGGGCGCGGGACGTACGTCGTCGGCCGCCCCCTTGGCCGTCCACCCCTGGACGACGGAGCCGCTGGAGCAGCAGTCGAGCAGCACGACCTTCGAGGAGGCCCGGCACGACGTGAGCATCCGCTCCAGGAACTCGGCCGGCACGGCCGTACCCGGCAGGTCGTCCGGATCGGCGTCCCGGGTCAGGAAGTACAGCTGCCCGTCCGCCTCGCAGAACTCCCCGTGTCCGCTGAAGTAGAGCAGTGCCGTCTCGCTGGCCTGCCGCTCCTCCAGGAACGTCTCGACGGCGTGCAGCATCTCGGCGCGCGTCGGCTCCGCGACCATCGCGCAGTCGTTGTACATGCCGATCTCGGTGTTCTCCAGGACCGCCTGCATGTAGTGCAGGTCCGCCCGCACCGCCGGCAGGTCGTGGTACCGCTCGCTGTCGTACGTGGATACGCCGACGAGCATGGCGTACCGGTCGTTGTCACTCACGCCGCGCCCGGCCCGCCCTGCGCGCCGTCCTCGTCCGCCGTACCCGCACCACCGTCGAGGAACCGCTCGATCCGCGCGTCGTCCGCACGGGCCTGCTTCCCGGAGATGGTCAGCGTCGCCCCGTCGGGCCGCGTCACGACGATCGTCCGCTGCGGCACGCGCGCCAGCCAGAGCTGAAGCGTGGCGGCGGCCAGGGAGCCACCGGCGAACACCAGACTGAGGAGGTCCGCGACCGGTCCGCCCTTGACGGGGGTGGTGCCGGTGGTCGCGGGGCCGGCCGGGACGTCGAGCGCGGCCTGCGGGTCGGCCTCGGCCAGGGCGGCGAGCAATTCGCGGGCCTCGCGCCGGGCACGCAGCGGATCCTCGTCGACGAGGGAGACGCGGTAACCGGCGGCCGGGTCGGTGTGGGTGGTGCTGCTCACGTGCGCTGTTCTCCTTTGGGCTCCCCCGTGCAGTGCACAGACGGACGAACGACGCTAGTGGCAGGCACTGACTGGCCGTCGGCTCGTTTCCGAAACCTGCTGATCATTGGCGGGAAAGGCACAGTTCGGCCCATACGGTCTTCCCCGGAGCACCCACGCGCGGCACCACCGCCCACCGACTCGCCAACCGCGCCACGACCAGCAGCCCGCGCCCCGACTCTACGTCGCCGGACGGCTCGTGGGAGGAGAGAAGCGGTACGCGCTCGGTACGGGTGTCGGTGACCTCGATACGCAGGGTGTCCGCCGAGTCGGTGAGCCGGAGGTGGAAATCCCGGCCGGCCACGTGCCCGTGACGCACGGCGTTACCGGTCAGCTCGGCGGCGATCAGCGTCATGGTCTCGTTGGCGGTCGAGGCGTACGGGTGCCCCCAGCTGTCCAGACGGTGGGAGACGAGCCGCCGGGCGAGGCGGGCGCCGCGCGGGGAGGACGTGAAGCGCATCGCGAACTCAAGGGCGAGGGACGCGGGGGAAGTTTCGCTGTTCATGGGGCACAGGCTGGCGCCTGCCGCTTACGCTGAGTAAGGCCCGACGCGTGTACAGGGGGCAGCGGTAGGCGCGGTGTCGGTGTCTGTAGGCGGCGCGGAGCGTGACGGCCGACGCGGAGCGGCGTTGGCCGGTGGAGGTGAGGGCGGGCATGAACGAATCCACCCAGCGGGCAGACGATGATGATGCGGCCGGCGACGCCGCCGCACCGGACCCGGGCTCGGGCATCCTGCGCGTCTTCGGCCGCCAGCTGAAACGGTTCCGGGTACGGGCCGGGTTGGAGCGCGCGGAGTTCGGGGTGCGGCTGGGGTACTCGGCGTCGACGATCGCGGCGTACGAACAGGGGCGGAGGGTCCCGCCGCCGCGCTTCATCGACCAGGCGGACGAGTTGCTGGACGCGGGCGAGGTCCTGAAGGAGATGAAGGAGGAGGTGGCGCGGGCGCAGTACCCGGCGTTCTTCCGGGATGCGGCGAAGTTGGAGGCGGAGGCGGTTGAGCTGCATGTGTATGCCAACCAGGCCGTGCCGGGCCTGTTACAGACGAAGGAGTATGCCGGAGCGGTCTTCGGCATGATGCGCCCGCCATTGGACGAGGAGGAGATCGAGCGACGCGTCGCAGCCCGGCTGCTACGTCAGGAGATCTTCGCCAAGCGCCCGTCGCCGCTCATGAGCTTCGTGATCGACGAGTCAGTGCTGCGTCGACCGATCGGTGGGCGGACTGTCATGCGAGGGCAGCTTGAACAGATCCTGCTCGCCGGTCACCGCCGGACGGTCGAGATCCAGGTGATGCCCCTGGACAGCGAGGAAAACGCCGGTCTGGCTGGCCCGTTCACGGTGATCGAAACGAACAAGGGGAACAGGATCGCGCACGTTGAGGTCCAGAACGTGAGTCATGTACACAGCGAGCGGCGGCTCGTGTGGGGTCTGGAGATCAAGTACGGAATCCTACGCGCGCAAGCACTCACACCTCAGGCGTCGCTCGGCTACGTCGAGAAGCTGCTGGGAGAGCTATGAAGACCAAGGTGGGGACGCAGGGGGCTGGGCTGGTCTGGGTCAAGAGCAGCTACAGCAGCGAGGAAGGCGGCGAGTGCGTTGAGGTGGCTGAACGCCTGGGCAGAGTCCACGTGCGCGACTCCAAGGACACGACCCGTACCGGGCTCGTCGTCGACGCATCTGCGTGGACCGCTTTCGTAGGCTTCGCAAGCCAGTAGCGCAACGACGTGGCTGCCCCGGACCTCGAAGGGTCCGGGGCAGCCACATGTCATGCCGCGCCCTCCGCGGCCGCCTTGCGCGCCGGAGGCGTCCAACGCCCGAGCTCGATCTCCTTGTCCAGCCGTGCCTGGAAGTGCGCGTGCGCGGCCCGCATCTCAGCTTCACGGTCGGCCTTGTAGAAGGGCCCGACGTAGCTGGCGGGGGGTGGGGTGTTGGCGGGGTTGGAGAGGTGGGCTTGGAGATCGAGCCAGTCTTCCTTGGTCTGGCCGTGACCGTAGGTGTTGTGGTTCGCGGCAATCTTTCTGCCGTCGGCGTCGAAGTACATCGCTGATTCGTAGTCGGCTAGGACTGGATAGCGGGATTTGTAGATCGCGACGAGTTGGTCAGCAGTAATGCCGAGCCAGACAGAAATGAGGGAGTCGAGTTCGACTAGGGCCGCGCGGCGTTCGTACTCGCTGCGCAGGGGAGTGCGGTATTTCCAAGTGGAATCGAGGTCGGCGGCGAGCGGCTTGAGGTTCGGCCAGTGGTGGTTTGCCCATTCCTCGTAACCAGCCCAGCGCGGGTCGAAGAGCTCCTTCCAGAGGGGGGAGTAGTGGCTTGTGAGAGCGTTTAGGCGGAGGGTACGGAGGAGGAGTGCTGGCGCAAGAGGGTGGGCAGGGTCTACGGCGGGCATTTTGTGTGCTTCTGCGACTCGAAGGTCTGAACGGTCTGTGATCCGCAGAAGATAGTCCAGTGGTAGGGCGGCCCAGAACCCGGCAGTAAGGGCAGTGCGGCGATTGTCTGCCAATGCCATTGAGTTGACGGCGTCAATGTGAGCAGTGCCTGGTGGAATTATGGCGGCGAACAAGCTGCGGTTGCCGTCAAAGTCGATCATTCGGCGCCAGGCGAGGCGAAAATGCTCGGTATAGCGCTTGCCACCCCAGACTTCTTGTGATTTCTGGTATCGATCGAGGTCGCATGAACGCACGTAGTTCGTCCGTGGGACATGATCGGCGCCCAACGTGTGAGCAGGAGTCTCGAACCAGTCACGAGGCGACTTGCATGGAATCTTTGGATTCTGAGCGAATGGAGTTCCGACCAAGAAATGCGGCCCTTGGAGTACGACTTCGTCGATGCTGTCAATGTCCTTTGTGGACCAGCGAATTAGGCCGTCCTTCTTGGCGTTTGTCTCGTTGTAGCCTTGAGTTATGAAAGTTGCATGTTCTGCAAGGCGATCGGTGACGAGCGAAAGAGTGGAGACGGCCCCTTGCTCCCTAATGGTGACGGGGTAAAGCAGTGGAGCCTCGCTGTCGGGGATCGTATTATCGCCGGAAAGGCGATTCCATTCGGCTAGACGGACTGCATCTACGTGGATGAGGCGGTCGCGGTGAGGGCGGCAGTCCCATTTGCCGTCATGCTTAATCCCGGGCAGTGGGCCGCGGCCATCGTGGGTGATTGATGACGTAAGCGTCTCGGGCGAGTAGAGCCAACTGACGTGAGTGAATCCGACAGAATTGGAGGAGCCGTAGATGTTGACGCTGAATTTGCGTGTCGGCCCGACATCTTCAAACAGCTGAAGGCGGTTAGAGAAGTGTGCATGCATTCGCAAATGCTTATAAGTCGCCTTTCGTAGCGGCCCCTCCTTTACGCCGCTGAAGTGGCTATCGGGATGGATTAGCCCCGTAGCGCCCGCATGACTTGCATGACGCCACACCTGCGTCATGAACGCGCGGTAGAGGTCTGGGCGGGTCTTGGCGAGAAGGGGGTACATCGGCTGGGAGGTGAGGAGCGCGGCTGTAGCGGAGGTGCCTACTAGATCATCAAGGATGAAAGCAGTGTTCTTCCTGTCCTTAAGTGTTTCGGCCTTGCGTAGACGCCACTCCTCCGCTCCGGGCTTCTCGGACAGTTTGAACCATGCCTCCAATTCGGCCAGAGCCGCATCCTCCTTCCAATCTGGCCTCACCCACGGCGGGTTCCCTACTTGCAGATCAAATCCTCCGAGCCCCCCAAACACCTGGGCGTACTCCAGCTCCCAATGGAAGAACCCCTGCCGCTTGGCCACATCCCCGGCAACCCCCACCCACGGGAACCGCCCCTCCAGCCAGTACGACCGGTCCATGCCCATCCAGTCCGGCAGCTCGTCCTCGTACCGCTCCAGGTCGCCGAGCGAGTCGAAGGACGCCACCAGCGACTCCGCCGGCACGTCGTGCGTGCCCAGCAGCGCTTCCGCGAAGTCCAGCCAGTCGTCCAGGTTCGCCAGCGGGATGACGTCGCGGCGCTGGCCCGCGAAGGACTGCTCGCCCTTGCGCGTGCCCTTGCGCCGCTTGTCGATGTCGCCGCGCCTGACCTCCTTCACGGTGACGTTCCCGAGGAGGTCGACCTCCTCGTACGTACGGATCACGTCCGACGCGCCGGACTCCGCAGCAGCCCCGCCCTGCCCCGCAGGTACGACCTCCGCCCGCTCGTACCGCGCGTCCGTCCCGTCCAGCAGCGCAGCCTCCTGCACCGGCCAGAACCACAGCGCGCACCAT
Organism: Microtetraspora glauca; assembly: GCA_000721275.1. GTDB lineage: Bacteria > Actinomycetota > Actinomycetes > Streptomycetales > Streptomycetaceae > Streptomyces. Next base: position 106,352 of record JOFO01000011.1, on the reverse strand, counting down.
GTGTCCATGAGCTTCTTCAGCCGCCAGTACGGGGTGTCCACTGCCGTGAGGTCGGCCAACACCTTCTCCCGGGGCACGGCCTCCTTCGGGCGGCGCAGCCACTCCGGCTCCGCCTCCCAGACATCGACCCGCCGGGAGATCTCCCGCTCGGAGATCGTCAGCCGCTGCACGACCAGGTCCCACAGGTACTCGGCGCGCCGGGCGAGGCCCTGCAAGCGGGCCGTCTGCTTGGCCGTCGGGGACTTGGTGACGGCCTTGCGCCACGCGCCGAGCGCCTTCGCGGCCTCCGGCGCCAGCGCCTTCGCCTCCTTCTCGGCGGCGACCGCGCCCCACTCCTTCGCGGGGAGCAGGAAGTGGTGCACCGCGCCCTCCGGCAGCGGGACGCCCGCCTGCGCGTCGGCGAGCGGGTAGCGCTCCGGGGTCGTGCCCAGCCAGCCGCCCTTCTTCAGGCGCTCGGGGCCGTACACCTCACGCCGGCCGCCGATGAGGGAGTTGCCGCGCCGCAGGTGGAGGCCGAACCAGGGGGCCTCCATGCCGGGGTGCATGGTGTTGAGCCACAACGACACCTCGGCGAGCTCGACGGCGGTCTCGTTGAGGTCGACGCCGTACGAGTTGTGGAGGGCGATGTACGCCTTGGCCTTCTGGAGCTCGACGGCGTACTGCTCGGTGTCGATGGAGCGGCCGAGCTCCTTCTGCCGGCGGCGCAGGTACTCGGCGGCGACCTGGTTGATCGCCTCGTTCAGGAACGCGCCCGAGCCGAGGGCCGGTTCGCAGATCTTCCAGTCGAGCAGCTCGCGTGCCTCGGTGACCGTGCCGTCCTGGTCCAGCCGGTGCTGGAGGGCGAGCTGCACGGTGACCTTGGTGAGGGACTCCGGGGTGTAGTAGGAGGCCGAGGTCTGGCGGTCGCGGCCGGAGAGCCGGTAGACGAACGAGCCGGGGGCGTACCGGACGCGCAGCTCCTCGCCCGTGTCGCGGTCCGGGCGCCGGACGAAGACCGTGTCGGGGTACTCGTCGGCCTTGGACTTGGGCACCAGCCAGGAGCCGTCCTTCGGATCCCCGCCCTTGGCGACCTCGTACAGCTCCTCGCCCGCGATGAAGCCTGAGTACGACATCAGGCCCTCGTACACGGCGCCGAGCTGGTTGATGCCCAGCTGGGCGTACGAGATGAACCCGCCGCGCTCGCCCTTCTTCCCCTTGGTGAGCATGAGCTTGTGCAGGACCTCGTACAGGGTGGCGTTGCGGAGCCGGGTGTCGAGGTAGCGGACGCGCTCGCCGCGCGCGAGCGCCTCGTCGGCGTCGTGACGGGGGTCGACGACGGCGTCCGCGCCGATCAGCTGGATCGAGTCCCGCTCGAAGAGCGTGGAGTGCAGGGGCTCGAAGCGCAGGCCCAGGTCCTCGCTCGTCTTCGCGCCGACGGCGTCGGCGGTCTCCGGCGCCTCCGCCGCCTCGCCGTGGGTGCGGCGCGGCCGGTAGCCGTCCTGGACCTTGCGGAACAGCAGGTCCAGGGACTCGTACAGGTAGAAGCCGCGGCGGGACTTCTCGTCGACGAGGTCGCGCTCCGCGACGAGTTCGCCGAGCCGGCCGAGGCCGTAGCCGAGCTGGTACTCCGGATAGTCGGACGGCAGGATGCCCAGCTCGGGGCGGGCCTCGGCGTACAGCAGGAACAGGACGCGGTAGAGGTAGCGCAGCGACTCGCGGGTCAGCTGGCGGCCGAGTTCGGGGAGTTCGCCGATGTCCTGGGGGCGTACGCCCTGCTCGCGGAGGCGTTCCAGGACCTCGTTGGCGATCAGCTCGACGCTCAGCCGCAGGCCGTCGCGCAGCTCGCTGGAGACGCCGACCGCGTGCTTGGTGGACTTGCCGACGAGTTCGGCGAGCGGATTCTCGCCGCCCTCCTCGGGGGTGCGGAGCGAGTCGGCTCCGAACAGCGCGGCGACGGTGTCGAGTTCGCCGCCCGGGCGGGTGTCGTTGCGCTGGAGCGCGGTGTCGAGGGAGACGGCGAGGTAGCGGCCCTCGCCCCAGACCATCCGGTCGGCGAGGACGACGACGCCGCCGACGAGCAGCAGGACGTAGCGCGGGGCCTCGTCGCAGGCGAACAGGAACGAGGCCAGCTTGGAGCCGGTGGTCAGGCTGTTCGAGCCGTCGAGGACGACGGGGTCGAGAAGGCGGCCCGGGCCGTCGGGGTCCAGGGCGGCGTCGGCCTCGGCTGCCCAGCCGCAGTCGACGGCGACGAGGCCCTTCTCGGCGTGCGCGACCGTGATCTCGTGGCTCTGGCCCGCCCGCCAGACGGTGAGGTCGCCGGGCTTCGCGTCGTAGCCCAGTGCGCGCAGGACCTCGGCGTTCAGCTTGTGTACCCGCTCCCGCCAGGCGGGGGCGTCGTACGTCAGCGCGTCGTCGCCCGCGTCGGGCGTGGAGGCGGTGCCCTCGGCGTCCTCGGGGAGGGCGAAGAACGAGCGGGCCCGGAAGTAGTCGCGGCGCAGCGCCCGGAGCCCGGCCCGGGGGGTGACGGGCAGGGCCTGCTTGGCGTCCTCGCGCAGCGGGTCCGCGTCCTCGGAGGGCGCCGCCTCGGCGCCCGTTCCGGCCGGGGGCTTCGCGGCCTCCTCCCGCTCCTTCCAGGTCTGGAGCAGGCCCGTCTTGAGGTCCTTGGGCAGCACCTCGGCGAGGTAGTGGGCCGAGAAGTAGTCGCCGCGGTTGACCAGCGAGTCGTACGTCATGACAGTGGCTCTCTCAGAGGGCGGCGGGCGTGGCGGACAGGGGCGCGGACGCGGCCGGTGGTGCGTCGGGGTCGGGCAGCAGCACCGCGAGGACGCGCAGCATCGGGCGCTGCCCGGTGGTCAGCAGGTCGTCGGCGAGGTCGGTGAGCCGCCGCTTGGTGTGCTCGCCCGCCAGCGTGGGCTGCTCCCAGTCGCCGAGGCGCAGCTTGTGGCGCTCGATCGACTCGCGCAGCGGCCGGTCCCAGGCGTCCCGGTGCCGCTCCATGAAGGCCTCGGCGGCCTCCAGGACGGCGGGGATGGCGGCGGCCAGCGGGGCGGGGTCCCGGTGGCGGAGCTTGTTCGCCATCGTCGGGCCGACCCCGGAGCGGCGCAGCAGCGACACCATGTCGTCGTCCACGGCCCCGCTGCGCGTCACGCCCATCCACTTGACGACCGTCGGCCGGCCGAGGGCGTTCGAGTACACACCCTGGACGAGATAGGTGGGCTCCGCCACCTCGGCCGTGATCATCGGCGCCTCCTGGCGTCCGAGCCGGACGAGGACCTTGTCCGTCAGCCACTCGACGACCGGGTGCAGATCGGTCAGCAGCGAGATCTCCGGCCAGCTGGAGGTGGAACCCGCCTCGCGGGCCCGCTGGAGCGAGTGCTGGGCGAGCCGCCGGTTGAAGGTGACCAACAGCCGCTCGCGCAGCCGCTGTTCGCGCAGGTAGTCCACGGGCAGCGCCTTGAGGCGGTGGAGGAGGTCGGCCGGGGGACGGAAGGACATCAGGCCCGACTGCTCGTCACGGTCCAGGTCCAGGCGGTCCCGGGCGTCCGGGTACACCTCGCGCAGCGCCTCGTCCAGGAAGTGGGCGGTCGAGTCGAAGAGGCGGGGGAGGACGGAGCCCGTGGCCTCACCCGTGCCGGTGGCGCCTCCCGCCGTCTCGGGGGCGGACCCGCCGGCCGCGGTGCCGTCGTCCGCCTGCGGCTCGTCACCGACCGCGCCGAAGAAGTCCGCCAGGAAGTCGTCCATGGCATCCGTGCCGGCGTCCTCGCCGGACCGGCGCCCGTCGAGGGACTCGTCCACGGTCCTGCCGCGGAGCAGATCCTGGATGAGGGACTTCTCCTCGGCCTCCGCGCGGTAGAGGCCGGTGACGGCCTCCGCCGTGCCGAGCGAACGGTGCGCCTGGTCCTCGCGCTCCAGGAGCCGCTCGGAGACCAGGGTGTCGTCCTTCGCGCCCTCGGTGCCGCTGGTGAGGATCAGGGCACGGAACTGCGGCGGCTGGGCCTGCCCGTAGCGGTCGATGCGGCCGTTGCGCTGCTCGATGCGGATCAGCGACCACGGAACGTCGTAGTGGACCAGCTGGTGGCACTGGCGGTGCAGGTTGACGCCCTCGGAGGCCACATCGCCCGTCAGCAGGATCCGCACCGGGGCGCCGGCCAGCCCGAACTCCTCCACGACCCGCATCTGCTGCTCGTCGGAGAGACCGCCGTGCATCACGCGCAGGCAGTCCTTCGCGGTCCGGCCCCGGAAGCCGAGGGCGGCGGGCAGGACGGTCGCCAGCCACTCCAGCGTCTGGACGCGCTCCGAGAAGACCACGACGCGGGTGTCGGAGGACGGGCCGACGCCGATGCCCTTCAGCTGCTCCACCAGCGCGGCGAACTTCGCCGAGTCCGCCTCCGTCAGGTCCGCAGTCAGTTCCGCGAGCCGGCGCAGGGCGGCGAGCTCCGCCTCCGTGGCGCGGAGGTCGTCCTTCTTCTCCAGGGTCTTGATCCGGGCGCTCACGGTGGCCTTGAGCGCCGTGTGCGAGGAGAGGAAGGACTTGAGGAGCGTGTACGGGAAGAGCGGGACGGAACTCACGGACGGGCTGCCGTCGCGCGGCAGCCAGACCGCCGCCAGCTCCTCGAAGATCCGCTCCTCGGCCGGGGTGGCCGGGCAGTGCACGGCCTGGGAGGGGCCGCGGTCCGCCCACTGGCCCTTCATCTGCTCGCGGACCTCGGTGCTGACCTTCGTGCGGCGGATGAAGAGGTGCTCGATGTCCTCGGCCCGGTAGTTCTCCGGGTCGCGGATCGCCGCCGGGTCCAGCAGGGCGATCAGCTCGGCGAACGACCGCGCGTCGCCGTTGTGCGGCGTGGCGGACGCGAGGATCAGGGCGTCGGTGCGCGGCGCCAGGGTCTGGGCGAGCTGGTTGCGCAGGGAGCCGCGGTTGATCAGGTTGTGCGACTCGTCGATGACGACCGCGTCCCAGCGGATCTGCTCCAGGTGGTGGCGGTACTGGTCGGTGTTCTTCAGCGTGTCGATCGAGACGATCACGCGCTTGAAGAAGGTGAACGGGTTCCGGCCCGCGGGGATCTCGCGCTGGATCCGCTCGATGCCCACCGAGTCCAGGCGGACCAGCGGAATGGCGAACCGCGTCCACAGCTCGTGCTGGAACTGCTCCAGGACGTGCTGCGGCGTGACGACGAGGATGCGCTCGCCCCGGCCGCGCCGGATGAGCTCCGCGAGCGTCAGACCGATCTCCAGCGTCTTGCCGAGGCCCACCACGTCCGCGATCAGCAGGCGGGGGCGCAGGTTGGCACCGGAGAGCGCGAGCTCGGCGGGGCGGCGCTGGTAGGGGAGCGGGTCCAGGAGGAAGGAGTCGGCGAGCGCGAGCCGCCGCTCGGACTGGGGCAGGGCCGTGCGGCGCAGCACGGCCTCCAGGAACAGCCGGGAGCGCCGGTAGGTGGGGGAGTCGTCCGCGATCAGCCGGGTGTCGCGCGGGTCGATGAGCTCGACGGTGTCCAGGCCGGTGAAGAACACGGCCTCCTGGTCCCGTACGAAGTCGGACACCCCGACCACCTCGACCCGGGTGCCGTCGTCGGCGGTCGGCACCGCGTTCCTGACCAGCCACACCTCGTCGCGTACGAGCACCTGAGCGCCTGCCGGGAACTGCTCCTGCCCCGCCGCGTCCGACGCGTCGCCGTGCTGCTCGGGGCTGGTCTGGACGGCGGTCACCCGTGTCCTCCTGTGGTGTTGCGTGACGGTGGTGGCAGGCCCCTCAGTATCGCGGGTCCGCCGGCATCGGGAGCCCGCCGGTGTCAGAACGCGGCCTGGGCCGCGTACACCTCGCGGAGCCGCTGTGCGGTGATCCGGGCCTGGGCGGAAGGGAGCCGCTGCGCGGAGCGGCCGCGGGGAGCGCGGGGAGTGGCCGGCGGCGTGGACGACGGACCGTCCGTGCCCGTGGCGGGTTCGGGTGCGGCGGCTCCGGACCGCGGTGCGGGACGGTCGACGAGCGTAGGGGTCGGCTCGGGGGCGGCCTGTTCGTCGGTGTCAGGCGCGGCGACGGCCGGCAGGGTGGCGCCCGGGGGGAGCACCACGGTGTCCGGGAGGAGCACCACGGTCGGCGCTGTCGTCGGCGACGTGCTCGGTCCGGGAACCGCCGGGGCCGCCGGGACGGTGGGCGGCAGCGGGAGGGCGACCGTCGGCGGCAGGTCGTCCGGCGGATGCGAGGGAGCCGCCGTGTGCGTCGTGAGCCGGCGCCGCGCCTGGGCGACCTTGAAGCCCTGCGCCTCGATGACCGTCCGGCACTGCTGGACGACATCGCTCAGCGCCGGCCGGTCCTCGGCCTGGTGCGCGAGCATCGCCGTCAGCAGGGGCACCAGCTCGTCGGGGACCCCCGACAGGTCGGGAGCCGTGCCCGGGTCGGTGACCTGGTGGAAGAGGACGTGGATGTTCGCGGCCTGGTACGGGAGGTGACCGGAGACGGCGAACAGCATCACGGCGCCGAGCGCGTGCACGTCGACCGCGGGGGTCAGCGGCCGGTCGCCACGCGCCTGTTCGGGCGCCATGCAGGCCGGGGTGCCGACCACGGCGTTGGGCGCGGTCAGGGACACGCTCGACTCGGCGAACACCGCGAGGCCGAAGTCGATGATCTTCGGCCCGTTGGGGCCGAGCAGCACGTTCGCGGGCTTGAGGTCACGGTGCAGCAGACCCTGCTTGTGCACGGTGGCGAGCGCTTCGGCGAGCGTCGCCCCGAGGGAGGCGGCGAGCAGCGAGGGAAGCGGGCCGTGCAGGGCCACGTGCCGGCTCAGGTCGGGCCCTTCGATGTACTCGGTGGCCAGCCACGGCGGATCGGCCTCCGCGTCGGCGTCGAGCAGCGCCGCGATCCGCGCGCCCCAGATCGTCTTGAGGATCTCCACTTCCTGGGCGAAGCGCTGCCGGGTCTCCGAATCCACGACCGACGGCTTGATCACCTTGACGGCCGCGGGCTCCCCGCCGGGTGACTCGCCCAGGTACACCTGTCCCATGCCGCCGTGCCCGATGCGGCCGAGCAGCTCGTAGCCGCCCAGCTCGGCGGGGTCATGCGGGCTCAGGGGGGCGATGTGCACGAGGGGCCTTTCTGCTCGTGAGCGGGAGGACGGAGCTGACGTGTCAGGTCGCACCGCACACGGTATCCGGCCGGAGACCAGTGCCGTACGGGCGCGGAGGCGGCTGGCTATCCGAGGTCGCGCCTGCACTCCGCGAGGCACCGGCCCCACAGTGCGTGGGCCCGGCGTGCCTCCTGCACCGATTCCCCGGCGAAGGCCTCGTCGGTGAAACCCACGGCCGCGACCTGCTCCACCACGTGGACGAGGTGCGCGGCCACCTCGCGGAGGCGATCGGCGTGCGCCTCACGCAGCCGTGGCGCCAGCTCCTCCTCGCGGGCGGCCAAGGCCATCAGGTCGTCGAAACCCGCGTCGTCCGCGTAGGCGGAAGGGAGAGCGGGCAGGTCCGCCCCGGTGAGACGGCGCACCGCCGGCAGGGCGCGCTCGGTCGTCTCCTCCCGTCCGAGGACACGGTGCAGCAGCTCTCGGGCGTGGTCCGTGCCGCGGACGCGAGCGGAGACCACGTCCAGGGCGTCCAGCTCCCGACCGACGCCCGGCTCGTCCTCCGCCGCGAGCAGGGCGCTCAGCCGGACGGCGATCTCCCGGGCCGTGACCGACGCGTCGTCGATGACCTCATAGCAGGCGTCGAGCTCCTCGAAGGCGCGCTCCGCCGTGCGGATCGCGGCCGTCACCATGGCCAGGGTGTCACCGTCGAACCGGCCGACCGCCTCGGCGAGCTGCACGGACGTCATGGACACCGCCGCCAGCAGATCCTCGGTGTGCCGCTGCCTCGTCGGTCCGCTCGTTGTTCCGGTGCCCACCGTTCCCCCTCGCCTGCCGGTGCTCCGCTCCCGATCATGGACGTCGGCCGTCGTGCACGGCAACGCGCGGCCGGATCTGTGCCGGCCGGGGCGTCGGAGTTGGCCGGAAATATGCGAAGCGACGCCGAAGTGGATCACGGGCGCCCCACAATGCACCCGGCCGTACCCTCCGACCCAAGGACACCGATGCTCGATTCGTACCCGGAGTTCCAGCTGCGCCTGCCGTACGGCGGGCCCACGGCCAGAGGCCGTCTCCTGAACGAGAGCGGGACCAACGGCAGCCAGAAGATGGTGGTGCTCGCGGGCTCCCCGGCGCGACCCGACGTCGTCCCGTCGTTCCCGGAGAAGACGCCTTCCTCGTACCGCCTGCGCGAACGGCTCATCGCGGAAGGGGTGATACGCGAAACGTCCACGTGGTCCGGCTGGCTCGAAGTGGTCGAGGATGTGGAGTGCAACTCGCCCTCCGCGGCGGGGGAGATCCTCCTGGGCCGCAGCAGCAACGGGTGGATGGAGTGGAAGACCGAGGACGGCCGGCCGCTCGCCGACTTCCTCGGCCAGGTGTGGTCGGGCCCGAGCCGCGCCTGGCTGGTGCGGGGGCCGCACTCGGCCGGCCCCGACCTGTTCCGGCGCGCGTGGCTCCCCGAAGGCAGGGTGTACCTGACCGCCGCCCACCTGCGCCCCGCCGCCATCCAGGGCATCAGCAAGGAACAGCTGCGCAGCTTCGTCGACGAGGACTACGGGTCGACGGCGACGTACACCGAGAAGCCGCAGCTCGTCGAGGAGCTGCACGCCTTCCTCTCGCGGATGCGGCCCGGCGACACGGTGTGCGCACTGTCCGACGGCCGGCTCCACACCGGGAAGATCACTGGCAACGTCGAGCACCTCGTCGCCGACGACGGGAGCCGCGTCCTCTGGCGCCCCGTGGAGTGGGGAGGTGAAGGCTTCCCTCTGGACGAGCTTCCGCAGGACCTGCGTCAGAAGCTCTCGTCGCGCCACGACGTGGTCGACCTCACCACCGTCAAGGCCGTCGTCGACGGCCTCGGGGTCAGCGACGAGGAACTGGTGGAGGAGGCCCTGGCCGACGGCACCGGGATCAGCGCCGAGCCCCTGGCTGTCGCCGCCCGCCGCGAGGTGGAGCTGCCCGAGCCCACCGAGGAGCTGCGGAAGGAGCTCCACGTGCACCGCCTCGAATGGCTGCAGGAGATCAGGCAACTGCTCCACGACGAGAAGCAGCTGATCTTCTACGGCCCTCCCGGGACGGGCAAGACCTTCCTCGCGCAGAAGCTCGCCGCGTTCTTCGGCGGCGGCCCGGAACAGGTCGAACTCGTCCAGTTCCACCCGTCGTACTCCTACGAGGACTTCTTCGAGGGCTTCCGCCCCCGCGAGGACCCCGGCACGCGCGAGGTCGCCTTCCGGCTCACGGCCGGCCCCCTGCGCGAATTCGCCGAACTGGCCCGCAGAGAAGGCAACCGGCACATCCCGCACTTCCTGGTCATCGACGAGATCAACCGGGCAAACCTCGCCAAGGTCTTCGGCGAGCTGTACTTCCTCCTCGAATACCGCGACCTGTCGGTGCGACTGACCTACTCGGACGAGGACTTCTTCCTGCCCCGCAACCTCTTCGTCATCGGCACCATGAACACGGCCGACCGCTCGATCGCCCTCGTCGACGCGGCGATGCGCCGCCGCTTCGCGTTCGTCGAGCTGTCCCCGCGCATCGATCCCACCCGAAAGTTGCTGCGTACCTGGCTGGAGTCAAAGGAGAAGGACCCCGAACCCGCGGACCTGCTCGACGCCCTCAACGCCCGCATCGACGACCCCGACTTCAAGATCGGACCGTCGTACCTGATGAAGCCCGGCGTCTACCGCGAGGGCGGACTGGAACGGACCTGGCGGACCAAGATCCTCCCGCTGCTGGAGGAGCACCACTACGGCGAAGGCGTCGACATCGAGGGCCGCTACGGTCTGCCGGCACTCCGCAGGGCGCTCGCGTCACGCACCGCCTCGCCCGAACCGGGCGACGGGACCGACGCGCCGTGACCAGCGACGTCCCGCTCGTCGAACACGGACCCGCGCGCTCGGTCCGGCTCCCCGACGCCGTGGGCCGCGCACTGGCCGCCTCCAGGATCCTGGAAGAGGCCGGTCCGGACCCGTACGACCGGGGCGCCTGGCGACTGCGCGCCGGCAGCAGGGTCGGCGCCGTCACCCTCACCGCGCCCGGCGGCGAAGGCGTCACGGTACGGATCACCCCCAAGGTGCCGATCGCCCGCCTGCTCTTCCTGCTCGGCTACAGCAGCGACCCCCGGGGCTGGCGGGACGGCACGGTGGACCTGGCCGCGCACGACGACCTCCTTCCGGCGTTCGCGCACGCCGTCGAGCGCCAGATCGACCGCGCACTGCGGCAGGGCCTGCTCCAGGGCTACCGGACGGTCGAGGAGTCGTCCCCCGTCGTACGGGGCCGGCTCCGCGAGTCCGAACAGATCCGCCGCCGGTTCGGCATGCCCGTACCCGCGGAGGTGACGTACGACGCATTCACCACGGATATCGCCGAGAACCGCATCCTCCGCACGTCCGTCGACCGCCTCCTGCGCCTCCCCGGTGTCCCCCGGACCGTCCGCACGCGCCTGATGCACCAGCGGTCCCGGCTGATGGACATCACACCGCTCACTCGCGGGCAGACACCACCCGCTTGGCATCCGACGCGGCTCAACGCCCGCTATCTCCCGGCACTCCACCTGTCCGAGGCGGTATTGAGGGGAGCATCGGCCGAGCACCTGCCCGGGCAGCTGCGCATGAACGGATTCCTGTTCGACATGAACGGCATCTATGAGGACTTCATCTGCACGGCACTACGGGAGGCCATGCGCCCCTACGGCGGCAGAAGTGTCCTCCAGGCCCGGAACATCCACATGGACGAAGGCGATGCGATCCGCCTGCGACCCGATTTCGTCTGGTACGGAGAGTCCGGCACCCCACTGATCGTCGCGGACGCCAAGTACAAGGCCCGCAGAAGTCGCGGCTTTCCGAATGAAGACCTGTACCAAATGCTGGCCTACTGCACTGCCCTGGGGCTGCCGGAGGGGCACCTGGTGTACGCCAAGGGCAACGCTCCTCACAGCAGCCACCGTGTGCGACATGCCGGTACGGTCCTCCACCAGCACGCCATCGACTTGGACCAGCAGCCCGCGGGGTTGCTCGCCGAGATCGACGCGCTGGCTCGGCGCATGCTCCACGGCTCGGTTTCCTGACCCGAAGTGCCGGCAAACTCCCACAGAAACCGACGAATCCCGTCCTGGCTCGCACGCATGCAGGCGAGGACGGGAATCGGCGTCGTATCTGAGACCGGTCAGATGTCCCGGAAGATCTCGATCTGGGCGCCGATCGAGTTCAGGCGTTCCGCCAGGTCCTCGTAGCCGCGGTTGATGACGTAGACGTTGCGGAGGACCGAGGTGCCTTCGGCGGCCATCATCGCCAGGAGGACGACGACGGCGGGGCGGAGGGCCGGGGGGCACATCATCTCGGCGGCGCGCCAGCGGGTGGGGCCTTCGACCAGGACGCGGTGGGGGTCGAGGAGCTGGAGGCGGCCGCCGAGGCGGTTGAGGTCCGTGAGGTAGATGGCGCGGTTGTCGTAGACCCAGTCGTGGATGAGGGTCTGGCCCTGCGCGGTGGCCGCGATGGCCGCGAAGAAGGGGACGTTGTCGATGTTGAGGCCCGGGAAGGGCATGGGGTGGATCTTGTCGATCGGCGCCTCCAGCTTGGAGGGGCGGACCGTCAGGTCGACCAGGCGGGTGCGGCCGTTGTCGGCGGCGTACTCGGCCGAGCGGTCGTGGTCGAGGCCCATCTCCTCCAGGACCGCGAGCTCGATCTCCAGGAACTCGATCGGCACCCGGCGGATCGTCAGCTCGGACTCGGTGACGACGGCCGCGGCGAGCAGGCTCATCGCCTCGACCGGGTCCTCGGAGGGGGAGTAGTCGACGTCCACGTCGATCTCGGGGACGCCGTGCACGGTGAGGGTGGTGGTGCCCACGCCGTCGACGCGGACGCCCAGCGCCTCCAGGAAGAAGCAGAGGTCCTGGACCATGTAGTTGGAGGAGGCGTTGCGGATGACCGTGACGCCGTCGTGGCGGGCGGCGGCCAGCAGCGCGTTCTCGGTCACCGTGTCGCCGCGCTCGGTCAGGACGATCGGGCGGTCGGGGGTGACGGCCTTCTCGACCTGCGCGTGGTACAGGCCCTCGGTGGCGGTGATGTCCAGGCCGAAGCGGCGCAGCGCGATCATGTGCGGCTCGATCGTGCGCGTACCGAGGTCGCAGCCGCCGGCGTACGGCAGCTTGAAGCGGTCCATGCGGTGCAGCAGCGGGCCGAGGAACATGATGATGGAGCGGGTGCGGATGGCGGCCTCGGCGTCGATGGACTCCATGTCCAGCTCGGCCGGCGGCACGATCTCCAGGTCCACGCCGTCGTTGATCCAGCGGGTGCGGACGCCGATGGAGTTCAGGACCTCCAGGAGGCGGAACACCTCCTCGATGCGGGCGACCCGGCGCAGCACCGTGCGGCCCTTGTTGAGGAGCGTGGCGCAGAGCAGGGCGACGCAGGCGTTCTTGCTGGTCTTGACGTCGATCGAGCCGGAGAGCCGGCGGCGGCCGACGACGCGGAGGTGCATCGGACCGGCGTAGCCCAGGGACACGATCTCGCTGTCGAGCGCCTCGCCGATGCGGGCGATCATCTCAAGGCTGATGTTCTGGTTGCCGCGCTCGATGCGGTTGACCGCGCTCTGGCTGGTGGCCAGGGCCTCGGCGAGCTGCGTCTGAGTCCAGCCACGGTGCTGCCGGGCGTCACGGATGAGCTTGCCGATGCGTACGAGGTAGTCGTCTGCCATGCCGTCACGTTATCTCAGATATGAGATGTGGCGATCATCGGGGTGCGCCGTACGGGTGGCATGTCGTTATTTGTGAGGCTATCGGACCGGTGCGGGTCACGCCGGGAGGTCGAGCGCCGTGGGGTGTCGCGGCTCGTACAGGGGGAGTTCGGTGCCGCTCGGCAGCCGTACCGCCGCCAGCAGGCCCCAGCCCTGGTCGGTGATGGCCCGTGAGATCTCCGCGCCCTTGTCCTCCAGGGCGGTGAGGGTACGGGTGAGGTCCTCGCACATCAGATAGACCTCGTGCTTCGGCTCGGCCTCGGTCGGGTGGACCGCGATCTCGGCGGGCGGCAGCCGGAACACCAGCCAGCCCCGTCCGGCGTCCACGTGCGGGAAGCCGACGACGTCCCGCAGGAAGGCCCGGTCGGCCTCCGCGTCCCGGGTGTACAGAATCACGTGCGCGCCGCTGAACATGCCCCGATCCTCGGCCCGCCCCGGCACCCCGGCAACGCGCGCGCGGCCGGACGGGTGGGAGCGCAGGGGTGGCCGTTGGCGTGCGGGACCTGCCGGCCGGGCGTGGAGCCCCCCGCTGCCGCCGCGCCTCCGTCCGCGCCACGGCACATCCACCCCCGCCCAGGCATGACCGATCGGCGGGGATGCACTAGAGTTATCTCGACATCGAGATAACTGCTTACGGCGCACCGTGGCCGCCAGGTCGGTAAGGGTTACCTAACTTAGCCTTACCTTAGCGGATCGGCGAGGAGCCGTGGCGGCAGCATGACGGTAGTACGCGCACATTGATGAAGGAGACTGTCGTGTCGGCGAACAGCTTCGACGCCCGCAGCACGCTGCGCGTGGGCGACGAGTCGTACGAGATCTTCCGGCTGGACAAGGTGGAGGGCTCCGCGCGCCTTCCCTACAGCCTGAAGGTCCTCCTGGAGAACCTGCTCCGCACCGAGGACGGCGCGAACATCACCGCCGACCACATCCGGGCCCTCGGCGGCTGGGACTCGCAGGCGCAGCCGAGCCAGGAGATCCAGTTCACGCCGGCGCGCGTGATCATGCAGGACTTCACCGGTGTGCCCTGTGTCGTCGACCTCGCCACCATGCGCGAGGCCGTCGCGGCGCTCGGCGGCGATCCGGCGAAGATCAACCCGCTCTCCCCGGCCGAGATGGTCATCGACCACTCCGTCATCGCCGACAAGTTCGGCACCAACGACGCGTTCGCGCAGAACGTCGAGCTGGAGTACGGCCGCAACAAGGAGCGCTACCAGTTCCTGCGCTGGGGCCAGACCGCGTTCGACGACTTCAAGGTCGTCCCGCCGGGCACCGGCATCGTCCACCAGGTGAACATCGAGCACCTGGCCCGCACCGTCATGGTCCGTAACGGCCAGGCGTACCCCGACACGCTCGTCGGCACCGACTCGCACACCACCATGGTCAACGGCCTCGGTGTGCTCGGCTGGGGCGTCGGCGGCATCGAGGCCGAGGCCGCCATGCTCGGCCAGCCGGTCTCCATGCTGATCCCGCGCGTCGTCGGCTTCAAGCTGACCGGCGAGCTGCCCACCGGCACCACCGCCACCGACCTCGTCCTCACGATCACCGAGATGCTGCGCAAGCACGGCGTCGTCGGCAAGATCGTCGAGTTCTACGGCGAGGGCGTCGCTGCCACCTCGCTCGCCAACCGCGCCACCATCGGCAACATGTCGCCGGAGTTCGGCTCCACCGCCGCCATGTTCCCGATCGACGGCGAGACCCTGAACTACCTGAAGCTGACGGGCCGTTCCGCGCAGCAGGTCGCGCTGGTCGAGGCGTACGCCAAGGAGCAGGGCCTCTGGCTGGACCCGCAGGCCGAGCCGGACTTCTCCGAGAAGCTGGAGCTCGACCTCTCCACCGTCGTCCCGTCGATCGCCGGCCCGAAGCGCCCGCAGGACCGCATCGTCCTCGCGAACGCCGCCGAGCAGTTCGCCCAGGACGTGCGCAACTACGTCGACAGCGTCGACGAGGCCGGCCAGGAGTCCTTCCCGGCCTCCGACTCCCCGGCGGTCTCCAGCACGGTCCCGTCGAACCCGGTCCAGCTGACCGCCCCCGACGGCACCACCTACACCCTCGACCACGGTGCGGTGACGGTCGCGGCCATCACCTCCTGCACCAACACGTCGAACCCGTACGTCATGGTCGCCGCCGCGCTCGTCGCGAAGAAGGCCGTGGAGAAGGGCCTGACCCGCAAGCCGTGGGTCAAGACCACCCTCGCCCCGGGCTCGAAGGTCGTCACCGACTACTTCGACAAGGCCGGTCTCACCCCGTACCTCGACAAGGTCGGCTTCAACCTCGTCGGCTACGGCTGCACCACCTGCATCGGCAACTCCGGCCCGCTGCCGGAGGAGGTCTCCAAGGCGGTCAACGAGCACGACCTCGCGGTCACCTCGGTCCTCTCGGGCAACCGGAACTTCGAGGGCCGCATCAACCCCGACGTCAAGATGAACTACCTGGCCTCCCCGCCGCTGGTCGTCGCGTACGCCCTCGCGGGTTCCATGAAGGTGGACATCACCAAGGACGCGCTCGGCACCGACACCGAGGGCAACCCGGTCTACCTCAAGGACATCTGGCCGTCCGAGGCCGAGGTCAACGACGTCGTCGCCAACGCCATCGGCGAGGACATGTTCGCCAAGTCCTACCAGGACGTCTTCGCCGGCGACGCCCAGTGGCAGTCGCTGTCGATCCCGACCGGCAACACCTTCGAGTGGGACCCGGAGTCGACCTACGTCCGCAAGCCCCCGTACTTCGAGGGCATGACGATGGAGCCGGCCCCGGTCACCGACATCACCGGCGCCCGCGTCCTCGCCAAGCTGGGCGACTCGGTCACCACCGACCACATCTCCCCGGCCGGTGCCATCAAGGCCGACACCCCGGCCGGCAAGTACCTCACCGAGCACGGTGTGGAGCGCCGTGACTTCAACTCCTACGGCTCGCGCCGTGGCAACCACGAGGTCATGATCCGCGGCACGTTCGCCAACATCCGCCTGCGCAACCAGATCGCGCCGGGCACCGAGGGCGGCTACACCCGCGACTTCACGCAGGAGGGCGGCCCGGTCTCCTTCATCTACGACGCGTCGCAGAACTACCAGGCCGCCGGCACCCCGCTGGTCATCCTCGGTGGCAAGGAGTACGGCTCCGGCTCGTCCCGCGACTGGGCCGCCAAGGGCACCGCGCTCCTCGGCGTCAAGGCCGTCATCACCGAGTCGTACGAGCGCATCCACCGCTCGAACCTCATCGGCATGGGCGTCCTCCCGCTCCAGTTCCCGGCCGGCCAGTCGGCCGACTCGCTGGGCCTGACCGGCGAGGAGACCTTCTCCATCACCGGCATCACCGAGCTGAACGAGGGCACCACCCCCAGCACGGTGAAGGTCACCACCGACACCGGTGTCGAGTTCGACGCGGTCGTCCGCATCGACACCCCCGGCGAGGCGGACTACTACCGCAACGGCGGCATCATGCAGTACGTGCTCCGCAACCTGATCCGCGGCTGACCCCGCTGATCCGGTAGCAAGCCGACCCGGGCTGATCCGGCGGCAAGCGGGAAGGGCCCCGCTCCTCGTGACGAGGAGCGGGGCCCTTCCGTGTGCGCCCGGGGGCGATCAGAACATCTCGCGGAAGCCGTTCCAGCCGGAGGTGCCGATCTTCACGCGGCCGGAGTACGGGGTCGCGGAGCTGCCGCGGCCCTTGTACAGCCACAGGGCGCCGCTGCCGTCGCGGGCGACCAGGTCGGCCTTGCCGTCGAAGGTCAGGTCACCCGAGGAGACGAGGGCGTTGTACGTGTTCCAGCCGCTGCCGATGCGGGTGCGGGTGGAGAACGGGGTCCGGTAGTTGCCGGTGCCCTTGTAGAGCCACAGGACGCCGCCGCGGTCGCGGGCGACGATGTCCGGGCGGCCGTCACCCGAGACGTCGCCCTTGCCGGCGATCTGGGTGTACTGGTTCCAGCCGGAGCCGATGCGGTAGCGCTGGGTCAGGGAGCCGTTGCCGTGGCCCAGGTAGTGCCACAGGACGCCGGAGCCGTCGCGGGCGAGGACGTCGTCGGCCGTGCCGCCGCCGGTGTTGGCCGCGGAGAAGACCTCGTTGTAGATGCCCCAGCCGCCGCCGATGAAGCGCGGCGAGCCGCCGAACGGGGTGTAGGTCAGGTCGCCGCTGTTGACGGTGTACATACCGTTCGCGGAGCCGTTGCCGTCCATGTCGGCCTGCGAGAAGTGCTTGTCGTAGTTCCAGCCGGAGCCGGACTGCGTGTTGAGGCGCTGGATGGCCCCGCCGCCGACCGGCTCGTAGCGCCAGATGATGCCCGCGCTGTTGACGCCGTGCAGGAAGTTCACCGGAGCGGCGGCGGCGGCCGAAGCCGCCGAGAAGGCGCCCGCGCCGGAGTTCTGCTCGACGCCGGCGACGGTGCGCTGCGGGGCGTCCGCCGCCACCGCCGCCGTCGTCGTACCGACCAGCGCCGCCGTCACCGCCGCGACCGTGACACGGGCGAGCGCGCCCGTGCGGTTCAGGCCAGAAGTCTTGGCCACGTAAATCTCCAGATCCAGATGAGAACAGGACAGTACGGACGGTCGCCGAACTCGGCCCGGTTCGGCGGGTTTTCCCCCGTTTCCCCCCACCTGGCGGCGAGTCCGTACATGACAGGAAGACGGTGCCCGCGTCCGCGCGGTTCCGGCCATGGGCGACTTCTTGCGGACCCCGTCCCCTTCGCCGGATTTCGCATGGACCATTCAACTGGTGAAGGCGCAGCGGAGGGATGTGTTCCGGCTTCGCGGGGCAGGCTCGTCCGGAAGGGCTCCGGGAAAAGCCCGAGGTCTCAACTCGGGAAAGATGCCTGACGAATGCTGCTTTCGATCTTGCTCCCGCTGCGGAAAGTGGACTATACCTGTCGGCGTCCAGCCCGCCGGAATCCTCCGGCGACGGCCCGACGCCTGCACGACCCAGCAACTGACCGCGGTGGCGGGGCCCTTCGCCGGTGGCGAGACGAAGTACGGGCGACCGGTTCACCGCCTGAGTCCTGAATGAAGGCGAGGACTTGCGCATGGGATCCACCTCCGCCCAGTCGAACGAGGGCGGCCTCGGCCGTCGTGATCTGATCAAGCGTTCCGCCGCTCTCGGTCTGGTCTCCGTCCCGGCCATGGGCTTCCTTTCCGCCTGCGCCAGCGGCGGCGGCGGAAAGAACGACGGCAAGGTCGAGAAGGGCGTCAAGTCCGACAAGAACCCGCTCGGGGTCAATGAGTCGGCCGAGCTCGATTTCTTCCTCTTCGACGGCGGTTTCGGCCAGCAGTACGCCAAGGACGCGATCAAGCTCTACGAGCAGGCGTACCCCAAGGCGAAGGTCAAGTTCACCCCCACGCAGAAGATCACCACCGAGCTCCAGCCCCGCTTCAACGGCGGCAACCCGCCGGACCTGATCGACAACTCCGGCGCCGAGCAGATGGACATGGGCGTCCTCGTCGGCCAGAAGCAGCTCACCGACCTCACCCCCCTGCTGGACGCGCCCTCGATCGACGACCCGTCGAAGAAGGTCCGCGACACCCTGCGCCCCGGCATCATCGAGATGGGCCAGTTCGACGGCGAGCCCTGCTGGATGCTCAACTACGCCTACACCGTCTACGGCGTGTGGTACTCGCAGAAGGCGCTCGACTCGCTCGACGCCAAGTACCCCGAGACCTGGGACGAGATGCTGGCCCTCTGCGCGAAGGCCAAGAAGAAGGACATCGCGCCCTGGACGTACGCGGGCAAGCACCCGTACTACATCCCCTTCTCGCTCTACCCGATGATCGGCAAGGTCGGCGGGCGCGAGGTCCTCGACGCCATCGACAACCTGGAGCCGAAGGCGTGGGAGCACCCCGCCGTCAAGGCGTGCTTCGAGGCGTACTACGAGCTCTACAAGAAGGGGTACATCCTCCAGGGCACCCCCGGCCTCGACCACATCCAGTCGCAGACCGCCTGGACCGAGGGCAAGGCGCTCTTCATCCCCAACGGCTCCTGGGTGGAGAACGAGGCCGCCAAGACCATGCCGGCCGACTTCGGCCTCGCGGTCTCCGCCCCGACCGGCCTGGACTCCTCCGACAAGATGCCGTTCGGCACCCTCTGGGCGGCCGGCGGCGAGCCCTTCATCGTCCCGGCGAAGGCGAAGAACCCCGAGGGCGCGATGGAGCAGCTGCGCATCATGCTCAGCGAGGCGTCCTCCAAGAACTTCACGCAGTCCGTGAAGTCGCTCAGCGCGCTCAACGGCGGCACCGACGGCATCGAGCTCTCCCCGGGCCTCAAGTCCGGCGTCGCGGCCCTGGAGAAGGCGGGCACCAACGTGGTCAACCCGCGCCTCCAGGACTGGTACGTGGCCCTCCAGAAGGAGAAGATCGGCGTCGCCTGCATCGGCGAGATGATGGCCGGCCGCGCCACCCCGGCCGAGACCATCAAGAAGATCCAGAAGTTCGCCGACGAGGCGGCCAAGGACCCGAACATCAAGCACTACAAGCACCAGTGACAGCCGTGCCGGGGCCCCTTCCCGCCGACCGGGAGCGGGCCCCGGCCCCTCGGCGCGCGGCGCCGCGGCGCGCCCTTCGCCGGAGATCGGGGTCGGTTAGGAATGCAGCACGGCAAGTACCGTTTCATCGTGGGGTTCCTGGCGGCACCCCTGGCGCTGTACGCGCTCTTCGTCATCTGGCCGTTCGTCCAGTCCATCTACTACTCGCTCACGGACTGGTCGGGACTCAGTCCCGAATTCGGATTCGTCGGATTCGTCAACTACACGCGGCTGTTCGAGGACGAGATCTTCTGGAAGTCGCTCCAGCACAGTCTGACCTTCGCCGTCGTCCTTCCGCTGGTGACGGTCGGATTCGCGCTGTTCCTGGCGTTCATGCTGAACGTGGGCGGCAGGCGGCGCAAGGGAGCGGCGGTCGCGGGTGTGCGCGGCTCCTCGTTCTACAAGATCGTCTATTTCTTCCCGCAGGTGCTGTCGATCGTCATCGTGGCGCTGCTCTTCCAGTTCGCGTACAACCCGAACAGCGGGGCGATCAATTCGGTGCTGAAGGCGGTCGGGCTCGGCAGCGTCCAGCCGGACTGGCTCGGTGACCCGGACCTCGCCCTGATCTGCGTGATGGTGGTCCTCGTCTGGTCCACCGTCGGGTTCTTCGTGGTGCTGTTCTCGGCGGGCATGGCGTCCATTCCGCGCGATTTCTACGAGGCCGCGCTGCTGGACGGGGCGAACCGCTTCACCACGTTCTTCAGGATCACGCTGCCGCTGCTCTGGGACACCGTGCAGTCGGGGTGGATCTACATGGGCATCCTCGCGCTCGGCGCGGAGTCCTTCGCGGTCGTGCAGATCATGACCGTCGGCCCCAACGGCGGCGGGCCCGACTACTCGACCATCGTCATGCCGCTGTACGTGTACCAGAAGGCGTTCCGGGACGGTCAGGCCGCCTACGCCACGACCATCGGCGTCGCGCTCCTCCTCGTCACGCTCGCCTTCGCCGCGGTCGTGATGAAGCTGGGCCGGCGCGAGCGGCTGGAGTTCTGATGAAGACCACCGACACCCCGCCCACCGACGACGCGCGGATCCCGCTGCCCCGGGCCGGCGAGGGCCCCGCGGTCCGGAAGGTCAAGGCCCCCGGGAAGCAGAAGAGCGAGGGCGCCGTCCTCAACGTCTTCTCGCACGGCGTCCTGATCATCTGGGCGATCATGGTGGTGATGCCGCTGCTGTGGGCGGTCATGACCTCCTTCAAGACCGACCGGGCGATCTTCACCTCGCCGTGGTCGCTGCCGGACGCGCTGCACTTCGAGAACTGGGGCAGGGCCTGGACCCAGGCCCACATGAGCGACTACTTCCTGAACACGATCCTGGTGGTCGGCGGCTCGCTCACCGGCACCCTGCTGTTCGGCTCGATGGCGGCGTACGTGCTGGCCCGCTTCGAGTTCCCGGGGAACCGGTTCCTCTACTTCCTCTTCATCGGGGGGATGAGCTTCCCGATCATCCTGGCGCTGGTGCCGCTCTTCTACGTGATGCAGAACATGGCCCTGCTGAACACCCTGCACGGCCTGATCCTGGTCTACATCGCGTACTCGCTGCCCTTCACTGTCTTCTTCCTGACGGCGTTCTTCCGGACGCTGCCGACCTCGGTGGCGGAGGCGGCCTTCATCGACGGCGCCTCGCACACCCGCACCTTCTTCCAGGTGATGCTGCCGATGGCCCGGCCGGGGCTGATCAGCGTCGGCATCTTCAACTTCCTGGGGCAGTGGAACCAGTACCTGCTGCCGACGGTGCTCAACACGAACCCCGACAACAAGGTGCTCTCGCAGGGACTGGTGCAGCTCGCCGTCAGCCAGGGCTACAAGGGCGACTGGTCCGGGCTCTTCGCCGGCCTGGTGATGGCGATGCTGCCGGTGCTCGCCGCGTACATCGTCTTCCAGCGGCAGGTGGTGGCCGGTCTCACGGCCGGCGCCGTCAAGTAGCCGCAGAGCGCTCTCAGGCCCCCGCGCGTTCGCGTGCGGGGGCTTTCGCGTGCGTCCGCGCGCCCCCGCGGGGGTGTTCCGGGTCTTGACGGAAGCGAAGGCGAAAGCGTCCCCTTAGAGTTCACATGTTGGAGAAAACGGTGGGAGTGAGAGAGTCGATGGAGACTCCGGGGTCGCAGACGTCGCTGCACAGGGCCAATCTGGAGCGGGTCGTGCGGGCCGTACGGATGGCGGGTTCGCTGACCCAGGCGGAGATCGCCCGGGCGACGGGACTGTCGGCGGCGACCGTCTCCAACATCGTCCGCGAGCTCAAGGACGGCGGCACGGTCGAGGTCACGCCGACCTCGGCGGGCGGCCGGCGGGCCCGCAGCGTCTCGCTCTCCGGCGACGCCGGCATCGTCATCGGCGTCGACTTCGGCCACACCCACCTCCGGGTCGCGGTCGGCAACCTCGCCCACCAGGTGCTCGCCGAGGAGGCCGAGCCGCTGGACGTGGACGCCTCCGCCGCGGAGGGCTTCGACCGGGCGGAGCAGCTGGTCAACCGGCTGATCGAGGCCACCGGCATCGGCCGCGGCAAGGTGATCGGCGTCGGCCTCGGCGTCCCCGGCCCCATCGACGTCTCCTCGGGCACGCTCGGCTCGACGTCGATCCTGCCGGGCTGGAGCGGCATCAACCCGGCCGAGGAGCTGTCCGCCCGCCTGGGCGTCCCCGTGCACGTCGACAACGACGCCAACCTCGGCGCGCTCGGCGAG
Organism: Microtetraspora glauca; assembly: GCA_000721275.1. Lineage (GTDB taxonomy): Bacteria > Actinomycetota > Actinomycetes > Streptomycetales > Streptomycetaceae > Streptomyces. The sequence continues at coordinate 84,409 of JOFO01000011.1, read as the reverse complement.
CTGGTGTGGGGGAGCGGCCGGGGCGTCAAGGACCTGGCGTACATCAAGGTGGCGAGCGGCGTCGGCGCGGGCCTGGTGATCGACGGGCGGGTCTACCGGGGCCCGGGCGGCACGGCCGGCGAGATCGGCCACATCACCCTCGACGAGTCGGGCCCGGTCTGCCGCTGCGGCAACCGCGGCTGCCTGGAGACCTTCACCGCCGCGCGGTACGTGCTGCCGCTGCTCCAGCCCAGCCACGGGCCGGACCTCACCATGGAGCGGGTGGTGCAGCTGGCCCGCGAGGGCGACCCCGGGTGCCGGCGGGTCGTCGCCGACGTGGGGCGCCACATCGGCAGCGGCGTCGCCAACCTCTGCAACCTCCTGAACCCGAGCCGGGTCGTGCTCGGCGGCGACCTCGCCGAGGCCGGTGAGCTGGTGCTCGCCCCGATCCGGGACTCGGTGGGGCGGTACGCGATCCCCAGCGCGGCCCGCCAGCTGTCGCTGGCCCAGGGGGCGCTGGGCGGCCGGGCGGAGGTGCTGGGCGCGCTCGCCCTCGTCCTCAGCGAAATGGGCGATTCGACCCTGTTGGGGAGTGCGCTTCCGGCGAGCGTGCCGGTCTCCGCGCCTGCCTTCACTTAGAAAACGATAACCACCGTTGTCATCTCGTTAAGTTTTCACTTCTTGACGACGGTGTTGCGGCCGAGTTGACTTCGTGACACCTCGGCCGCACCGTCGCGGCCTCGTCAGGGAGGCAACCCCACATGAACGCAATGACTCGTCGTGTCGTCATAGGCTCGGCCGCGGTCTCGATGGCCCTCGCGCTCTCCGCCTGTGGCCAGGCCGGCGGCGGTGACGGGGAGGACAAGGGCAGCTCGACCAAGATCGGTCTGCTCCTCCCGGAGAACAAGACCGCGCGGTACGAGTCCCTCGACAAGCCGCAGTTCGAGAAGGCCGTCAAGGCCGCCTGCGGCGACTGCGAGGTCGTCTACAACAACGCCGTCTCCGACGTGGTGAAGCAGAAGCAGCAGTTCGACCAGCTCATCGCCGACGGCGTGAAGGTCATCGCGCTCGACCCGGTCGACTCCGCCAAGGCCGCCGCCTGGGTCAAGGAGGCGCAGGGCAAGGGCGTCAAGGTCGTCGCGTACGACCGCGCGATCGAGGGCGCGGACGCGTACGTCAGCCACGACAACAACAAGGTCGGCGAGCTCCAGGGCCAGGCCCTGCTCTCCGCCCTCGGCGCCAAGGCCGCCACCGCCCAGATCGTCATGATCAACGGCGACGAGAAGGACCCGAACGCCGCGCTGTTCAAGAAGGGCGCCCACACCGCCCTCGACGGCAAGGTCGGCAAGATCGCCTACGAGGCGTCCGGCGAGTGGGACCCGAAGGTCGCGGGCGAGAAGATGGCCGCCGCGATCTCCTCCGTCGGCAAGGACAAGATCGGCGCGGTCTACTCCGCCAACGACGGCATGGCGGGCGGCATCGTCACCTCCCTGGAGAACGCCGGCATCAAGGGCATCCCGGTCGGCGGCCAGGACGCCGAGGTCGCGGGCATCCAGCGGATCGTCGCCGGCACCCAGACCTTCACCATCTACAAGTCGCCGCTCCAGCTGGCGCCCGAGGCCGCCAAGTTCGCGGTCAACCTGCTCCAGGGCAAGGACCTCGGCGCCCAGGGCGAGACGGACGGCGTGAAGTCCACGCTCTTCGCCCCGGTGGTCGTCGACAAGACCAACATCCAGTCCACGGTGATCAAGGACGGCATCTACGCGGCGGCCGACATCTGCTCCGCGGACCTCGCCGCGAAGTGCGCCGAGCTGGGCATCAAGTAAGCCCCTCGGGCCCGCGCTCCGGCTTCCGTCCGCGCGCCGCCCGCCCCCGCCCGCCGGCGCGTCAGACCCGGCGGGACGCGGAACCCGCCCGCCCCGAGCCGCGGTTCCGCCCCGACCCGTCCGGCCCCGGCCGACCCAGACCCCGCTGTCGCCGGGGCCGGACGAGCACAGCCCCCCTCGAACTCGGCGCCGCACGGCGCGACATGCCGCCGCCCTCCGCACGGGCGGCGAAGGAGTTGGTTCACGTGTCCCAGACGCCTGTCCTGGCGTTGCGCGGGATCTTCAAGCGATTCGGAGCGGTCCAGGTCCTCTCCGGTGTCGACCTCGAAGTCCACGCCGGCGAAGTCGTCGCCCTGGTCGGCGACAACGGCGCCGGAAAGTCCACCCTGGTCAAGACGATCGCCGGCGTCCACCCCATCGACGAGGGCACCATCGAGTGGGAGGGCCGCCCGGTCCAGATCTCCCGCCCGCAGGACTCGCAGGCCCTCGGCGTGGCCACCGTCTACCAGGACCTCGCCCTCTGCGACAACCTCGACGTCGTCGCCAACCTCTTCCTCGGCCGGGAGCTGAAGAAGGGCGGCGTCCTCGACGAGGTCGCCATGGAGAAGCGCGCCAAGGACCTCCTGTCCACCCTCTCCATCCGCATCCCCAGCGTCCGCATCCCCGTCGCCGCCCTCTCCGGCGGCCAGCGGCAGGTCGTCGCCATCGCCCGCGCCCTGGTCGGCGACCCCAAGATCGTGATCCTGGACGAGCCCACCGCCGCCCTCGGCGTCGAGCAGACCGCCCAGGTCCTCGACCTCGTCGAGCGGCTGCGCGAGCAGGGCCTCGGCGTCATCCTCATCAGCCACAACATGGCCGACGTGAAGGCGGTCGCCGACACCGTCGCCGTCCTGCGCCTCGGCCGCAACAACGGCACCTTCCCGGTCGCCACCACCACCCACGAAGAGATCATCGCCGCGATCACCGGCGCCACCGACAACGCCGTCACCCGCCGGCAGGCCCGTACCGCGGAGGTAGCCCAGTGAGCACGACCCCCGAGGCGACCGACCAGGCGCCCGTCCCCGAGCCGCGCACCGGCTCCGGCGACGGCGCCGCCACCGAGGCCCCGGCCGCCGCCGCGATCCCCGCCGTCGACCCCCGCCTCCTCGTCCGCGAGCAGGGCTTCAAGGGCTACGTCGACGAGTTCAAGCGCAAGATCCGCTCCGGCGAGATCGGCTCCCTCCCCGTCGTCGTCGGCCTCCTCGTCATCGGCGTCGTCTTCCAGGCGCTGACCGGCAACTTCATCACCTCGTACAACCTCGACCAGATCACGCTGTACGCGGCCGGCCCCGGCATCATGGCCGTCGGCATCGTCTTCGTGCTGCTGCTCGGCGAGATCGACCTCGCCGTCGGCTCCGTCGCCGGTCTCGCGGGCGCCGTCTGGGGCGTCCTCGCCACCGACATGCCGGACTCCCTCGCGATCCTCCTCGGCATCCTCTCCGGCACCCTCCTCGGCGCCTTCCACGGCCTGGTCTTCGCCAAGATCGGCGTCCCCGCCTTCGTCGTCACCCTGGCCGGGTTCCTCGGCTGGGCCGGCCTCCAGACGTGGGTCATGGGCGAGCGGTCCACCATCCCCACCCCCATCGGCAGCTTCGTCGGCGACCTCACCAAGTACTACTTCTCCGACATCGCCGCCGCCTACGGCCTCGCCGCCGTCGTGGTCGCCGCCTTCTACCTCGCCCAGCTGCGCGACTCCCGCCGCCGCAGGGCCGCCGAGCTGCCGCACCGCCCGCACAGCGAGATCCTGCTGCGCACCGGCGTCCTCGCGGCCCTCGTGCTGGTCGCCGCGTACGGCTTCAACCAGGAGAAGGGCCTGCCGCTCTCCCTGGTGATCTTCCTGGTGATCCTGATCGTCACCGACTTCGTGCTGCGCCGCACCACCTACGGCCGGCAGGTCTTCGCGGTCGGCGGCGGCATCGAGGCGGCCCGCCGGGCCGGCATCAACGTCGCCTGGATCCGCATCTCGGTCTTCATGATCTCCGGCACCCTGGGCGCCATCGGCGGCCTCTTCCTCGCCTCCGCGACCGGCGGCGCCGACCGCTCCCTCGGCGGCGGCAACCAGCTCATGATGTGCATCGCCGCGGCCGTCATCGGCGGCACGTCGCTCTTCGGCGGCCGGGGCAAGGTCTGGTCGGCGCTCCTGGGCATCCTGGTGCTCCAGTCGATCGTCCAGGGCCTCAACCAGCTCAACCTGGAGTCCAACGCCATCCAGTACATGATCACCGGCGCGGTGCTGCTCATCGCCGTGATCATCGACTCGGTCTCCCGCAAGACCCAGAAGTCCGCGGGACGGGCCTGACCCCCGGCCCCGACGGGGGCGTGAGGCACGCGCCACATTCGCCCGGCACCGGAGAACCGGTGCCGGGCACCGCCGCGTCCGGAGCAGTGACGGGGGCCGTACATCCCCCGTCCGGGTGACGCCGCTGCGCCCGGCCCGATGCCCACGATCCAAGACGGAACATTAGACTCGGCAAAATCGGCAAGCTCGACCAGCTCAGAACGCAAGGAGGCACGGGTGGCCCTGCTGACCCGTATCAGGACACCGCGCGACCTGGACCGGCTCTCCCCGGAACAGCTGGACCAGCTGGCCGCGGAGGTCCGGACCTTCCTCGTCGACGCCGTCTCCAAGACCGGTGGACACCTCGGCCCCAACCTCGGCGTGGTCGAACTGACCATCGCCCTGCACCGCGTCTTCGACTCCCCGAAGGACAAGGTCCTCTGGGACACCGGCCACCAGAGCTACGTGCACAAGCTGCTCACCGGCCGCCAGGACTTCTCGAAGCTCAAGATGAAGGGCGGCCTCTCCGGCTACCCCTCGCAGGCCGAGTCCGAGCACGACGTGATCGAGAACTCGCACGCCTCGACCGTCCTCGGCTGGGCCGACGGCCTCGCCAAGGCGAACCAGCTGCTGAAGAAGGACGACCACGTGGTCGCCGTCATCGGCGACGGCGCCCTCACCGGCGGCATGGCCTGGGAGGCGCTGAACAACATCGCCGCCGCCAAGGACCGCCCGCTCGTCATCGTCGTCAACGACAACGAGCGCTCCTACGCGCCCACCATCGGCGGCCTCGCCAACCACCTGGCCACCCTGCGCACCACCGACGGCTACGAGCGCTTCCTCGCCCGCGGCAAGGACATCCTGGAGCGCACCCCGGTCGTCGGGAAGCCGCTGTACGAGACCCTGCACGGCGCCAAGAAGGGCCTCAAGGACTTCATCGCCCCCCAGGGCATGTTCGAGGACCTGGGCCTGAAGTACGTCGGCCCCATCGACGGCCACGACATCGAGGCCCTGGAGTCCGCGCTCACCCGCGCCAAGCGGTTCGGCGGCCCGGTCATCGTCCACTGCCTCACCGAGAAGGGCCGCGGCTACCAGCCCGCCCTCCAGGACGAGGCCGACCGCTTCCACGCCGTCGGCAAGATCCACCCCGACACCGGCCTCCCGATCTCCACCTCGGGCGCCGACTGGACGAGCGTCTTCGGCGAGGAGATGGTCGCGCTCGGCAAGGAGCGCGAGGACATCGTGGCGATCACCGCCGCCATGCTCCAGCCGGTCGGCCTGGACCGCTTCGCCAAGGAGTTCCCGGAGCGCGTCTTCGACGTCGGCATCGCCGAGCAGCACGGCGCGGTCTCCGCCGCCGGCCTCGCCACCGGCGGCCTCCACCCGGTCTTCGCGGTCTACGCGACCTTCCTCAACCGCGCCTTCGACCAGGTCCTCATGGACGTGGCCCTGCACAAGTGCGGCGTCACCTTCGTCCTCGACCGGGCCGGCGTCACCGGCACCGACGGCGCCTCCCACAACGGCATGTGGGACATGTCGATCCTCCAGGTCGTGCCCGGCCTGCGGCTCGCCGCCCCGCGCGACGCCGACCAGGTCCGCGCCCAGCTCCGCGAGGCCGTCGAGGTCACCGACGCGCCCACCGTGGTCCGCTTCTCCAAGGGCGCCGTCGGCCCCGCCGTCCCCGCCCTGCGCCGGGTCGGCGGCATGGACGTGCTCCGCGAGGCCGGCACCGACCGGCCCGACGTCCTGCTGGTCTCGGTCGGCGCGCTCGCCCCGATGTGCCTGGAGATCGCCGGTCTCCTCGACCGGCAGGGCATCTCCACCACCGTGGTCGACCCCCGCTGGGTCAAGCCGGTCGACGAGGCCCTGGCCCCGCTCGCCGCCGACCACCGCGTCGTCGTCACCGTCGAGGACAACAGCCGCGTCGGCGGCGTCGGCTCGGCCGTCGCCCAGGCGCTCCGCGACGCGGGCGTCGACGTGCCGCTGCGTGACTTCGGCATCCCGCCGGTCTTCCTCGACCACGCCTCCCGCGGCGAGGTCATGGCCGAGATCGGACTGACCGCCCCCGACATCGCGCGCCAGGTCACCGGACTGGTCTCGCGTCTCGACGGACGGTACGAGGCCCGCGAGCAGGCCGTGGAGCCCGCCCGCGACTGACCCCGCCCCGGCGGACCCGTCACTCCACGTGACGATTGGGCCGGTCGGCTCACCCTCCCGGGTGCCGACCGGCCCTTTCGCGTGCATCCTGGCTTCACCGCGGGCAGCGTCCCCCCGACCCCGGCCGCGGGGCCACGAGAGACCCGACGTCAGCGACGACGCGGAGGTACGACGGTGAGCACGGACCAGCGCCCCCCACGGGCCGACTCCGGAATGTTCCGGACCAAGACGGTCGAGCAGTCCATCCGGGACACCGAGGAACCGGAGCACGCGCTCCGCAAGTCCCTGTCCGCCTGGGACCTCACAGTCTTCGGCGTCGGTGTGATCATCGGCACCGGCATCTTCGTCCTCACCGGCAAGGTCGCCAAGGAGAACGCGGGCCCGGCCACGGCCCTCGCCTTCGTCGCGGCCGGCATCGTCTGCGCCCTGGCCGCCCTCTGCTACGCCGAGTTCGCCTCGACGGTGCCGGTCGCCGGATCGGCGTACACCTTCGCGTACGCCTCCATCGGCGAGCTGCCGGCCTGGATCATCGGCTGGGACCTGGTCCTGGAGTTCGCGCTCGGCACGGCGGTGGTGGCGGTCGGCTGGTCCGGCTACGTGCGCTCGCTGATGGACAACATCGGCTGGCACCTACCGGCCGCGCTGGAGGGCCCGGACGCGCCCGGGGGCACCTTCGACATCCTGGCCTTCCTGCTGGTCCTGGTGCTCACCGTGATCCTCGTGCTGGGCATGAAGCTGTCCGCCCGGATCACCGCCGTCGTCGTGGCGATCAAGGTCACCGTCGTCATGATCGTGATCGTCGCGGGCCTGTTCTTCATCGTCGGCGACAACTACAAGCCGTTCATCCCGCCGGCCGTGACCCCGGAGGGCGGCGGCTCCAACTGGGACTCCCCGCTGGTCCAGCTGCTGTTCGGGTACGAGCCCACCAACTTCGGCGTCATGGGCATCTTCACGGCCGCCTCCATCGTCTTCTTCGCCTTCATCGGCTTCGACGTGGTCGCCACCGCCGCCGAGGAGACCAAGCTGCCGCAGCGCGACATGCCCCGCGGCATCCTCGGCTCGCTCCTCATCTGCACGGTGCTGTACGTGGCCGTCGCCCTGGTCGTCACCGGCATGCAGCACTACACCGAACTGTCCGTCAGCGCCCCGCTCGCCGACGCCTTCAAAGCCGCCGGCCATCCCTTCTACGCGGGCGTGATCAGCTTCGGCGCCGCCGTCGGCCTCACCACGGTCTGTCTGATCCTGCTGCTCGGCCAGACCCGCGTCTTCTTCGCGATGAGCCGCGACGGGCTGCTGCCCCGCTTCTTCTCCAAGACGCACCCGCGCTTCAAGACCCCGTACCGCCCGACCATCCTGCTCGGCGTGGTCATCGCCGTCGTGGCCGGCTTCACCAGCATCAACGAACTCGCCACCCTGGTGAACATCGGCACCCTCTTCGCCTTCGTGATCGTCGCCGTCGGCGTCATGGTGCTCCGCCGCACCCGCCCCGACCTGCCCCGCGCCTTCCGCACCCCGTGGGTGCCGGTGCTGCCGATCGTGTCCATCGCCGCCTCGCTCTGGCTGATGCTCAACCTGCCGGGCGAGACCTGGTTCCGCTTCGCGGTCTGGATGGCGATCGGCGTCGTCGTGTACTTCCTGTACGGGCGCGGACACAGCCGGTTGGGCCGGCAGGGCAAGGACGCCCTGTACTAGCCCCGTACGCGCCGCAGCACCGGCCGACTACCAGCGGGCGCGCGGTGGGCGGCCGGGCCGGGCCGATACAGTCGGTGGGAACCCGACCCCACTCGACCCGGAGCGCTGGATCCCCCCATGGTGAACCGACCCCAGGCCCCCGCAGACCCCTCCCACGGCTCCCCGCGCGCGCCCAGAATGCACGGCGGCTGGCTGGCCCGGGGCGCCGAAGGACGCTTCAGCGTGTACGTCCCCCGGGACGGCGAGGTGGTCCGCTGGACCGAGGGCGCCGACGGCCGGTTCACCGGCCCCGAGAACCTCGGCGGCGGCGGTCTGCTGCCCTTCCTGGCCGCCGCGCAGGGCCCCGACCGCTATGTGCACCTGATCGGCCTGCGGCCCACCGACACCGGCGCGGAGGCCGGCGAGGACCACGTCGAGCTGGTGCACAGCGTCCAGTTCCAGACCGGCCGCCCCAACGTCGAGTGGAAGTCCGTCGGCAACGCCAACGGCAAGGCCGAGTGGTACGGCAACCCGGCGGTCGCGGTGGACGCCAAGGGCCGCCTCCACGTCTTCGTCCGCAACCGCGGCGGCGGCGTGAGCGCCCGGGTCCAGAAGGACGCCGGCGGCTGGCACCCCTGGTGGGACCTGAAGGGCGGCCGTACCGACCGGAATCCGGTGGCCGCGGTGAACGGCGACGGCCTCGTCGAGCTGTACACGGCCACCGACCGCGGGCTGCTGCGGTACGTGCAGAAGGAGCAGGGCGCCAAGCCCGTCCTGGAGCCGCTGCTCGCCACCCCGGTCGTCCAGGGCACCCTCGCCGCGGTCACCGGCGCCTCCGGGCACGTGACGCTCTTCTACGCCGACGGCGAGGGGAAGATCCGGGCCTGGTCCCCGGGCCGCGGCCTGGAGCCGACCCCGTTCGCCGACGCGATCGGCGACGGCCCGCTGAACGCCGGGCGCTGCGTGATCGACGGCTACGACTGCACCCTGCTCTCCCAGTGCGACGAGAAGGGCGGCGCGGCGCTGGCGGCGTACCTCACGGAGCAGGAGGACACCGGCCTGCACTGGACCCCGTCCGGCCCGCCCGTGCTCGGCCCGCCGACCCTGACGGCCGACGCCGGCGGCGCGGCGGCGGTGGCGGCGCTGGCCGCCGACGGCGGGGTGGTCGTCACCCGGCAGAAGGCGGAGCCGGGCCTGGCGCTGGCGCCCTGGACGCGGCTGTAGAGCTTCGGTACGGAAGAAGGGGCCGGTGGCGACTGCCACCGGCCCCTTCTCACGGGCTCACACGGGTCACGCGGGGACGCTCGCCACGCCCTGCGGGAGGAACCGCTTGCCGTTGACGCGCTCGGAGACGCCCTCGCGGTCCAGGTACGGCGTGATGCCGCCCAGGTGGAAGGGCCAGCCGGCACCGGTGATCAGGCAGAGGTCGATGTCCTGCGCCTCGGCGACGACACCCTCCTCCAGCATGATGCCGATCTCCTGCGCCACCGCGTCGAGGACGCGGTCGCGGACCTGCTGCTCGGTGAGGACGGTGTCGCCCTGCTTCAGCAGCGCGGCGACCTCGGGGTCGAGCTCCGGCTTGAAGCCGTTCTCCGGCTTGTAGACGTAGAAGCCGCGCTTGCCGGCCTCGACGACCGCCTTCAGGTTGGGGGAGACCGTGAAGCGGTCCGGGAAGGCGCGGTTCAGGGTCTCGGAGACGTGCAGGCCGATGGCCGGGCCCACGAGCTCCAGGAGGACCAGCGGGGACATCGGCAGGCCGAGCGGCTCGACCGCCTTCTCCGCCGTCTCGACGGGGGTGCCCTCGTCGATGACGTTCTGGATCTCGCCCATGAAGCGGGTGAGGATGCGGTTCACGACGAACGCCGGGGCGTCCTTGGTGAGGACCGCGGTCTTCTTCAGCTTCTTCGCCACGCCGAAGGCGGTGGCGAGGGAGGCGTCGTCGGTCCGCTCGCCCTTGACGATCTCCAGCAGCGGCAGGACGGCGACCGGGTTGAAGAAGTGGAAGCCGACCACACGCTCCGGGTGCTGGAGCTTCGAGGCCATCTCGGAGACCGACAGCGAGGAGGTGTTGGTGGCGAGGATCGCGTGCGCCGGGGCGACCGCCTCGACCTCCGCGAACACCTTCTGCTTGACGGACATCTCCTCGAACACGGCCTCGATGATGAAGTCCGCGTCCGCGAAGCCCTCGGCCTTGTCGAGGACGCCGGAGACCAGGCCCTTGAGGCGGTTGGCCTTGTCCTGGTTGATCCGGCCCTTGCCGAGCAGCTTCTCGATCTCGCCGTGGACGTAGCCCACGCCCTTGTCGACGCGCTCCTGGTCGATGTCGGTCAGGACGACCGGCACCTCCAGGCGGCGCAGGAAGAGCAGGGCCAGCTGGGAGGCCATCAGACCGGCGCCGACGACGCCGACCTTGGTGACCGGGCGGGCCAGGTTCTTGTCCGGGGCGCCGGCGGGGCGCTTGCCGCGCTTCTGCACCAGGTTGAAGGCGTAGATGCCGGAGCGGAGCTCGCCGCCCATGATCAGGTCAGCGAGGGCCTGGTCCTCGGCGTCGAAGCCCTTCTGCAGGTCGCCGTCCTTGGCGGCCTCGATGATGTCGAGGGCGCGGTAGGCGGCCGGGGCGGCACCGTGCACCTTGGAGTCGGCGATCGCGCGGCCCTTGGCGACGGCGGCGTCCCAGCCCTCGCCCCGGTCGATCTCCGGGCGCTCGACGGTGACGGTGCCGTTGAGGACGTCGGCGGTCCAGACGAGCGACCGCTCCAGGAAGTCGGCGCCCTCGAAGATCGCGTCGGCGATGCCGAGCTCGAAGACCTGCTTGCCCTTGAGCTGGCGGTTCTGGTTCAGCGAGTTCTCGATGATGACCTGGACGGCCTTCTCGGCGCCGATCAGGTTCGGGAGGATCGCGCAGCCGCCCCAGCCGGGCACCAGGCCGAGGAAGACCTCGGGGAGCGAGAAGGCCGGGAGGGCCTTCGACACGGTGCGGTAGGTGCAGTGCAGGCCGACCTCGACGCCGCCGCCCATGGCCGCGCCGTTGTAGTACGCGAAGGTCGGCACGGCGAGCGCGGAGAGGCGCTTGAAGACGTCGTGGCCGCCCTTGCCGATGGCGAGCGCCTCGTCGTGCTGCTTCAGCAGCTCGACGCCCTTGAGGTCGGCGCCGACGGCGAAGATGAACGGCTTGCCGGTGATGCCGACGCCGGCGATCTCACCGTTCGCGGCCTCGGCCTCGACCTGGTCGATCGCCGCGTTCAGGTTGGCCAGCGACTGCGGGCCGAAGGTGGTCGGCTTGGTGTGGTCGAAGCCGTTGTCCAGCGTGATCAGCGCGAACCGGCCGGCGTTCGCCGGGAGTTCGAAGTGCCGTACGTGGGCCTGGGTGACGACCTCGTCCGGGAAGAGCGCGGCGGCGCCCTTCAGAAGCTCGGCGGTGGTGCTCACTTGCCCTCCCAGTGGGGGTTCTCCCAGATGACCGTCGCGCCCATGCCGAAGCCGACGCACATGGTGGTGAGGCCGTAGCGGACCTCGGGCTGCTCCTCGAACTGGCGGGCCAGCTGCGTCATCAGGCGGACGCCGGAGGAGGCCAGCGGGTGGCCGAACGCGATGGCGCCGCCGTACTGGTTGACGCGGGCGTCGTCGTCGGCGATGCCGTAGTGGTCGAGGAAGGCGAGGACCTGGACGGCGAACGCCTCGTTGATCTCGAAGAGGTCGATGTCGCCGATCGTCAGACCGGCCTTGGCCAGGGCCTTCTCGGTGGCCGGGATCGGGCCGTAGCCCATGACCTCCGGCTCGACGCCGGCGAAGGCGTACGAGACGAGGCGCATCTTGACCGGGAGGCCGTTCTCGCGGGCGAACTCCTCGGAGGCGATGATCGAGGCGGTGGCGCCGTCGTTCAGGCCGGCCGCGTTGCCCGCGGTGACGTTGCCGTGGACGCGGAACGGCGTCTTCAGGCCCTCCAGCGACTCCAGGGTGGTGCCCGGGCGCATCGGCTCGTCGGCGGTGACCAGGCCCCAGCCGGTCTCGCCGGTGGAGGCGTCGGTGCGGCGCACCGAGATCGGCACCAGGTCCTGCTGGATCTTGCCGTCGGCGTACGCCTTGGCGGCCTTCTCCTGCGAGCGCACCGCGTACTCGTCGGCGCGGCGCTTGGTGATGTGCGGGTAGCGGTCGTGCAGGTTCTCGGCGGTCATGCCCATGAAGAGGGCGGACTCGTCGACCAGCTTCTCGCTGACGAACCGCGGGTTCGGGTCGACGCCCTCGCCCATGGGGTGGCGGCCCATGTGCTCGACACCGCCGGCGATGACGGCGTCGTACGCGCCGAAGGCGATGGAGCCGGCGACGCTCGTCACGGCCGTGAGCGCACCGGCGCACATGCGGTCGATGGAGTAGCCGGGCACCGACTGCGGCAGCCCGGCCAGGATGCCGGCGGTCCGGCCGAGGGTGAGGCCCTGGTCGCCGATCTGGGTGGTCGCGGCGATCGCGACCTCGTCGATCTTCGCCGGGTCGAGGGCCGGGTTGCGGCGCAGCAGCTCCCGGATGGCCTTCACGACGAGGTCGTCGGCGCGGGTCTCGTGGTAGATGCCCTTCGGGCCCGCCTTGCCGAACGGGGTGCGGACGCCGTCGACGAAGACGACGTCCCTGACGGTACGAGGCACGATGGCTCTCCTCCAGGTGCGGGACGGCACTGCTGCGGCGCACCACTAAGCGTGCGCTTGCTTCCCCCATGCTACTTGTGGGTAACCAAGCTGCCCACCCCCTGAGGCCCAAGCGGCGAAGGTCACACCCCGGACACGCCGAAGCCCCCGGCGCCGCCAAGGCGCCGAGGGCTTCGGTACGGGTCGGGTCACCGGTTCAGGCCCGGGCCGTCAGGGCTTCGGTCAGGAGGGGGGTGACCAGGCCCACCTGCCAGGCGCGGGCGCCGTACGCGGTGAGGGCGGCGGCGACCGTGTCCGGGGTGACCGGGGCCGGGGGCTCCCAGCAGATGCGGCGGACGGTGTCCGGGGTGATCAGGTTCTCCTGCGGGAGGTGCAGCTCCTCGGCGAGGGCCGTGACACCGGCCCGGGCGGCGGCGAGGCGGGCGGCGGCGGCCGGGTCCTTGTCGGCCCAGGCGCGCGGCGGGGGCGGGCCGGCGATCTGGGCGCCCGGCTGCGGGAGCTCGTTCTCCGGGAGGGCGCGGGCCCGGTCCACGGCCGCCTGCCACTGCTCCAGCTGGCGCCGGCCCATCCGGTGGCCGAAGCCGGGCAGCGCGGTGAGCGCGGCGACGTTCACCGGGACGGCCAGCGCCGCCTCGACGATCGCCGCGTCGCTCAGCACCTTGCCGGGGGAGACGTCGCGGCGCTGGGCGACCCGGTCGCGGGCCGTCCACAGCTCGCGGACGACCGCCATCTGACGGCGGCGGCGCACCTTGTGCATGCCGGAGGTGCGGCGCCAGGGGTCCTTGCGCGGCGGGGCGGGCGGGGCGGCGGCGATGGCCTCGAACTCCTCGCGGGCCCAGTCGAGCTTCCCCTGCCGGTCCAGCTCCTTCTCCAGCGCGTCGCGCAGGTCGATCAGCAGCTCGACGTCGAGGGCCGCGTAGCGCAGCCAGGGCTCGGGGAGCGGGCGGGTGGACCAGTCGACCGCCGAGTGTCCCTTCTCCAGGGCGTAGCCGAGGACGGACTCGACCATCGCGCCGAGGCCGACGCGCGGGAAGCCGGCGAGCCGGCCGGCCAGCTCGGTGTCGAAGAGGGAGGAGGGGCGCATGCCTATGTCGCGGAGGCAGGGGAGGTCCTGGGTGGCCGCGTGCAGGATCCACTCGGCGCCGTCGAGGGCGGTGCCGAGGGCGGAGAGGTCGGGGCAGCCGACCGGGTCGATGAGCGCGGTCCCGGCGCCCTCGCGGCGGAGCTGGACGAGGTAGGCGCGCTGGCCGTAGCGGTAGCCGGAGGCGCGCTCGGCGTCGACGGCGACCGGCCCGCGGCCGGCGGCGAAGGCGGCGATCACGTCGGCGAGGGCGTCCTCGCTCGCGACGACCGGCGGGATGCCCTCCCGGGGCTCCAGCAACGGGATCGGAAGCCCATTCGCAGGGACGTCGTCGTCCGGGGGGCCGCCCCCGGTGGTGCGCAGTGCGGTGTCTGCTGCGGTCTCTTGGGCGTCGGTCACCTGTCAAGGGTATCCGCCGACGGCAAGCGCCTGCCGACGGAACGTTCCGTCGGCAGGCGCCGGGTCTCCGTCATGCCCGGGTCAGTGGATGATCCCGGTCCGCAGGGCCACGGCGACCATGCCGGCCCGGTCGCCGGTGCCCAGCTTGCGGGCGATCCGGGCGAGGTGGCTCTTCACGGTGAGGGCGGAGAGGCCCATGGAGACGCCGATGGCCTTGTTGGACTGGCCCTCGGCGACCAGGCGGAGCACCTCGACCTCGCGGCCGGAGAGCTCGCGGTAGCCGCCCGGGTGGCTCGGGGCACCCGGGGGGCGGCGGTGGCCGAGCCGGGCCGCCGCGGCGCCGATGGGCGCGGCGCCGGGGCGGGTCGGGTGGCCGATGTTGGTGCGCGTGCCGGTGACGACGTAACCCTTCACGCCGCCGGCGAGCGCGTTGCGGACCGCGCCGATGTCGTCGGCGGCCGAGAGGGCGAGGCCGTTGGGCCAGCCGGCGGCGCGGGTCTCGGACAGCAGGGTGAGGCCGCTGCCGTCGGGAAGGTGGACGTCGGCCACGCAGATGTCGCGCGGGTTGCCGACGCGGGGACGGGCCTCCGCGATGGACGACGCCTCGATCACGTCGCGTACGCCGAGCGCCCACAGGTGGCGGGTGACGGTGGAGCGGACGCGCGGGTCGGCCACGACGACCATGGCGGTCGGCTTGTTCGGGCGGTAGGCGACCAGGCTAGCGGGCTGCTCGAGCAGAACGGACACTCGGCCTCCTGGGGGGAAGGGGCGGGACGGAGCCGGCTCGGGGAAGAAGCCGGGGGCGAACCCGTGCTCTGAAGGGGTCAAGGAATCCTTCGGCAGCAGGGCCGCCCGCCTTTAGGGAAAGATCACGATTTAGTGAGTAACAATTGGGGCAATTCGGACGCGCGATCGATCATCCTACGAGCGGCGCCCGTTCCCTCACCCCCACGGGGGACCCCTGTACGAACGCGGGAAGGGGCCCCGAAGGGCCCCCGGCGCACCTCCGTCCGGACCGCTCAGGCCCCCTGCGGACCCCGGCGCTGCGGCAGCGAGACGACCCCCGCCCCCGACACCGTCCCCGCCGGACCCGTCGGCCCGGTCGGCCCCGGCGGGTCGGCCGGGGCGGGCGGCAGGCCGGCGATCTGGCACAGCAGGTCCGACCAGGCCGCCAGGTGCGCCGCCGTGTCCGGCACCCCGCCCAGGCCCTCCCGCGGCGTCCACGACGCCCGGATCTCGATCTGGGTGGCCGGCCGGCGCTCCGCGAGCCCCCCGAAGTAGTGCGAGCCGGCCATGGTCACCGTCCCGCCCGCCTCCCCGTACGCCAGACCGCGCGCGTCCAGCGCCCCGGTCAGCCACGACCAGCACACCTCGGGCAGCAGCGGGTCCGCCGCCATCTCCGGCTCCAGCTCCGCCCGCACCAGCGTCACCAGCCGGAAGGTGCCCTTCCACGCCTCGTGGCCCGCCGGGTCGTGCAGCAGCACCAGCCGCCCGTCCGCGAGGTCCTCCTCGCCGTCGACGACCGCCGCCTCCACCGCGTACGCGTACGGCGCGAGCCGCTGCGGCGGGCGGGTCGGCTCGACCTCCATCTCGGACCGCAGCCGGGCCGTCCGCAGGGCGTCCACCGCCCTCCGGAACGCCGCCGGCACCGGGGTCCCCGCCGTACTGTCCGCCTTGTCGCCCGTCCCTCGAATGCCGTCGGAATGATCGGAAAAATGTCCCTGAGCCGCAGCCATGCGGGGAAGAGTAGGCGGAACGGGGCCGCCATGCGGGGAGGGACACCCGCCCGGCACGAGCGGCTTCCGGCCACATGCGAAGATTTGGGCGTGAGTGCCATGGACAGCCCGACGGGCCAGCAGACGAAGCAGCAGTCGCGGACGTACGACTCCGCGTTCCTCAAGGCGTGCCGGCGCGAGCCCGTGCCGCACACCCCGGTCTGGTTCATGCGTCAGGCGGGCCGCTCGCTCCCCGAGTACCTGAAGGTCCGCGAGGGCATCCCCATGCTGGAGTCCTGCATGCGGCCCGAGCTGGTCAAGGAGATCACGCTCCAGCCCGTCCGCCGGCACCAGGTCGACGCCGCCATCTTCTTCAGCGACATCGTCGTCCCGCTCAAGGCCATCGGCGTCGACCTCGACATCAAGCCCGGCGTGGGCCCCGTCGTCGCCGAGCCGATTCGCACCCGCGCCGACCTCGACCGGCTGCGCGACCTCACCCCCGACGACGTCCGGTACGTCACCGAGGCCATCGGCATGCTCACCGAGGAGCTGGGCGACACCCCGCTGATCGGCTTCGCCGGCGCGCCCTTCACCCTCGCGAGCTACCTCGTCGAGGGCGGCCCCTCCCGCAGCCACGAGCACACCAAGGCGCTCATGTACGGCGACCCGCAGCTCTGGGCCGACCTGCTCGACCGCCTCGCCGGGATCACCTCCGCCTTCCTGAAGGTGCAGATCGAGGCCGGCGCCTCCGCGATCCAGCTCTTCGACTCCTGGGTCGGCGCGCTCGCCCCCGCCGACTACCGCCGCTCGGTCGTGCCCGCCTCCGCGAAGGTCTTCGACGCGGTCGCCGGGTACGGCGTCCCCCGCATCCACTTCGGCGTCGGCACCGGCGAGCTGCTGAGCCTCATGGGCGAGGCCGGCGCGGACGTCGTCGGCGTCGACTGGCGCGTCCCGCTCGACGAGGCCGCCCGCCGCGTCGGCCCCGGCAAGGCGCTCCAGGGCAACCTCGACCCGGCCGTCCTCTTCGCGTCCACCGACGTCGTCGAGGCCAAGACCGACGAGGTGCTGGCCGCCGCGAAGGACCTGGAGGGCCACGTCTTCAACCTGGGCCACGGCGTCATGCCGGCCATGGACCCGGACGCCCTGACGCGCCTGGTCGAGTACGTGCACACGCGGACGGCCCGCTGAGGCGGACCGCCCGCGCGGCGGGCGGCGACGGCCGGCCGGCCCGCGCGGCCGACCGGCGGGCCGCCCGTGCCCGCCGGTGACGGACGCCGGCTCCGGGGCCCGGGCCGCGACCGCGTCACCCGTGCGTGACGCCGCGCGCCCGGGTCATCCGGCCGCCCGCACCGCCGCCACCGCCTTCCGCGCCGCGACCAGCACCGGATCCCACACCGGCGAGAACGGCGGCGCGTACCCCAGGTCGAGCGCCGTCATCTCCTCCACCGTCATCCGGGCCGTCAGCGCCACCGCCGCCACGTCCACCCGCTTCGCCGCGCCCTCCCGGCCCACGATCTGCACCCCGAGCAGCCGCCCGGTGCGCCGCTCGGCCAGCATCTTCACCGTCATCGGCGCCGCCCCCGGGTAGTAGCCGGCCCGGCTCGTCGACTCCACCGTCGCCGTCACGTACCGCAGCCCCACCGCCCGCGCGTCCTTCTCCCGCAGCCCGGTGCGCGCGATCTCCAGGTCGCAGACCTTCGACACCGCCGTCCCCACCACCCCCGGGAAGGTCGCGTAGCCGCCGCCGACGTTCGAGCCGATCACCTGGCCCTGCTTGTTCGCGTGGGTGCCCAGCGGCACGTGCCGCTCCCGGCCCGACACCAGGTCGAGGACCTCCACGCAGTCCCCGCCCGCCCACACGTTCTCCTGCCCCCGCACCCGCATCGCCAGGTCGGTCAGCAGCCCGCCGTGCGCCCCGAGCGGCAGCCCCGCCGCCTCCGCCAGCGACGTCTCCGGCACCACGCCCGTACCGAGCACCACCACGTCCGCCGGATACTCGTCCGACTCCGTCGCCACCGCCCGGACCCGGCCGTCGTCACCGGTGAGGATCTTCGTCACCGCCGCCGAGCCGACCGTCCGGATCCCCAGGCCGTCCATCGCCGTGTGCACCAGCCGCCCCATGTCCGGGTCGAGCGTCGCCATCGGCTGCTCGCCCCGGTTCAGGACCGTCACCTCGTAGCCCCGGTTCAGCAGCGCCTCGGCCATCTCCACACCGATGTACCCGGCGCCGACGACGACCGCCCGCCGCCCCTCCGCCGCCGCGAGCGCGTCCAGCAGCGCCTGCCCGTCCTCCAGGGTCTGCACCCCGTGCACGCCCGGCGCGTCGATCCCCGGCAGCGGCGGGCGGGCCGGGCGCGCGCCGGTCGCGATCACCAGCTTGTCGAAGCCCGTCCACGCCTCCGTACCCGACTCCAGGTCCCTGGCCAGAACCCGCTGTCCGGCGAGGTCGATCTCCGTCACCTCGGTCCGGGTCCGCAGGTCGATCCCGCGCTCCCGGTGCTCCTCGGGGGAGCGGGCGATCAGCTCCCCGCGCCCCGAGACGTCCCCGCCGACCCAGTACGGGATCCCGCAGGCCGAGTACGACGAGAACCGGCCCCGTTCGAAGGCCGTGATCTCCAGTTCCTCCGGCCCCTTGAGCCTGCGCGCCTGCGACGCGGCGGACATGCCCGCCGCGTCGCCCCCGATGACCACCAGTCGTTCGCTCATGCGCCCACGCTACGGCGCCGAACCCGCCCCGTCCGGTCCTTCTCCGGCCGGTTCCGCCGCCGCCTCCGGCCGGGCCGGTACGGCGGCGGGCGCGGGCACCGGCGCAGGCTCCGGGGCGGCGGCGCGTGCCCGGCGGCGCGGGCGGACGCCCCACCGCCACACCGCGTACGCCGCCACCGCGACCACCAGCCACGGCGCGAGCGCGGCGAGCACCACCAGCGTCCACGCGACGACGGCGACCAGCGCGTTCCAGCCGCCCGCCAGGGCGTCGCCGACGGCCGGGCGGTCGTCGCCGGTCCGCTCGTCCTCGACGGTGACCCGCTCCTCCTCGCTGAGGGCGAGGGTGATCGTCGCCAGCGAGGTCCGGTCCTCCAGCGACTTCTGCCGCGCCAGCAGCGCCTCCAGCTCCGCCTGCCGCCGGCTCAGCTCGCCCTCCAGCGTGACCACGTCCGCCAGCCGCTCGGCCCTGTCCATCAGCCCCCGCACCCGTGCCACGCTCGCCCGCTGGGTGGCGATCCGGCTCTCCACGTCCACGACCTGGTCGGTGACGTCCTCCGCCTTCGCCTCGCGGGACAGCAGCCGTCCGGTGCCGGCCAGGTCGGCGAGGACCCGGTCGTAGCGGTCCTGCGGCACCCGCAGCACGAGCGTGGAGTGGGCGTACCGCTCGTCGACGCGCTCGGTGGACTCCGACTCCACCCGGCCGCCCGCCGCCGCCACCACCGCCCGCGCCCGGTCGGCGGCCTCCGCGACCCGCTCGACCTCCACCGACAGCGAGGCCGTGCGGATCAGGTGCTGCGCCGCCGGCCGGGCCGCGGCCGGCTTCCCGTTCGCCTTCCCGTCCGCCGCCGCGCCGCCGGAGCCGCCCGTCGTCCCGTCCGGCCCGCGGTCGACCTCGCCGGCCGCCGCGGCCCCCTTCGCCTCGCCGTCCGCGCCCGACGTCCCGCCGGCGCAGCCCGCCGTCAGCGCCAGCGAGACGGCGAGCAGCAGCGCCGCGGCCGCCCTGGCTCCCGTTCCCGTCGTTCTTCTCGTACGGACGTCTCTGCGCACCGAGCCCCCCAGGGTCGCCGGAATGGATGTCCCTAGGACGTGCGGCGTCCGCCGCGGGTTCGGGATCGCCGGTAGCGATGCGGTCACGTTCCGGCCTCGGAACGGGGCCGGAGGGGCGATTTGAGAGAGTGGTCCCATGAACGCGGACACCACGGGACCCCACGCCGGACCTCACGCCATCGTCGTCGGCGGCGGCATCACCGGCCTCGCCGCCGCCCGCCGGCTCCTCGCCGCCGGAGCGCGCGTGACCCTCCTGGAGGCCGGCGGACGGCTCGGCGGCAAGCTGCTCGCGGGCGAGATCGCCGGCGCCCCCGTGGACCTCGGCGCCGAGTCGCTGCTGGCCCGCCGCCCCGAGGCCGTCGCCCTCGCCGAGTCCGTGGGCCTCGGCGACCGCCTCCAGGCCCCCGCCACCACCACCGCCTCCGTCTGGTCCCGCGGCCGGCTCGTCCCCATGCCCAAGGGCCACGTCATGGGCGTCCCCGGCAACGCCGGGGCCGTGGCGGGGCTGCTCTCCGCGGAGGCCCTGGAGCGGATCGGCCGGGACCTGGAGCTGCCGCCCACCGACCTCGGCGACGACACCGCCATCGGCGCGTACGTCGCCGAGCGCATGGGCCGCGAGGTCGTCGACCGGCTCGTCGAACCCCTCCTCGGCGGCGTCTACGCCGGCGACGCCTACCGCATCTCGATGCGGGCCGCCGTCCCCGCCCTCTTCGAGGCCGCCCGCCGCCACCCCACCCTCACCGCCGCCGTCCGCGCCGTCCAGGCCGCCGGCGCCGCCGTCCCCGCCGACGCCGCGGGCGCCGCCACCGGCCTCGGCGGCTCCGCCTTCGCCGGCCTCGACGGCGGCGTCGGCACCCTCCCCGGCGCCGTCGCCGACGCCGTCCGCGCCGCCGGCGGCACCATCCTCACCGGCACCCCCGCGACCGCGCTGCACCGCGCCGGGACCGGCTGGCGGGTCGTCACCCCGGAGCGGACCCTCGACGCGGACGCCGTCGTCCTCGCCGCCCCCGCGCCCGCCGCCGCCCGGCTCCTCGCCGCGCACGCCCCCGAGGCCGCCGCGCTCCTCGACGCGATCGCGTACGCCTCCATGGCCCTGGTGACGCTCGCCTTCCGCCGCGCGGACCTGCCGGAACTGCCCGGCTCCGGCTTCCTCGTGCCGCCCGTCGACGGGCACACCATCAAGGCGTCCACCTTCTCCAGCCAGAAGTGGCGCTGGGTCGGCGAGGCCGCCCCCGACCTCTTCGTGCTCCGCACCTCCGTCGGCCGGCACGGCGAGGAGACCTGGCTGCACCGCGACGACGAGGACCTGGTCGCCGCCTCCCTGAAGGACCTCGGCGCCGCCACCGGGCTCGCCGCCCGCCCCGTCGCCACCACCGTCACCCGCTGGACCGGCGGCCTGCCGCAGTACCCCGTCGGGCACCTGGACCGGGTCGCCCGCGCCCGCACCGCCCTCGCCGGACTGCCCGGACTCCGCCTCGCCGGGGCCGCGTACGACGGCGTTGGCATCCCCGCCTGCGTCGCCTCCGCGCACCGCGCGGCCGACGCCCTCGCCGACGAGATCATCGCCACGCCGGAAACGGGGCACCCCGGTGCGGGGCACTCCTCGTGACGGGCGAGAATAGGCGTATGAGTGCGCCCGAAAAGATCCCGAACGCCGGTAAGAAGGCGAAGGACCTCAACGAGGTCATCCGCTACACCCTGTGGTCCGTCTTCAAGCTGCGCGACGTCCTGCCCGCCGACCGAGCCGGCTACGCCGACGAGGTCCAGGAGCTCTTCGACAAGCTGGCGGCGGAGGACGTCACCGTTCGCGGCACGTACGACCTCTCCGGTCTGCGCGCCGACGCCGACGTCATGATCTGGTGGCACGCCGAGACGAGCGACGAGCTCCAGACGGCGTACAACCTCTTCCGGCGGACCAAGCTGGGGCGCGCCCTGGAGCCGGTCTGGTCGAACATGGCGCTGCACCGCCCCGCCGAGTTCAACAAGTCGCACATCCCGGCGTTCCTCGCCGACGAGACCCCGCGCGACTACGTCTCGGTCTACCCCTTCGTCCGCTCCTACGACTGGTACCTGCTGCCGGACGAGGACCGCCGCCGGATGCTCGCCGACCACGGCAAGATGGCCCGCGGCTACCCGGACGTCCGCGCCAACACGGTCGCCTCCTTCTCGCTCGGCGACTACGAGTGGCTGCTCGCCTTCGAGGCCGACGAGCTGCACCGCATCGTCGACCTCATGCGCCACCTGCGCGGCTCCGAGGCGCGGATGCACGTCCGCGAGGAGGTCCCCTTCTTCACCGGCCGCCGCAAGAGCGTCGCGGACCTGGTGGCGGGCCTGGCCTGACGGCCGCCCACGACCTGGTGGCGTCCCGGCCCCACGCCGGGGCGTTCGCCCCTCGACCCGGAAGATCAGACGGCCGCCACGCCATGGCCGGCCGCTCCAGCGACACCGGGTCCGGCACCGGGTGCGGCGCGCGCGAGCGCGCCGCACCGGCGTCCCTTCTCTCCGCCTGAGAGCCCCTGAGACTTCTCGCGGCGCCGGCTCAGCCTCCGCCGCCTCCTCCGCCCCCGCCGCAGGACGAACCCCCGCCGCCCCCGCACGAGGACGACGAGGACGAACCGCAGGACGACGAGGACGAGCCGCAGGACGACGAGGACGAGCCGCAGGACGACGACGAGGACGTCCAGGGCGAGTCGCCCGGCCCGGAGTCCGCGCCCCAGCCGTCGCCGCCCGTCGCCGCGCCCGCGCACCACACCACCACCGCCGTGGCGGCGGTCGTGTCGGAGGAGTACCGCGATCCCGTACGGCCCCGGCTCCCGCGGACCGGGCGGTCGGGCCGGGCAGCGGCCCGCAGCCGCTCCCACAGCTCCCGGTCGTGCAGCGCAGGGATGCCGCCGAGGGCGACGTTGTTCGGCCCCCCGTACCCGTACGCGCCCCGGAAGGCGGCGAGCGCGGCGAGCCCCGCCGCGCTGGCCTGGCGGGTGTAGCCGGTGCCGCAGATCAGCGCCGTGACGAAGCAGACGAAGAAGAGCGGCAGGATCTTCGCGACGAACGGCACGCCGGGCCCGTCCATGGCGAACTCGGCGATGGTGACCGCGATCCCGAGCGGGAACAGCAGGACGGCTCCCACGGCCAGGCCGACGCACCAGCGCCGCAGGGCGCGCCGCGGACCCGGCAGGTTCACCAGGCCCCGGTCGGCGAGCGCGTCGCCGATCCGCTGCACCGTCGGATGCGTCATCACCCCGAGGCGCAGCGTCCGCAGGGACCCGCTCGGGGCGGACGCGTGCACGTCGAGCACCGCCTGCTCCACCGGGTCGTGGGCGATCCGGTGGACGACCGCGACGACCCCCGGGCCGCCGATGTGGATCCGGCCGTCCAGGTGCATCGTGGAGAGCACCGTGTCGGCGACCCGGCCCGGGCCGCCGGAGAGGAACGCGGCCTCGTAGACGTCCCGCAGCGGTCCGCCGCGACCGCGCCGCACACGGCGGGCCAGCACGAACAGCCGGACGAGCACGGCGGCGCCGGCCAGGTGGAGCGCCAGGAGCAGCAGGTCCATGCCGGTCACCGCCCCCCGAACACGCGCCGGGCCGCCCGCGCGACGAACCCCGGGCCCGGCGGCCGGTCCTCGGCCCGCTCCCGCCACCAGCGGGTCAGCTCCCGCCGCTCGGGCCGCTCCCCGTCCAGCAGCAGCCCCTCGACGAAGTCGAGCGCGTCCCGCCGGTAGCTGCCCGGCATGGGCCGTCTGCGCGCGTACGCCAGGAACGCGGGGCGGAAACCGTCGCCGAGGATCTCCGGCAGCTCCGGCGCGATCCGCGCCACGACGGACGCCCGCTTGGCGGCGAGCGCCCGGCTCTGCACCCCGATCCGCCGTACGTCGAACCCCTCCGGCACCGGCGTCCCCGCGACCAGCGCGGACAGCAGCGCCGCCTGCCCGACCCCGACCCGCTGCCGCACCCGCTCGCCGCCGTCCCCGGGCGCGGCGGCGGCCTCGGCGGATCCCG
This sequence comes from Microtetraspora glauca, assembly GCA_000721275.1. Lineage (GTDB taxonomy): Bacteria > Actinomycetota > Actinomycetes > Streptomycetales > Streptomycetaceae > Streptomyces. The sequence goes on along the minus strand of JOFO01000011.1, from coordinate 60,873 downwards.
CCCCGGGCCGGGCCAGGACGGCCGTCGGCGCCGGCGCACCGGACGGCGTCCGGCCCGTCGGCATCGCGCCGCCCGAGACGCGGGCGCCCGCGCCGATGTGCAGCGGGGTGCCCGTGGCGAGGCGGCGGCCCGCGCGGAGGGCGGCGGCGCCGGCGCCGTGCCGTGCCGCGGGCACGGCGGGGCGCGCGGTGCGGCGGGCCGCCGTCAGCGTGCCGCGGATCGCGGCGAGTTCGGCGGCGAGTTCCGGGGCCGCCGGGAAGTGGTCGTCCCGCTCCAGCAGGACGCCCGGCGGGGCGATCCGGCCGGCGAGGTCGGCGAGGATGTCCAGGACCGGCTCCGGGACCGGGTGGGCGTGGGTGTCGTGCCAGACGCCGTCCCGTTCGACGCCGCCGGCCACGTGCACGTACGCGATGGCCTCCACCGGCAGTTCGGCGAGGGCCTTCGCCGGGTCCTCGCCCCGGTTGCGGTGGTTGGTGTGCAGGTTGGCGACGTCGACGAGGAGCCGCACCCCCGTGCGCTCCACCAGCTCCGCCAGGAACCGCCCCTCGGACAGCTCGTCGTCCGGCCACGAGAACAGCGCGGCGATGTTCTCCAGCGCCAGCGGCACCGGCAGCGACTCCTGCGCGATGCGCACGTTCTCGCAGAGCACGTCCAGGGCGTCCCGGGTGCGCGGGACCGGCAGCAGGTGCCCCGCCTCCAGCGCCGGGGTCGCCGTCAGCGGCCCGCCGGCCCGGACGAAGGCGATGTGCTCGGTGACGAGCGGCGCCCCCAGCGCCTCCGCCTTCTCCGCGAGCGCGGCCAGCCGCCCCGGGTCGGGGCGGTCCGCCCCGCCGAGCCCCAGCGACACCCCGTGCGGGACGACCGTGACGCCGCGCGCCCGCAGCCGGGTCAGCGCCTCGGGCAGATGGCCGGCGCACACGTTCTCCGCGACGACCTCCACCCAGTCGACGGGCAGTTCCCCGACCGCGTCCGCGATCTCGGGACGCCAGCCGATGCCGATGCCGAGTTCCGTCATGTCCCCCTCCTTCGGTCCTCAGTCACCCACGTGATGACCCCGGCGGCACCGGTCGAACCCCGGAGGGAGGAGGTTCAGAGCTTCATTTGAGGTTCCCGGCCACCGGCGCCCCCGGCGCCTCCAGGACACCGGGGAACGCCGACACGACCGTCGCGCTGCCCGGCGCGATCTCCGTGAAGCCGGCGTCCCGCACGACCGGGAGGCCGCTCGTGGTCAGCGCCGGCCAGTCGGCCTCGGCGGCGGTGCGGACGGCGAGCGGGAAGCCGGCCTCCCGCCAGGCCGCGCGGGCGGCGCCGTCCAGCGCCCACCACAGCAGCTGGGCGCCGTGCCCGGCCTGCGCCATCGCCTTGCCGGCCGACATGGCGAGCCCCGGGTTGCACCACAGCACGGCGGCGCCGTCCGGGACGGGGCAGGGCGCGGCCGGGTCGTCGAGGTCGGTGCCGGAGACCTGGAGCTTGGCCAGCTCCTTGGGCCAGCCGTCCAGCGGGATCGGCGGGAAGACCCGTACCTCCGCCTCCTCGCCGGTCTCGGTGAGCCCCGGCAGCTCCCCGGCGCGCCGCCACTCCGCGCCGCGCGCCCGCCGGACGACCTTGCGGATGCGGGCGTCCTCCCAGTCGGCGACCGCCCGCGCCCACTCCCCGTCGCCGGTCGCCCGCTCGTCGGTCAGGAGCCGGAGCACGGCGCGCGCCGCGGTCTCCAGGGCGTCGGTGCGGGACGGCGGCGCGGCCTTCTCGATGCGCACCACCAAGGGGAGGACGAACTGCGGCTTCTCGTCGCGGGGATCGGTGCGCGGGTCGGTGTCGTTGCTGCTCACCCGGCAAGTCTGCCACCGCCCCGCGGGCCGTCGCCGCCGTCCGATCTTGTGGCCGGGGCGGCGGCCGGGCGAGGATCGGCGGCATGACGACGACGGTGGCGGAGCGGCGGCCCGTACGGCTCGCGGGGGTCGGGCGCCGGTACGGCGCGCGCGGCCCGTGGGTGCTGCGCGGCGTCGACGTGGAACTGGCCCCCGGCCGGCTGGTGCGGGCCACCGGCGCGAACGGCACCGGCAAGTCGACGCTGCTGCGCCTGGTCGCCGGGGTCGACGCCCCCGCCGAGGGCCGGATCACCGGCCGCCCGGCCCGCACCGCGTACGTCCCCGAGCGCTTCCCGCCCGCCCTGCCCTTCACCGCCCTCGGCTACCTCGTCCACCTGGGCCGCCTCCAGGGCCTCGGCGGCGCGGAGGCCCGGGCCCGGGCGGGGGAGTGGCTGGAGCGGTTCGGGGCGGGCGCGTACGCCGGGACGGCCCTCGCGGGTCTGTCGAAGGGCAGCGCGCAGAAGGTGGCGGTCGCGCAGGCGCTGCTCGCCGGGCCCGCGCTGCTCGTCCTCGACGAGGCGTGGACGGGCCTGGACGCGGAGGCGCGCGCGGAGCTGGACCGGGCGGTGCGCGAGCGGGTCGCGGCCGGCGCCGCGGTCCTCTTCGTCGACCACGACCCGCGCCGGCTGGCGGGGGAGGCGGACACGACCCTGCGCGTCGAGGACGGGCGGGTGCGGGCGGAGCCGGGGGCTCCAGCACCCGCCGGGGTCGGGGCGGGGGAGCAGGCGGTGGTACGGCCGGCGGCGCGGGGCGTGGTGCGTGTCGTCGCCTCCGGGGGCTGCCGCTGCCCGACCCGCTGCCCGGCGGGGCCACCCGGGCCGCGACGGCCGGCGGCACGCTGTTCCGCGTGGACGCCGCCGCCTCCGACGACCTGCTGCGCGTGCTGCTGGCCGCCTCCTGGCACGTGCGCCGCGTCGAGCCCGGCGGCGCGGAAGGGGAGCGGGCGTGACGGCGCTGCTGCGGTACCACTCCGCCCTTCTCCTCCGCTCCCAGCGGTGGCTGGCCCCGCTGCTCGCGTACGCGGCCCTGGTCGCCGTCGGCGTCCGGCCCGGCGACCCCGTCCTCGGGTCGCTCGGCATCGCGGCGGCCGGCCTGCTGCCGGTCGCGGCCTGGACGGTGCGGATCTGTCTGACGCAGGAGCCGGCCGCCGCCCGGGCGGTGGCCGCCGCGGCCGGGGGCCGGTCCCGCGCGCACCTCGCCGCGCTGGTCACCGGCGCCGGCTGGCCGGCGCTCGCCGGGGCGGTCGCGGCGGGCGCGGTGACCGCCACCGGCGGCCTCGCCGGGACGAGCGGCCCGGCCGCCCTGCTCGCCGGGCTCCTGGCCACCACGGCCTGCGCGCTGACCGGCGGGGCGGTCGGAGCGCTCGCCTCCCGGCCGTTCGTGCGGCCCCCGGGCTGGTCGGTGGCCGTGCTGCTCCTCGGCTCGCTGCTCGCCCTGGTGACCACCGGCTCGCCGGCGAAGCACGCGGTCACCGCCCTGGTCGCCGCCGAGGGCGCGGCCCGCCCGCCGTGGGCCGCCTGCGCCGCCGCCGTGCTCCTCGCCGCCGGGGCGGCGGCGGTCTCCTGCCGGGCGACCGCGCGCCTGGAATGACGCCGCCGCGGCGCCCCGGGCGGGGAGTAGCCTCGGTGGCATGACCACGGAATCCGGTGCCTTCTGCACCCCCGAGCCCGCGCCGCGCCCGCCGAAGGCGGCCGAGGGGCCGTACGCGCGGTGCGTGCTGTGCCTGGAGCCGACGGAGTACGCGGAGTCGGTCAAGGGCGTCGTGCTGTGCCCGGTCTGCGAGTGGCGGGAGGCCGAGCGCACCGCCTGCTCCGGCTGACTCCCGGCGCCCCGCACGGGCCCTTCCCCGTGAACCGCTGGCGCACTAGTCAAATTTGAGTAGTCTGGGGCGCATGGCCGAGCGAACCGTTCCGATCCTGCCCTGCCGCACCCTCCAGCCCGTCCTGGACTTCTACACCGCCCTCGGATTCGAGACCACCTACCTGCAGAAGAGCCCCAACCCCTACGCCGCCGTCGCCCGCGGCGCCCTCGAACTCCAGTTCTTCGGGGTGCGGCACCACGACCCCGCCACCTCGATGAGCACCTGCTACGTCGTCACCGACGACGTCGACGCGCTGTACGCCGCCTTCCGCGCCGGGCTCAAGGACACGTACGGACGGATCCCTGTCCGGGGGCTGCCGCGCCTCGGGGCGCTCCGGGACATGGCGTACGGGATGCGGCAGTTCCTGCTCACCGACCCGGCCGGCAACTGCCTCCGCGTCGGGCAGCGGATCGCGGACGACGTCCGCCACGACCCCGCGCCGGTCGGCACCTTCGCCCGCGCCCTCCACCACGCGACCCTGCTCGCCGACTCCAAGGAGGACCTGGCCGCCGCCGCGCGGGTCATCGACCGGGCGCTCCGCCCGCGGACCGAACGCCCCGCCCCCGTCGAGCTGCTGCGCCTCCTGGTGCTGAGCGCGGACGTGGCCCGGCGGCGCGGCGACGAGGAGACGGCCGCGGCGGCGCTGGCGCGGGCCGGCGCCGTGCCGCTCTCCGCCGACGAGCGGAGGACCGCCCGCGACGACCTCGCGCGGCTGGCGGCGCTCCGCGCGGGCTGAACGGGCCGGCGGGCTCGGGCCGGCCGGCCGCTCAGCCCGCGCGCATCAGCTCGGAGACCTTGACGAAGCGGTAGCCCCTGGCGCGGAGTTCGGGGACGATCCGGCGGATCGCCCGCTCGGTGGCGGGGGCGGCGCTGCGGGTGCAGTGGAGGACGACCAGCGAGCCGGGGCGGACGCCGGAGAGCACCTGCTCCGCCACCGCGTCCGGGTCCTTCGCGAAGGCGTCCCCGCCGACCACGTCCCACTGCACGGCCGTGACCCGGGCCGGGGCGAGGGCGTGCAGCGCGGTGTCGTCGTAGCAGCCGCCGGGGAAGCGGAAGTACGGCACGACGTTGACGGCGCCGGCGTCCCGGAAGGCGTCGAAGGCGCGCTGCACGTCCGCCGCCATGTCCGGCTCGGCGACGGCCGGCAGGCCGTAGCAGGGCTCGGCGAAGGCGTAGTGGCTGTAGGAGTGGTTGGCGATCTCGAAGCGCGGGTCGGTGCCGATGGACCGGGCCTGGTCGGGGTACTCCTCCGCCCAGCGGCCGGTCATGAAGACCGTCGCGTCCACCTTCAGCCGCCGCAGGGTCGCGATGAGCCCGGGGTTGTCGAAGCGCTCGCCGCGCGCCGCCCGGGGGCCCTGGTCGGCGGTCATGTCGGCGTCGAAGGTGAGCGCGACGACCTTCTCGCCGCCGCCGGTCCGCCGCTCGTAGACGGGCGTGCGGCCCTGGGGCCCGGCCGCCATCGTCGGCACGGCGGCCCGTGCGGCCGGCGCCGGCTTCGCGGGCCGGGCGCCGGGGGCGGCGGTCGGCGGCGCCGTCGTCGCGGGGGAGGCGGTCGCCGTGCGCGCGGACGGCGGGGAGGGGGTCCCGGCGCCCGCGCCGCAGCCGGCGAGGGCGGCGCCCAGCAGACCGAGAGCCGCCACTTTACGTACAGAAAAGGTCACGAACGGAAGTTATCCGATCACATGTGAAGCTCAGGGGGCGGACCCCGGTGCGCGCCGCGCCACGTCACCCGTCAGGCCGTCAGCCGCCCCCGGCCGGTCGCCCCCCCCAGGTCGCCCCCGCCGGTCGCCCCCGCCGGTCGTCGGCGACCGGTCGCTCAGGTCGCGAGCAGCCGCCGACGGCACTCCGCCACGTCGAAGCCGCCCGGCGGGTACTGCGGGTCCATCGCCTCCAGGTGCTCCAGCAGCAGCGTGCTCACCGCCCAGTTCCGGTACCACTTGCGGTCCGCCGGGACCACGTACCAGGGCGTCTCCGGCGCCGAGCAGCGCTCCATGGCCAGCTGGTACGCCTCCTGGTACGCGGGCCAGCGCATCCGCTCCTCGATGTCGGACGGGTCGAACTTCCAGTGCTTCTCCGGGTTGTCCAGGCGCTCCAGGAGCCGGCTGCGCTGCTCCTCGTACGACAGGTGCAGGAAGACCTTCACGACCGTCACCCCGTCGTCGGCGAGCGCGCGCTCGAACCGGGCGATCTCCTCGTACCGCCGCTCCACCTCCTCGCGCGGGACCAGTTCGCGGACCCGGGCGATCAGCACGTCCTCGTAGTGCGAGCGGTCGAAGATGCCGATCTCGCCCGGCAGCGGCAGCGACCGGGTGACCCGCCACAGGAAGGGGTGGGCGCGCTCCTCCGGCGTCGGCGCCTTGAAGGCGCGGATCCGGCAGCCGGACGGGTTGAAGTGGCCGATGACGTGCTTGACCGTGCCGCCCTTGCCGCTGGTGTCCATGCCCTGGAGGACCAGCAGCAGCCGCCGCCGGTCGCCGGCCGTGCTCGCCGCGTACAGCCGCTCCTGGAGGTCGGCGAGCCGGGGGCCGAGGGCGGCGGTGGCGGCGATCCCGGCGGCCTTGCGGTCGGGGCCGCCGTCCGGGGTGCGGGGCGTGGCCCGGGGGTCGTACGCGGACAGGTCGACGGGCTCGCCCGGCGGCAGCCGCAGCGCCGCGCCGAGCGACCCCTCCGGCCCGCTCCGGTCCTCCGGCGTCCGGCCCCCCGACGTGCCGTCCCCCGGCGCCTCGTCCTTCTTCCCGCCGTGCTTCTTCGCCACCGTGCGCCCCTTCCGCCGCCGTGCCGCTCGCCTTCCCCCGATCCTGCGCCGGATGCGCCCGGGCCGCGAGCGCGCCGGTGTCCGTCAGCGCCAGGGGCCGGTGACGGCGAAGGTGGTGCCGGGCGTGTAGCAGTTCACGTACATCGTCTCGCCGTCGGGGGAGAAGGTGACGCCCGCGAACTCGCCCCACTCGGGGGCGCCCGGCTCGCCGATGTCGCGGCGGTTGCGGGCGACCGCGTACACCTCGCCCTGCCGGCTCACCCCGAAGACGTGCTGGGCGCCGTCGCCGTCCTCGCAGACCATCAGGCCGCCGGTGGGGGCCAGGCAGATGTTGTCGGGGGACTCGCCGGGCAGCCGGACGTCGGTGTCGGGGCCGAAGACGACGGCGAGCGTGAGCCGCCGCAGGTGCGGGTCGTACTTCCACACCTGCCCGAAGTGGGTGGCGCCGGACCCGTCGGAGGTCCGGGCGAAGGAGGAGACGAAGTACACGCACCGGCCGCCCCAGTAGCAGCCCTCCAGCTTCTGCGCGTGGGTGATCCCGCCCGGCCCGAAGTCCTGGAACCGGATGGGCGTCGACGTCGCCTGCGGGTCCGGCACCGGCACCCACTCGACGCCCCGGAAGACCGCCCCGGCCTCCTGCACGACCGACAGGTCGGGCACGCCGGGCACCCGCAGGGCCTCCAGGGTGCCGCCCGCGCGCAGCGCGCCGGTGCCGCCGAGCGGCCGCTCGGGGAGGAAGCGGTAGAAGAGGCCGAAGGGGCGCTCGAAGGCGTCCTCCGTCTCGTAGACGATCCCGGTGTACGGGTCGACGGCGACGGCCTCGTGCGCGAAGCGGCCGAGGGCGGTGAGCGGGACGGCCCCGGTGCGGTGCGGGTCGGCCGGGTCGACCTCGAAGACGAAGCCGTGGTCCTTCTCGTACCCCTTGCTGCCCGCCGTGTCCTCGGTCTCCTCGCAGGTCAGCCAGGTGCCCCAGGGGGTCGGGCCGCCCGCGCAGTTGACGGCGGTGCCGGCGATGCCGACGCGCTCGCCGGCCGCGCCCGGGAGCGGGTCGCCGTGCGCGTCGAGTCCGAGGACGGTGCAGCCGCCCCTGGCGCCCCGGTCGTAGACCAGGCCGGGGGTGTGCGGGACGGCGAGGGGCGCGTCGGGCCGGTTCTCGTGGTTGCGGACGAGGCGGACGCCGCCGCGCGGGCCGGCGAACGCGCTCATGCCGTCGCAGCGGCCGGGGACCCGGCCCTCGCCGGAGCGGAGCGGGTCGCCCTCGCGGGAGAGGACCCGATAGGAGAAGCCGGCGGGGAGGTCGAGCAGGCCGGCCGGGTCGGGGAGCAGCGGGCCGTAGCCGCCGCGCGGGGCGGCCTCGGCGGGGGAGCCGGCGAAGAGGTCGGCCAGCGCGCCGGTGAAGGCGATCCCGGCGACGGACGCGCCGGTGCGGGCCAGGATCTGACGTCGTGTCACTGCCATGGGGGGCCTTCCCGCCGGAAGAGGTGTGGACCCGCTTGATGTACCACGCGGGGGTCCGCGTGATGCCATGGCGCGGGTCCACGGCGCCTCGGATGGCGCAATTCCGACCCCTGCGGCGGCAGGTGAGGGAAGGTCAGGCCAGCTCGGCCGTCAGGGTGATCGTGGTGCCGGTGAGCGCCTGGCTGACCGGGCAGTTCTTCTTGGCGTCCTCGGCGAGCGACCGGAACTGGTCCGCGTCCAGGCCCGGGACCTCGCCGCGCACGGTGAGGTGGATGCCGGTGATGCCCTCGCCCGGCTGGAACGTGACGTCGGCCTTGGTCTCCAGGCGGGTGGGCGGGTTGCCCGCCTTGGCCAGGCCGTTGGAGAAGGCCATGGAGAAGCAGGAGGAGTGCGCGGCGGCGATGAGCTCCTCGGGGCTGGTCTTGCCGTTCGGCTCCTCGGCGCGGGCCGGCCAGGAGACGTCGTACGAGCCGAGCCCGGAGGAGTCGAGCGTGACGACGCCGGAGCCCTTGAGGAGGTCGCCCTGCCAGACGGTGTGGGCGTGACGGACGGTGGCCATGGTGGCTCCCTTTCGATCGGGTATGGCCCCCAACCTACTGCGCCACGAGCTCCTTTGCGTCCCGTGCCAGGGCCGTGAGCCGGGAGATGGCCCGGAAGTACTTCTTGCGGTAGCCGCCGTTCAGCATCTCGTCGCTGAACAGCCGGTCGAACGGGAGTCCGGAGGCGAGGACCGGTATCTCGCGGTCGTAGAGGCGGTCGGCGAGGACGACGAGCCGCAGCGCGGTCGACTGGTCCGGGATCGGGCCGACGTCGGTGAGGCAGACCGCCGTCAGGTCGTCGGTGAGGGCGCCGTACCGGCTCGGGTGGACCTTGGCCAGGTGGCCGAGCAGGTGCGGGAAGTCGTCCAGGGAGGCGCCCGGGACGCGGTACGCGGTCTCCGTGACGACCTGATCGGAGTGGGGCGCGGGGGCCTCGGGCAGGCCCCGGTGGCGGTAGTCCTCGCCGTCGATCCGCAGCGGCCGGAAGTGCGCGGAGAGCCCCTGGATCTCGCGGAGGAAGTCGGCGGCGGCGAAGCGGCCCTCGCCGAGCTTGCCCGGCAGCGTGTTCGAGGTGGCGGCGAGCGCCACGCCGGCCTCGACGAGCTTGCCGAGCAGGCTGGAGACGAGGACGGTGTCGCCCGGGTCGTCCAGTTCGAACTCGTCGATGCACAGGAGGCGGTGCCCGCTCAGCGTCTGCACGGTCTTCTGGAAGCCGAGCGCGCCGACCAGGTTCGTCAGCTCCACGAAGGTGCCGAACGCCTTGAGCGCGGGCTCGGCGGGCGTGGCGTGCCAGAGCGAGGCGAGCAGGTGGGTCTTGCCGACGCCATAGCCGCCGTCGAGGTAGACGCCGCGCGGGGCGGCGGGGGCGGCGGGCCTGCGGGCGAACCAGCGGCGCCTGCCGGCGCCGGTCGCGTGCGCGCCGCCGAGGGACTCGGCGAAGGCGGAGAGGACCTTGACGGCCTCGGACTGGCTGGGCTGGTTCGGGTCCGGGAGGTACGTGTCGAAGCGCACCGCGTCGAAGCGCGGCGGCGGGACCATCTCCGCGACCAGCCGGTCGGCGGGGACGTGGGGCTCGCGCGCGCACAGCGAGAGCGGGGTCGCCGCTGCGGGGGCGGCTTCGTTCAGGGCACGGGTCGACACAGTTCCCCACTGTAAGGGGCGTGTCAGACTGCGGGCATGCGCCAACTCTTCCCTGTGACGGACATGACAGCCTCGAAGGCCCAGGTCAGCGACGCGGACGCCGACCGGGAGTGGTCCCTCGACGAGCTGGCCGACGCCTACGCGTATCCGGAGGGGGAGGAGCGCTGGCTGCGGGCCAACATGGTCTCCTCGCTCGACGGGGCCGGCCAGCACGAGGGCCGCTCGCAGCCGCTCTCCTCCGAGGCCGACATGCGGATCTTCGGCACCCTCCGGGGCCTCGCCGACGTCGTGGTGGTGGGGGCGGAGACGGTCCGTCTGGAGGGGTACCGGCCGGCCCGGGCGCGGGAGGTGTTCGCCGGGCGGCGGGCCGCGGCCGGGCAGGGGCCCGCCCCCGCGATCGCGGTCGTCACCGCCTCGCTCGACCTGGACTTCGCGCTGCCCCTGTTCACCTCCCCGCTGGTGCCGACGCTGGTCGTCACCGGCGCGGGCGCCCCGGCCGACCGGATCGAGGCCGCGCGGGCCGCCGGGGCCGAGGTGCTGCTCGCCGGCGACGGGGCGGCGGTGGACCCGGCGCGGGCGGTGGCCCTGCTCGCGGAGCGGGGGCTGCGGCGGCAGCTGACCGAGGGCGGGCCCCGGCTGCTCGGCCAGTTCACCGCCGCCGGGGTGCTCGACGAGCTGTGTCTGACGGTCTCTCCGACGATGACGGCGGGGGACGCCCAGCGCATCGCCCACGGGCCCTCGCTCACGCGTCCGACACGCTTTGGGCTGGCTTCTCTGCTGGAGCAGGACGGCTTCCTCTTCAGCCGCTACCGTCGGATCTGACAATCGGCGGAATTTCCCGTTCCGCTTAGCGTCGGCTGGGCACAATCACAGTCGCAGTCCCCGTGTGATCACGGGGAAGGATGGTTTCCGCAGAAGGGCTCCTGAGGTGTTCACAAGCGTTCTGATGATCGAGAAGCCCCTGACGTCCGTGGACGTGGAATTCGTCACCACCCTGCACGGCGACGAGACCGTGTCCTTCATCGTGCTGATGCAGCCGCGCGGTGACCAGGCCGATCTCCTGCTGCGCGCCATCGACGACGTCGCCATGGGCGAGCTCAAGGAGGCGGCCAGGGAAGGCGACGAACCGGAGGGGAAGGAGGCCCGCGAGCCCGCCGAGCTGGCCCTGGAGCACTCGCTCCGGGCCCTCAGAGCGGCGGGCTGCGAAGCGGTCGGACAGGTGGTCGAGGACCACCCCCTCGACAAGATGAAGGCCGTCGTCGAGGAGGCGGAGGCGGACGAGGTGATCGTCCTGACCGCCCCGCACTACGTGGAGGAGTTCTTCCACCGCGACTGGGCCTCCCGCGCCCGCCACAAGGTCGGCGTGCCCGTCCTGAAGCTGTTCGCGCACAGCGAGTAGCCGGCGGGCGGCCGGGCCCGGGCGGGCCGGGGGACGCGCGCCGCGTTCCCGGCCCGCCCGGTCCCAGCCACTAGGCTGGGACCGTCACGTCGTACGCACACCCGGGGAGAGAACCGCATGGCACCCGCCATCCCTGCCGCCATGGAACGGCCGCACTTCATCGGCATCGGCGGTGCCGGAATGTCGGGCATCGCGAAGATCCTCGCCCAGCGCGGCGCCAAGGTCGCCGGCAGCGACGCCAAGGACTCCCCGACCGCCGAGGCCCTGCGCGCCCACGGCGTCACCGTGCACCTCGGCCACGCCGCCGAGCACCTCGCCGACGACGCCTCCGCCGTCGTCGTCTCCAGCGCCATCCGCGCCGACAACCCCGAGCTGGTCCGCGCCGCCGAGCTGGGCGTCCCCGTCGTGCACCGCTCCGACGCGCTCGCCTCCCTCATGGACGGCCTGACCGCGATCGCCGTCGCCGGCACCCACGGCAAGACCACCACCACCTCGATGCTGGCCGTCGCCCTCACCGAGCTCGGCGCCGACCCCTCGTACGCGATCGGCGGCGACCTCGCGGGCCCCGGCACCAACGCCCGGCACGGCGCCGGCGAGGTCTTCGTCGCCGAGGCCGACGAGAGCGACCGCAGCTTCCAGAAGTACGACCCGCAGGTCGCGATCGTCCTCAACGTCGAGCTCGACCACCACGCGAACTACGCCTCCATGGACGAGATCTACGAGTCCTTCGAGAAGTTCGCCGCGAAGCTCCGCCCCGGCGGCACCCTCGTCGTCGGCGAGCACGCCGGCGCCCGCGAGCTGGCCCGCCGCGTCGCCGCCGCCGGACGCGAGGACCTGGAGATCGTCACGGTCGGCGAGGACGCGGACGCCGACGCCCGCATCCTGAAGATCGTCCCGAACGGGATGAAGAGCGAGGTCACCGTCGCCCTCGACGGCACCGCGCACACCTTCACCGTCTCCGTCCCCGGCCGCCACTACGCGCACAACGCCGCCGCCGCCCTCGCCGCCGGCGCCCGCGCGGGCCTCGACCCGGCCGCCCTCGCCCAGGCCCTCACCGCCTACACCGGCGTCGGCCGCCGCCTCCAGCTCAAGGGCGAGGCCGCCGGCGTCCAGGTCATCGACTCTTACGCGCACCACCCGACCGAGATGACCGCCGACCTGGAGGCCATGCGCGGCGCCGCCGCCGGCTCCCGCCTCCTCGTCGTCTTCCAGCCGCACCTCTTCTCCCGCACCCAGGAGCTCGGCAAGGAGATGGGCGACGCCCTCGCCCTCGCCGACGCCTCCGTGGTCCTCGACATCTACCCGGCCCGCGAGGACCCGATCCCGGGCGTCACCAGCGAGCTCATCCTGGACGCGGCCCGCGCGGCCGGCGCCGACGTCACCCCGGTCCACGACAAGACCGCCGTCCCCGGGGTGATCGCGGGAATGGCCCGCCCCGGCGACTTCGTTCTGACCATGGGCGCGGGCGACGTCACGGACCTCGGTCCGCTGATCCTGGCCCGCCTGGCGAACTGAGGGAGTGGACGCACGATGGCGTACGAGGTCGAGAAGACCGACGAGGAGTGGCAGGCGCAGCTGACCCCGTCGGAGTACCAGGTGCTCCGGCTGGCCGGCACCGAGCCCGCCTTCCGCGGCGAGTACACGGACACGAAGACCGAGGGCGTCTACTCGTGCCGCGCCTGCGGGGCCGAACTGTTCACGTCGCACGAGAAGTTCGAGTCGCACTGCGGCTGGCCGTCCTTCTACGACCCGAAGGACAGCGACGCCGTCGAACTGCTCGCGGACACCTCCCACGGCATGGTCCGCACGGAGGTCCGCTGCGCCCGCTGCGGCTCCCACCTGGGCCACGTCTTCGAGGGCGAGGGCTACCCGACCCCCACCGACCAGCGGTACTGCATCAACTCGATCTCGCTCCGCCTGAAGCCCGCGGAAGGGGCCTGACACGGCCCCGGCGGTCCCCCTAGGGTGTCCGGTGACGGATCAGGGGGACCCGTATGGCCGCACGCCGATCAGCTCCGCTGCCCACGTACCGCAAGGACGCGGTGACGCGGAAGCTGTGCGCGCACGTCCACCTCGACGACGCGTTCGCGTACCGCATGGACGCGGAGCTCACCGGCGACCGGATGACCGCCATCGGGCTGCCGCTGGGGATCAACCTGGTGGCGCTCGCCCGGCACGCGCGGGTCGCCGTCCGGCGCGCCGAGGCCCGTGACCGGGTCCTGTCGCTGCTCTACACCGCCTTCTGGGCCGGGGTCGTACTGGGCCTGGCCGGGCTCGCCGCCGGACCGCTCGCCGGCTGGACCGGCGCCGCCGTCGCCGTGGGCGCGCTGGCGGGCGGCTGGTGGGTCACCCACCGCGACCTCGACGCCTCCTGGCGGGCCGCCCAGCGCGCCCACCAGGAGGACACCCGCCCCGAGCGGCAGGTCCCGGCCGTGGAGACCGAGGCCGAGGACCGGCTGCGGGCCCTCGCCAAGGCGAACGTCCTCCCGTACGCCGCGAGCGCCGCCCACCGGGACCCGTTCGTCGGCCACGGCGCGAAGCTCAAGGACGTCGTCTGGCACCCCATCGACGTGTCCCAGCCCGCCGACGACCCCGCGAACCCGGGACGGAAACTCACCGTCGTCCCCTTCGACGCCGTCGACCTGCACACCTTCGTCGCCCGCGAGATGGAGAACATCTCCGGCCTGGAGGGCCTGCGCGCCCGGAACCGGCTGTACGTCTCCGGCGACCACCTCGCCTACCTCGGCGACGAACTCCTCGAACAGCCGCTCGGCCGGCCGCGCGCCCAGATCGCCCCCGACCGGGTCCGCACCGGTCTGATCCGGCCCGGCGCCGGCATGCGCACCTACCTGAGCCTGGAGCGGATCAGCGACGGCGGCCGGGTCGTGGTCTCCGTCCACATGCGGGCCCGGCTCCACCACCCCAGCCTCTCCTGGGAGGTCATGGTCTTCGTCATCCCGCCGCCGGCCGCCCGCTACTACACCGTCACCACCCTCCCCGCCCACGGCTCCGACCGGACCCGGACGCTGCTGCGCGGCACCCACGGCATCTGGTGGCGCTGCCTCTCCGGCTCCTGGTCCCGCAACGGCGCCCGCCGCACCGGCCGCCGCCACCGCGAGAAGGCCCTGGAGCGCGCCCGCAAGGACATCGCCCGGAAGAACCTGCTGTACGACCACGGCGCCACCGACAGCATCCGCGAACGGATCGCGGACGACGCGCAGATGCTCTTCAGCGACGCGGCCGACGCCCAGGACTACCTCCAGCGCCTCCAGGGCGGCATCCTCGTCGCCACCGAACGGTTCCTGAAGGCCCATCACATCGACAGCGCGTCCTTCGACTCCACGAAGCAGATCATCAACACGACGTCGACGTACAACTTCAACGGGATCGTGCAGGGGAACGCCTTCGGCTCCCAGAACGCCGTCCAGAACACCGGGGGCCAGTGGGCCCAGGGAAAGGGGACTCCCGCTCCATGAGCAACACCTTCAACTTCAACGGGCCGGTCAGCGGCAACGCCTTCGGCAACGACAACCGGGTCACCAACCACCACTACCACCAGCCCGCCGAGCAGGTCACCGCCCGCGAGCTCGCCGAGCAGCTGGTCGCCCTGCTGCGCGAACAGGCCGCCGGCGCCGAGGCGCTGGCCCGGGCGGAGACGGTACGCGACGAACTCGCCGAGGCCGAGAGCCACGGGCGCGCCGTCGACCGGGGCCGGGTGCGGACCGCGCTCGCCGCCGTCGAGCCGTACGTGACGGTCGGCGGCGGCGGCATGGCGCTCGTCCAGGGGATCATGGCACTGCTCGGCGGCTGAGCACCGGCCCGGCCCCCGGGCCCGCGCTCAGCGCGCCCGGACCACCGCCCGGGCGCCGTCGGCGAGTTCGAGCGCGAGGCCGGAGCGCAGCGGCACCGTCTGGCCGGGCGCGATCCGCTGGCTCGTGCCGTCGGAGCGGGTGCCGGTCCAGTCCTCGGCCGAGCGGTTGGTCAGCCCGTACCGGCCCGGCTTCCGCGGGTGCTCGACCAGCTCGGCGACGAGGGTGGCGTCCGAGTAGTCGTGCCGGGTCGGCTCGGCCGCCAGGTGGTGCCGGTGGACCCGCGCCGCCCGCCCCAGCAGGACGTGCCGCTCCGTGCGGGGCGGCGGGGTGGTGACCACCAGCCGCGGCGGCAGCACCAGCGGCGTGCCGTCCTTCCAGCAGGTGCCGGGGGTCGCCGTGCCGGGGTCCGTCATGTTCTGCCGGCCGCACGCCGGGCACTCCACGACCGCGTCCCGGGCCGCCCGCAGCGCGTCCCGCCACTGCGACTCGCGGACCCGGGCCGACGGCTCCCGCAGCCCCACCGTGAAGTTCTTCGTGAACAGGTCCTGGAGCGACGAGGGCACCAGCGGCCACAGCGCCAGCACCGTCGTGTGCTCCACCGGGTCCGGCCGGTTGTCCGGGTCGTCCGGATCGAAGAGGAACAGCGGGTCGCGCCCGTACAGCCGGCGCTCGGCGTGCTCGTCCAGGCAGCGGATCGCCAGCTCCCGGGCCCCCTTGAAGGGGTGATGGTTCGTCAGGAACATGAACAGCAGCACCGACAGCGAGTGCAGGTCGCTCTGGGTGCCGGGCATCGCCCCCGGGTCGCCGCGCACCAGCTCGGGCGCCATGAAGCCCATGGTGCCGGAGATGCCGCTCTGGTCGCCCTCCACCACCGCGTTGTCGTTGTCGCAGACCAGCACCTCGCCGGTGGCCGGGTCGAAGAAGATGTTGCCCCACGAGATGTCCCGGTAGGCGATCCCGCGCGAGTGCAGCGCCTGGTACGCCTCCACCGTGTACAGGCACGCCGTCAGCAGCTCGCGGAAGGTGGTGGTGACCGTCCGCCGGAACAGCTCGGGCAGACCCCGGAAGCGGTCCGGCCGCACGTCCATCAGATAGCCGAAGCGGTCCGGGGCGGCGCCGACGAACGCGGTCGGCCACAGGAAGCGGTCGTCCTGGAAGTCCCGCGCCACCAGGTCCTCGACGACCTGCCGCTGCTGCGGGGTCGCGCTGTCCGGGTAGTACCACTTCAGCGCCTTCGCGGAGCCGTCGGGCAGGGTCACCCGGTAGACCTCGCCCTGCCCGCCCTGGCCGAGGAGCCGGTCGACGACCAGCGTCTCCCCGGTGTCGGTCGTCAGGGTGTCCCCGCTGTCGAGCATGCCACTCATCGTCGTTCCGTCTCCTCGTCGTCGTTCACAGTGCCGCCGGTCCCCGGCCCGGGACCCGGCTCCGGTGCGGTGCCGGACCCGTCGGGCCCCGCCGCCGGAGGCCCCCACGGCGGCGCCGCCTCCGGTGCCGGCGCCCAGCCCGGCCCCGGGCCGCCGGCCCGCTCCGCGCGGTGGGCGAGCGCCAGCGTGGTGTCGTCGCCGGAGTGCCGGGACGCCTCCGCCAGCCAGCGCGGCACGTCCTCGGCGATCCCCGGCACGCCCCCGCCGGCCAGCCGCTCGTACAGCCCCGCCGTGAACGCGGTGAACCCCGCGTCCGAGGCGAAGCTCTTCGACAGGCCGTCCGTCGACAGCGCCAGCAGCCGGGGTCCCCGCTCCGGGTCGGGCAGCGGCTCCCAGTGCACCCGGACCAGCCGCCACGCCTCCGGCAGGCACAACGAGGCCGTCTCGTCGCCGAGTTCGGCCCGCTCCGGGGCGAGCGGCAGCCGCACCCGCCCGTCCTCGTCCACCACCGTCAGCTCGCCGTCGCCCAGCTGCCAGGCGACGAACAGGCCGGGGACCACGACGGCCCCCACGAGCGTGGAGCCGTACAGCCGCAGCACGTCCTCCCGGGACGCGCCGGCCCCCTCGGGGCCCGGCTGCCGCCGCCAGTGCTCCCACACCTCGGTCTGCCAGTCCCGCACCAGCCGCTCCGGCAGCTCGTACCGGGCGTAGTCGTGCAGCCGGCGCAGCCGGCCCGTGCGCCGGTCCGGGGCGAGGGCGGCGGCGAACTCCCGGCCCCGGACGACGAACCGGTCGGCGGCGAACCGCGCCCCCACGTTGCTGCGGGGGTACGAGGGCGAGCCGTGCCCGTCCGCCACCGTGAGGACCAGCGGGTCGGCCGCCGAGCCGGTGCCCTCCGCCACGCTCCAGTCCTGGTTGACCTTCTTGCCGAACCCCTGGACGCTCTCGCAGAGCGTTTCCCAGTCCGCCAGGGGGCTCACCACACGTCGTCTTCGTCGTCGTCGGCGAGGACCGGCGGCGCGTAGGGGGCGGCGGGCCGGGTCGGGCCGTCGCCCGTGACGCCGCCGGCGACCGGCTGCGAGGCGGCCTTCACGGCGGCCGTCGACGCCCAGCGGATCGCGGCGGCGAGCTGCTTGGGGCTGTTGGCGTCCAGCGGGCGCAGCTCCGGGTTGGCCAGGAACTCCTGGAGCACGCCCCGGTCGGCGTCCGAGCCGATCGCGATGGCGACCCGGACGGCCTTCCGGCCCCACGGGGTGGCGTCGACGGCGCGCAGTCCGGCCCGCCAGTCGTCGGTCGGGGCGCCGTCGGAGACCAGGGCGATCACCGGCTTGAGGGCCCGCTCCGGCATGGGCGGGGTCTGGAGTTCGGCGGCGACCAGGTGCAGCGCCTCGCCGAGGTTGGTGGTGCCGTCGGGCGCCACGTCCTGCCAGGTGAAGGAGTCCACCGCCACCGGGTCCTTGTGGAGCCAGCGGGCGGTGGTCGAGAAGGTGAGGGTACGCAGCAGGAGCTGGGCCGCGGGGTTGTCGCGGGCCACCGACTGCATCTCCGGGATCGCCTCCCGGATCGCGTAGTTGAGCTGGCCGATCTTCTCGCCGAGCATCGAGTACGAGGTGTCGAGCAGCCAGATGAAGTGCACCGGGCGGTTCGCCATGGCGCCGCCGGGGAGGTCGGTCACGAGGTCCTCCTGGGAACGGGAGAGCAAGGAAACGGAAAGGTGAGAGGGGCGGGGGGAAGCGGTCGGGTCAGAGGTCGTCGGCCGTCAGCTCCTCCCAGAGGGCGGGGACGTCGCCGGCGAGCCGGCCGATCGCTTCCAGCAGCCCGGGCAGCCCGTAGGCCGCGCCGAGCGCCGCCGCCGCGAGGGCCACGCCGGTGGCCGTCCACAGCAGGACGCGGACGGCCTTCCGGCAGCGGGAGATCCGCGGGGTGACCGTGGTCATCGGCCGCGCACCCCCGTCCCGCCGTCCCGCGCGCCGGCCAGGTCGCCGACCCGCAGCCCGGACCGGGCGAGCAGCCAGAGCACCGGTTCGGCGGCCCGCCGGGCCTCGGAGTCGAGGGCGCCGGTGCCGGTGGCGGCGAAGGCGCTGACCGTCCAGTAGCGGGCGGCCCCGAACTGGTGGGTGACGTTCCGGACGAGGTCGCCCACGCCGATGGCGGTCAGCCAGCCGCCGACGTCGGCGCCCGCGGGCGGCAGCGACGCGATCCGGTCCAGCACGTCCCGTTTGGTGACGACGACGGCCACGGGCAGCGTTCCCCTCCGTCCGGTGAGTTCGCCGCTGAGCCCGGCGAAGGTGTCGACGGGCCCCTGCGCGGCGGGCCGCGCCCCGGCGGCGACCGTGTCGTCGGCGCCGGCGATCCGCTGCCGCACGTCCCGGTCGGCGAGCACGTCCACGACGAGCAGGACCCCGTCGGCGTGGGCGAGGTACTGCTGCTCGCGCACCCGGCGGGCCTCCTGGAGCGCCTCGCCCATCGGGTCGTACAGGTAGAGCAGCCGGCGCCGCCGCCCCTTGCCGACCACGACCATCCAGGCCCGCTGGTCGCCCTGGGTCTTCAGCGCCCAGTCGTCGTCCCGCAGCCGCCGGTCGAGCGCGGCGCTCTCGACCCGGTCGGCGTCGGAGCCGTGGGAGAGGGTGAGCCGGCCGCTCGCCTCCCACGACCGCAGTCCGGCCGTGACGGCCGCCACCAGCATCGTCTTGCCGGAGGAGGAGGCGCCGATCAGCGGCACGTGGACGACCCGGGTGGTCGCCGCGGCCGGCGGCAGCGGCTGGTCGCAGAAGGGGCATTCGGCGGCGAGCCGGTTCCGGCCGGTGAGCGGCGAGGCGGGCAGCCGGGCGCCGCACGCGCAGGTGTGCCGGAAGACGCCGTACCGCCCGGGCCGCAGCTCCCGGTGGGTGGCCTGGGCGCAGTCCGGGCAGCGGTGGGCGGCGAGCGGCACCGGCCGGTGGCAGCCCGGGTGCGGGCAGACCGCCCGGATCCGGAAGAGCAGCAGCCACGCCCGCTCGGCTCCGCGCAGCAGCCCGGCGGCGGCGGCCCAGCCGCCGCCCGCCAGCGCGACCAGCGTCACGAAGAGGAGCAGCGCCGTCCCGTGCACCGCGGCGACGAGCAGCACGGCGGCGGTGGCGCCGACGGCCGTGCCGGGGGCGGCGAGCCAGAGCCACGCCCGGGTGAACGCGTTGGCCCCGCGCCGCCCGCTGCCGGGCCGGCGCCGCTGCAGGAGCCGGGCGGTGACCCGCCGCATCCAGTGGTCGCGCCACACCCGCCACGGGGTGCGCAGTCCGGCGCCGGTGACGGCGGCCGTGTCGATCCACACCTGCCGCGCCCAGTACGACGGCTGGGCGGGTTCGGTGCCGACGCCGGTGATCCGCCGGTCCTGGGCGCCCGCGCCGACCGGGCCGAGTGCCGCGGCCGCCGTCCGCACGGTCACGGCCAGCAGCGTCCAGAACGCCCGGAACACGCACACCGCGACCGCGGTGACCGCCCACACCGCGAGCACCAGGGTGCTGATCAGCCAGGTCAGGTCCCCGCCGTCCATCGCGCGCTCACCTCCCCCCGTCCCGGGGCCGTTCGACGTCGCCCCATCGCGGCTCCCGCGCCCGGTCCTGCCGGCGCCCGCCGAACCGGCGGAAGAGCTGCTTCACGCCGCCGGACGGCCGGGCCCACTCCTCGAAGAGGTCGCGGTGGGCCGGCCCGTGCCGCCCGACGTGCTCGGCGGCCAGCCGCAGCTGGTCGTCCGGCATCTTCCGGACGGCGGGCCGCAGCACCTCCTCCAGCAGTTCGCGGCGGGTCAGGTTCCACACCGGCCCGGCGCTCTCGTGCGAGTGCCACGCCAGGTAGCAGTCGGCGAGCCGGGACGGGACGGTGAGGAAGTCGGTGAGGACGGGGGAGCGGGCGGCCTCGGCGTACGCGTCGATCAGGCCCGGGTCGTTGCTGTACGCGAGGGCGCGCAGCTCGTGCGGCGGCCGGTCGGCGCGCAGCAGCAGCCGGGCGAGCGCCCGCGCGGCCCGCGCCTGCGCGGCGGGGCGGGCCTGGGAGGACAGCGACCGGGCGCGTTCGACGAGGTTGCCGTGCGGGGCGCTCGGGTCGGTGTCGGCGTGTTCCAGGGTGTGGACGTGGGCGAGCAGCGCCAGGTCGCCGTAGGCGGCCCGGCCGACGGCGTCGCGGCCGTGGGTGAGGAGCTGTTTGGCGAGGGTGGGGGCGGCGGTGTCGTCGGCGGGCGCGTCGACGGCGGCGCTCACCAGGTCGTCCCAGGTGCCGGCGGCCCGGTGGACCTCGGGGCCGCTCTCGCCGAGCAGCTGCGACGCCTCCTCGGCGGTGGGCCCGCGGTCCTGCCAGAGCAGGTGGACGGCGGTGCGCAGCAGCGACGGGTCGGCGAGGTGCGAGCCGCCGGAGGCGCGCAGCAGCGTGTGCAGGGCGGGCGTGCGGTTCCCGGCCCGGGCGGCGTGCGGTGCGAGGGCCGCGCACATCCGCAGGTGGGGGCGGGCGCCGAGGCCGTCGGGCGGCAGCGGGGTGGTGCGCAGTCCGTCGGCGACGGCCACCGGGTGGTCGGCGGCCCGGGCCTCCAACAGGTCGAGCAGGAGGTCCCGCAGCGGCGCGGACTCGCCGATCAGGTCCGGGAGTTCCGGTACGCCCCCGGTGCCGTCGCCCGCGTCCCGGCCGGGTCCGTCGACGACGCGCCGGCAGAGCCGGTCGGCGAGGCCGGGCAGCAGGTCGCCGTGGTCGACGCCGAGGGTCCGCGCGATCCGCAGCAGTCCGGCGGTGCGGGGCAGCGGGGTGCCGGGGGTGCCGATCCCGGCGCGGACGGCCTCTCCGAGGCCGGCGGCGAGCCGGGAGCGGTGCGGTTCCGGCAGCGCGCCGGGCGGCAGCGGCGGCGGCGCGACGGCGGGGTCGCGGACGGCCGCGTCGACGAGCCGGGCGGTGATCGGGGCGGTGACGGCGAGCGGGACGGTGCCGCGCAGCGCGGTGAGCAGGGCGGCGAGGTCGCCGGGGGCGAGGGAGCCGGGCCGGCCCTCGGCGCACACGGCCCGCAGGAAGCGTTCCAGTTCGTCCTCGCCGAGCGCGCCGGGGTGGCCGGTGGCCCAGGCGGCGGCCGGGGCGTACGCGCCGGCGGGGACGGGGACGCCGGCGGCGAGCGCGAGCGCGGCGAGCGGTCCGGCGGCGAACGGCCCGGCGCCCGGCAGTTCCTGGGCGCGCTTGAACAGCGCGTCGGCGCCGGCCGCCCACACGGCGGCGGCGGTGAGCGCCCACACGTCCCCGGTGGCGGGCGGTTCGGCGCGGGTGTCGGCGCGGTCGTGGACGGCGTAGCGGTGCGGCTGCCCGGTGACGGCCCGGGCGTCCTCGGGGCGGACGCCGACGACCTGCTGGCGGGCGTGCTGGGGCCGCCGGGTGTACGTGGTGAAGGTAAGCGCCCGGGCGGCGTCGCGGGGCAGCGCCCCGGTGGCGAGCATCAGCCAGTGGGCGACCGCGCGGGTGTCGGTCTCGGCGAGCACCACCTGCGGGGCGGCGGGGTCCTCGGCGACGCGCCGCAGGTCGGCGAGGACGGCGGCGAGCCGGGGGCCCAGCTCGGCGGCGAAGGCGGCCAGTTCGCCGCCGAGGCCGGGCGGGATCCGGGGCGTGAGCCGGTCCAGCGGGGCCGGCGGCACGTCCTCGGGGGTGCGGTCGGCCCATTCGGCGGCGCCCCACAGCGCGATCGGCGGCAGGTCGCCGGGGAGCGGCGTGCCGGCGGGCACCAGGAGGGCGTGGGCGTGGAAGTTGCCCCACCGGCCGCTGTAGTCGGCGCCGGTGTAGATGGTGCGGCTCAGCAGCCCGCTGCCGTCGGAGAGCCGGGCGAAGCCGAACATCTCGGGGAAGGAGCCGAGTTCGGCATCGGTGGGGCGGGAGGGCGCGTCCCGGGGCGGCTCGTACCCGACGAGCTGTTCGGCCTCGCGCAGCACCGACGGCGGCACGCCGGGGCTGACGGCGGTGAAGCGGAAGCCGGAGCCGTCGGGGCCGGGCGGGGCCGAGGTGTAGTGCATCTGGGGGAGGCTCATGCGGCCGGCACCCCCTTGCCGGGCGTGCGCGGCGGCCGGGCGACGGGCAGCAGGCCGCGCCGGGCGAGCAGCCACAGCAGCGGGTCCTCGACGCGGACCGGCTGGGGTCCGGCGGCGGGCACGTCGGCGGGCGCGTCGGCGGGCGGCGGCGCGCCGAGCGCGGACAGCCCGAAGAGGGACACGTCGGAGAAGTCGCGTTCGAGCTGCCGCCACAGCGCCCCCGAGTCCCAGCCCTCCAGCAGCGAGCGGGTCTCCTCGTGGACGGCGAGCCGGTCGGCCTCGTCGAACCGGCCGCCGGAGTGCGGGGCGTTGGCGAGCAGCGGCGAGTGCGGGTCGAGCAGGCCGCGCACGGTGTCGGTCTTGGTGACGGCGACGGCGAGCGGGATCCCGACCCGGCCGCGGGAGCCGCCGTGGCCGTGCGAGCGGAGCTGGGTGGCGATCTCGGCGGCGATCTGGAGGGCGGGGATGTCCTTGGCGGGCATCTGTCCCTCGGCGGCGCCGAGGGTGTCGCGGACGGCGCCGAGCTGGAGCGGGTCGACGAGCAGGATGATGCCGTGGGCGGCGCTCAGGTACTGGGTGTACCGGTTCATCGCCTCGGCGGACTTCAGGTCCTCGCCGGCGGCGTCGAAGAAGACCAGCGCCGTGTGCCGGCTGCCGTCGCGGCCGAGGGCCTTGCGGGGGAGGCTCAGCCGGTACAGCAGCGGGTCGTTGAAGCCGACGGCGGACGGGACGGTGGCGTCGGGCAGCCGCAGCCGGTCGTACAGGTCCTCGGCCATCTCCCGGTCGCGGCGCTGGCTCTCGTCGCCCATGGCGGCGAGCGCCGCCCCGTACGCCTGCCCGACGCGGTGCCGGAGCTCGTTGACGAGGACGGACACGTAGGTGCTCTTGCCGGACGCCTTGGCGCCGACGAGGGCGATGATCCGGCTGTCCTGCTCGCAGTAGTCGCTGGGCAGGTCGCTGTGGCAGTGGGCGCAGACGCGGACCGGCGTGGGCACCCCGCAGTGCGGGCACTCGGCGCGCGGCCCGGGCCCGCGCAGCCCGCCGAGGGTGCGCGGCGCGACGAACACGGGCCCCTTCAGGTAGGCGGCGGGGGCGTGGGTCGCGCCCATGAAGCTCGCCCAGCGGTCGTCCCGTTCGGGGTCGCAGGGCGTGCCGCCGCGCAGCCCGGTCCGCGCCATCAGGCAGCGGTACGGGAGCCGTGCGGCCTGCGCGCGGTGAAAGCAGTAGGGGCAGATGACCGTCGTCATGTCAGCGCACCACCAGGGTCGTGAGGGCGGGTTCTTCGAGTCGTACGGCCCCGGCGCCGTCGCCCAGCAGGAAGGCGCGGAGCGCGTAGGGCGGGCGGGACAGGTCCGGGGCGGGCGGGAGGCCGTGGGTCTGGAGCGGGGCGCCGGCGAGCGAGGCGCCGTCGACCCGGAGCAGCGCGGTGCCGTCGTCGGGGTGCCGGGGCCGGGCGGAGGCGCGGTCGCCGCCCCGGTGGACGAGGACGAAGGCGGGCAGCGGCACGGCCGGGTCGTGCCCGTGGGCGCTGACCTCGACGGCGTACGGCACGGGCCGGCGGCCGAGTCCGCGCCGCCGGGTCAGCAGCCGGTACCGCACCACCGCCTCGCCGGGCACGTCGACGGTGACGGGCGCGCGGCGGACGGCGACGGCGGTCGCCGCGCCGCCGGTCCGCTCGTCGTGGGCGAGCGGCTGGAGCGTGACGCGCGCGGGCCCGGCGCCGAGGGGCAGCCGGAGCCCTTCGCGGACGTACCGGCTGCGGCTGGCGGTGAGGTCGCCGCCGTCCCAGGCGGCGCGCACGGTCCCGGCGCCGGGCGGCCAGTCGAAGAACAGCCGGACGGTGCCGCCGGGTTCGCGCACGGTGCGGGGCGCGCCGACCGGCCCGGGCACGTCGAGCCGCACGCCCGGCCCGGCGAGCGCCCGCTCGCCGAGCACGGTGACCGCGCTGACGAGCCCGGCGAAGGCACGGTCCGGCGTGGTGAAGCGGTCGTCGCCGTACCGGGCCCAGGGCAGCGGCGCGGGCAGGTCGGCGGTGCGCAGCTCGGCGCCGGGCGCGGGTGCCGTCCCCTCGGGCCACACCACGAGCCTCACCTCGGCCCCTTCGCCGCCCCGCCCGGCGAACCGCACCCCGTCCTCGGGCCCGGGTTCGGCGGTGAGCCCGGTGAGCGGCCGGGGCCACGCGTGGACGGTCCCGCTGCCCGCGACCCCCGGCGCGTCCACGGTGCCGCCGCCGGGAGCGGGGTGACGCGCCGTCAACCGCGCGGAGTAGAAGCCCGGTTCGAGTTCGGTGAAGACGTGCTCCTCGGCGCGGCCCAGGGTGTGGCGGCGGGTGTCGCCCCCGGGTCCGGTGAGGGCCACGACGACTCCGGAGGCCGTACGGGGGAGCCGCCACCGCACGGTGAGCCGCCCGGGCCCGTCCGTGACGGTGACGTCCTCGACGGCGGGTGCCACGAGCAGCGCCCGCGACACGTACGGCGTCCCGCTGGGCTGCCCGTCCCGTACGGGGAAGGCGGCGTACCGCACCCGGTGGCCCACCGGCGGGTCGGAGTCGACGGCGGCGCAGTCGGGCCCGTCCGCGCCGACGGCGCCGCGCACCGGCTCCGGGCGGTCCAGGCCGGGCCCGTCGCGCAGGACGCGCCAGCGGACGCCGGCGCGGCCGGGCCAGGAGAGCGTCACCGCGCCGTCGCCGACGGGCCGTACGGTCAGCCCGGCGTCGCCGCCGCCGGGGGCGGTGCCGAGCCGGATCAGGCCGCGCACCGCCTCGTCGTCGTCGGCGGCGAGGGACAGCACCTTCAGGTAGCGGGTCTCGGCGTCGGGGCCGGGGCCGGCGGCCTGGGCGAGCAGCCGGTCGCAGAGGTCGAGCCGCCGCCGCAGCCGCGCGCCGAACGCGGCGAGCCACGGGTCGGCGGCGAGCGCCGCGGGCCCGACGGCGGCGACGGCGCGGGCGCAGCCGCGCAGCCGCCGCGCCGACCAGAGCCGGGCGAGCGATTCGGCGGCGGTCCGCTGCCGGGCGTCCAGGACCGGCACGGACGGTGCCGCCGCGGCCAGGACGCGGGCTTCGTCGGGGTCGAGCCCGAGGCCGGTGGCGCCCTGCCGGAGGAGGGGGACGAGCTGGTAGAGGAGGACCCGCCGGAGGAGGGCCGGGTCGTGCCGCCGGAGGGCGGCGAGCAGCCGCAGCACCGGCGCGTGCGCGGGCCGGGCGTCGGCGAGGGCGTCCAGGGCGGGCCCGTCGAGCAGGGTCCGCCGGCGCGGGGTGCCCAGCGCGACCCCGTCGAGCACGGAAAGGAACACCCGCCCACCGGAAGCTTCCTGAGGATCCGTCAGTGCCTCGCCGGCGAACCGTAACCCCGCCGCCGACTGGGCGTCGGCCAGCTCGCGGTACTCGGCGGCCAGCGGGGCGAGGGGTAAGGCGCCCAGGGCGCCGGGCAGGCCGAGCCGTTCACCGAACCCCCGCCGCATCCCCCGACCCTTCGCTCTCGCGCTCCCCACGTCGCAAGGGGTACATCTCAGCAGAAGAAAGGGCCAGGCGCAGGTTCTTTGACGCAGATCACCGAGGGTGCGGGCCCGGCTGCGGAGGGTGCGGGGGCTGCGCGCCGGGCGCGGTGTAGCAGTGCACGTCCACCATGCCGTGCGGCCCCCAGTCCTGCGCGACGGTCGCCATCCGCCGCCAGCCCAGCCGCTCGTACAGCGCGGTGGCCTCGACGCACCGCGCGGCCACGTCGAGCACCGGGTGCCGGCCGAGCCGCCGGGCCTCCGCGACCGCCTCCGCCAGCAGCAGGGCGCCGACGCGGTGGCCGCGCGCGGCGGGGGAGACGTACAGCCGGTTCACCATGACGGCCTGGTCCTGGCCCCGGCCGGTGGCCGCGCTCCACACCCCGGGCGCGCCGTCGTGCTCGCGCGGCCCGGCCAGCCCCACGTGTCCGACGGTCCGCCCGCCGAGCTCCGCCACCCAGGATCCGAGGGTGGTCGGCGGGGTGATCCACGCGGCCGGCCGCTCGGGCCAGCTCACCGGATAGGCGTCGTGCTCGTGGACCTCCCGGAGCAGCCGTACGCAGGTGTCGAGGTCCTCGTCGGTGCGGGGGCGGACGGTGGCGAGGATGCTGTCGGTCGTCATGGGACATCGAAGCACACGCGGGCGCACGGGCGCGCGGGCGGGCGCACGCGACGAAGTGGCCCAGGAAGACGGACCCGAAGTTGCCCATGCGCATGGGCTGTTCACCCTGCAGGCTGGTCCCATGACGATCGACGAGGCCCAGCGCCCCCTCGCCCCGGGGGCCGCCGCCACCCGCACCCGGGTCGACTTCTGGTTCGACCCCGCCTGCCCGTTCGCGTGGATCACCTCCCGCTGGCTCCTGGAGGTGGAGCCGCTGCGGGACCTCGACGTCAGGTTCCACGTCATGAGCCTGTACCTGCACAACGAGGGCAACGAACTCCCCGCCTGGTACCGGGACCTGGTGGACCGCTCGCTCGGCCCGGTGCGGGTCGCCGTGGCCGCCGCCGAGCACGGCGGCGACGGGATCCTGCGGGACCTCTACACCGCGTACGGCACCCGCATCCACCAGGGCGGCGACAAGGACTTCGACCGCGTGACCGCCGAGGTGCTGGCCGAGCTGGACCTGCCCGCCTGGCTGGCCGCCGCCGCGCGCACCGACGCGTACGACGCCGCGCTCGGGCGCAGCCACGACGCCGGCAAGGACCCGGCGTCGGGCGCCTATGTCGGCACGCCGACCCTCCACCTCGACGGCACCCCGTTCTTCGGCCCGGTCCTGAACGCGGTCCCGCGCGGCGAGGAGGCGGCCGAACTCTTCGACGCGGTCCGCGTCCTGGCGGGGAACCCGCACTTCTTCGAGCTGAAGCGGGAGCGCACCGGAAGCCTGTCGTTCGCGTAGGAAGCGCAGGAAGCGCAGGAACGGGGGAGCCCCGGGACCCGCACGGGTCCCGGGGCTCCTGGGAAGGGAAGCGGTCAGCGTTCGAGGAGGGCGATGCGGATGGCCCGCTCGACGTGCAGGGCGGTGTTCTCGTAGTCGGCCTCGTTGGGGTGGACCAGGGTGGCGCGCTTGCCGACGAGGCCGCAGTTCAGCTTGCCGATCTGGCTGGGCCAGTAGTCGGCGGCGTCACCGCAGATGCCCTCCCACTTCTCCTCGGCGGGCCGGCAGGCGTCGTGGCCCACGCTGGAGGAGTAGACGTCCACGTAACGGTCACCGAAGAAGCTCGTGACCTGCTGGATCCTGTTGTTCAGCTGCTCCAGCACCTCCTCGCGGAGCCAGTCGACGTCGGCGTGCTTGACCACGCTCAGCTCGGTGAGGGCGAGCCGGTTGCAGGCGCTGCCGTCCTCCGGCAGGACCGCCGGGTAGCCGACGGTGACGACCTTGGCGTTCGGCGCGGCCTGGTGGACGGCGGCCAGCATCTCGACGTACTCGCCCGTCACCCGGTCGAGGATCTCCTGGATGCTCTCCTGGTCCCCCTGCGGGTTGGTGTAGTACTCGCGGCAGGAGCCGTTGATCTTGGCGCCCTCCTCGACGCACTTCAGGAGGATGTCGCCGAAGGGCAGGCTGTTGCCGCCGACGCCGACGGTGACGACGTCGGTGTTCTCGTTCAGGCCGGCCCGCTTGATCTGCGTGTCCACGGCCGGCCAGCCGCCGGCGGGCGGCTGGACCGGGCTGATCGGCGTCTGCCGCTCGACGGCGATGTTCTTGATGGTGGCGTTGCCGCAGCTGACGTTGGTGAGGTTCACCGGCTTGCCCGGCGGGAACTCCTCCAGCTCCCGCTCGACCAGGCCGGGGTACGCGCCGCTGGTGCGGTCGCAGCCGTCCCGGGCCGGGTCGCCGAGCGCGGGCAGCGGGTCGCCGACGAAGCCGCCGGCGGTGTACGAGTCGCCCAGCGTGGCCCACTCGTACGTGTCGGCGGCAGTGGCCGAGCCGGCCGGCAGCAGGGCGGACACGGCCAGCGCGAGCCCGACGGTCAGGGCGCGCAGGCGCGGGCGGGAGACGGGGTGTCGCATGAATGCTCCAGGGAACGACGGAGGACGCCCGGAGCGGAACACGATCTTCCGGGTGCGGAAACGCCCAAGATCGTCCCGGCTGCCGGACCGCGCTTTCCACAGATCCGGCTCCATCGCCCCCGATCGAGCTAAATGGTCACATCGTCGGTGTGCTCGCCGCCCCCGAGGAAGGTCCGGACGGTCTGGCCGGAAGTGGTTCACGCCCGCGAGTGATCATGCGCCGAATCGCCCCGCGCGGCGCTCGCCGGACCGGAGTATGCGGTTCGACCGATCCACCTGCCGAACCGAGGGGGCACCACCATGACGACCGTCGCGCACGACCTCGCCGCCACCAAGTACGGGCGGGTCTTCGACCTCCTGGACGCCGACGGGAGCGGCTACCTGGAGTGGCCCGACTTCCAGGCGCTGGCCGACCGGCACCTCACCGCCTACGGCATCGACCGGAACGACCGGCGCGCCCGGGTGCTGCTCGCGCACTACCAGATGCTCTGGCTGGAGCTGCTGCGTCACTCGGACGTCCAGGGCGACCGCCTGAACCGCGAGGAGTACGTCCTGGCCCTCCGTCTGCTCCTCGTCGACACCAGCCGGGTGAACGTCGTCGAAGGGGGCGGCCACGCCATGTTCGACCTCATCGACACCGACGGCGACAACGAGATCGGCAAGGACGAGTTCCTCACCTTCCTCCGGAACGTCTGGCAGGTCACCGACCCCGCGGCCCTGGACACCTTCGACGCGATCGACGCGGACGGCGACGGGCTGATCTCGCGTCCGGAGTTCCTCCGGACGCTGCGCGAGTACTACTACTCCGCCAACCCCGAGGCGCCCGGCTCGGCGCTCTTCGGCGTGCTCTGAGCGGATCGCCCCGCCGCGCCCCGGCACCCCGCGCGGGGCCGGGGCGCGCGCCCGTCACCGGGGCAGCGCCTTGCCGCTCCGGAAGAGGCCCCCCGTGGCGCCGGAGTGCGTCCTGGCCGGTCGCCGGCGACCGCCGGCCACCAGTGGGCCACCTCGCCGTCGGGCCCGGCCTCGTAGGGCTCGGTCCCCGGCATCACACACGACACGTACGCCGCCGAGCGGTCCCGCCGGCTCGGCGGGACCGCTCGGTGTGGCGCCCGGGGGGCGGCGCCGCGCCGCGCACGAGGCGCGCGGTCTGCTCGTCGACGAGACCTTCGCCGTCGGAGTGAGCGGCCGGCGCGACCGGCCAGAACCCCCCGTTCCCGGCGACCGGCGCCTGCAGGGCCGCCCCGCCGTCCGGCCACGAGGAGGCGAACGACGCGCCGTCGGCGGGTACGTTCGCGTCGACGAGGATCACGCGGGCGAGCCGGTCACCGATCCGCTCCACGGCCCGGCCGGCCGGGAGGCCCGCGTAGCCGGGACCCACCAGAACCACGTCCCGCAGATCCAGGCGCTCCACCTCGGACACGACGTCCTGGACGTGGGTCGCCTGCCCCGCCGGGCCCCGCCACGGCACGGCCTCGTCCCACGCCCACCCGAAACGAGCCGCGCCCCGGCGCCCCGTACGCGACTCACCGTGCCCGGCACCGTGGAACGGAACAGCCGGACGATCTCCTGGCGCATACGGCCAGGGGCTCCGGGGGGGGGGGGGGGGGGGCTCAGTGGACGGAGAAGCCGCCGTCCACGAAGAGCGAGTGGCCCGTCACGTACGCGGACGCGTCGCTCGCCAGGAAGACGGCGGCGCCCGCGAAGTCCTCGGCGAGGCCGTTGCGGCCCACCATCGTGCGCGCCGCCAGCGCCGCGACCTTCTCCGGGTCGGACGAGAGCCGCTGGTTCAGCGGGGTCATCACGAAACCGGGGACCAGCGTGTTCGCGGTGACGCCGTACGCCGACCACGCCTCCGCCTGCGAACGCGCCAGCGACTCCAGCGCCCCCTTGGACACCCCGTACGCCCCGCTCTGCACGAACGCCCGGTGCGCCTGCTGCGAGGTCACGTGGATGAACCGCCCGAAGCCCCGCTCGGCCATCCCCGGCCCGAACCGCTGCCCCAGCAGGAACGGCGCCTCCAGGTTCACCGTCATCGTCGCGTCCCAGACCTCCTCGCCCACCTCGCCGAAGGGCGGGCGCAGGTTGATCCCGGCCGAGTTGACCACGATGTCCGGCTCCCCGAACACCCCGGCAGCCGCCTCCGCGCCCGCCCGGATACCCTCCCGGCTGCCCAGGTCGGCACTCACCCAGTCCGCCCGGCACCCGTCGGCCGTCAGCTCCTCGACGGTCGCGACGAGCTCCGCCTCCTTGCGCGCCAGCACCACCACACGCGCCCCGGAGCGGGCCAGCGCCCCCGCGATCGCCTTGCCGATGCCGGAGCTCCCGCCGGTGACCAGCGCGGTACGGCCCTCCAGCGAGAAGAGGCGGGAGAGGTAGTCGGTGCTCAAGGTGCGCTCCTCAGGACGTGCGTGTACCGGCCCGCCCGCGTGCGGTAGGGGGCAGGTACACGCATCCTGGCACAGTCGCCCGTCAGGCGAGCTGCGCGACGAACTCCGACCAGGCCGCCGGCGCCACGGTGAACTGCGGCCCGTCCGGGACCTTGGAGTCACGGACGTGG
This sequence comes from Microtetraspora glauca, assembly GCA_000721275.1. GTDB lineage: Bacteria > Actinomycetota > Actinomycetes > Streptomycetales > Streptomycetaceae > Streptomyces. Next base: position 30,096 of record JOFO01000011.1, on the reverse strand, counting down.
ACGGTGGAGGGGCAGGTGGCGACCTCGACGCAGTTGTCGCCGTCACCGCTGCTGTAGCTGGACTTGTGCCAGGAGAGGGCGACCTCCACGCAGTTGTCGCCGCTACCGCTGCTGTAGCTGCTCTTGAACCAGGCCAGTTCAGTGGTGCTCATAGTGCTCCTCGGATCTCCCGCAGCAGGCTCACGGATGCCTCGACAGACAGAGCCTGTGCTCGCATCCTGGCATATCGCTGCTGGAGGATGCTGACCACTTTGGAGTCGGAGATGAGCTGGCCTGTCTCCTGGCCCTCGCAGTAGGCGTACCAGGTGTTGTCCTCGGTCTCCAGGAGGCACAAAGGGCCGCCGATGCCCGCGTGGTATCCGCGCGACTGCGGCATGATCTGGATGTCGATGTTGCGGCGCTCGCCGAGGGCGAGGATGTGGTCGATCTGCTCGCGCATGACCTCCGCGCTGGCCACCTCGCGACGGAGGGCGTGCTCCTCGATGACGAAGCTGTAGATCGTCTCCGGACGTTCCGTGAGGATGTTCGTCCGCTCCATGCGGATGGTCAGGTTCGACTCGATCTTCTCGTCGCTCATCGCGGGAAGCTGCTTCTCGAAGAGCGTCCGGGCGTACGCCGGGGTCTGGAGCAGACCCGGCACCATGCGACTCTCGAAGGTGTACAGCGTCACCGCCAGCGGCTCCAGATCCGCCCACTCCTCGAACCACTTCGCCAAGCCCGCCTTGCGCGTCAGAGGCGTCGCCGCCGCGCGGATCACCTCGAACGCGTCCAGCACCTCCTCCGACTTGTCCACGAACCTCTTCGAGGGGTATCGCCGCCCCTGCTCGATCGACGCCACCATCGGAACCGAGTACCCCACCCTCGGCGCGAACTGCTCCTGGGTCAGGCCGGCCCGTTTGCGGAACGCCTTGACGACTTCCCCGAACGCCTTCAGGCTCTCTGACGTCTCCGGCACGTTTCCCTTGGGTTCGTCGTCGGCCACCCCGCCACCTCCCGCACCATGTACTCGCGTTGAACGCATCAAGGTTCACGGACGGTGACCGGTACCGTCCAGTGAGTGGACTGGTACAGCCGCGGTGTACCAGTCGAGTAGCTGGTAACTGGCCATGATCACCGCCAGATTGGCGACATGACGACCACCCTGGCGCGCAAGCGGCCTGTCACCGTACGTATGTTCACGCAGCGCTTCAGCTCGACCCCGCGCGGCGCCCGCCTCGCCCGTCGCCTGACGACGCATCAACTCCACCAGTGGGGCGTCGCGTACGGCTCCGCGCTCTCCGACACGGCCGCGCTGATCGTCGCCGAGCTGGCGGCGAACGCGGTGACGCACGGGCGGGTGCCCGGGCGGGACTGCGAGCTGGCGCTCCTCTACTCGCCCGGGCTGCACCTGCGGATCGACGTCTCCGACACGCGGGGCGAGCGGCGGCCGGAGGCCGGGGCGGCGGGGCCGCTGGACGAGGGCGGGCGGGGGCTGCTGCTGGTGGAGGCGCTGGCCACGCGGTGGGCGGTGCTCGACCGCGTACCGGTCGGGAAGACCGTACGGGCCGAGCTGGACCTGAAACCCTGAGGGGCCCGGCCCCGCACGGACCGCGAGGGTGCCGTACGGGACCGGGCCGGGGGCCGGTCAGCCCTTCAGCGGCTCGTAGCCGGCCGGGCGGGTGGTGAAGGTGCCGCGGCCCTGGGTGCGGCCGCGGAGGCGGGTCGCGTAGCCGAAGAGCTCGGCCAGCGGGACCGTCGCCGTCACCACCGACGTACCGCCGCGCACCTCCGAGTCGGTGACCCGGCCGCGGCGGGCCGCGAGGTCGCCGAGGACGGTGCCGACGGAGTCGGCGGGGACGGTCACCGTCACCTCCGCGACCGGTTCGAGCAGCGCCATCGCGCTCGACCGCAGCGCCTCGCGGAGCGCGAACCGGCCCGCCGCCCGGAAGGCGAGCTCCGAGGAGTCCTTCGGATGCGTGGCGCCGTCCGTCAGCGTGACGCGGACGCCCGTCACCGGATGGCCGCCCAGCGGGCCGTCGGCGAGCGCGTCGCGGCAGCCGGCCTCGACCGCGCGGACGTACTCCTGCGGCACCCGCCCGCCGGTCACCGTCGACGTGAACACGAACTCCTCCTCTCCCTCGCTTGGCTGGACGTCCAGCACGACGTGGGCGAACTGGCCCGCGCCGCCGTCCTGTTTGACGTGCCGGTACAGCAGGCCCGTCACACCCCGCGTCACCGTCTCCCGGTAGGCGACCTGCGGACGGCCGACCGCGACCTCCAGGCCGCGCTCGCGCCGCAGCTTCTCCACCGCGACCTCCAGGTGCAGCTCGCCCAGGCCCGACAGCACCGTCTGGCCCGTCTCCGGGTCGGACCGCACCACCAGCGACGGGTCCTCCTCGGCGAGCCGGGCGAGGGCCGTCGCGAGCCGGCCCGTGTCGGTGGACCGGCGCGCCTCCACCGCCACCGAGACCACCGGGGCGGCGGACACCGGCGGTTCGAGGACCACCGGGGCGTCCGGGGCGCACAGCGTGGCCCCGGCCCGGACGGCCTTCGGACCGACCACGGCGACGATCTCCCCGGCGGTGCCGGCGGGCACGTCGACCGTCCGGTCGGCCTGCACGCGCAGCACCCGGGAGATCCGCTCCGTCCGGCCGGTCGCCGTGTCCAGCACCGAGGCGCCCGGGCGGAGCACGCCCGCGTAGACGCGGACGTACGTCATCCGGCCGGTCGGCGCCGCGGTCACCTTGAACGCCAGCGCCACCAGCGGCGCCTCCGGGTCCGCCGCCCGCTCGCCGCCGCCGACCGGAGGCCGGTCCGCGGGCGCCGGCAGATAGGCGACGACCGCGTCCAGCAGCGGCTCCACGCCCCGGTCCCGGTACGCCGCGCCGCACAGCACCACCACCGCGGTGCCGGCCAGCGTCAGCTCGCGCAGGGCGCGGACCAGCGTGCCCTCCGCCAGCGCGCCCGTCCCGCAGAACTCGTCCAGCGCGTCCGCGTGCAGCTCCGCCACCGCCTCCTCCAGCAGGCGCCGGCGGCGTACCGCCTCGTCGCGCAGGTCCGCAGGGACCTCCGTCTCGGCCCGGACGCCGTCCTCCCACGCGTACGCCCGCATCCGGACGAGGTCCACGACCCCGAGGAAGCCGTCCTCGCGGCCGATCGGCAGCTGGACGGGGAGCGGGACGGTGCCGAGGCGGTGCCGGATCGAGGCGACGGCCGCGTCCAGGTCCGCGCCCGCCCGGTCCATCTTGTTGACGAACGCGATCCGGGGGACCCCGTACCGGTCGGCCTGCCGCCACACCGACTCGCTCTGCGGCTCGACGCCCGCGACCGCGTCGAAGACGGCCACGGCGCCGTCGAGGACGCGGAGCGCGCGCTCGACCTCGTCGGAGAAGTCGACGTGGCCGGGCGTGTCGATCAGCGTGAGGCGATGGCCGGCCCACGCGCAGGTGACGGCGGCGGCGGAGATGGTGATGCCGCGCTCCCGCTCCTGCGGGTCGAAGTCGGTGACGGTCGTGCCGTCGTGGACCTCGCCGCGCTTGTGGACCGCCCCGGTCAGGAACAGGATCCGCTCCGTGACCGTCGTCTTGCCGGCGTCGACGTGGGCGAGGATGCCGAGGTTGCGGACCTGGGTGTCGGTGAGGGTGCGCACGGTGGTGTGCCTTTCGCTGCTGTACGGGACAGGGCAGCGCGATTCCCGGACGCGGGAGGGCGTCGGCGGGCCTGCGGTGACGGGCGCGCAGCCGTCACCGGCGGGCGGAAGAGGCGAGGATCACGTCGTACCGGCGGGCGCGGGGGAGGACGGCGACGGCGGTGGCGTACGGGTGACGCATGGTCGGCTTCCCCCCTCTCCGGGTCGGTCGAACGGAACGGCTCGCGGCGGCGCGCGCCGGTCGGCGGGCCGTGACGGGAGTGTAGGGAGCCGGGGGCGGGAGGCGACAGCGGTTTTCCGGGGCCCGCGCGTATGGCCGTAACTCGCCTGTGCAGAACGGGTGTTCGCGTGCTCAATGGTCACGGGCGCACAGGAGTGCGGCACGGTGACCCGCGTGCGGGACGCGCGCGGACGAGACACGGGGGACTGCGGATGGACACGACGAACGGCCCCGGCACGCCGCCCGGACCCGGGGACGCCCCGGGACCCCCGCCCGCCGATCCGCCGACCCGGCGGCCCTGGCTCGCGCACGGCGGGCCGGCGAAGCCGCGCGGCCCCCGCTCGGTCGACCTGCGGGTGCGCGAGGGCGTGCTGTGGATCGGCGGGGCGGCGCTGCCGCTGCGGCACCTGACCTCGGTGGAGGTGGCCCGGGTCAAGCCCGACGCGCTGCTGCGCTGGCTGCTCGTGCTCGGCCTGGCCGTCATCGGGATCAGCTCCGTGCAGGGCGGCGCGGTGCCCGGCGGCCTCGGGTTCCCGCTGCTCGTCGCCGTCCTCGCCGGGGCGGCCTTCGTCGCGCTGAAGGACGTGTTCGCCCCCGCCCGGCCCGTGCTGGTCGTGCAGACGGCCGCCGGCTCCACCGCCGTCGTGACCCTGCCGGACCTCGACGAGCTGCGGCACCTCGCCGGGCTGGTCGTCCGGGCGATCGGCGACCCGTCGGCGGAGTTCCACGCGGTGGTCCAGCGGATGGGCCCGCAGGGGAACGGCGACCGGCAGGCGCCCGTGGTCCGGATGAAGGGCGGCCGGGGCGGGTCCCCGCTCACGTACCGCTAGGGGAGCCCTCCGCCGGCTGGAGGAGGTCCCAGCGGTTGCCGTACAGGTCCTCGAAGACGGCGACCGAGCCGTACGGCTCGTGCCGGGGCTCCTCCAGGAACCTCACCCCGGCGGCCGTCATGCGGGCGTGGTCGCGGGCGAAGTCGTCGGTGTGCAGGAAGAACGCGACCCGGCCGCCCGACTGGTTGCCGACGGCCGCCTCCTCGTCCTCGGTGCGGGCGCGGGCCAGCAGGAGGCCCGCGTTCCCGAGGCCGCCCAGCCCGCCGGAGCCGCGCGGGCGGACGACGACCCAGCGGGAGCCGTCGCCCCGGTCGGTGTCCTCGACGAGCTCGAAGCCGAGGGCGTCGGTGTAGAAGGCGAGGGCCTCGTCGTAATCACGGACGACGAGCGTGACGAGTGCGATGGACGGCATTCCCCCAACGTAATGCGCGCCCCCCGGCCGCCCCACCCGCGCGGACCCGCGACACGCCCGCCGCGACCCTCGACCCGCCGAGGGTCGGCACGAGGGTCGGGGGAGGGGCGGACACCGGTCTGGACCAGGGGCGTGACAGGGGCCGTGCGAGGGGTGGGGGAGGGAGCGCCCGCCCGGACCCCGGCGCGCCGCCGCCCGGTGCGAGAATGCGCCCATGGCCGCCCTGGACGCACCCCGGTTCGAACGGCTCGTCGCACGGGCCCGGCGACTCGCCTCCGACGGCCCGGGGCGGCGCCTGCTCGGACTCGCCGGACCGCCCGGCGCCGGGAAGTCCACGCTCGCCGGCCGGCTCGTCGAGCGGCTGGACGGGCTCGCCGTGCTCGTGCCCATGGACGGCTTCCACCTCGCCGGCGCCGAGCTGGAACGGCTCGGGCGCACCGGCCGCAAGGGCGCGCCCGACACCTTCGACGCCGCCGGGTACGCCGCGCTGCTGGCCCGGCTGCGCACCCCCGAGCCCGGCACCGTCGTCTACGCGCCCGCCTTCGACCGGACCCTGGAGGAGCCGGTCGCCGGATCGATCGCCGTCCCGCCGGACGTCCCGCTCGTCGTCACCGAGGGCAACTACCTCCTGCACGCGGACGGCCCCTGGGCGGCGGTCCGGCCGCTGCTCGACGAGGTCTGGTACCTCGACCTGCCGGACGCGGTCCGCGTGCCCCGGCTCGTCGCCCGCCACGTCCGCTTCGGCAAGGCGGAGTCCGACGCCGAGGCGTGGGTGGCCCGCTCCGACGAGGCGAACGCGCGGCTCGTCGCCGAGGGCCGCGACCGCGCCGACCTCGTCGTGCCGCTGGACTGACCGGACGCGGCGGAAACTGCCGGCCGGCCGGCGGCGTCCCTCATCATGGACACGACGACGACAGGGGGACCCGCGTGACGGACATTCTCTACGGCGAGCGGTCGAGGAACCCGCTGGCCAGGACGGTCGAGCTGACCGCGAGCGGCATCCGCAGGGGCGGCCGGTTCACCCCGCACGCCGAACTGAACCTGGCCGCGATGGCGGAGGCGTACCAGCGCGGGCGGTGGCTCGGCGGCGGCGGGTCCGAGCGCACGCTGGACCGGCTGGAGGAAGGGCCCGGCGTCGTGCCGCTGACGCGCGCCTCCGGCACCGGCGTCCCGCTCAAGGTGCGCCGCGCCGCCGCGTTCGCGCACGAGCTGGGGCAGCTCGCCGTCCGGCTGAGCGGCGGGCCCGAGCGGGTCGCCGAGCTGGGCCGGCGGGCCGCCGCCGAGGGCGTGCCGCTGTGGCTGGCCCGGCGGACCGCGCCCGGCCCGGCCGGGGACGTCACCGTCGCCGTCGACCGGCGCCTCGTCCGGGTCGACGTGTGGGGCCCGTACGCCCCCGTCGTCCGGATCCGGGCGCCGCGCGGCTTCCACCCGCAGGAAGCCCACCCGTCCCGCGGCCTGACCCTCACCGTCGGCGACGTCCCGGCCGCCCTCCACCTCGAACGGCACAAGATCCGCAAGTCCCGCAGCCACGTCCTCGCGGAACTCCCCGGGCAGCGCTGGGAGCTGGTCCGGCGGAGCGCGACCGCCTCGGCGCTGTTCCGCGACGGCCGGGAGGTCGCCCTCATCGCCCGGCCGCCGCGCGGACGCACCGCCGCCCGGCCCGGAGAGCTGCTGCCGCTCGGACCCGTCGGCCTGGCGACCTCCGACCCGCTCGACGCGGTCATGGCGCACGCCTTCGCCGCCGCGTTCGGCCTCGGCGACACCACCGGCCTCGCCCGCTTCCCCGCCCAGTGGCGGCCCGGCGAGGGCTACGAGCCCTTCGCCACCGACGCCGACTGGCCGCGCCCCTGGTACAGCAACCTCGGCACCGACCGGGCCGACAACGAGCCGGGCGGCGGCGACGGCTGGGGCTCGGACGGCGGCGACGCCGGCGACTCGGGCGGCGACTCCGGGAGCGACGGCGGCGGCGGAGGCGACGGCGGGGGTGGCGGCGGAGGCGGCGACTGACCGGCCGGGCCGCCGCGGGCGCCCGCGAGTAGGGTGACGCCATGAACGACGAGCGCGCCGGGGCCACCGGGTGGGAGGAGCGGGTCGCCGCCCTCTGGGAGCAGATCGACACGTACGCGCCGGAGGACTTCCGCGCCCGGATCGCCGCGCTCGCCGCCGAGCGCGGCGACGACGACGCCCCCGCCCTCTTCGAGCAGGGCGCCGCCCACGACTCCACCGGCCTGCCCGTCGAGGCCGTCGCCCTCTACGAGCGGGCGCTCGGCCTCGGCCTGACCGGGCTGCGCCGCCGCCGCGCCGTCATCCAGCTCGCCAGCAGCCTGCGGAACCTCGGCCGCCCCGACCGCAGCGTCGAACTGCTCACCGCCGAGCGCGACCTGCCCGACGCGCGGCTCGACGCCGACGAGCGGGCCCTCGCCCCGGCCGTCGACGCCTTCCTCGCCCTCGCCCTCGCCGACACCGGCCGCGACCGCGAGGCGGCCTCCCTCGCCCTCGGCGCCCTCGCCCCGCTGCTGCCCCGCTACAACCGCTCCCTCGCCCACTACGCCCGCGCCCTCCTCACCGCCCCCGACGGCTCCTGAGCCGACTTCGCCGGGCGGCCGGTGGACGCCCCGCCCCACTCGCTACGCTGAAACGCAACGGCGACGGAAGGCGGGCTGACGTGGGGTGGCTGCGCAGGGGACCCAGGCGGGACGGCGAGGACGCGCCGCGGGACCCGGAGTTCGCCTACTTCTCCGAGCGCGAGGCGGCGCTCTTCCGGGCCACCGTCCGCGAGGCGTTCGCCGAACTCGGCCTGGAGGTCACCGTCTACGCGAACTCCGTCCAGGACGACCGGCAGCGCAGCTTCGGCCTCGGCAACCTCGCCGCCGTCTGCCACCGCGACCGGCGCGGACCCCGCGTCTGGCCCGAGCTGATCCGCCGTCACGTCACCCTCGTCGTCCGCACCCTGGACGGCCCGTCCGCCCTCGACACGCTGCCGCCCGAGCAGATCCGCGCCCAGCTCTACCCCCGGGTCGTCAGCGCCGACGGCATCGACCCCGGCGCCTTCGGCTACGCCCGGACCCTCGCCCCCGGGCTGTACGAGGTGCTGGCGCTCGACCTGCCGGAGAGCGTCATGATGCTCACCGACGACGCCCTCGACCGGCTCGGCGACCCCGCCCAGCTGCGCGCCCGCGCCCTGAAGAACCTGCGCGGACTGCCCGTCGAGGACCACGAGACCGTCCGCGACGCCGACGGCATGACCTTCGAGGTCGTCGTCGGCGACTCCTTCTACACCGCCAGCCGCGTCCTCGACCTCGACGCCCTCGCCGAGCGGGTCACCGGGCTGCCGCTCGGCGAGCACGGCGCGCTCGTCGCCCTGCCCTTCCGGCACCAGATCGCCTTCCACCCCATCCGCGACACCACGATCATCCCGGCGCTCGGCGCCATGGCCTCCTTCGCCGCCGCCGAGTACGAGGACACCCCGGGCGCCATCAGCCCCTACGTCTTCTGGTGGCGGGACGGCACCCTCACCCAGCTCAGCGAGCACGACGAGGAGGGCGGCGGCCTGCGGATCGTCGTCGGCGACGACTTCCAGGACCTGCTCGAACGGCTCATCGCCCAGGGGCCCGGCCCGCGCTGACCGGCGCCCGGAGCGGTCGCGGCGCGCGGGCCCGGCGGGGAGGATGCCGGAAGACGCCCGCCCGCCGCCGCGAAGGAGAGACCGCCCCATGACGAGCACCCCGGCCGCACGCTCCGACGACGCCCCCGTCCCCTTCACCGCCGACGACCACCGCGCCCGGATGGACCGGGCGGCGGCCTCCGCCGCCGACGCCGGGCTCGCCGGACTGCTCGTCGCCCCCGGCCCCGACCTCGTGTACCTCACCGGCTACCGGCCCACCGCGATCACCGAACGCCTCACCGTCCTCGTGATCGCCCCCGGCCGCGACCCCGTCCTCGTCGTCCCCACCCTGGAGGCCCCGGACGCCGAGAAGGCCGCCGGCGCGCCCGCGCTGACCCTCCGCGACTGGACCGACGGCCAGGACCCGTACGCCGCCACCGCCCCGCTGCTCGACGCCGGGGGCCGCTTCGGCGTCAGCGACAACACCTGGGCCCTGCACCTCCTCGGCCTCCAGCAGGCCCTGCCGGGCACCTCGTACGTCTCCCTCACCGAGGCCCTGCCGATGCTGCGGGCCGTGAAGGACGCGCACGAACTGGACCGGATCGCCGCCGCCGGGGCCGCCGCCGACCGGGCGTACGAGGAGATCCTGAAGGTGCGGTTCGCGGGCCGCCGCGAGACCGAGGTCGCCGCCGACCTCGCCCGGCTGCTCCTGGACTTCGGCCACTCCCAGGTCGACTTCACCGTCGTCGGCTCCGGGCCCAACGGGGCCAACCCGCACCACGAGGCCGGCGAGCGGGTCATCGAACGCGGCGACATGGTCGTCCTCGACTTCGGCGGCCTCAAGCACGGCTACGGCTCCGACACCACCCGCACCGTCCACGTCGGCGAGCCCACCGACGAGGAGCGCCGCGTCCACGACCTCGTCCGCGAGGCCCAGCAGGCCGGCTTCGAGGCCGTGAGGGCCGGCGTCGCCTGCCAGGACGTCGACCGCGCCGCCCGCCGGGTCATCGCCGACGCCGGGTACGGCGAGTACTTCATCCACCGCACCGGCCACGGCATCGGCGTCACCACCCACGAACCGCCCTACATGATCGAGGGCGAGACGCGGCCCGTCGTCCCCGGCATGTGCTTCTCCATCGAACCCGGCGTCTACCTGCCGGGCCGCTTCGGCGTCCGCATCGAGGACATCGTCACCCTCACCGAGGACGGCACCGGCCGCCGCTTCAACGACACCCCGCACGAGATGGCGATCGTCGAGTAGCCGGCCGCCCCTCCGGGGTCACCCGTCGGCGAGGACCACCGCCGACTCGCCGCCGAGGCGCAGCAGCCCGTCCGGACCCGGCGCCTCGGTCGGCTCCCACGCGGCGAGGACCCGGTCCCGCCCGTTGGAGCCCAGCGGGATGGCGGCCGGCTCCTCGCCCAGGTTGACCGCCACCCGCACGTCGCCGCGCCGGAAGACCAGCCAGCGGGCCTCCTCGTCGAAGGCGACCCGCACCGCGCCCAGGTCCGGGTCGGTCAGGTCGGGCAGCGTGCGGCGCAGCGCGATCAGCTCCCGGTGCCACGCGAGGATCCGCCGGTGCGGGTCCCGCTCCCGCTCCGACCGGTCCAGGACCGAGCGGTCCCGGGTCGCCGGGTCCTGCGGATCCGGCACCTCGTCCTCGTCCCAGCCGTGCGCGGCGAACTCCCGCCGCCTGCCCCGGCGCACCGCCTCCGCCAGCTCCGGGTCGGTGTGGTCGGTGAAGTACTGCCAGGGGGTGCGGGCGCCCCACTCCTCGCCCATGAACAGCATCGGCACCGACGGCCCGGTCAGCACCAGCGCCGCCGCGCAGGCCAGCAGCCCGGGGGAGAGCGACGCCGAGAGGCGGTCCCCCAGCGCCCGGTTGCCGATCTGGTCGTGGGTCTGCGCGTAGCCGAGGAAGCGGTGGGCGGGGGTGCGCTCGCGGTCGACCGGCCGGCCGTGGTGCCGGCCGCGGAACGACGAGTACGTGCCGTCGTGGAAGAACACCCGGGTGAGGGTCTTCGCGAGCGCGGCCATCGGGGCGCGCGCGAAGTCCGCGTAGTAGCCCTGGGACTCGCCGGTCAGCGCGCAGTGCAGGGCGTGGTGGAAGTCGTCGTTCCACTGGGCGTGCAGGCCCAGCCCGCCGAGCGCGCGCGGGGTCGTGGTGCGCGGGTCGCCCTGGTCGGACTCGGCGACCAGGAAGTGCTGGCGGCCCTGCTCCCGCGCCAACTCGTCGACCGCCGCTGACAGTTCCTCCAGGAACGTCAGCGCGCGGTCGTCGGCGAGCGCGTGCACCGCGTCCAGCCGCAGCCCGTCGATCCGGTAGTCCCGCAGCCACGCCAGCGCGCTGCCCAGGAAGTACGCCCGCACCTCGTCCGAGCCCGGCGCGTCCAGGTTCACCGCCGCGCCCCACGGCGTGTGGTGCGTCTCGGTGAAGTACGGGCCGTAGACCGGGAGGTGGTTCCCGGACGGGCCCAGGTGGTTGTGGACCACGTCGAGGACCACGCCCATGCCCAGGCCGTGCGCGGTGTCCGTGAACCGCTTCAGCGCCTCCGGCCCGCCGTACGGCTCGTGCACCGCCCACGGCGCCACCCCGTCGTACCCCCAGCCGCGCACCCCGGGGAACGGGCAGAGCGGCATCAGCTCCACATGGGTGATCCCGAGCCCGGCGAGCTCCCCGAGCCGCGCCGCGGCGGCGTCGAGGGTGCCCTCCGGGGTGAACGTGCCGACGTGCAGCTCGTACAGGACCGCGCCGCGCAGCCGCAGCCGCGGCGGCTCGTGCCGCCAGGCGTACGCCGCGTGGTCCACGACCGCGCTCAGCCCGTCCGGCCCGTCCGGCAGCCGGCGGCCGCGCGGATCCGGCCGGACGGGCCCGTCGTCGAGGCGGAAGCCGTACCGGTCCCCGTCGGCGGCCGGGACGGTGCCCGTCCACCAGCCGTCCCGCAGCGGATCGCGGTCGAGGGGGTGCCCGGTGCCGTTCAGCTCCAGGGTCACCCGGTCGCGGGCGTGCGGCGCCCAGACCTCGAAGAGCACGGCGGATCTCCTCGCAGACGTCGGTACGGTCCTCGTCACCCTCGGCGGGTCAGACCCATCCTGGCAGTCAGGACGGCGACGCGCCCGGCGCGTCCCACACGTAGTCCACCTGCCGCTGGAAGTTCACGTACCCCGCGCGGGCGAAGGCGGCGGCCATCGGCACGTTCCCCAGGTCGGTCGCGGCCCGCACGCGCGGCATGCCCGCGTCGGCGAGGATCCGGGTGCCCTCGGCGAGGATCTCGTCGACGTAGCCGTGTCCCCGGTGGGCCGGGAGCACGCCGATGTAGGCGATGACCGGGTTGTACGCGTTGTGCGCGGGGATCACGAAGCCGACCGGCTCGCCGGTCTCCGGCAGTTCGGCCACCCGCCACCACGCGCGCGGCGTGGTGTAGTGCGGGAACTCCCCGTCGTAGTGGCGCTCGGCCGCCTCCCGGGCGGTCAGCCCCTCGGCCAGGTCGGCCTGCCCGTGCGCGTCGAGCGTGCCCGCCATCACCGGCGTCATCAGCGCCAGCAGGTCCTCCCGGTCCCGCACCGGACGGAACGCGAGCCGGCCCGTGCGCTCCGCCACCGGCGTCCCCGGCAGCCACTCCAGGCGCAGCCGCTCCACCAGCGGGCGGGCGCCGGTCTCCGCGAGCAGCGAGAACAGCAGCTCCACCCGGTCCCGGACCGCCGCGTCCTCCCGCCAGTCGGCGGGCAGGTAGCGGCTGTACTCCGGCGGCACGGTGCCCGCCGGGACGACGGCGGCCATGGCGGTGCGCAGCAGCCGCCGGCCCACCTCCGCCGCCTCCCCGGCCGGCAGCTCCGGGTCGAGGTCGAAGAAGTCGAGGGCCAGCGGTTCGCCGCCGTCCTTCTTGGTCCACCAGGCGATCCGGCCGAGCAGCCGGCCGTCGCGCACGGCCACCCAGAGCCATTCCGGGCGGCGGCGGCCGGTGCCGAGGTCGTCGGCGAGTTCGTGGTCGAGCGTGTACGTGAGGCCGAGGAACAGGTCCAGTTCCCCGGGCCCGGCGAGCGGGCGGACGACGAGGCCGTCGGTCATGCGGTGGTTCCCCCAGGGGTGTGGTCGGTCGAGCCCGCAGACCGTAGCAGCGATCTTGTGACGGCGGCGCGCGGATTTGTGCCGGAGCCGGTACGTCCCCGGGACGGGCCGCTTCTGGACAGCCCGGCCCGGCCGCGCGGACAATCTCCCTGTGACGACCCCTTACGAGCCTCCCGCGCACTCCCCGCGGCTGACCGACGCCGAGCGGGACCGCGCGCTGGTGCTGCTCCGGGAGGGCGCCGCCCAGGGCCGTCTCTCGCACGACACCTTCCTGTTCCGGATGGAGCGCGCCCTCCAGGCCCGCCGCCCCGACGAACTGGCCGTGCTCACCGCCGACCTGCGCGGCGAGAACGCCTGGAGCCGGCGGGTCGTCGGCGCCGTCGAGGCCGTCTCCGGCTTCACCGCCCGCCTCCGGCGCGCCTGGCACGCCGAGCGGCTGCCGAAGCTGCTGCTGCCGCAGCCGGGGCCGTACCCGCTGCGGATCGGCCGCGACCCGGTGAACGGGCTGCGGCTCAGCCACGAGACCGCGTCCCGGCTGCACGCCGAACTCTCCCTGCAGGGCGGGATGTGGGTGCTGCGCGACCTCGGCTCCACCAACGGCACCACCGTCAACGGGCGCCGGGTCGTCGGCGCCGTCGTGGTGCGCGCCGGGGACGTGGTCGGCTTCGGCGAGATGAGCTTCCGGCTGTCCGCCGACTGACCCGCCCTTCCGCGGCGGGTCCTCCGAGGTCAGCGCGGTGCCGCCTCACCCGTTCGGCGGAGCGTGGCGGGCGGCGGCCGGGCCGGGGTGGTGGGCTGGGGGGACGCGCGCCGCCACTCGGCCGCGGTCAGTCACCGCCGGACGACAGGGGGCGCGATGCGCGACGAGCCGACGACCCGGCGCGAGCCGGGCCCGCACCGGCGGGTGCGGCGGGACACGGAGGGCGGAGCGAGCCGCGGGGCCTGGGAGCGGGTGCCGGTGATGGCGCCCGCCGGACGGGCCGCCGGGCCCGGCCGGGTGCGGTCCGGGACCGAGCCGACCGCGCCGCCCGGCGGCCGGACCGTCGCCCCGAGCCCGCTGGACCCCGGCGCCGCGCTCGACCCGCACCCCGTGCACCGCCGGCTCCGCGAGGAGTTCCCGCTCACCTACGACCCGCTGCTGCGGGCCTGGGTGCTCAGCCGGTACGCCGACGTGGCCACCGCCCTCACCGACCGCCGCTTCACCCACGGGCACCGGCCCGGCGACCCGGCCTGCGCCCGCGCCCACACCGATGTGGACCTCGGCGAGCTGCGGTCCGCGGCCGAACGCACCGCCTTCGTGCTCGCCCGCCGCCTCGCGGGGCGCGAACGGGCCGACCTGGTCGCCGACTTCTGCCACTGGCTGCCCGCCGGCACCGTCGCCGCCGCCCTCGGCGTCCCCTACCGGGACATGATGCGGCTGGTGCGCGGCCGGGCCGCGACGGCGCTCGCCGGCGAGTGCGGCGGGCAGATCGCCGTACGGGAGAAGGCGCTGGCCTCCTTCCTCGCCAACGTCCTCACCGACCCCGGCCAGGTCGCCGCCCTCCGCGACGCCCCCACCGCCCTGGTGGCCCGGGCCTGGGCGGAGTCGCTGCGCCGCGACCCGCCGGTGCAGATCGCCGTCCGGCGCACCCGCGAGGACGTGCCCGTCAGCGGCGGGATCCTGCCGGGCGGTTCGTCGGTCGCGCTGCTCATCGGGGCGGCCGGGCGGGACCCGGAGCGCTTCCGCGAGCCGGACCGCTTCGACCCGCTGCGCGACGACCCGCACCAGCTGACCTACGGTCCCGGCTTCTGCCCGGCGGTGATCCTCGCCGGACTGGAGGCGGAGTACGCGGTCCGGGCGCTGTTCCAGGCGATGCCCCGGCTGCGGCTGGCCGACGGCTTCCGCCCGGCTCCGACGGGCCTCATCACCCGTGCCCCGCGCACCCTCACGGTCCTGCCGAACGGCTGATTCTTCGCGGTGCCGCCCCGCTGCTAGGGTGACGTGCGCTCGTCAAGCGAGCCCTTTCACGCACCTACGCGACACCAACGGGGAACGATCAAGTGAAGCTTCGTCATGCCCGCGCGATCGCCGTCTTCGGCATCGCCGTCCTCGCCCTCACCGGCGCCCGCGGCTCCAGCGGCGGCGGCTGCGACGGCAGCAACGGCTCCGGCTCCAGCTCCAGTTCGAGCGGCGGCGGCAGCCACGACAACGACACGAACGACGGCAACGGCTCCAGCTCCGGCGGCTCCGTCCCCGGTGGCGGCGGCAGCGCCCACAAGGCGATCCGCGACATCACCATCGACAAGTGCGCCTACGACGCGGCGACGAAGAACCTGGCCGCCCGCATCACCGTCAAGAACGACGGCGCGCTCGACGCCACGTACTCCGTCACCCTCAAGTTCACCGGTGCCGGCGCGACCTCCGCGACCGCCGTGAAGACCGGCATCGAGGTCGCCGCGGGCGCCTCGCAGACCGCCGAGCTGACCACCCCGTACCTCGGCACCGGCGACGGCTCCGAGTACACCCGGTGCGAGGTCACCCGCGCGAGCCGCCTCTGACCCGCCGACGGCGCACGGCCGGCGCGGGCACCACGTCCCGCGCCGGCCGGCCCCGCCGGTCAGGACCGGATCCGGGCCAGCAGCGCGACCGGCCGCTCCGCGAACAGCTCCGCCAGCTTCAGCTCGCTCTCCGGGCCGCCGGTGAACTCCCGCACGCCGTCCAGGACATCCGCCCACCGGCCCTCCGGCAGCACCAGCTCGGTGTCCCGCCAGCCGCCCGCCTCCGCGAGCCGCAGCGACAGCCGGGTCACCGCGGTGACCACCTCGCCCGAGCGGGCGAAGGCGAGACAGTGCGCGGCGGCCGGGCCCCCGGCCGTCAGCGGTTCGTACGTCCCGCCCGGACCGAAGGCCGCCGGCCGCTCCCGGCGCAGCCGCAGCGCCGCCCGGACCAGCGCCGTCCGCCCGTCGTCCGGGCCCGGCGCGAACGGGGCCCGGTTGTCCGGGTCGACCAGCGCCCGGTACTCCCGCTCGGTGTTCTGGTACAGCTCGGGCACGCCCGGCATGGTCAGCTGCACCAGCGCCGCGCCGTCCGCGTGCGCCCGGATGTGCGGCTCCAGCGCGAACGCCGCCTCGGACGCCGTCCGCAGCGGGACGCGGCCGGGCCCGGCGGCCACGAACTCGGCCACCGCCCGCTCGTACGCCGGGTCCTGCTCGGTCCACGAGGTCCGCAGCCCCTCCTCCCGCACCGCCTTCAGCACCGCCGGGCCGATCCGCTCCGGGTCCGGGACGCCGAAGCCGAACGCCGTCTGCCAGGCCGTCCAGGCCAGGTGCGGGTCCGGCGCCGGGATCCCGGCGACCTCCGCCAGCAGCCCGGCCCACACGTCCGGGCACTGCGCGAGCACCGCGATCGCCGCCCGCACGTCCGCGCTCCGCTTGGTGTCGTGGGTGGTGAGGACCGTGCCGCCGGCCGGCCAGTCGCGGGCCAGCCGGACGCAGGCGGCGTGGAACTCCGCGACGCCGACACCGGGCCGACCCGGGTCGCCGCCCACCTCGTTCGCCGACAGCAGCGGCGCGTACCGGTAGAAGGCGGTGTCCTCGGTGGACTTGGCCCGCAGCGCCGACGACGTCTGCGCGAACCGGGCCCGGAACGCCCGGTGTTCCGCCGTGTCGCCGTACGCGCCGAGCAGCAGCCCCCGGACGGCGTCCACGGCGGCGGCCTCCTCCGGCACCGCGAACGCGGCCCGCGCGCCCCGCGCCGCCTCCTCCGTCAGCACCCGCTCGGCGCCGGTCCGGTAGGGCCGGTAGACCGGCACCCGGACGAGCAGCTCCTCGACCGCGGTCCGCAGCGCCCACGGCGCGTGGTCCTGGAGCGCCGGATCGGCGGCGCACAGCCGGACCGCCGCCCGGGTCAGCACGGCCGTCTCGGCCGCCAGGTCGTGCCGCACCACCTCGTACGCGGCACGCCGGGCGGTCGCCTCCCACTCGCCGCCCCGGTCCGCGGCGCGCCCGGCGAACTCCCGGTAGATGTCCGTGAGTTCGGCTGCGCCCTCCGGGTCGGTGAGGACGCCGTCGACCAGCCGCAGGGCGTCGTAGCCGGTGGTCCCGGCGACCGGCCAGGCGTCCGGCAGGGTCTCGGGGCCGGTGAGGATCTTCTCCACCACCGTCCAGCACCGGCCGCCGGTCGCCTCCGCCAGCCGCTCCAGATACCCCTGCGGGTCGGCGAGTCCGTCCGGATGGTCGATGCGCAGGCCCTCGACCACCCCGTCGGCGACCAGTTCCAGGATCTTCGCGTGGGTCGCCGCGAACACCTCCGGGTCCTCCACCCGCACCCCGATCAGGTCGGAGACGGTGAAGAAGCGCCGGTAGCCCAGCTCGGTGCGGGCCAGCCGCCACCAGCCGAGCCGGTACCACTGGGCGGCCAGCAGCTCGTCCAGCGGCAGGTGCTCCGTGCCCTCCCGGAGCGGGAACTCCTGCCCGTCCAGGCGGAGGACGCCGTCCTCGACCCGCAGCCGGTCCCGCACCTCCGACAGGCGCGCGGGCAGCACCGGCAGCAGCAGCCGGCCGTCGTCGCCGGCCGACCGGTCGACGTCGAACCAGCGGGCGTACGGCGACACGGGGCCTTGCCGCAGCAGGTCGCGCAGCGCGTGGTTGTGGCGCGGGGAGGCGGCCATGTGGTTGGGGACCAGGTCCACGACCAGGCCGAGGCCGTGGGCGCGGGCGGTGGCGGCGAGCGCGCGCAGCCCCGCCTCGCCGCCCAGCTCCGCCCGCACCGACCGGTGGTCGGTCACGTCGTAGCCGTGCGGGGAGCCGGGCACCGCCTCCAGGACGGGGGAGAGGTGCAGGTGCGAGACGCCGAGACCGGCGAGGTGCGGCACGGCCCGCTCGGCGGCGGCGAACGGGAACGCCGGCTGGAGCTGGAGCCGGTAGGTGGCCGCGGGCACGACGGCGGGCGCGTACCCGGACGGGGACGGCGGCGGGCTGGTACGGGAAGGCGACTGGGACGTCATGCGAACGTACGTACCCCGTACGGAAGCTTCCGTGTCATCACCCGATGCACCCGTTCGGGTGCATCGCGCTAGTTTCGGCCGATGCTCCGCATGTACCGCACCACCCTCGCCCTGCTCGGCTCCGTCCTGCCGGTCCTCTCCTTCCTGGGGCGGCTGCCGACCGCGATGTGCCAGCTCGGCAGCGTGCTGCTGGTCGCGGAGACCAGCGGCTCGCTCGCCACCGCGGGCCTCGCCGGCGGCGCGCTGGCCGCCGGGCAGACCGTCGCGGGCCCGCTGCTCGGCCGGCTGGCGGACCGGCGCGGCCAGCGCGGCCCCGTCCTCGCCGCCTCCCTCGCCAACGCCCTCGCCGTCGCCGCCCTGGTCCTCGCCGCCGTCGGCCGCGCCCCGACCGGGCTCCTCGTGCCGCTGGCGCTGCTCGCCGGGGCGACCGTCCCGCAGATCGGGCCGCTCGCCCGGACCCGCTCGGTGGCGCTCGCCCGCCGGGCCGGCGCCGACGACCGGACCGTCGGCGCGGTCCTCTCCTTCGAGGGCACCCTCGACGAGGTGTCGTTCGTCCTCGGCCCGGCGCTCGTCGGCCTCGCCGCCGCCCTCGCCCACCCCGGCACCGCCCTGATCGGCGCGGCCCTGCTGCTCGCCCTCTGCGGCACCGGCTTCGCGCTCCACCCCACCGCCCGCGCCCTCGCCCCGGCGCCCGGCACCGCCACCCGCACGGGCGCCGCCGAACGGACGCGGCTGCCCGGCTCCGCGTACGCCCTCCGGGTGACGATGGTCCTCCAGGGCGCCATGTTCGGCGCCTCCCAGGCCGGGATCACCGCGCTCACCGCCGCCCTCGGCGCCCCCGCCCAGGCCGGGCTCGTCTACGCGGCGATGGGCGTGATGAGCGCGGCCGTCGGCCTGTCGCTCGCCGCCCTGCCCGCCCGGATCGGCCTCACCCTCCGCTGGCGGACCGCGACCGCCGGGCTCGTCCTGCTCTCCGTGCCGCTGCTCGCCGTCGACTCGCTGCCCGGCCTGTACGCGGTGGTGACCGTGCTCGGCGCCGCCTACGCCCCCCACCTCATCACCGTCTTCGCGCTGACCGAACGGGCCGTCCCGGCGAGCCGGCTCGCCGAATCCATGGCCTTCCTGACCAGCGGGATCGTCGGCGGCCAGGCGCTCGCCCTGGCGCTGTCCGGCCGGCTCGCCGAACAGCACGGCGCCCCCGCCGCCTTCGCGGTGGCGGTGGGGGCGGCCGTCGCCTGCGCGGCGCTGTCCTGGACCGTGCGGACGGGCGCGCCGCGCGGCCCGCTCAGGCCGGCCGGCGCAGCACCGTCAGACTCAGCGGCGCGAGGGTGACCCGGTCGCCCGCCGCGATCTCCGGCCCCTCCCGCGGCGGCATGCCCTCCGGGTCCGAGGTGTCCACCACGGTCCGCCAGCACCGCCCGTGACTGTCCGGCACCGCGAACTCCAGCTCCTGCGCCGAGGCGTTGAACATCAGCAGGAAGGAGTCGTCGGCGATCCGCTCGCCCTGCGGGCCCGGTTCGGAGATCGCGTTGCCGTTGAGGAAGACGGTCAGCGCCCGGGCGTGCGCCGCCTGCCAGTCGCGGGCGGTCATCTCCTCGCCCTCCGGCGTGAACCAGGCGATGTCGGTCAGCTCGTCGTGGGTGCCCTCCACCGGCCGGCCGTGGAAGAAGCGGCGCCGCCGGAACACCGGGTGCTCGCGGCGCAGCCGCACCATCGCCCGGGTGAAGCGCAGCAGCGTCGCCTCCGCCTCGCTGTCGTCCTTCGGCCACTCCACCCACGACAGCTCGCTGTCCTGGCAGTACGCGTTGTTGTTGCCGCCCTGGGTGCGCCCGAACTCGTCGCCGTGGCTGAGCATCGGCACGCCCTGCGACAGCATCAGCGTCGCCAGGAAGTTCCGCATCTGCCGGGCCCGCAGCTCGTTGATGCCGACGTCGTCGGTCTCGCCCTCCTGCCCGCAGTTCCAGGAGCGGTTGTGGCTCTCGCCGTCCCGGTTCCCCTCGCCGTTGGCCTCGTTGTGCTTCTCGTTGTACGAGACGAGGTCGCGCAGCGTGAAGCCGTCGTGGCAGGTCACGAAGTTGACCGAGGCCAGCGGGCGCCGCCCGTCGTCCTGGTACAGGTCGGAGGAGCCGGTCAGCCGGGAGGCGAACTCGGCGAGCGTGCGCGGCTCGCCCCGCCACAGGTCCCGCACGCAGTCCCGGTACTTGCCGTTCCACTCGGTCCACAGCGGCGGGAAGTTGCCGACCTGGTAGCCGCCCTCGCCGACGTCCCACGGCTCCGCGATCAGCTTGACCTGGCTCACCACCGGGTCCTGCTGCACCAGGTCGAAGAAGGACGACAGCCGGTCCACCTCGTGGAACTGCCGGGCCAGGGTGGCCGCCAGGTCGAAGCGGAAGCCGTCCACGTGCATCTCGGTCACCCAGTACCGCAGACTGTCCATGATCAGCTGGAGCACGTGCGGGGACCGCATGAGCAGCGAGTTCCCGGTGCCGGTGGTGTCGTAGTAGTAGCGCGGGTCGTCGCCGAGCCGGTAGTACGACGGGTTGTCCAGGCCCCGGAAGGACAGCGTGGGGCCCAGGTGGTTGCCCTCGGCGGTGTGGTTGTAGACCACGTCGAGGATGACCTCGATGCCGGCCTGGTGCAGCGCCCGCACCGCCGACTTGAACTCCAGGACCTGCTGGCCGCGGTCGCCCCAGGAGGCGTAGGCGTTGTGCGGGGCGAAGAAGCCGATCGTGTTGTAGCCCCAGTAGTTCGACAGGCCCGCGTCGACCAGCCGGTGGTCGTGGACGAACTGGTGCACCGGCATCAGCTCCAGCGCCGTGACGCCGAGCTCCTTCAGGTGGCCGATGACCGCCGGGTGCGCGAGCCCGGCGTAGGTGCCGCGCAGCTCCTCCGGCAGGTCCGGGTGGAGCATCGTCAGGCCCTTCACATGGGCCTCGTAGATCACCGTGTGGTGGTACTCGGTGCGCGGGCGCCGGTCGTCGCCCCAGTCGAAGTACGGGTTCACCACCACCGACGTCATCGTCCGCCCGGCCGAGTCCAGGTCGTTGCGCGCGTCGGGCCGCCCGAAGGGGTACCCGTACACCGCCTCGCCCCAGTCGATCGAACCCGACATCGCCCGCGCGTACGGGTCGAGCAGCAGCTTCGCCGGGTTGCAGCGCAGGCCGCGCTCCGGCGCGTACGGCCCGTGCACCCGGAAGCCGTACCGCTGCCCGGGCATCACGCCCGGCAGGTACGCGTGGCGGACGAAGGCGTCCGTCTCGCGCAGCTCGACGGACGTCTCGGTGCCGTCGTCGTCGATGAGGCACAGCTCGACGCGGTGCGCCGCCTCCGAGTAGACCGCGAAGTTGGTGCCCGCTCCGTCATAGGTGGCGCCCAGGGGGTACGCCTGTCCCGGCCAGACCTGCATGGATTCGAATGTTCCTCTTCTGTCCGGGTTCATGGTGCTGTTTCCTTCGGCCAGATCCTGCCCGATATCGGGGCGACCTCCCAGGAACTCACCCCGTCCTACCGGGTGAATGGTGCGCCGGGAGCCTGCTCCGGAACGAGAGGGACAAACAGGTCGACCGTATGATTTCGGCCAAAGCGGCCGCGGGCGTCAACATCGGGTTCCGCCGGGTCGCCCGGGACGGGGGACGGCGGCGCAACCGCTATGAATCCCCTCACTCCGCCCGATCTCGCCTCCCGGAACGGGGGCTCACGGGGCTGGAGTTGAGGAAGCGGCCGGACGATCCTGCTGCACCGCCTCCCGCTCCCGGAGTACCCTTCCTTGATCTTGTCGGAAGAATCGGAACGGGCGTCCAGAGCAGAAGGCGGTGCGCGGGTGAGCTCGGGAGGTCGTGAGCTGCCCCCCGGTGACGCGGGTCACGAGGGGGGACCGGCCGGTCCCGGGGAGGAGCCGCCCACGGTGATCCTCCCCCCAAGCGCCGTCGGCACCGGCGCGGTCTCCGTGGTCCGCCCGGTGGAGATCGGCGCCGAGCTCGACTGGGACGCCGAGGCGTGGGGCGAGGTCCGCACCCGGGCCCAGCGCGCCGGCCGCGCCTACATCTGGCTGAATCTCGTCGAACAGCGGATGCGGGCGGTCGTCGCCGCCGTCCTCCGGCCGGTCTACGAACCCGTCCACGGCGACGAGTGGGTCGTCGCCGCCGCCGGACCCGCCGGACAGGAATGGGTCCGCCGGGCCGTCGCCGTCCGCGAGGTGTCCCGCCGCAAGGGCTACCTCCTCGACCCCGCCGACGACAACGTCCTCTCCTTCCTCACCCTGCCCCAGCTCCGCGAGCTGATGGTGCAGCACTGGCCCTGCTTCGAGCCCTACTTCGACGACCGGCGCGAGGTCGAACTCGCCCTCGACGAGCTGGAGGTGACCCGCAACGTCGTCTCCCGCAACCGGGCCCTCTCGCCCACCGTCCTCGCCCAGGCCGAACGGGCCTCCGCCCGCATCCTGGAGATCCTCGGCAGCGGCGCCGGCGCCCCCTCCGCCGACCGGCTGCCCGTCGACGCCGTCGAGGACCTGGTCGGCGACCGGTACGCCGACGTCGTCTCCGTCCACCCCGACCGGGTCCGGCTCCAGCGCCAGCTGCCCGCCGAGGACCTGTTCGGCGGCGCCCGCCGCCTCGACGCCACCGGCATAGGCCTCAACCTGCTCGTCCAGAACTTCTCCGGCCGCCGCATGGTCCGCCTCGCCGAGTCCGGCTGCCGGATACGGCTCCTCTTCCTCAACCCCGCCAGCAGCGCCGTCAAGCGCCGCGAGCGGGAGCTCGGCATCCGGAAGGGCGAGCTCAGCCGGTCCGTCGAGATGAACATCCTGCACATGCGGCGGGTCCGCTCCAAGCTCCGCGACCCCGACGCCTTCCAGATCCACGTCTTCGACGAGACCCCCCGCTTCACCGCCTACCTCGTCGACGGCGACGGCCCCGACGGCGTCGGCGTCGTCCAGTCCTACCTCCGCCGCGCCCGCGGCATGGAGGCGCCCGTCCTCGTGCTGCGCGGCGGCGGCCGGACCGTCGTCCGGCCCGACGGGCCCGGACGTGACGCGGACCACGGCCTCTTCGAGACCTACCGGGAGGAGTTCGAGTCCGTCTGGCTGGACTCCCGGCCCGTTTCGTAGCCGGGGTGCCCCGCCCCTCCGGCCGCGTTGTCAGAGGCGCGTGCGAGGGTGTGAGCACCACGGGGGAGATCACGTAAGGAGGACCCGATGGCCTGGCATAGGGAACCACTGGTCGGCTTCGACCTGGAGACGACGGGGACGGACCCGCTCGAATCCCGCATCGTCACCGCGTCGGTCGTCGGCGTGCACCGCGGCACGGTGGTCCGGCAGCGCGACTGGCTCGCCGACCCCGGCGTCCGCATCCCCGAACAGGCGTCCGCCATCCACGGCATCAGCAGCGAGCGCGCCGCCGCCGAGGGCCGCCCGGTCCGCGAGGTCGCCGACGAGGTCGCCGAGACCCTGACCGGCTACTGGTCCCAGGGCGTCCCCGTCGTCGCGTACAACGCCTCCTTCGACCTCACCCTGCTCTCCGCCGAGCTGCGCCGGCACGGACTGCCCTCGCTCGCCGAGCGGATGGGC
Organism: Microtetraspora glauca; assembly: GCA_000721275.1. Taxonomy (GTDB): domain Bacteria; phylum Actinomycetota; class Actinomycetes; order Streptomycetales; family Streptomycetaceae; genus Streptomyces. The sequence goes on along the minus strand of JOFO01000011.1, from coordinate 6,787 downwards.
GGCGCCGGCATCGGACCCGTCCTCGACCCGTACACCATCGACCGGGCCGTCGACCGCTACCGGCGCGGCAAGCGCACCCTGGAGGCGGTGTGCGGCGAGTACGGCGTCGAGCTCACCAGCGCCCACCAGGCGTCCGCCGACGCGCTCGCCGCCGTCCGCGTCGCCCTCGCGATAGCCGCCCGCCACCCGCAGGTGGCCGCCCTCGACCCGGCCGAACTGCACGAGCGGCAGATCGGCTGGTACCGCGCCTGGGCCGAGAACTTCCAGGACTTCCTGCGGCGCAAGGGCGACCCGGACGCCTTCGTCGACCCGGTGTGGCCCCTGCGCGGCGAGCCGGCGGCCGTCAGCCCCTGACCGGGGCGCCCGTCAGGCGTGCTCCTTCAGGAAGGACAGCAGCAGCTCGTTGACCGCCTCCGGCTGATCCAGCTGCAGCCAGTGCCCCGCCTCCTCCACCCGCTCGTACCGCCAGGGACCGTCCACGAAGGCGCCCGTCCCCGCCATCGAGCGCTCGGTGAGGAACCGGTCGCCGGGCGACCAGACACCCATCACCGGCACCCGCTCCGGCAGCGGCACCACCGCACCGTCCGGACCGAACAGCGCCTCCGGCGACGCGCCCGCCCGGTAGATGTTCAGCGCCGCCGTCAGCGCGCCCGGCGCGCGCAGCGGCTCGATCACCGCCTCCGCGTCCGGGTGCTCGGCCAGCATCTCCCGCAGCTGCGCGTGGTCGTCCCGGGACAGCCACTCCTCCGCGAGCCCCGCCAGCTGGAACAGCAGCATGTACCAGGAGCGCTGCCGCTGCTCCCAGCCCGCGCCCCGGAGCGCCGCCGGGTGCCCCACCGACAGCAGGCTCAGGCTCCGCACCCGGTGCGGCACCACCGACGCCAGCCCCTGGGCGACCCCCGACCCCCAGTCGTGGCCCACCAGATGGAAGCGGCCCACGTCCAGCTTCGCCAGCAGCTCCAGCACGTCCCCGACGTGCTTCGCCGGGTGGTACGCCTCGTGGCCGCCCTCCGGCCGGTCCGAGCCGTCGAAGCCCCGCAGGGTCGGCGCGACCGTCCGGAAGCCGGCCGCGTTCAGCGCCGGAACCTGATGCCGCCACAGGCGGTGACTGTCCGGGAAGCCGTGGAGCAGCAGGACCACCGGTCCCTCACCGCTCACCTCGACGTCCAGCGTCACCTCGGTCAGCTCGACCCGCATCACAACACCCCGTTCCCCTCGGCCTGTTCGACGGGATCATGATGACAGGCCGGTCAGAAGGGATACCAGCGGACCTCGGGATCGCCGTCCCGCAGCGACGCCACCCGCCGCTCGAACTCGGCCAGCGCCTTCGGGTTGTGCGGGGCGTGCTGGGCCACCCAGGCACAGCTCGCGGTCTCCCGCGCGCCGCGCAGCACCGCGCACCCCTCCCACTCCCGCACGTCCCAGCCGTACGCCTCGGTGAAGGCGTCGTAGGCCGCCGGGTCCAGGCCGTACCGGTCCCGGGAGAGCGCCAGCACCACCAGGTCGTGCTCGCGCAGGTCCGACGAGAAGGTCTCCAGGTCCATCAGGACCGGCCCGTCCGGGCCCACCTGGACGTTGCGCGGGAGGGCGTCGCCGTGGATCGGGCCCGGCACCAGGTGCGGCGTGAGGGCGGCGGCCTGCGGCGCGAAGGAGTCCCGGCGCTCCCGCAGGAAGGCCGCGTCCGCCGGGTCGATCGCGTCCCCGGCGAGCCGCAGCCACCGCTCCACCCCGCCCAGCAGCTCCCGCCGCGGCAGCCGGAACCCGGCCGGCTCCGGCAGCGCGTGCACGGCCGCGAGCAGCGGCGCCAGATCGCGCGGCTCGGCCGGACGGACGGCATCCGGCAGCGGATGCCAGAAGGTCAGCGGATGGCCCTCGACCAGCCGCGGCTCCCGCTCCGCCGCCCGCACCGCCGGCACCCCGGCCTCGGCGAGCCAGCCGGCCAGCGCCACCTCCCGCTCCGCCCGCGCGAACAGCTCGGCGGACCGGCCCACCTTGACGACCAGGCCGTCCACGGCGAAGACCGCGTTCTCGCCCAGCGCGAGGAGTCGCGCCCCGCCCGCCGGCAGCCCCGCCGCGGCCAGGATCTCCCGCGCCCTCGCCTCGTCCATCACTCACTCCCTACCCGGTGGTACGTCTGCGCGAGCAGTCTCCCATCCCTGGCCACACCTCCCCGCATTACGCAACCTTGTTCAATAAAGGTCACAGATTCGTGAAGGCCCTTCCCCTCCGCGCCGTCCATCGGAGAGGGTTCGGACCAGCCACCGCGCCACCCCCCACGAGGCGCGGTGGCCTTCTACGCTGACCGCATGACGACGACGTACGCGCTCCTCCTCCGCGGCATCAACGTGAGCGGCCGGCGCAAGCTCCCCATGGGCGACCTGCGCGCCCTCCTCGGCGACCTCGGCCACACCGGCGTGCGGACCTACCTCCAGAGCGGGAACGCCGTCTTCACCACCGGCACCGGAGCCTCCGAGGACACCCTGGCCGCCGCGATCGAGGAGGAGATCGAGCGGCGCCTCGGCTTCCGCTGCGACTGCCTGGTCCGCGACGGCGCCTACCTCGCCGCCGTCGCCGACGCCTGCCCCTACCCCGCCGGCGAACTGGAGGGGAAGCAGCTGCACGCCGTCTACTACTCCGCGCCGGTCACCCCGGACCGCTTCGCGGCGGTCGACGCGGAGTCCTTCGCGCCCGAGGCGTTCGCCCTCGGCGACCGCGTGATGTACCTCCACACGCCCGACGGCCTCGGCCGCTCCAAGCTCGCCGAGGCCGTGATGAGGCCGTCCCTGAACAAGGGCGTGGTGGCCACCGCCCGCAACTGGAACACCGTCCGCAAGCTGGTCGAGATGACCGCCTAGCCGACCGCGGCCGCCACCCGCTCCGGGGAGCGGACCGCCTCCGCGTACCGCTCCACGAGGAGCCGGGCCAGTTCGGGGGCGGGACCGAGGACCTCGGCCAGCACGTCCGCCCCGGCCGCGCCCGCCGTGATCCGGTCCGGCAGCCGGCCGGGCGCGATCACGTACGGGGCCACCGCCACCCGGCGGACGCCCGGCTCGGCGCGCAGCGCCCGTACGGCGTCCTCGGTGCGCGGGAAGCCCTCGGCACGTACAGCGGAGGCGAACGCGGGTCGCACGGAGCACCAACCGGTGCGCCGCAGCTCCCGCGCCGTTTCTGCGATCGCCGCGATCGCCTCCGGGTCGGTGGAGCCCGCCGAGGCCAGCACGACCCCGGTGGTGCTCTGGTCGCCGGGCGCCAGCCCGGCCTCGTACAGGCGCCGTTCCACCGCCGCGAGCAGCAGCGGCGACGGGCCGAGGACGTCCGCCTGCCGGATCCGCAGCCCGGCCGGCGCCCGGCGCAGCACGGCCGGGACGTCCGCCTTCGCGTGGAAGGCACGGGTCAGCAGCAGCGGCAGCGCCACCACGTCCCGCACCCCGTCGGCGGCGAGCCGGTCCAGGACGCCCGCAGGCGACGGCAGGTTGAAGTCCAGGAACGCGGTCTCCACCCGCAGCCCCGGCCGCAGCGCGCCGGCCTGGCGCACCAGCGCCTGGACGGTCGCCGCGTGCCGCGGATCACGGCTGCCGTGGGCGATGACGAGGAGGACGGGGGCGGTCATGGGCGGTCGCTCACTTCACCAGCAGGCCGCGGCGGCGGAGCACGGCGCGCTCCAGCGGGCTGAAGAGCAGCAGGTCGATCGCGATGCCGACGAGCAGGATGAGGAAGATCGCGAGGAAGATCCCCGGCATGTCGAAGTTGTTGCGGCCGTTCTCCAGCAGCTGGCCGAGGCCGAGGCCCAGGTCGGGCGAGGAGGCGATGATCTCGGCGGCCATCAGCGACCGCCAGGAGAACGCCCAGCCCTGCTTCAGGCCGGCGAGGTAGCCCGGCAGCGCGGCCGGCATGACGATGTGCCAGGCACCCTTCAGCCCGGTCGCTCCGAGCGTCCGCCCGGCCCGCAGGAAGAGCGGCGGCACCTGGTCCACGCCCGCCACGAGACCGTTGGCGATCGACGGCACGGCGCCGAGCAGGATCACCGCGAACATCATCGAGTCGTTGAGGCCCAGCCAGAGCACCGCGGGCGCCACCCAGGCGACCGACGGGAGCGACTGGAGCCCGGAGAGGATCGGGCCGATCGCCGTCCGGACCACTCCCACCCGGGCGACGAGCAGCCCCAGCGGAGTGCCGATCGCCAGGGCGAGGAGGAATCCGAGGAGGGCCCGGGAGACGCTGGTCCACAGCACCTCCAGGAGGGTGCCCTCCAGCCACATCGTCTCCAGGCTCGCCCAGACCGCGCCGGGCGACGGCAGCTTGCCGGGCTCGGCCACCTCCAGGCTGACGAGCAGCTGCCAGACGCCGAGGACCAGCGCGATCGCCAGGACCGGCGGCAGCACCTTCTTCAGCAGGACCTCGCGCAGCGGGGTGCGGCTGACCTGCACGCTGTCCAGCGCGTCGAGTCCGGCCTCCAGGCCCGCGAGGTCGTCGCTCTTGCGGACGGTGGTCTCAGTGCTGGCCATGTCGGCGGATCTCCCCACGGAGTTCTTCGGTGATCTCGACGGACAGTTCCGCCACGGCGGCGTCCTCGATGCGGCGCGGCTGCGGGATGTCGATGGTCCACTCCCGGGCGATCCGGCCGGGCCGGGAGGAGAGGAGAACGACGCGCTCGGCCAGCCGCACGGCCTCGCGCACGTTGTGCGTGACGAAGAGGACGGAGAGGTTCGTCTCCCGCCAGATCCGGGTGAGCTCGTCGTGCAGCACGTCCCGGGTGATGGCGTCGAGCGCGGCGAACGGCTCGTCCATCAGCAGCAGGTCGCCGGCCTGCGCGAGGGCGCGGGCCAGCGCCACCCGCTGACGCATGCCGCCGGACAGCTCGTGGACCCGCTTGCCGTACGAGCCGCCGAGCCGTACCAGTTCGAGCAGGCGCTCCGCCTCGGGGCGGCGCTCGGCCTTCGGCACGCCGCGCAGCTTCAGGGCCAGCTCGATGTTCTTGCCGGCCGTGAGCCACGGGAAGAGGGCGTGCTCCTGGAACATCAGGGCCGGCCGGCCGCCGGGGGTCTCGATGGACCCCGCGGACGGCCGGTCGAGCCCGGCGACCAGGTTGAGCAGGGTGGACTTTCCGCAGCCCGAGGCGCCCAGCAGGGTGACGAACTCGCCGGGGGCGACGTCGAGGGAGATGTCGTCGAGGACGAGCTGGCCGCCGGCGGGACCGCCGAAGGACTTGGAGACGTGCGTGAGGCGCGCGGCGTGCCCGGTCCGGGTCGCGCGGTCCTCGGCCTTGGCGGGCGTCGTGGTCGTGGCCATGGTCGTCACCTCCTGGGTATGAGCTGCGGGCTGCTTACTTCACGCCGAGACCGGCATCGGAGACCTCGGGCTCGCCCTCGGCCTTCAGGACCTTATTGAGCGGCCGCAGGTCGTAGATGCCCTTCAGGTCGGGCTCCTTGAGGAGTCCGGCCTTCACCGCGTGGTCGGCCTGCGCCTGCAGGGTGGCGGCCAGCGGGTCGTCGGTGAAGGTGATGGACGGCCAGGCGCCGTCGATCACCTCGGCGCCGAGCGGCTTGCCGGACAGCTCCTTGAGCCGGGAGTTGGCGGACTCCTTGGCCTTGTCCGGGTTGGCGTTGATCCAGGCGTTGGTCTTCACCGAGCCGCGCAGAACGGCCTCCACCACGTCCGGGTGCTCCTTCAGGAACTTCTGGGACACGATGATGTTGGTGATGACGAACTTGTTGTCGGGCCAGAGCGTCGACTCGTCGAGGAGCACCTTGGCGCCCTCGCTGACGAGCTTCGACGCGGTCGGCTCCGGCACCCAGGCGCCGTCGATGGAACCGGACTTGTAGGCGTCCGGGGTGACCTTGTTGTCGGTGCGCAGCACCGAGACGTCGCCCTTGCCGCTCTCCGCGTCGACCTTCCAGCCCTTCTCGGAGATCCAGTGGAGGAAGGCCACGTCCTGGGTGTTGCCGTGCTGCGGCGTCGCGATCCGCTTGCCCTTGACGTCGTCCAGGGTCTTGATCTTCGCGGGGTTCACCACGAGCTTGACGCCGCCGGAGGCGGAGCCGCCGACGATGCGCAGGTTCTGTCCCCGGGACTTGGTGTAGCCGTTGATCGCCGGCGAGGGGCCGATGAAGCCGATGTCGATCGAGCCGGCGTTGAGCGCCTCGATCTCGGACGGGCCCGCGTTGAAGGTCGACACCTTCAGCTCGGTGCCGCCGAGCTCCTTCTGGAAGATGCCCTCCTGGTCACCGACCAGTGCCGTGGCGTGCGTCAGGTTGGGGAAGTACCCGAGCCGTACGGAGTCGGCGGAGAGCTTCTCGCCCGTCGCCGCCACCTTCTTCTCGTCGGTCTTGGCCTGTGAACCGTAGCCGCAGGAGGCGAGCGCGCCGATCAGCAGCGGCAGCGTGGCGGCGGCGGCGAGGCCGCGGAGCGGGATGGTACGGGTGGTGGCAGGCACGGGAGGTCTTCCCCTCGATTCAGTGAAGTCTGCGTTTACGGCGGTGCGGGTGGAGCGGCGTCGCACGGCGCGGGCCGTGCGCGGAGGCGGTCAGCACGCACATCGCGCGACGCCTCCTCTGCCCGCGCCGAGGGCGCCGGAGCCGACCCGGCCGCCTTCCTTCGCGAAGGTCCCGTAGAAGTCCTGAGTCATGGTCAGAAGTCCCAGCCGTCCTCGTCGTCGCCGGCCGCGACGGCCTTGGCGGAGGCGAACGACTCGCCTGCCATGCCGGCGGCGAGGGTGGTGCCGTCGGCGGGGTCGATGAGGAGGAAGGAGCCGGTGCGCCGGGAGTCGGCGTAGGCGTCGAGGGCCAGC
>JOFO01000010.1 GCA_000721275.1 Microtetraspora glauca | reverse complement strand
AAACGCCCGGTTACATTCCGAACCCGGAAGCTAAGCCTTTCAGCGCCGATGGTACTGCAGGGGGGACCCTGTGGGAGAGTAGGACGCCGCCGAACAATTCTTCAGGACCCCTGGTCCCAGCGTTCACGCTGGGACCAGGGGTCCTTTGTTTTTGCTTGACGATGTGCCGAAGCGCGGCCGGGTGCCGGCTGCGCGAGAATGACTGCAGCACCCCGAAGACAGGAGTCACACCGATGTCCACCAACTCTCCCGACGACCGTCCGGAGCGCGAGCCGCGTCGCAGGGACGGTGCCGGTGGCGACCGGGGCGGCTTCCGTGGGCCGCGCCGCGACGACAACCGTGGCGGCGGGGGTGGCTTCCGACGCGACGACCGCGGGGGCGACCAGCGCGGTGGCGGCTACCGCCGTGACGACCGCGGCGGTGACCAGCGCGGTAGCGGCGGCGGGTTCCGCCGTGACGACCGCGGCGGCGACCAGCGCGGTGGCGGTGGCGGTTTCCGCCGGGACGACCGTGGTGATCGCGGTGGGTTCCGTCGGGACGACAACCGTGGCGGTGACCAGCGTGGTGGTGGCGGCGGCTTCCGTCGTGACGACCGGGGTGGGTTCCGGCGTGACGAGCGGCGCGATGAGCGGCCGTCGTTCCGTCGGGACGACCGTCCCTCCTTCCCGCGTGACGAGCGCCGTGACGACCAGCGTGGTGGTGGGTTCCGCCGGGATGACCGTGGTGATCGCGGTGGGTTCCGTCGGGATGACAACCGTGGTGGCGACCAGCGGGGTGGCGGCGGTTTCCGTCGTGATGACCGGGGTGGGTTCCGGCGTGACGAGCGGCGTGACGAGCGGCCGTCGTTCCGTCGCGATGATCGTCCCTCCTTCCCGCGTGACGACCGGCGTGACGAGCGCCGTGACGACCAGCGCGGTGGCGGTTTCCGCCGTGACGATCGCGGTGACCGTGGTGGGTTCCGTCGTGACGACCGGGGTGGCGACCAGCGTGGTGGTGGCGGCGGTTTCCGTCGTGACGACCGGGGTGGGTTCCGGCGTGACGAGCGGCGCGATGAGCGGCCGTCGTTCCGTCGGGACGACCGTCCCTCCTTCCCCCGTGACGACCGGCGTGACGAGCGCCGCGACGACCAGCGCGGCGGTGGCTTCCGCCGGGACGACCGCGGTGACCGCGGCGGGTTCCGCCGGGACGAGCGTCGGGACGACAACCGGGGCGGTGGCTTCCGGCGGGACGACAGCCGGGGCGGTGGCTACCGGGGTCGGGACGATCGCGGCGGCGACCGTGGTGGGTACCGGGGCCGGGACGACCGGGGTGGATACGGGCGCCGGGACGACCGGGGCGACCGTTCTGACCGCGCGCCCATCAAGCGGCTGCCGATCCCGCCGGAGGTCACCGGTGAGGAGATCGACCCGGATGTGCGCCAGGAGCTCATGAGCCTCCCCAAGGGGCTCGCCGACGACGTCGCGCGCAACCTCGTGATGGTCGCCCAGCTGATCGACGAGGACCCGGAGAAGGCGTACGGCTACTCCCGCGTCGCCCTGCGGCTCGCCTCGCGCGTCGCCGCCGTCCGCGAGGCCGCCGGCTTCGCCGCGTACGCCAACCAGAAGTACTCCGAGGCGCTGGCCGAGTTCCGGGCCGCGCGGCGGATGAGCGGCGGCGTGGACCTGTGGCCCGTCATGGCCGACTGCGAGCGCGGCCTCGGCCGGCCCGAGCGGGCGCTGGCCATGGCCGGCGAGCCCGAGGTGCAGAAGCTCGACAAGGCCGGGCAGGTCGAGATGCGGCTCGTCGCCGCCGGTGCCCGCCGGGACATGGGGCAGCTGGACGCCGCCATCGTGACCCTGCAGAGCCCCGAGCTCGCCTCCCACGCCAACCACCCGTGGACCGCGCGGCTGCGGTACGCCTACGCCGACGCCCTGCTCGCCGCCGGGCGGGAGCAGGAGGCCCGGGAGTGGTTCGCCAAGGCGCTGGAGGCCGACAAGGACGGTGCCACCGACGCCTCCGACCGGCTCGCCGAGCTGGACGGGGTCGAGTTCGTCGACGCCTTCGACGACGAGGCTGAGGAGGCTGACGAGCACGACGCCGCCGACGCTGTCGACGGCCTCGCGGCGGACGAGGCCGCGGACGCGGACGACATCGACGCCGACGACGTCGACGACGAGAGCGACGAGCGCTGAGGCGCTCTGACGCGAGATGACGAAGGGGCGGCACCCGGTGGGTGCCGCCCCTTCGGCGTTCGTACGGCCGCCGTCCCGGTCAGTCCAGGGCCAGGCTGCGGAGGACCAGGCCGGTCGCCGGCTTCGGGCCGAACGACGTCGACTTGCGGGGCATCGTGACGCCCTGCCGGGCCAGGTCGCGGACGACCTCCTCCCGGACCGGGTGCATCAGGACCGCCGTGCCGCCGCGGCGCTCGGCCTGAGCGACGGCCGCCGCCGTGTCGTGGATGTAGGCGATGTCCTCGGGGGAGTCCGGGACGCGCCAGACGTGTTCCAGGAGCGCCGTGTGCAGGACCGTCGCGTCCAGGGTCCGCCACGCCTCCGGGCGGTCGGCCGGGACCGCGCGAGCCAGCAGGGCCGGGTCCGGGCGGTCCAGGAGGTGGAAGCCGCCGTCGCCGGCCAGCAGGAAGGCGTTGCCCTCGGCGGCGGCCTCCGCCAGGGCCTCCAGGGCCTCCGGCAGGGGGCGCTCGACGCGGCGGACCCGGAAGGAGTCGCCGACGGCGTCCAGGGCGTCCGCCAGGGGGAGCCGGCTCAGCAGCCGGTGGATCGCGCGGACCCGCAGCGGATAGCGGACGGTGTCGATGAGCAGCACCAGGCCCTGGTTCCAGGGGCCCGGCGCGGGACGCTCGTCGCGGAGCCGCAGATACGTCGCCCAGCGGTGGTGCCCGTCGGCGATGAGGGCCTGGTGGCGGGCGAGCTCGGTCGTGATCGCCGCCTGCTCGGCCGGGTCCGTGACGGCCCACAGGCGGTGCCGGAAGCCGTCCTCGGTGGTCGTCGCCAGCAGCGGCTCGCGCAGGATCGTCCGCCGTACCACCTCGTCGGCGCCGTCGCCCGTGCCCGGGTACGTCAGCAGCAGCGGATCCAGGTTGGCGGCCGTCGAGCGCATCAGGGCGGCCCGGTCCTCGACGACGTGCGGCATGACGTCCTCGTGCGGGAGGACGACGCCCTCGTCGGGCGTGGTCAGTTCGAGGGCGCCGATGATGCCGCGCTGCAGGATGCCGTCGCCCTGCTGCTCGTACACGTACAGCGCGGGGCTCGGGTCGGGGGCGAGGACGCCGTCGGACAGCCAGCGGTCCAGCGTCACCGCCGCCTTGCGGTGGCGGGTGCCGGCCGAGACGGCCTGGGGGAGGATCAGCCGGACGATGTTGTGCGGGTCCGCCGACTCCAGGTGCAGCAGTCCGTCAGGTCGGACGACGACGTCGTAGGGCGGGGACATGACGGCCGCGAGGCTGCCGACCCGCTCGGGGACGTACCGGATGCCGCGGAACGGGTGCAGGCGCAGCCCGCCGGTGTCGTCGCGGACGTCGCTGGCCGCGTGACCTGAGGAGTTCATCTCGTCATGGTAGGCGCGCGGTGGCGATGAGCGATGATCGGGGGAGCGGGGGATGCCCAGGTGACGAGTGAGGAGCGGGTGGTCATGGCGGGAGACGGCCAGGAGCGGCGGACGGGACGGAGCCGGCCCGGCGGCAGCGCGGTCGCGCTGAGCGCGGCGTACGACACGGCGCTGCTCGACCTCGACGGGGTCGTGTACTTCGCGGGCGGGGCGGCGATCCCGTACGCGGTGGAGGCGCTGGGCGCGGCCCGGGACGGCGGGATGCGGCTGGCGTACGTGACGAACAACGCGCTGCGGACGCCGGACGCGGTCGCCGCGCACCTGACCGAGCTGGGTGTGCCGGCGGCTCCCGGGGACGTCGTCACGTCGGCGCAGGCGGTGGCCCGGCTGGTGGCCGAGGACGTGCCGGAGGGGTCCCGGGTGCTCGTCGTCGGCGGTGAGGGGCTGCGGGTGGCGCTGCGCGAGCGGGGGCTGGTGCCCGTAGAGTCGGCGGACGACGAGCCGGTCGCGGTCGTCCAGGGGTACGGCGGTCCGGACATGGCGTGGGGGCGGTTCGCGGAGGCGGCGTACGCGGTCGGGCGGCGGGTGCCGTGGTACGCGTCCAACACCGATCTGACGATTCCCGGGGCGCGGGGGATCGGGCCGGGGAACGGGGCCGCCGTCGAGGTCGTGCGGATCGCGACCGGTCGGCGGTTCGAGCCGAAGGTGGCGGGGAAGCCGCAGCCGCCGATGCACCGGGAGACCGTGCTGCGGACCGGGGCCGAGCGGCCGCTGGTCGTCGGGGACCGGCTGGACACGGACATCGAGGGCGCGTTCAACGGCGGGGTGGACTCGCTGCTGGTGCTGACCGGGGTCACCGACGGGGCGGCGCTGCTCGCGGCGGTGCCCGAGCACCGGCCGACGTACGTGGCGGCCGATCTGCGGGGGCTGCTGACGGGGCAGCCGGAGGTGGAGGCGGATGGCGACGGCGGGTTCCGGTGCGGCGGGTGGCGCGCCTCGGCCGCCGGGGGCGCGCTCGTCCTCGACGGTACGGAAGGCGCCGACGTCGTGGACGGGTTGCGGGCGCTGTGCGGGGCGGCGTGGACGTGGGCCGGTGCGGGGGCGTGCACGCTCGACGCGGGGAAGGCGCTGGCGCGGCTCGGGTTGTCGTAGTCGTCGGAAGGGCCGGTGGGATTAGGGAGGGCCGGGGCCTCCTAGATCAATGTTGGGTAGGCTAACCTAACTCCGTGTTGGTCGAGAGTCCCTCCCGTACGAGCGCGGAGCCGACAGGTCCCGGGCAGTCGCCGAAGCGCCGGAACTCCGTGCGCGCCTTCGGGCTGCTCGTGGCGGTCGGCGTCCTGCTGCTTGTCTGTGTCCTCAGCGTCATGATCGGCGCCAAGCCGGTGCCGATCGGCGACGTGTGGCACGGGCTGTTCCAGAACAGCGGCGTCGGCAACGACGTCGTCATCCACGACGTGCGGGTGCCGCGCACCCTGCTGGGGCTGCTCGTCGGCCTGGCGCTCGGTCTGGCCGGCGCGGTGATGCAGGGGCTGACCCGCAACCCGCTGGCGGAGCCGGGACTGCTCGGCGTCAACGCCGGTGCCGCCGCCGCCGTGGTGTCGGCCATCACCTTCCTCGGCGCCACCGATGTCCGCGACTACGTGTGGTTCGCCTTCGTCGGCGCCGCCGTCGTCTCCGTCGTCGTGTACGCGCTCGGCGGCAGCCGCAGCGCCACCCCGGTGCGGCTCGCGCTCGCCGGCACGGCCGCCACCGCCGCCCTGTACGGCTACGTCAACGCCGTGCAGCTGCTCGACGCCGCCGCCCTCGACCGGCTCCGCTTCTGGACGGTCGGTTCGCTGGCCTCGGCGGACATGGAGACCGTCGGCCGGGTCGCGCCGTTCATCCTCGTCGGCGCCGTGCTGGCGCTGGCGATCGCCCGGCCGCTCAACGCCATGGAGATGGGTGACGACTCGGCCCGGGCGCTGGGCGTCAGCATCAACCGGACCCGGATCCTCGCCATGGTGGCCGTCACCCTGATGTGCGGGGCCGCGACCGCCGCCTGCGGCCCGATCGTCTTCCTCGGCCTGATGGTGCCGTACATGGTCCGCGCGATCACCGGCCCGGACATGCGGTGGATCCTGCCGTACGCGGCCGTCCTCGCGCCGGTGCTGCTGCTCGGCTCCGACGTCCTGGGCCGGGTCGTCGTCCGGCCCGCCGAACTCCAGGTCGGCATCGTGACGGCCCTCGTCGGCGGGCCCGTCTTCATCCGACTCGTACGCCGCAAGAGGATGGCCCAGCTGTGACCACCAAGACCCTGCGGACCGGCGGCGGGCTGTCCCTGCGGTACGCGCCGCGGGCCGCGTTCGTCGGCCTCGGGCTGATCCTGCTGACCCTCGGCGTCGGCACCGTCCTCGTCTGCACCGGCGACTTCCCGATGACGCCGTCCGAGGTCCTCGACACCCTCCTCGGCCAGGGGACGGCCGTCCAGGAGTTCGCGCTCATGGAGCTGCGGCTGCCGCGGGTCCTCGTCGCCACCCTGGTCGGCGCCGCGCTCGCCCTCGGCGGGGCGGTCTTCCAGTCGATCTCCCGCAACCCGCTCGGCAGCCCCGACGTCATCGGCTTCGGCCAGGGCGCCACCGTCGGCGCGCTCACCGTCATCGTCCTCTTCCAGGGCAGCGCCGTCGCCACCGCCCTCGGTGCCGTCGTCGGCGGCGTCCTCACCGGCGCGGCGATCTACCTGCTGGCCTGGAAGCGCGGGGTGCACGGCTACCGGCTCGTGCTCGTCGGCATCGGCGCCGCCGCCATGCTGACCTCCGTCATCCACTACCTCATCACCAAGGCCAGCCTGGTCGACGCGACCCGCGCCACCGTCTGGATGACCGGCTCCCTCGAGGGACGCGACTGGACCCAGTTCTGGCCGCTGCTCGCCGTCTGCTGCGTGCTCGTGCCGCTGGTCCTCGGCCACGGCCGGGCGCTGCGGATGCTGGAGATGGGCGACGACGCCGCGTACGCGCTCGGGGTGAAGGTCGAGCGCACCCGGATCGTCCTGATGGCCTCCGCGGTGCTGCTCGTCGCCGTCGCCACCTCGGCGGCCGGGCCCATCGTCTTCGTCTCCCTCAGCGCCCCGCAGCTGGCCCGCCGCCTCACCCGCGCGCCCGGCCCCAACCTGGCGGTGTCCGCCGTCATGGGCTCCGCGCTGCTGCTGAGCGCCGACTGGATCGCCGGCCACGCCTTCGGCGAGCGCCAGCTGCCCGTCGGCGTCATCACCGGCATCCTCGGCGGCTGCTACCTGCTCTGGCTGCTCGTCAGCGAGCGCAAGGCGGGCCGGATATGACCACCAACGAGAGCACCATGGACCAGGACAACAGGAGCACGCCCATGAGCGGTCGGCAGCAGCAGCGCCTCGGGGCCGAGTCGGTCACCCTCGCGTACGAGCAGCGGGTCATCGCCCGCGACCTGTCCGTCGAGATCCCCGACCACTCCTTCACCGTCATCGTCGGGCCCAACGCGTGCGGCAAGTCCACGCTGCTGCGCGCCCTGTCCCGGATGCTGAAGCCGGCCCAGGGCCGGGTGCTGCTCGACGGGCAGTCGATCCACTCGCTGCCGGCGAAGAAGGTCGCCCGGACCCTCGGTCTGCTGCCGCAGTCGTCCATCGCGCCCGACGGCATCACCGTCGCCGACCTGGTCGCCCGGGGCCGCTACCCGCACCAGGGGCTGCTGCGGCAGTGGTCGCCCGAGGACGAGCGGATCGTCCAGGAGTCGATGGAGTCCACCGGCGTCGCCGAACTCGCCGACCGGTTCGTGGACGAGCTCTCCGGCGGCCAGCGCCAGCGGGTGTGGATCGCCATGGCCCTGGCTCAGCAGACCCCGCTGCTGCTGCTCGACGAGCCGACCACGTACCTCGACATCCAGCACCAGATCGACGTGCTCGACCTCTGCGCCGAGCTGCACGAGACGCAGGGCCGGACGCTCGTCGCCGTGCTGCACGACCTCAACCACGCGGCCCGGTACGCCACCCACCTCATCGCGGTGCGCGGCGGCGAAGTCGTCGCCGAGGGGCCGCCGTCGGAGGTGGTCACGGCCGAGCTGGTCGAGCGGGTCTTCGGGCTGCGCTGCCAGGTCATCGAGGACCCGGAGACCGGCACCCCGCTGGTCGTCCCGGCCGGGCGGCAGGCGCGGGCGGGCCGGCGGTCCGTGCCCGCGCAGGAGACCCCGGAGAAGGCCGCGGAGAAGGCCGGGCAGGAGGGCGCGGAGGAGGCCGGGCGGGAATCCGCCCCGCAGAAGCCCGCCCTACAGAAGTGAGCGGAGCCGCAGCAGGTCGCGGAAGCCGGCCTCCAGCCTGACCCGGCCGGAGGCCCACGCCTTCGCGAAGTTCAGCCCGCCGTCCACCATCGCGACCAGGTCGTCGCCGGTCATCGCCAGCCGGATCTGCGCCTTGTGCGGCGGCGGGCCGTCCACCGTCGACTCCACGACCATCCGGCCGCCGGTGAGCCGGCCGGTGAAGGTCGTGTCGAGGTCCGTGAGGTGGCAGCTCAGGGTGCGGTCGAGCGCCGCCGCGCCCCGGACCGAGCCGTCCGCCCCCGCGAGGTTCTCCGCCAGCTTGTCGAGTGCGCCGCGGCACTCCGTGATCGTCGCCATCGCCGTCGACCGTACCCCAGGGCTTCGCGGTAGCGTCGGGGCATGGACGAAGCGATGACGGACACCGGTACGGACACCGGTACGGACACCGGTACGGACACCGGTACGGATGCGGCGGACGGGCCCGCGACCGCCGCCCCCCTGGGGGTCGAGCGGGAACCCACCGGGCTGCCGGCCGTCGACGCGCTCGTCGAGCGGCTGGGCGAGGCCGACCACCTCCCGGCGGACGGACACCTCGCGGTGTACGAGGATGTACACCGGGGCCTGCGCGCCGAGCTGACCTCGCTCGACGCGCACCCGGCCCCCGCACCCCGTCCGCACGACCCCAGGAGCTGAACCCACCGTGGCAGGAGTGGCACGCCGCCGCCTCGACGCCGAGCTGGTCCGGCGCAGACTCGCCCGCTCGCGCGAGCACGCCAGCCAGCTGATCGCCGCGGGCCGGGTGACCGTCGGCAAGACCGTCGCCACCAAGCCCGCCACCCAGGTCGAGACCGCCGCGGCGATCGTCGTCTCCCAGGACGACTCCGACCCCGACTACGTCTCGCGCGGCGGCCACAAGCTCGCCGGCGCGCTCGCCGCCTTCGTCCCGCGCGGGCTGAAGGTCGAGGGCCGCCGGGCGCTCGACGCCGGCGCCTCCACCGGCGGCTTCACCGACGTGCTGCTGCGGGCCGGCGCCGGGCACGTCGTCGCCGTCGACGTCGGCTACGGGCAGCTCGCCTGGTCGCTCCAGAGCGACGCCCGGGTCACCGTCAAGGACCGCACCAACGTGCGCGAGCTGACGCTCGACGCGATCGACGGCACCCCCGTCGACCTCGTCGTCGGCGACCTCTCCTTCATCCCGCTCGGCCTGGTGCTGCCCGCGCTGGTCGGCTGCACCGCCCCGGACGCCGACCTCGTGCTGATGGTCAAGCCGCAGTTCGAGGTGGGCAAGGAGCGGCTCGGCTCCGGCGGCGTCGTCCGCAGCACCGAACTCCGCGCCGACGCCGTGAAGAACGTCGCCCGGCAGGCGGCCGGGCTGGGGCTCGGGGTGGCCGGCGTCACCGCCAGCCCGCTGCCCGGGCCGTCCGGGAACGTCGAGTACTTTCTGTGGCTGCGGGCGGGTGCGCCCGCGCTCGATCCGGCGGACGTCGACCGCGCCGTGGCGGAGGGACCTCGTTGACAGACACAGCGGCACCACAGGCACCACGCACCGTCTTCCTGCTCGCGCACACCGGCCGGCCGGCCGCCGTGCGCAGCGCCGAACTCGTCGTCCTGGGGCTGCTGCGCAGCGGCATCGGCGTCCGGGTCCTGGAGGCGGAGGCGGCCGACCTGCCGCTGCCGCCGTCCGTGGAGAAGATCCCGGACGACTGCCCGGAGGCGCTGGACGGCTGCGAACTGATCATCGTCCTCGGCGGTGACGGGACGCTGCTGCGCGGTGCCGAGTTCTCCCGCGCCTCCGGCGTGCCGATGCTCGGCGTCAACCTCGGGCGCGTCGGCTTCCTCGCCGAGGCCGAGCGGGACGACCTCGACAAGGTCGTCGACCGGGTCGTCACCCGGGCGTACGAGGTCGAGGAGCGGATGACCCTCGACGTCGCCGTCTTCCAGAACGGCGACACCCTGCACCGCGACTGGGCGCTCAACGAGGCCGCCGTGCAGAAGGTGTCCCCGGAGCGGATGCTGGAGGTCGTCCTCGCGATCGACGGGCGGCCCGTCACCGGCTTCGGCTGCGACGGGGTGATCTGCGCGACGCCGACCGGCTCGACCGCGTACGCCTTCTCGGCCGGCGGTCCGGTCGTGTGGCCCGAGGTGGAGGCGCTGCTGATGGTGCCGATCGGGGCGCACGCGCTGTTCGCGAAGCCGCTCGTCACCACCCCCGACTCGGTCCTCGCCGTCGAGGTCGAGCCGCACACCCCGCACGGGGTGCTGTGGTGCGACGGGCGGCGGACCGTCGAGCTGCCCTCCGGCGCCCGGGTCGAGGTCCGGCGCGGCGCCGTCCCGGTCCGGCTCGCCCGGCTCCACCACGCGTCGTTCACGGACCGGCTGGTCGCGAAGTTCGCGCTGCCGGTCTCGGGGTGGCGGGGCGCGCCGCACTGACCGCCCCGGGGTGGGGGTGATGTCGCGTCCCGGTGCGGAAACCTCGTATGGTCTGGGGCGTGCTGGAGGAGATGCGGATACGGTCGCTCGGGGTCATCGACGACGCGGTGGTCGAGCTGTCGCCCGGCTTCACCGCGGTGACGGGTGAGACCGGCGCGGGCAAGACCATGGTCGTCACGAGTCTCGGGCTGCTGCTCGGCGGGCGGGCCGACCCGGCCCTGGTGCGGATCGGGGCGGGCTCGGCGGTCGTCGAGGGGCGAATCACCCTGCCGCCCGGCGCGCCCGCCGCGCGGCGGGCCGAGGAGGCCGGGGCGGAGCTGGACGAGGGCGCGCTGCTGGTGACCCGTACCGTCTCGGCGGAGGGGCGCTCGCGGGCGCACCTCGGCGGGCGGTCGGTGCCGGTGGGGCTGCTCGCGGAGCTCGCCGACGAACTCGTCGCCGTGCACGGGCAGACCGACCAGCAGGGCCTGCTGAAGCCGGCCCGGCAGCGCGGTGCGCTCGACCGGTACGCGGGCGAGGCGGTGTCCGTGCCGCTCGCCGCCTACGGCGAGGTGTACCGGCGGCTGCGTGCCGTCACCGCCGAGCTGGAGGAGATCACCACCCGGGCACGTGAGCGAGCCCAGGAGGCGGATCTGCTGCGTTTCGGGCTCGGCGAGATCGAGGCCGTGGCGCCGCTGGCCGGTGAGGACGCGGAGCTGGCCGCCGAGGCGGAGCGGCTCGGGCACGCGGAGGCGCTGGCCTCCGCCGCCGCGCTCGCGCACGCCGCGCTGGCCGGGAACCCGGAGGACCCGGAGTCCGTGGACGCGACCACGCTGGTGGCCGGCGCGGGCCGGGCCCTGGAGGCCGTGCGGTCGCACGACCCGGCGCTCGCCGCGCTCGCCGACCGGATGGGGGAGATCTCCATCCTGCTGGCCGACGTGGCGCAGGAGCTGGCGGGGTACGCGGACGACCTGGACGCCGATCCGCTGCGGCTGGCCGCGGTCGAGGAGCGGCGGGCGGCGCTCACCCAGCTCACCCGGAAGTACGGCGACTCCGTCGGGGCCGTGCTGCTGTGGGCGGAGGAGAGCGCGGCGCGGCTGCTGGAGCTGGACGGCGACGACGACCGGATCGAGGAGCTGACCGCCGAGCGGGACCGGCTCCGCGACGAGCTGTCCGTCCTCGCGCAGCGGCTCACCGACGCCCGGGTGGAGGCCGCGGACCGGTTCGCGCGGGCGGTCACCGCCGAGCTGGCGTCGCTGGCCATGCCGCACGCCCGGGTGTCGTTCGACATCCGGCAGACCGAGGCGCTGGACGAGGCCGCGGGCGTCGAGGTCGGCGGGCGGCGGGTGGTGTACGGGCCGGCCGGCGCCGACGAGGTCGAGCTGCTGCTCGCCCCGCACCCGGGTGCGCCGCCGCGGCCGATCGCCAAGGGCGCGTCCGGGGGTGAGCTGTCGCGGGTGATGCTCGCGGTCGAGGTGGTCTTCGCCGGGGTCGACCCGGTGCCGACGTACCTCTTCGACGAGGTCGACGCGGGCGTCGGCGGCAAGGCGGCCGTGGAGATCGGCCGGCGGCTCGCGAAGCTCGCGAAGACCGCGCAGGTCGTGGTCGTGACGCACCTTCCGCAGGTGGCGGCCTTCGCCGACCGGCAGCTGCTGGTCGAGAAGACCAACGACGGGTCCGTGACCCGGTCCGGCGTCACCGTCCTGGAGGGCGAGGAGCGGGTCCGGGAGCTGTCCCGGATGCTGGCCGGCCAGGAGGACTCGGAGACCGCCCGCGCCCACGCGGAGGAGCTGCTGGCCACGGCCAGGGCCGACGGCTGAGGCGGGGCCCGGGCCGTCGTCCGGGCGCCGCGAGCCACCAGGGGGCGCGCGCCGTGAGGGCGCGCGCTCGCTCGGTCGGGTGAACCGGGAGGGCGGGGCGGCGCTCGGACACGGGAACGATGCGGTGTCGGTGCCGGAACGTGCGTACGGTCGGCCGCCCGGACTGGCATCCTTGGGCGCGTGACACAGCTCCGTACGGTCCAGGTGCTGGGCGGCGGCAGCGCGGGCAGCAGCGCGCACGTCCGATCACTCGCCTCGGGGCTGGTGGCGCGGGGCGTCCGGGTGACCGTGTGCGCCCCGGCCGAACTCGACCGCCTCTACGACTACTCCGGCGCCGGCGCGCACGTCGTGCCGCTGCCCCGGCGCAACGACCCCGCGACCGTCGCCGCGCTCCGCAACGCCTGCATCGGCGCCGACGTCGTCCACGCGCACGGCCTGCACGCCTCCGTCCGGGCCGCGCTCGCCGTCTCCGGCGGCGTCGGGCTCGCCCGCACCGCGCTCGTCACCACCTGGCACGGCCGCCCGCCCGCCGACGGACCCCGCGGCGGACTCGTCCGGCTCCTGGAACGGCGTACCGCCCGGGCCGCGGACGTCGTCCTCGCCACCTCCTCCGACCTCGTCGACCGGGCCCGCCGGCGCGGCGCCCGCGACGCCCGGCTCGCCCCCGTCACCCTGCCCGCCCCGCGCGGCCCCGTCTGCCTCCAGGACGGCAAGGCCCGGGCCGAACTCGGCGCCGTCGACCGGCCGCTGCTCATGGCGGTCGGCGCGCTCGAACCCGGCCGCGGGTACGGCACGCTGCTCGACGCGGCGCGCGCCTGGCGGGAGCTGGCGCCCCCGCCGCTGCTCGTCATCGCCGGCGAGGGCCGCGAACGGGCCGCGCTCCAGCGGCGGATCGTCGCCGAAGGGCTCGCCGTCCGGATCGTCGGGCGCCGCGACGACGTCGCCGAACTCCTCGCCGCCGCCGACGTCGCGGTGCTGCCGTCCCGCTGGGAGGCGCGCTCGCCGCTCGCCCAGGAGGCGCTGCGGCTCGGCGTCCCGCTGGTCGCCACCGCCGTCGGCGGCGTCCCCGAACTCGTCGGCGACGCCGCCGAACTGGTGCCGTACGGCGACGCCCGCGCCCTCGCCGAGGCCGTCCGGGGGCTCCTGGAGGACGAGGAGCGGCGGATGGACCTCGCGGCGGCGGGCCGGGTCCAGGCCGGGACGTGGCCGTCGGAGGACGACACCCTCGCCCACGTCCTCAGCGTCTACGACGAGTTGTCCGCCCGCTGACCGCCCCCGGGTCCTACGGCGTGTGCCGGCGGGCCCGCAGCGCCAGCGACAGCGCCAGCACCGTCTGCGGGTCGTCCAGGTCCGTGCCGAGGAGCTCCGAGATCCGGGCCAGCCGGTTGTAGAGCGTCTGGCGGTTGAGGTGCAGCTCCCGGGCCGTCTCCGCCTTGCGGCCGGCGTGCGCCAGATACGTCTCCAGCGTCGGCAGCAGCGGCGGCCGAGAAGTGCGGTCGTGGTCCCGGAGCGGCCCGATCGCCCGGTCGACGAAGGCCGCCAGGTCCGGGTGGTCGCGCAGCCGCCACAGCAGCAGGTCGATGTCGAGGCGCCGGGCGTCGTACCAGGGCCGGTCGGTCAGCCCCTGCGCGGCCGTCGCCGTCTCCGCCGCGTGCCGCAGCCCCGCCGACGCCGCCGCCCAGCCGCCGGCCATGCCGACCACCACCACCGGCGGGTGCGCCCCGGCGCCCTCCAGGCCGGCCCGCTCCACCCCGGCCCGCAGCGCCGCCGCGACCCGGTCGGCGACCGCCGTCCGCTCCGACTCGGAGCGCAGCCCCAGCAGCAGTGGCACCCGGCCCTCCACCGGCCGGACGCCGAGCAGCGCGGGCACGCCGACGGACGCCAGTTCCTCGTGGACGGCCCGCGCGAGCAGCGCCCAGCTGCCGGACGGGGAGAGCTCCGGGGCCAGCCGCATCACGACCGGCAGCAGCGGGCCCTCGCCCGGCCGGAAGCCCAGCACCCGGGCCTGCGCCGGCGCGTCCTCCGCCGAGATCCGGCCCTCCGCCAGGTCCGTCAGGAAGTCGCCCCGGCCGCGCGCCGCCAGCTCCTCCTCCTGCCGGGCCTGCATGAGGACGACCGCGAGCAGACCGGCGGCGCGCTCGGCGGCCATCCGGTGGACGGGGGAGAGGGCGCCGGAGACCGCGAGCAGCACCAGCCGGGCCCGCACCGAACCCGTACCGGGTCCTCCGCCGGGCACGTCGACGAGGACCGTCCCGGTCGGCGGGCCCGACTCGCGGGCCGCGCGCTGGCCGCGGAGCCCGTCCCAGACCTGGAGCGGGTCCGCCGGACCGGCGTCGGTGCCCGCCGCGTACAGCAGCTGCCCGTCGGCCGTCTCCAGGAAGACCGGGTTCGCGGCGAAGCCGGACAGGATCCGCAGCACCTGCGGGACCCCGCCGCCGCCGAGCAGCGCCTCCGTGCACTGCCGGTGGATCTCCTCGGCCCGCCGCTGGAGCGCGTAGTGGCCGTTGACGATCTCGGTGTGGATCTCCTCCGTGACCGCGACGAACGGCACCTCGCGGTGGAGCTGGACCAGCGGCAGCCCGGCGGTCCGGGCGGTCTCCACTATCGTCGCCGGCAGCCGGGCGAAGCGCGGGCCGAGCTCCACGACGAGCGCCGCGATGCCCCGGTCGGCGAGGCGCCGCACGAAGGCCCGCTGCTCGGCCGGGCGGGTGCCCAGGCCCAGACCCGTGGTCAGCAGCAGCTCGCCGCCCTTCAGCAGCGACGCGATGTTCGGCACCTCGCCCGCGTGCACCCACCGCACGGTCCGCTGGAGCCGGTCGGCGCCGGCGACGACCTCCGGGAGGCCGCTGCGGAGCCCCGGGAGTTCGAGTGCCCGTTGTACGGTGATGCCGCCCTGCGTGTCCATGGGCGGACGGTATCGCCCACGGTGTTTCCTGGACATCTCACCGCGGTCACGGGCCGGGTCCGCTCGCACACAGGGGCGACAACTCGTCGTGGCGCGGCGGGATTTGTATGACCGAATGTCGCTTGTGGCCTACGTCACTCCGGTGGATGCTCTCCCGCCATGGCAGACACCTCCACCCCGCAGCCGGCCCCGCGCGTCGACCGGCTCAAGGCGAACTCCGTCGGACTCGTCGGCGTCGTCTTCATGGCCGTGGCCACCGCCGCGCCGATCACCGCCATGACCGGCAACCTCCCCATCGCCGTCGGCTTCGGCAACGGCACCGGCGCCCCCGCCGGCTACCTCTTCGCCACCCTCGTCCTCACCGTCTTCTCCGTCGGCTACGTGGCCATGGCCAAGCGGATCACCGCCGCCGGCGCCTTCTACGGCTACATCTCGCACGGCCTCGGCCGGATCGCCGGCATGGCCTCCGGCATGCTCGCCGTCCTCGCCTACATCGTCTTCGAGGCGTCCATCGTCGGCGTCTTCGCCTACTTCGCGAAGACCACCGTCGCCGACCAGCTCGGCGTCGACCTGCCGTGGATCCTGTACGCGGCGGCCATGCTCGCCGTCACCGCCGTCCTGTCGTACTTCGACATCAACCTGACCGCCAAGGCGCTCGGCGTCATGCTCATCGCGGAGATCGCCGTCCTCTTCGCGGTCGCCACCGCCGTCCTCCTCCACGGCGGCGGCCCCGACGGCATCCCCGTCGAGCCGGTCAACCCGAAGAACGCCTTCACCGGCGCCTCCGCCGGCCTCGGCCTCTTCTTCGCCTTCTGGTCCTGGGTCGGCTTCGAGTCGACCGCCATGTACGGCGAGGAGTCCCGCGACCCCAAGCGCGTCATCCCCCGCGCCACCCTCATCTCCGTCATCGGCGTCGGCCTCTTCTACATCTACGTCTCCTGGATGACGATCGCCGGCAACGGCCTCGCCGGGTCCGTGGAGCTCTCCTCCTCCGCCAGCCCGCTCGACCTCTTCTTCGCGCCCACCCAGACCTACATCGGCGCCTGGGCCGTCGACGCCTTCCAGTGGCTGCTGCTCACCGGTTCCTTCGCCTGCGGCATGGCCTTCCACCAGTGCGCCTCCCGCTACCTCTACGCCATCGGCCGCGAGGGCTTCCTCCACCCGGCGCTGGGCCGCACCCACCGCCGGCACGGCTCCCCGTTCATCGCCTCCTTCACCCAGAGCGCCATCGCCGTCCTCCTCGTCGGCGCCTTCTGGCTCACCGGCCAGGACCCCTACATCCACCTGTACACGCTGCTCGCGATCCTCGGCACGATGGCCATCCTCATCGTCCAGACGCTCTGCTCCTTCGCCGTCATCGGCTACTTCCGCAAGAACCACCCCGAGGACCGGCACTGGTTCAAGACCCTCACGGCCCCGCTCCTCGGCGGCGTCGGCATGACCGCCGTCGTCGTCCTCCTCGTCGTCAACATGGAGACCGCGGCCGGACTCGCCGCCGACTCCCTGTTCTTCAAGGCGATCCCGTGGATCGTCGGCGCGGTCTTCTTCGGCGGCCTCGGACTCGGCCTCTACCTCAAGGCCCGGCAGCCCGCGCGGTACGAGATCAT
Organism: Microtetraspora glauca; assembly: GCA_000721275.1. Taxonomy (GTDB): domain Bacteria; phylum Actinomycetota; class Actinomycetes; order Streptomycetales; family Streptomycetaceae; genus Streptomyces. Next base: position 191,576 of record JOFO01000010.1, on the reverse strand, counting down.
CGGCCGGATCGTCCTGGAGGACGCCGCCGAACGCGACGACGAGCAGGCGGAGCCCGTACCCGCCACGCACGGCTGACCCCCTCACCCACCCCTCCAGGAGCGCCCCATGGCACGCACCAACCCGATGCACCTCCTGAACCGCCTCGCCGCCGACCACGCCGACGCCCGCCGGCTCGGCCTCCCCGTCGACGAACTCCGCGGCCTGCGCGGCGACCCGCTCGGCCGCCGCACCCTCCTCAAGACCGCAGCCGCGGCCGGAATCGCGGTCTCCGCCGGAGCAGCCGCCCCCGCCGCGGCAGCCGTCCCCGACCCGCCGGTGCGGTCCGACGCCCGGGTCGCGGTCGTCGGCGCCGGCATCGCCGGGCTCACCGCCGCCCTCACCCTCCAGGACGCCGGCCTCAGCCCCGTCCTGTACGAGGCCGACCCGGCCCGCGTCGGCGGCCGGATGTGGACCCAGCGCGGCCACTGGGCCTACGGGCAGACCTCCGAGATCGGCGGCGAGCTCATCGACACCAGCCACAAGAAGATGCTGGAACTCTGCCGCCGCTTCGGCCTGCCCACCGAGGACTTCCTCGGCGGCGGACCCAACGGCGCCGAGGAGGTCCTCTGGTTCGACGGCGGCTACTACCCCCGCCACCAGGCCGACGAGGACTTCAACGGCGTCTACCAGGCGCTCCACCGCGACCTGATCGCAGCGGGCGAGGTGAAGTGGAACGCGACCACGCCCGCCGGCACCGCCCTCGACGACATGTCGGTGTACGAGTGGATCGAGACCCGCGTCCCTGGCGGACACGCCTCGCCGCTCGGCCGGTTCATCGACGTCGCCTACAACGTCGAGTACGGCGCCGACACCACCGAGCAGTCCTCGCTCGCCCTCGTCCTGCTCATGGGCTACCAGACCAATCCCGGCAACTTCAACGTCTGGGGCCTGTCCAACGAGCGCTACCACATCACCGGAGGCAACGACCGGCTCCCGAACGCCATCGCGGGCGCGCTCGACCCCGGCACCCTCCGCATGGGCTGGACCCTCCAGGCCGTCCGCGCCAACGCCGACGGCACCCAGACCCTCACCTTCACCGAGGCCGGCACCACCCGCACCGTCACCGCCGACCACACCGTCCTCTGCGTCCCGCTGCCGATCCTCAAGCGGCTCGACCTCACCCGGGCCGGCTTCGACCCACTGATGACGAACCTGCTGCGGGACGCCCGCATGGGCCACTGCACCAAGCTCAACATGCAGTTCGGCACCCGCCCCTGGCGCGGCACCGGCCCCTGGCCCGGCGTCTCCGCCGGCGACTGCTTCACCGACCTGGACGTCCAGCAGACCTGGGACACCACCAAGATCCAGGGCGGCACCGGCGGCATCCTCATCCAGTACAACGGCGGCAGCCTCGCCCGGAACCTCGACCCCGCCGGACCCTTCTCCACCGAGGCCGACCCCTACGTGCGGACCCTCGTCGGCCGCTACCTCGCCGGGATCGACACCTTCTTCCCCGGCACCTCCCGCGCCTGGAACGGCCGCGCCCAGCTCTCCGCCTGGCACAAGAACCCCCGCGCGCTGGGCGCCTACTCCTGCTGGCCGGTCGGCTACCTCCACCGGTACGCCGGCTACGAGGGCACCGCCCAGGGCAACGTCCACATCGGCGGCGAGCACTGCTCGTACGACTTCCAGGGCTTCATGGAGGGCGGCGCCACCGAGGGCGAGCGGGCCGCGAAGGAGGTGATCGACGCCCTCCGGTAGCCGTCAGGCCGCCTCGGCCGGCGCGATGTTGTGGTTGAGGCGGAAGACGTTGCCGGGGTCGTACGCGGCCTTCACGGCGGCGAGCCGCGGGTAGGCGTCCGGACCGAAACCGGCCAGCACCCGCCGCTCGCCCTCCGCGCCGATGAAGTTGAGGTACACCGCCTCCGTCGACCACGGCCGCATGTCCGTCCGCACGTCGTGCACCCACTGGATCGCCGGCCCGTCCAGGGCCGGATCCTCCCAGGTCGCGAACGGGTGCACGACCCAGGGCGCGGTACGCCACGGCAGCGGGTGGTCCGCCGCGCCGCGGGCCACCGCGCCGCCCAGCGGGAACAGCACGTGCTGCGCCGCCGTACCCGCCGGGATCCGCTCGCCCCGGGCGCAGTACACCGCCACCGCCTCGTCCGGGAAACCGCTCAGGTACTCCGCCGACCAGTAGTTCCGCAGCCCCGGCGGGTCGTCCAGCATGCACTGCAGATCGGCGTACGGGATCTCCCGCACCACCTCCACCACCGGCCGCAGCGCCGTCAGCGGGCCCGCCAGCTCCCGGACGCCCGCCACCGGCCCGGCGAACGTCACCAGCGCCGCCACCACCAGCTCGCCCACCAGATGCGCCGGCACGAACGGCTCCGGCGGCGCCGGGAAGTACAGCACCCCGCCGCCCGCCTGGTCCGGCATCGTCTCCGCCAGCGCCCGGTACGCCGCCGCCACCGCCGGCCCGGAACGCGGCGGGAACAGCAGCAGCGCGAAGCTCATCACCGGCAGCTCGTGGAGCCGCAGCGTCAGCGAGGTCACCACCCCGAAGTTGCCGCCCCCGCCGTGCAGCGCCCAGAACAGCTCCGGGTTCTCCTCCGCGCTCGCCACCACGTGCCTGCCCTCGGCCGTGATCAGCTCGGCGGCCAGCAGGTTGTCGCAGGCCAGCCCGAACGCGCGCTCCAGCCAGCCGGAACCGCCGCCCAGCGTGAAGCCGCCGATCCCCGTCGTGGAGACCCGGCCGCCGGTGGTCGCGAGCCTGAACGGCTGGGTGGCCCGGTCGACGTGCCCGATCGTCGCGCCGCCCTCGGCCCGTACCGTCCTGTGCTCCGGGTCCACGACCACGGCGTGCATCGCGCGCAGGTCGATCACCAGGCCGCCGTCCACGACGGACGCCCCGGCGACACTGTGGCCGCCGCCGCGCACCGCGACCGGCAGCCCCGTCTCGCGCGCGAAGAGGACCGCGTTGGTCACGTCCGCCGGCGTCGTACACCCGGCGATCACGGCCGGCCGGCGGTCGATCATGCCGTTGTGGACGGCCCTCGCCGCGTCGTAGCCCGGGTCCCCGGGGACCAGGACCTCACCGGCCAGGTCCTCGCGGAGCCCGGCCAGGGCGGTGTCCGGAACGGTGAACTGGGGAGCCATCGGAAGCCCCCCTTCCATGCGGGGGCCAGGACACCTTCATCGTAGGCCCGGCCCCCGCCCGCCGCCCCTCAGCCGCCGTAGGCGCCGCTCGCGGTCAGCCGCAGCGCCGTGTCGATCAGCGGCACGTGGCTGAACGCCTGCGGGAAGTTGCCCACCTGCCGCTGGAGCCGGGCGTCCCACTCCTCGGCGAGCAGCCCCAGGTCGTTGCGGAGCGCCAGCAGCTTCTCGAAGAGGGTGCGGGCCTCGTCGACACGGCCGATCATCGCCAGGTCGTCGGCGAGCCAGAAGGAACACGCCAGGAACGCGCCCTCGTCGCCCTCCAGACCGTCGACGCCCGCCTCCTCGCCGGCCGTCGGATAGCGCAGCACGAAGCCGTCCTCGGTGGACAGCTCCCGCTGGATCGCCTCGATCGTGCCGATGACCCGCTTGTCGTCCGGCGGCAGGAAGCCCATCTGCGGGATCAGCAGCAGCGACGCGTCCAGCTCCTTGGAGCCGTACGACTGGGTGAAGGTGTTCCGCTCCTTGTCGTAGCCCTTCTCGCAGACGTCCCGGTGGATCTCGTCGCGCAGCGCCCGCCAGCGCTCCAGCGGTCCGTCCGCGTCCCCCGACTCGATCAGCTTGATCGTGCGGTCCACCGCCACCCACGCCATCACCTTCGAGTGGGTGAAGTGCCGGCGCGGACCGCGGACCTCCCAGATGCCCTCGTCGGGCTGGTTCCAGTTCTTCTCCAGGTACTGGATCAGCTTGATCTGGAGCAGCGAGGCGTAGTCGTTGCGGGACAGGCCCGTCATGTGCGCCAGGTGCAGGGCCTCGGTGACCTCGCCGTACACGTCGAGCTGGAGCTGGCTCGCGGCGCCGTTGCCGACCCGCACCGGGCCGGAGTTCTCGTACCCCGGCAGCCAGTCCAGCTCCGCCTCGCCGAGCTCCCGCTCGCCCGCGATGCCGTACATGATCTGCAGGTTCTCCGGGTCGCCCGCGACCGCGCGCAGCAGCCAGTCCCGCCAGGCGCGGGCCTCCTCGCGGTAGCCGGTGCGCAGCATCGAGGAGAGGGTGATGGCCGCGTCCCGGAGCCAGGTGTAGCGGTAGTCCCAGTTCCGTACGCCGCCGATCTCCTCCGGCAGCGAGGTCGTCGGCGCGGCGACGATGCCGCCGGTCGGCGCGTACGTCAGCGCCTTCAGGGTGATCAGCGAGCGGACGACGGCCTCCCGGTAGGGGCCGTGGTACGTGCAGTGCCCGACCCACTCGCGCCAGAACGCGGCGGTCGCCTCCAGCGAGCCCTCGGGGTCCGGCAGCGCCGGCGGCTCCTTGTGCGACGGCTGCCAGGACAGGGTGAGGGCGATCCGGTCACCGGGGGTGACGGTGAACTCGGAGTAGGTCGTCAGGTGCTCGCCGTGGGTCTCGGTGTCGGTGTCGAACCACACCGAGTCCGGCCCGGCCACCGCGACCGTCCGCTCGCCGACCTTGTGCACCCAGGGCACGATCCGCCCGTAGCTGAACCGCATCCGCAGCGCCGAGCGCATCGGCACCCGGCCGCTGACCCCCTCCACGATCCGGATCAGCTGCGGCGCGCCGTCGCGCGGCGGCATGAAGTCCGTCACCCGGACCGTGCCGCGCGGGGTGTCCCACTCCGACTCCAGGATCAGCGAGTCGCCCCGGTAGCGGCGGCGGTCGGCGGGGGCCGGCTCGGCGTCCTCCGGGCCGGCCGGGCCGACCCGCCAGAAGCCGTGCTCCTCGGTGCCGAGCAGGGCCGCGAAGACGGCATGCGAGTCGAAGCGGGGCAGGCAGAGCCAGTCGACGCTGCCGTCCCGGCAGACCAGCGCCGCGGTCTGCATGTCCCCGATGAGTGCGTAATCCTCGATACGCCCGGCCACGTGCTTCACTCCAGTCGAACGGCCTGTCCGCCCCTCGGGGCGCCTGCAGCAGATGTTGCGAGTTGCGAGAGGTGCCCGCGGTGCCAGTGTGCGGGATGGCCGGCTCCGGCAACGGGTCGAGGGGAGGCGACACGGACTCCCCGTCCGGTTCCACGGGCGGGGGTGGTGCCGTCGGCCGGCCGCCCGGGACGAGACCGGGCGGGATGGTCCGCACCCTAATGACCGTGGTGATCACCCACGTAACGCGCTGCTCCGAATGGGTGAACGCGTCTCCTCCCTCCCTGCCCCCGGACCCCCGCCGGGCGGCCCCGGAACGCCCCGCCGCACCCCGTCCCACCCGGTCGGCGGGCGTGCCGGCCGTGTGGCCGGAAGCGGTCTCCTGCGGTCACTGATACCCTGGTACCCCGTGGACCGGTGGGAAACGGCGCCAGCCGAAACCCCCGAAACCGCAGCGACGGCACCCCCGATTCTTCCGGAGGACCAGCCGCCTCGCACCTCCAGAACGCGACCACGGGAGCCCCCTCTTGGCGATGCCGCCCAACACCACGACGACCAAGCACATCTTCGTCACCGGGGGTGTCGCCTCCTCCCTCGGCAAGGGCCTCACCGCCTCCAGCCTGGGTGCGCTCCTGAAGGCCCGGGGCCTGCGGGTCACGATGCAGAAGCTCGACCCGTACCTCAACGTCGACCCGGGCACGATGAACCCGTTCCAGCACGGTGAGGTGTTCGTCACCAACGACGGCGCCGAGACCGACCTGGACATCGGCCACTACGAGCGCTTCCTCGACGTCGACCTCGACGGCTCGGCGAACGTCACCACCGGCCAGGTCTACTCGCAGGTCATCGCCAAGGAGCGGCGCGGCGAGTACCTCGGCGACACCGTGCAGGTCATCCCGCACATCACCAACGAGATCAAGTCCCGGATCCGCCGCATGGCGACCGACGACGTCGACGTCGTCATCACCGAGGTCGGCGGTACGGTCGGCGACATCGAGTCGCTGCCGTTCCTGGAGACCGTCCGCCAGGTCCGCCACGAGGTCGGCCGCGACAACGTCTTCGTCGTGCACATCTCGCTGCTGCCCTACATCGGCCCGTCCGGCGAGCTGAAGACCAAGCCGACCCAGCACTCGGTCGCCGCGCTGCGCAACATCGGCATCCAGCCCGACGCGATCGTGCTGCGCGCCGACCGCGAGGTCCCCACCGCCATCAAGCGCAAGATCTCGCTGATGTGCGACGTCGACGAGGCCGCCGTGGTCGCCGCCATCGACGCCAAGTCGATCTACGACATCCCGAAGGTGCTGCACTCCGAGGGCCTCGACGCCTACGTGGTGCGCAAGCTCGACCTGCCCTTCCGCGACGTGGACTGGACCGTCTGGGAGGACCTCCTCGACCGCGTCCACAACCCGGAGCACGAGGTCACCGTCGCGCTCGTCGGCAAGTACATCGACCTGCCCGACGCCTACCTGTCGGTCACCGAGGCCATGCGCGCCGGCGGCTTCGCCAACAAGGCGCGGGTCAAGGTCAAGTGGGTCACCTCCGACGACTGCAAGACCCAGGCCGGAGCCGAGAAGCAGCTCGGCGACTGCGACGCCATCCTGATCCCCGGCGGCTTCGGCGACCGCGGCGTGTCCGGCAAGGTCGGTGCCATCCAGTACGCCCGCGAGCACAAGGTGCCGCTGCTCGGCATCTGCCTCGGCCTCCAGTGCATCGTCATCGAGGCGGCCCGGAACCTGGCGGGCATCCCCGAGGCCAACTCCACCGAGTTCGACCCGGCCACCGCGCACCCCGTCGTCTCCACGATGGAGGAGCAGCTGGCCTACGTGGAGGGCGCCGGTGACCTCGGCGGCACCATGCGCCTGGGTCTCTACCCGGCGAAGCTCGCCGAGGGCTCGGTGGTCCGCGCGACCTACGGCGACGAGCCGTACGTCGAGGAGCGCCACCGCCACCGCTACGAGGTGAACAACGCGTACCGCGCGGAGCTGGAGAAGAAGGCCGGCCTGGTCTTCTCCGGCACCTCCCCGGACAACAAGCTCGTCGAGTTCGTCGAGTACCCGAAGGAGATCCACCCCTACCTGGTCGCCACCCAGGCGCACCCGGAGCTGAAGTCCCGCCCGACCCGCCCCCACCCGCTCTTCGCGGGCCTGGTCAAGGCGGCCGTCGAGCGCAAGACGGCGAACGGGACGGCGAAGTAGTACGGCGCGTTAACGTAGCCGGGGTACGGGTTCTCGCACGAGGACGCGCACCCCGGCTCTCGTCTGTGGAAGGACTACCGATGCACGTGCAGGACGCCCCGGAGGAGTGGCGCGTCGTCGCCTCCGCCCTCCCCTTCAAGGGCAACAAGACGAGTGTCCGCACCGACGACGTGGTCATGCCGGACGGCTCGGTCGTCCGCCGCGACTACCAGGTCCACCCGGGCTCCGTGGCCGTGCTGGCCCTGGACGACGAGGACCGGGTGCTGGTGCTGCGGCAGTACCGCCACCCCGTGCGGCAGAAGCTGTGGGAGATCCCGGCCGGCCTGCTCGACGTGCCCGGCGAGAACCCGCTGCACGCCGCCCAGCGCGAGCTGTACGAGGAGGCGCACGCCAAGGCGGGGGAGTGGCGGGTCCTGACCGACGTCTACACCACCCCCGGCGGCTGCGACGAGGCGGTACGGATCTTCCTGGCGCGCGACCTCGCCGAGGCGGAGGGGGCGCGGTTCGAGGTCGCCGAGGAGGAGGCCGACATGGAGGTCGCGCGGGTCCCGCTGGACGAGCTGGTGCGCGGGGTCCTCGCCGGCGAGCTGCACAACAACTGCCTGGTGGTGGGCGTGCTGTCGCTGGTCGCGGCGCGGGCCGGCGACGGACTCGACGCGCTCCGCCCCGCCGACGCCCCCTGGCCGGCCCGCCCCTTCGAGGCGTAGCGCCCTCCGGCACCTCCGTGCGGGCACGTGTCGCGCCGGCACGTGCCCCGACGGAACGGCGGAGCGGCCGGTGTGACTGTCGGCTGATCCGATCGGGGGATGTGTCCGCCGCGCTCCACCGGGTCCGTACCAGGCGCTGAACTACGCTCGTACACGCCCGTGCGGAGACCCCCGCGGGATCGGCTCGTGCGCAGGTGGACGGGAGCGTGGCCCGTGACGGATCAGGCGGTGGCAACGGCCGGCAGCCGGCAGTTCTACGGCCGGCAGCGGGAGTTGAAGGCCCTGCGCGCCGACATCGAGCGGACCGGCCTGGACACCCTCACCGGCCGCAAGGAGCCCCGCGCCCGTGTCCTCCTCGTCGCCGGCCGGCCCGGCTCCGGCCGGACCGCGCTCGCCGAGGAGCTGATCGCCTCCATCGCCGACCGCTACCCCGACGGCGTCTACCGCGCCCGGCTCAGCGAGCCCGGCGGCGAACCCGTCCCCACCGCCCGCGCCGCCCGCGAGCTCCTCCGCGACCTCGGGGTCGCCGAGCCGCCCGGCGCCGCCGAGGACGAGCTGACCGAGCTGGTCCGCGAAGCGCTCGGGACCCGCAGGGCGGTGCTGCTGCTCGACGACGCCGTCGACGCCGAGCAGGCCGACCCGCTGCTCCCGGACAACCCCGACGCCCTGGTCGTCGCGGTGGCGCGCGGCCCGCTCACCGGCATCCCGGACGTACGCCCGTGCACCCTCGGCGGGCTCGACCCGAAGTCGGCCATCGAGCTGCTGACCTCCGCGACCGGCTCGGTCCGGATCACCGTCGACCCGCAGGCCGCCGAGGCGCTGGTCGAGGAGTGCGGTGGGCTGCCCGCGGCGGTGGTGCTGGCCGGCGGCTGGCTGGCCGGCCGGCCCGAGACCTCCGTCGCCGACCTCGCCAAACGGCTCCGCGGCCTGACCGGCGACCCCCTCACCCGGGCCTTCCTCCTCGCCCACCAGGCGCTGCCCCAGCCGGCCGCCCGGATACTGCGTTACCTGGCGCTCGCCCCGCTCGGCCGGGCCGACGCCCACACGGCCTCCGCCCTGGCCGGCTGCTCGGTGTCGGCGGCGGCGACCACCCTCGCGGACTTCGCCCGCCTGGGTCTGGTCACCGAGGCCGCCGACGGCGAGTACGAGGCCCCCGGCCATCTCGTCCCCCTCCTTCGCGCCCAGCTGGAGGAGCGCGACCGGCCCGCCGAGGTGCAGCTCGCCCGGGCCCGGATGCTGGAGCGGACCGTACGGCTCCTCCAGTCCTGCCGTGCGGTCACCGAACCCGAGGGCTCCCCGGCCCGGCGCAAGCTCGCCGGACTGCCGCGCGCCCTGCGCTTCCCCACCTCCGAGGACGCCGCCCGGTGGCTGGCCTCGCGCCGCCCGGCGCTGCTGGCCTGCGCCCGCATGGCGGTCGCGGACGGGGAGCTGGACACCCTCGCCCGCCGGCTCATCGCCTCCCTGGTGCGGGCGCTCACCGCGCACCAGGGCGCCGAGGCCGCGGCGCCCGACCTGTACGGGCTGCACCGGCTGGTCCTGGACGTGGCCGAGCGGCGCGGACTGCACCGGGAGCGGGCCGCGGCGCTGCTGAACCTGGGCGACCTGGACGCCCGGACGGGACGCACCCAGGACGCGCTGCTGCGATATCGGTCGGCGTGGGAGGCCGGAAGGCAGGCAAATGACCCGTACGCGACCGGTCGCGCGATGGAATCCGTAGGCGGCAGCTATCAGGAGCTCGGCGACTGGCAGCGGGCCGGTGACTGGTACGGCCGCGCCCTCGCCCAGCGCCTCGCCCACGACGAGCGCGCCGACCAGGCCCGGCTGTACGCCCGGCTCGGCGCCGTGCACACCTATGCCGGGCGGTACGGGGAGGCGCTGCGGCACTGGCGGGCGGCGGCGTCCGGCTACCGCAGGCTCGGCGATCTCCCGGGCCACGCACGGGCGTTGAGCGAGGCGGCCCGGGTCCAGGAGTACGCGGGGCGGCCCGAGGAGAGCCTGCGGACCTGCGAGGAGGCGGTCGAGTGGGCCCGCCGGGCCCGGGACACCCGGCTCCAGGCGGCGCTCCAGCTGCGGCTCGCCGACACCCTGGACCGGCTCGGCGACCCCGCCGCGGCGCGGCTGCACCGGGCCGCCGCGGACCGTCTGCTGGAAACGGAAGACTCTGCCTACGAAATCCGCAGTGGGTCTGCTGAAGATTAGTACTTTGAAAGGCTAGACAGCGGGAACTCCTTCATTAGACTGGTTCCGCCGCGTTCGAACGTGGTCTGCCCCGGTGCGCCGCAGTGCATCCGGGTATGTATCGCAGTGCACCAGTTATCCCCCTGATTCAAGGACCGTGATCGACGATGAAGGTCGGCATCCCCCGCGAGGTCAAGAACAACGAGTTCCGCGTGGCCATCACCCCCGCCGGTGTCCACGAGCTCGTCCGCAACGGCCACCAGGTCTTCATCGAGCAGAACGCCGGCGTCGGCTCCTCGATCACGGACGCGGAGTACGTCGCGGCGGGCGCCGAGATCCTCGCCACCGCGGACGAGGTCTGGGCCACCGCCGACCTGCTCCTCAAGGTCAAGGAGCCGATCGCGGAGGAGTACCACCGCCTCCGCAAGGACCAGACGCTCTTCACCTACCTGCACCTGGCCGCCTCCAAGGAGTGCACGGACGCCCTCCTGGAGTCCGGCACCACCGCCATCGCCTACGAGACGGTCGAGACCGCGAACCGCGCGCTCCCGCTGCTCGCCCCGATGTCCGAGGTCGCGGGCCGGCTGGCCCCGCAGGTCGGCGCGTACCACCTGATGCGCTCGGCCGGCGGCCGCGGCGTGCTCCCCGGCGGCGTCCCCGGCACCCACGCCGGCAAGGCCGTCGTCATCGGCGGTGGCGTCTCCGGCTGGAACGCCGTGCAGATCGCCGTCGGCATGGGCTTCCACGTGACCCTGCTCGACAAGGACATCAACAAGCTCCGCGAGGCCGACAAGATCTTCGGCACCAAGGTGCAGACCGTCGTCTCCAACGCCTTCGAGCTGGAGAAGGCCGTCGTCGAGGCCGACCTCGTCATCGGCGCCGTCCTCATCCCGGGCGCCAAGGCCCCGAAGCTGGTCACCAACGAGCTCGTCGCCAAGATGAAGCCTGGAAGTGTCCTTGTCGACATCGCGATCGACCAGGGCGGCTGCTTCGAGGACTCGCACCCGACCACCCACGCCGACCCGACCTTCCAGGTCCACGACTCGGTCTTCTACTGCGTCGCCAACATGCCCGGCGCCGTCCCGAACACCTCCACCTACGCCCTCACCAACGCCACGCTGCCCTACATCGTGTCGCTGGCGAACAACGGCTGGGCCGAGGCGCTCCGCCGCGACGCCGCCCTCGCCCTGGGCCTCAACACCCACGACGGCAAGGTCGTCTACAAGGAGGTCGCCGAGGCGCACGGCTACGACCACGTCGAGCTGAGCTCCCTCATCGGCTGAGCCCGCAGCGGCTCCCGACGGCGCCGGTGACGCCCCGTCAACGCCCGCCGTCAATGTCACGCACCCGGCCGGACCTTGTTCGACAAGGTCCGGCCGGCTGTGTCTCCGGCCACGCCAAAACGTTCGGTCAACTCGCCTCGAACGTAACCCTTTAACCGTTTCGCACACCCCTGAAACGTGTGGATGCACGGCTGCGCACCCTTGACAGAGGCGTGTTCGGTTGCCGACACAACGGGCCGGGTCCGGGCGATTGTGTTGCTGCGGACCGGTGACACGCCATAGAGTCGCCAACCGTCGGCATGGTGCCACGCTGACAGATCGATAAATGTTCCTGGTCACATCCAAGGAGGTAAGACGACTTGTGAATGAGTCGACATTTACTCCCGGGAGCGGTGCGCCAGGTGCCCCGGTCGGCTCCGTCGCGGTGCGGACCTTCGCGACGCACCAGCCCATGACGACACCCCACACGCTGAAGACGATGGACGGCCTACACGTGAACGCCACGGCCGGCAACGAGATGGGCCGAGAGTCCACCCACTTCGCCGCCTACGACGAGCTGCCCGAGGGGCACTTCTACGACCCCGACGCCGAGTACGAGCCCGACCCGGAGTACGCGGCCACCCTCGCGCCCGACGCTGCCCGCCAGCGCCGCGAGCGGATCGGCCCGACCGGACGGCCGCTGCCGTACTTCCCGATCCCGGGCCCGCTGACCGACCACGGTCCCGCCAAGATCATCGCGATGTGCAACCAGAAGGGCGGCGTCGGCAAGACCACGTCGACCATCAACCTGGGTGCCGCGCTCGCCGAGTACGGACGGCGGGTGCTGCTCGTCGACTTCGACCCGCAGGGAGCCCTGTCGGTCGGCCTCGGCGTGAACCCGATGGAGCTCGACCTCACCGTCTACAACCTGCTCATGGAGCGGGGCATGTCGGCGGACGAGGTCCTGCTCAAGACGGCGGTCCCCAACATGGACCTGCTGCCGAGCAACATCGACCTCTCCGCCGCCGAGGTGCAGCTGGTCTCCGAGGTCGCGCGCGAGTCCACGCTCCAGCGCGCCCTCAAGCCGCTGATGAACGACTACGACTACATCGTGATCGACTGTCAGCCCTCGCTCGGCCTGCTGACCGTGAACGCCCTGACGGCGGCTCACAAGGTCATCGTGCCGCTGGAGTGCGAGTTCTTCGCGCTGCGCGGCGTCGCGCTGCTGACCGAGACCATCGAGAAGGTCCAGGAGCGGCTCAACCCCGAGCTGGAGCTCGACGGCATCCTCGCCACCATGTACGACTCGCGGACCGTGCACTCCCGCGAGGTGCTGGCGCGGGTCGTCGAGGCGTTCGACGACCACGTCTACCACACGGTGATCGGCCGGACGGTGCGCTTCCCGGAGACCACGGTCGCCGGCGAGCCCATCACCACGTACGCCTCCAACTCCGTGGGCGCCGCCGCCTACCGCCAGCTCGCCAGGGAGGTGCTCGCCCGGTGTCACGCCGAGTGAGTCTGCCCGGAGCCGACGAACTCTTCCGTACGACCGGGGGGATGGCACTGCAGTCGTCGTCGCCCCGCCGAACCGTTCCCGCTCCGGCGGGTGAGAGCGACACGGCCGCCGGAGCGGACGCCGCCGCCGGTTCCGCCGAGCACGCCCCGGCCGGCTCGGAGGCGGCCGAGCCGCGCGCCCGGGAGACCGAGGCGGCCCCCGCGAAGCCCGCCGCCCAGCCGGCCGCGCCCGCGCGGCGCCGGGGCCGGACCACCAACCGGCGCCCCAGCGGGCGGGAACGCCACGACGAGAAGATCACGGTCTACGTCTCCGCCGAGGAACTGATGGACCTGGAGCACGCGCGGCTCGTGCTGCGCGGCGAGCACGGGCTCGCCGTCGACCGCGGCCGGATCGTCCGCGAGGCGGTCGCCGTGGTCCTGGCCGACCTGGAGTCCCGCGGCGACGCGAGCATCCTCGTCCGCCGTCTGCGCGGTCGCTGAAGGTACCCTGCGGGCGGCCCCGCCCCCGCACCCCTGGAACCGCCCCGATGCACCCGCACGCCGACGAAACGTCCCGCCCACCGCGCCGCCGCGCGCTGGGCCGGGGCGGCGGGCCGCCCTCCGGCGCCCCCGGGACCGCACCCCCCGCCCCGGCCGCCGCCGAACCCGCGGCCGTCCCGGGCGACGCCCCCGGAGCCGTACCGCCGCCGGAGGAGCCGGGCCCCGAAGCGGGGGACGGGCGGTTCACCGTGCGGCTGGCCAACTTCGAGGGGCCGTTCGACCTGCTGCTCCAGCTGATCACCAAGCACAAGCTGGACGTCACCGAGGTCGCGCTCTCGCAGGTCACCGACGAGTTCATGGCCCACCTCCGGGCGCTCGGGCCGGACGGCGACCTCGACCAGACCACCGAGTTCCTGGTCGTCGCCGCCACCCTGCTCGACCTCAAGGCCGCCCGGCTGCTGCCCGCCGCCGAGGTGGAGGACGAGGCCGACCTCGCCCTCCTGGAGGCCCGCGACCTGCTCTTCGCCCGGCTCCTCCAGTACCGCGCGTACAAGCGGATCGCCGAGATCTTCGCGGAGCGCTGGGAGGCGGAGGGGCGGCGGCACCCCCGGACCGTCGGCCTGGAGCCGCACCACGCCGAGCTGCTGCCCGAGGTCGTCATCTCGATCGGCGCCGAGGGGTTCGCGAAGCTCGCCGTGAAGGCCCTGCAGCCGAAGGCCGCCCCGCAGGTGTACGTGGACCACATCCACGCCCCGCTGGTCAGCGTCCAGGAGCAGGCGGGCGTCGTCGCCGCCCTGCTGCGCGAGCGCGGCACCGCGCGGTTCCGGGAGCTGATCGAGGACGCCGGGGACACCCTCACCGTCGTCGCCCGCTTCCTCGCCCTCCTGGAGCTGTACCGGGAGAAGGCCGTCGCCCTCGACCAGCCGGACCCGCTCGGCGAGCTCACGGTCGCCTGGACCGGCGGCGACGGCGAGACCCGTGTCACCGCAGAGTTCGACCAGGAAGCACCGGAGCCCGCATGAGCGACCTCAAGCCCGCCCTCGAAGCCGTCCTCATGGTCGTCGACGAGCCCGCCACCGAGGCGCACCTCGCCAAGGTCCTCGACCGCACCCCGCGCGAGGTCGCCGACGCCCTGCACGAGCTGGCCGACGAGTACACCGCCGACGGGCGCGGCTTCGAGCTGCGCCGGGTCGCCGGCGGCTGGCGCTACTACACCCGCCCCGCCCACGCCGCCGCCGTCGAGGCCTTCGTCCTGGACGGCCAGCAGGCCCGGCTGACCCAGGCCGCGCTGGAGACCCTGGCGGTGGTCGCGTACCGCCAGCCGGTCAGCCGCTCCCGGGTCTCCGCGGTCCGCGGGGTCAACTGCGACGGCGTGATGCGGACCCTGCTCCAGCGGGGTCTGGTGGAGGAGGCGGGCGCGGAACCCGAAACAGGTGCGATCCTGTACAGGACGACGAACTACTTCCTGGAGCGGATGGGCCTGCGCGGCCTGGACGAACTCCCGGAGCTCGCGCCCTTCCTCCCCGAGGCGGACGCGGTCGAACCGGACTCCCTGGAAGGCGTTCCGTCGTTCCATCCCGACAGGGACGGACCAGCGGACGAAGAGACGACGGAAGTTTGATGCGAAGCAGCAGCGGCAGGAACAGCGGAAACAACGGCGGGAGCCGTGGTGCCAAGAGCGGCGGCCGCGGCAACTACCGGGGCGCGGGCAACAACCGCGACGAGCGCGGCCAGAGCGCCGGCCGCCCCCGCAAGACCCGCCCGGAGGAGCGCGCGTACGACGTGAACATGCCCTCCGACGGCGCCAAGGGCGGCCCCCGCAAGGGCCGCGGCGAGGCGGCGCGCGGCGGCGCCAAGGGCGGGCCCAAGCAGTCCCCGAAGCAGCCCTCCGGGCAGCGGTGGGGCGGCGGCCGGACGGCCCCGGCGCGCTCGCGCGAGTACGAGGCCAGGGCCGAGGAGCGCAACCGCGAGCGGTACGCGAACAAGCCCGAGGTCAAGACCCCCAAGACCTTCCCGGGCGCCGAGCAGGAGGGCGAGCGCCTCCAGAAGGTGCTGGCCCGCGCCGGTTACGGCTCGCGCCGCGCCTGCGAGGAGCTGATCGAGCAGGCCCGCGTCGAGGTCAACGGCGAGATCGTCCTGGAGCAGGGCCTCCGGGTGAAGGACAGCGACGAGATCCGGGTCGACGGCCTGACCGTCGCCACCCAGTCGTACCAGTTCTTCGCCCTGAACAAGCCGGCCGGCGTCGTCTCCACCATGGAGGACCCGGACGGCCGCCAGTGCCTCGGCGACTACGTCACCAACCGCGAGACCCGGCTCTTCCACGTCGGCCGGCTCGACACCGAGACCGAGGGCATCATCCTGCTCACCAACCACGGCGAGCTGGCCCACCGTCTCACCCACCCCAAGTACGGCGTGAAGAAGACCTACCTGGCCGCCATCACCGGCCCGCTGCCCCGCGAGGTCGGCAAGCGGCTCAAGGAGGGCATCCAGCTGGAGGACGGCTACGCCCGCGCCGACCACTTCCGGGTGGTCGAGCAGACCGGCAAGAACTACCTGGTCGAGGTCGTGCTCCACGAGGGCCGCAAGCACATCGTGCGCCGGATGCTCGCCGAGGCGGGCTTCCCGGTGGAGAAGCTGGTCCGCACCGCCTTCGGCCCGATCACCCTGGGCGACCAGAAGTCGGGCTGGCTGCGGCGGCTGTCCAACACCGAGGTCGGCATGCTGATGAAGGAAGTCGGCCTGTAGAGGGCGAGCCCTTCCTGACGGCCGGAGGCCCGTGCCCCGCGCGATCCGCGCGGGGCACGGGCCTCTCCGCTCGTCCGGCCTTGTGCGGGCGGTCCGCCGTCTTTTATAGTCAGGGTGACTCTTAAAGAGTCGGGCACGCACAACGCTCCACCGTCCCCGCCCGCCGCACCCGGCCGGCGGACCTGGACCCACGGGGGTGGACCAGGACACCGGCCACGGCCGGGGACGGTGGAGATCCGGACCAGCCGACAGGAGGCGACCGCGTGAAGACGCCTCACGGCCCCGGCGCCGCGTACGGCCACGGCCTCGTCCCCGGCCGGTTCTGCCCGCCCCACGCGGGCCACCACGACCTCGTCCGCACCGCCCTCGGCCGCTGCGCCCGCGTCACCGTCGTCGTCGCCGGCACCGCCGCCGACCCGCTGCCGCCCGCCGAGCGGGTCGCCTGGATGCGCGAGCTGCACCCCGGCGCCCTCGTCCTCGGCGCCGACACCGAGCCCGGCACCGACCTGCCCGCCGCCGTCGCGGCCGCCGTCCGGGAACCCGTCGACGCCGTCTTCACCTCGGCGCCGTACGGGGACGCGCTCGCCCGCCGCCTCGGCGCCGTCGCCGTCGACCCCGGACGCCGGGCCCACCCCGTCACCACCGCGGCCGTCCGCGCCGACCCCGCCGCCCACTGGGACCTGCTGGCCGCGCCCGTCCGGGCCGCGCTCACCCGCCGGGTCGTCGTCCTCGGCGCCGCGCACAGCGGGACCACCACCCTCGCCCGCGCCCTCACCGACCACTACCGGCGGCGCGGCGGCGTCTGGGCGCGCACCCGGTGCGTCCCCGAGCCGCGCGCCGTACGGCCCGGCCCCGGCCCCTCCGACGGCCCGCCGCACTCCGCCGACTTCCCCGTCCTCGCCCAGGAGCAGGCCGAGCGGGAGGAGGAGGCCGCCCGGGCCGGCTCGCCGCTCCTCGTCTGCGACACCGACGCCTTCGCCACCGCCGTCCGGCACGAGCGGGACCTCGGCACCGTCAGCCCCGCCACCGGCGCCGTCGCCGCCCGCGGCCGGCACGACCTCTGGCTGCTCACCGACCACCGCGGCGCCGGCCCCGCCGACGACGGCACCCGGGCCTGGACCACCGCCCGGCTGCTCGCGCGGCTCACCCGCACCGGACGCCGCACCGTCGTCCTCACCGGCCCCCACGAGGAACGCCTCGCGACCGCCGTCGCCGCCGTCGACGCGCTCCTCGCCACCCCCTTCCCGGAGCGCCGATGAACCCCCCCGAGGGGTACGACCCCCGGGCCTTCGAGCCCTTCGCCGTCACCGTCGACCTCGCCGTGCTGACCGTCCGCTCCGGCCGGCTGCACGTCCTCCTCGTCCAGCGCGGCCAGGAGCCCTACGCGGGCGCCTGGGCGCTCCCCGGCGGCTTCGTGCTGCCCCGCGAGTCGGCCGGCGCCGCCGCCCGCCGCGAGCTCGCCGAGGAGACCGGGCTCGGCGGCGCGACCGTCGCCCGGCTCCACCTCGAACAGCTCCGCACCTACACCGACCCCGACCGCGACCCCCGCATGCGGGTCGTCTCGGTCGCCTACACGGCGCTCGTCCCCGACCTGCCCGAACCGCGCGGCGGCGGCGACGCGGCGGAGGCCCGGTGGCTGCCCTACGACGAGGTCCCGGCGCTCGCCTTCGACCACGACCGCATCCTCGCCGACGCCCGCGAACGCGTCGGCGCCAAGCTGGAGTACACCTGCCTCGCCACCGCCTTCTGCCCGCCCGAGTTCACCCTCGGCGAGCTCCGGCAGGTGTACGAGACGGTCTGGGGCGTCCCGCTGGACCGCCCCAACTTCCGGCGCAAGGTCCTCACCACCCCCGGCTTCGTGGAGCCCGTGGAAGGACCGCCGCGCCGCACCGGCGGACGGGGGAAACCGGCCGCGCTCTACCGGGCGGGGGAGGCCACGGCCCTCCACCCGCCGCTGCTCCGACCGGAAGGACGATCCGCATGACCAAGCAGGCCGCGACGGGGACGCTGATGGGGCTGGCGCTCGGCGACGCGCTGGGCTTCCCGACCGAGTTCAACGACGTGCCCTCGATCCTCGCGAAGTGCGGTCCGTGGCGGACGATGGAGCTGCCGGTGACCCGGGGGACCGCGTACATCACCGACGACACCCAGATGACGCTCGCCTTCGCCCGGGGCGTCAAGACCGCCATGGAGAGCGGATCGCTCACCCCGCACCGGCTCGCCCGGCCCCTCCGCGACGAGTACGTCGCCTGGTACCGCTCCCCGGAGAACAACCGGGCCCCGGGCCGTACCTGCATGCTCGCCTGTCACCTCCTCGACAGCGACCGGTCCTGGCAGGACGCCAGCCAGATCGGTTCCAAGGGCTGCGGGGCCAACATGCGGGTGGCGCCCATCGGGCTGGTCCCCGGCCTCAGCGAGGAGCAGCGGGCCGGCGCCGCCCAGCTCCAGGCCGCGCTCACCCACGGGCACCCCACCGGGCTCGCCGCCTCCGACCTCACCGCGCGGGCCGTGTGGCTGCTCGCCCAGGGGGCGGACCCGACCGGGCTCGTCGGGCAGCTGCGCTCGTACGCGTACGAGAACCGCGACCGGTACCACGAGCGCTGGCTCGGCGACCTGTGGACCCGCTCCCAGGACCCGAGCGCCGCGCACTTCGTCCGGCGCGGCTGGGACGAGTGCCTGGCCGTCCTGGAACGGCTCGCCGCCGTGCAGCGCACCGCCGACCCGGAGCTCGACCCGTGCGCGTACACCGGCGACGGCTGGATCGCGGAGGAGGCGCTGGCCACCGGGCTGCTCTGCTTCCTGATGTTCCCCGGCGAGCCGGTGACCGCGCTGCGCCGGGCCGCCTGCACCCGCGGCGACTCCGACTCGATCGCCGCCCTCGCCGGCGCGTTCGCGGGCGCCCACCTCGGCGCCGACGCCTGGCCCGCCGAGTGGACCGCGCGGATCGAGCACCGGGACGAACTGCTGGCCCTCGGGGCGCTCTGGGACGCGTGAGCGGCTAGAGCTCCTGCAGGGCGGAGGCGCGGCGGGCGCGGACCAGGAAGTCCTGCACGCGCGCGTGGTCGGGGGCCGGCGGGAGCGGGGAGGCGGCGAGCGCGCCGTCGGCCTCGTCCTGGAGGCGGTTCATCCACGCCTCCACCTCCGGCCACGGCAGCTCGCCGCGCTTCACCGCGAGCAGCCGCTCCCGGTCGTCGCCCACGTCGATCCGCAGCGCGCCGGTGCGGAGCAGGTCCCGGCAGCTCGCCAGCAGGCGCAGCAGGTGCATGGCGTGCTTCCAGCGCGGATGCCCGTACTGGCGGACGTCCGCCTCCAGCTTGCGGCGCTGGCCGCCCGCGTACCGCACGAAGGTGGCGTGGGCCTGACGGGAGAGGAAGGCGCCGCGCAGCGCGACGAGCTCGGCGCCCACCTCGGTGGTGCGGGTGACGAGCGGGGAGTGCAGGCACTCCAGGACGTTGGGGTTGTTGCGGAGGGCCAGCTCGCAGAAGCGTTCCAGCTCCCAGCTGAACTGCTCCGGGGCCGGGCCCTCCACGTGCGCCGGGGGCTTGTCGAAGCGCCAGAAGAGCGGCGTCGGGGCGAGGTAGACGCCCCGGACGTCGGTGTCGCTGTCCTCGGTCGCCAGACCGAAGGCGCGCGAGCCCATCACACAGGCGTAGACGGTGTGCTCGCGCACCAGCGCCTCGGGGGACATGTCCATGGCGGTCATGGCGGCCAGGCTACGCGAGGGTGATCGTCTCCCCGGAGACGGTGATCTCCTCGGCGGGCAGCGGCCTCGTCGCCGGCCCGGCCTTCACCGCGCCGTCCGCGATCGCGAACTTCGAGCCGTGGCAGGGGCAGTCGATCGTGCCGTCCGCCACCTTGGTGACCGCGCAGCCCTGGTGGGTGCAGATCGCCGAGAACGCCTTGAACTCGCCCGCCACGGGCTGCGTCACGACCACCTTGCGGTCCGCGAAGACGGTGCCGCCGCCCACCGGGATCTCCGACGTGCTCGCCAGCGGGGTGCCCGCCGGCGCGCTGGCCGTGCCGCCCGGGGCGGTGGTGGCCGGCGCGCCCGGCTCCGTACCGCCGTCGCCGCCCCCACCGCCGTCCGAGCCGCAGCCGGTGGCCGCCGCCGCGGTCGCCGTCGTCAGGGCCGCGGCCAGGACCGCGCGGCGGGGTGTCGTCCGTGAAGTCATACGGCCCAGCTTCGCCCCGTACGCCGCAGCGCCCCCGCAACACGCCGGACCCCGCCTACACCCAGGGCGCCAACTCCCTCGCACGGCCGTCCGCGTCCCGCAGCACCTCCAGGACCGAGGTCACCGCCGCGCGCTCCAGCGGCCCGTACACGTGCGGGAAGAGCCGGTCCTCGGAACCCTCCCAGCGGACCTCGCCGGTCAGCAGGGACTCGTCGACGACCAGGACCAGGAGCGGGCCCGGCACGTCCCGGTAGTGGGCGTCGGCGATCGCCAGCGCCGCCTGCGCGTCCGGCGAGCAGTGCACGAAGCCCTCGGCGGCGAGCGACGGCGGGGCGTAGGGGAGGTCCGGGTCCGCGGACCACTCGTCCAGGGGCACGACATGGAGCAGCATCCGCCCTTTCTACCGGCCCGCCACCGGCGCCCGCCGGTCCGCGCCTACTCCGGGTGGCGGAAGGTCACGGTGTGGGTGAGATTGGGGGGCATCGCGGGTCCCCGACCCGGCTCACCGGACGAAAGGCGGCACCATGGCGGGCAACGATCTCGGCGGTCTCCTCGGCTCCCTGCTCGGCGGGGGCGGCGGCCAGGGCGGCGGAGGCGCCGGCGGCATCCTCGGCTCCCTCCTCGGCGCCCTCGCCGGCGGCCAGGGCGGCCAGGGCGGCGGCGCGGCCGGGGCCGGCGGCCAGAACCCGCTCGGCGGGCTCCTCGACCTGCTGACCAGGTCCGGTCTCGCCGAGCAGGCCCAGTCCTGGATCGGCACCGGCGCGAACAAGCCCGTCGACGGCGGCCAGATCGCCCAGGCGCTGCCCGACGAGACCCTCCGGAAGGTGGCCCAGGACGCCGGCGTCTCGCCGCAGCAGGCCGCCGACGAGATCGCCCGGTCGCTGCCGGAGGCCGTCGACAAGCTGACGCCGGGCGGCTCGCTGCCCGAGGGCGGTTCGCTGGAGGACATCATCCGGGCCCAGAAGCTCTGACGGCCCCGCACCGCACCGCGCCCGCCCCGGCGACCGTGACCCGTCCCCGTCACGTCTCGCAGGGCGGGCGCGCGCACGCGCGCCGCCGGCCGCTGACTAGGCTGGGGCCTTACCGCCCCGCGCCCCAAGGAAACCCCCGTGAGAACAGCGCTCGTCATCGGAACCGGACTGATCGGCACCTCCGCCGCACTCGCCCTCGCCGGCCGGGGCGTCACGGTCCACCTCCGCGACCACGACCCGGCGAGCGCCCGGACCGCCGCCTCGCTCGGCGCCGGCACCGACACGGAACCCGACGGCCCGGTGGACCTCGCGATCGTCGCCGTCCCCCCGGCGCACGTCGCCGCCACCCTCGCCGACGCCATGCGCGCCGGGACCGCCCGCGCCTACCTCGACGTCGCCAGCGTCAAGGGCGGCCCGCAGCGCGAACTCGCGGCGACCGGCCTCGACCTCACCGCGTACATCGGCAGCCACCCCATGTCCGGCAAGGAGCGCTCCGGTCCGCTCGCCGCCACCGCCGACCTCTTCGAGGGCCGCCCCTGGGTGCTCACCCCGACCCGGGACACCGACACCGAGGTCCTCAACCTAGCCCTCGAACTCGTCGCGCTCTGCCGGGCCGTGCCCGTCGTCATGGACGCCGACGCCCACGACCGCGCCGTCGCGCTCGTCTCCCACACCCCGCAGCTCGTCTCCTCGATGGTCGCCGCCCGCCTGGAGGAGGCGGAGGAGTCCGCCGTACGCCTCTGCGGGCAGGGCATCCGGGACGTCACCCGGATCGCCGCCTCCGACCCGCGCATGTGGATCGAGATCCTGTCCGCCAACCCCGGGCCGGTCGCCGACGTCCTCTCCGGCGTCGCCGCGGACCTCGACGAGACCGTCCGCGCCCTGCGGTCGCTCCAGTCCGCCGACGAGGACAAGCGCCGCGACGGCGCCCAGGGCGTCGAGGACGTGCTGCGCCGCGGCAACGCCGGACGGGCCCGGGTCCCCGGCAAGCACGGCGCCGCGCCCACGGCGTACGAGACGGTCGCGGTGCTCATCAGCGACCGGCCCGGCGAGCTGGCCCGGATCTTCGCCGACGCGGGCCGGGCCGGGGTCAACATCGAGGACGTGCGCATCGAGCACGCGACCGGGCAGCAGGCGGGTCTCGTCCAGCTGATGGTCGACCCCCAGGCGGCGCCCGCGCTCGCCCAGGCCCTCCAGTCCCAGGGCTGGGCCCTGCGCACCGCCTGACGCCGGCCGGAGCGCGGCGGGCGGCGGCCCGCCGCGGTGCGGCCGGGGCCCGGGGGACGCTGGGCCGTACGGGTGTGGGGACTCGGTAACCTTAGAGGGGTCCCGCACTGCCGCCGGGGCCGCCCGCCCACCCAGGAAGGTCCCCCTCACCGTGGAATCCGTGATCGTCGCCATCGACGGCCCCTCCGGCACGGGCAAGTCGAGCACCTCGAAGGCGGTCGCCGCCAAGCTGGGGCTGAGCTACCTGGACACCGGCGCTCAGTACCGGGCGATCACCTGGTGGATGATCAGCAACGGCGTGGACGTGACCGACGCCGAGGCGGTGGCGAACGCCGCGGCCAAGCCCGTCATCGTCTCCGGCACCGACCCGTCCCGCCCGACCATCACGGTCGACGGCGCCGACGCCTCCGGCCCGATCCGGACCGAGGAGGTCACCTCCAAGGTCAGCGCGGTCAGCGCCGTCCCCGAGGTCCGCGCGCTCATCACCGAGCTCCAGCGGACCATCGCCCGCGAGGCCGCGCAGGGCATCGTCGTCGAGGGCCGGGACATCGGCACCACCGTCCTCCCCGACGCCGACCTCAAGATCTTCCTCACCGCCTCGCCCGAGGCCCGTGCCGCCCGCCGCTCCGGCGAGCTGAAGGGCGCCGACGTGCGGGCCACCCAGGAGGCCCTGGTCAAGCGGGACGCGGCGGACTCCAGCCGCAAGACCTCCCCGCTCGCCAAGGCCGGCGACGCCGTCGAGGTCGACACCACCGAGCTCACCCTCGACCAGGTCATCGAGTGCGTCGTCACCCTGGTGGAGGAGAAGCGGGCGGGCGGCAAGTGACCGAGCCCTCCGCGAAGGGGGCCGCCGTCGGCCGGCGCATCGGCATCGGGCTGATGTACGGCTTCTGGAAGCCGCGCGTGCTCGGCGCCTGGCGGGTGCCGGCCTCCGGCCCCGTCATCCTCGCCGTCAACCACGCGCACAACATCGACGGACCCATGCTCATGGGCACCGCCCCGCGCCCCGTGCACTTCCTGATCAAGAAGGAGGCGTTCGTCGGGCCGCTGGGCGGCTTCCTGGAGGGCATCGGGCAGCTCAAGGTCGACCGCGACTCCACCGACCGGAAGGCGATCGGCGACGCGCTCGGCGTGCTGGAGCGGGGCGGGGTCCTCGGGATCTTCCCCGAGGGGACCCGCGGCGAGGGCGACTTCGCGTCGCTCCGCGCCGGCCTCGCCTACTTCGCCGTCCGCAGCGGCGCCCCGATCGTCCCGGTCGCGGTGCTCGGCAGCACCGAGCGGCCCGGACGGCTGGTGAAGGGCCTCCCGGCCCTGCGCAGCCGGGTGGACGTCGTCTTCGGGGACGCCTTCGAGGCCGGCGACGGCAGCGGCCGGCGCACCCGCAAGGCGCTGGACGAGGCCACCGTGCGGATCCAGGAGCGCCTCACCGACCACCTGAAAAACGCCAGGCGCCTCACCGGGCGCTGAGCGACACTCTCAGTAGTGGGTCCCTCGGCTCCGCCGCCGGATCCCACCGACCACGAATGATCAAGGAACGGACTTCATGAACGACCAGCACGACCACGGGGCACTTGGCGACGCCGAGTACGCGGAGTTCATGGAGCTCGCCGCGGAAGAAGGCTTCGACGCCGAGGACGTCGAGGAGGCGATCGAGGAGGCCGGCCACGGCCCGCTCCCCGTCCTCGCCGTCGTCGGCCGTCCGAACGTCGGCAAGTCGACCCTGGTGAACCGCATCATCGGCCGCCGCGAGGCCGTCGTCGAGGACCGCCCCGGCGTCACCCGCGACCGCGTCACGTACGAGGCCGAGTGGGCCGGCCGCCGCTTCAAGGTCGTCGACACCGGCGGCTGGGAGCAGGACGTCCTCGGCATCGACGCCTCCGTCGCCACCCAGGCCGAGTACGCCATCGAGGCCGCCGACGCCTGCCTCTTCGTCGTGGACGCCACCGTCGGCGCCACCGACACCGACGAGGCCGTCGTCAAGCTGCTCCGCCGCGCCGGCAAGCCGGTCGTGCTGGCCGCCAACAAGGTCGACGGCCAGTCCGGCGAGGCCGACGCGGCCACGCTCTGGTCCCTCGGCCTCGGCGAGCCGTTCCCGGTCTCCTCGCTGCACGGCCGCGGCACCGGCGACCTCCTCGACGAGGTGCTGCGCAAGCTGCCCGAGGCGCCCGAGCAGACCTTCGGCAAGGCCGTCGGCGGCCCCCGCCGGATCGCCCTCATCGGCCGCCCCAACGTCGGCAAGTCGTCCCTGCTCAACAAGGTCGCCGGCGAGGACCGCGTGGTCGTCAACGAGCTGGCCGGCACCACCCGCGACCCGGTCGACGAGCTGATCGAGCTCGGCGGGAAGACCTGGAAGTTCGTCGACACCGCCGGCATCCGCAAGAAGGTCCACCTCCAGGCCGGCGCCGACTACTACGCCTCCCTCCGCACGGCCGCCGCCGTCGAGAAGGCCGAGGTCGCGGTCATCCTCATCGACACCACCGACAACATCTCGGTCCAGGACCAGCGGATCATCACGATGGCCGTCGAGTCCGGCCGCGCCATCGTCATCGCCTACAACAAGTGGGACGAGCTCGACGAGGAGCGCCGCTACTACCTGGAGCGCGAGATCGAGACCGAGATGCAGCAGGTCTCCTGGGCGCCCCGGGTCAACGTCTCCGCGAAGACCGGCCGCCACATGGAGAAGCTGGTCCCGGCGATCGAGACCGCCCTCGCCGGCTGGGAGACCCGCGTCCCCACCGGCCGGCTCAACGCCTTCCTCGGCGAGCTCGTCGCCGCCCACCCGCACCCGATCCGCGGCGGCAAGCAGCCCCGCATCCTCTTCGGCACCCAGGCCGGCACCAAGCCCCCGCGCTTCGTGCTCTTCGCCTCGGGCTTCCTGGAGGCCGGCTACCGCCGCTTCATCGAGCGCCGGCTGCGCGAGGAGTTCGGCTTCGAGGGCACCCCGATCCACATCTCGGTGCGCGTCCGCGAGAAGCGCGGCAAGAAGAAGTAGCAGCGGCACCGGGCGCACCGCCCGGTGCCCCGGAGACGGCCGAGGGCCGGAGTCGTCCCGGACGACTCCGGCCCTCGGCCGTCTCCCGCGGACCGCTCAGATGCCTCTGCGCGGCCCCGGCGGCAGCGCCGCCTGCGGAGGGTGCTGCTGCGCCGCCCAGGCCGACGGATAGGCCGCGTACGGCTGGCCGTGGAGCCCCGTGAAGCCCGACAGGCCCGTGCTCAGCGCCGTCCCGAACGCCCGGAACGCCAGCTCCTCCTCACCGCTGCGGTCACCCGGAAGCGTGCGGAACGACCGGCGGTACTCCGAGTACAGGGCATCGAAGATCGGCGTCGCCGAGAATCCGGCCGGGACGTCCTGCGCCGGGCGCATGCCGGGGATCGGACTCGGATACGGCTGGGGGAAAGGGTCGTATGCGTGCACGTAGGTGCCAACGACCCCGCCGACCGTCGGATGCGGGCGGCTCTCCGAAAGAGCGGCCTGCCGGGGGCGCGGCACGGTCGGCACCCGCCGCGGACGCGCCGGCCCTATCCCCGGACGTCCCTCGTCCATCAGGTACCGGCCAGCGGCATCGCGGCGGCGACCAGGCGCCCGTTCACCGCGGCCTTCTCCAGGGCGTCCCGCAGCAGGTCCTCGCGCGGCTGCTGGCCGATGGAGCCGACCGGCGCGGCGAAGACCAGCACCGTGTGCGACTTGTTGGCCGCCGCGCGCCAGCCCTCGGTGACCTGGAGCGGCTGGTGCGCCTGCCACCAGGCGCTCTGGCCGGTGCCGCCGGCGCCCGGCTGGAGCACCGAGTGCAGCTGGCCCATGGCGACCAGGACCGACCAGCCGGGCAGCGCGGCCGGCTTGGTGTTCAGGTCGGCGACCGGCTGGAAGCCCTGCTCGGTGAGGAGCGACAGGAACTCGTCGGTGAGGCCGCCCGAGCCGGGGCGCGCCACCGGCGCCGTCGGCTCGACGACCAGCGCCGGGTGCAGCTCGCCGTCGATCAGGACGAGACCGCTGGTGACGCCCAGCACCGCCTGCTCGGGGTGGGCGGCGGACAGCGCGTCGGCCTCGTCGGCGGCGGCGATGGAGGCGACGGCCCCCTGGAGCTGCTCCTCGGAGACCCGGACGATCTGCGAGGGGATGCAGCTGGCGTGGGCGAACGCGAGGACCGCGGTCTCCTCGCCTACGAACAGCACCGTGCTGGTGCGCTCCTGCTCGGAGTCGCCCGGCGTGCGGCAGGAGGTGCAGTCGTAGCTGCCCGGGGCGTTGTCGCCGGCGAGCAGCCGGTCGGCTTCTTCGTCGCCGATCTCGGCGCGTACGTCCTCGCTGACGTCGAGCATGCGCGGCACGGGGGGCTCCCTGGAGTCGTGACGGACGGACCCCGGGCCTTTCCCGGGCGTCTCTCATGCCGAGTTCAACGGGTCAGGCGCGGGCGGGGTCACGCGCGAAACCGGGCAACTTGCCCCTGGCGCGTGCACGGGCGGCGGCCCGGCGTCCGTGACTCCGACCGGGTGGGAAGTGAACAGCGTTCCGCGCGGCACGGAGCCGGGGCGCCGGAGCCCGACCTAGCCTGCGGCGATGTCGATGATCCGATTTTGGACAGCCGGCTCGCTCGCGGCGGCCTCCGCGGCGGCGCTGCTCGCCCTCCACCAGGCGCCCGCCGCCACGGCCGCGCCCGGCGACGACGGGCCCGGCACCGCCGGAGCGCCCGGAGCCCCCGCCGTACCGGCCCTGCCCGACGTGGCCGGCACGGCCGCCGAGTCCGGGCTCGCGGACGCCGCCGACGCGCTCGCCGCCGCGGCGGCGGCCGTGGCGGCGGCGCAGGGCGGCGGCACCGGGGCCGTGCCCCCGCCGCCGTCGGCGGGACCGGCGGGCGTGCCCGCGTACGCCTGCGCCGAGGACCAGTGGCCGTGGGGCTGCGTCGCCGAGTGCGAGAGCAGCGGGCGCTGGCACGCCAACACCGGCAACGGGTACTACGGCGGGCTCCAGTTCTGGCAGCCCACCTGGATCGAGTTCGGCGGCCTGAAGTTCGCCCGCCGGGCCGACCTGGCCACCCGGCAGCAGCAGATCACCGTCGCCGAGGACGTCCTGCGCGTGCAGGGCTGGAGCGCCTGGCCCGTCTGCTCCAAGCGGTACGGGCTCAGCGGGCGCGTCCACACCGTGCAGCCCGGCGACACCCTCGCCGGCATCGCCCGCCGCTTCGCCGTCAAGGGCGGCTGGCAGCGCCTGTACGCGGCCAACAAGAGCGTCATCGGCCCCGACCCGAACCGGCTGTACGTCGGCACGATGCTGCGGATCGCGCCGCTCTGACGGCGCCGAGGTGACGGACGTACGGAGCCGGGGCGGCCGCCCGCCCCGCCCCTCCGGACGACCGGGAGCCGGCCCCCGGCGCCCGGGGGACCTGCCCGCAGGCAAGACGGGCGGGGCGGGCCGGCGCGGCCCGGGGCGCGGTGCCCGGTCACCGGCCGTGAGGGCGGGCGCCGCCGGAGCAGTACAGTCGGCCCGACCGATCGACTGACCGGGGGGAACCGGCAGATGCGCATCTCCTTCCTGCTCCACAACGGCTATCACTACGGCGGGACCATCCGGACCACCTTCACCCTCGCCGAACAACTGGCGGAGCGTCATGACGTGGAAATCGTCTCGGTGTTCCGCCACCGCGACCGCCCCCGCCTCGGCCTCCCGGCCGGGGTGACGCTCCGTCACCTCGTCGACCTGCGGGCGGACGGGCCGGAGTACGACGGCGACCACCCCGACTTCCACCGCCCCGCCCGGGTCTTCCCGCGCGGCGACGGGCGCTGGAAGCAGTACAGCGCGCTGACCGACGCGCGGATCGGGGAGCACCTGCGCGGGGTGGAGGCCGACGTCCTCGTGGGCACCCGGCCGGGGCTCAACGTCCACCTGGCCCGGCAGGCGGGGCCCGGGCCGCTGCTCGTCGCCCAGGAGCACCTGATCCTCGACGGGCACAGCCGCCGGCTGCGGCGGGACATCGCCCACGAGTACGCGCTGCTCGACCTCGTCACCACCGTCACCGAGGCCGACGCCCGCGCCTACCGTCGGCTCCGTCTGCCGGACACGGTCCGCGTCGAGGCCGTGCCCAACAGCGTGCCGGCGCCGGCCGTCCCGCCCGCCGACCCGTCCGCCCGGGTGGTGGTGGCGGCGGGCCGGCTCACCCGGGTCAAGCGGTTCGACGTCCTCGTCGACGCCTTCGCCGAGGTCGCCGCCGACCATCCGGACTGGAGCCTGCGGATCTACGGCAGCGGGGACGCCGTGCAGGACCTGCGGGGGCCGCTCGCCCGGCAGATCGAGGCCCGGGGGCTCGGCGGGCAGGTCCGGCTGATGGGCCAGGTCCACCCGATGGAACCGGAGTGGGCGAAGGGCTCCATCGCGGCCGTCACCTCCGAACGGGAGGCGTTCGGCATGACGATCGTGGAGGCCATGCGGTGCGGGCTGCCGGTGGTGGCCGCGGACTGCCCGCACGGGCCGCGCGAGATCGTCGAGGACGGGGTGGACGGCCGGCTGGTGCCGGTCGGCGACCCGGGCGCGGTCGCGGGGGCGCTGCGCGAGCTGATGGACGACGAGGAACTGCGGGCCGCGGCCGGCCGGGCGGCCCGCACGGCGGCGGAGCGGTACGACCCCGCGCGGATCGCCGCGCGTCACGAGGAGCTGTGGACCGGGCTGCTGGCGGGCGGCACCACCCGCCGCGTCCACTCCCCGGCGGCCGCGGCCCGGCACGCCTGGACGGGCCGCGCGGTCGACGCCGGGTACACCGCGAAGGCGGCGGCCGGCCGGACGCTGCGCCGCCTCGGCCTGCGCTGACGGGCCCGCCGCGCCGCCCGCCGCCGCCCCGCCGTCCACGGGTCCCCGGGGCGGGCCGGCTCGGCCCGCATCGCCATGGCCGGCAGACCGCCCAGGAGGAAGAAGGCGAACGAGGTCGCCAGATAGAGGTGGCCGATCTTCTTGCGGTCGGTGGTGGTCAGCCAGTCGATCACGATCCGGCCGTGCCGCTGCCGTGCGGATTCCGTCGTGGTGGTCGCCGCCTCGGTGCTCACCGGTGCCTCCGCCCCGTGTTCCGCTTCTTCGGCGTCCGGCCGGAGTAAGCATCCTGTAAGGGAACGGTGAGGGAGCCGCGCGCGGACCCCCGGGTATTTCGCCGATTCGCGGCCGGCCCCGAATTCCGGACCGCGGCCGAAAACCGCCGGAGAAGCGCCGGAGAACCGCCCGAACGGTTCGTGCGAACCTCCGGCCGTGTTTTCGAATGACCGGAGAAAAGTCCGGGGACACGGCCGCCGCCGCCCGTCCCGGGTTCCTTCCCGCTGTCGGGAAGTTGTGACGCAAGCGTGACCGCGAGGGGACTAACGTGACCCCATGGCACCCATACCGCGCACCCCCGAACCGCCCCGAGACGCGCCCGAGTCCTATGTGGGCCTCGACGCGGACGCCGCCGCCCGGCTCGCCAGGACCCGCGGCTGGCGGGTCGTCCGGGCCCTCCCGCCGGGCGCGATCGTCACCATGGAGTACGTCGCAGGACGCCTCAACTTCGAGGTCGAGGACGACACCGTCACCCGCTGCTGGACCGGCTGACGGCGGGCACGTCCCGGGCACGCGGAAGGGCCCCGGCCGGACGGCCGGGGCCCTTCGACGTACCGGGGGGGTGCGGGATCAGGCGGTGAGACGGTCCGACGACGGCCGGCTCCGGGCCGCCCGGGCGTGGCCCGCCGCCGCTCCCGCCGCCCCCACGGGCTTCCGCGCGGGGTCCTCGCCGGCCACCGGGGCCGGGAAGAGCCGCGGCCCGCCGGACGCCACCGGCAGCGAGGGCACCAGGCGGCGCCGGGCCCGCAGCCGCTCCCTGATCCGGTCGCGCCGGTCCAGGATCCACGCCTCCACCACGGCGATGACCGGCTCGCACCAGGGCAGGGCCAGCAGGATCAGCAGGCCGGCGGCCCAGCCCAGCAGCACGTCGCTCAGCCAGTGCGTGCCGAGATAGACCGTCGTGAGGCCGACTCCTAGCGCGACCACCGCGGAGAGCGCCGACAGATAGCGCCGGGCCCGCGGGGTGGTCGCGAGGTAGGCGAGGATGCCCCAGGTCACCACCGCGTTGGCGGTGTGACCCGAGGGGAATATGTCGCCGCCCGCGAACAGCTCGGCCGAGCCGATCCGGGTCGCGTAGTGGGGGCCGAGCCGGCCGAGGCCGAGCTTCACCGAGCCGACGGTGACGTTGAGGATCAGCAGCGCCGCGCCGAGCGAGAGGAGCGGCCGGAGGGTGTGCTGGCGCCAGGAGCGCCAGCCCAGCCAGGCCGCCACCATCACCGCCGTGGGACCGCGCTGGCCGAGGACGACGTAGTAGTCGAGGAACGCGTGCAGCTCCGGCCACTGCTGGTAGGGACGGAAGAGCATGATCTTCCAGTCGAGGGTCACCAGCCAGGTGGAGAGCAGCACCGCCACCACGACGATGAGATAGAACGCCGACGTCCCGCCGAAGAGGGCGAGACGCGTCCGGGTCATCCGCGGGACCTCTATCTTCGGCGGGACCGGCTCCCGGTCCAGCCGGGCAAAGATGTCGGTACGCACCCGATCGACGTTACAGGGGGTGAGCAGACGACCCGCGCGATCCGCTCCCTTCGTGATGACGATGTGATGTGGAGTGGGTCTCATCGGTCCGGCCATTCCGGACTCCCGTCGGAAAATCCGATGACCTTCAGCCCTATTGCCGCCGGGGGTGATTCCGGAAGCCTGTTTGTACGGCACGGAATTACTTCAAACACCCGTCCGTGCGGAATTCCATGCGACGCGCGGACGTGATCTTGTGGCGTACGCCACACCGGGAGCCTCGCCGGGGTGAGAGGTGCACCACCCTCCCGGGCCCCGTCCTCGCGTACGCTGACGGCTCACCCGCCCTCATCGCCGCGCCGCCGCACGCACATCAGCCCTGGTCGGCGGCGCCCTGCCGAGCGCGGGAGCGTCACTTGGAGGTACGGACATGTCGCGGACGATCACGGCCCGAACGGCACGGGGTGCCGCCGGCGGCGATGCCAACCGCTGGGCCGTCCTCGTCGTCCTCTGCGTCAGCCTCCTCCTGGTCGCCCTCGACGCGACCATCCTCCACGTCGCCGTCCCCTCGCTGACCGAGCACCTGCGCCCCGGCGCCACCGAACTGCTCTGGATCGTCGACGCCTACCCCCTGGTCTGCGCCTCCCTGCTGATCCTCTTCGGCACCCTGGGCGACCGGATCGGACGGCGCCGGGTCCTCCTCCTCGGCTACGGGCTCTTCGGGGTCGCCTCGGCCGTCGCCGCCCTCGCCACCGAGCCCTGGGTCCTCGTCGCGGCCCGCGCCCTGCTCGGCGTCGGCGGCGCCATGATCATGCCGGCGACCCTCTCCCTCATCCGGACGGTCTTCCCCGACCGGCGCGAGCGGGCCACCGCCATCGGCATCTGGACGGCGGTCGCCGCGATCGGCGCCGCCACCGGACCCGTGCTCGGCGGCTTCCTCGTCGAGCACTACTGGTGGGGCTCCGTCTTCCTGCTGAACATCCCGCTGATGGCGCTCATCCTGCCGCTCGCCCGCCGGCTGCTGCCCGAGTCCCGCGGCACCGCCGAAGGGCCCTGGGACGTGCTCGGCGCGCTGATGGCCGCGGCCGGCGTCCTCGGCTGCGTCCTGGGCGTGAAGCGCGCCGGCGCCGGCGAGCCCCTGTTCTCCGCGCTGACCGCGGGACCGCTGCTCGCCGGTGCGCTGCTGCTCGTCCTCTTCGCCCGCCGCCAGCGCCGCCGGCCGCACCCGCTGATCGACACCCGGCTCTTCGCCCGGCCCGCCTTCACCACCTCCGTCGGCTGCATCGTCCTCGCCATGCTGGCCCTCGTCGGCCTGGAGCTCATCGCCGTCCAGTACCTCCAGCTGGTCCTCGGACTCAGCCCCCTGGAGACCGGGCTGCGGCTCCTCCCGCTCACCTTCGCCGCCATGGCCGCCGGCGCCACCGGCTCGTACACCCTGCGCAGGATCGGGCCCCGGCGGATGGTCGGCTGGGGCTTCGTGCTCACCGCCGGAGCGGTGCTGCTGCTCACGCTGATGGGCCAGCACGACCGCCCGCTGCTGCTCACCGCGGGCTTCGTGCTGCTCGGCTTCGGCCTCCAGACGACCCTCTTCTCGGCGTACGAGTCGATGCTGAGCGAGGCGCCGCCGCGGAGCGCGGGCGGGGCCGCGGCGATCGGCGAGACCTCCTACCAGCTCGGCGCCGGCATGGGCATCGCCCTCCTCGGCAGCGTCATGAACGCGGCGTACGCCCCCGGCCTCAGCGGCGTCCCCGGGGTGCCGGCGGCCGCGAGCGACGCGGCGGCGAACTCGCTCGGCGAGGCGTACCAGGTCGCCGACCGGCTCGGCGGCGCGGCCGGAGCGGCCCTGCACACCGCCGCCCGGCACGCCTTCGTCGACGGACTGCACCTCACCCTCTTCGTGAGCGCGGGCCTGCTGCTCGCCGGCGCCGTGATGGCGCTCCGGCTGCCCCGGGTGATGGAGTGCCCGGTGGACGTCGAGGCGGCGGTGGAGGAGGCGGAGGCCGCCGCGGCGGCCGAGGCCGAGGCGGCGAGGAGCGCGGGCGCGCGGACCCGGGAGCCGGCCGCGCCGCCGGCGGGGGAGCGGGAGGAGTGCGCCGGGCCGGGTCTGGTGCCCGGGCAGCCGGTGGCCTCGCCGGGCGACACGGGGACGGCCGCCGCTTCCCGGCGGCTGCCGGACGCCGGTCCGGCGGGGCGGATGAGCGGGGCGGCGGGCCGGGTCCGCTGACGCCGCCGGCCCGGACCCGCGGGGCGGGTCCGGGCCGGTTCGGCGTCGGGCGGGATCGCGGGGCGATCCGGAGGGCGGCGCGGTGCGGCGCCGGAAGGGGCGTCAGCTCTGGTTGAAGAAGCCGTCCTGGCGGCGCCGGCCGGACTCGCCGCTGACGATCTCCGTGTCGGCGGGGGTGAGCAGGAAGACCCGGGTCGCCACGCGCTCGATCGAGCCGCGCAGGCCGAAGGCGAGGCCGGCGGCGAAGTCGACGACGCGCTTGGCGTCGTTCGGCTCCATGGAGGTGAGGTTGACGATCACGGGGACGCCGTCCCGGAAGAGCTCGCCGATGGCCCGGGCGTCCCGGAAGCTGTCCGGCGAGACGGTGGCGATCCGGCGGCCCCGGTCCTCGGCCGTGTCCGAGGCGACCCGGACCCGGGGGTCCGTCACCCAGGCGTCGCCGCTCTCGGCACCGTCGGCGTACTCGTCGTCGTAGTAACGCTCGTCGTTGTCCTCGACGAGTCCCAGCCAGGCGCTCGCCTTGCGCACCGATCCCATGGACGCCTCCTTTCACGCGGTCACTGCGGTCACTTGTGGTTCCGCATATCCCTATCGTCGTCCATGATGCGGATCGCGCGCCAAGTGGATAGGCGCCGCGCAGGGGATTCGTGACGGTACTGGTGCAGAACGTGAGGGGCGTTTTCTGGCGATTCGTCAGGAAACTTGGGGTATGCGGGGCCTGACGGAGGGCCATGTTGCTGAAAATATGAAAGTCGGTCCACAAGGGTGACGTCGGGCGCGTACGGGTGAACGCCCCCCCTCGCTACGATGCCGCGAGGCCGTCCGGCGGGCTCCCCCGGCCCACCCCGGGGGTTCCTCCGGGCACCCCCGGAGGGTGCCGCGCGGCCCGCCGCGCGCTCCGCGCCCGGCACGCTCTCGCACCGCACCACGGGGGATGGAATTGTTCGGCATCGTCAGACCCTGCACGCACCGGCTCACCGACCGCCTGAAGACCCAGTGGACGGCCCACCTCTGCGGGCTCTGTCTGGCCCTGCGGGCCGACCACGGCCAGTTCGCCCGGGTCGTCACCAACTACGACGGGCTCATCGTCTCCGTGCTGACGGAGGCTCAGACCGGGGTCACCGACGCCGGCCGGCGCACCGCCGGACCCTGCCCGCTGCGCGCGATGCGCACCGCGCCCGTCGCCCGCGGCGAGGGCGCCCGGCTCGCCGCCGCCGTCTCGCTCGTCCTCGCCTCGGCCAAGGTGCGCGACCACGTCGCCGACCGGGACGGCCTGCTGGCCCGCCGGCCGGTCGCCGCCGCGGCCCGCCGGGTCGCCCGCTCCTGGGACCGGGCCGGCGCCCGCGCGGGCCTCGCGGTCGGCTTCGACACCGCCGTCCTCGTCGACGCCGTGGACCGGCAGACCGGCATCGAGTCGCTGGCCGGGCCCGGCACCCCGCTCCTCGTCGTCACCGAACCCACCGAGACCGCCACCGCCGCCGCGTTCGCGCACACCGCGGTCCTCGCCGGACGGCCCGGGAACGCCGCGCCGCTCGCCGAGGCCGGCCGGCTCTTCGGCCGCCTCGCCCACCTCCTCGACGCCGTCGAGGACCAGGCCGCCGACGCGGCGGCCGGCGCCTGGAACCCGCTCACCGCCACCGGCACCTCCCGCGACGAGGCCCGCCGGCTCGCCGACGACGCCCTGCACGGCATCCGGCTCGCCCTCAAGGACGCCGAGTTCACCGACGGCAGGCTCGTCCACCAGCTCCTCGCGCACGAGCTGCGGGTCTCCGTCGACCGCGCCTTCGGCACCACGACCTGCGCGCACGGCGGCGCCGCCGCGCACGGCCACGGCCCGGTGCCCGGCAACCCGTACGCGCCGAACGGCCCCGGGACGAGCAGCCCTTACGGCCCCGGCACCCCGTACGCCCCCGGCCCCGGCGGACCCGCGGGACCCGGCGGGCCCTGGAACCCCGGCCCGGGCGGCGGCGGGGGCGGCGGCTTCCCGCCCGGCCCGCCGCGCCGCGGCCGGCGCGGCCTCATCGCCGGGTGCGCGGTCTGGGCCGGCCTCGCCTGCACCTGCCAGCTGTGCTGCGGCACCTACGAGGACCCGTGGAGCCGCGACCACAAGGACGGACTCTGCAAGCAGTGCGACTGCGGCAGCTGCTGCGACGGCTGCGAGTGCTGCTCCAACTGCTGCGGCGAGGACGGCTGCTGCGGCTGCGACTGCAACTGCGACTGCGGCAGCTGCTGACGGGCCGCCGCGCGGATCACCCCGCCGGGGCGGGCAGCTCCGGCGGGGAGATCCGGGACTCGGCGATCGCCGACGCGGTCACCCCCCACTTCCGCAGGATCCGGTCGTAGGTGCCGTCCGCCTTCAGTCCGTTCACCGCCGCCCGGAAGGCCGGCGCCAGCGCGGAGCCCTTCCTGAAGGCGAAGCCCACGTCGAGCCGCCGGTACTCGTTGAGGAACCGGGTGCCGGGCTGCCGCCCCACCGCGTACCGGATGCCGTTGATGGTGCTCATCACCACGTCGCTGCGGCCCTGCCGCAGCGCCAGCCAGGGCGCCCCGCTCTCGTTGAAGACGTGCACCTCGTACGGCTCCTTCCCCGCCGCCGCGCACCGGTCCCTGTTCTTCTCCAGGGTCTGCTCGAAGGTGGTGCCGGCACCCGTCGCCACCTTCAGCCCGCACAGCTGCGTCAGATCGGTGACCTCCTTCAGCGGACTGTCCTCGCGGACCGCGAAGCCCTGCCCGTCGTTGATGTAGGTCACGAAGTCGATCGTCTTCCGGCGCTCCTCGGTGACCCCGAAGTTCCCGGTGCCGACGTCGTACTTCCCGCTGCCCAGCGCCGGCAGGATCACCTCGAACCCGGCCGCCTCCCGCTTCAGTTCCAGACCGAGCGCCCGCGCGACGGCCGCCGCGACGTCGGCGTCCAGGCCGACGACGGTCCTCCCGTCGGGGAGGTACGCCGAGCTGGGCGGGGTGCCGACCGAGGCGGCGAGCGTCAGCGTGCCCCGCTCGCGCACCTCCTCCGGCAGCAGCCGTACCGCCGCCTCGTTCCGGCCGGCCCCCGCGACCACGTCCTGGGTGGGCAGCGCGTCCCGGGCCGCGCCGGCCGGGGCGGTCGCCGCGGGAGCGCCGCCGGAGCAGGCGGTGAGCACGAGCGCCGTGGCGGCGGCGAGGACGAGGACGGTGGTGCTGGTGCGTCTGCGGGGGCTGCTCATGACTGCTCCAGGTGTTTCTCGAACGGCAGCGGACCGATCGACTCGGGATCGGCCGTGACGTCGAAGAGCGGACGGTAACCGGTCGCCAGGTAGAGGCCCCTGGCCTCCGGCTGGCGCGGACCGGTGGTGAGGTACACGCGGGTGTAGCCCCGGGCGGCGGCGTCGGCCTCCAGCGCGGCCAGCACCCGGCGGGCCAGACCGCGCCGGCGGTGCGCCGAATGGGTCCAGATCCGCTTCAGTTCGGCGGTGCCGGCGTCGTGGCGGCGGTACGCGCCGCCGGCGACGGGCGCGTCCCCGTCCAGGAGGAGCAGGAACGCGCCGTGCGGCGGGGCGAACTCGCTCGCCGGGAAGCGGGTCAGATCGGAGGAGTCGCCGTAGCGGGTCAGGTATTCGTGCGCCAGCTCGTCGAGGAGCGGGCGCGCCAGCGGATCGTCGGGCGTCGTCGCGCGCAGCGCGAGCGCGGACACCCGACCGGGCGGGAAGGACATGCGTCGGCCTCGGGCGGGAGGAGAGACAGGGCGGGGCGAGGGGAGGGGTGCGTGAAGGCGCGGGGGAGGCGCCGGCGGGGACGCCGGAGGACAGGTGCGACGACCTGGGGAAACGCAGCGGGACGGCTCAACAGGAAGAGGACCACACACGACCGAGGTCGATGTGGGAGCGCGTGACGAGCTGCTGCGGATGCATGGCCACAGTGGAACAGGCATCCGTTCCCCAGTCAACCGGTAGGAGACGTACGCCTCACCCAACCGCCCGCATCCCGGACGGACTTGACAGCCGCGCCGCCCCGCCCCGTAGCCTCACAGGGCGGACACCGGGCTGAGGGGCCCGGCCCGCCGCTCCACCCCCGTGCGTACGAAGGCGCACTCCCGTCCGACCCGCCTCCCCCGGCAGTCACGGAGCCTTCGCATGCCTTCCGTACCCCTCGGCACCCTCCGCCCGCCCGGCCCGCCGCCGGCCGCCGTCCCGGCGACGACCGGTCCGGCCGCCCCCGTCGTCGTCCCCGCCCGCAGGACCGGCCAGTGGACCGCCGCCGGCGCCGTCCTCGTCCTGCTCGCCCTCGGCCTCGTCTCGGTCGTCCGCAACGACGCCTTCCAATGGGACGTCGTCGCCCGCTACTTCACCTCGGCGTCCGTGCTGCGCGGCCTCGGCCTCACCCTGTGGCTGACCGCCGCCGTCATGGTCCTCGGCTTCGCCCTCGGCACCCTGCTCGCCGCCCTGCGGCTCTCCGCCAACCCGGTGCTGCGCGCGGTCGCCTGGGGCTACGTCTGGTTCTTCCGCTCCACGCCGATCCTCGTCCAGCTGCTGTTCTGGTTCAACATCGGCATGCTCTACCCGACGATCCTCGGCGTCTCCACCGTCGACCTCCTCGGACCCGTCGCCGTCGCCGTCCTCGGCCTCACCCTCCACGAGGCCGCCTACGCCGCCGAAGTGGTGCGCGGCGGTGTCCTCTCCGTCGACCGCGGCCAGAGCGAGGCCGCCCAGGCGCTCGGCCTCGGCCGCCGCCGGCGCTTCACCCGGATCGTGCTCCCGCAGGCCATGCGCGCCATCGTGCCGCCCGCCGGGAACATGCTCATCGGCACCCTCAAGGGCACCTCGATCGTCTCCGTCATCGCCGTGCAGGACCTGCTCTACTCCACCCAGCTCGTCTACCACCGCACCTACGAGGTCATCCCGCTCCTCCTCGTCGCCACCCTCTGGTACGTCGCCGTCACCTCCGTCCTCGGCATCGGCCAGCACTACGTGGAGAAGCGGTACGCGCGCGGCACCGGGACCGGCCGGTGAGCGCCGCCTCGCTGGTGATCGTCGGCGCGGGACCGCGCGGCACCGGCTTCCTGGAACGGCTCGCCGCCGCCCTGCCCGAGCTGTACGGCGACCGGCCGCTCGACCTGCACCTGGTCGACCCGTACCCGCCCGGCCCCGGCCGGATCTGGCGCACCGCCCAGTCCCCGCTGCTCTGGATGAACTCGCGCGCCGAGGACGTCACCGTCTTCACCGACGACACCGTCCGCCTCGACGGACCCGTGCTCCCCGGGCCCACGCTCGCCGAATGGGCCGGCACGGACGGCGGCCGGTTCGCCCCCCGTCCCGAGCAGGGCGCCTATCTGCGGTGGGCGTACGAGCGGGCCCGGGACGCGCTGCCCGCCACCGTCACCCTCCGCGAACACCGCACCACCGCCCTGCGGGTCGACGGCCCCCGCGACGGCCGGCAGCGGGTGTGGCTCGCCGGCCGCGCCGCCCCGCTCACCGCCGACCTCGTCGTCCTCACCCTCGGCCACCTCGACGCCGAACCCGACGCCGCACAGCGCGAACTGGCCGGCTTCGCCGCCCGCCACGGCCTCGTCCACGTGCCGCCCGGCCACACCGCCGACCTCGACCTGTCCGCCCTCCCGGCCGGCGAACCCGTCCTCGTCCGGGGCCTCGGCCTCGCCTTCGTCGACCTCATGGTGCTCCTCACCGAGGGCCGCGGCGGACGCTACGAGGGCCCCGAGGACGCGCCCGTCTACGTGCCCTCCGGCCGGGAACCGGTGCTGTACGCCGGCTCCCGCCGGGGCGTCCCGTACCACTCCAAGATCGGCTACGTCCTCGGCGGCGAACGGCCCCCGCTGCCCCGCTTCTTCGGCCCCCGGCAGGTCGACGCCCTGCTCCGCCGGGACGGGCCGCTCGACTTCCGGCGCGACGTCTGGCCGCACGTCTCCCACGAGCTCGGCTGGGCCCACTACCACCGCCTCTTCACCGCCCACCCCGACCGCACCACCGGCGGCTGGGACGGCTTCGCCGCGGCCTGGGCCGCCGCCGCGCCGGGCGACCCCGGCCTGCGCGCCCTGGTCGCCGCCGCCGTCCCCGACCCCGCCGACCGCTTCGACCCCGACGCCCTCGACCACCCCCTCGCCGGCCTCCGCGTCCCCGACGCCGACGCCCTCCAGGACGCCCTGCGCGCCCACGTCACCGCCGGCCTGCGCCGCCACGACCCCGCCCACAGCCCCGACGCCGCCGTCTTCGCCGCCCTCCTGTCCGTCTACGGACAGCTCGTGCGGCTCGGCGACCGGATCGACACCGACGGCTGGTGGCACGGCTTCTTCAGCTTCCTCGCCTCCGGCCCGCCCGGCCCCCGGCTGCGCCGGCTGCTCGCCCTCTCCCGGGCCGGCACCGTCCGCTTCCTCGGACCCCGCCTCACCGTGGAGGCCGACGAGCGGCGCGGCGTCTTCCGGGCCTCCTCGCCCGCCGTGCCCGGCGCGGTCACCGAGGCCCGCGCCCTCGTCGAGGCCCGGCTGCCCGCCCCCACCGTCACCGGCACCGCCAGCCCGCTGCTGCGCGGCCTGTACGAGGACGGCGCCCGCGCCACCCCCGGCGGGCTGCTCGCCGTCGACCCCGCCGACGGGCGGATCGCGCAGCGGGACGGGCGCCCGCACCCGCGCCGGATCGCCCTCGGCCCGCACACCACCGCCCGCGCCGGCGGCGGCTTCGCCCGGCCCCGGACCGGCGGGGTCGCCTTCGCGCAGAACGACGCCGCCGCGCGCGCCGCGCTCGCCTTCCTGCGGGACGCCGGCCGGCAACCGGCCGCTCCCGCCCCCACGCCCGCCGCCTGACCGGCCGCCCGTCCCCGCACCCGTACGCATCCGCGTACCCGCCCTCCCGTCACGGACCGAGGAGCCACCATGACCCTCACCAGCGACCCGCCGGCACCGGTCGACACGACCGGCCCCCCGCCGCCCGCCGGCGACCGCGCCGCCCTGACCGTCGTCCCCGTCCGCCGCCCCTGGCGGTGGGTCGCCGTCGCCGCCACCGCCGTCGTGCTCGTCCAGTTCGGCCACGGCCTCGTCACCAACCCCGGCTGGGAGTGGGACGTCTTCGCCCGGTACTTCGCCACCGACGCGATCCTCCGCGCCGTCTGGGTCACCCTCCAGCTGACCCTCTACGGCACCGTGCTCGGCTTCGCCCTCGGCGTCGTGCTCGCCTTCATGCGCCTCTCGGACAGCCCCTTCCTGCGGGCCGTCGCCTTCGGCTACGTCTGGGCGTTCCGCTCCATCCCGCTCATCGTCCAGCTCCTCTTCTGGTTCAACCTCGCCTATCTCTACGAGGAGTTGAGCATCGGCATCCCGTTCGGGCCCGGCTTCTACTCCTTCGACACCGTCGGCCTGGTCGGCGCCATGAGCGCCGCCGTCCTCGGCCTCGCCCTCCACCAGGCCGCCTACGCCGCCGAGATCGTCCGCGGCGGGGTCCTCGCCGTCGACGCCGGACAGCTGGAGGCCGCCGCCTCCCTCGGCATCCCGCGGCTGCGCCGGCTGCGCCGGATCGTGCTGCCGCAGGCCATGCGGTCCATCCTGCCCAACGCCGCCAACGAGATCGTCTCCCTCTTCAAGGGCACCTCGATCGTCTCCGTCATGGCCATCGGCGAGCTCTTCTACCAGGTCCAGGTCGTCTACGGCCGCACCGGCCGGGTGGTCCCGCTGCTGATGGTCGCCACCGTCTGGTACGTGCTGCTGACCACCGCGCTCTCCGTCGTCCAGCACTACGTCGAACGTCACTACGCGAAGGGGAGCACCCGATGAGCAGCCGCACCGCCCCGCCCGCCGACACCGGCCCCAAGGTCGAACTCCGCGCCGTCCGCAAGAGCTTCGGCGCCACCGAGGTCCTGC
Organism: Microtetraspora glauca; assembly: GCA_000721275.1. Lineage (GTDB taxonomy): Bacteria > Actinomycetota > Actinomycetes > Streptomycetales > Streptomycetaceae > Streptomyces. Next base: position 150,526 of record JOFO01000010.1, on the reverse strand, counting down.
GCGGCGTCGACCTCGACGTCGCCCACGGCGAGGTCGCCGTCGTCCTCGGCCCGTCCGGCTCCGGCAAGTCCACGCTGCTGCGCACCATCAACCACCTGGAGAAGGTCGACGGCGGCTCGGTCAGCGTCGACGGCGTCCTCGTCGGCTACCGCCGCTCCGGGAACAAGCTGTACGAACTGCGCGAGCGGGAGATCCTGCGGCAGCGCACCCGGATCGGCTTCGTCTTCCAGAACTTCCACCTCTTCCCGCACCTCACCGTCCTGGAGAACATCACCGAGGCGCCCGTCTCCGCCCTCGGCCGCCCCCGCCGGGCCGCCGAGGACGCGGCCCGGAAGCTGCTGGCCCGGGTCGGCCTCGCCGACAAGGCGGAGGCGTACCCCCGGCAGCTCTCCGGCGGGCAGCAGCAGCGGGTCGCGATCGCCCGCGCCCTCGCCCTCGAACCGGGCCTGCTCCTCTTCGACGAGCCGACGTCGGCGCTCGACCCCGAGCTGGTCGGGGAGGTCCTGGACGTCATCCGGGACCTCGCCGCCGCCGGCACCACCATGATCGTCGTCACCCACGAGATCGGCTTCGCCCGCGAGGTCGCCGACACGGTCGTCTTCATGGACGAGGGCCGGATCGTCGAGCGGGGCACCCCCGCCGAGGTCCTCGACCACCCGGCGCACGCGCGCACCCGCGCCTTCCTCTCCAAGGTCCTCTGACCCTTCCGCCCCCGCACCCAGGAGTCCGTCATGCGTACCCGCCGTACCCTGCTCGCCGCCGTCGCGCTCGCCGCCCTCGGGGCCCTCACCGCCTGCGGCACCGGTGACCCCGCCACCGAGATCAAGCCGGACGGGAAGCCGGGCCGGGGCGTGAACCTCGGTCCGGACCAGAACCGGATCCGTACCGGCAAGGCCGACGCCGTCGCCGCCAAGGTGCCCGACGCCGTCCGCAAGAGAGGCACCCTCGTCGTCGGGGTGAGCGCCGGCGGGCAGCCGCCGCTGAACTTCTACGCCACCGACGACAAGACCCTCATCGGCGTCGAGACCGACCTGGCCACCCTGGTCGCCGACACCCTCGGACTGAAGGCCGACTTCCAGGCGGTGTCCTGGGAGAACCTGTTCGTCGGTCTCGACAGCGGCAAGTTCGACGCCGTCTTCTCCAACGTCACGGTGACCGAGGAGCGCAAAGACAAGTACGACTTCGCCACCTACCGCCGCGACGACCTGGCCTTCGAGGCGAAGAAGGGCTCCGGATGGACCGTGAAGGGCCCCGCCGACGTGGCCGGGAAGAGGATCGCGGTCGGTTCGGGCACCAACCAGGAGAAGATCCTCGTCGACTGGTCGGAGGAGAACGTGAAGGCCGGCCGGCCGGGCGTCGACATCCGGTACTTCCAGAACCCCACCGACTACTACCTGGCCCTCCAGTCCGGCCGCATCGACGGCTACCTCGGCCCGAACCCGTCCGTCGCCCACCACGTGGCCGCCGCCGGCCAGACGGAGGTGGCCGGGACCTTCTCCGGGGCCGGCGCCGGCCTCCAGGGCAAGATCGCCGCCACCACGAAGAAGGGCAGCGGCCTCGTCGAGGCGTACGCCGCCGCGCTCGACCACGTCATCGCGAACGGCAGCTACGCGAAGGTCCTGGAGCGCTGGGGCCTGTCGTCCGAGGCGGTCACGAAGTCCGAGATCAACCCGCCGGGCCTGCCCCGCACCGAGCACTGACCCCCGTCCGTCCCGTCACCGCATCGAGGACCCCGCATGACCGGAGTACGACCGCTCCACCTGGCCGCCGAGATCGCCCCCGCCCCGCCGGACGGGTCCGGGGCCCGGGCCGTCGCCGACGTCCTGGCGACGGCCCGGGCCGCCGAGGACGCCCGGCTCGACTTCCTCACCCACGACGACTCCTTCGCCCGGCCCGGGCTCGACGCGCTCGCCGTCCTCGCCCGGATCGCGCCCGCGACCCGCTCCGTCGGCCTGGTGCCGACCGTCACCACCACCCACACCGAGCCGTTCCACGTGCAGGCCGCCGTCGCCACCCTCGACTGGGTGAGCCGGGGCCGGGCCGGCTGGCGGATCGACGTCTCGCCCGGCGAGGCCGAGGCCCGGCTCTTCGGCCGCCGACCCGCGCCGCCCGCCGCCGCGCTCTGGCAGGAGGCGAGCGAGACCGCCGAGGTGTCCCGGCGGCTGTGGGACAGCTGGGAGGACGACGCCGAGATACGGGACGTGGCCACCGGCCGCTTCATCGACCGCGACAAGCTGCACCACGTCGGCTTCGAGGGCTCCGCCTTCTCCGTCAAGGGCCCCTCGATCGTGCCCCGGCCGCCGCAGGGCAACCCGGTCGTCGTGGTCGATGCCACCCGCCCGGCCGCCCGGGAGACCGCCGCCCGCCACGCCGACGTGGCGCTGATCCGGGCCGCCTCCCCGGAGGAGGCCGCCGCGCTCCGCGCCGAACTCCACCGCGCCGCCCGGGCGCACGGCCGCGACCCGGGACTGCTCCGGGTGCTGCTGACCGTCGCCGCCGACCTCGGCACCCACCCGGGCGGGCCCGCCGCGCTGGCCGCGCAGGTCGCCGGCTGGCACGGCGGCGGCGCCGTCGACGGCCTCCACTTCGTGCCGGCCGTCCCCGGGCGCGACCTGCCCCGGTTCGCCGCCGAGGTGGCCGACGCCCTGCGGGACCGGGGCCTGTTCCGCACCGCCTACGAGGGCACCACCCTCCGCGACCGCCTCGGGCTGCCGCGGCCCGTCAGCCAGTACGCACCGAAGGGAGCCGACGCGTGACCGAGTCCCGGCCGGCCAGGAAGCAGATCCACCTCGCCGCGCACTTCCCCGGCGTCAACTCCACCACCGTCTGGTCCGATCCGCGGTCCGGCTCGCAGATCGACTTCTCCTCCTTCGAGCACCTGGCGCGGACCGCCGAGCGCGGGCTCTTCGACTTCTTCTTCCTCGCCGAGGGCCTGCGGCTGCGCGAGTACGGCGGCCGGATCCACGACCTCGACGTCGTGGGCCGCCCGGAGTCGATCACCGTCCTGAACGCGCTCGCCGCCGTCACCGACCGGCTCGGCCTCGCCGCCACGGTCAGCTCCACCTTCAACGAGCCGTACGAGCTGGCCCGCCGGCTCGCCACCCTGGACCACCTCAGCGGCGGCCGGGCGGCCTGGAACGTGGTCACCTCCTCGGACGCCTTCACCGGCGAGAACTTCCGGCGCGGCGGCTTCCTGGACCGGGCCGACCGCTACACCCGGGCCGCCGAGGCGGTCGCCGCCGTCCGCGGGCTGTGGGACTCCTGGCCGGCCGGCGGCGAGCGGCGCCGCTTCGCGTACGAGGGGCGGCACTTCCGGATCGAGGGCGAGGCCACCGTCGAACGGCCCCCGCAGGGGCATCCGGTCGTCATCCAGGCCGGGGACTCCGACGAGGGGCGGGAGTTCGCCGCCTCCGCCGCCGACGTGGTCTTCTCCCGGCACTCCACCCTGGAGGCGGGGCGGGCCTTCCACGCCGACGTGAAGCGCCGGCTCGCCCGGTACGGGCGGCGGCCCGGGGACCTGAAGATCATGCCGGCCGCGACCTTCGTCCTCGGCGACACCGAGGCCGAGGCCCGGGAGAAGGCCGCGCTGATCAGCCGGCAGCAGGTCTCCCCGCAGAACGCCCTGCTCGCCCTGGAGCAGGTCTGGGGCCGCGACCTGTCCGGGCACGACCCGGACGGGCCGCTGCCGGACGTCGACCCGGACCCGGAGTCCACGCTGGTCCAGGGCCGGGTGCGGATCGCCGACCCGCCGGCCGTGGCGGCCCGCTGGCGGGCGCTCTCCGAGGCCAAGGGACTGTCGACCCGGGACACGGTGATCGAGGCGACCGCCCGGCACTCCTTCGTCGGCACCCCGGAGTCGGTCGCCGCCGCCCTGGAGGAGCACGTGGCGACGGACGCCGCCGACGGCTTCATCCTGGTCCCGCACCTCACCCCGGGCGGGCTGGACGACTTCGTCGACCGGGTGGTGCCGCTGCTCCAGGAGCGCGGGGTCTTCCGTACGGAGTACGCGGGCGCGACGCTCCGGTCGCACCTCGGGCTCCCGGCGCCGGTGTGGAAGGGTGGAACACCATGAGCGACACGAGCAGCAGCGAGAGCGGCGACGCCGCCGGGGAGTGGCGGCACTGGCACGAGCGGCGCGAGGCGGCGGTGGCCTCCTCGTACGGCCCGCTCTCCCTCACCGGCACCCACTGGCTCGCGGACTTCCCCGGAGGCCGGCTGCCGGGCCTGCCGGGGGAGTGGCGGGAGGACGACGGCGAGGTGGTGCTGACGGCGGAGGCCGGGGACGGGCTCACCGTCGACGGCAAGCCCTTCGCCGGCACCGTCCGGCTCACCGCCGACCACCCGCCGGTGCACGCGTCCCGGGTCGAGGCGGCGGGCCGCCGCCTCGTGGTGATGCACCGCGAAGGACTGTGGGCGGTACGGGACTTCGACCCCGGTTCAGCGGCGCGGCGGGCCTTCCGGGGCATCGAGGCGACGCCGTACGACCCGCGCTGGGTGGTGCCGGGGGCGTACCGCGCGTACGAGGAGGCGCGCAGCGTCCGGGTGGCGAACGCGGACGGGAAGGAGCGCGGGCTCGGGCTCTCCGGGGAGCTGGTCTTCGAGCTCGACGGGCGGGTGCACGCGCTCCAGGTGGCGGTGGAGGACGACGGCACGCTGTGGGCGGTCTTCGCGGACGCCACCAGCGGGCGGTCCACCTTCCGGTTCCGCTTCCTGCGTCCGCCGGCGCCGGCGGCGGACGGCTCGGTGACGGTGGACCTCAACCGGGCGCTGCTGCCGCCGTGCGCCTTCGCGGACCACTTCATCTGCCCGTTCCCGCCGCCCGGGAACACGCTGGACCTCGCGGTGGAGGCGGGGGAGCGGCGGGTGCTGACCGCCTGACCTTCTGCCTTCCGGGATGCGGACGACGGGTGCCCCGGCCGGTGCGGCCGGGGCACCCGTGCGCGCGGCGGTCCGGTGCGCGGTCCGGTGCGCGGTCTTGTGCGCGCGGCCGGGAGGCGGCACCATCGCTGGCGGTGCATGTCAGGAACACGTCATCTGACGGCGCCTCACGGGCCTCTCACCCCCCGGGCCCCCTCCGCTTTTCCCAGAAGGAAGTGAGGAGCACAGTGAGGATCAAGCGCACCCGACTGCTCGCCGTCGCCGCCGGACTCGCGGCCGTCACCGCCCTCGGGCTCCCCGGAGCCCAGGCCGCGCCCGCCCCCGGACCGGCCTCCGCCGCCCAGCTCGCCCGCGCCGAGAGCGCGGTCGACGCCGCCGGGGTCGGCGGCACCGCCTGGTACGTCGACCGGGCCGCCGGCCGGGTCGTCGTCACCGCCGACTCGACCGTCTCCGACGCGGGCCTCGCGAAGATCCGGGCCGCCGCCGGGAACGACGCCGGAGCCCTGCGCGTCCAGCGCACCCCCGGCGTCTTCCGGCCCCTGCTCGGCCCCGGCGACGCCATCTACGGCAGCGGCTACCGCTGTTCGCTCGGCTTCAACGTGCGCAGCGGCTCCACGTACTACTTCCTCACCGCCGGCCACTGCGGCAACGTGGTGGACACCTGGTACGCCAACTCCGCCCAGTCCACGCTGATCGGCGCCACCACCGGCTCCAGCTTCCCGGGCAACGACTACGCCCTGGTCCGCTACGACAACACCTCGCTCACCCGCACGGGCGGCTTCACCGCCGCCGACGCCTACGTCGGCGAGTCCGTCAAGCGGTCCGGCTCCACCACCGGCACCCGCAGCGGCACCGTCACCGGCCTGAACGCGACCGTCCGCTACTCCGGCGGCGGCACGGTGAAGGGCATGATCCAGACGAACGTCTGCGCCGAGCCCGGCGACTCCGGCGGCGCGCTGTACGACGGCACCAAGGCGCTCGGCCTGACCTCCGGCGGCAGCGGCAACTGCTCCACCGGCGGCACCACGTTCTACCAGCCGGTGCCGGAGGCCCTGGCGAAGTACGGGGTCAGCCTCCTCTGACCGCGTGGGGGTGCCCCGGCCGGTGCGGCCGGGGCACCCCTTTCCAAGATCTTGTGAATCCGTTCACAAAAGGACCTACGGCCCCTGCCCCAGGGTCTTTCCGCGCTCCTTTCCGCAGGTCACCGGGTGTCGAATGGAGGTGTCGGAGAAACCAGGGACCGGTGAAGGAGGCCGTCATGGAGGCCAAGGAGAGGGTGGAGGGGCTCGTCGGGCGGGCGCTCGGGGCGCTCGCGGAGTTCGAGACCCTCGACCAGGACCGGGTCGACCACATCGTGAAGAAGGCGTCGCTCGCCGCGCTGGCCGCTCACGGCGAGCTGGCCCGCCTCGCCGTGGCGGAGACCGGCCGCGGCCTCTTCGAGGACAAGGCGGTCAAGAACCTCTTCGCCTGCGAGCACGTCACGCACGCGATGGCCGGGCTGAAGACCGCCGGAGTGATCCGCCGCGACGAGCTCACCGGCATCACCGAGATCGCCGAGCCCGTCGGCGTCGTCTGCGCGATGACCCCCGTCACCAACCCCACGTCGACGACCGTCTTCAAGGCGCTGATCGCCCTCAAGACCCGTAATCCGATCGTCTTCGCCTTCCACCCCTCCGCGCAGGAGTGCTCGGCCGAGGCCGCCCGGATCGTCCGCGACGCCGCCGTCGCCGCCGGCGCCCCCGCCGACTGCGTCCAGTGGATCGAGGAGCCCTCCATGGAGGCCACCGGTCTCCTCATGCGCCACGAGGGCGTCTCCCTCATCCTCGCCACCGGCGGCAACGCGATGGTCCGCGCCGCCTACTCCTGCGGCAAGCCCGCCCTCGGCGTCGGCGCCGGGAACGTCCCCGCCTACGTCGCCCGGGACGCGAAGCTCGGGCGGGCGATCCACGACATCGTCCTCTCCAAGGCGTTCGACCACGGCATGATCTGCGCCTCCGAGCAGGCCGTCATCCTCGACGCGGAGGTGTACGAGGAGGGCATCGCCGAGTTCGAGCGGCTCGGCGCCCACGTCGTCACCGCCGCCGAGAAGACCAAGCTGGAGGAGTACCTCTTCGGCGCCACCGCCCACGGCACGAACTGCGGCGGCGCGAAGCTCAACCCGGCCGTCGTCGGCAGGTCGCCGGAGTGGATCGCCGCACAGGCCGGCTTCGCGGTCCCCCCGGGCACCTCGATCCTGCTCGCCGAGTGCGCCGAGGTCGGCGAGAACGAACCGCTCACCCGCGAGAAGCTGTCCCCGGTCCTCGCCGCCCTCAAGGCCGGCTCCACCGAGCAGGGCATCGAACTGGCCGCCGCCATGGTCGAGTTCCACGGCCTCGGGCACAGCGCCGCCGTCCACACCGAGGACGAGGCGCTCGCCGAGGAGTTCGGCCGGCGGGTCAAGGCGGTCCGGGTCATCGTCAACGCCCCCTCCACCTTCGGCGGCATCGGCGACGTCTACAACGCCTTCCTGCCCTCCCTCACCCTCGGCTGCGGCTCCTACGGGCACAACTCCGTCTCGCACAACGTCACCGCGGTCGACCTGGTCAACGTCAAGCGGATCGGACGGCGCACCACCACCATGCAGTGGTACAAGATCCCGCCGAAGATCTACTTCGAGCCGGGCGCCGTCCGCTACCTCGGCGAGATGGAGGGCCTGAAGCGGGTCACGATCGTCACCGACCGGACCATGGGCGAGCTCGGCTTCGTCCGCAAGGTCACCGACATCCTCCACGGGCGGGCGGAACCCGTCGAGATCCAGGTCATCGACGACGTCCGGCCCAACCCCGAACTCGCCACCGTCCGGGCCGGCGCCGCCGCCATGCGGGACTTCCGGCCGGACACGATCGTCGCCCTCGGCGGCGGCTCCCCGATGGACGCGGCGAAGATCATGTGGCTGATGTACGAGCGGCCCGAGGTCGCGTTCGAGGACACCAAGGAGAAGTTCTTCGACATCCGCAAGCGGGCCTACCGGTTCCCGAAGCTGGGCGAGAAGGCGAAGCTGGTCGCGATCCCGACCACCTCCGGCACCGGCAGCGAGGTCACCCCCTTCGCCGTCATCTCCGACCCGGAGGCCGCCCAGAAGTACCCGCTCGCCGACTACGCCCTCACCCCGGACGTCGCCATCGTCGACCCGGTGCTGCCGCTGCACCTCCCGCCGGCCGTCACCGCCGACTCCGGCTTCGACGCCCTGACCCACGCCACCGAGGCGTACGTCTCGGCCTACGCCAACGACTTCACCGACGGCCAGTGCCTCCAGGCCATCCGGCTGATCTTCGAGAACCTGGAGACCTGTGTGAAGGAGGGCGCGAAGGCGCCCGGGGCCCGGGAGAAGATGCACAACGCGTCCACCCTCGCCGGCATGGCCTTCGCCAACGCCTTCCTCGGCCTGGTCCACGCCATGGCCCACACCCTCGGCAACACCTTCCACGTCGCCCACGGACGCACCAACGCGCTGCTCCTGCCGCACGTCATCCGGCACAACGGCACCGTCACCCACAAGGCCGTGCCGTGGCCCAAGGCCGAGACCTACCGGGCCCCGGAGCGCTACCAGGAGATCGCCCGGACGCTGGGCCTGCCGGCCGCGACGCCGGAGGAGGGGGTGGAGTCGTACGCCCGGGCCGTCGAGGAACTGCGCGCGCGGTGCGGGATCCCGGCGTCCTTCCGGGAGGAGGGCGTCGACGAGGCGGCCTTCCTGGCGGCCCTGCCGCAGCAGGCGATGAACGCCTACGCCGACCAGTGCGCCCCCGCCAACCCGCGGATGCCGATGATCGACGAGATGAAGGAGCTGATGACCCGGGCCTACTACGGCGCGTGACGCCCGGACCCGGACGTGAGGAGGCCCCCGCCGCGGCGGGGGCCTCCTCACGTCCGGGTCCGGGTCAGCGCTTGACGTCGTCGAGCTCGGTGGCGATCGGCTCGCCCTCCGGCTTCCGCTTCAGCGAGGACAGCACCAGCGTGACCGCCGCGCCGGCCACCGCCCAGGCGGACAGCACCAGCATGGAGGCGGTCATGTCGTTGCCCTTGAAGTACGCGATCGAGCGCGCCGCCCAGGTGCCCGCGCCCGGCGGCAGGGCCGGGCCGATCGCCTTCCAGAACGGCGGCAGCATCGGCGCGGGGAAGGCGCCGCCCGCGCTCGGGTTGCCGAGGACGACCACGAGCAGGATCGCCAGGCCGATGCCGACGATCCCGAAGACCGACTGGAGCGCCAGGGTGGCGGCGCCGACGGCGAAGACGACCAGGGTGCCGAGGCCCCACAGGGCGGCGACGGAGCCGGGCAGGGCGCCCAGGACCGGGCCCACGATGACCGCGCCGCCGAGACCGCCGAGGATCGAGTAGACGGCGAGGACGCCGAGGCGGATGACCGCCCGCTCGCGGTTGGCGGGGCGGGAGCCGGCGCTGATGGCGAGGATCGCGGCGCAGATGTAGCCGCCGACGCACCAGCCGACCACCAGGTAGAAGGCCGAGAGCCCGTCGAAGTCCTGCCGGGAGGCGGGGGCCACGTCGACCGTCCGCACCTCCCGCTGCTGGGCCGCCTCCACCTGGGTGAAGATCTTCTCCAGGGCGGAGGAGAGCACGGTGCCGCCGCCGGAGGCGACGAGCAGGGTGTCGGTGCGGCCCGCCGGGTCCACCACCAGGGCGCCGTCGATCTCCCGGTTCATGATCTTGTCCCGGGCCTCGTCCGCGCCGGCGACCGTCCGCGGGTCGAGCGGGTCGCCGGGCAGCTTCTCCAGCCGGTCCAGGAGCGGGGCGGCCACCTGCGGGGGCGCGGCCACGCCGAACGGCACGTCGGAGGGCTTCGGATTGTGGAGGGCCCCGACGTACGAGGTGATGAAGAGGAGCTGGAGGGCGAAGACCCCGACGACGAGCAGGGCGGCTCGGGGGGTGACGGCGCTTTTCAGTTCGTCGACGAGACTCATGCCCCCCAGGCTCCGCGAGAGGAAGCGTTTCCGCAGGTGGGAGGGGGCCGAACGGCTGACGGGGAGGGGCCCTGCGCGGGTTATCGTACGCGCGTTCGAAATGAGCTAGGGTGGTGTGCGGGGGTGGGAACGTCTGTACGAATACCGGTGCGGGGACGCACCGCCGGAGCAGGAACGCGGGAGGTGCGCCATGACGGGCTTCACCCACCTGCACACCACCTCGGGACACTCCCTCCGGTACGGCGCCTCCCACCCCGGCGACCTCGCCGCCCGCGCCGCCGAACGGGGCATGGACGCCCTCGCCCTCACCGACCGCGACAGCCTCGGCGGCGCCGTCCGCTTCGCCAAGGCGTGCGAGAAGCACGGCATCCGCCCGCTCTTCGGCGTCGACCTCGCCCACGAACCCCTGACCCCGGCCGGCCCCGCCGGCGGACCCACCTTCGCCCGCCGGGTCCCCGTGCGCGGCGGCGCCTTCGTCGACGAGTCCGCGCCCCGGGCCGTCTTCCTCGCCCGCTCCCGGACCGGCTGGGCCTCCCTCTGCGCCCTCGTCACCGCCGCCCACGCCCGCGCCGGGGAGGGCCGCCCCCTGCTGCCCGCCTCCGCCGACCCCGGCGAGGACCTCCTCGTCCTGCTCGGCCCCGACTCCGACGTCGGCCGCGCCCTCGCCGCCGGCCGCCCCGACCGGGCCGCCCGGCTGCTCGCCCCCTGGCGCGAGCGGTACGGCGACGCCCTCCGCCTCGCCGCCGTCGACCACGGACGCCCCGGCACCGGCCCCGGCTCCCTGCGGCTCGCCGCCCGCACCGTCGGCTTCGCCGCCGAACAGGGCGTCCCGCCCGTCCTCACCAACGCCGTCCGCTACGCCGACGCTGGCCAGGGCCCGGTCGCCGACGTCCTCGACGCCGCCCGCCGGCTCGTCCCGATCGACCCCCGCAAGGGCCTCGACAGCGGCGAGGCGTGGCTCAAGGACGCCGCCGCGATGACCGCCGCCGCCGAGCGGATCGTCCAGGCCGCCGGCTTCCGCCCCGACGCCGCCCGCCGGCTGCTCGACCGGACCGCCGAGGCCGCCGCCGCGTGCCTGGTCGACCCCGAGGACGACCTCGGCATCGGCTCCGCCCACTTCCCCGAACCGCACCTCGTCGGCGCCGCGCACCGCACCGCCCAGCGCGTCCTCGCCTCCCGGGCCGCCGCCGGCATGGTCCTCAAGGGGTACGACAAGCGGGGCGCCTACTGGGACCGGATGCACCGCGAGCTCGACATCATCGCCCACCACGGCTTCGCCAGCTACTTCCTGACGGTCGCCCAGGTCGTCGACGACGTGAAGCGGATGGGGATCCGGGTGGCCGCCCGCGGCTCCGGCGCCGGCTCCCTCGTCAACCACCTCCTCGGCATCGCCCACGCCGACCCCGTCGAGCACGGCCTGCTCATGGAGCGCTTCCTCTCCAAGCGCCGCACCGCCCTGCCCGACATCGACATCGACGTCGAGTCCGCCCGCCGCCTGGAGGTCTACCGCGCGATCATCGGCCGCTTCGGCGCCGAACGGGTCGCCACCGTCGCCATGCCCGAGACCTACCGGGTCCGCCACGCCGTCCGGGACGTCGGCGCCGCCCTCTCCCTGGACCCGGCCGAGACCGACCGGATCGCCAAGGCGTTCCCGCACATCCGCGCCCGGGACGCCCGCGCCGCCCTCGACGAACTCCCCGAACTGCGCGCGCTCGCGGGCGAACGCGAGAAGTACGGCCGCCTCTGGGAACTGGTCGAAGCCCTCGACGCCCTCCCGCGCGGCATCGCCATGCACCCGTGCGGCGTGCTCCTCTCGGACGCCTCGCTGCTCACCCGCACCCCCGTCGTGCCCACCAGCGGCGAGGGCTTCCCCATGTCCCCGTTCGACAAGGACGACGTGGAGGAGCTCGGCCTGCTCAAGCTCGACGTGCTCGGCGTGCGCATGCAGTCCGCGATGGCCCACGCCGTCGCCGAGGTCGAACGCGCCACCGGCACCCGGCCCGACATCGACGCGGTCCCGGACGGCGACCCGGAGACGTACGCCCTGATCCGCTCCACCGAGACCCTCGGCTGCTTCCAGATCGAGTCCCCCGGCCAGCGCGACCTGGTCGGCCGGCTCCAGCCCGAGACCTTCCACGACCTCGTCGTCGACATCTCGCTCTTCCGGCCCGGCCCGGTCGCCGCCGACATGGTCCGCCCCTTCATCGAGGCCCGGCACGGCCGCGCCCCCGTCCGCTACCCCCACCCCGACCTGGAGGAGTCCCTGAAGGAGACGTACGGTGTGGTCGTCTTCCACGAGCAGGTCATCGAGATCGTCCGGATCATGACCGGCTGCGACCGGGCCGAGGCCGACCAGGTGCGGCGCGGCCTCTCGCACCCCGAGTCGCAGGGCCGGATCAAGGCGTGGTTCGCCCAGCTGGCGAAGCGGCAGGGGTACGCGGACGAGGTCGTCGCCCGCACCTGGGAGATCGTCGAGGCGTTCGGCTCGTACGGCTTCTGCAAGGCGCACGCGGTGGCCTTCGCCGTGCCCACCTACCAGTCGGCCTGGCTCAAGGCCCACCACCCGGCCGCCTTCTACGCCGGGCTGCTCACCCACGACCCCGGGATGTACCCCAAGCGGCTGCTGCTCGCCGACGCCCGGCGGCGCGGGGTGCCGGTGCTGCCGCTGGACGTGAACCGGTCGGCCGTCGCCCACCGTATCGAACTGGTGTCCGATGAGCCGGCGGTGTGGGGGCTCCGGCTCGGCCTCACCGACGTCCACGGCATCAGCGAGGCCGAATCCGCCCGCATCGCGGCCGGACAGCCCTACGCCTCCCTCCTCGACTTCTGGGAACGGGCCCGCCCCGGCAAACCCGTCGCCGAACGCCTCGCCCAGGTCGGCGCCCTCGACGCCTTCGGCGCCAACCGCCGCGACCTCCTGCTGCACCTCACCGAACTCCACCGCACCCAGCGCGGCGCCGCCTCCTACGGCGGCCAGCTGCCGCTCGCCCAGGGCCGCAAGACCGCGCCCGTCGGCCTGCCGGACCTCGACGAGTCGGAGCGCCTCAGCGCCGAGCTCGGCGTCCTCGGCATGGACGCCTCCCGCCACCTCATGGGCGACCACCACGCCTTCCTCGCCGAACTCGGCGCCGTCTCCGCCGAACGGCTGCGCTCCGCACCCCACGGCCGGACCGTCCTCGTCGCCGGCGCCAAGGCCGCCACCCAGACCCCGCCCATCCGCTCCGGCAAGCGCGTCATCTTCACCACCCTCGACGACGGCACCGGCCTGGTCGACCTCGCCTTCTTCGACGACGCCCACGAGCGCTGCGCCCACACCGTCTTCCACTCCTGGCTGCTCCTGGTCAGGGGCGTGGTGCAGCGGCGCGGCCCGCGCAGCGTCAGCGTCGTCGGCACCGCCGCCTGGAACCTCGCCGACCTCGCCGGACTCCGCGCCGCCGGCGGCCTGGACGCCGTGGCGGAACGGCTCGCCGAAGAGACGGCCGCCCCCGCGGAACGCGGCGACACCGGCCGCCGCATCCGCATGGCCACCGGCTACGAGATGAACCCCTGGGCCGACCTCAAACCCGCCGGCGAGGGCGCCGCCACCCCCGCGCGGAAGCTCTGGCACAGCAGCCCCGGGAGCGCCGGATGATCCTCTGCGTACGGTTCCGCCCGGAGACGCCGGAAGCGCTCTTCCCCCGGCTGATCGACCTGCTCGGCGAGTTCACCCCCGTCGTCGAGGCCGCCCCGCCCCACGAGGCGCTCGCCGACGTGCGCGGCGCGCTGCGCTACTTCGACCGCACCCCCGCCGAACTCGCCGCCGTGATCCGCGTCCGCGCCCTCGCCCTCCACGGCGCCGACTGCGTCATCGGCGCCGGACCCAACCCGATGCTGGCCCGGATGGCCGCCCGCGAGGCCCGGCCCGGCCGCACCCTGACCGTCGACGACCCGGCGGCCTTCCTGCGCGACCGCCCCGTCGCCGCCCTCGACGGCGTCGGCCGCGCCACCGCCCGCACCCTCTGCGGCTACGGGCTCGACTCGGTCGGCCGGGTCGCCGGCGCCCCGCTCGCCGTGCTCCAGCGCCTCGTCGGCGCCAAGGCCGGCCGCGACCTGTGGGAACGCGCCCAGGGCATCGACCGCACCCCCGTCGTCCCGAACGCCGCCGCCCGCTCGCTGGCCGCCGAGCGCTCCTTCCCGTACGACGAGACCGACCGCGCCGCCCAGCGCCGCGCCCTGCTCTCGCTCGCCACCGAACTGGGCGCCCGGCTGCGGACCGACGCCCAGGTCTGCCGGTCCCTCGCGCTCACCGTGCGGTACGCCGACCGCAGCACCACCACCCGGAGCCGCACCCTGCCCGAACCGACCGCCCACACCGCCGCGCTCACCGCCCTCGCGTACGCGCTCCACGACTCCCTCGGCCTCCAGCGGGCCCGGGTGCGGGGCGTCGCGCTGCGCGCCGAGGGCCTGGGGCCCGCCGAACGGGCCGCGCACCAGCTCACCTTCGACCCGGCGGACGAGAAGGCGCGGCGGATCGAGGCGGTGGCCGACCGGGCCCGCGCGAAGTTCGGGCCCCGGGCGATCCTGCCGGGCTCCCTCGCGGCCTGAACGGCCGCCGTCCGAGGGCCGGCTGACGACACGCCAGTTTTTACCGACGCGTAACTTCCCAGCGGGTAACACCCGTACGTACCGTGGCCGAAGAGCATCCCCACTTGTGGTCCGGACCGCAGGGCACCCACCCCCACTCCCTCGAGCCGCAAGGAGATCGCCCGATGCTGCCCTGGAAACCCCTCGCCAGAGCGCTGTCCGTCCTGCTCCTGACCGTCGCCGCCGTGCTCGCCCCCACCGCCGCCGCCCACGCCGCCGCACCGAGCCGCGGCTGGAACGACTGGACCTGCAAGCCCTCCGCCGCCCACCCCCGCCCGGTCGTCCTCGTCCACGGAACCTTCGGGAACTCCGTCGACAACTGGCTCGGCCTCGCCCCCTACCTGGTGAACCGGGGCTACTGCGTCTACTCGCTCGACTACGGGCAGCTGCCGAACGTGCCCTTCTTCCACGGCCTCGGCCCCATCGAGCGGTCCGCCGGCCAGCTCGACGCCTTCGTCGACCGGGTCCTCGCCGCCACCGGCGCCCCCGAGGCCGACCTCGTCGGCCACTCGCAGGGCGGCATGATGCCCCGCTGGTACCTCAAGTTCCTCGGCGGGGCCGAGAAGGTGAACGCGCTCGTCGGTCTCGCCCCCGACAACCACGGCACCACCCTGCTCGGCCTCACCAAGCTCCTGCCGTACTTCCCCGGCGCCGAGGACCTGCTGAAGGAGACCACTCCGGGCCTCGCCGACCAGATCGCCGGCTCCGCCTTCCTCACCCGGCTCAACGAGGGCGGCGACACCGTGCCCGGCGTCCGCTACCACGTCATCGCGACCCGGTACGACCAGGTGGTCACCCCGTACCGCTCGCAGTTCCTCTCGGGGCCGGACGTCACCAACGTCCTCCTCCAGGACAAGTGCGCCCTCGACCTCTCCGAGCACGTGGCCATCGGCACGGTGGACCGGGTCGCCTTCCACGAGGTGGCCAACGCCCTCGACCCGGCCCACGCCACCCCGACCACCTGCCTGTCGGTGATCGGCTAGGCCCGCCCGCCGCTCAGCGGGCCCGGCGCCGGGTCGTGCGGAACAGCACCGCCGCGCCGGCCGCCAGCACGCCGGCCCCGCCGAGCGCGAGGTACGGGGTGACGGAGGACCCGCCGGTCTCGGCCAGCTCCACCGACCCCCCGGCGGGGGCCGGGGCCGGGGCGGCGGACGCGGTCACCGACGGCGTCGCCGCCGCGGCGGGCTCCGTCGGCGTCGCCGCGGCCGGCTCGGCGGACGGGGCCGCGGCGGTGGCCGGGGCCGTCTCGGCGGCCGGCTCGGGCGCCGCCGCGGTGGCCCCCGCGCCGGTCGACGCGTCGTGGTCCCCGTGCCCGCCGTGCTCGACCGAGGACTCCTCCGCGCCCTCCTCGATCTGCGTGTCCGTCGGCGCGGACGCGGACGGCGCGGCACCGCCGCCGCCCGACCCGCCCTCGCCGCCGAAGACCACGTCGGAGCAGGTGTAGAACGCCTCGGGGGAGTCGGACCGCTGCCAGATCGAGTAGACCAGGTGACGGCCCGACCTCTCCGGCACCGCCCCCTCGAAGACGTAGTCGCCGCCCTCCATCCGCGGGTCGGTCACCGTCAGGAACGGCTTCTCCTCCAGGTCCGCCCAGGTCAGCGGCTTCGCCGGGTCGTAGCCGTCCCGCGTCACGTACAGCGAGAAGGTGCCCTTGTGCGGCGCCGTGCCCTTGTAGCGGAAGGTGTGCTTCCCGGCCGCCAGCGGCGAGGCCGGCCAGTCCGCCCGGGCCAGGTCCAGGCCCCGGTACTTGTCGTTGCCGGCGCTGCACAGCTTCCCGTCCGGGATCAGCGCCCGGTGCCGGCCGGCGGCGGCCGCGATGTTCACCGCGTTCCAGTCGTAGAACGCCTGCGGCCCGCTCGCCGCCACCGCCGCCCTGCACGCCGCCGAGTCCGGCGACTCGGGCCCCTCCGCGTAACAGGCCGCGACCCGGCTCACCGGGTCCGTCATCGAACCGTGCGCGAAGGCGGGGGCGCCGGAGAAGGCGGCGAGGACCAGCGCGGTGCCGGCGACCGCGACCGTACGACGAGACGTCATGGGGGGACACTCCTGGGACGAGGGTGGTGTGGGGGGTGCTCCGCACGCTAGCCCCCAAGGCCGCCGAACTCGCCCCGGAACAGCGGGAGACGGCGATTCTTAGGACCGCTTTAAGGCACACGAAAGAACCACCTCAGGAACCCCGCCGAGGGCCCGGCGAGGGTCCCGCTCACCCCGCCGGGCGGTACCGCCGCTCCGGCCGGCCCGTCCCGCCGTAGCGCAGGGTCACCTCGGCGCGGCCCGTGGCGGCGAAGTGCTCCAGATAGCGCCGGGCGCTGACCCGGGACAGCGCGCCCGCCTCCGCGCACTCCGACGCCGACAGCCCCTCCGGATGGGCCCGCAGGATCCCCTCCACCAGCTCCGCCGTGTGCGCCGCCAGGCCCTTCGGCAGCTCCCGGGAGCCGCGCGGACGGGTCCCGAAGATCTGGTCCACGTCCTCCTGCCGCGCCTCGTCCAGACCGTCCAGCCGGCTGCGCAGCGCGGCCACGTGCCGCAGCTGCTCGTGCAGCGCCGCCTGGTGGAAGGGCTTGATCAGATAGTGCAGGGCGCCGGCCCGCAGCGCCGCCCGGACCATGCCCGCGTCCCGGGCCGCCGTGATGAAGAGCGCGTCCGCCGCCAGACCGGCCCCGCGCAGCTCGCGCAGCACCCCGACGCCGTCCATGTCCGGCAGGAAGATGTCGAGCAGCAGCAGATCGGGCCGCAGCCGGTGCGCGGCGCGCAGCGCCTCCGCGCCGGTGTGCGCGACACCGACGACGGAGAAGCCCGGCACGGCCGACACGTAGCGGCTGTGCAGCTTGGCCACCATGAAGTCGTCGTCGACCACCAGCACCCTCGTCACGCCGGACACGGTAGGTCGCGACCACAAGGACCACAACGTCCGTTGATTGCGGAAGAGCGACAGCTTCCTCACGCGCGGGCAACATGTGGCCCACTTCACCGTCCCGGGCCCTCCCGGGACCCACCCCCAACCACCGAGAGGCGGCCTCGTGCGTCTGCGCACCCCCTTCGCCCTGCTCGGGGCGGCGCTGCTGGTGCTCGTGGGGCCGCCGCTGCTCACCCCCGGCAGCGGCTCCGGCACCGGCACCGACATCCCCGGCCTGCGCTTCATGGTCCCCAACACCCCCGGCGGCGGCTACGACATCACCGCCCGCACGGCGGCGAAGAACGCCGAGGAGGCCGGTCTCACCGGCGACATCGAGGTCTTCAACCTGCCCGGCGCGGGCGGCACCGTCGGCCTCACCCGGCTCGTCGGCGAGCGCGGCGACGGCCGGATCGCCATGTCGATGGGGCTCGGCGTGGTCGGAGCCGTCCACACCAACAAGACCCCCCGGACCCTCGCCGACACCACCCCGATCGCCCGGCTCACCGAGGAGCAGGACATCGTCGTGGTCGCCAAGGACTCCCCGTACACGACCATCCAGGAACTCCTCGCCGCCTGGAAGAAGGACCCCGGGAAGCTGCCCGTCGGCGGCGGCTCCTCGCCCGGCGGCCCCGACCACCTCGCGCCGATGCTGATGGCCCGGGCCGCCGGCATCCCGCCGAAGGACGTCAACTACATCCCCTTCGACGGCGGCGGCGAACTCCTCGCCTCCATCCTCGGCTCCAAGGTCGCCTTCGGCGTCTCCGGCGTCGGCGAGTACCTCGACCAGATCGAGGCCGGCGAGCTGCGGCTGCTCGCCGTCACCGGCGCCGAACGGGTCCCCGGCCTCGACGCCCCCACCCTCCGGGAGGCCGGCCTCGACACCGAGTTCACCAACTGGCGCGGCATCGTCGCCCCGCCCGGCCTCACCGACGCCGAGCGGGACCGGCTCGTCGCCCTCGTGACGAAGCTGCACGCCTCGCCGCAGTGGCGGGAGTCCCTGAAGACCCACGGCTGGACCGACGCCTTCCTGCCCGGCGAGGAGTTCGGCGCCTTCCTCACCGAGCAGAACGCCCGCGTCGACACGGTGCTGAAGGAGCTCGGACTGTGACCACCCCGCTCGAAAACCCGCTCAAGGACCGGCTCAAGGACCGCTCCGAGCTGGGCGTCAGCGCCCTGCTCCTGCTCCTCGGCGTCCTCGTCCTCACCGACGCCCTCACCCTCGACGTCGACGTCTCCGCGCGCGGCCCCGTCGGCCCCGCCACCGTCCCCCTCCTCGTCGGCTGCGGCCTCCTCGTCGTCGCCGTCCTGCTCGCCCTCGACGTCCTCCACGGCGGACGCGGCGAGGCCGAGGGCGGCGAGGACATCGACCTCGACGCCCCCGCCGACTGGCGCACCGTGCTGCTCCTCGCCGGCGTCTTCCTCGGCTTCGCCGTCCTCATCGGCCCGCTGGGCTTCCCGGTCTCCGGCGCCCTCCTCTTCTGGGGCGCGGCCTACGCCCTCGGCAGCCGCCACCTGACCCGCGACCCGCTGATCGCGGCCGTCCTCTCCCTCCTCACCTACGGCGTCTTCGACCGCCTGCTGGGCGTTCCGCTGCCCGGCGGGCCGCTGATGGGAGTGCTCTGAACCATGGAATCCCTGACCTCCCTGATGGACGGCTTCGGGACCGCCCTCACCCCGGTCAACCTGCTGTGGGCCGCCGTCGGCGTGCTCCTCGGCACCGCGATCGGCGTGCTGCCCGGCATCGGCCCCGCCATGGCCGTCGCCCTGCTGCTGCCGGTGACCTACGGCCTCGAACCGACCGGCGCGTTCATCATGTTCGCCGGCATCTACTACGGCGCCATGTTCGGCGGCTCCACCACCTCGATCCTGCTGAACACCCCCGGCGAGAGCGCGGCTGTCGTCGCCGCCATGGAAGGCCACCCGATGGCCAGGGCCGGGCGCGGCGCGCAGGCGCTGGCCGCCGCCGCGATCGGCCACTTCACCGGCGGCCTGATCGGCACGGTCCTGCTGGTCGCCCTCGCCCCGGCGGTCGCGGCCCTCGCCGTCGGCATCGGCGCCCCCGACTACTTCGCGCTGATGGTCCTCGCCTTCATCGCGGTCACCTCGGTCCTCGGCTCCTCCCGGATCCGCGGGGTCGCCTCGCTGCTCATCGGCCTCACCCTCGGCCTGGTCGGCCTCGACCAGCTCACCGGCCAGCAGCGGCTCACCTTCGGCTCGCTCCAGCTCGCCGACGGCATCGACGTCGTCATCGTCGCGGTCGGCCTCTTCGCCATCGGCGAGGCCCTGTGGGTCGCCGCCCACCTGCGCCGCACCGCCGCCCGGCCGGTCCCGGTGGGCCGCCCCTGGCTGGGCCGCGAGGACGTGCGGCGCACCTGGAAGCCGTGGCTGCGCGGCCCGTTCATCGGCTTCCCGTTCGGCGCGATCCCGGCCGGCGGCGCGGAGATCCCGACCTTCCTGTCGTACGTGACGGAGAAGCGGCTCTCGAAGCACCGGGACGAGTTCGGCAAGGGCGCCATCGAGGGCGTCGCCGGACCCGAGTCCGCCGCCTCCGCCTCCGCCGCCGGCACCCTCGTCTCCATGCTGACGCTCGGCCTGCCGACGACCGCCGTCGCCGCCGTGATGCTCGCCGCCTTCCAGCAGTACGGCATCCAGCCCGGACCGCTGCTCTTCGAGCGGGAGCCCGAGCTGGTGTGGGGCCTGATCGCCTCGCTCTTCGTCGGCATGGTCCTGCTGCTCGCGCTCAACCTGCCGCTCGCGCCCGTGTGGGCGAAGCTGCTGCGCATCCCGCGTCCGTACCTCTACGCCGGCATCCTCTTCTTCGCCGCCGTCGGCGCGTACGCGGTCGGCGGCGAGGCCCTGGACCTGGTCGTCCTGCTGGTCGTCGGCCTCCTCGGCCTCGGCATGCGCCGGTACGGCCTGCCGGTGCTGCCGGCCGTCATCGGCGTGATCCTCGGCCCGGCCGCCGAGCAGCAGCTCCGCCGCGCCCTCCAGATCAGCGACGGCTCCGTCACCGGCCTGGTGAACACCCCGTTCGCGGTGGCCGTGTACGCGCTGGTGCTGCTCCTGCTCGGGTGGCCGCTGCTGCGGAAGGCGGTGACCCGGCGCCGTACCGCCGCCTGACCGGCCCGGGGCCGTACGACGGTACGACGATCGGGGTGACCTCGCGGCCAACGCGCCGATGAAGGAGTGAGTTTCGGACATCGAGCGGCCGGATCCGGTATCCCTGGCGGGCGAAGTCTCCCCCCACCTCCGAAGGGACACCCATGCGCGTCCGACTCACCCTCGCCGCCACCGCGCTCCTCGCCGCGGCCACCGCCCCCCTCGCCCACGCGGGAGGGGCGGCCGGCCCCGACGGCCTCACCGTCGACGCGGCTGGACTCCTCGGCGCCGACGGCTCGGTCACCCTCTCCGGTACCTACCGCTGCCACGACGACAGCGCCGGCCCGGTCTTCGTCAGCTCCACCCTGCACCAGCAGGACCGTTCCGCCGGCATCGGCGGCACCCGCGCCGTCTGCGACGGACTGCTCCGCACCTGGACGAACACCGCCGTCGTGACGGACCCCGCCGCCCAGCCGGGCGAGGCCCGCGTCGAGGCCACGCTGATGCAGCTCACCCCCCACGGCGACCTCGGCCTCCCGCTCCCGGTCTTCCTGGCCACGGAGGAGGCCCGCGTCACCCTCAACTAGCCGGCGAGGCCCGCAGGCCTCGCCGGCCCAGCCGTTCCAGCTCGTCGAGGGCGGCCACGGCCCGCTCGGCCGCCTCCGGGTCGGAGACGGCCAGACCGCTCGCCGCGAACTCGTCCTCGTCGAGCCGGAGCACCTCGCTGCCGTCCGCCGACACCCACAGGTCCAGGTCCAGGTCCTCGACCGTCACCCCGGCCGCCCCGAACGCGGCCGGCCGGGTGATGTCGCAGTACCAGCCCTTCAGCCCGCCCCCCGCCGACCACACCTCCTTCACCGTGAACCACCGGTCGGACCAGTAGTGCTCGACGAACACGTCACCCGGCTCGAAGCGCACGAACCCGAAGTCCCGCACCCCGTCCGCCGCCCACGGCGCCCGCACCGACATCCGGGTCCCGGTCTCCGCCAGCACCTCGGCGGGATAGCGGATCTTCAGCCGCCCCGCCTTCCACAGCGCCACCTCAACCGAGCGCCCGGACATGCCGCACCTCCGTCGCCGCGACCGCGTACCCGAACCACCGGTTGACCGCCAGCATCGGACCGTTCCCCGCGTCGTTCCCGGTGAACGCCTCCGTGCAGCCCGCCGCCCGCGCCCGGTGCAGCGACGCGTTCTTCGCGAGCTTCGCCAGCCCGCGCCCCCGGAAGGCCGGGGCCGTCCCCGTCATCCCCGACGCGTACCGGCCGCACCCGTCCGTCTGCGCGGCACTGAACGCGGCCGGCACCCCGTCCACCACCGCCACCGTCGTCAGCGCCCGGTCCAGCAGCGGGTGCTCCCACGTGGTCGCCCGCCAGTGCGCGTAGTCGTCCAGCGCCGCCGCCACGTCCCCCGGCTCGTCGGCGGTCGTCGCCGCGTCCAGCTCGAAGAGCGGCCGCGGGTCCGCCGCGAACGCCTCGGCCGTCACCAGCTCCACCCCGGCCGGCGGCTGCCGGAGCGGCGGCAGCCCGGCCGTCAGGTCCAGCCGCAGGAAGTGCGCGGTACGGCTCGGCGCGTCCCCCCGCCGCTCCGCGAAGCGGCGGTTCTCCGGCTCGTCCAGCACCCAGCTGTACAGCGCCGTCGCCCCCCGCTCGGCCAGGTGCTCCTCGGCCGTCCGCACCAGCAGCGCGCCCGCGCCGCTGCCCCGGCGGGCCGGGTCCACGTACACGTTGAGGCAGCCGATCCCGGGCTCGGGGGAGTCGTGGGCGAGGGAGACCTGCGCGGTGCCGATCACCTCGCCGTCGCCGGCCACCGCCACCAGCGGCCGGTCGTGGGCCTCGGGGTGGGCGTGCGCCCAGTCGAACGCCACCTGCTCGGCGGTGGCGAGCATGCAGGGAAGGGCCGCGCGCCGGACGCGGGCGAAGCCCTCGGCGTCCTCCGGCCGTACGTCACGGACGATGACAGTCATGGGCCCGCAGGCTACGGCCGGGGCCGCACCGCCGCCTCCCATTTTCCCGTGGGGGGAGGGCAGAATCGGGTGGGTGACACTGACACTCGCCGTGGACCACCAGTCCACCACCGCCCCCTACGAACAGCTGCGTGCCCAGATCTCGGAACGCGCCCGGTCGGGCCGACTGCCCGTCGGCTACAAGCTGCCGACGGTCCGGGGACTCGCGGAGCAGCTGGGGCTCGCCGCGAACACGGTCGCCAAGGCGTACAAGGCGCTGGAGTCCGACGGGGTCATCGAGACCCGGGGCCGGCACGGCACCTTCGTCGCGGCGGCCGGTGACGCCGCCAGCCGCAGGGCCGCCTCGGCCGCCGCCCAGTACGCCGAGGAGGCGTACCGCCTCGGACTCACCCGGGACGAGGCCGAGGCCGCCGTACGGGACGCGCTGAGGGCCGCGTACGACTCCGAATGACCGACCACCGAGCAGCGCCATGACACCGGACGGTCCGCCGGGAGCCCGGCCCCCGGCGGACCGCGCCGTCACAGATACAGCCCGGCGGCCGGGGTGCGCTGGTCGGGCAGGTCGGCGGGGGAGGCGCCGCGCCGCAGCGCGAACAGCTCGGCCAGGGTGGCGCCGTCGGCCGGCACCCCGTCCTCCCGGCCCAGCCACGCCACCGACTCGGCGCGGGTGAGCGGCCCGACCTCGATCCGCGCCAGGCAGCGGCCGGGGCGCACGACGGCCGGGTGGAGCCGCTCCAGGTCCTCGTTGGTGGTGAGCCCCACCAGCACGTTCCGCCCCTGGCCGAGCAGGCCGTCGGTCAGGTTCAGCAGCCGCGACAGCGCCTGGCCGGTGGCCTCCTTGGCGCCGCCCCGGATCAGCTCGTCGCAGTCCTCCAGGAGCAGCAGCCGCCACCGCTCCTTCTCGGCGCCGTCCTCCTCGCCGATGGCGATGTCCATCAGGTACCCGATGTCGTTGAAGAGCCGCTCGGGGTCGAGCACGCAGTCCACCTGGCACCACTCCTGCCAGGACCGGGCGAGGGTGCGCAGCGCGGACGTCTTCCCGGTGCCGGGCGGGCCGTGCAGCAGCAGGAGCCGCCCGGTGACGTCCTCCGGCGTCAGCTTCATCAGCCGGTCCATCGACTCGGCGACCGGCGCCGTGTAGTTGCGGCGGGCCTCCTCCCAGGTGGCCGCGCTGATCCGGCGGGTCATCCGGCGCGGGCCGCGCTGCGGCGCCAGGTACCAGAAGCCCATGGTGACGTCCTCGGGCTCCGGCTCCGGCTCGGCCTTCGCGCCGTCGGTGGCCTCGGCGAGGACCCGCGCGGCCAGCTCGGCGTCGGTCGCCGTCACGGTCACGTCGGCGCGGCGCTTCCAGCGGGAGGAGAGGATCGTCCACCCGTCGCCCTCGGCCAGCACGGAGCTGCGGTCCTCCTCCGTCGACCCCCACAGCACCCGGGCGCCGGGCGGCAGCAGCGTCGCGTCGGGCCGGACCCGCTCCAGGCTGACGCCGTGGGAGTGGGGCTGCGCCCCGGTCGCGAACCGGTCGAGGAAGAGCGCGTCCATCACGTCGCCCGGCGAGTCGCTGTCGTCGAGGTTGACCACGACCGGCAGCGGCTGCCGCGGCCCGGACGGTACGGCGGGGGAGTCTGACATGCCGCCATGATCCGCCACCGGGCCGGGCCGCGCACCGGGTTTTGCCGGGCCCTCAGATCCAGTGCCCGCGCACCGCCCCGCGCGCCCGGCGGGCGAGCGCGTACCCCTTCGTCAGGGCCCGGTCGACGGCGAAGTCCCGGGCGAGCGAAGTCCCTTCGAGGAGCCGGCCGAACTGCTCGACGGTGGTGGAGCGGCGCACGGTGACCCGTTCCAGGGCGTACGGCCCCTGGCGGCGGCGCGCGAGCGCGTTCCCGACCGCCAGCGCCTGCCCGAAACCGGCCTCCCGGACGGCGGCGCGCACCCGCCGGCTGGAGTAGCCGTACGGGTAGGCGAAGGAGTCCGGCGCGGTGCCGGTCTCCTCGCCGACGAGCTCCCTGCAGCGCAGCGCCTCGAACCGCAGCCGGCGCGCGTCGAGCTGGTCGAGCTGCGGGTGGCTGTGGCTGTGGCCGCCGATCTCGGTTCCGGCGGCGGCCAGTTCGCGCACCTGCTCCCAGCTGAGCATGGTGTCGAGGGCGCCGCCGGTGGCGTGCCGGCCGGGCAGCCAGCCGCTGGTGACGAAGACGGTGCTCGCGAAGGAGTGCCGGGCGAGCACCGGGAGGGCGTACCGGTGCACGCCCTCGTAGCCGTCGTCGAAGGTGACGAGCACGGGCCGCTCGGGCAGCGCGGCGCCGGTCCGCCAGGCGGCGGCGAGCGCGGCGGTGGTGACCGGGGTGAAACCCCGCTCGGCCACCAGCTCCATCTGCGCGGCGAACGCCCCGGGCGTCACGGACAGTCCGAGCGTCGCGGGCGCCGGATCGGGCGCGACCGCGTGGTACATGAGGATCGGCACGGGGGCGGGGGCGGTGTTCTCCGCCGGCGCCGGGCTCACGCGGCCGGCTCCTTCCGCTGCCCGGACGCCTCGTGCGGTACGGCCTCCGGCGTGATCGGGCCCCAGGAGAAGGCGGGGGAGCCGCCGCGGCGGGCGCGGAGGGTGCCGAGGGCGTAGCCGCCGGCGGCGAGCGCCACGCCGGCGACGATGGCCCCGGCGCGGCCGGCGCCGCCCGGCCGGCCGAGCAGGGCGTCCCGCAGGCCGCGCAGCACCCCGGCGGGCAGGACCCGGGTGGTGTAGCGCCGCTCGGACTCCAGGCCCTTGCCCGCGCCGACGCTCTGGGCGACGAGCGCCTTGGACAGGCCCTCGGCGTAGACGCGGGTGCGGAAGTAGGCGAAGCGCTCGCGGACGGCGGGCACCTTGTGGTGGATGACGGCCCGGTCGTCGATGAGCAGGACGGCGCCCGGCAGCGCGTTCGCGAGCCGGATGCACAGTTCGGTCTCCTCGCAGCCGAGGGGCCGCCGGTCGCCGTCGCGTCCGATACCGGTGGCGAAGCCGCCGGCCGCGTCGAAGGCGGAGCGGCGGAAGGAGGCGTTGCCGCCGAGCACGTTGCGGACCCGCACCCGGCCGGGGGGCAGTCCGCGGTAGGTGCAGCCGACGACCCAGTCGAACTCCTCGGGGAACCAGTCGGGGCGGCGGCCGGAGGCCCAGGCGGGCAGGGTGCGCCCGCCGACGGCCACGACCGCCGGGTCGGCGTAGCCGGCGGCGAGGTGGTGGAGCCAGTCGTGCTCCGCCACGGCGTCGTCGTCGAGGAAGGCGACGACGTCGCCGCGGGCGGCGGCGATGCCGGTGTTGCGGCCGGCGGAGAGGCCGCGGGGGCCCGCGTTGGCGAGCACCCGCACCTCCCCGGCGTGGCGCGCGTCCGCGAACTCCTCGGTGAGCCGGTCCAGCAGCCGCTCGTTGTGGTCGACGACGAGCAGGGTCTCCAGCGGGGCCGGCGACTGCTTCCGGACGGAGGCGACGGCGGCGAGGATGTCGCCCCACCGCTCCTCCGTGTAGACGCAGATCACCACCGAGAAGCGGGGCGGGGCCGGGCGGTCGTTCAAGACGTCTCTCCCCGGGGGACGTTGACCGAGAACGCGGCGGGCCGGCGGAGCGCCCGGGCGGCCTTGGGGACCCGCTTCTCGCGGAGGATCACCTTGAGGACCCGGATGCCGTCGCGGACCGCGTTGAGGTTGCTGACGCCGTGGATCCGCAGGTACTCGTGGCTCGGGACCTCCTGCACCTTCAGGCCGGCCTTGACGACCCGGATGTTGATGAGGGTCTCGATCTCGAAGCCGGTGCAGTCGAGGGTGATCTTGTCGAGGCAGTGGCGCCAGAAGGCGTTGTAGCCGTAGCAGAGGTCGGTGTAGCGGGCGCCGAACTTCCGGTTGACGAGGGCGCACAGGGCCCAGTTGCCGAGGCGGCGGATGCCGGTCATGTCGTCGGTGCCGCCGCCGTTGGCGAAGCGGGAGCCCTTGGCGAAGTCGGCGCCGCCGACGAGGGCGGAGACGTACGAGACGATCTCCTGCCCGTCGGCCGAGCCGTCGGCGTCGACCATGACGATGATGTCGCCGGTGCAGGCGGCGAAGCCGCTGATCAGGGCGTCGCCCTTGCCCTTGCCGACCTGCTTGACGACCTTCACGTCGGGTCGCAGCCGGCGGGCCACCTCGACGGTGTCGTCGGTGGAATTTCCGTCGACGAGGACGACTTCGTGAATCCATTCCGGCAGGGACTGGAACACGTACGGAAGATTTTCCGCCTCATTCATCGCGGGAATGACGACGCTCACCGGCGGAGTGATCGCCAGGTGGGACGTGATGGCCCGGTACTGGGCCGCTATTCGACTCGGCTCGGTGAATTCTTGGCCCGTGACGGCCGGGCGCAGGAACGAGCTCATGGTCGGTTTCCCTCTCGTCCGGGGGGCCGCCCACCCCTGGGGCGGCCCGGTCGTGTGTCCGGTTCGAAAGGGGGGTTCTCGCCGCTCTCCGCAGGGCATGGATGTCCTTGCGGGAACGCCGAGTTGGCATGACAGGCCGCGCGGTACCCGCGACCCGGAGCGCATGGACGCGCACCGGGCACGGCACCCCCCTACCGCGCCCCGCCCCGGTGCCGCCGTGCCTGCGGCGCTCTCCCCTGAGCGCCTTGCCGGTGAACCGATGCGGGTGAGATGTACGACGGTATTGATGAATGGGACTGTATGGCAAGTCCCGCTTGTACGGCCCGGTTTCTGGCACTTTGGCGAACGATCGACGCCTGAAAGTACCGTCCAGTCGATCGGATTTGATCAATCCGTTTTCGTTGTGGGAACAGTGGGGGAGCGTCGTACTCCTGTGCACGGTCGGGCGCTGGGGTCGCGATCCCGTTCGACCAGAAAGCGGGACAGGAACTTCCGGTTCCTCGGGTGGCCGAAAAGGGCCGCTGGATGAGGCAGCTTCACCGGCTTCCCGGCGGCAACTTTGACATGAACACTTCCGGTGCGGTCGATCCGATGCTACTTCCTGGTAGCGCAGAGATCCTGCCTCAGGGAGGTTCCATGAAACTGTCGCGCATCGCGGCCTTCGCGTCCTCGCTCCTGCTCGGTTCCGTCCTCGCCCTGACCGGCGCGGGTGCCGCGCAGGCCGCCGAGAGCGCCGCCCTCGACTACGTGGCGCTCGGCGACTCGTACTCCTCCGGCGTCGGCGCCGGCAGCTACGACAGCGCCAGCGGCGACTGCAAGCGCTCCACCAAGGCGTACCCCCGCCTCTGGGCCAACGCCAACGCCCCCTCCTCCTTCGCCTTCACCGCCTGCTCCGGCGCCGTCACCACCGACGTCACCACCAAGCAGCTCGCCCCGCTCTCCTCCGCCACCGACCTCGTCTCCCTCACCGTGGGCGGCAACGACGCCGGCTTCGCCGACGTCATGACGACCTGTGTGCTGCAGTCGGAGAGCACCTGCGTCAACCGGGTGAACCAGGCCAAGGCGTACGTGGACTCGACCCTCCCCGCCCGCCTCGACGCGACGTACAACGCCATTCGCGCCAAGGCCCCCGCCGCCCGCGTCGTCGTCCTCGGCTACCCGCGCTTCTACCAGCTCAACGGCAGCTGCGTGGCCGGCCTCAGCGAGACCGAGCGCTCCGCCATCAACGGCGCCGCCGACCACCTCAACGCCGCCATCGCCAAGCGCGCCGCCGACCACGGCTTCGCCTACGCCAGCGTCGTCCCGGCCTTCACCGGCCACGAGATCTGCTCGTCCTCCAGCTGGCTGCACAGCGTCAACTGGCTGAACATCGGCGAGTCCTACCACCCCACCGCCGCCGGCCAGTCGGGCGGCTACCTGCCCACCTTCAGGAACGCGGCGTAGCGGCGGCTCCCCCGTCCGCCGCACCCGCGGCGCCGGGAACGGCGGGAGCGGTGCCCGACACCCCGCCCCCGCCCGGACCGGCGCCCCGGTCGCCGTCCCTGACGGCCTGCCAGACCAGCGCCGCCACGATGACCAGCAGCCCGGCGACCCCGGCCGCGATCACCGCCCGCCGGCCGGGCCCCCGCCGACGCGCACCGGCGCCCGCGCGCTCCTCCGCGCGCGCCCCGCGCACACCACCCCGTCCCTCGTGCTCCCGATCCTCCGGGCGTGCGACCCCGCGCTCCGGCTCCCCGTCCGCCCGCACGTCCCCGCGCGGGCGCTCCCCGGCCCCCGCCACCCGCTCCAGCTCCCGTACGGCCCCGGCGCGCACCCCCGCGTCCGGGTCCGCGAGCCCCGCGGCCACCGGCGCCAGCGGCCCCGAGTCCGGATCGGCGACCATGCCGGACAGCAGCGCGCCCAGCGACCGCGCGTCCTCGGCGGGGCCCGGCGGCGGCGCGTCCGGCGCGGCGTCCCGCGCCGAAGTCCCCGTGGCCACGCCGGTCACGACCACCCGCCCGTCGTTCGCCAGCAGCACCCGGTCCGGGCCCAGTGCGCGGTAGGGGACGCCGGCCTCCCGGGCCGCCCGCAGCGCCGCCAGCACCCCGAGCGCCACCCGCGCGGCCTCCCGGTCCGGCAGCGGCCCGTCCGCCTCCAGGGTCTCCGCCAGCGTCAGCCCCCGGACCAGCTCCATCACGATCCAGGGCCGGCCGTGCTCCACGGCCACGTCGTACACCTCGGCCACACCGGGGCCCTCGATCGCCCGCGCGGCCCGCGCCTCGCGCTCCACGCGCGCGTACAGCAGCCGTTCCGCCTCCTCCGGCGTCCCCGGCGGGGCGTGCACCTCCTTGACCGCCACCTCGCGGCCGAGCGCCTCGTCCCGGGCGCGCCAGACGATCCCCGCCGTGCCCTCCGCGAGGGCGTCGAGCAGCCGGTAACGGCCCGCGATCAGCGTCATGGGCCCACGGTAGCCGCGCCCCCGCCGGGTGGCGACCCACCCGGACGGCCCCCGGTGGCGTAGATCACACCGGGTGACGGGCGGGCGTGCGGCCGGCCGGGGCCCGGGAGGGTTCGTGACGGTTCGGCAGGTGTTCGAATGCTGTCCAACTCGACCTGGAATCAGATGGATTCGGAGAGTGACCGGCAACCCCCGTACGAGTGCCGTGAATCCCGTCGGCGGGATACACGCGTGTCACTGTGGGGCGATAGGGTTAACCTGCCCGGGCCGAGTGCCCTCGTACGGGTGGGGAGTGACATGGAACAGATAACGATGCGGAGCAGGCCGCGTGTGCCTGCCATCACCTGCGGGAGCAGCGCGACCAGTTCGCGCCTCGACCGCCATCTCGCGGTGCTCGGCGGTCCCGCCGTGCCCCAGCGCGAGGTGGCCGAGGCGACCCTGCTGATGCGGGAGCTGACGACCCGTCGCCACGAGGCGCCGGTCCAGAGCCCGCACGTCGGCCGGACGCGGGTCTCGCTCTTCGCCCCGCTCCGCCGTCTGCGCCGCACCCTGTTCGGCGCCCACCACTAGTCTCAGCCGCCCACCCGCACGCCGAGAGCGCCGGACGCGTCCCCGCCCGTCCGGCGCTTCGTCGTACCCGCGGCCGGCCGCGTCCGGGCGCCGCACCGCCTCCCCGGCCGGCTCAGCGGCGCCCGTACCGGCGGACGGCGAGCGGCGCGAGGACCGCGATCAGGCCGAGGGACCACAGCAGCGTGCCCGCCACCGGGTGGGCGACCGGCCAGGCGGCGCCCTCCGGCACGGGGGCGTTGCCGAAGAGGACGCGCAGGGCGGTCGTGACGGCAGAGACCGGGTTCCACTCGGCGAGGGTCCGCAGCCAGCCGGGCATCCCGTCGGTCGGGAGGTACGCGTTCGAGAGCAGCGGCAGCATGAAGGTCGCGCTGCCGAGCTGGCCCGCCGCCTCCTCGCTCTTCGAGGCGAGGCCCAGCAGGATCCCCGCCCAGGTGGCGGCCGAGCGGAAGAGCAGCAGCAGGCCGAAGGCGGCGAGGGCGTCGAGCGCGCCGCCCTCGATCCGCCAGCCCATGGCGAGCCCCGCCAGGACCAGCGGGACCGTGCCGACGGCGCAGACCAGGAGGTCGGCGACGGCCTGGGCGAGCGGCACGGCGGCCCGTCGGACCGGGAGCGTCAGGAACCGGTCGGTGACGCCCCGGTGGGTGTCCTGCGCGGCCTGGAACATGCCGGTCATCAGCCCTCCGGCGGCGGTCGCCACCAGCAGGCCCGGCACGAGCTGGGAGCGGTACTCGGCGCCGGGCATGGCGAGGGCGCCGGCGAGGACGTACCCGAAGAAGAGCAGGAAGACGACGGGCGTCGTCTGGGTCATCACGGTGATCGCCGGGGCGTGCCGGATCCGCCGCAGGTTGCGGCCGACCAGGGCGGCCCCTTCGAGGGCGAGGGCGTTCACGCGGCGGTCTCCTTCCGTCCGGTGAGGCGCAGGAACACCTCGTCGAGGGTGGGCGGACGCAGCGAGGCGTCGGCGATGCGGACGCCGGCCGCGTCGATCTCGCGGACCAGCCGGGGGAGGGTGAGGGCGGGGTCGGTGGTGAGCGCGGCGACCGTGCGGCGCTCGGCGTCCAGGACCGGCGCCGAGCCGGTCAGCCGGTCGAGGACCGCCGCGGCGGGTTCCAGCGGTCCCGGCCCGGCGAGGACCACCTCGGCCAGGCTGCCGATGAGCGCCTTGAGCTCGGCGGGGGTGCCGCGGTGGGCGGCCCGGCCGTCCTCGACGAGCACGATGTCGTCGGCGAGCCGGTCCGCCTCCTCCAGGTACTGGGTGGTGAGCACCACGGTGGTGCCCCGCGCGGCGAGCTCGCGGACGGTGTCCCAGATCGCGCCCCGGCTGCGCGGGTCGAGCCCGGTGGTCGGCTCGTCGAGGAAGAGGACGGCGGGGCGGGCCAGCAGGCTCGCCGCGAGGTCGAGGCGGCGCCGCATGCCGCCGGAGTAGGTGCGGACGAGCCGGTCGGCGGCCCCGGCGAGCCCGGACTCCTCCAGGAGCTCGTCGGCGCGGGCGCGCGGGAGCCGCAGCAGCCGGGCGAAGAGGCGCAGGTTCTCCGCGCCGGTGAGGTCGCCGTCGACGGAGGCGTACTGGCCGGTGACGGCGATCCGCCGCCGTACTCCCGCCGGGTCGCGGACCAGGTCGTGGCCGGCGACGCGGGCGCTGCCGGCGTCGGGGGCGAGGAGCGTGGTGAGGATCCGGACGGCGGTGGTCTTGCCGGCGCCGTTGGGGCCGAGCAGGCCGCAGACCGTGCCCTCGGGGACCGCGAGGTCGAGCCCGCGCAGCGCGCGGACCTCGCCGTACCGCTTCTCCAGACCCTCACTCAGTACAGCGTACGTAGTTGTCATGGCGTGACCGTACCGCACTACGTACGGCGTACGTAACTACGATGGAGGGCGAGGTGATGAGATGGCGGGCCGAGCGGCCGAACCCGAAGTGATCTGGACGCGCCCCGAGCGCGCGGGCCGCGGCCCCAAACCTGCCTTCAGCAGGCAGGACGTGGTCGACGCCGCCGTCCGCCTCGCCGACGCCGACGGCATCGACGCCCTCTCCATGCGGCGGATCGCCGCCGAGCTCGGCTGCGGCACGATGTCGCTGTACAACTACGTCCCCCGCAAGGAGGACCTGTACGAGCTGATGGTCGACGCGGTGAGCGCCGAGTACGTGTTCCCCGAGCGGCCCAGCGGCGACTGGCGCGCCGACCTGACCGGCCTCGCCCACCAGACCCGCGCGATCATGTACCGGCACCCCTGGCTCACCCGGATCATGACCACCGCCTACGGCTTCAGCCCGAACGCCCTGCGGTACCTGGAGTGGTGCCTCGGCTGCCTCGCGCCGCTCGACCAGCCCGCCGGCCTCAAGATGCAGCTCATCGCGATGGTCAACGGCACCGTCATGGCGACCGTCCGCAACGAGCAGGCCATCGCCGAACGCGCCCGCGGCCTGCCCTGGTCCGAGGCGGAGGAACAGGCCGTGCGCGGCGCCTACCTCATGAGCCAGGTCGCGACCGGCCGGTACCCGCACCTCGCCGCGCTCCTCGCCGAGCCGGCCGCCCCCGCCGACCCGGACGAGATCTTCGCGACGACCATCGCCCGGCTCCTCGACTCCTTCGACCCCAGCGGGGCCGGGCGACCCGGGGGAGGGGCCGGAGGCGCCGTCACAGGAGCATGAACTGGCCCTCCGGGCCCTCCTCCTGGTGGTCGAGCACCGACGCCGGGCGGCGCGCCCGGTCCGGCACCGGCAGCACCCCCGCCGCCCGCAGCGCCGTACGGCCCGGACCGCCCCCCGCCGTGAACGGGGCGCGCTCCGCCTCCCGTTCGCCGAGCAGCGCCAGTACGGTGATCAGTTCGAGCAGCTCCGAGGTCCACTCCTGCGGCCAGGCCGCCGGGCCGATCGCCTCCAGCGACCCCGGCTCGGCCGGCGCGGTCCTGCGGGCGAACCACCGCTCCAGCACCCGCACCCCGCCGACCCGGTACTCCCACGCCGCCTCCGGCACCGGCGAGATCCGGCCCTCGCCGACGCCCAGCACCTCCTCGCCGGAGTCGTACGCCAGCACCTCCGGGCGCGCCGGGACCGCCGCCCGCACATAGGGCCGGCGCCCGCCCGGCAGCCGGGGCCGGGTCCCGCTCAGCGCACCCCGCGTCTGGACGTCCAGCAGCTCCCGCCCGAGCGCCACCCCCGCCGCCCACCGCTCCGGATCCGCCGGCAGCGGCACCCGGCAGCCGGCCGGCGAGGGCACCGCCGCCGCGACCGTCCACGCCAGCCACGCGACCGGGTCCACCGGCCCGAACCGCTCCCGCAGGTGCCCGAGCAGCCCCGGCGCCAGGTTCGGCTCCACGCCGCCGGGCCGCCGGAAGAGCGGACGGATCCGCCCCGGACGGCCCGCCGGCGACCGCCCCTCCGGCAGCGCGCCCGTCACCACCAGCGGCGGCCCGGCCGCCCCCGGCACGTACCCCTGCTCCACCACGAAGAGCTGCGGCGCGCCCGCCACCCGCCACAGTTCGGGGCGGGCGGCGTCGATCAGCCGGTGGTCGGGGAGCAACCACTCCTCGTCGAAGGGCTCGGCCAGCACCCGCACCGGCTCGGGGCAGGGCCCGGTCTCGCGGGCGAAGCGCCCCGTCCCGGTCCGCTGCCCCGGCAGCGCCGCCACCGCCGTGCCCGTCGTCCGGGCCCGGGACGGCCGGAACAGCGCCTCCCGCTCCCCGCCCTCCGCCGCGACCAGCCGGTCCCACCGGCCCCGCAGCGTCCGCACGTCGGGCGCCGTGATCCACGCCCGCCCGAACCGCAGCGGCGCCACCGACCAGGGCATCAGCTCGTCGAGCAGCGGAGCGTCGTCGTCCACCGGAAATCCCTGCCGCCGTGAAGCCTGAGTCACGCCCCGCATGCTAACGAGCGCGGAACGGAGGCGTCAGTGCGCCCGGACCGCCGCCGCTTCCCTGGGGCCCGGACCGCCGCCGGGTCAGTGCGCCTCGACCGTCACCGTGAAGGAGAAGCGGTCGCCGCGGTAGCGGATGCGGGCCACGTCGACGACCCGGCCGTCCTCGGCGTAGGTGACGCCGGTGTAGTGGAGGATCGGGGAGAGCAGCGGGACCTGGAGCAGCTCCGCCGTCTCCGGGTCGGCGAGGCGTGCCTCGACCGTGTCGGTGATCCGGCTGATCCGCACCCCGACCACGTCCCGGAGCACCTTCGTCATCGGCCAGCGCTCCAGGTCCGCCGGGTCGATGGCGGCGGCGAACTCCGGCCGGACCGCGTTCTCCGCCCAGTTCGTCGGCTCCCCGCTCTCGCCGTCGCGGCGCAGCCGCCGGTAGGCGGCGACCTCGGCCAGGTCCGGGAAGTGCTCGGCGAGTTCGCCGGGCACCGGCTCCGGGCCGTGGCCGAGGACCGTCGTCCGCTCGCCGGACTGCTGGGCCACGATCGCGTCGATCGAGCCGAGCAGCCGGCGCGGGCTGGAGCGCCGGGCGCCCGGCTCGATGAACGTGCCGCGCCGCCGGTGCCGGCTGATCAGCCCCTCCTCCTCCAGCTCCTTCAGCGCCTGCCGCATCGTCAGCACGCTGACGCCGTAGTGCGCGGCCAGCTGCTCCTCCGTGGGCAGCCGCAGCGAGGCGTCGGGCGTGCGGCCCAGTATGGA
This sequence comes from Microtetraspora glauca, assembly GCA_000721275.1. Lineage (GTDB taxonomy): Bacteria > Actinomycetota > Actinomycetes > Streptomycetales > Streptomycetaceae > Streptomyces. Next base: position 116,125 of record JOFO01000010.1, on the reverse strand, counting down.
GGCGCGCAGGGACTGCGAGACCTGGTACCACAGCGGGAGCTTGCGGTTCAGGACCAGCGAGTCGGGGGCGAAGGCGGTCACGGCGTTCTCCGTACGACGACGGGTGGGGCGGGGGGCCGAGACAGGACTCTACGGCCGGAAATGACGCTCCAGACCCTGCCACACGTCGTCGTAGCCCCGCTGCAGGTGGTCGGCGGAGGCCGCCTGCGCGGTCGCCGTGACCGGCCACCGGGTCTCGAACATGAAGGCCAGGCCGTCGTCGATCTTCTGCGGCTTCAGCTCGGCCGCGCTCGCCCTGTCGAAGGTCTCCCGGTCGGGGCCGTGCGCGGACATCATGTTGTGCAGCGAGCCGCCGCCCGGAACGAAGCCGCCCTTTCCGGCCGTCTTGGCGTCGTACGCGCCCTCGATCAGGCCCATGTACTCGCTCATCACGTTCCGGTGGAAGTACGGCGGCCGGAAGGTGTCCTCGCCCACCAGCCAGCGCGGCGCGAAGACGACGAAGTCGACGCCGGCCAGGCCGGGGGTGTCGGACGGCGAGGTGAGGACGGTGAAGATGGACGGGTCGGGGTGGTCGTACGAGATCGTCCCGATGACGTTGAAGCGGCGCAGGTCGTAGACGTACGGGGTGTGGTTGCCGTGCCAGGCGACGACGTCGAGCGGGGAGTGGCCGTACGTCGCCGTCCAGAGGTTGCCGCAGAACTTGTTGACCACCTGCACCGGGCCCTCGACGTCCTCGTAGGCGGCGACCGGGGCGCGGAAGTCCCGGGCGTTCGCGAGGCCGTTGGCGCCGATCGGGCCGAGGTCGGGGAGCTGGAACGGGGCGCCGTAGTTCTCGCACACGTACCCGCGCGCGGTCTCGTCGAGCAGCTCGACCCGGAAGCGGACGCCGCGGGGGATCAGCGCGACCTCGCCGGGGCGGGCGGCCAGCAGGCCCAGTTCGGTGCGGAGCAGCAGGCCGCCGTGCTCGGGGACGATCAGCAGCTCGCCGTCGGAGTTGCCGAAGACCCGCTCCATGGAGGCGTTGGCGTGGTACAGGTGCACGGCCATGCCGGTGCGCTGGGCCGCGTCGCCGTTGCCGCCGAGGGTCCACAGGCCGGCCAGCCAGTCGGTGTCCGGCGCCGGCTCCGGCAGCGGGTCCCAGCGCAGCCGGTTCGGGTCCGCGACCGTCTCGGCGAAGGGCGCGGTGCGCACCGTGCCGTGGTCGGTCAGGGTGAACGGCGGGTGGGCCGCCGACGGGCGGATCCGGTACAGCCACGAGCGGCGGTTGTGCGCCCGCGGCTCGGTGAACGCGCTGCCGCTCAGCTGTTCGGCGTAGAGCCCGAGCGGGGCGCGCTGCGGCGAGTTGCGGCCCTCCGGCAGGGCGCCGGGGAGCGCCTCCGAGCTGTGCTCGTTGCCGAATCCGGTGCTGTAGGTGAGCGCCTCGGCCGTCTTCCTGGCCTGCTCGGTCGTCATCGCCCGCTCCTGTCCTGCGCTGTCCCGAAAGGATTCCTATGGATGACCGTAGGATTCCGCGCCGCTCCCGTCAACGGGGAGGCGGGACGGATCCGTCCGCGCACGGCGGCGTCGCCGCGTCCGGAACGGCTTCCGCCACCTCCAGCGGGCCGTCGACGCCGTCGGTGAACCCGGCACGACCCTCGCGATCCTGCCCGGCCTGTACGAGGAGGAGCCCGCCCCGGCCGTCCGGCCAACTCCCGCTGTTCGCGCGGATGATCGCGTACACGCTCGGCGGCACCGGACTGCTCATCGCCTGAACGGGATCGGACCGGCATCATGGACCCCGTGCCCCAGCCCCGCCCGTCCGGCCCGCCGCTCGCGCTCCGCCGCACCCCCGTCCAGCGGCGCAGTGCCGAGCGGCTCGCCCGCATCCTCGACGCCTGCGCCGGCCTCCTCGACGAGACCGGCTACGAGCAGCTGAGCACCCGGGCCGTCGCCGTCCGCGCCGGGGTGCCGATCGGCTCGGTCTACCGCTTCTTCGGCAACAAACGGGCCATGGTCGCCGCCCTCGCCCACCGCAACCTCGACCGGTACGCCGAGCTGATCGCCGCCCGCTTCGAGCGGACGCCCGTCCTCGACGCGCACTCCGCGATCGACGGCGTCCTCGACGAGTTCATCGCGATGAAGCGCACCGTCCCCGGCTTCGCCCTCGTCGACTTCGGCGTCCCCGCCGCCGAGGAACCCGGGACCGGCACGGCCGAGGACCCCAACGGCCTGGTCGCCGAACGGATCTGCGCGCTGCTCGCCGCCCATCTCGGCCGCGCCTCCGACGAGACGCTGCGGCGCAAGGTCCTCGTCGGCGTCGAGACCGCCGACACCCTCGTCCGCCTCGCCTTCCGCGCCGACCCCGACGGCGACGCCGCCCTCATCCGCGAGACCCGGCAGCTCCTCCACGCCTATCTCGCTCCTTCCCTCTCCGCCTGACCGCGGGCGCGCGTCCCGTCGCCCCCCTCCCCGGCGTCCCTACCGGTCGGTATGCTCGCGGCGAGCCGCCGCCCCGCCACCGCCACGCCACCGCCCCCGGGAGACGTCATGCCCACCGCCCCGCGCATCTGCCCGCTCTGCGAAGCGACCTGCGGACTCGTCCTGACCCTCGACGGGGGCCGGGTCACCGGCGCCCGCGGGGACCGCGACGACGTCTTCAGCCGAGGCTTCCTCTGCCCCAAGGGCGCCGCCTTCCCGCAGGTCGACGGCGACCCCGACCGGCTGCGCACCCCGCTCGTCCGCGAGCACGGCAGCCTCCGCGAGGCGACCTGGGAGGAGGCCTTCGACACCGTCGCGGCGAGAATCCGCCCCCTGATCGAGGAATACGGCCCCGACACCCTGGGCATCGTCCTCGGCAACCCCAACGTCCACACGATGGCCGGAGCGCTCTACCCGCCGCTGCTCCTCCGCGCCACGGGCACGAGCAACCTCTTCACCGCCTCCACGCTCGACCAGATGCCCAAGCACGTCTCCAGCGGCCTCCTCTTCGGCGACCCCTTCGCCGTGCCCGTGCCGGACCTGGACCGCACCGACCACCTCCTCGTCGTCGGAGCCAACCCGCTGGACTCCAACGGAAGTCTGTGCACCGCCCCCGACTTCCCCGGCCGGCTCGCCGCGCTCCGCCGCCGCGGCGGCACCCTCACCGTCGTCGACCCCCGCCGCACCCGCACCGCCCGCCTCGCCGACCGCCACCTCGCCCCCCGGCCCGGCACCGACGCCCTGCTGCTCGCCGCCCTCGTCCACACCCTCTTCGCCGAGGACCTCGTCGACCCCGGTCCGCTCGCCGCCCGCACCGACGGGATCGACCAGGTGCGGGACGCCGTCCGGGAGTTCACCCCCGAGGCCGTCGCCCCCGTCTGCGACCTCGGCCCCGGGACGATCCGCGCCGTCGCCCGGGAGCTCGCCGGCGCGCCCACCGCCGCCGTCTACGGGCGGATGGGCAGCTCCACCGTGGCCCACGGCACCCTCGCCAACTGGCTCGTCGACGTCCTCAACGTCCTCACCGGCAACCTCGACCGGCCCGGCGGCGCGCTCTTCCCGCGTTCCGCCACCGCCCCCGCGCCCCGCCCCGCCGGGCCCGGCCGCGGCTTCGTCCTCGGCCGCCGCCACAGCCGCGTCTCCGGACACCCCGAGGTCAAGGGGGAGTTCCCGCTCGCCGCGCTCGCCGAGGAGATCGACACCCCGGAGGCCGCCACCCCGGGGCGGACCCGCATCCGGGCCCTGATCACCATCGCCGCCAACCCCGTCCTCTCCGCCCCGGACGGCCTCCGGCTCGACGCCGCCCTCGACACCCTGGACCTGATGGTCTGCGTCGACCCCTACCTCAACGAGACCACCCGCCACGCCGACGTCCTGCTGCCCCCGCCGCCGCCCTCCCAGAGCGCCCACTTCGACTTCGCCTTCAACGGGTTCGCCGTCCGCGACCAGGTCCGCCTCACCCCGGCCGCCGTCCCCCTGGAACCCGGCCGCATGGACGAGTGCGAGATCCACGCCCGGCTCGTCCTCGCCGCCTCCGGCATGCACGGAGCGCCGCCCTCCGCCGTCGACGACCTCGCCGTCGACACCGTCCTCGCCAAGGCCGTCACCCAGCCGCACTCGCCCGCGTACGGCGCCGACCCCAAGGAGTTCGCCGCCGGACTCACCGGGGACAGCGGGGCCGAGCGGCGGCTCGACCTGATGCTGCGGCTGGGCCCGTACGGTCTCACCCTCGACGAGCTCAAGGCCCACCCGCACGGCATCGACCTCGGACCGCTCAAGCCGCGCCTGGACGAGGTCCTGCGCACCCGCAGCGGCCGGATCGAACTGTTCCCCGGCCCGATCGCCGACGACCTGCCCCGGCTGCGGGCCGCCCTCACCGCCGTACCCCGGCCCGGCACGCTCCAGCTCGTGGGCCGCCGCCACCTGCGCTCCAACAACAGCTGGCTGCACAACACCCCCGCCCTCACCGGGGGTTCGAACCGCTGCACCCTGCAGGTGCACCCGGACGACGCCGGCCGGCTGGGGCTCACCGACGGCGCACCCGCCCGGATCAAGGGCGCGGGCGGGGAGCTCACGGCCGAGGTCGAGGTGACCGACGCGGTACGGCCCGGAGTCGTCAGCCTCCCGCACGGCTGGGGCCACGACCGCCCCGGCACCCGCCTCTCCGTGGCCGCCGCCCGCCCCGGCGTCAACGTCAACCAGCTCCTCGACGGCACCCTCCTCGACCCGCTCTCCGGCACCGCCGTCCTCAACGGCTTCCCCGTCGAGGTCACCGCGCCGGCACCGGTACCACAGCCGTGACCTGGGGTTTTGCTCGTATTGCTCACGCGCCGACCCCTTGTTGAGGCCGGAAGGGGGCACCTACGGTCATCCGGACCGCCGCTCGGCGGCTGTTCAACGGTGAACGTGAGGTGCCTCCATGCTGACCCTCCTCGGCTTCGCCATGATCGCGACCTTCCTGGTCCTGATCATGATGAAGAAGATGTCGCCGATCGCGGCGCTCGTCCTGATCCCCGCCCTGTTCTGCGTCGCCGTCGGACAGGGCGCGCAGCTCGGCGACTACGTCATCGACGGCGTGGGCAAGCTGGCTCCCACCGCGGCGATGCTGATGTTCGCGATCGTCTACTTCGGCGTCATGATCGACGTGGGCCTCTTCGACCCGATCGTCCGGGCCATCCTGCGCTTCTGCAAGGCCGACCCGGTCCGCGTGGTCGTCGGTACGGCGCTGCTCGCCGCGATCGTCTCCCTCGACGGCGACGGCTCCACCACCTTCATGATCACCGTCTCGGCGATGTACCCGCTCTACAAGCGGCTCGGCATGAGCCTCGTCGTCCTCACCGGCGTGGCCGCCACCGCCAACGGCGTCATGAACACCCTGCCCTGGGGCGGCCCCACCGCGCGCGCCGCGACCGCGCTCAAGCTCGACGCCGGGGACATCTTCGTCCCGATGATCCCGGCCCTCGCGGCCGGCCTGGTCTTCGTGATCGCCCTCGCGTACGTCCTCGGCCGCCGCGAGCGGAAGCGGATCGGCTACCTCACCCTCGACGAGGCCCTCGCCACCGGGACCGACGGCGCGACCGTGCTCGTGGGCGCCGGCGGGGGAGCGGACGAGGCGAAGGGCCGGGGCGCGGGCCGCCCGGCGCGACGCGCGGGCGGCACGGCCGACGGCACCGGGGCCGGTACCCCCGCATCCACCTCCGGCGACGACGGCGCGCCGGACGAGCGGCCGGCCGGTACCGGTTTCCAGGGCCTCGACCCGCACCGCGCGACCCTGCGCCCCCGGCTGTACTGGTTCAACGCCTCCCTGACGGTGGCGCTGCTCACCGCGATGATCCTGGAGCTGCTGCCGATCCCGGTCCTCTTCCTCCTCGGCGCGGCGCTCGCGCTCACCGTCAACTACCCGCGCCCCGCCGACCAGAAGGAGCGGCTGGCCGCGCACGCGGAGAACGTCCTCAACGTCGCCGGCATGGTGTTCGCCGCCGCCGTCTTCACCGGGGTCCTCACCGGCACCGGCATGGTCAAGCACATGGCCGACTGGCTGGTCGGCGCCATCCCGGACGCGATGGGCCCGCACATGGCGCTCGTCACCGGCCTGCTCAGCCTGCCGCTCACGTACTTCATGTCGAACGACGGCTTCTACTTCGGCGTCCTCCCCGTCCTCGCCGAGGCCGGTGCCGCGCACGGCGTCTCGCCGCTGGAGATCGCCCGGGCCTCGCTGGCCGGCCAGGCCCTGCACATGTCGAGCCCGCTGGTCCCGGCCGTGTACGTGCTGGTCGGCATGGCGAAGGTGGAGTTCGGCGACCACACCCGCTTCACCGTGAAGTGGGCCGCCCTCACCTCGCTGGTCGTCCTCGGCGCGGGGATCCTCTTCGGCATCGTCTGAGCCGGACGGGCGACGTCGGCGCGGCGCGGGCATGTCGCTACCGTATGTGTCGGGTCGGTGACGGATAGTCGGATTATCGCCAAAGATGACCGCTCACGCTCATCCTGGAGGAACCCGCATGTCTGTCCGCACCTTCCGTCCCCTCGTCGGCTCCGCCGCCGTCTCCGCAGTCCTCGGCGGCCTGGTCCTCGCGGGCGCGCCGGCCGCGTACGCCGCCCCCGGTGACAACGGCGACGTCAAGATCCACCACGCCGGCCGCGCCGACGAGCCGCCGCGGACGCCGGAGACCGACCAGCGCAACGAACCCAAGGTCTGCACGTTCTACATCGCCGCCCTCGGCTTCGACGGGCTGCAGACGCTCAACTGGACGATCGCGCCCCAGCCCCCCAAGGGCGGCACGGTCAAGAGCGGGGCGATCATGGTCGACCCCGCGGGCAACGGCTACACCCCGGACATCGAACTGCCCGACGGCATGTACAAGGTCGAGTGGACCTGGACGGGCCAGATGGGCGCCAAGAAGAGCAAGGTGTTCCGGGTCGACTGCGACCACTTCACCAACCCGCCGAACGGCAACGGCGGCAACGGGAACGGCGGCAACGGCCACCACAAGCCCCCGCACGGCCCGGTCGGCGCCGGCGGCGGCGGCAGCGCCCAGCTCGCCGCCGAGGAGGACAGCGCCGCCTTCGGGGTCGGCGCGGCCGTCGCCGCGGGCCTCGCGGGTACCGCCGGTCTGGTGCTGATCCGCCGTTCGCGCCGCCGCAACGATGGCGCGGCGTAAGGCCCGTCTCACGCGCCGGCGGCGACGCCTCCTCCGGCTCACCAGGACCGTGGTGCTGACCACGGTCCTGGTGGCCGGGGGCGTGTGGTGGAGCGGGGACGGGGACCCCGCCGACCGGCAGCCCGTCGCGGGGGCCGTCGCCGGGGCCGACGCCAAGTCCGACGCCGGGGCGCCGGCCGCGGCCGGCCCCGCCGCTCCGGACGACCCGGCCCCCGTGGACGCGCCCCGGAGCCGTACCGCCGCCGCGGGGAGCCGTGCCGGCGCCGCCCGGGCCCCGGTCCGCGAGAAGCCGCCCGCCCCGCTCGCCCGCTCCCGCCCCACCCTCGTCGCCGTACCCGCCATCACCATCGAGGCGCCCACCCTCGACCTCGGCCTCGACCGGAAGGGGCAGCTGGGCGTGCCGCCGGTCGACGACCCGGAGAAGGTCGGCTGGTACGCGCGCGGTCCCGCGCCCGGCGAGCGCGGCACGGCCGTGCTGGTCGGCCACCGGGACACCCTCACCGGACCGGCCGTCTTCCTCGACCTCGGCGCGCTCGGCCCCGGCAACACCGTCCGGGTCGCCCGCGCCGACGGGCGGGTCGCCGTCTTCACGGTGGACAAGGTGCGCACGTACCGGAAGTCCGCCTTCCCCGACAAGGAGGTGTACGGCTCCACCGGACGGCCCGAGCTGCGCCTGCTGACCTGCGGCGGGGCCTACGACCGGAAGTCCGGCTACGACGCCAACATCGTCGTCTTCGCGCACCTCACCGGTGTCGAGAAGACGATCTGAACGGCGGGGACCGCACGGCCCCGCGTCGGGTACCGTCGCCCCCGCGGGCCGCCGGTCCTGGCGCGGGGCCGTTCCCCGTGCCCTCCGGGCCCCGCCCGCTCCGCGATGAGATCCGCCCCACGCCGACAGGCCCTGGCGCCCAAAAACTAACAGCGCTAGTTTGGGTCGGCGGGCCGAGGGGTTCGGCCCCTGCCGAAGGCGAGAGCGGTCGAGCGGACCGGGAATGGGGAAGCTGATGAAGGCCCACGACGCGATGTACATCGGCGGGGAGTGGCGCCCCGCGGCCTCCGACGGGACGATCCCCGTGATCGACCCGGCCACCGAGCAGGTCATCGCCCACGTGCCGGCCGGCACCGCCGAGGACGTCGACGCCGCCGTGCGCGCCGCCCGCGCCGCGCTGCCCGGCTGGGCCGCCACCCCGCCCGCCGAGCGGGCCGCCCGGATCGCCGCCCTGCGCGACGCGCTCGCCGCCCGCGCCGAGGAGATCGCCGCCACGGTCACCGCCGAACTCGGCGCCCCGCCGAAGCTGGCCGCGGCCGTGCACGCCGGCCTGCCGGTCGCGGTCGCCGGCTCGTACGCGGAACTCGCCGCCACCCACCCCTTCGAGGAGCGGGTCGGCAACTCCACCGTCTACGCGGAGCCGGTCGGCGTCGTCGCCGCCATCACGCCCTGGAACTACCCGCTCCACCAGATCGTCGCCAAGGTCGCCCCGGCCCTCGCCGCCGGCTGCACCACCGTCCTCAAGCCCGCCGAGGACACCCCGCTCACCGCCCAGCTGTTCGCCGAGGCCGTCCACGACGCGGGCCTCCCGGCCGGCGTCTTCAACCTGGTCACCGGCCTCGGCACGGTCGCGGGCCAGGCCCTCGCCGAGCACCCCGGCGTCGACCTCGTCTCCTTCACCGGCTCCACCGCCGTCGGCAGCCGCATCGGCGCCCTCGCCGGCGGCGCCGTGAAGCGCGTCGCCCTCGAACTCGGCGGCAAGTCCGCCAACGTGATCCTGCCGAGCGCCGACCTCGCCAAGGCCGTCGCCGTCGGCGTCGCCAACGTCATGTCCAACTCCGGCCAGACGTGCAGCGCCTGGACCCGGATGCTCGTCCCCGCCGACCGGTACGAGGAGGCCGTGGCCCTCGCCGCCGAGGCCGCCGCCAAGTACGTCCCCGGCGAGCGCCTCGGCCCGCTGGTCTCCGCCCGGCAGCGCGACCGCGTCCGCGGCTACATCGAGAAGGGGATCGAGGAGGGCGCCCGGCTCGTCGCCGGCGGCCCCGAGGCCCCGCTGGAGACCGGCTACTACGTCTCCCCGACGGTCTTCGCCGACGTCACCCCCGACATGACCATCGCCCGGGAGGAGATCTTCGGCCCGGTCCTCTGCCTCCTCCGGTACGAGGACGAGGACGAGGCCCTGGCGATCGCCAACGGCACCGAGTACGGCCTCGCCGGCGCCGTCTGGGGCGACGAGACCGAGGCGGTCGCCTTCGCCCGCCGGATGGAGACCGGCCAGGTCGACATCAACGGCGGCCGGTTCAACCCGCTCGCCCCCTTCGGTGGCTGGAAGCGCTCCGGCGTCGGCCGGGAGCTCGGCACCCACGGCCTCGCCGAATACCTCCAGACCAAGTCCCTCCAGTTCTGAGCCCCGACCCGCAGAAGGAGACACCCGTGATCCGTGCCGCCGTCCTGCCCGCCGTCGGTGCCCCGCTGGAGATCACCGGCATCGAGCTGCCCGAGCCCGGCCCCGGCCAGGTCCGGATCCGGCTCGCCGCCGCCGGCGTCTGCCACTCCGACCTGTCGCTCACCAACGGCACCATGCGCCTGCCCGTCCCGGCCGTCCTCGGCCACGAGGGCTCCGGCACCGTCGTGTCCGTCGGCGAGGGGGTCACCCACGTCGCCCCCGGGGACGGCGTGGTCCTCAACTGGGCGCCCTCCTGCGGCGCCTGCCACCCCTGCTCGCTCGGCGAGGTGTGGCTCTGCGTCAACGCCCTGAACGGCGCGGCGAACGTGCACGCCCGCACCGCCGACGGGCGCGAACTGCACCCGGGCCTCAACGTCGCCGCCTTCGCCGAGGAGACGGTCGTCGCCGCCTCCTGCGTGCTGCCCCTCCCGGAGGGCGTACCGCTCGCCGACGCCGCCCTGCTCGGCTGCGCCGTCCTCACCGGCTGGGGCGCCGTGCACCACGCGGCCCGGGTCAGGGCGGGCGAGACCGTCGCGGTCTTCGGCGTCGGAGGCGTCGGCCTCGCCACCCTCCAGGCCGCCCGGATCGCCGGCGCGTCCACGATCGTCGCCGTGGACGTCTCGCCGGAGAAGGAGGAGCTGGCGCGGGCCGCCGGCGCCACCGCGTACGTGGTCGCCTCGGAGAACACCGCCCGCGAGATCCGGAAGCTGACGGGCGGTCACGGGGTCGACGTGGCCGTCGAGTGCGTCGGCCGCGCCGTCACCATCCGCACCGCGTGGGAGTCCACCCGGCGCGGCGGCCGGACCACCGTCGTCGGCATCGGCGGCAAGGACCAGCAGGTCTCCTTCCACGCGCTGGAGATCTTCCACTGGGGCCGCACCCTCTCCGGCTGCGTGTACGGCAACGCCGACCCGGCGGCCGACCTGCCCGTCATCGCGGAGCACATCCGCGACGGCCGCTTCGACCTGGGCGCGCTCGTCACCGAGCGGATCACCCTGGACGGCATCCCCGGCGCCTTCGACGCCATGCTCGCGGGCAAGGGAGGCCGCGCCCTCGTCCTCTTCTGACCGCGGCTCCGGCCCCGGGCGGACGCCTCACTCGCGGTGTCCGCCCGCGGCCTCCCGGAGACCGGCGCCCGCGCCCGGCGCCGGTGCGGCGGGCCCGCGCGGACGGGACCGGGACACCGCCACCCCCGCCAGGCACAGCGCGCCGCCCACCAGCGTCAGCGCGCCGGGCAGCTCGCCGAGCAGCGCCCAGGCCATCAGGACGACCAGCGCGGGCACGGCGTACGTCGTCGCGCCCATCCGCCCCGCGGTCGTCCGCGCGAGCGCGTACGCCCAGGTCGTGAAGGCGAGCGCGGTCGGGAAGACGCCGAGGTAGACCATGTTCGCGGTCGCCGTCAGCGGTGCCCGCGCCGCCTCCGCCACCAGCTGCCCCGCGAACGGCAGGCAGGCCGCCGCGCCGATCGCGCAGCCGAACGTCGTCACCTGGAGCGCGCTCGCGTGGGCCAGCGCCGGCTTCTGCGCCACGACCCCGCCCGCGTACGCCACCGCCGCCAGCAGGCACAGCACCACGCCCAGCACCGAGGCGTGCCCGTCCTCGCCGGACATCGACAGCCCCACGGCGACCGCGCCGGCGAACGACACCGCCATGCCCGCCAGCAGCCGCGGCGGCAGCCGCTCGCCGAGGAAGCGGGCGCCGAGCAGCGCGATCAGGATCGGCCCGACGTTCACGAGCATCGCGGCCGTGCCCGCGTCGACCTCCTGCTCGCCCCAGTTCAGGACCACCATGTAGACGCCGAACCAGAGCAGCCCGGAGACCAGGATCCCCGGCCAGGCCGCCCGCGGCGGCAGCCCCTCGCGCCGCGCCACGAGGACGACGCCGAGGACCAGCGCCCCGGCGAGCAGCCGCCCGAGGGCGAGCGCGCCGGGGGAGTACGCGGCCCCGGCGCTGCGGATGGAGACGAACGCGGACGCCCACAGGACGACCGTGACGCCGGCGGCGGCGAGCGCGAGCCGGGCGGAGGAGGAGGCGGAGTTCTGCATGCCCCCGACGGTAGGACCGGCACCCTTCGGCCCGCGCCGCAATTTCGCTTGGGCGCTCCCCCTCGCCCCGTCGCCCCCCTCGTCCCTCCCGCCTCAGCGCAGCGACTCCGCCTCGATCCCCAGCTCGCGCCGCAGTGCCCGCTCACCGGCCGGGGTGACCTTCACCGCCCGCCCGGACCCGATCCGTACGCACCAGCCGCTGTCCAGCGCGTGGGCGCAGAGCGCCGCTCCGGCGATCCCCGCGAGGTGCGGGCGACGCTCGGTCCAGTCGAGGCAGCCGCGCGCGAGCGGCCGGCGCCCCTTCGGCGCGGGCGCGAGGGGGACGCCGAGGCCCGCGAACCAGTCGAGGCCCCGGTCCGTGAGGGCGAAGCCGGTGTCCTGGCGCAGCAGACCGCGCGCGGTCAGCGCGTCCGTGAGGGCGGTCCCGAGCCGCCCGGCGAGGTGGTCGTAGCAGGTGCGGCCCCGGGCCATCGCCCGCCCGGCGCTCGCGGCGGCCAGCGACCGGGGCGGCGCGTCCCGGCCGGTCCCGGCGAGGGCGGCCAGTTCCTCGACGAGCTGCGCGATGCCGGGACCGGCGAGCCGGACGTACCGGTGCCGGCCCTGCCGCTCCTCGGCGAGCACCCCGCCCGCGACGAGCTTCCCGAGGTGTTCGGTCGCGGTGGACGGCGCCACGCGCGCGTGCCGGGCGAGTTCGCCGGCCGTCCAGGCCCGTCCGTCGAGCAGGGCGAGCAGCATGGCGGCCCGGCTCTCCTCCGCGAAGAGCGCCGCGAACGCGGCGAGATCACTGGCTCCCATGGGTCCAGCATCCCGCGCTCACGTTTCGGCGCGCCCCGAAACGTGCCCGGCCCGCTCCTCGTACTGCGCGCCCAGGCCGTCGAGCAGCGCCCGCAGCCCGGTGGCGAAGGCGCCCTCGTCGACCTTCTCCCGGTGCTCCGCGAGGCGGTGCGCCTGGCCGAGGTGGGGATAGTCGGCGGGGTCGTACGCCGTCTCGTCGTCGACGAAGCCGCGCGCGAAGGAGCCGAGGGCCGAGCCGGTGACGAAGTACCGCATCAGGGCGCCGATGTGGGTGGCCTGGGCGGGCGGCCAGCCGGCCCGGACCATCGCGCCGAAGACCGCGTCGGCGACCTTGAGGCCCGCCGGGCGGCGGCCGGGACCCTGGGCGAGGACCGGGACGATGTGCGGATGGTCGGCGAGGGCCGCCCGGTAGGAGAGCGCCCAGTCGTGCAGCGCGGTCCGCCAGTCGCGCGGGTCGCCGGGCTCGAACATCGACAGGTCGATCTTGGCGCTCACCGCGTCCGCGACCGCGTCCAGGATCTCGTCCTTGGTGCGGAAGTGGTTGTAGAGCGACGGCCCGCTCACGCCGAGTTCGGCCGCGAGCCGCCGGGTGGAGAGGGCGGCCAGCCCCTCCGCGTCGACGAGGGCGCCCGCCGTCTCGACGATGCGGTCTCGGCTGAGCAGGGGCTTGCGCGGTCGGGCCATGGCGCACATAGTAGGCGTGCGCTCGAAAACTAGCAGTGGTAATTAAATGGAGGGGCGAGGTGGCACCGTGGATCTGGCGCTGAGCGAGGAGCAGGAGGACGTCCGGCGGCTCGCCGAGGACTTCGTCGCCCGTGAGGTCACCCCGTACGCCACCGCCTGGGACCGCGCCGAGGAGGTGGACCGGGGCATCGTCGAGAAGCTCGGCGCGGTCGGCTTCCTCGGGCTCACGATCCCGGAGGAGTACGGCGGTTCCGGCGGCGACCACCTGGCGTACTGCCTCGTCACCGAGGAGCTGGGGCGCGGCGACTCCTCCGTGCGCGGCATCGTCTCCGTCTCGCTCGGCCTCGTCGCCAAGACCGTCGCCGCCTGGGGGAGCGAGGAGCAGAAGCGGGCCTGGCTGCCGCGGCTCGCCTCCGGCGACGCCCTCGGCTGCTTCGGCCTCACCGAGCCCGGCACCGGCTCCGACGCGGGCAGCCTCAGCACGCGGGCCGTCCGCGACGGCGGCGACTACGTGATCGACGGCGCCAAGATGTTCATCACCAACGGCACCTGGGCCGACGTCGTCCTGCTCTTCGCCCGGACCGGCGACGCCCCCGGCCACAAGGGCGTCTCCGCCTTCCTCGTCCCCACCGACACCCCCGGCCTCACCCGCCGCACCGTCCACGGCAAGCTCGGCCTGCGCGGCCAGCCCACCGCCGAACTGGCCCTGGAGGGCGTGCGCGTCCCGGCCTCCGCGATGCTCGGCCCCGAGGGCAAGGGCTTCTCCGTGGCGATGTCCGCGCTCGCCAAGGGCCGGATGTCGGTCGCGGCCGGCTGCGTCGGCATCGCCCGGGCCGCGCTCGACGCCGCCGTGCGGTACGCGGGGGAGCGCGAGCAGTTCGGCAGGCCCATCGCCTCGTACCAGCTCGTGCAGGAGCTCATCAGCGACATCGCCGTCGACGTGGACGCGGCCCGGCTGCTGACCTGGCGGGTCGCCGACCTGATCGACCGGGGCGAGGAGTTCGCCACCGCCGCCTCCCAGGCGAAGCTGTACGCCTCCGAGGCCGCCGTCCGGTCCGCGAACAACGCCCTCCAGGTCTTCGGCGGCTACGGCTACATCGACGAGTACCCCGTCGGCAAGCTGGTGCGGGACGCTCGCGTGATGACCCTCTACGAGGGCACCAGCCAGATCCAGAAGCTCATCATCGGCCGCGCGCTCACCGGGGTCTCCGCCTTCTGAGCCCCGCGCCCCAGGCGCGTCTGAGTATCCGGGCGGATGTGGCGGGCGCCACATCCGCCCGATGCTTTGCGCATGAGCGAGTCACAGGTCAAGCAGCAGAACACCAGCGCCTACCACGCGCAGGCCGTCATCTCCTTCGCGATCGCCCTCGCCGCCGTCGCGATCGGGATCTACCAGCTGGAGGCCAGCGCCTGGGTACGCGCCTTCCTCGCGGTCTCCGTCCTCTACCTCACGACCTCGGCCTTCACCCTCGCCAAGGTGGTCCGCGACCGGCAGGAGACCGAGCGGATCGTCAGCCGGGTGGACCAGGCCCGCCTGGAAAAGCTCCTGGCCGAGCACGACCCCTTCCAGCAGAAGCTCTGAGCCCCGCCGCGGGGAGTCCGGCGGCCGGCGATCTCTAAGCGCTTGCTCAGCTTCGTTGTATGGTGTTCGTCCTGACCGGTCCGAGGAGGAGTGTGGGATGAGCACGGCGGAGCAGACGCCCGGCGGCGAGGACGTGACCTGGGGCGAGGTCGCGCCCGAGGCCGCCCGGAGGCTGCTCGTCGCGGCCGTCGAGGCGTTCGCCGAACGCGGCTACCACGCCACCACCACCCGCGACATCGCCGGCCGCGCCGGGATGAGCCCCGCCGCGCTCTACATCCACTACAAGACCAAGGAAGAGCTGCTCCACCGGATCAGCCGGATCGGCCACGACCGGGCGCTGGAGATCCTCCGCGCCGCCGAGCTCCGCGACGGCGCGCCCTCCGAGCGGCTGGCCGACGCCGTCCGCTCCTTCGTCCGCTGGCACGCCGAGCGCCACACCACCGCCCGGGTCGTCCAGTACGAGCTGGACGCGCTCGGCCCCGAGCATCGCGCCGAGATCGTCGAGCTGCGCCGCGAGACCGAGGGGACCGTGCGCCGGATCATCGAGGAGGGCGTGGCGGCCGACGAGTTCGACGTGGCGGACCCGGCCGGCACCACCGTCGCCGTGCTGTCGCTCTGCATCGACGTGGCCCGCTGGTTCAACGTCCAGGGCCGCCGGACGCCCGACGAGGTCGGCGCCTTCTACGCCGACCTCGTGCTCCGCATGGTGGGGTACCGGGCGCGGTAGCGGCCCGGAGCGGCGGCGGCCCAGGGGCAGCAGCGGCTCGGAAGCGGCAGCGGCTCAGAAGTAGTAGCGCGAGACCGACTCGGCGACGCACACCGGCTTGTCGCCGCCCTCGCGTTCCACGGTCACCTTCGCGGTGACCTGGACCCCGCCGCCGGCCTCCTCCACCTTCGTCAGGACCGCCGTCGCGCGCAGCCGCGAGCCGACCGGCACGGGCGCGGGGAAACGCACCTTCTCCGTGCCGTAGTTGAGGCCCATCTTCATGCCCTCCACCCGCAGCACCTGCGGCACGAAGAGCGGCAGCAGCGACAGGGTCAGATAGCCGTGCGCGATCGTGCTGCCGAAGGGGCCCGACGCGGCGCGCTCCGGGTCCACGTGGATCCACTGGTGGTCGCCGGTGGCCTCGGCGAACAGGTCGATCCGCTTCTGGTCGACCTCCAGCCAGTCGCTGTGCCCCAGCTGCTCGCCGACCCCCGCGCGCAGTTCCTCGGCGGAGGTGAAGATCCTCGGCTCGGCCATGTCCCTGGTCCCTTCTCGAACGACATACCCAACGGTCTGTACCTAAGCGCTTGCTCAGCATGTGGGGTGAGGATCGCGCTGTCAACGGACCAGTAGGGTTCGAGGGGTGCCGCAGATTCCAGAGAAGATCCACGAGCTCACCGTCGGCCAGCTCTCCGCCCGCAGCGGCGCGGCCGTCTCCGCCCTGCACTTCTACGAGGCGAAGGGCCTCATCAGCAGCCGGCGCACCACCGGCAACCAGCGCCGTTACGGGCGCGACGCGCTGCGCCGGGTCGCCTTCATCAGGGCCGCCCAGCGCGTCGGCATCCCGCTCGCGACCATCCGCGACGCGCTCGCCGAGCTGCCCGAGGAGCGGACCCCCACCCGCGAGGACTGGTCCCGGCTCTCCGCCACCTGGCGGGCCGAACTCGACGACCGCATCACGCAGCTCGGCCGGCTGCGGGACCACCTGACGGACTGCATCGGCTGCGGCTGCCTCTCCCTGGAGACCTGCGTCCTCTCCAACCCCGACGACGCCTTCGGCGCCCGCATGGCCGGCTCCCGGCTGCTGCCGCTGCGCCGCGACACCGACGAGACCTCCTAACCGGCCCCGGCCAGCGCGGCCCGCACCTGCTCCGCCGTGGAGACCGCGCGGGTCCCGTCCGGCAGCAGGAGCGTGTCCTCCAGGCCGATCCGGCCGGCCACCCCCAGCCGCCGGGCCAGCCGCAGCGCGGGCCAGGCCGCCGCGCCCGTCCCGTACACCAGCACGGACGGCCCGCCGGGGCCGCCGAGCCCGTCCAGCGGAGCGCGTACGCCGCCACCGGCCCGGCCGTCCGGCTCGCCGCCCGCCTCCGCCGCGATCCGCCGCACCCGCCCCGCCAGCGGTGAGCGCGCGAACCGGGCCGCACCGCTCGTGCCGTGGCGCAGGCCCGCCTCGACCGCCACGCCGCGGGCCAGCAGCGCCGCCGCCGTCTCCTCGGCGCCCGGCTCGTCCCACGCCACCCACGCCAGGTCCGGCAGGACCTCCCAGGACCGGATCCGGGCCACCCGCCGCTCCGGATCGGGCTCGGCCCACGCGTCCACCGGCACCGACACCGGTACGCGGACGCGCTCCCGCACCGCCGTCAGCGCGGGCCCCACCACGCGGGGCGAGAGCGAACCGCCGCCGCAGGGCGTCCGGGGCCGGATCCGCACCTCGCGGGCCCCCGCCGCCACCGCCTCCGCCGCGGCCTCGGCGAGCGCCGCCGGATCACGCGGCACCCCCGCGGCCTCCGCCGGCCCCCGGGCGCCGTTCAGCGCCGCCAGGAGCGGCGGCACCGCCGCCGGCCGGGTCACGCCGCGGGCACCAGCGGACGGTCGCGCACCTCCCGGGCCCGGGCCAGCGCTCCCGGCGTGAGGACCGCCCGGGGCACCTCGACGCCGCAGTCCGCGCACACCGGCCCGTACGCGCCGCCCCACGTGATCCGCGCCCCCGCGCAGACCGGGCACGCCTCGCCCGGCGCGTCCCGCAGCGCCGTGACCAGCCGCCGCACCACCACCGGCAGCGGATCCGTCGGGTGGACCGCCGGGTCGCCGCAGCGCACCACGCCGTTCCCGCCCCACACCGACCGGTGCCAGTCGTCCGGCGCCCCCAGGGTCCGCAGCCCGCCGTGCTTCTCGCGCCGGCGCCGGGCGGCGAACTCCCGCTCGTACGCCAGCCAGACCGTCCGCGCCTCCTCCAGCTCCTCCAGGGCGGCCACCAGCCGCGCCGGATCGAGCTCCCGGTCGTCGGGCCCGAACCCGTGCCTGCGGCACAGGTGGTCCCAGGTCGCCCGGTGCCCGTAGGGGGCGAACCGCTCCAGGCACTTGCGCAGCGAGTATCTGCGCAGCGCCGTGTCGCACCCCTGATCGCGCACCTGTCTCGCGAGACTCCGGAAACCGGCCATCGCTCGCCACCTCCGTCGCTGGTCCTTCGCGGTCCTTCGCGCATCCGCGGTACCAGAGGGACGAACGGCGGCGCCGCCGTGTTCCGCCCGGAGCGGGAACGAGCGCCTTCTGGCGAGAAGACGCCACCCGGACCGCGCGCTACCGGCGCCCGATCCGGGCCGCCGACACCACCACCCCGGCCAGCTCCGGCCGCCGGACGTCGCCGTGCGCGCGCACCACGTCCGCCACGTCCACGCTCACGCACCCGGAGGCCGGAACCCCGTCCCGCAGCACCGTCGCCAGCGTCCGCCGCGCCGCCCCCGGCACGCCCTGGACGCCGTCCCAGCCGATCGCCCCCCACCGCGGGTCGCGCGCCACCAGCCGCGCCGGCGCCTCCAGCAGCGACGCCGAGTCCCGGGCGGCCCGCGAGGCCAGCGGGTACAGCAGCCCGAGGGCGGCGTCGTGCCGCGAGTGACAGGCCACCACCGGCCCCCGCACCCGCAGCTGCATGTCCCGCAGCGCCCCCGACCGGTCCCGGTCGTGCGGCAGCCGGGCCGCGAACGCGTAGTGCGAGAAGGCGCCCTGGAGCAGCGTCAGCGAACGGACCGGCCGCAGCGCCCCCGGCAGCCCGCGCAGCGCGTGGGCCACCAGCCGGGCGCCCATGCTGTGCCCCACCAGGTGCACCCGCAGCCCCGGCGCGGCCCGTGCCACGTCGGCGAGGAGCGGCCCCAGCCCCCGCTCGCCGACCAGCCCCGCCCGCTTCTTCATCACGTAGTACGCGGTCTGCCGCAGCGCCTCCCGCCCGCCCTTCCACAGCCGGCCGAGCCCGTCCCCGAGCAGCGCCTCCGGCACCTCGTCCTCCAGCGCCCCGGTGAACAGGGCGCAGGTCTCCACCGGATCGGCGAGCAGGAAGTCCGGCACGGCCCGGCCGGCGTCGGTGAGGCCCGGCCCGCCGTCCTCCGCGCCCACGTCCGCCAGCTCCCGCAGCAGCGCCCCGAACTCCGCGAACGCCTCCGCCCCGGCCGGGGCGAGCGCCACCAGCTCGGTGAGCCGGACGATCGTCCGCTCCTTCTCCGGCAGCGTGGTCACCAGCGCCCGGAAGTCCGGCACCGGCTCGTCCGTGAACATCATCGAGGGCCACACCACGCCCGCGTAGCCCGCCTCCACGCCCGGGGCCAGCAGCCCGGGGAAGGGCGCGAAGAAGTCGGAGTACAGCCGGGTGGCACCGGACGGCGCGTTGTTCCAGCCGTGCGCGAACACCACCAGATCGGTCACCCCGCGCCGCGCGAGCGCGACCAGTTCGGCCGCCTGCCCGGCCGGACCGTCCCCGTCCTTGTCGAAGACGATCTCCCGGTACGGATCCACACTCATCCCGTTCACGGCCCGCCCGTCCCTCCCCGTCGAGGAAGCGCCCAGGGGTCCGCGTCCCGCAACCCCTGGGCAGCATGCCCGGATCCGCCCGCCGTCAGACCTCCGGGGGCGGCCGGAAACCGCCCCCGGTCACCCGGGGGCGGCCGGGGAGCGTCAGCGCAGCCGGGCGGCCGTGACCACCGGGAAGTGGACCAGCCCGTCGTACGCGGCGGGGAGCCGGACCCGCGGGGTCGCGCCGGGCCACGGGTAGGCGGTCCCGATGTGCCAGACCGTCCGCGGCTCCGCGAGCCACGCGCGGGCGGCCGGCGCGGTCCGCCGCAGGTCGAGCAGGAACGGGCCGGGAGCCACCCGGTCCAGGGTCTCGGCGGCGCCGTCCGGCCCCGTCGGGCCCACGGTCAGGGCGCGCAGCGGCTCCCCGGGCGCGGTGGTGTCGTGCGTGTGGAAGGAGCCGCGGCCGAAGGACGTGCCGATCGTCACGTACTCCCGGCCGAGGAGGTCCCGCAGGAACGCGCCCTGGGTCCGCGGGTACTGGTCCGGCGTGAACGTCTCGTAGGCCACGTGCCCGTTGTGCGCCGAGAGGAGCATCCGGTCGCCGGTCCGCCGCTGCCACCAGGCGGTGTTCTCGGCCATGACCCGGTCCCGGTAGAGCATGGCCGCCGCGACGCCCTCCGGGGTCGCGAAGTCGTGGGCGTACTCCGCGCCCACCTGGGCGATCGCCCGCGCGTGCTGCACCGCCCACAGGTGCGCCTCCCGCGCGGCGGCGCCCCGGCCGGGCCGCTGCCGTTCCAGCAGTGCCAGGGCCCGGTCCACGTCGGCGGCCCGCTGGCGCCGCCGGTCGAGCGGCAGCGCCAGGTAGCCCTTCATCCACGGCTCCACCTCACCGGTGGGCCGGGAGTCCCGGTAGAGCTCCCGGAAGCGGAGGAGGAGCGAGGGGTGGTTCCGGGCGACGTACGCGGTGACGGTGTCGAAGAGGTTCGGCCCGGCGTACCCGAGGTCGTTGCCCATGAAGCGGACCTGGTGCTCCGGGTGCTCCTGGTTGTGGCGCCGCATCCAGCGGAAGAGGTCGAGGTACTCCCCGGTGTTCCAGAGCCGGTACGACTCCTGGAACTCGTCCCGCATGATCCGCTCGATGTCGCCCTCGCCGGTGGTCACCCACCGGTCGATCAGCAGCCCGGTGGACCAGCTCGCCTCCAGCGCGAAGGTCGTGAACCCCTTGCGCTCCACGAGCTGTTCGAAGATCCGGTGCTTGAGGGTGAAGAACTCGGCGGAGCTGTGGGTGGCCTCGCCGAGGCCGACGACCTTCGCCCCGCCGACCAGCCGGTCGAGGGCCGCGGCGTCGCCCAGGGGCGCGGCGGACCGGGCGAGCGCGCGCGCCGGGTCGGGCGCGGGCGCCGTCCCGCTTGTCGCGGCGGCGGCCGGGGCGAGCCCGGCGAGGCAGACGGCGGCGAGCAGCCCGGCGAGGGCCGCCCGCCGGCGCGAGGACGGCAGCGGGCGGGGCGAGGAGGGTTCGGTACGACGTGAGGAGAGCTTCATGGGCCCAGCCTCTCCGCCGGGGCGCCCGCGGCGACATCCCGGACGCCCCCGCTCCCGTACGGGGGACAACCCCCGTCACCGGTACAGCAGATGCTCCCGGCGGACCGCGCGGAAGGCCGCCAGGTCCTCGCTCCAGGCGCCCACGACCTCGTCGGTGTCCGCGCCCGCGTCGATCAGGGTGCGGACCCGGGTGGAGCCGGTGAGCTTGTCGATCCAGTGGTCGGCGCGCCAGGCGAAGCCGGACCACGAGGCGCGGGCGGTGACCAGCAGCGCGATGCCGGTGCGGACCGGGTCGAAGGACTCGCGGTCGTGGACGTGCAGCTGGACGCCGCCGACCGTGCGGCCCTGGAACTTGGAGAAGGTGGGCGCGAAGTACGCCTCGCGGAAGCGGACTCCGGGCAGCTCCAGGGCGTTGGCGGCCTCCGCCCAGCGGCGGTCGATCCCCTCGGCGCCGAGGAGTTCGAACGGGCGGGTGGTGCCGCGGCCCTCGGAGAGGTTGGTGCCCTCGAACAGGCAGGTGCCGGAGTAGACGAGCGCGGTCTCCGGAGTCGGCATGTTCGGGCTCGGCGGCACCCACGGCAGCCCCGTGGCGTCGAAGAAGTCGGCCCGCCGCCAGCCCGTCATCCGTACGGTCTCCAGCTCCACCGGCCGGGCCAGGAACTCGGCGTTGAACAGCAGGGCCAGCTCCGCCACCGTCATCCCGTGCGCCTGCGCGATCGGTTCGCGCCCGACGAAGGTGGCGAACGCCCGGTCCAGGACCGGGCCGAGGGCCGCCCGGCCGCTCACCGGGTTCGGCCGGTCCAGGACCACGAACCGCTTCCCGGCCAGCTCCGCCGCCACCATGCAGTCGTAGAGCGTCCAGATGTACGTGTAGAAGCGGGCGCCCGCGTCCTGGATGTCGAAGACGACGGTGTCGACGCCGGAGGCCGTGAAGACGTCCGCGAGCGCCCGCCCGCTCTTCAGGTACGTGTCGTAGACCGGCAGTCCGGTCGCCGGGTCGTCGTGCCGGCCCTCCGAGCCGCCCGCCTGCGCGGTGCCCCGGAAGCCGTGCTCGGGACCGAACACGGCCACCAGGTCGACCCGTTCGTCGGCGTGCATGACGTCCACCAGGTGCCGGGCGTCCGGGGTGATCCCGGTCGGGTTGGTGACGACGCCCACCCGCTCGCCGGCCAGCGCGGCGTACCCGTCCGCCGCCAGCCGCTCGAAACCGGTCCGTACGCGCGCGTGCCCGCGTCCGGGCGCGGCCGCGGCCGGGGAGGCCGTCATGGCCAGCGCCCCTCCGGCGGTCAGCGCCCCTCCGGTGGCCAGCAGATCCCGACGCGACAGCTTCATCCGCCTCATGCGTGACATGGGCACGCAGGCTAGCGCTCCTGACGCCCCGGGGGAACGAGGCGTGCGCAAGCGGGTTCCGGGCCGCCGGGTCGGCGCGCGCAAGCGGGCTGCCGGGGCCGCCGGGTCTTCCACCACTCCATACCGACCGGTTAGTCTGCTGCCGGTCATCCGAACCGTGACCGAGAGCCGAACCATCTGGAGGGGTCCATGAACGCGGCCACGCACGAACTCCGGGACGCGGGCGTCGTCGTCACCGGAGCGGGCGGCGGCATCGGCGCCGCCCTCGCCCGGCGCTTCGCCGCCGAGGGCGCCCGCGTCGTCGTCAACGACCTCGACCCCGACCGCGCCAAGGCCGTCGCCGACGAGATCGGCGCCCTCGCCGTCCCCGGCGACGCCTCCGCGGTCGTCGACGAGGCCCGCGACGCCCTCGGCGGCACCGTCGACGTCTGGTGCGCCAACGCCGGACTCGCCTCGGCCGGCGACGCCTTCGCCGACGAGGCCGTCTGGGCCGCCGCCTGGGACGTCAACGTCATGGCCCACGTCCGCGCCGCCCGCGCCCTGCTCCCCGACTGGCTGGAGCGCGGCACCGGCCGCTTCGTCTCCACCGTCTCCGCCGCCGGCCTGCTCACCATGATCGGCGCGGCCCCGTACTCCGTCTCCAAGCACGGCGCCTACGCCTTCGCCGAATGGCTCTCCCTCACCTACCGCCACCGCGGCCTGAAGGTGCACGCGATCTGCCCCCAGGGCGTCCGCACCGACATGCTCGCCGCCACCGGGTCGGCCGGCGACCTCGTTCTCGTGCCGACCGCCGTCGAGCCGGAGGCCGTCGCCGACGCCCTCCTCGACGCCGTCGCGGAGGACCGCTTCCTCGTCCTGCCGCACCCCGAGGTCGCCGCGTACTACCGCCACCGCGCGGACGACCCCGAGCGCTGGATCGGCGGCATGAACAAGATGCAGCGGCACTGGGAGGCGGGCGCGCGCTAGCGCACCCGGCGGCGGATGGGAAGATCTACCGACGACACACCCCGGCCACCAGGGCCGGAACGGCGAGCAGGAAGGCGGCGGAGCATGGCCAGGACGACGGACGGGGACGGCGGTCCCGTCCCCCAGAGGCTCCTCGCCGCCGCCACCCGGCTCTTCGCCGAGCAGGGCTACGACCGCACCTCCGTACAGGAGATCGTCGAGGCGGCGGGCGTCACCAAGGGGGCGCTCTACCACTACTTCGGCTCCAAGGAGGACCTGCTCCAGGAGGTGTACGCGCGCGTGCTCCGCCTCCAGCAGGAGCGGCTGGACGCCTTCGCGGACTCGGACGCGCCCGTCGAGGAACGGCTGCGGGCCGCCGCCGCCGACGTCGTCGTCACCACCATCGAGAACCTCGACGACGCCGCGATCTTCTTCCGCTCCATGCACCACCTGAGCCCGGAGAAGAACAAGCAGGTCCGGGCCGAGCGCCGCCGCTACCACGAGCGCTTCCGCGCCCTCATCGAGGAAGGCCGGCAGGCGGGCGTCTTCTCCTCCGCCACGCCCGCCGACCTCGTCGTGGACTACCACTTCGGCTCCGTGCACCACCTGTCCACGTGGTACCGCCCGGACGGCCCGCTGACCCCGCAGCAGGTCGCCGACCACCTGGCCGACCTCCTGCTGCGGGCCCTGCGCCCGTGAACCGTCAGAGGTAGCGCTTCAGCTCGCGGCGGGCCAGCGACCGCTGGTGCACCTCGTCCGGCCCGTCCGCGAGCCGCAGGGTCCTGGCCGCCGCCCACAGTTCGGCGAGCGGGAAGTCCTGCGAGACGCCGCCGGCGCCGTGCGCCTGCACCGCCTTGTCGATGATGTCCACCACCGCGCGCGGGGTGGCGATCTTGATGGCCTGGATCTCGGTGTGGGCGCCCTTGTTGCCGACCGTGTCCATCAGCCACGCGGTCTTCAGCACGAGCAGCCGCAGCTGCTCGATCGTCACCCGCGCGTCCGCGATCCAGTTCTGCACCACGCCCTGCTGGGCGAGCGGCTTGCCGAAGGCGGTGCGGGAGACAGCCCGCCGGCACATCAGCTCCACCGCCCGCTCGGCCATGCCGATGAGCCGCATGCAGTGGTGGATGCGGCCCGGGCCGAGCCGGGCCTGCGCGATGGCGAAGCCGCCGCCCTCCTCGCCGATCAGGTTCGCCGCGGGCACCCGCACGTCCTCGAAGACGACCTCGGCGTGGCCGCCGTGGTAGTGGTCCTCGTAGCCGTACACCCGCATCGCCCGGCGCACCTCGACGCCCGGGGTGTCGCGCGGCACGAGGATCATCGACTGCTGGCGGCGGAGGTCCGCCCCGTCCGGGTCGGTCTTGCCCATCACGATGAAGACCTTGCAGTCGGGGTTCATCGCCCCGGAGATGTACCACTTGCGCCCGTCGATCACGTACGAGTCCCCGTCCCGCCGGATCCGGGTCTCGATGTTGGTCGCGTCGGACGACGCCACCGCGGGCTCGGTCATCGCGAAGGCGGACCGGATCTCGCCCGCGAGCAGCGGCTCCAGCCACTGCTTCTTCTGCGCCTCGTCGCCGAACTGGGCGAGCAGCTCCATGTTCCCGGTGTCCGGGGCGGCGCAGTTGAGGGCGGTCGGCGCGAGCTGCGGGCTGCGGCCGGTGATCTCGGCGAGCGGCGCGTACTGGAGGTTCGTCAGGCCCGCCCCGTACTCCGCGTCCGGGAGGAAGAGGTTCCACAGCCCCTGCCGCTTCGCCTCCGCCTTCAGCTCCGCCACCACCGGCGGTTCGTCCCACGGCGAGGCGAGCCCGGCCCGCTGCTCCTCGGCGACGGCCTCGGCGGGGTACACGTGCTCGTCCATGAAGGCGAGCAGCCGGGCCCGCAGCTCCTCGGTGCGGGCGTCGTAGGAGAAGTCCATGGCGGTTCAGCCCTCCTGAAGGGTGGTCAGGCCGTGCTCGATGAAGACGGGGACGAGGTCGCCGATGCGGTCGAAGCCGGCGCCGACGGTCTGCCCGAGGGTGTAGCGGTAGTGGATGCCCTCCAGGATCACGGCGAGCTTGAACCAGGCGAAGGCCGTGTACCAGGACAGGGCGGAGACGTCGCGGCCGGAGCGGGCGGCGTACCGCTCGCCCAGCTCGGCGGCCGGGGGGTGGCCGGCGGCGGACGCGGTGGTGGAGATGGGGGAGCCGGGCAGGTCCAGCGGCGTGCTGTACATGACGAGCAGGCCCAGGTCGGTCAGCGGGTCGCCGAGCGTGGACATCTCCCAGTCCAGCACCGCCCGGATCCGGTCGTCGGGACCGACCAGCACGTTGTCGAGCCGGTAGTCGCCGTGCACCACCGCCGGCGCGGGGGAGCCGGGCAGCGCCCGGCCGAGGGCGGCGTGCAGCTCCTCGATGCCGGGCAGGTCGCGGCCCCGGGAGGCGGCGAGCTGCTTGCCCCAGCGGCGCAGCTGCCGGTCGAGGAAGCCCTCCGGCCGGCCGAAGTCGCCGAGCCCGACGGCCTCCGGCTCGACCGCGTGCAGGTCGACCAGGGTGTCGACCAGCCCGAGGACGGCGGCGCGGGTGCGCTCCGGGCCGAGCGGCGCCAGCTGGGCGGCGGAGCGGTACGGGGTGCCCTCGACGAACTCCATGACGTAGAAGGGCGCGCCGAGCACGTCCTCGTCCTCGCAGAGCAGCACCGTGCCGGGCACCGGCACCGCCGTCCCGCCGAGGGAGCTGATCACCCGGTGTTCGCGCTTCATGTCGTGCGCGGTGGCGAGCACGTGCCCGAGCGGCGGGCGGCGCACCACCCACTGCTGGGTGCCGTCGGTGACGGCGTACGTGAGGTTGGAGCGGCCGCCCTCGATCAGCCGGGCGTCGAGGGGCCCGGCGACCAGTCCGGGCCGCTCGCGGTCCAGGTGGCGGCGCAGGCGCTCGGGGTCGAGGCCGGGTGGCGGGGCGGTGTGGCTCATCGGGCGTACCTCCGGTAGGTCGGTCGGCGTTCATGATGACCGACCAGTCGGTATGTCGTCCAGAGGGGCCGCGGAAGAGGGACCGGCCACAGGCGCCGGCCACCGGTGCCGGCCGGGAACGTCAGGCGTGGCAGGCCACCGGCACCCCGCCGTTCATCGCCGCCATGTCGCCGAACACGGCCACCGGGTCGAGCGGATGCCCCTCCGGCAGCCCGTCCAGCTCCGCGTACGCCCGGTGCAGGTTCGCCACCAGCCGCTCGCTCTCCCGCCAGGCGCCGAACTCGCCGAGCTCCGCCCGGCGGGCGGTCTCCAGCGGCGGATCGCCCTTCGCGCGCCCCTCCGCGGCCAGCTCCGCCACCCACCGCAGATACCGTTCGGTGGCGTCGTACGCCCCCGGGTCCGTCACCGGCCCGTGCCCCGGCACCACCCGCTCCGCGTCCAGCGCCCGCAGTACACCGAGCGCCCGCAGCGACCCCGCCAGCGAACCCATGGGCACGAACGGCGTCCCGCCCTGGAAGACCAGGTCCCCGGTGAACACCACGCCCTGCTCCGGCAGGTGCACGATCGAGTCGCCGAGGGTGTGCGCGGGCCCCGGGTGCACCACCCGCACCTCGATCCCGCCCGCGTACACCGTCAGCCGGTCGCGGTACGTCACGTCGGGCGGCGTGATCTCGATCCGGCCGAAGTCCGTCCCCGGCCACAGCAGGTGCAGCTGGTGCCCGGCCGCCAGCTGCTCGGAGCGGCAGTTCTCGTGCCCGACGATCCGCGCCCCGGGACGGAAGAGGCCGTTGCCGTAGGTGTGGTCGCCGTGGTGGTGGGTGGTGACGACGGTGTGCGGCAGCGGCAGCCCCGCGGCGCGCACCGCGTCGCGCAGCCGCAGCGCCCGCCGCTCGGTGGCGGCGGTGTCGACGAGCAGCGACCCGCCCGCGTCACCGAGGAATCCGGCGTTGTTCAGGCACCAGCCGCCGTCGGGCTGGACGTAGGCGTGGACGTGCGGCGCGAGCGTGACCACGTACGGGTCGGTGGCGGGCACAGGCTTCCCCCGGGAAGAGACGAGACGAATCGACCGGAACAGGACGGAGCCTGCCACCGCCCGGCCGCCACGACGACCGGTTCCGCCGAATCGCCCGGATCTGCCGCCCCCGTGCCCCGCCTGCCCCGCCCGGCTTGCGGGCCGGGCCGTCCCGGCCGAGGGTCGGTGGCATGAAGGCGATCAGCTACCGCCGGTACGGCGGCCCCGAGGTCCTGGAGTACGGCGAGCTGCCCGACCCGAAGGTGGGGCCCGACGAGGTCCTGGTCGAGGTCCGGGCCGCGGCCGTCAACCCGGTCGACTGGAAGGCGCAGGCCGGCTACCTCGACGGCATGATCGACGCCGTCTTCCCCGTCGTCCCCGGCTGGGACGTCTCCGGCGTCGTCGTCCGCCCCGGCGTCTCCGTCACCGAGTGGGCGCCCGGCGACGAGGTCATGGGGTACGTCCGGGAGGACGTCCTCTCCCACGGCACCTTCGCCGAGTACGTCGCCGCCCCCGTCCGCACCCTCGGCCGCAAGCCCCGCACGTACTCCTTCGAGGAGGCCGCCGGGCTGCCGCTGGCCGGACTCACCGCCTACCAGGCCCTGCACACCGCCCTCTCGGTACGCCCGGGGCAGACGGTCCTGGTCCTCGCCGCGGCCGGCGGGGTCGGGTCCATGGCCGTCCAGCTCGCCCGCCACCACGGCTGCCGGGTCCTCGGCGCGGCCCGCGCGTCCGGCCGCGACCGGGTCGCCGAACTCGGCGCCGAGCCCGTCCTCCTCGACGAGGACACCTTCGGCCGGCAGGTCCGGGAGCTGGCCCCCGACGGCGTGGACGCGGTCCTCGACACCCTCGGCGGGCCCTTCCTCCCGCGCGCCGCGAAGCTGCTCGCCCCCGGCGGCCGGCTCGCGTCCATCGCCGACGGCGAGGCCCTGGCGCTCGGCGGCCGGTACTTCTGGGTCCGCCCGGACGCCGCCGACCTGAACGCCCTCGCCGACCTCGCCGACGACGGCGTCCTCGACGTCCGGGTGGCGAAGACGTTCCCCCTGGAACGCGCGGCCGACGCCCAGCGCGCCAACGCCGAGGGCGGTCTCCAGGGCAAGGTCGTGGTCACCGTTCCCTGAACCGGGGCGGGCCCGTCACCAGATCAGCGCCGCCCCGCACACCGCCAGCGCCACCGTGCACCCCGCGGCCAGCAGGGCGCCCCGGGCGGAGAGGACCCGGGGCCGGGCGGTGTCGAGGGAGCGGATCCGCCGGTGGGCGACGGCCAGGAAGCCGACCCACAGCAGCGCGGCGAGGGCGAGACCGGTCACGCCCAGGGCGGTGGCCCCGTCCAGGAGCGCGAGCTTGACGCCGAGCACCGCCACGACCGTCCACGACAGCGTCGTCCGCCGCCAGGCGAGCCGGGTGCGCTCCGGCTGGAGCCCGGGATCGCGGGCGGCGGCCGTCCCGTCCCCGGACACCGGGCCGGCCACTAGCCGGCCCGGCCCACGACGACGAGCACCACCATCGCGACCGCCACCACCGCCACGGTGAGGCTCAGGACGGCCGGGAAGCGGGAGACGGGCAGGTCCTCGCCGCGGCGCATGGCCCGCTCGCAGCGGATCCAGTGGTTCACGGCGCGCAGCGAGCACAGCACGCCGGCGGCGAGCAGCGCGAGCGCGAGCCCGACCCGGACCGCCCAGCGCAGGTCCGGCAGGAACTGGTCGACGGCGAAGCCGCCGCCGATGAGCGCGAGCGCCGTCCGGATCCAGGCGAGGAAGGTCCGCTCGTTGGCGAGCGAGAAGCGGTAGTCGGGGGTCTCGCCCTCGTCCCGGATCCGCCGCGGCGCGAACCACAGCCGCAGACTCTGCACGAATCGACTCACTCCGGCACCCTAGCGGCCCGGCTCCCCGTCCCCGCCCGCCACCAGCCGCTCGTACGCGGCGAGCCCGTCCGGCACCCACGGCCAGGCGCCGGGCGCGCCCGGCAGCCGGTCCCGCAGCTCGTCGCCGGTGAGGAAGGCGTGCCAGGCGACCTCCTCCGGCTGGGGCCGCACCGGCAGGTCGCAGCGGACCTCGTACACGCACGACCACCACTTCCCGGCGACGCCGCCGGAGTCGTACAGGAACTTGAAGAGGAAGGCGGGCCGGGGGAGGCCGGAGACGCCCAGCTCCTCCTCGGCCTCGCGCAGCGCCGCGTCGTCGTAGGACTCGCCGGCGCCGACGACCCCGCCGACGAACAGGTCGTACATCGACGGGAAGACGAGCTTCCCCGGCGTTCTGCGGTGGACGAAGACCCGGCCCTCGGCGTCCCGCACCCGCACGAAGACGCAGCGGTGGATCAGGCCCCGCGCGTACACCTCGCCGCGCGGGGCCCGGCCGACCACCCGGTCCTGCTCGTCGACGACGTCCAGTACTTCCTCGGAGGCGCTCATGCGCCCATCAAAGCAGCCCGGGGCGGCGGACCGGCCGGCTCACTGCCCCATGACGTACTTGACGGTCGGTCCGGTGGTCCAGCCGCCGTCCACGGCCAGCTCGGCGCCGGTCACGTACGAGGCCGCGTCGGAGAGCAGGAAGACGACCGCGCCGGCGATCTCGCCGGCCTCGCCGACCCGGCCCATCGGCGTGTTCGGGTACATGCCCTCGCCGCGCTGGATGCCGACCGAGGCGGTCATCGGGGTGTAGGTCATGCCGGGGTGGACCGAGTTCACGCGGATCTTCGCGGTGCCGAGCTCCACCGCGCCGATCTTCGTCAGGCCCCGCACGCCCCACTTGGAGGCGCCGTAGCCGGCGGTGAGCGCGAGGCCCATCAGGCCGGCGGCGGAGGAGATGTTGACGATGGAGCCGCCGCCCGCCTCGCGCATGGCCGGGATCGCGGCCTTCATGCCGATGAAGACACCGGTGAGGTTGATGTCGAGGACCTTGCGGAAGTGCTCGACGCTCTCGGTCTCCAGGAGGGCGCCGGTGGAGATGCCCGCGTTGTTCACCAGGCCGTGCAGCCCGCCGAACTCGGCGACGGCGTACGCCACGGCCGCCGCCCACTGCTCCTCGGAGGTGACGTCGTGGTGGAGGAAGCGGGCGCGCTCGCCGAGGCTCGCGGCGGTGGCCCGGCCGTCCTCGTCGAGGACGTCGGTGACGACGACGTTCGCGCCGGCGGCGACGGCCTGGCGGGCGGCCTCGGCGCCCAGGCCGCGGGCGCCGCCGGTGATGAGGACGGTCTTGCCGGTGAGGTCGGTCATGTCGGGGTCCCTTCGGGGTGGTGCTGCGGGATCAGGCGCTCCGGGGCGGTGCGGCCCGGAGCAGCGCGGTGGTGGTCTCCACGAGGTCGGCGAGGAACAGCTCCTCGCCGGTCAGCGGCTCGGTCCCGTCGAGGTACTGCCGGGCCCGGTCGGCGAGCGCCGCGCCGACCACCGTGAGGGCGAGGTCGAGGCGCTCCAGGAGCAGCGGTTCGGGCAGCCCCTCGGCGGCGAGCCGGCCGGCGATCCGCTCGATCAGCGCCCAGTAGGCGGTGCCGGCCAGGGTGGGGTGCGGGGTGCGGGAGCGGACGCCGCTCTCGTGGCTGAGCTGGGCGGAGACCCGCAGGCAGCGGCGGCCCCGCTCGGTGCGCAGCTCGCTGGCCTCGGCGGTGACGAGGGCCGTGACCAGGCCGCGGACGTCGGCGCCGGGGTCGTACGCGAGGGAGACGAGCACCTGCTCGGTGCGGGCCTGCCGGCCGGCCATGACCGCGTCGAGGAGTCCGGCGCGGGAGCCGAAGTGGTACTGGACCGCGGAGGGGTTGGCCTGTCCGGCCAGCCGGGTGATGTCGCGGAGCTGGGCGCCGTCGACGCCCTGGGCGGCGAAGAGCTCCTCCGCCGCGCGGATCAGCTTCTCCCGGGTCCCGGGTCCTGACATCCTGGCCATGCAGTCATATTAATGCTCGGCATTAGAAAAAGGGAAGGGATCCTTCCGCGTCCGGGAGGTTGACTCGATACATCGGTGTATCGAAGATGCCGTCCATGTCCTACGACGCCGATGTGATCGTCATCGGGGCCGGCCTCGCCGGTCTCGTCGCCACCGCCGAACTGGTCGACGCCGGCCGGTCCGTGATCCTCCTGGACCAGGAGCCCGAACAGTCCCTCGGCGGCCAGGCCCACTGGTCCTTCGGCGGCCTGTTCCTCGTCGACTCGCCCGAACAGCGCCGGCTCCGGATCAAGGACAGCCACGCGCTCGCCCTCCAGGACTGGATGGGCACCGCCGGCTTCGACCGCCCCGAGGACGACTGGGCCCGCCGCTGGGCGGAGGCGTACGTCGACTTCGCCGCCGGCGAGAAGCGCTCCTGGCTCCACGCGCGCGGGATCCGCTTCTTCCCCGTCGTCGGCTGGGCGGAGCGCGGCGGCTACGACGCCACCGGCCACGGCAACTCCGTGCCCCGCTTCCACATCACCTGGGGTACCGGCCCCGGCCTCGTCGCCCCCTTCGAGCGCCGGGTCCGCGAGGGCGCCGCCCGGGGCCGCGTCACCTTCCGCTTCCGCCACCGCGTCACCGCCCTCGGCCGCACCGACGGCACCGTCGACACCGTCTCCGGCGAGATCCTGGAGCCCTCGGACGCCGAGCGCGGCACCGCCAGCAGCCG
Source organism: Microtetraspora glauca (assembly GCA_000721275.1). Lineage (GTDB taxonomy): Bacteria > Actinomycetota > Actinomycetes > Streptomycetales > Streptomycetaceae > Streptomyces. The sequence continues at coordinate 84,588 of JOFO01000010.1, read as the reverse complement.
CACCGCGACGGGTTCCTTCGAGCTGCGCGCCCAGGCGGTGATCGTCACCACCGGCGGCATCGGCGGCAACCACGACCTGGTCCGCGCCCAGTGGCCCGCCCGCCTCGGCACCCCGCCCGCGAAGCTGCTCTCCGGCGTCCCCGCCCACGTCGACGGCCTGATGCTCGGCATCGCGGAGAAGGCCGGCGCCCGGCACGTGAACCGCGACCGGATGTGGCACTACACCGAGGGCATCGAGAACTGGAACCCGATCTGGGCCCGGCACGGCATCCGCATCCTGCCCGGCCCCTCGTCGCTCTGGCTCGACGCCACCGGCAAGCGCCTCCCGGTGCCGCTCTTCCCCGGCTTCGACACCCTCGGCACCCTCGAACACATCATGCGGACCGGCCACGACCACACCTGGTTCGTCCTCGACAAGCGGATCATCGGCAAGGAGTTCGCCCTCTCCGGCTCCGAGCAGAACCCCGACCTCACCGGCAAGTCCGTCCGCGACGTCCTGGTCCGCGCCCGCGCCGACGTCCCCGGCCCGGTCCAGGCGTTCATGGACAAGGGCGCCGACTTCGTCGTCGAGGACGACCTGTCCGCCCTCGTCCGCGGCATGAACCGGATCACCGGCCAGGACCTCGTCGACGAGGCCGCGCTGCGCCGCGAGATCACCGCCCGCGACCGCGAGGTCGCCAACCCCTTCACCAAGGACCTCCAGATCACCGCGATCCGCGGCGCCCGCGGTTACCTCGGCGACCGGCTGATCCGGACCGCGGCCCCGCACCGCATCCTCGACCCCAAGGCCGGGCCGCTCGTCGCCGTCCGCCTCAACATCCTCACCCGCAAGTCCCTCGGCGGCCTCCAGACCGACCTCTCCTCCCGGGTCCTCACCGAGACCGGCGAACCCCTCCCCGGCCTGTACGCCGCGGGCGAGGCGGCCGGCTTCGGGGGCGGCGGGATCCACGGCTACCGCTCCCTCGAAGGCACCTTCCTCGGCGGCTGCGTCTTCTCCGGCCGCGCGGCGGGCCGGGCGGCGGCAGCGGCGACGGCCTGACCCACGGCGAAGGCCCCGGACCTCCACAGGAGATCCGGGGCCTTCGCGTGGCGTCCGGCGCCGCTAGACCAGCAGCGACAGCAGCAGCACGAACAGCAGGCCCACCACCGAGATGATCGTCTCCATCACCGACCAGGTCTTGATCGTCTGGCCGACGTTCATGCCGAAGTACTCCTTCACCAGCCAGAAACCGGCGTCGTTGACGTGGCTGAAGAAGAGCGAGCCGGCGCCGATCGCCAGCACGAGGAGCGCCGTCTCACCGGTGGACATGCCCGCCGCCAGCGGAGCCACCAGACCGGCCGCCGAGATCGTCGCGACCGTGGCGGAACCCGTCGCGAGCCGGATCGCGACCGCGATCAGCCAGGCGAGGAGCAGGGCCGGGATCGACCAGTCCTTGGAGAAGTCCAGGATCATCTGGCCGACGCCGATGTCGATCAGCGTCTGCTTGAAGCCGCCGCCCGCGCCGACGACCAGCAGCACGCCCGCGATCGGGGCCAGCGACTTCTCGACCGTCGAGGAGAGCCGCTCCTTGGTGAAGCCGGCCGCCCGGCCCAGCGTGAACAGCGCCACTATGACGGCGGCGAGCAGGGCGATCAGCGGCGAGCCGATGACGTCGGTGACCTTCTGCACCCCGTTCTCGGGGTCGTCGACCACGATGTCGACGAGCGCCTTCACCAGCATCAGCACGACCGGCAGCAGCACCGTGGCGACCGTGACGCCGAAGCCGGGGCGCTTCTCCAGGTCCTCGGACGGGCGCGTCGGGATCATGTGCTCCGGCGCGGGGACGTCCACCCAGCGGGCCGCGTACTTCGAGAAGACCGGACCGGCGATGATCACCGTCGGGATCGCGACGACCAGACCCAGCGCGAGGGTGACGCCCAGGTTGGCGCCGACCGCGTCGATCGCGACCAGCGGGCCGGGGTGCGGCGGGATCAGCCCGTGCATCACCGACAGGCCGGCCAGCGCCGGGACGCCGATCCGCATCAGGGAGTAGTTGCCGCGCTTGGCGACCATCAGCACGACCGGGATCAGCAGCACGATGCCGACCTCGAAGAAGAGCGGCAGACCGATCACCGAGGCGATGAGGACCATCGCCCACGGCATGGACCGCTTGCCGGCCTTCGCGAGGATCGTGTCGACGATCTGGTCGGCGCCGCCCGAGTCGGCGAGCAGCTTGCCGAGGATGGCGCCGAGCGCGATGAGCACGCCCACGCCGGCCACGGTGTTGCCGAGCCCGGTGCTGAACGACTTGATGGTGTCCGCGAGCGGGGCACCGGCGAACGCGCCGAGCGCGAGCGACCCGATGGTCAGCGCCAGGAACGCGTGCAGCTTGAACTTGGTGATGAGCAGGACGATGACGGCGATGCCGGCGAGAACGGCGATGCCCAGCTGGGCGTTGCCGGCCGAGGTGATCGGTTCGACGGCGTCCGCTGCCAGGGTCTCGACGCTGAGACTGGTCACGGTGGTGTCCTTCGTACGGGCAGGTGGGGGACGGGAGGTCAGCCGGCGAGACGCCGCAGCGCGGCGACGGCCCGGCCGGTGATCTCCTCGGGGGTGCCGGACACGTCGACGGCGACGCCGGCCTCGTCGTCCTGCAGCGGCTGCAGGGTGGCGAACTGGGAGTCGAGCAGCGCGGTGGGCATGAAGTGGCCCGTGCGGGAGGCCATCCGCCGCTCGATCAGCTCCCGGTCGCCGGTCAGATGAAGGAAGACGACCCCGGGCGCGGCCGCGCGCAGCCGGTCCCGGTAGATCCGCTTCAGCGCGGAGCTGCTCACCACCCCGCCGCGCCCGGCCCGGTCGTGGGCCCAGGCGCCGATGGCGTCGAGCCACGGCTCGCGGTCCGCGTCGTCCAGCGGGACGCCGGCCGACATCTTCGCCACGTTGGCCGCCGGGTGGAAGTCGTCGCCCTCCGCGTAGGGGAGGCCGAGTGCCTCGGCGACCAGCGGACCGATCGTCGTCTTGCCGGTCCCGGCGACGCCCATGACGACGACGACCGGGGGAGCGGCGGTGTGGGGGGTGGTGCTCATGAGGGGTGCCTCGCTGTCTTCTTCGACATCGGTGCTGTCTTCTCGACATCGATCCGTCGCGCTCATGAAACCTATTGAGTACGACGTATTCAAGAGGCTGTGACATAAAAGTCGTACTTTTCATTCCCGAGGTGATCACCCGACCGCGCCCGCATAGGGTGAGCACCATGACGACATCGGCCCAGGGGCTCCACGCGCACGTGCTCGCCACCCTGGGCCTCGCCATCACCGCGGGGGAGTACCCGCCCGGCACCGTGCTGCGCACCGACGAGCTCGCCCAGCGCTTCGACGTCTCCCGCACCGTCGTCCGCGAGGTCGTCCGCGTCCTGGAGTCGATGCACCTGGTGGAGTCCCGCCGCCGGGTCGGCGTCACGGTCCTGCCCACCGAGAGCTGGAACGTGTACGACCCCCAGGTCATCCGGTGGCGGCTGGCCGGCGCCGACCGTCCCCGCCAGCTCCGCTCCCTCACCGTGCTGCGCTCCGCCGTCGAGCCGGTCGCGGCCGGGCTCGCCGCCCTGCACGCCACCCCGGCCCAGTGCCGCGAGCTCACCGAGCAGGCCCTCGGCATGGTCGCGACCTCGCGCGGCCGACAGCTGGAGGCGTACCTCGTCCACGACATCGCCTTCCACCGGGTGGTCCTGAACGCCTCCGGCAACGAGATGTTCGCCCGCCTCGGCGACGTGGTCGCCGAGGTCCTCACCGGCCGCACCCACCACCACGTGATGTTCGAGGACCCCGACCCGGCCGCCGTCACCCTCCACGTCCAGGTCGCCGAGGCCGTCCGGGAGCGTGACGCCGCCCGCGCCGAGGCGCTGACCCGCGAGATCGCCGTCGGCGCGCTCCGCGAGCTGGACGTCCTGGCGCCGTGACGGCACCGTCCCGTCGTACGCCGTACAGCACTGCGTAACCTCTGAACTAGCTCAAATCCGGGCGTTCAGTGAGTTCGCTCACAGTCAGTGAGCGGGCCTTGCCGTGAGGATGTCGGCTGGCCGTGCGAGGACGACCCCCACGAAGGAGCTCCCCGCCCGGCCGGGTACCGCACACCCGACCCCCTCACGAAGGCGAACAACTCCATGACTGACCGCGTCACCGCGGCCGAGCCGCTGTCCGCCGCCCCGGCGAACACGGCCGCCTCCCCCCACGTGGACGCCGGCGACGCCGGATACCGCAAGGACCTCAAGTCCCGGCACATCAACATGATCGCCATCGGCGGCGCCATCGGCACCGGGCTCTTCCTCGGCGCCGGCGGCCGGATGGCCAGCGCCGGCCCCTCGCTCTTCATCGCGTACGCGGTCTGCGGCGTCTTCGCCTTCTTCGTGGTCCGGGCCCTCGGCGAGCTCGTGCTCTACCGCCCGTCCTCCGGCGCCTTCGTCTCCTACGCCCGCGAGTTCATGGGCGAGAAGGGCGCCTACACGGCCGGCTGGCTCTACTTCCTCAACTGGTCGACCACCGCCGTCGCCGACATCACCGCCGCGGCCACCTACGCCCACTTCTGGTCGATGTTCAGCGACGTCCCCCAGTGGATCCTCGCCCTCATCGCCCTCGCGGTCGTCCTCGCCGCCAACCTCATCTCGGTGAAGTACTTCGGCGAGATGGAGTTCTGGTTCGCGATCATCAAGGTCGCCGCGCTCGTCGCCTTCATGCTCGTCGGCATCTACCTCGTCGTGACCTCCCACGACGTCGGCGGCTCCACCCCCGGCCTCGCCAACATCACCGACAACGGCGGCCTCTTCCCCAACGGCATGATGCCGATGCTCCTGCTCATCCAGGGCGTCGTCTTCGCCTACGCCTCCGTCGAGCTCTGCGGCGTCGCCGCCGGCGAGACCGAGAACCCCGAGAAGATCATGCCGAAGGCGATCAACTCGATCATGTGGCGCGTCGGCCTCTTCTACGTCGGCTCCGTCGTCCTGCTCGCGCTGATCCTCCCGTACACCGCCTACTCCGGCGACCAGAGCCCCTTCGTCACCGTCTTCGACAAGCTGGGCATCCCCGGCGCCGCCGGCGTGATGAACCTCGTCGTCCTCACCGCCGCCCTCTCCAGCCTCAACTCCGGCCTGTACTCCACCGGCCGCATCCTGCGCTCCATGTCGCTGGCCGGCTCCGCGCCCAAGTTCACCGGCGTCATGAACAAGGGCGGCGTGCCCTACGGCGGCATCCTGCTCACCGCCGGCTTCGGCGTCGCCGGCGTCTTCCTCAACTTCGTGATGCCCGAGGACGCCTTCGAGCTGGTGCTGAACTTCGCCTCCATCGGCATCATCGGCACCTGGGCCATGATCATGGTCTGCTCGCTGCTCTTCGTCCGCCGCGCCGAGCAGGGCCGGCTCACCCGCCCCGCCTACCGGCTGCCCTGGGCCCCGTACACCCAGATCGTGACGCTGGTCTTCCTCGCCTCCGTCATCGTCCTCATGTGGATGGACGGCGGCATCGGCCGCACCACCGTGAACTGCCTGCCGCTGATCGCCGCGGCGCTCGTCGGCGGCTGGTTCCTGGTCCGCCGCCGGGTCCGCGAGACCTCCGCGCGCCAGGACTGAGGCACCCCTCGACTCCCCCCACGGGAGCGGCGGACCCCCGCGGGCCAGGCCTGCGGGGGTCTCGCCTTTTATCAGGAGATAGTGGTACGCAGGAGGCTTACAAGATCCTCTCGGCCGAAGGGAAGCCAGCGATGCCACAGCACGTGCGGGGGGTCGTCTCCCCGGGACGGAACGAGCCGGTGCGGATCGAGACGGTCGTCGTCCCCGATCCGGGCCCCGGCGAGGCCGTCGTGAAGGTCCAGGCGTGCGGCGTCTGCCACACCGACCTCCACTACAAGCAGGGCGGGATCAACGACGACTTCCCGTTCCTCCTCGGCCACGAGGCCGCCGGCGTCGTGGAGTCGGTCGGCGAGGGCGTCACCGACGTCGCCCCCGGCGACTACGTGATCCTCAACTGGCGGGCCGTCTGCGGCCAGTGCCGCGCCTGCCGCCGGGGCCGCCCCTGGTACTGCTTCGACACCCACAACGCGAAGCAGCGGATGACCCTGCTCGACGGCACCGAGCTCACCCCGGCCCTCGGCATCGGCGCCTTCGCCGAGAAGACCCTCGTCGCCGCCGGCCAGTGCACCAAGGTCGACCCGGCCGTCGCCCCCGAGATCGCCGGACTCCTCGGCTGCGGCGTGATGGCCGGCATCGGCGCCGCGATCAACACCGGGAACGTCACCCGCGGCGACACCGTCGCCGTCATCGGCTGCGGAGGCGTCGGCGACGCCGCCGTCGTCGGCGCCCGCCTCGCCGGCGCCGCGAAGATCATCGCCGTCGACATCGACGAGCGGAAACTGGCCAAGGCGAAGGAGATGGGCGCCACCCACACCGTCGACTCCCGCGCCACCGACCCCGTCGAGGCGATCCGCGAGCTCACCGACGGCTTCGGCGCCGACGTCGTCATCGAGGCCGTCGGCCGCCCGGAGACGTACACCCAGGCGTTCTACGCCCGCGACCTCGCCGGCACCGTCGTCCTCGTCGGCGTCCCCACCCCCGAGATGAAGCTGGAGCTCCCGCTCCTCGACGTCTTCGGCCGCGGCGGCTCCCTCAAGTCCTCCTGGTACGGCGACTGCCTGCCGTCCCGTGACTTCCCGATGCTCATCGACCTGCACCGGCAGGGCCGCGTCGACCTCGGGGCCTTCGTCACCGAGACCATCGCCCTCGGCGAGGTCGAGAAGGCGTTCGCCCGCATGCACGAGGGCGACGTCCTCCGCTCGGTGGTGGTGCTGTGATGACCGCCCGCGTCGACCACCTGGTCACCTCCGGCACCTTCAGCCTCGACGGCGGCACCTGGGACGTCGACAACAACGTCTGGATCGTCGGCGACGACACCGAGGCGATCGTCATCGACGCCGCCCACGACCCCGCGGCCATCCTCGCCGCCCTCGACGGCCGCACCCTGCGTGCCATCGTCTGCACCCACGCCCACGACGACCACGTCGGCGCCGCCCCCGCGCTCGCCGCCGCCACCGGCGCCCGCGTCCTGCTCCACCCCGCCGACCAGCCGCTGTGGAAGCTCACCCACCCCGACCACACCCCCGACGGCGACCTCGCCGACGGGCAGGTCCTCACCATCGCCGGCACCGACCTGAGGGTCCTCCACACCCCCGGTCACGCCCCCGGAGCGGTCTGCCTGTACGCCCGGGACCTGGGCACGGTCTTCACCGGGGACACCCTCTTCCAGGGCGGCCCCGGCGCCACCGGCCGGTCCTTCTCGGACTTCCCCACCATCGTCGGCTCGATCCGGGAGAAGCTCCTGACCCTCCCGCCGGAGACGGTCGTCCGCACCGGCCACGGCGACTCCACCACCATCGGCGCCGAGGCCCCGCACCTGGAGGAGTGGATCAGGCGGGGCCACTGAGCGAGAGGCGGCTGACGAACCGCCTCTCCTCGCCCGTGACCGGGTCGGTGAACTCCAGCGCCCGCGCCAGCAGCCGCAGCGGGCGCCGGTAGTCCTCCGGCCCGTCCTCACGCACCACCGGATACAGCGGATCGTCCAGGATCGGCAGCCCCAGCGCGTTCATGTGCACCCGCAGCTGATGCGTCTTCCCGGTCTCCGGCAGCAGCCGGTACCGCCCGAGCCCGCCCCCGTGCGCCACCAGCTCGATCCGGCTCACCGCGTTCGGCTCGCCCGGCACCTCCCGGGCGGCCGGCACTCCCCGCTCCTTCTCGATCCGGCTCCGCACCGTCACCGGCAGCGCCACCCCCGGGTCGTACGCCGCCACCGCCTCGTACTCCTTGCGCACCCGCCGCTCCTTGAAGAGCAGCTGGTACGCCCCCCGGTCCTCCGGCCGCACCACGAACAGCACCAGCCCGGCCGTCAGCCGGTCCAGCCGGTGCGCCGGCTGGAGCGCCGGCAGTCCCAGCCCGGCCCGCAGCCGCGCCATCGCCGTCTCGGTCACGTGCCGCCCGCGCGGGGTCGTCGCCAGGAAGTGCGGTTTGTCCGCGACCACGATCCGCTCGTCCCGGTGGACCACCCCGATCTCGAACGGCACCCGCTCCTCGGGCACCAGGTCCCGGTGGAACCACAGCCACCGCCCCGGCTCGTACGGCTCCGAGCCCGCCGCCGCCCGCCCGTCGGCCCCCACGAACCGCCCCGCGTCCAGCATCGCGCCGATCCGCTCCGCGCCGACCGCCGCCCCGTACCGCCCGAGCAGATACGCCCCCACGGTCGGCCAGGCGCCCTCCGGATCCTCCGGGAGCCGCACCCGCACCGGATCGATCCCGTCCCGCTGCGGCAGCGGCGCGGCCGGCACCCTCTTCCTCCGCACCGCTCAGTCACGTCCTCTGCGTCCGGGATACGCGAAAGTCCCGGCCGAGAGACTCGACCGGGACTTTCCTGCTGGTGTCCGAGGGGGGACTTGAACCCCCACGCCCGATAAAGGGCACTAGCACCTCAAGCTAGCGCGTCTGCCATTCCGCCACCCGGACAGGGTGTGTGTCTCGCGGCGCTGGGCCGTTCCGACGAGGAAAACCATAGCAAACATTCGGGGTGGCCGATCACCACCCCCGCACCCGCCCCGGGGGCCCCGCCCGCCCCGTCCGGCACGCCGTCTCGGCATGTGTCGGCGGTGTGTCGGCCGGTGGACGCCCTTGCGCCGCCGGGGCGGGGGCGCGGGAGGATGGGGGCGACCACCAGCAGGCAGTGGGGCACGTCGTGGGAGGAAGCAGCGTGAGCGAGTCGAACACCGGCCGGACCGTCTCGGGTGAGGACGAGGTCGTCGACCTCTGCCGGGACCTCATCCGCATCGACACCAGCAACTACGGCGACCACTCAGGCCCCGGCGAACGGGCCGCCGCGGAGTACGTCGCCGAGAAGCTCGCCGAGGTCGGCCTGGAGCCGAAGATCATCGAGTCGCACCGGGGGCGTGCCTCCACCGTCGCCCGCATCGAGGGCGAGGACCCGTCCCGGCCCGCGCTGCTCATCCACGGCCACACCGACGTCGTCCCGGCCAACGCCGAGGACTGGACCCACCACCCCTTCTCCGGCGAGGTCGCGGACGGCTGCGTCTGGGGCCGCGGCGCCGTCGACATGAAGGACATGGACGCGATGACCCTCGCGGTCGTCCGCGACCGGCTGCGCAGCGGCCGCAAGCCCCCGCGCGACGTCGTCCTCGCCTTCCTCGCCGACGAGGAGGCCGGCGGCACGTACGGCGCCCGGCACCTGGTCGACCACCACCGCGACCTCTTCGACGGCGTCACCGAGGCGATCGGCGAGGTCGGCGGCTTCTCGTTCACGGTCAACGAGAACCTGCGGCTCTATCTGGTGGAGACCGCCCAGAAGGGCATGCACTGGATGCGGCTCACCGTCGAGGGCACGGCGGGCCACGGCTCCATGACCAACTCCGACAACGCCATCACCGAGCTGTGCGAGGCCGTCGGCCGGCTCGGCCGCCACCAGTGGCCGGTCCGCGTCACCAAGACCGTCCGCAGCTTCCTCGACGAGCTGTCCGACGCGCTCGGCACCCCGCTCGACCCCGAGGACATGGACGCCACCCTGGCCAAGCTCGGCGGCATCGCCAAGATGGTCGGCGCCACCCTGCGCAACTCCGCCGCCCCCACCATGCTCGGCGCCGGCTACAAGGTGAACGTCATCCCCGGCCAGGCCACCGCCCACGTCGACGGGCGCTTCCTGCCCGGCTACGAGGAGGAGTTCCTGGCCGACCTCGACCGCATCCTCGGCCCCCGGGTCAAGCGCGAGGACGTGCACGGCGACAAGGCCCTGGAGACCAGCTTCGACGGCGCCCTCGTCGACGCCATGCAGCTCGCCCTGCGCGCCGAGGACCCGATCGCCCGCGCCGTCCCGTACATGCTCTCCGGCGGCACCGACGCCAAGTCCTTCGACGACCTCGGCATCCGCTGCTTCGGCTTCGCCCCGCTCCAGCTGCCGCCGGAGCTGGACTTCGCCGGCATGTTCCACGGCGTGGACGAGCGGGTGCCCGTCGACGGCCTGAAGTTCGGCGTGCGCGTCCTGGACCGCTTCCTCGACGCCTGCTGACCGGCCGCCGGCCTCCCGAATTCGGCCGTCTGTTTGGGTTTGCCCGGAAAGAGTGAATGCACCCGGGGGCTCGTAGCCCCCAACCTTCCCCCTCGTTACAGGTGATGCGGTCCGCGGCTGGGGCCGCATTGTCAACTAGGAGGAATAATGATCAAGAAGGTCGTCGCTGCTGCGGCTGCCACCGGCGGTCTGGTTCTCGCGGGCGCGGGCATGGCCGTCGCCGACGCGGGTGCCCAGGGTGCGGCCATCGGCTCCCCCGGTGTCCTCTCGGGCAACGTCGTGCAGGTCCCGGTTCACGTTCCGGTGAACGTCTGCGGCAACACGGTCTCCGTGATCGGTCTGCTGAACCCCGCCTTCGGCAACACCTGCGTCAACGCCTGACGTTGTGCCCCGCCCCTTGAGGGCGTGAGCCGTCCGGCCCCGGAGTGCGTGCCATGCACTCCGGGGCCGGTGGCCATTCCGCCCCGGGCACGGGCCCGGTGGCCCCCACTCCACGCCGATCAGGCGACATCGCCGAGAAGGCAGGTAAGCAACCATGCGACAGGTCACGCGCAAGAGCATCATCACCGTCGCCGCGGCGGGCGGCGTCCTCGCGCTCGGCGGCGGCATCGCGCAGGCGGACTCCGGTGCGAACGGCACCGCCGCGAACTCCCCGGGCGTCGCGTCCGGGAACACCGTGCAGGTCCCGGTCCACGTCCCGGTCAACGCCTGCGGCAACACCGTGAACGTCGTCGGGATCCTCAACCCGGCGATGGGCAACTCCTGCGCGAACATCCCCGCGCAGGCGAGCCCCGGCACCCCGGGCTCCGGCGCGTCCGGCGAGGCAGGGGCGACCGACTCCCCGGGCGTGGCCTCCGGCAACACCGTGGTGGTGCCGGTCGACGTGCCGGTGAACGTGTGCGGCAACAGCGTCACCGGCATCGGCCTCGGCAACCCCGCCGCGGGCAACGACTGCGCCACCACCGGAACCCCCGACACCGGCTACGGCGAGGAGGAGCCGGGCGGGTACGGCGAGGAGCCGGGCGGCTACGGGGAGGAGCCGGAGACCCCCGGCACCCCGGGCACGCCCGGTACTCCCGGCACCCCCGGTACGCCGGGGACCCCGGGTACGCCCGGCACGCCGCGTACGCCCGGGACGCCCGGCACTCCCGGTACCCCCGGCACTCCCGGTACGCCGGGGACTCCCGGGACTCCTGGCACCCCCGGCACTCCCGGGGTGCCGCCGAGCTCGGACGGCGGGTCGAACCACCCCGGGCCGCAGCTCACGCCGCCGCCGGCCCCGCAGGACGAGCTCGCCGAGACCGGGTCCTCCGCGCCGCTCGGCGTGATCGTCCCGGCCGCCGCCGGCATGCTGCTGGCCGGCTCGCTGGTCTACCGCCGCTCCCGCCGCGGCGCCTGAGCCGCACCGGCCGGAACGCGAAGGGGCCCCGCGTCACGCGGGGCCCCTTCCGCGTCCCTCACCAGGTCGCGCGGAGCTGACGGATGATCCGCCGCTTCAGCCGCACTCTGCGGCTGCCGTCCCGGCGCAGGGTGAGTCGGTCCAACTCCCAGTGCCCGTACTCCGCGTGGTCGGTCAGAAGCCGCGCGGTCTCCTTCCGGGAGACACCGCGCGGCACGTACACGTCGACAAATTCGTATTCCGGCATCGGTATCTATTGTGCGGGCACCGGCCCGGTACGGATAGCGTCTGTCCCATGTCTGATGCTGCGCAGCCCACCGCTGCCGAGGTACGTGCCGCCGCAGAGGCGGTCAAGACCGCACTGGACCGCCACCTCGCGGCGGTCGAACGCCGCACGGGGGACGACGACACGGGCGTGTACGAGGCGTTCAACGCCCTCGCCGCGGCCGCCGAGACCTATGACGAACTCCTCTACGACCGCTACGACGAGGTGACCCCCTTCGAGATCCCCGGGGCCGACGACAAGCTCCCCCCGTACGCCGGACCTGACGAACCGCACGCCGTCAGCGTGCTGATCCGCCGCGACTACGCCGTCGCCGAGCCGCCCCGGCTCGTGGCCCAGGCCCGGCGCGTCGCCGACCTCGACCCCGACGAGGACGGACCCCGCTCCACCGCCGCCGCGCTCGGCATCCTCTTCGGGGAGTACGAGCCCGACGAGATCGCCTCCCGGCACCGGGAGTTCGGCCTGGAGGAGGGCGACTCCACGCTCTGGGTCACCGCCGAAGGCGACCTCCCGGAACCGGGGGAGTGGCTGGCCGCCCCCTTCGACCAGGCCGACCCGGAGCGGATCGTGTGCCGCTTCGACATCAGCTCCGTCTTCGACGACGAGGACGACGAGGAGGACCGCGACGACGGGGCCGTCGCGGCGCGGGAGGCCGGCGGCGCCGGCCGCTGACCCGCCGGGGAGGACACCGGAGGGCCGGAACATCCACGCGTGATGTTCCGGCCCTCCGGCGTCCCGTGCTTCCGGCTGCCGTCACTCCCCGCCGGGAGCGGCCAGGAGCGGGCGCAGCCGGGTCGTCCGCGCCGGCGCGAGACCCTCGGCCACCGCGCGGGGCAGCGCCTGGTCCACGCCGTGCACCACCGACAGATGGCGCTCGGCCCGTCCGAAGGCGGTGTAGACCCACGGCCGGCTCAGGCCCGGCGCCGCGTCGCCCGGCAGCACCACGACCACCGCGGGCCAGCGCCCGCCGGCCGCCTGGTGCGCGGTCAGCGCCCAGCCGTGCCGCAGCGCCGACTCCACGCGCTCCTTCGGGACGACGACCTCGCCGTCCGCGGTGCGCAGCCGCAGCCCCTCGGCGTCGGCCCCCAGGACCGTGCCCGACACCGTCCGGCCCGGCACCGGCGCGTACGCCACCCGGTCGCCCGGGTCGAAGCCGCCGAAGCGGCCGGGGCCGGGGTTCAGCCGCTGCTTCAGGGCCGTGTTCAGGGCGCGCGTGCCCGCCGAGCCGCCGTGGCCGACGGTGATCACCCGGGTCTGCTCGGGCGTCAGCCCGAAGGCGCGCGGCACCGACTCGGCGACCAGCTGGACCGTGCGGTGCACGGCCTCCCCGGCGTCCCGCACCGGGACGATCACGACCTCCTTGCCGGGGGCCTCGACCTGGTTCAGCTCGCCGACGCCGACGCCCGACACCAGCTCGCCGATCGGCCCCGGGTCGGGGCGCCGGGAGGCCACGCGCGGGCAGACGCGGGCCGCCAGCACGTCCGCGAGGACCGCGCCGGGACCGGCCGACCCCAGCACGGCCGGGTCGCCGCTGAGCACCAGCCGGCAGCCGTCCGGCAGCGCCTCGACGAGCATCGCGCCCGTCTCCACGTCCAGCTGCGGGGCGTCCAGCACCACCAGCAGGTCCAGGGCGAGCGCGCCCTCCTCGTCCCGTCCCGGCCCGGCCGTCCCGGCCAGCAGCGCGGCGAGCGGCACGGCCGTCCCGGCGGCCCGCTCCTCCTCGCTGAGCCGCTCCGCGTCGTGCACGGTGACCAGGACCCGCAGCCCGCGCTCCCGGGCCGCGGCGGCCAGGGCCAGCGGCTCGGCGCGGGCGGCCTCGCCGCCGGTGTGCGCCACCAGGCCGTGCGCGCCGACGGCCCGCGCCAGCTCCTCGCCGTCCCACTCCTCGGCCGTCACGGTGCGCACCAGCCGGGCCAGACCGTCCGCCAGGCTCTCCTCGGCGAGCGCGTACCGCTCGAGGCCGAGCAGCGGCGGCTCCGACGGGCCCTCTGGCGCGCCCCCTGCCTCCTCGTCGGCCGCGGTCTCCTCCGGCGCCCCGTCCTCCGGGCCGTCCTCCTCCTGGAACACCAGCACGGCACCCTCGGTGATCGCCGTCGCGACGGCCTTCTCCGGGTCCGGGACGCCGTGCCGGGCCAGTCCGGCCCGTACCTCGTCCAGCGGCAGCGCGGTGTGGCCCTGGAGCGCGGCCCGGTCGAGCAGCCACACGGTCAGGGCGACGGCCCGCCGCGGATCGTCCGGGCCGCAGGCCCCGCCGAGCAGCGCCCGCGCGAAGCCGTCGGCCTGCTCGGGCCGCACCCCGGCGACGGCCAGCAGCCGCCACGGGTCCTCGGTGAGGGCGCCGGCGGCCTGCTCGCCGAGCGCGGTGGCGACCTGACCGGCCAGCGCCTCGGGCGCGCCGCCCCGGGCCAGCACCTCGCGGATCCCCGCGAGCGCCCCGGCCGTCGGCGCGGCCGGCGCGGGCGGGGCGGGCGGACGGACGGTGGTCTCGGCCGGCCGCGCGGGGCGGACCGGCTCGGGCGCCGGGGCGAAGAAGGCGCCGCCGGACGCGGCCCCGCCCTCCACGGCCCGTACGGCGGCGAGCAGGTCGGCGGCGGTCCCGCTCAGCTTGGCACCGCTCTCCACCGGCCCGGCCTTCTCGGCCTTCCGCGCCTCGATCCGGGCGCGCAGCTCGCGCTGGGCCGCCAGCTCCGCCTGCGCCTCGCTCAGCTCCGGCGCCGCGCCGTCGTCCCCGGCCGCGCCCTCGCCGTCCGCCGGGGTGTCGTCCCCCGGGACGGCGGGGTCCGCCGCGGGACCCTCCGCCGACTCGTCCCCCCTCGGCTCGTCCCCTGTCGGCTCGTCCTCCGTCGCGCTCGCCTCCGCCGGCTCCCCGGGCTCCTCCGGGCGCTCCGGCCCCGCCGATGTCCCGGCGGTCGCGGTGTCCTCGGCGGGCGCGGGCGCGGCGGTCCGCGCGCCGTCCTCGGGGGCGGTGTCCTCGGGTGCCTCGGGCGCGGTCTCCCCGGAAGGCTCGGTCACAAGGTGCTCCAGTCGTGATCCGGATAGCGGTGCACGGGCGCGGACACATCGTCCAAAGCCCGGCAGATCTCGTCAGGAAGACTAAGGCCCTCCACCGACAGCGCGGCCGTGAGCTGCCGCGCCGTGCGCGCGCCGACGATCGGAGCGGTCACCCCGGGCCGGTCCCTGACCCAGGCGAGCGCCACGTGCAGCGGGCTGGTGGCGAGTCCGTCGGCGGCGGTGCTGACCGCCTCCACGATCCGGCTCGCGGCCTCGTCCAGGTACGGCTCCACGAACGGCGCCAGGGCCTCGGACGCGCCCCGGGAGTCGGACGGGGTGCCGCCGCGGTACTTGCCGGTGAGGACGCCCCGGCCGAGCGGCGACGACGGCAGCAGGCCTATGCCGAGGTCGATCGCGGCCGGCAGCACCTCCCGCTCGACGCCCCGCTGGAGCAGCGAGTACTCCAGCTGGGCCCCGGCGAGCCGGGTCCGGTCGCCGGCCAGCTGCCAGGTGCCCGCCTTGGCGAGCTGCCAGCCGCAGAAGTTCGCCACGCCCGCGTACCGCGCCCGGCCGGTGCGCACCGCGATGTCGAGCGCCTGCAGCGACTCCTCCAGGGGGGTGTGCGGGTCGTAGGCGTGCAGCTGCCAGAGGTCCACGTGGTCGGTGCCGAGCCGGGCGAGGGAGGCGTCGAGGGCGGCGAGGAGGTGGCCGCGCGAGCCGTCGGTGCGCCGGTCGGGGTCCGGGACGCTGCCGGCCTTGGTGGACAGGACCAGGTCGCGGCGCGGCACCAGCCGCTCCATGAGCCGCCCGAGCAGATACTCCGCCTCGCCGCCGCCGTACACGTCGGCGGTGTCCACGAGCGTGCCGCCCGCGTCCCAGAACGCCTTCAACTGCTCGGCGGCGTCGTGCTCGTCGGTGTCCCGCCCCCAGGTGAGCGTGCCGAGCCCGATGCGCGAGACGCGCAGGCCGGTACGTCCGAGATGCCTCTGCTCCATGGGCGGGACCTTACTGGCCGGTGCCGCGGGCGCGGAGACCCTGTGGACAGAACCTGTGGACGGCGGCGCGGCGGCGGGCTCCTGACGGATGCGGGGGCGGCGCGCTAGAGTCCGGACCCAGTGACGTTACTCATGGGTAAGGGGTGTGTGGACATGCGGCTCGGCATCAA
Organism: Microtetraspora glauca; assembly: GCA_000721275.1. Classification (GTDB taxonomy): domain Bacteria; phylum Actinomycetota; class Actinomycetes; order Streptomycetales; family Streptomycetaceae; genus Streptomyces. The sequence continues at coordinate 68,670 of JOFO01000010.1, read as the reverse complement.
CCTCGGCTACTGGGGCGCCGGCATGGACGGCGACAATCTGGCCGTGGCCCAGGAGGCCGACCGCCTCGGCTACGACGTGTGCTGGGCGGCGGAGGCGTACGGCTCCGACGCGCCCACCGTGCTGTCCTGGGTCGCCGCGAAGACGGAGCGGATCGACGTCGGCTCGGCGATCATGCAGATCCCGGCCCGCCAGCCCGCGATGACGGCGATGACCGCCGCCACCCTCGACTCGCTCTCCGGCGGCCGCTTCCGCCTCGGCCTCGGCGTCTCGGGCCCGCAGGTCTCCGAGGGCTGGTACGGCGTGAAGTTCGACAAGCCGCTCGCCCGCACCCGCGAGTACGTGGAGATCGTCCGCAAGGCGATGTCCCGCGAGCGGCTGACCCACGACGGCGAGCACTGGACGCTCCCGCTGCCCGGCGGCCCCGGCAAGCCGATCAAGCTGACCGTCCACCCGCAGCGCGAGCACATCCCGCTCTACATCGCCGCGATCGGCCCGAAGAACCTGGAGCAGACCGGCGAGATCGCCGACGGCGCCCTGCTGATCTTCCCCTCCGCCGAGCACCTGGAGGAGACCGCCCTGAAGCCGCTCCGGGCGGGCCGCGAGAAGGCCGGCCTGACCATGGACGGCTTCGACGTGTGCCCGACGCTGCCGCTCGCCGTCGGCGACGACGTCGACGCGCTGGCCGACGTGTTCCGCCCGTACACCGCCCTCTACGTGGGCGGCATGGGCAGCCGCAAGCAGAACTTCTACAACCAGCTCGCGCGGCGCATGGGCTATGACAAGGAGGCCGCCGAGATCCAGGACAAGTACCTGGCCGGCGACAAGACGGGCGCCGCGGCCGCCGTGCCCCGCACCCTCATCGACCAGACCGCCCTGCTCGGCACCGTCGACCGGATCGCGGACCGCATGACCGCCTACGCGGAGGCCGGTGTCACCACCCTGACCCTGGCGCCCGCCGGCTTCACCCTCGACGAGCGCCTGACCGCCCTGCGCGCCGGTGTCGACGCCCTGGAGCGCGCCGGCCTCGCCTAGAGCGCGCCTGAAAGATCTGCGGCCGTGGTGGGGGCTCGGGGGTCTTCCCCGCCACGGCCGTCATGCCCTTCAACGCGCCACCGCGCCCCCGGTTACGGCCCCGCGCCTCACTCTTTCGGCCGATACCCGGAAGCCCTCCTGTTGCCCGCCGTCCCGGACCGCATTTGACTCGGTCTGCCGGACCCGCGGAGCGCGCGGACGTCCGCAGGGAGGTGGCAGCGATGCTCACGGCCAGAAGCGTGTTCCAGGAGATCATCGACGACGACGAGGCGTTCCGGCTCTTCTGCTCGATCGCCGCCAGCGGCGAGTCGCAGGGCGGCTGGGAGAACGCCCGGATCGCCGCCCTCGTCGCCCCCGCCATGCGGGACCTCACCCCGAAGATCACCCGGCACGGCGCCGACGAGGACAAGCACGGCCGGATCTTCCACGCCCTCATGCGCAAGCGCGGCCTCGCACCCGTCCCCGTGCCGCCGGACACCGACTACACGATGCTCCTGGAGCGGCGCGGCATCGGCCTCGCGCACGACAAGCTCCGCCGCGACGAACCCCTCACCGAGGAGGACGTCGTCGTCTACCTCGCCCACAGCAGGGTCACCGAGGAACGCGCCGCCGCCCAGATGCAGCTCCTGGTGAAGTACTTCGGCGACCACCCGGAGCTCGGCAAGGCCATCCGCATGATCTGCAACGACGAGGACAACCACCTCGCCTACTGCCACGAGGAACTGCTCCGGCTCGCACGCGCGGGCCACGGCCGGCTCATCCATCGCACCCTGCGCGCCTCGGCGCTCGCCGAGATCCAGGTCTACCGCGACGTCAGCCTCGCCGTGATGCGGCACATGGGCCGCATCCTGGGCTGGCCGAAGCCCAAGAGCGCGCTGCTCGCCGCCGGCATCCACGGCATGTACGCCTACGAGCGCGCGGCCGGCTGGCACCGGATGGTCGGCCTGCGGATGCCCGAACGGCTCGACGCCCTCGGCGGCCCCGCCGTCCCGGCCCCCGCCTTCTGACCCGCCCGCCCGCCCGCCGCCCGGCACCCGTCCGGCCCCCGCCGGACGGGTGCCGGGCGGCGGGCGGCTCACAGCCAGCCGCGCCGCTTGAACAGGCGGTACAGTCCCACCTCGACGACCGCCATCACCGCGATCACCGCCGGGTACGACCACGTCCAGTGCAGCTCCGGCATGTGGTCGAAGTTCATGCCGTAGACCCCGGCCACCATCGTCGGCACCGCCGCCATCGCCGCCCAGGCCGAGATCTTCCGCATGTCGTCGTTCTGCCGGACCCCCATCTGCGCCAGATGCGCCGACAGCACGTCCGACAGCAGCCGGTCCAGCCCCTCCACCTGCTCGTTGGCCCGCGTCAGATGGTCGTTGACGTCCCGGAAGAACGGCTGCGACTCCTCGTTCACGAACGGCACCGTGCCCGCCGACAGCCGGGCCATCGGCGCCGCCAGCGGCCCGGAGGCCCGGCGGAACTCCAGCACCTGCCGCTTCGCCGTGTAGATCCGCTCCGCCGTGTTCGCCGTCCCCGTGCCGCCCGGCGCGAAGACGGCGGCCTCCAGCCCCTCCAGGTCGATCTGGAGCTCGCCGGCCACGTCCAGGTAGTGGTCCACCACCGCGTCGCTCACCGCGTACAGCACCGACGTCGGCCCGTGCCGCAGCACGTCCGGGTGGGTCTCCAGACGCTTGCGCACGGCCGCCAGGGGCGCGCCCTCGCCGTGCCGCACCGTCACCACGAACGAGTCGCCGAGGAACAGCATCAGCTCCCCGGACGACACGCGGTCGCTCTCCGGCTCGTACAGGACCGGCTTCAGCACGACGAACAGCGAGTCGTCGTAGACCTCCAGCTTCGGCCGCTGATGCGCCTTCAGCGCGTCCTCGACCGCCAGCGGGTGCAGCGCGAACTCCGACGTCACATGGGCGAACTCGGCCTCGGTCGGCTCGTGGAGACCCACCCAGAGGAAGGCGTCGCCGACCGCCCGCGCCTCCGCGAGGGAGCGCGAGAGGTCGCCGCCGTACTCCGTCCGGCGGCCGTCGCGGTACAGGGCTGCGTCGACGATCACGGGCCGTATTCTCCCTTGCTCCCGTCCGGCCCGCACGCGCGCGTGCCGGACCTCCCGCGTACCCCGCCGGCCCCGCCGTACCCGCCCGCCACGCGCGCGTGCGCCGTAGGCTGGCCGGCATGGCCACGCTGATCCTCGTCCGGCACGGACGCTCCACCGCCAACACCTCCGGTCTGCTCGCCGGGCGCACGCCGGGCGTGGCGCTCGACGAGCGCGGCGTCGCCCAGGCCGCCGCGCTGCCCGCCCGGCTCGCCGGCGTTCCGCTCGCCGCGGCCGTCTCCAGCCCCCTCCAGCGCTGCCGCGAGACCCTGCGGCCGCTCCTGGACGCCCGCCCGGACCTCCCGCTCCACATCGAGGACCGGATCAACGAGTGCGACTACGGCGACTGGTCGGGCCGCAAGCTCAGCGAGCTCAACGACGAGCCGCTGATGGAGGTCGTCCAGGCGCACGCCTCCGCCGCCGCCTTCCCCGGCGGCGAGTCCATGCGCGCGATGCAGCAGCGGGCCGTCGAGGCGGTCCGCGACTGGAACGCCCGGATCGACGCCGACCACGGCGAGGACGCCGTCTACGCGATGTGCTCGCACGGCGACATCATCAAGTCCCTCGTCGCCGACGCCCTCGGCCTCCACCTCGACCTCTTCCAGCGGATCCACGTCGACCCCTGCTCGCTCACCGTGATCCGCTACACCCGGCTCCGGCCCTTCCTGGTCCGCCTCGGCGACACCGGCGACCTCGCCGCCCTGGCCCCCCGGGAGGCCTCCGGCACCAGCGGGACGGCGGAGGTCGGGGGCGGTGCGGGCGCACCGTGATCGCCCCGCGCAGTAGGGTGGACTCGCCGTAGTAGTACGACAGTCGACAGTCAAGGGAGCCGGGAGAGTGTCCCGTCAGGTGTTCCTCTACGACCCACCGGAGCGTTTCGTGGCCGGCACGGTCGGGCTGCCTGGCCGCCGGACGTTCTTCCTCCAGGCGTCCGCGGCCGGCCGGATCACCAGCGTCGCCCTGGAGAAGGCCCAGGTGGCCGCCCTCGCCGAGCGCATCGACGAACTCCTCGACGAGGTGCTGCGCCGCACCGGGGGCAACGCCCCGGTGCCCGCCGTCGCCCCCGCCGACGCCGCCGACACGGCCCCGCTCGACACGCCCGTCGAGGAGGAGTTCCGGGTCGGCACCATGGCGCTGGCCTGGGACGGCGAGGAACAGCGCATGATCGTCGAGGCGCAGGCGCTCGTCGAGCTCGACGCGGACTCCGAGGAGGACCTCGCCGCGGCCGAGGAGCGGCTGCTCCAGGACGAGGAGAACGGCCCGCCGATGCTCCGCGTCCGCCTCAGCGGCGCCCAGGCCCGGGCCTTCGCCAAGCGGGCCCTGGACGTGGTCAACGCCGGCCGCCCGCCGTGCCCGCTGTGCAGCCTCCCGCTCGACCCGGAGGGCCACGTCTGCCCCCGCCAGAACGGATACCGCCGCGGAGCATGAGCAGCAGCCTTGATCTTCCGCCGGACACCGAGCTGCTCGCCCGCGGTGAGCTCACCGTGCGGGGCCAGGTCCGCGAGGCGTCCAACGCGGTGCTCTACTGCACGGTCGCGCACGAGGGCCGGGAGGCCGCCTGCGTCTACAAGCCGGTCGCGGGGGAGCGCCCCCTGTGGGACTTCCCCGACGGCACCCTCGCCGAGCGGGAGGTGGCCGCGTACGAGCTCTCCGAGGCGACCGGCTGGGGCCTCGTCCCGCCGACGGTGCTGCGGGACGGCCCGTACGGGCCGGGCATGGTCCAGCTGTGGGTGGAGGCCGACCCGGAGGCCCGGCTGCTCGCCCTCACCGAGGACGACGAGCCCGGCGAGGGCTGGCGGGCGATCGGCCCGGCCGAGGTGGGGGAGGGCCGCACCGCGCTCCTCGTGCACGCCGACACGCCCGGGCTGCGGCGGCTGGCCGTCCTCGACGCGGTGATGAACAACGGCGACCGCAAGGGCGGCCATCTGCTGCCCGCGCCCGGCGGCCGGCTCTACGGCATCGACCACGGCGTCTCCTTCCACGTCGAGGACAAGCTGCGGACGCTGCTGTGGGGCTGGGCGGGCCAGGAGCTGCCCGCGGAGGCCACCGCCGTTCTCACGGCGCTCTCCGGGTCACTGGCGCCCGGGGCGCCCCTCGCCACCCGGCTGGCGGAGCTGCTGACGCCCGCCGAGGTGTCCGCCGTACGGGAGCGGGTGGCGGCGCTGCTGGCCTCCGGGCGGCATCCGGAGCCTTCCGGCCAGTGGCCGGCCATCCCGTGGCCGCCGGTCTGAGGCCGGAGACCGCAGGTTTTCGGCCACATCGGCCCCGCCCGTCCCGGCGGCGCCCGCACCCCTGGGGGGTATGCACACCCCTCGCTCACCCGCAAGAGCGCATGATCGGACAAGATTCCGGATCCGGTTCGTATCCGAAAGAGCTGTCCGGTTACGCTCGGGGCATGCATGCCTGGCCCGCTTCCGAGGTCCCCGCCCTTCCCGGCAAGGGCCGCGACCTCCGGATCCACGACACCGCGACCGGCGGACGAGTGACCCTCGCCCCCGGCCCCGTCGCCCGTATCTACGTCTGCGGCATCACGCCGTACGACGCGACCCACATGGGTCACGCGGCGACCTACAACGCGTTCGACCTCGTGCAGCGCGTGTGGCTCGACACCAAGCGGCAGGTGCACTACGTCCAGAACGTCACGGACGTGGACGACCCGCTCCTGGAGCGCGCCCTCCGCGACGACATCGACTGGGTCGCGCTCGCCGAGCGCGAGACCTCCCTCTTCCGCGAGGACATGACCGCCCTGCGGATGCTGCCCCCGCGCCACTACGTCGGCGCGGTCGAGTCGATACCCTCCATCGTCCCGCTCGTCGAGCGGCTCCGGGACTCCGGCGCGGCCTACGAGCTCGACGGCGACATCTACTTCTCCGTCGAGGCCGACCCCCACTTCGGCCAGGTCTCGCACTACGACACCGAGCTCATGCGGCACCTCTCCGCCGAGCGCGGCGGGGACCCGGACCGCCCCGGCAAGAAGAACCCGCTCGACCCGATGCTGTGGATGGCCGCCCGCGAGGGCGAGCCCAGCTGGGACGGCGGCAGCCTCGGCCCCGGCCGGCCCGGCTGGCACATCGAGTGCGTCGCCATCGCCCTCGACCACCTCGGCATGGGCTTCGACGTGCAGGGCGGCGGCTCCGACCTGATCTTCCCGCACCACGAGATGGGCGCCTCGCACGCCCAGGCGCTCACCGGCGAGTTCCCCATGGCCAAGGCGTACGTGCACGCCGGCATGGTCGCCCTGCACGGCGAGAAGATGTCCAAGTCCAAGGGCAACCTGGTCTTCGTCTCCGCGCTCCGGCGCGAGGGCGTCGACCCGGCCGCCATCCGGCTCGCCCTGCTCGCCCACCACTACCGCGCCGACTGGGAGTGGACCGACCAGGTCCTCGAGGACGCCGTCGCGCGCCTGGACCGCTGGCGCGCCGCGGTCTCCCGGCCCGACGGCCCGTCCGCCGACGCCCTGGTCGAGGAGGTCCGCGAAGCCCTCGCCGACGACCTCGACGCCCCGGCCGCGCTCGCCGCGGTCGACCGCTGGGCCGCCCGCCAGGAGGCGGACGGCGGCACCGACGAGTCCGCGCCCGGCCTCGTCTCCCGCACGGTCGACGCGCTCCTCGGCGTGGCGCTGTAAGGCTGTAGACGAGAAGCGAAAAAGGGGAGGGGGACGGCTCCGGCCGTCCCCCTCCCCTTCTCCGTCTTCTCAGTTCTGCTCGCCGTCCTCGCTGTTGTCGCTGCCTTCGCCGTCCTCGCCGGGCGCTTCCGGCTGCTCCGGCTGTTCCGGCCGCTCCGGTCCCGGCTTGGCCGGGCGGGCCCGGCCGCTGCCCGGGTCCCGCAGGTACGACGTGTCGCCGCTCTCCGTCGCGACCCCGGGGACGCCCGGCCCCTGGCCCGGGTCGCGCCGCCGCAGGTAGCGCTCGAACTCGCGGGCGATCGCCTCGCCCGACGCCTCCGGAAGCTCCGCGGTGTCCCGCGCCTCCTCCAGCGTCTGCACGTACTCGGCGACCTCGCTGTCCTCCGCCGCCAGCTGGTCCACGCCCAGCTGCCAGGCCCGCGCGTCCTCGGGCAGCTCGCCCAGCGGGATCCGCAGCCCGATCAGGTCCTCCAGCCGGTTCAGCAGCGCCAGCGTCGCCTTCGGGTTCGGCGGCTGCGACACGTAGTGCGGCACCGCCGCCCACAGGCTCACGGCCGGCACGCCCGCGTGGGTGCACGCCTCCTGGAGGATCCCGACGATGCCCGTCGGGCCCTCGTAGCGGGTCTCCTCCAGCTCCATCGTGCGCGCCAGGTCCGGGTCGGAGGTGACGCCGCTGACCGGCACCGGGCGGGTGTGCGGGGTGTCGCCGAGCAGCGCGCCCAGGATCACCACCATCTCGACGCCCAGCTCGTGCGCGAAGCCCAGCAGCTCGTTGCAGAAGGAGCGCCAGCGCATCGACGGCTCGATGCCCCGGACCAGGACCAGGTCGCGCGGCTTGTCGCCGCCGATCCGGACCACCGACAGCCGGGTCGTCGGCCAGGTGATCTTCCGGACGCCGTTCTCCAGGAACACCGTCGGGCGGTTGACCTGGAAGTCGTAGTAGTCCTCGGCGTCGAGCGCCGCGAAGACCTCGCCCTTCCATTCCCGGTCCAGATGAGCGACCGCGGTGGAGGCGGCGTCGCCGGCGTCGTTCCAGCCCTCGAACGCGGCCACCATGACCGGGTCGATCAGCTCGGGTACCCCCTCGAGCTCGATCACCCAGCGCCTCCTTCTTCGAAGTTCGTGTCGTACGGACCAACCTTACGGCTTTCCGGACGTCCGGCCGCAGCCCCCGGACGCGCCCGGAAACCCGTGCGGCGTTGATCGACTACCCACGAACGGGGCCCCGCACACGGGACTCTCACGCCTCCCAGAGCGTGCTGGGCGCCTCCTTCCTCAGCACCGGCGCGATCTCCTCCGCGAACCGTGCCAGGGTCTCGGTCTGTTCGGCCGTCGACTGCCCGAAGCCGTCCACCGTGACCGACTGGAGGTCGTGCCCGTAGTGGGCGTGGAAGGCGAGGATCTTCTCGGTGATCTGCTCGGGCGAGCCGATCAGCTGGGGTCCGTCCGCGATCGCCTCCTCGACGGTCCGGAAGGGCGTGTTGTAGCCGGCCCGGCCCTCCAGGTGCGGCCGGAAGCTCTGCGCCACCTTCGCCTCGTACAGCTCCTTGTAGCGCCGCACGGCGTCCTCGGGGGTGTCCGCGATGAGCAGCCCGCCCGAACCGGCCGCCACGCGCGCGCGTGCCGGATCGTGCCCGTACGCCTCGAACCGCTCGCGGTAGTGGGCGATCAGCCGCGCGTACGCCTCGCGCGGCTGGATCGCGTTGGCGGTGAAGAGCGGGTCGCCGTGCCGCGCGGCGAGTTCGGGGGAGTGCAGGCTGGTGGCCGAGCCGTGCCAGATCGTCGGCGCACCGGCGTACGGGCGGGGGATCGTGGTGACGCCCCGGAGCGGCGGCCGGGAGGTTCCCTCCCAGTCGACGTCCTCCTCCGTCCAGAGCCGGCGCAGGAGTTCGTACTTCTCCTTCTGGAGCTCCCACTGGCGCTCCTCGTCCAGCCCGAAGAGGTCGAAGTGGCCGGCCTCCGCGCCCTTGCCGACGACGAGTTCCAGCCGGCCCCGGGACAGCTGGTCGAGGGTGGCATAGTCCTCGGCGACCCGGACCGGGTCGAGGATCGCGACGACCGTGACACCTGTCAGCAGGCGGATCCGGGAGGTGCGGGCGGCGAGCGCGGCGAGCAGCACGGTCGGGGCGGAGGAGAGGAACGGCCCGGCGTGCCGCTCGCCGATCGCGTACGCGTCGAAGCCGAGCCGCTCGGCCGTCTCGCCGAGCGTCACGACCTGCTCCAACCGGTCGGCCGCGGAGGGCAGTTCACCGGTGAGCGGGTGCGGGGAGTGGGGGACGATCGAGAGCACCTGAAACCTCATGCCCTCCACTGTGCGCGCCGACTGTTGCCGCGGTGTGGCCGCCGTGTGGCACGCGGGAGGGGCGGCCCCCTCCCTCCCCGGAGAAGACCGCCCCTCGGCCGGTGGCGCCTACTTCGCGCGCAGCATCGCGTCGACCTCGGCGCGGATCTCGTCGGTGGCGAGGCCGCGGATGGTCAGGGTGGTGCGGCGGCGCAGCACGTCGTCGGCCGTCTCGGCCCACTCGTGGTCGCGGGCGTAGGCGACCTGCGCCCAGATCTCGGGCGCGTCCGGGTGGATCCGGCGGGCCAGTTCGGGGTTCTCGTTCGCCATCCGGGCGATGTCGAAGGAGAGCGAACCGTAGTGCGTGGCCAGGTGCTTGGCGGTGTCGGCGGCCATCCGCGGGCCGGGCGCGGGGCCGTCGACGAGCAGCCGGTGGGCGACCGCGTTCGGGTTGGCGATGCCCGGCAGCGGCAGCCGCTTGGGGAGCGTGGAGACCGGCTCGTAGTCCTCGCCCAGCGGGTGGCCGGGGAGCGCCTCCAGCTTCTTCATGATGGTGCGGCCGATGTGCCGGAAGGTGGTCCACTTGCCGCCGGCGACCGACAGCATCCCGCCGCGGCCCTCGGTGACGACCGTCTCGCGCTTGGCCTTGGAGGTGTCGCCGGGCCCGCCCGGGAGCACCCGCAGGCCGGCGAAGGCGTAGGTGATGAGGGAGCGGTCGAGCTGCTGGTCGCGGATGGAGAAGGCGGCCTCGTCCAGGATCTGGGCGGTGTCCTTCTCGGTGACCGCGACCTGGCCCGGGTCGCCCTCGTACTCCTCGTCGGTGGTGCCGAGCAGGAGCATGTCCTCCCAGGGGAGGGCGAAGGTGATCCGGTACTTGTCGATCGGGGTGGCGAGCGCGGCCTTCCACGGCGCGGTGCGCTTGAGGACCAGGTGGGCGCCCTTGGAGAGGCGGATGGAGGGGGCCGCGTTGGGGTCCTCCATCTTGCGCAGGTGGTCGACCCAGGGGCCGGTGGCGTTGAGGACGAGCCGCGCGGTGACGCCGAACTCCTCGCCGGACATGCGGTCCCTCAGCTCGGCGCCGGTGACCCGGCCCCGGGTGAAGCGGAGCCCTGTGACCTCGGCGTGGTTGAGGACGACGGCGCCGGCGTCGACGGCCGCGCGGACCGTCATGAGCGCCATGCGGGCGTCGTTCATCTGGTCGTCGCCGTAGACGGCGACGGCCTTGAGGTTGTCGGTGCGCAGCTCGGGCACGTCCTGGGCCGCCTTGGCGGGGGAGAGGAGGTGGCCGACGCCGTCGCCGAAGGCGGAGAGCGCGGAGTACGCGAACACGCCGGCGCCCAGCTTGGCGGCGCCGTGCGGGCCGCCCTTGTAGACGGGCAGGTAGAACGTGAGCGGGTTGGACAGGTGGGGGGCGACCTGCCGGGAGACGGCGCGCCGCTCGAAGTGGTTCTCCGCGACGAGCTTCACGGCGCCGGTCTGCAGGTAGCGCAGGCCGCCGTGGAGGAGCTTGGAGGAGGCCGAGGAGGTGGCGCCGGCGAAGTCGCCGGCGTCCACCAGGGCCACCCGCAGACCGGCCTGCGCGGCGTGCCAGGCGGTGGAGATGCCCAGGATGCCGCCGCCGATCACCAGGAGGTCGTACGTCGCCTTGGCAAGCTGCTCTCTGGTCTCGGCGCGGGACGGAAGCGAACCGGCGGCCGGGTGCGTTCCGAGGGCGGGGACGGTCTGCGGGGTGGTCATCTCGGTCTACTCCTCGTCACTTCTCTTCTTCGAGCCAGCCCATGGAGCGCTCCACGGCCTTGAGCCAGTTCTTGTACTCGCTGTCGCGCTTGCCGGCGTCCATGCGCGGGGTCCACTCCGCGGCACGGCGCCAGTTGGCGCGCAGCGCGTCGGTGTCCGGCCAGAAGCCGACGGCGAGGCCGGCGGCGTAGGCGGCACCGAGGCAGGTGGTCTCGGCGACCATGGGGCGCACCACGGGGGCGTCCAGGAAGTCCGAGAGGGTCTGCATCAGCAGGTTGTTGGAGGTCATGCCGCCGTCGACCTTGAGGGCGGTCAGCTCGACGCCGGAGTCCTTGGTCATGGCGTCGGTGATCTCGCGGGTCTGCCAGGCGGTGGCCTCCAGGACGGCACGGGCGATGTGCGCCTTGGTGACGTACCGGGTGAGGCCGGCGATCACGCCGCGGGCGTCGGAGCGCCAGTACGGGGCGAAGAGGCCGGAGAAGGCGGGCACGAAGTAGGCGCCGCCGTTGTCCTCGACGGAGGAGGCCAGGGTCTCGATCTCGGCGGCGGACTTGATCAGGCCCATCTGGTCGCGCATCCACTGGACGAGCGAGCCGGTGACGGCGATGGAGCCCTCCAGGGCGTAGACCGGCTTCTTGTCGCCGATCTGGTAGCCGACCGTGGTCAGCAGGCCGCTGTAGGAGTTGATGATCTTGTCACCGGTGTTCATCAGCATGAAGGTGCCGGTGCCGTACGTGGACTTGGCCTCGCCCTCGGCGAAACAGGTCTGGCCGAAGAGGGCGGCCTGCTGGTCGCCGAGCGCGGAGGCGACCGGGACGCCGTCGAGGACGCCGCCCTTGACCGTGCCGTAGACCTCGGCGGAGGAGCGGATCTCGGGGAGCACGGCGGCCGGGATGTCCATCGAGTGCAGGATGCGCTCGTCCCAGGCCATCTCGTGCAGGTTCATCAGCATGGTGCGGGAGGCGTTGGTGACGTCGGTGACGTGGACGCCGCCCTCGGTGCCGCCGGTGAGGTTCCAGATGACCCAGGAGTCCATGGTGCCGAAGAGGATGTCGCCGCGCTCGGCGCGCTCGCGCAGGCCCTCGACGTTGTCGAGGAGCCAGCGGACCTTCGGGCCGGAGAAGTAGGAGGCGAGCGGGAGGCCGGTCTCGCGGCGGAAGCGGTCCTGGCCGACGTTGCGGCCGAGCTCCTTGCACAGGGCGTCGGTGCGGGTGTCCTGCCACACGAGCGCGTGGTGCACGGGCTCGCCGGTGTTCTTGTCCCACAGCAGCGTGGTCTCGCGCTGGTTGGTGATGCCGATGGCCTTGACGTCGGCGGCGGTGATGCCGGCCTTGACGATGGCGCCGGCGACGACCTCCTGGACGTTGGTCCAGATCTCGGTGGCGTCGTGCTCGACCCAGCCCGGCTTCGGGAAGATCTGCTCGTGCTCCTTCTGGTCGACCGAGACGATCCGGCCGTCCTTGTCGAAGACGATGCAGCGGGACGAGGTGGTGCCCTGGTCGATGGCGGCGATGAACGGGCCGGCGGTGTGGGCGTCGGTCACGGTGTGCTCCATGGGAAGTCTGGGAAGGACGGCTCGGGGCTCTGCTGCTGTTCTCGTACGGCTCAGGCGAACGCGAGGTTGTAGATACCCGCGGCGAGGGCTCCACCGATCAGCGGACCGGCGACCGGGATCCAGGCGTAGCTCCAGTCGGAGCCGCCCTTGTTCGGCAGCGGCAGCAGGGCGTGCACGAGGCGGGGGCCGAGGTCGCGCGCCGGGTTGATCGCGTAACCGGTCGGGCCGCCGAGCGAGAGGCCGATCGAGACGACGACGAAGGCGGTGATCAGGGCGCCGAGGACGCCGAGGCCCTTGCCGCTGTCGTTGAGGCCCTGGGTGAGCACGGCGAGGACGAGCACGACGGTGCCGATGACCTCGGTGGCGAGGTTCTGCCAGGTGTTCCGGATCTCGGGGCCGGTGGAGAAGATGCCGAGCACCGGGCCGGGGCCCTCGACCGGCTTGTCGCCGATGGTCTCCGGGTCGGTGAGGTGGGCCCGGAACTGGCCGTAGTAGGCGACCCAGACCAGCGCGGCGCCGATCATCGCGCCCAGCATCTGCCCGGCGACGTAGACCGGCACGTCGCCCCACGCGCCGTCCTTGACGGCGATGCCGACGGTGACCGCGGGGTTCAGATGGGCTCCGGAGAGGGAAGCGGTCATGTAGACGGCCGTCATGACGGCGAAGCCCCACCCGAAGGTGATCGCGAGCCAGCCCGCGCCGCGGGCCTTGGAGCTCTTGAGCGTCACGGCGGCGCACACGCCGCCGCCGAGAAGAATGAGAACGGCGGTACCGATGGTCTCGCCGAGGAAGATGTCGGAGCTGGACACCCGCGACTCCTTTGTCCTTCGTCCAGGGGATGGCGGACCCCGGTTTCGCCCGGTGGTCCGCGCCCTCGTGTGAGGGCGTCCACGGCCCTGGGCACTGTCACACTCTAACGCGTATTGCCGGTAGGTGTTCGACAATGCCGACCGATGAACGGAAGTTTTGCCCCGGGGTTAACAGCGCGTCAAGGGTCTGGGAAGTGAAAAACCCGCCGATAACGCGATCGTTACCGACGGGTTCGCTCTGCGTGCGGACCGGTTCACGGGCCGCCGCGCCACGGGCTCAGAAGCGGCCCGCCCCCAGGTCCCGGGAGACCGCCCGGGCGCAGTCCCGCACCGCCGCCACCAGCTCCGGGCGCAGCTCCCCGGCCGGGCGCAGCCGCTCCACCGCCCCGGTCACCGCCACCGCGCCCACCGGCATCCGGCGCCGGTCGTGGATCGGCGCCGCCACCGAGGCCACGCCCTCCCAGGTCTCCTCCACGTCCGCCGCCCAGCCGCGCGCCCGCGTGAGGTCCAGCAGCGCCTCGAAGCCCGCCAGGTCCGTGACCGTACGCGGCGTGAACGCCTCCCGGTCGACCTCCACGGCCTGGCTGTGCGCCACCGGGTCGTACGCCGACAGCACCTTGCCGAGCGCCGTGGAGTGCAGCGGCTGCATCGCCCCCACCTCCAGCACCTGGCGGCTGTCGTCCGGCCGGAAGACGTGGTGCACGATCAGCACGCCCGACTGGTGCAGCACCCCCAGGTGCACGCTCTCCCCGCTGGACCGCGCCAGGTCGTCCGTCCACACCAGCGCCCGGGCCCGCAGCTCGTGCACGTCCAGATAGCTGTTGCCCAGCCGCAGCAGCTCGGCCCCGAGCTGGTAGCGGCCCGAGGGGCCGTCCTGCTCCACGAAGCCCTCCGCCTGGAGGGTGCGCAGGATGCCGTGGGCCGTGCCCTTGGCCAGTCCGAGGGAGGACGCGATGTCGGACAGTCCGAGCCGGCGCTCGCCGCCCGCGAGCAGTCGCAGCATCGCCGCCGCCCGTTCAAGCGACTGGATGTTCTTCGCCATCGCCCGGCCCTTCTCCCTCACGCACGCACACACATCGACGTTCGACAATGCTGAACACTATCGGTCCATGCCGACCTTGCCTCGCACCTGACAGTGTCCTCGAAGAAGGGGCCGTACCGGGAGTCCTCGCACACAGGATGCCGTCCGCCACGTGGGACGCCGTGTCCGCCCCGGTCGAAGCATGGTTACGCTGGGCCCGTGCACCCTGTGCCCAGGGTGCAAAGCCGACAGCCGTCGCATCCCAGGGAGCCCCTTCATGGCCTCGTCGCCTGCCCGTTCCGTCTCCGCCGACAGCCGGAGCCGCGCCGCCGCCCTCCGCGAAGCCCTCGCCAGCCGCGTGGTCGTCGCCGACGGAGCCATGGGCACCATGCTCCAGGCCCAGGAGCCCACCCTGGAGGACTTCCAGAACCTGGAGGGCTGCAACGAGATCCTGAGCCTCACCCGGCCGGACATCGTCGCCTCCGTCCACCGCGAGTACTTCGCCGCCGGCGTCGACTGCGTCGAGACCAACACCTTCGGCGCCAACCACGCCGCCCTGGGCGAGTACGACATCGCCCACCGCGTCCACGAGCTGTCCGAGGCCGGCGCCCGCGTCGCCCGCGAGGTCGCCGACGAGTTCACCGCCGCCGACGGCCGCCAGCGCTGGGTCCTCGGCTCCATCGGCCCCGGCACCAAGCTGCCGACCCTCGGCCACGCCCCGTACACGGTCCTCCGCGACGCCTACCAGCAGAACGCCGAGGGCCTGCTCACCGGCGGCGCCGACGCGCTGATCGTCGAGACCACGCAGGACCTCCTCCAGACCAAGGCGTCCGTCATCGGCGCCCGCCGCGCCCTCGACGCGCTCGGCGCCGACGTGCCGCTCATCGTCTCCGTCACCGTGGAGACCACCGGCACCATGCTCCTCGGCTCCGAGATCGGCGCCGCCCTGACGGCCCTGGAGCCGCTCGGCATCGACATGATCGGCCTGAACTGCGCCACCGGCCCCGCCGAGATGAGCGAGCACCTGCGCTACCTCGCCCGCCACGCGCGCGTGCCGCTCTCCGTGATGCCCAACGCCGGCCTGCCCGTCCTCACCTCCGACGGCGCCCACTACCCGCTCAGCCCCGCCGAGCTCGCCGACGCCCAGAACGCCAACGGGTCGAAGAAGTTCCGCGAGGCCATGCTGGACGGGCGGTGGGACGACTGCGTGGAGATGGCGCGGGACCAGATCCGCGAGGGCGCGCACATGCTGGACCTGTGCGTGGACTACGTGGGCCGGGACGGCGTCGCCGACATGGAGGAACTGGCCGGACGGTTCGCGACCGCGTCGACCCTGCCGATCGTCCTGGACTCCACCGAGGTCGAGGTCATCCGCGCCGGCCTGGAGAAGCTGGGCGGCCGGGCCGTCATCAACTCCGTCAACTACGAGGACGGCGACGGCCCCGAGTCCCGCTTCGCGAAGGTCACCCGCCTTGCCCAGGAGCACGGCGCCGCGCTCATCGCCCTCACCATCGACGAGGAGGGCCAGGCCCGCACCCCCGAGAAGAAGGTCGAGATCGCCGAGCGCCTGATCGCCGACCTCACCGGCAACTGGGGCATCCGCGAGTCCGACATCCTCATCGACACCCTGACCTTCACCATCTGCACCGGCCAGGAGGAGTCCCGCAAGGACGGCATCGCGACGATCGAGGCCATCCGCGAGCTGAAGCGGCGCCACCCGGACGTCCAGACCACCCTCGGCCTGTCGAACATCTCCTTCGGCCTCAACCCGGCCGCCCGCATCCTGCTCAACTCGGTCTTCCTGGACGAGTGCGTGAAGGCCGGCCTGGACTCGGCCATCGTGCACGCCTCCAAGATCCTGCCGATCGCCCGCTTCGACGAGGAGCAGGTCACCACGGCCCTCGACCTCATCTACGACCGGCGCGCCGAGGGCTACGACCCGCTCCAGAAGCTCATGGAGCTCTTCGAGGGCGCCACCACCAAGTCCCTCAAGGCCGGCAAGGCGGAGGAGCTGGCGGCGCTGCCGCTGGAGGAGCGGCTGAAGCGGCGGATCATCGACGGCGAGAAGAACGGCCTGGAGGCCGACCTCGACGAAGCCCTCACCACCACCCCGGCCCTCGACATCGTCAACGAGACCCTGCTCGACGGCATGAAGGTGGTCGGCGAGCTGTTCGGCTCCGGCCAGATGCAGCTGCCGTTCGTGCTCCAGTCCGCCGAGGTCATGAAGACCGCGGTGGCCTACCTCGAACCGCACATGGAGAAGACCGACGCCGACGGCAAGGGCACCATCGTGCTCGCCACCGTCCGCGGCGACGTCCACGACATCGGCAAGAACCTCGTGGACATCATCCTCTCCAACAACGGCTACAACGTCGTCAACATCGGCATCAAGCAGCCCGTCTCCGCCATCCTCGAAGCCGCCGAGGAGCACAACGCCGACGTCATCGGCATGTCCGGCCTCCTCGTGAAGTCCACCGTGATCATGAAGGAGAACCTGGAGGAGCTGAACCAGCGCGACCTCGCCGCCAGGTACCCGGTGATCCTCGGCGGCGCCGCCCTCACCCGGGCCTACGTCGAGCAGGACCTCCACGAGATCTACCAGGGCGAGGTCCGCTACGCCCGCGACGCCTTCGAGGGCCTGCGGCTCATGGACGCGCTCATCGCCGTCAAGCGCGGCGTCCCCGGCGCGACCCTCCCCGAGCTGAAGCAGCGCCGGGTCGCCAAGGGCGCCGCGGCCCTCCAGGTGGAGGAGCCGGAGCCCGGCGGCCGGTCCGACGTCGCCACCGACAACCCCGTCCCCACCCCGCCGTTCTGGGGCACCCGCGTGGTCAAGGGCATCCCGCTCAAGGACTACGCGTCCTGGCTGGACGAGGGCGCCCTCTTCAAGGGCCAGTGGGGCCTCAAGCAGAACCGGACCGGCGACGGCCCGACGTACGAGGAGCTGGTGGAGACCGAGGGCCGGCCGCGGCTGCGCGGCTGGCTGGAGCGGCTGCACACGGAGAACCTGCTGGAGGCGGCCGTCGTCCACGGCTACTTCCCCTGCGTCTCCAAGGGCGACGACCTGATCATCCTGGACGAGGCGGGCAACGAGCGGACCCGCTTCACCTTCCCGCGCCAGCGCCGGGGCCGCCGCCTCTGCCTCGCCGACTTCTTCCGCCCGGAGGAGTCCGGCGAGACCGACGTCGTCGGCCTCCAGGTCGTCACCGTCGGCTCGAAGATCGGCGAGGCCACCGCCGAGCTCTTCGCCGCCGACTCCTACCGCGACTACCTGGAGCTCCACGGCCTGTCCGTGCAGCTCGCCGAGGCCCTCGCCGAGTACTGGCACGCGCGCGTGCGCGCCGAGCTGGGCTTCGGCGGCGAGGACCCGGAGGCCGTCGAGGACATGTTCGCGCTGAAGTACCGGGGCGCCCGCTTCTCGCTCGGCTACGGTGCCTGCCCCGACTTGGAGGACCGCGCCAAGATCGCGGAACTCCTGCGGCCGGAGCGGATCGGGGTCCACCTCTCCGAGGAGTTCCAGCTCCACCCCGAGCAGTCCACCGACGCGATCGTCCTCCACCACCCGGAGGCGAAGTACTTCAACGCCCGGTGACCCCCGGGCGACCCCCGTCGACGCCGGACCGCAAATATCCGCGCCGGCGGTGATCGGGACGTACACTGGTCGGTCCAGTGCAGGCCGGTCCTCCTCCCGTACCGGGAGTGGGGGCCGGCCTTTCCGTCCCTCCATGGAGGTGTGCCGGATGACCAGTACGGTCCCCGCGTCCCTGATCCACGCCAACGGAAGCTCCGCCCTGCAGGCGGTCTTCCTCGACATGGACGGGACCCTCGTCGACACCGAGGGCTTCTGGTGGGACGCCGAGGTCGAGGTCTTCGCCGACCTCGGCCACCGGCTGGACGAGGCGTGGCGGGACGTGGTGGTCGGCGGGCCGATGACCCGCAGCGCCGGCTACCTCATCGAGTCCACCGGCGCCGACATCACCCTCGCCGAGCTCACCGTGCTGCTCAACGACAAGTTCGAGCAGCGCATCGACCGCGGGGTGCCGCTCATGCCGGGCGCCGAGCGGCTGCTGTCCGAGCTGGCCCGGTACGCGATCCCCACCGCCCTCGTCTCCGCCTCCCACCGGCGGATCATCGACCGCGTCCTGGAGTCCGTCGGCCGCGACCGCTTCCACCTCACCGTCGCCGGCGACGAGGTGACCCGCACCAAGCCGCACCCGGAGCCGTACCTGACCGCCGCCCGCGGCGTCGGCGCCGACCCCGCGCTGTGCGCCGTCATCGAGGACACCGCGACCGGTGTCGCCGCCGCCGAGGCGGCCGGCTGCCGGGTCGTCGCGGTGCCCTCGGTCGCGCCGATCCCCGCCCTGCCCGGCCGGGTCGTGGTCCGCTCCCTCGAAGAGGTCGACGTGCCGTTCCTGCGCACCCTGGTCTCCGGCGTCCGGACGGAAAAGGACCCTGGCGTCATTTGAGCTTTCTCTGAGCTTTCTCCGCGCTTTTCCCGGAGATCACGCCGGGCCCCACCCGAGATCAACCGGAGAACAGCCGAAGATCACCCGGAGAGCACCCGAAGTATTACCGCGGGTATTCACCGGGGCGGCGCTCCGCGCGTTCCCCCCGCCCGCCGCCCGGCGCCTTCCGTACAAGAGATTCAGGCCACCCCTCGTATTTCCGCCGCGTGACCTTGGTCACCCAGCGTGCTCGCCGAGGGGTGGCCTGACCCCGTCCGGCGCCCGGAATCCGGACGTCCGCCGCACCTTTGTGTCCCGATTCGCTCGGGACCGTCCACCTCGCGCACCGCATGACTATCGAAGCGGCCGCATTCATGATCACCCTTCGATTACCCCCCACCGGCCACCCCGTCCGGCAATGGCGGCGCCGCCCACTAATCTTTCGCGAGTACTTCGCCGCAATCACCGCGTGCGCCGGCGCATACCCCAGTCGCCGAGAACACAGGACCGATCGCAACTTCCCGGCCCGATCGCTCCCGCCCCGACCGGGCGGCCGGCGGCGGAGTGTCGTCATGACCGCTGTACCCCAGGCCGGCTGAGGAGAACGTCCCTTGATGAACCGCAAGACCTTGGTGCTGCCGGCCGTGGCCGGACTGCTCGCCCCGCTGCTCGCCGCCTGCGGCGCGGGAGAGGGCGACAGAGCCATCGTCGTCGGAACCACCGACCAGTTCGTCGCCACCGACGAGGCCCCGGCCCCGCTCGACCCGGCCTACGCCTACGACACCGGTGCCTGGAACATCCTCCGCCAGACCGTCCAGACCCTCGTGCACGTGCCCCGCGGCGGCGGACAGCCCGTCCCCGAGGCCGCCGAGAGCTGCGGCTTCACCGACCGGGCCAGCGAGAGCTACCGCTGCGTCCTGCGCCCCGGCCTCACCTTCGCCGACGGCTCCCCGCTCACCGCCGAGGACGTCAAGTACTCCATCGACCGGGTCCGGACGATCAAGTCCGACAACGGCGCCGCCGCCCTCCTGTCGACCGTCGACACCGTCGAGACCAAGGGGGACCGCGAGGTCGTCTTCCACCTCAACGCGCCCGACGCCACCTTCCCGTACAAGCTCTCCACGCCGGTCGCCGCCATCCTCAGCAAGGAGAAGTACGCCGCCGACGCGCTCCGCGAGGGCTTCCAGGTCGACGGCTCCGGCCCGTACACCCTGAAGGCCGAGCAGAACGGCGGCCAGGCGACCCGCTTCGTCTTCTCCCGCAACCCCCGCTACAAGGGCGACATCACGCCCCGCAACGAGCAGGTCGAACTCCGCGCCTTCGCCGACGCCGGCACCATGGGCAAGGCCCTGGAGAGCAAGGACATCGACATGATGGCCCGCTCCCTCTCCCAGCAGCAGGTCCGCGACCTCACCGAGAGCCCCAGCGAGGGCATCCGCGTCTCCGAGGTCCCCGGCCTGGAGATCCGCTACCTCGCCTTCAACACCAAGGCGCCCGCCGTCGAGGAGAAGGCCGTCCGCCAGGCCATGGCCGCCGTCGTCGACCGCGGCGCCCTCGTCAACCGTGTCTACGGCCCCACCGCCGAGCCGCTCTACTCGCTGATCCCCTCCAGCATCGCCGGCCACGCCACCCCCTTCTACGAGGAGTACGGCGAGGGCGACCGCGACCGCGCCGCCGCCATCCTCCGCAAGGCCGGCGTCCCCACCCCGGTCAAGCTGACCCTCCACTACACCACCGACCACTACGGCGCCGAGACCGCCCAGGAGTTCGCGACGCTGAAGAACCAGCTCATCGCCAGCGAACTCTTCGACGTCACCGTCAAGGGCACCGCCTGGTCCGAGTTCCGCCCCGCCCAGCGCCGCGGCGACTACGCCGTCTACGGCCTCGGCTGGTTCCCCGACTACCCGGACCCGGACAACTACATCGCGCCCTTCCTCGACAGCGACAACTTCCTCGGCACCCCGTACGTCAACAAGAAGGTCCGCGAACAGCTCATCCCGCGCTCCCGCCGCGAGGCCGACCGCACCGCCGCCAACCCCGTCTACCAGCAGATCCAGAAGATCGTCGCCCAGGACGTGCCCGTCCTGCCGCTCTGGCAGGGCAAGCAGTACGTCGCCGCCCGCGACGACATCACCGGTGTCGAGTACGCCCTCAACACCTCCTCCGACCTGCTGCTCTGGGAGCTGAGCCGCGGCACCACCGCCTGACCCCTTCGTTGTACCGGCCGCGCAGCCACGCGCGGCCGGCCTGGCAAGAGATCACGAGGCAAGTTCTGTGAAGACGCACCACAAGTGGCTGACCGCCCCGCTCGCCGCGGGCCTCTCCGCCGCCCTCCTCGGCGGCTGCGGCACCGAACAGGGAACGGGCTCCGACACCGCCGACGCCATCCGCGTCGGCATGTCCGACGAGATCCTGGCGACCGACCCCGCCGCCGGCTACGACCCCGGCTCCTGGCTCCTGTTCAACAACGTCTTCCAGTCCCTCCTCGCCTTCCCCAAGGGCGGCTCCCTGCCCGAACCCGAAGCCGCCGAGAAGTGCGGCTTCGGCGACGGCAGCACCGTCTACACCTGCACCCTCCGCCCCGGCCTGAAGTTCTCCAACGGCAACCCGCTCACCTCCGAGGACGTCAAGTTCTCCTTCGAGCGCGCCCTGAAGATCGCCGACCCCTCCGGCCCGGCACCGCTGCTCTCCACCATCGACACCATCGAGACCCCCGACGAGCGGACCGTCGTCTTCCGCCTCAAGGTCCCGGACGCCACCTTCCCCAGCAAGATCGCCTCCGGCGCCGGCTCCATCGTCGACCACCGCGAGTACCCCGCCGACGCGCTCCGCACCGACGGCAAGGCCATCGGCTCCGGCCCGTACAAGCTGGACTCCTTCGGCGACACCGAGGCCGTCTTCTCCGCCAACACCGGCTACCAGGGCACCGCCGAGCGCCGCAACGACCGCGTCGTCCTCAAGCTCTACCAGGGCGACCGCGCGGCCCTCGCCGGCGCGTTCACCGCCGGCGACGTCGACATCGCCTACCGCGGCCTGTCCGCCGCCGACATCGCCGCCCTGGAGGCGTCCACCGAGGACCGCGGCGTCCAGATCGTCCAGGGCAGCAGCGCCGAGGTCCAGCACCTCGTCTTCAACATGAAGGACCCGGTCGCCGGCAAGCTCGCCGTCCGCAAGGCGATAGCCCACCTCGTCGACCGCGACGCCCTCGTCGAGGACATCTACAAGTCGACCGCCACCCCGCTCTACTCGATCGTCCCCGCCGGCATCAACGGCCACAACACCGCCTTCTTCGACACCTACGGCGCCCCCGACCCGGCCAAGGCCAAGCAGGTGCTCCGCGCCGCCGGCATCAAGGACAAGGTCACCCTCACCCTCTGGTCCACCCCCAGCCGCTACGGCCCCTCCACCGACGCCGAGCTCAAGGCCATCGCCGCCCAGCTCAACGCCAGCGGCCTCTTCGCCGCCGACGTGAAGTCCGTCGCCTTCGACCAGTACGAGAAGGACATCGCCGCCGGCAAGTACGGCGTCTACGTCAAGGGCTGGGTCCCCGACTACCCCGACGCCGACAACTTCACCGCCCCCTTCTTCGGCGAGGGCAACGTCCTCGCCAACCGGTACGAGAACAAGGCCATCACCGGCACCCTCCTGCCGAAGACCGCCGCCACCGCGGACCGGTCCGCCACCGACCACGAGTACGGCGAGATCCAGGACGCCGTCGCCGCGGAACTGCCCCTCCTCCCGCTCTGGCAGGGCAAGCAGTACGCCGTCACCCGCGACGGCGTCACCGGCCTCGAGTGGACCCTCGACGCCTCGACCGTCTTCCGCTTCTGGGAGCTCCGCAAGAGCTGATCCCCCGCCCCCGGGACACGGCACGGCCGGACACGGGGAAGGGCCCGGCGCGCACCCCGCGCGCCGGGCCCTTCCCCGTACACCGTCCCGCTACTGGCCGTTGCCCCCCGGACGCACCAGACCGCTCTCGTACGCGTACACCGCCGCCTGCACCCGGTCGCGCAGCCCCAGCTTCGTCAGCACATGGCCCACGTGCGTCTTCACCGTCGTCTCGCTCACGAACAGGTCCGCCGCGATCTCCGCGTTCGACAACCCGCGGGCCACCAGCTTCAGCACCTCCACCTCACGGTCCGTCAGCGTGCCCAGGGTGTCCGGCACCTGCTCCTCGCCCGTCGGCAGATGCGCCGAGTACTTGTCCAGCAGCCGCCGGGTGATCGACGGAGCCAGCATCGCCTCGCCCGCCGCCACCACCCGGATCGCCTGCACCAGCTCGTTCGCCGGCGCGTCCTTCAGCAGGAACCCGCTCGCCCCCGCGCGCAGCGCCTCCACCACGTACTCGTCCAGATCGAACGTGGTCAGCACCAGCACCTTCGCCGGACCGTCCCGGCCCGGACCCGTGATCTGCCGGGTCGCCTCCACCCCGTCCATCCGCGGCATCCGGATGTCCATCAGCACCACGTCCGGCTGCAGCGCCCGCACCTGGTCCAGCGCCTGCAGACCGTCACCGGCCTCGCCCACCACCGTGATGTCCTGCTCCGCCTCCAGAATCATCCGGAAGCCGGTGCGCAGCAGCGGCTGGTCGTCGACCAGGAGGACGCGAATCGTCACAGGGGCTCCTTCACGAGGCGGGCCGGTCGCCGCCCATTCTGCCCTGCGCCGACGCACCGGCCTCCGGCGGGCGCGCGGAAACGATCTCCAGCGGATACACCGGGGGAGTCCCCCCGAACTCCGGACAGACCGCCCGGTGATCGCACCAGCCGCACAGCTTCGTCGGCCGCGGCCGCCAGTCGCCCGTCTCCGTCGCCGTCCGGATCGCGTCCCACAGCGCGTGCAGCTTCCGCTCCACCCGCAGCAGATCCGCCTCCACCGGGTCGTACGTCAGCACGTCCCCGCTGCCCAGGTAGACCAGCTGCAGCCGGCGCGGGATCACCCCCTTCAGCCGCCACACCACCAGCGCGTAGAACGTCATCTGGAACAGCGCGCCCTCGCTGTACTCCGGCCGCGGCGCCTTCCCCGTCTTGTAGTCGACGATCCGCACCTCGCCCGTCGGCGCCACGTCCACCCGGTCGATCACCCCGCGCAGCCGCAGCCCCGACTCCAGCTCCGTCTCCACGAACAGCTCGCGCTCCGCCGGCTCCAGACGCGCCGGGTCCTCCAGCGTGAACCACCGCTCCACCAGCGCCTCGGCCTCCGCCAGCCACTGCCCGAACCGCTCGCCCGCCGGATCGTCCGCGAACAGCTCGCCCAGCTCCGGCCGCGACTCCAGCAGCCGGTCCCACTGCCCCGGCACCATCGCCTTCGCCCGCGGCACCGTCCGCTCCACCGCCGGATCGTCGAACAGCCGCTCCAGCACCGCGTGCACCAGCGTCCCCCGCGTCGCCGCCGCGCTCGGCTTCTCCGGCAGCCGGTCGATCACCCGGAACCGGTACAACAGGGGACACTGCATGAAGTCGCTCGCCCGCGAGGGCGACAGCGACATGGGCGCCCGGGGCACTTCCGGGAGCCGCTCGCTCGTACTCATGACACAGACCCTACGGCCCGCCACCGACAGCGAGCCGCCTACCATCGACGTATGACCCGTCGCGCTGCATGATCGACCCGTGACGCAGCGGCGCGGTCACCCCCGGCGACGAGAGGAACCCGTGAACCAGGACGAGCCCAAGCCGCAGCGGACCGAGGAACCCGGCGGCGGGATCCTGATGGGCCGGCCCTTCGGCGTGCCCGTCTACGTCGCCCCCAGCTGGTTCCTCGTCGCCGCCCTCATCACCTGGGTCTTCGGCGACCAGATCGAACGCGTCCTCCCCGAGCTCGGCGCCGCCCGCTACCTCGTCTCCCTCTTCTTCGCCGTCGCCTTCTACGCCTCCGTCCTCGTCCACGAACTCGCCCACACCGTCGCCGCCCTCCGCTTCAAGCTCCCCGTGCGGCGCATCCAGCTCCAGTTCTTCGGCGGCGTCTCCGAGATCGAGAAGGAGTCCGAGACCCCCGGCCGCGAATTCGTCCTCGCCTTCGTCGGCCCCCTCCTCTCCCTCGTCCTCGCCGGCGCCTTCTACCTCGCCATGCACGCCGTCGAACCCGGCACCGTCCCCGGCGTCCTCCTCGCCGGCCTGATGATCTCCAACCTCATCGTCGCGATCTTCAACCTCCTCCCCGGCCTCCCCCTCGACGGCGGCCGGATGCTCCGCGCGATCGTCTGGAAGATCACCGGCAAGCCCATGAGCGGCACCGTCGCCGCCGCCTGGGTCGGCCGCGCCCTCGCCGTCACCGTCCTCATCGGCCTCCCCCTCCTCACCCGCACCGGCTGGCTCGGCAACTCCACCGCCGACATCGACGGCTTCACCACCGTCACCGACGCCCTCCTCGCCGCCATCCTGGCCGCCATCATCTGGACCGGCGCCGGCAACAGCCTCCGCATGGCCCGCCTCCGCGAACACCTCCCCGACCTCCGCGCCCGCGCCCTCACCCGCCGCGCCATCCCCGTCACCCCCGACACCCCCCTCTCCGAAGCCCTCCGCCGCGCCAACGAGGCCGGCGCCCGCGCCCTCGTCGTCGTCGACGGCACCGGCGGCCCCACCGGCATCGTCCGCGAAACCGCGATCGCCGCCGTCCCCCAGCACCGCCGCCCCTGGATCGCCGTCTCCACCCTCACCCAGGACCTCCAGCCCGGCATGCGCGTCCCCGCCGAGCTCACCGGCCAGCCCCTCCTCGACCACCTCCGCGCCACCCCCGCCACCGAATACCTCGTCGTCGAGGACACCGGCGCGATCTACGGCGTCCTCTCCACCACCGACGTCGAGCGGGCCTTCGTGAAGGCCATGGCACGACCGTCCCAGTAACACCGGTACTCTGTTCCCATGTCCGAACCGACCGGTGCCGCCCGCCGACGCGGGCCCTTCAAGGTCGGGGACCAGGTTCAGCTGACCGACCCCAAGGGCCGCCACTACACGTTCACGCTCGAAGAGGGAAAGAACTTCCACACCCACAAGGGTTCCTTCCCGCACGACGAGCTGATCGGCGCTCCCGAGGGCAGCGTTGTCCGCACCACCGGAAACGTGGCCTACCTCGCGCTGCGCCCCCTGCTCCCCGACTACGTCCTGTCCATGCCCCGCGGCGCCGCCGTGGTCTACCCGAAGGACGCGGGACAGATCCTCGCCTTCGCCGACATCTTCCCCGGCGCGCGCGTCGTGGAGGCCGGCGTCGGCTCCGGCTCGCTCAGCAGCTTCCTGCTCCGCGCCATCGGCGACAGCGGCATGCTGCACTCCTACGAGCGCCGTGAGGACTTCGCCGAGATCGCGAAGGGCAACGTCGAGCGCTACTTCGGCGGCCCCCACCCCGCCTGGCAGCTCACCGTCGGCGACCTCCAGGACAACCTGAGCGACACCGACGTCGACCGGGTCATCCTCGACATGCTCGCCCCCTGGGAGTGCCTGGAGGCCGTCTCCAAGGCCCTCGTCCCCGGCGGCATCCTCTGCTGCTACGTGGCCACCACCACCCAGCTGGCCCGCACCGTGGAGTCCATCCGCGAGATCGGCTGCTACGCCGAACCGCAGCCCTGGGAGTCCATGATCCGCAATTGGCACGTCGAGGGCCTGGCCGTCCGCCCCGATCACCGCATGATCGGCCACACCGGCTTCCTCGTCACCGCCCGCCGCCTCGCGGACGGCGTCGAGCCCCCCATGCGCCGCCGCCGCCCCGCGAAGGGCGCCTACGGCGACGACTACGACGGCCCCAACAAGGGCTGACACCCCGACAGACCACCGGCCGACGCCGCCGCCCGACCCTCCGCACCGCGGGGAACCGGGCGGCGGCGTCGCCCCGTTCGGCACCCCTGTTCGACACCCCCGGCTGTTCCACCGCCCTGTGACGTGTGGCACGATGCCCGCGACCCCTCGGCACGACCCTCACAGGAGACGTCTCGCGTGCAGCCCTCCGCCGCCCCGGACACCGTGGACCTCCCGCACACCCACGCCCGGCCGCTGCACTGGCTGGCCACCGCCACCGCGACCGCCGCGGTCGTCGCCCTCGCCGGCACCCTCACCCCGGAAGCCGCCGAAGCGGGCCAGACGGGCTCCGCCACGGGTTCCGCTTCCGCCCCCGCCGCCCCCGGCCCGGCCGCCGCACCCGACGCCGACGGCGCCGCCTACCCGCTCCGGTGCGGGGGAGCCGGCCACACGATCGCCCGGCGCGCCACCGGCGACCTGGACGGCGACAAGAAGCCCGAGACCGTTGCGGTCGTACACTGCGAAGCCGGATCCGGAACCCCGCCCGCCGGCCTGTACGTGATCACCCGCGGGCGCGGCGCACAGGACCCCGCCCGCGTGGTCGCCACCCTCGTCGACCCGCGCGAGCAGCGCAGCGTCACCGCGCTCACCGTCAGCGACGGCACCGTCCGCGCCACCCTGCTCGGCTACTCGTCCCCCGACGTCCCCAGCTGCTGCCCCGACGAGAAGGAGCAGGTCACCTGGGAGTGGACCGGCGGCGCGTTCGTCCGCTCCGCCGGCGACCACGCGCGCGGGGTCTGACCGTCACTCCGCGTCGGGCCCGTACACCTCGACGCCGTCCCGGACCCGCCGCACATGGATGCAGTCGCCCGGGCACTCCTTCGCCGAGTCCACCACGTCCTGCAGCAGCGGCAGCGGCACCGGCGTCGTCGCCCCCGCCTCCTGCAGCAGCTCGTCGTCCGCGCTCTTCACATACGCGAGCCCGTCGATGTCCAGTTCGAAGACCTCGGGGGCGTACTGCGCGCAGATCCCGTCCCCGGTGCACAGGTCCTGGTCGATCCAGACCTCCAGGGCCTCCCCGGCCCCTTCGGCCGGAGCCTCGTGCTGCACGCTCATCTCTTCTGCCGTTTCTGCTCCGCGCGGACAATTGAGGCCGCGACCCGCGGGTGTTGACCCCTCACGACGATACAACTGCCCGCTTTCGGAGCGTGAAGGGTGGGTATTCCCCTGGCGAGAGGGGAAGCGCAAGGGTGAAGATCGGACACACCCCGGAGTCTTTTTGATCTAGGGGTTTCAACCATCACCCACGCAGGTAGGGTCAGGATGCGTCCAGCTCCCCTTGGAGGAGGTGAGGACCGTGGCAGCCCACGACGACGACATCAACCGCGGCATCCGGCCGGGGCGGGGGTCTGAGGACCCTTCCGGCCAGGTTGCCTATCTCGAGCAGGAAATCGCCGTCCTGCGCCGCAAGCTCGCCGACTCTCCGCGACACACGAGGATTCTCGAAGAGCGGATCGTCGAGCTGCAGACCAACCTGGCCGGCGTGTCCGCGCAGAACGAAAGGCTCGCGAACACACTCCGTGAGGCGCGCGACCAGATCGTCGCCCTCAAGGAGGAGGTCGACCGGCTCGCGCAGCCGCCGGCCGGCTTCGGTGTCTTCCTGCAGGCGAACGAGGACGGCACGTGCGACATCATCACCGGGGGCCGCAAGCTCCGGGTGAACGTCAGCCCCAGCGTCGAGCTCGACGAGCTCCGGCGCGGCCAGGAAGTCATGCTCAACGAAGCGCTCAACGTGGTCGAGGCCATGGAGTTCGAGCGCGCCGGGGACATCGTCACCCTCAAGGAGATCCTCGAGGACGGCGAGCGCGCCCTGGTGGTCGGGCACACCGACGAGGAACGGGTGGTGAGGCTCGCCGAGCCTCTGCTGGACGTCACCATCCGCGCCGGCGACGCCCTGCTCTTCGACTCCCGCTCCGGCTACGTCTACGAGGTCGTGCCCAAGAGCGAGGTCGAGGAACTCGTCCTCGAAGAGGTCCCGGACGTCGACTACGACAAGATCGGCGGCCTGGGCAACCAGATCGAGCTGATCCGCGACGCGGTCGAGCTCCCGTACCTCTACCCGGACCTGTTCAAGGAGCACGAACTCCGCCCGCCCAAGGGCATCCTGCTCTACGGACCGCCCGGCTGCGGCAAGACGCTCATCGCCAAGGCCGTCGCCAACTCCCTGGCCAAGAAGGTCGCCGAGGTCACCGGCCAGCCCGCGGGGAAGTCCTACTTCCTCAACATCAAGGGCCCCGAGCTCCTCAACAAGTACGTCGGCGAGACCGAGCGGCACATCCGCCTGGTCTTCCAGCGGGCCCGCGAGAAGGCCAGCGAGGGCACCCCCGTCATCGTCTTCTTCGACGAGATGGAATCGCTCTTCCGCACCCGCGGATCCGGCGTCAGCTCGGACGTGGAGAACACCATCGTCCCCCAGCTGCTCGCCGAGATCGACGGCGTCGAGGGCCTCGAGAACGTGATCGTGATCGGCGCCTCCAACCGCGAGGACATGATCGACCCCGCGATCCTCCGCCCCGGCCGGCTCGACGTGAAGATCAAGATCGAGCGCCCGGACGCCGAGGCCGCGAAGGACATCTTCGCGAAGTACCTCACCGCCAACCTCCCGCTCCACACGGACGACGTCGCCGAGCACAACGGCTCCAAGGCCGCCGCCGCGCACGGAATGATCCAGTCCGTCGTCGAGCAGATGTACGCGGAATCCGAGGAGAACCGCTTCCTCGAAGTCACGTACGCCAACGGCGACAAGGAAGTCCTCTACTTCAAGGACTTCAACTCCGGCGCGATGATCCAGAACATCGTCGACCGGGCCAAGAAGATGGCCATCAAGGCATTCCTCGACCACGACCAGAAGGGCATCCGCGTCTCCCACCTCCTCCAGGCATGCGTGGACGAGTTCAAGGAGAACGAGGACCTGCCCAACACCACCAACCCCGACGACTGGGCCCGCATCTCCGGAAAGAAGGGCGAGCGGATCGTCTTCATCCGCACCCTCGTCACCGGAAAGCAGGGTGCGGACACCGGACGCTCCATCGACACGGTGGCCAACACCGGTCAGTACCTGTAGTAGCGCACCCCGGCTGCGGATGTCCGGAAACCGGGCATCCGCAGCCGTCGCATTCGCACCGCAAAAACTCCCGGCCACTTCCGGGAAATACCGCAAGTGATCTCCCCACCAGCGCGGAGCCGCTCTAGGCTCTTCGGTACCGCCGAGTCGCGCACTGAGCGCCGCCGGGCAAGGAGGGCCGCATGACCGTACGGCGAGTAATGGGCATCGAGACGGAGTACGGGATCTCCGTCCCCGGACACCCGAACGCCAATGCCATGCTCACCTCGTCCCAGATCGTCAACGCCTACGCCGCGGCGATGCACCGGGCGCGCCGCGCCCGCTGGGACTTCGAGGAGGAGAACCCGCTGCGGGACGCCCGCGGCTTCGACCTCGCCCGCGAGGCCGCCGACTCCAGCCAGCTCACCGACGAGGACATCGGCCTCGCCAACGTGATCCTCACCAACGGCGCCCGGCTCTACGTGGACCACGCCCACCCCGAGTACAGCGCCCCCGAGGTCACCAACCCCCGCGACGCCGTCCTCTGGGACAAGGCCGGCGAGCGCATCATGGCCGAGGCCGCCGAGCGCGCCGCCCAGCTCCCCGGCGCCCAGCCGATCCACCTCTACAAGAACAACACCGACAACAAGGGCGCCTCCTACGGCACGCACGAGAACTACCTGATGAAGCGGGAGACCCCCTTCTCGGACATCGTGCGCCACCTGACGCCCTTCTTCGTCTCCCGCCAGGTCGTCACCGGCGCCGGCCGCGTCGGCATCGGCCAGGACGGCCGCGAGAACGGCTTCCAGATCAGCCAGCGCGCCGACTACTTCGAGGTCGAGGTCGGTCTGGAGACCACCCTCAAGCGGCCCATCATCAACACCCGCGACGAACCGCACGCCGACGCCGAGAAGTACCGTCGGCTGCACGTGATCATCGGGGACGCCAACCTCTCCGAGATCTCCACCTACCTCAAACTGGGCACCACCGCCCTCGTCCTCTCCATGATCGAGGACGGCTTCATCACCGTCGACCTCGCCGTCGACCAGCCCGTCCGCACCCTCCACCACGTCTCCCACGACCCCTCGCTCCAGTACCTCGTCACGCTGCGCAGCGGCCGGACACTCACCGCCGTGCAGCTCCAGATGGAGTACTGCGAGCTGGCCAGGAAGTACGTGGACGAGCGGTACGGCACGGACGCGGACGATCAGACGAGGGACGTCCTGGCCCGCTGGGAGGACACGCTCAACCGGCTGGAGAACGATCCGATGAGCCTCGCCGGCGAGCTGGACTGGATCGCCAAGCGCGAGCTCATGGAGGGCTACCGGCGCCGCGACGGCCTCGACTGGGACGCGGCCCGGCTGCACCTGGTGGACCTCCAGTACGCGGACGTACGGCCCGACAAGGGCCTGTACAACCGCCTGGTCGCCCGCGGGCGCATGCAGCGCCTCCTGGACGAGGCCGACGTGGAGCGGGCCGAGACGGCCCCGCCGGAGGACACCCGGGCGTACTTCCGCGGCCGCTGCCTGGAGCAGTACGCCGACGACGTCGCCGCGGCCTCCTGGGACTCGGTGATCTTCGACCTGCCGGGCCGCGACTCGCTGCAGCGCGTCCCGACCCTGGAGCCGCTGCGCGGCACCAAGGCGCACGTGGCGGCGCTCCTGGACCGCTGCCGCACCGCGGAGGAGCTCGTCAGGGTTCTCTCCGGCAACTGATTCGAGACCTGAACAGGGGCTGAAAGGGCCGGCCCCTGGGAATCATGAAAGCAGTGCCCGGACGCCGGGGAAACCCGGGGGCCGATGTCGGCCCCGGCTTGTAGGGTCTGATCTTGAAGGACCCGTAGCACCAGTCCGAGCGATCCGATTCGAGCGGGGTGAGGAAATGGCGACCAAGGACACCGGCGGCGGACAGCAGAAGGCGACGCGCTCCACGGAGGAGGTCGAGGAGACCACCACGGAGGCGAGCTCCGACCTCAAGGAGCGCCAGGAGAAGCTGAGCGACGACGTCGACTCGGTCCTGGACGAGATCGACGACGTCCTGGAGGAGAACGCCGAGGACTTCGTCCGAAGCTTCGTGCAGAAGGGCGGCCAGTAGCCTTCGCATCGAAGGCGACGTCGCAGGGATGACGGACTGCAGGTGAGGTGCCGGGAACGCGTCGGGCCTACGGGGCCGAGCGTTGCCGGATCGGACAAGCGGCTAAGGGCGAGGTCGTCCGAAGCGCGGCGGACGTACCGGTGGGGCGCAAGCTCTGTCGGCAGTGCGGTGAGATCGAGCCGCACGACGACCGGCACCGCAACGCCACCGCGCCGGACGGCCTGGCCACCCGCTGCAAGGCGTGCAAGAAGGCCGAGGGGCGCGCCGGGCATCTCAAGCGCACGTACGGCATCACCGAAGCCGAGCGCGACCGGATGATCGCCGCCCAGGGCGGTGTCCGCGTGATCTGCCGGGAGGGTCCGGCCGAGCATGTGGATCACGATCATCGGACGGGTAAGGTCCGGGGCGTGCTGTGCTTCAGTGGCAACGCGGCGCTGGGGCAGTTCAAGGATCGGCCGGATGTCATCAGGCGTGCGGCCGCTTACGTGGAAGGAAACCTGTGGAACCCAACACTCGTGGCACAGGGCGTCTGCCGGCCGCCTTCCTGACGCCGGGGTCTTCGTCCTTCATCGACTTCCTCGCCGATCACTCGCCGGAGCTGCTGCCGGGGAACCGGAAGCTGCCGGAGGGGATCGTCGAGGCTCCGCACGGCACCACCATCGTGGCCGCGACGTTCCCGGGGGGCGTCGTGCTCGCGGGTGACCGGCGGGCCACCATGGGCAACATGATCGCGCAGCGGGACATCGAGAAGGTGTTCCCGGCGGACGAGTACTCCGCCGTCGGCATCGCCGGCACCGCCGGCCTCGCCGTCGAGATGGTCAAGCTCTTCCAGCTGGAGCTGGAGCACTTCGAGAAGGTCGAGGGGGCCACGCTCTCGCTGGAGGGCAAGGCGAACCGTCTCTCCACCATGATCCGCAGCAACCTCGGCATGGCCATGCAGGGCCTCGCCGTGGTGCCGCTCTTCGCGGGCTGGGACGAGAGCCGCGAGAAGGGCCGGATCTTCTCGTACGACGTGACCGGCGGCCGGTCTGAGGAGCACGGGTACGCCGCCACCGGCTCGGGCTCGATCTTCGCCCGCGGCTCGATGAAGAAGCTGTACCGGGAGGACCTCACCGAGCAGCAGGCGACCACCCTGGTCGTGCAGGCGCTGTACGACGCGGCGGACGACGACTCGGCGACCGGCGGCCCGGACCTCGCCCGCCGGATCTTCCCGATCGTCACCGTCATCACCGACGAGGGCTTCCGCAGGCTTTCCGAGGCGGAGTCCTCCGAACTCGCCCGTTCGGTCACCGAGCGGCGTCTGGAGCAGCCGGACGGACCGCGCGCCGCCCTGCTCTGATCCCCACGTCGCCCCCCTCACCGCCCAGAAGAAAGGGACGAGCGCCGGTGTCGACACCGTTCTACGTCTCACCCCAGCAGGCCATGGCCGACCGCGCGGAGTACGCCCGCAAGGGCATCGCGCGCGGGCGGAGCCTGGTGGTCCTCCAGTACGCCGACGGCATCGTGTTCGTCGGCGAGAACCCGTCCCGTGCCCTGCACAAGTTCAGCGAGATCTACGACCGGATCGGCTTCGCCGCCGCCGGCAAGTACAACGAGTACGAGAACCTGCGCATCGGCGGCGTCCGCTACGCCGACCTGCGCGGCTACACCTACGACCGGGACGACGTCACCGCGCGCGGCCTGGCGAACGTCTACGCGCAGACGCTGGGCACCATCTTCTCCAGCGCCGGCGAGAAGCCGTACGAGGTGGAGCTGGTGGTCGCCGAGGTCGGCACCGAGCCGGCCGGCGACCAGATCTACCGGCTGCCGCACGACGGCTCCATCGTGGACGAGCACGGCTCGGTCGCGGTGGGCGGCAACGCGGAGCAGATCAGCTCCTTCCTGGACCAGCGGCACCGGGACGGGATGTCGCTCGCGGAGGCCCTGAAGCTGGCCGTGCAGGCGCTCTCCCGGGACACCAACGGCACCGAGCGGGAGATCCCCGCGGAGCGCCTGGAGGTGGCGGTCCTGGACCGTACGCGTCCGCAGCAGCGGAAGTTCAAGCGGATCGTCGGGCGCCAGCTGTCCCGGTTGCTGGAGGCGGACGACGCGGCCGTCACGAAGACGGACGACCCCTCGGACGAGCAGCCCGAGGAGTAGTCCGCAGCCACGCGCGGAGGGCCCGGTCCACCAGGACCGGGCCCTCCGCGCGTACCCGGGGTCAGGCGGCGGGCGCGGGGCCCGTGGAGCCGCGCGGGACCAGTTCGACGGGGAGGACGTCCGCCCGGGCCGGTTCGCCCGCCAGGACGGCGAGCAGCGCCTCCATGCCGCGCCGGCCGAACTCCTCGGCGGGCAGCCGGACGGTGGTGAGTTCCGGTTCGACGGCCGTCGCCAGCGCCATGTCGTCGAAGCCGGTGACCGACAGGTCCTCCGGCACGCGCAGGCCCAGGCGCCGCGCGGCCTTGCAGACGCCGGCCGCGAGGATGTCGTCGTCGCAGATCACCGCGGTGGGGCGGGGCCCGGGGGCGGCGAGGGCGGTTCCGGCGGCCTCCCGTGCGGCGGCGACCGTGAGCGGCGCCCGTACGGTGCGCACCTCGGTGCCGCGCAGGGCCTCGCCGAGGACGGCGGCGCGCACGTCGAAGGTCCAGGAGGGCGCGGCGGAGGCGAGGTGCAGGAAGCGGCGGTGGCCGAGGGCGAGCAGGTGCGCGGTGACCAGGCGCATGCCCTGGGCGACGTCGAGGTTGACGTGGGCGGCGGCGCCGGGGTCGGCGGGGTCGCTGTCGAGCATGACGAGGGGGAGGTCGCCGCCGCGGAAGGCTTCGAGGGCGCCGGTCGCCATCGAGGAGGCGAGGACGCCGTCGAGGGCGGCCTGGGAGGAGGCGAACGGGTCGCGGGCGGGGCCGAGGCCGTCGGGGGAGGGGTAGAGGACCACGCCGAAGCCGTGGCCGGCGGCGACCGCCGCCGCGCCGGTGTAGACGTGGGCGAAGAACTCGTTGGTGAGGGCGGGCACGACGAGGAGTGCGGTGCGGGTGCGGCCGAGGCGGAGGTTGCGGGCGGCGAGGTTGGGCCGGTAGCCGAGGTCGCGGGCGGCGGCGCGGACGGTGTCCGCGGTGCGTTCCGAGACCCGGCCGCGCCACTTGCCGCCCATGACGAGGGAGACGGTGGCCTGGGACACCCCGGCGGCGCGGGCCACGTCCCGGCTGGTGGGGCGGGCGGCGGTGCTGGGCTCGGGGGGGTGCACGGGGCCTCCGCGGGGGCGCGCTCGGTCGGTTCCGGAAGCGCGGGGTGGACCCGCGTCCCGCGGCCATGGTACGTATGACGACGCAAGTTATACGTAAAACCTCGGCTGCGGCCGACGGAGGGGAGACCCGCATGGCCACGGCGCACGGCGGTTACCGCGACATCCTGCGGGCGCCACACGCGCTCCGCCTGCTCACCGGCACCCTGGTCGGCCGGCTGCCCAACGGCACCGGCCCGGTCGCCATGACGCTCTTCGTCCGCGACCAGGGCGGCGGCTACACCCTCGCGGGCGGCCTGGTCGCCGCGTACGGCCTGGCGAACGCCGTCGGGCAGCCGCTCCTCGGCCGGGCCGTCGACCTGAAGGGCCAGCCGCGCGTCCAGTTCCCCGCGGCCGTCCTCTCGGCCCTCGGCATGGCGCTCTTCGCCCTCGCCGGCATCGGCAACCTCCCGCTCGCCTACGCCGCCGTCGTCCTCGCCGGGTTCTTCACGCCGCCCCTGGAGGGCGGCCTGCGGGCCCTCTGGCCGAGCGTCCTGGGCCGCGAGGACCGGGTCCACCGGGCGTACGCCCTCGACGCCGTCGCCCAGGAGGTCATGTTCACGGTCGGCCCGCTGCTGGTGACCCTGTGCGTCGCCCTCTGGTCGCCCGCCGCCGCCCTGCTCGTCATCAACCTCATCGGCGTGCTCGGCGCCCTCTCCGTGGTCCTCTCCGCGCCCTCCCGCGCCTGGCGCTCCGCGCCGCGCGAGGCCCACTGGCTCGGCGCGCTGCGCTCGCCCGGGCTGCTCGCCCTGCTCGGCTCGTTCTTCTTCGTCGGCCTCGCGCTCGGCTCCATCACGGTCGCCGCCGTCGCCTACGCCGACGACCGCGGCGCCCCGTCGGTCTACGGCTGGCTGATGGCCGCCCTCGGCCTCGGCGCGCTCCTCGGCGGCGTCCTCTACGGCGCCCGGCAGTGGGCCGGCGCCCCGGAGCGCCGGCTGCGCGTGCTGGCCGCCCTGCTCGCGCTCTGCTACCTGCCGCTGACGCTGACCCCCGGCCCGGTCGCCATGGCCGCCCTGTCGGCCCTCGCCGGCTTCTTCCTCGCCCCCGTGCTGGCCTGCGCGTTCATCGTGGTCGACCGGCACGCCCCGGCCGGGACCGTCACCGAGGCGTTCTCCTGGCTGGTCACCACCTTCGGCGTCGGCGCGGCCCTCGGCTCGGCCGCCGCCGGACCCGCGATCGAACTGGCCGGGACCGTCGCCGGATTTGCCGTGGCCGGGGCCGGCGGCCTGGTCGCCCTGCTGGTGCTGCTGGCCACCGGCCGGGTGCTGAACGATCCCGGCGCGCCCGGCCGCCGCACGCGACACGCCGCCGGCGGGGGCGGTACCGGAGGGGCCGCCGCCCCCGTTTCCACCGAAAAGAACGCCCTCTGATCGGAAAACGATCGGAACGGGAACGCTCAACCCGGTTTCAGCACAGGCCGTCAGGCGTAATGTTCAGACATGGACCGCCGCATTTTCGGGCTGGAGAACGAGTACGGCGTCACGTGCACGTTCAGGGGACAGCGCCGACTGTCTCCTGACGAAGTGGCGCGGTACCTCTTCCGCCGAGTCGTGTCATGGGGCCGCAGCAGCAATGTCTTCCTGCGGAACGGTGCCCGCCTGTACCTCGACGTGGGTTCGCATCCGGAATACGCCACACCGGAATGCGACGACGTGATCGAACTCGTCACCCACGACAAGGCCGGCGAGCGCATTCTCGAAGGTCTTCTCGTGGACGCCGAACGCCGCCTGCACGAGGAGGGAATCGCGGGCGACGTCTATCTCTTCAAGAACAACACCGACTCCGCCGGAAACTCCTACGGCTGCCACGAGAACTACCTCGTCGCCCGCCACGGCGAGTTCTCCCGCCTCGCCGACATCCTCATCCCGTTCCTGGTCACCCGTCAGCTCATCTGCGGTGCCGGGAAGGTCCTCCAGACCCCGCGCGGGGCAGTGTTCTGCGTCTCCCAGCGCGCCGAGCACATCTGGGAGGGCGTCAGCTCCGCCACCACCCGCTCCCGGCCCATCATCAACACCCGCGACGAGCCGCACGCCGACGCCGAGCGCTACCGCCGCCTCCACGTCATCGTCGGCGACTCGAACATGTCCGAGACGACCATGCTGCTCAAGGTCGGCGCCACCGACCTCGTCCTGCGCATGATCGAGGCCGGCACCGTGATGCGCGACCTGACCCTGGAGAACCCGATCCGGGCCATCCGCGAGGTCAGCCACGACATCACCGGGCAGCGCAAGGTGCGGCTGGCCAGCGGCCGGGAGGCGTCCGCGCTGGAGGTGCAGCGCGAGTACTTCGAGAAGGCGTCCGACTTCGTCGACCGGCGCGGCATCCGCTCGGGCACGATCGCGCAGGTCCTCGAACTGTGGGGCCGCACGCTCGACGCGATCGAGCAGGAGGAGCTGGACCGCATCCAGACGGAGATCGACTGGGTGATGAAGTACAAGCTCATCGAGCGGTACCGCGCCAAGCACAACATGACCATGTCGAACCCGCGGGTCGCCCAGATAGACCTCGCGTACCACGACATCCACCGCCGCCGCGGGCTGTACTACCTGCTCCAGAAGAACGGGCAGGCGGCCCGGGTCTGCAACGACGTGAAGATCTTCGAGGGCAAGTCGGTGCCCCCGCAGACCACCCGGGCCCGGCTCCGCGGCGACTTCATCCGCCGCGCCCAGGAGCAGCGCCGGGACTTCACCGTCGACTGGGTGCACCTCAAGCTCAACGACCAGGCGCAGCGCACGGTCCTGTGCAAGGACCCGTTCCGCTCGGTCGACGACCGGGTCGAGAAGCTGATCGCCGGTATGTAGGACGATCACAAGAGCAGGTCGGGGCCCCGCGCGGACGACGCGCGGGGCCCTGGACGTCACGCGCGGGTCCCCTAGAGTGTCCGGACAACTACCGTGCCGTCTGAGATCTGAGGAACACGTGCGCCGACTTGCCGGCCTTCTCGTCGTCCCGCTGCTGCTGCTCACCACAGCGGCGTGCGGCAGCGAGACCAAGGGCTCCGATAACGCCTCGATGACCAACGGGCTTCCGGCCATCACCGCGGGCCAGAAGTTCGGGGAGAAGCCCACCCTCTCGAAGGGCGAGGGCGACCCGCCGAAGCAGCTCAAGGTCAACGTCGTCAGCGAGGGCGACGGCCCGGTGACCAAGGACGGCGACGCCCTCCAGGTCAACTACCTCGGTCAGACCTGGGACTCCACGACCCCCTTCGACAACAGCTTCGACCGGGGCGAGCCGTTCACCCTCACCCTCGGCGCCGGGCAGGTCATCAAGGGCTGGGACCAGGGTCTGAAGGGCCAGAAGGTCGGCAGCCGCGTCGAGATCGGCATCCCGCCGGAGCTCGGCTACGGCGATCAGGGCTCCCCGCCCAGCATCAAGGGCGGCGCCACCCTCGTCTTCGTCGTCGACATCCTGAAGGCGACCACCATCCCGAAGTCCGCCGAGGGCACCGCCGTCGCCCAGG
Organism: Microtetraspora glauca; assembly: GCA_000721275.1. Lineage (GTDB taxonomy): Bacteria > Actinomycetota > Actinomycetes > Streptomycetales > Streptomycetaceae > Streptomyces. The sequence goes on along the minus strand of JOFO01000010.1, from coordinate 30,429 downwards.
AGAACAAGGACCTGCCCAAGGTCGGCACCAACACCGACGGCAAGGCCCCCTCGCTGACCGTGCCGAAGACCGACGCCCCGAAGGCGCTCGTCTCGAACTACGTCATCGAGGGCAAGGGCGAGGCCGTCAAGAACACCGACACCCTGACCGTCCAGTACCAGGGAGTGCTCTGGAAGGACGGCAAGAAGTTCGACAGCTCCTACGACCGGGGCGCCCCGGCCACCTTCCAGCTGTCCGGCGTCATCCCGGGCTGGACCAAGGGCCTGGCGGGCAAGAAGGTCGGCAGCCGCGTGCTCCTCGTCGTCCCGCCGGCCGACGGCTACGGCGACAAGGCCCAGGGTCCGATCCCGGCGAACTCGACCCTCGTCTTCACCGTGGACATCCTCGCCAAGCAGTAGCCGGTTCCCGCGCGACCCGGGCCGCCACGAGGTAGGTTGTCGGGGTCGCGCGGGCCATCGTCCGCGCGGTTCCACCCGTATGAGGAGCACACTGCAGTGAGCATCGAGAAGCCCGAGGTCGACTTCCCGGGCGGCGAGCCGCCGGCCGACCTGGAGATCAAGGACATCTGGGAGGGCGACGGCGAGACCGCCGCCGCCGGTGACCACGTCCAGGTCCACTACGTCGGTGTCTCCTTCAGCACCGGCGAGGAGTTCGACGCCTCCTGGAACCGCGGCGAGGCGCTGCCCTTCCAGCTCGGTGTCGGCCAGGTCATCAAGGGCTGGGACCAGGGCGTCCAGGGCATGAAGGTCGGCGGCCGCCGCCAGCTGATCATCCCCGCGCACCTCGCCTACGGCGACCGCGGCGCCGGCGCCAAGATCGGCCCCGGCGAGACGCTGATCTTCGTCTGCGACCTGGTGGCCGTGAAGAAGGGCTGATCCGCCCCGCACGCCCCCACCGAGGGCCCCCGCCTCCGCGGCGGGGGCCCTCGGCTTTTGTCCGGACACCCCGGGGCGGTACGGTCGGACGTCCGAGAACGGAACCGGGGAAGAGGGTGCAGGGCGTCCATGGCGATTGCCAAGGCCGAGCGGCTCATGAATCTCGCGCTGTGCCTGCTCGGGACGCGACGCGCGCTCAGCAAGCGCGAACTGCGCGGCTCGATCGAGGCGTACCTGGAGGCGAGCGGCGACGAGGCGTTCAACCGCATGTTCGAGCGGGACAAGGACGACCTCCGCGAGCTCGGCCTGGTCATCGAGACCGTCGAGAACCTCGACGGCGAGACCGGCTACCTCGCCCGCCGCGACTCCAACCGCCTCCCGCCCATCACCCTGGACGCCGAGGAGGCCGCCGCGCTCGGTCTCGCCGCCAAGGTCTGGCAGCAGGCCCGCCTGGCCGGCGCCGCCAGCGGTGCCCTCCAGAAGCTCCGCGCCGCCGGCATGCCCGAGGCGGAGGAGACGTACGAGATCCAGCCCAGCGCCCTCGAACCCCGCATCCCGGTCCACGAGGCCGCCTTCGAGCCGCTGATGCTCGCCTGCCGCGACCGGCGCCCCGTCGTCTTCGACTACCGCAAGGCCAACGCCGCCCGCCCCGAGCCCCGCCAGGTCGAGCCCTGGGCGCTGGAGTGCTGGCGCGGCCACTGGTACCTGGCCGGCTGGGACCGCGACCGCGGCGCCGAGCGCGTCTTCCGCCTGTCCCGCATCACCGGCAGGGTCCGCTCCCGGGCCGGCGCCTTCACCGCGCCCGTGCCCGACCACGTCACCGTCCGCGAGACCGTGGAGAGCTGGGCCGGCGAGACCGCGACCCGCACCGCCCGCATCCGGCTCCGCGCCGGCTGCGGCTACCCGCTGCGCGCCCGCGCCACCGAGACCAGCGAGGGCCCCGACGGCTGGGACGAGCTGGAGATCCCGTACGGGCACGGCCTCGACGCCTGGCTCGTCGAGTTCGGCCCCGACGTCGTCGTACTGGAACCGGCCGACCTGCGCGCCGACGTGGTGGAGCGGCTGCGCGCCGTCGCCAAGGGCTGAGGGGGAGACGAACCGCATGGCTGCCAACGCGATCGACCAGACGAGGCGGATGCTCTCCCTCGTCACCTACCTCCGCGAGCGCCCCGGCGCCCACGTCGCCGACGTGGCGCGCGCCTTCGGCATCACCGAGGACGAGCTGATCTCCGACCTCGACGTGCTGCCCATGTGCGGCACCAGCTTCCGGGGCGGCGACCTCCTCGACATCGACACCGACGGCGACCGCATCTGGTGGCACAACCCCGACGACGTCGCCGAACCGCTCCGGCTCGCCGCCGACGAGGCGACCGCGCTGCTCGTCGCCGCCCGCGCCGTCGCCACCCTGCCCGGGCTGCGCGAGGGCGACCGGGACGCGCTGGTCCGCGCCACCGCCAAGCTGGAGGCCGCGGCCGGCGAGGCCGCCGGCGCCAGCTCCCGCCTCTCGGTCACCTTCGAGTCCGAGGGCGGCGTCTTCGCCGAGGTCGACCGGGCCATCTCCGAGCGCAAGCGGCTCTGGCTGCGCTACTACTCGCCGGCCCGCGACGAGCTCACCGAGCGCGAGGTCGACCCCATCCGCCTGTTCGCCGTCGGCCACACCTACATGGAGGCGTGGTGCCGGCTCTCCGAGGCGCGCCGCACCTTCCGGCTCGACCGGGTGGCCGAGGTCCGGATCCTGGAGGAGGCCGCCGCGCCGCCGGAGCTGGAGCTGCGCGACCTCTCCGAGGGGCTGGTGCAGCCGTCGGCCGACGACCCCGAGGTGGTGGTCGAGGTCGGTCCCGGTGGCCGGTGGGTCGCCGAGTACTACCCGCACGACCGGGCCGACGAGCTGCCGGACGGCGGTCTGCGGATCACCCTGCGGACCCCCGACCCGGCCTCGCTGAAGCGGCTCGCGCTGCGGCTCGGCAGCGACGGGCGGATCGTCTCGCCGGCCGGGCTCGCGGACAGCGCCCGGGAGGCGGCGACCGCCGCGCTCGCCGCGTACGAGGGCGTCTGACACGGACCCGTTCCCGCCCGGCGGGGGCGGGTCGGGCAGGGCGGGCGCGGTGAAGGTCCAGGGAGTTCGAGGCAGAGAGAGTTGAGGGAAATGTCCGTGATGTCCGGCCTGTCGGCTTCGGTGGCCCCGGTCCTCTTCAAGGCCGCCTGCCCCGACTGCCGCTGCCGCTTCGAACTCGCCGCCGGCGCCCTGCGCCTGGCCATCGGAGCCAGCCGCCGCACCACCTTCTACTCCTTCACCTGCCCCGAGTGCGGCAGCGCCGTCCGCAAGCCCGCCGGCGACCGCATCGTCGAACTCCTCACCGGCGGCGGCGTCCGCACCCTCCGCCTCCACACCACCGCCTGACCGGCACCCCGCCCCCCCCGACGACTAGGCTCGGTCCATGTTCTGGCCCATGCTCGCGATCGCCCTCGGCTTCCTCGGCCTCGCCGTCCTCGGCGTCCTCGCCGTCCGGGTCTTCCTGGAGGTCCGGCGCCTCGGCCGCCAAGTGGAAGTCACCACACAGCGCATCCAGCGCGCCGCCGAGGACCTGGAGACCGCCGCCACCGGACTGGCCCGAACCGGCCGCTCCCTGCCGTGAGTCGAGGCCCCGGCGCCCTGCCGATCCGGCCTGATCAGGGCCCCCCGGACGCAAGCGGGAGTATGCACGGGCATTGCCCGACGTTTACTCCTGCGGGTTACGATCGCAGACAGCGCGGTGGCCGGACGCAGGTCCGACCGGCCGGGCACGCACCCATGCCGCCTCGGTGAGAAGAGAGACCACAGTATGTTCCGTCAGATCGGTCCCCTGGAGATCAGCCTCATCCTGCTGGTCGTCGTGCTCCTCTTCGGCGCCAAGAAGCTCCCGGAGATGGCGCGCTCCCTCGGCAAGTCCGCCCGCATCCTGAAGAGCGAGGCGAAGGCCATGAAGTCGGAGGGCCAGGAGTCCGCCGCCGCCCCGGCCGAGGCGCCCGCCGAGCAGGCCGCCCCCGCCCCGCGCACCATCAAGGCCGCCCCCGGCGACGTGACCGGCGGCCGTCCCGTGACCGAGGCGTCGGACACCACCCAGCGCTGACCCACCCTCCGGCGCCGAACCGCCCGCCCCGCACGTACGCCGCCCAGCGGCATGCCCGCACGAGATGAGGACGTGGGTTGCCCAAGTCTGCCCGCCTGAAGAAGGAGAAGGATCCCGAGGGGCGGATGCCTCTCGCCGATCACCTCCGTGAGCTGCGCAATCGCCTCGCCAAGGCGATGCTGGCGGTCGTCGTCGCCTCCGTGGTGGCGGCGTTCTTCAGCCAGCAGCTGATGGACCTTCTGTCGTCCCCCGTACCGAAGTGCCCCCCGGACAGCTCTCTGTCCGACAACACGGGCGGACGCTGCGTCGTCCTCGCCTACCAGACCATGCTCTCGCCGTTCACCTCCACGGTGAAGGTGATCATGCTGGCCGGCCTCATCGTCTCCAGCCCGGTCTGGCTCTACCAGCTGTGGGCCTTCATCGCGCCCGGACTGCACAAGACCGAGAAGAAGTACACGTACTGGTTCGCCGCCGTCGCCGTCCCCCTCTTCGTGGCCGGCGCCTGGACGGCGTTCTACATCATGCCGGTCAGCGTGCGCGTCCTCATCAGCATCACGCCCGAGATCGCCTCGAACTTCCTCTCCCTCGACGACCTCCTGGACTTCACCACCAGGATGGTGCTCGTCTTCGGCCTCGCCTTCGAGGTGCCGCTGCTGCTGATCATGCTCAACCTCACCGGCGTGGTCACCGGCAAGCGCATGGCCGGCTGGTGGCGGGGCATGGTGATGGGCACCTTCGTCTTCGGCGCCGTCGCGACCCCGTCCACCGACCCGGTCGGCATGATCGCCCTCGCCGGGCCGATCATCGTCCTGTACTTCGTCGCCGTCGGCTTCTCGCTGCTGAACGACCGGCGCCGGGCCCGCCGCGACACCGACGCCCAGCTCTCCGACGACGAGGCGTCCGTCCTCGACCTCACCCCCGAGCCCGTCGGCGCCCTCGACGCCGTGCCCGCCGCCCGCGCGCTGCCCGAGCAGGCCACCGGCGACACCGACGGAGCCCGCGCCCACCGCGCCGAGGGGTACGACGACATCACCTGACCCCGCCGGAGCCGGCACACCGGCCCCTCAGGTCCCCCGGACACCGCCCGGGGGACCTTCGTCGTCTCCGGCCGCTCCCCGTCCCCGGCCGCCCGCGGCCCGCCATAAAGATCGCGTGGCTGTCAGAGGGGGCGGGTAGTCTCGAAGACAAGATGACAGAGGACCTCACCCCAGCCGAGGCGTACGCGGCAGCACGCGCGCGCAACGCCGAGCAGGCCACCGCACTGGCCCCCTTCCGGGAGATGTACGAGTTCGGTCTGGACCCGTTCCAGATCGAGGCGTGCCAGGCCCTGGAAGCGGGCAAGGGCGTGCTCGTGGCCGCCCCCACGGGCTCCGGCAAGACCATCGTCGGCGAGTTCGCCGTCCACCTCGCCCTCACCCAGGGCCGCAAGTGCTTCTACACGACCCCCATCAAGGCGCTGTCGAACCAGAAGTACGCCGACCTCGTCAAGCGGTACGGCCCCGACAAGGTCGGCCTGCTCACCGGCGACAACAGCGTCAACGGCGACGCGCCGATCGTCGTCATGACCACCGAGGTCCTCCGCAACATGCTCTACGCGGGGTCCCAGGCCCTCTCCGGCCTCGGCTACGTCGTCATGGACGAGGTCCACTACCTCTCGGACCGCTTCCGCGGCGCCGTCTGGGAGGAAGTGATCATCCACCTCCCCGAGTCGGTCACCCTGGTGTCACTCTCGGCGACCGTGTCCAACGCGGAGGAGTTCGGCGACTGGCTGGACACCGTCCGCGGCGACACCGACGTCATCGTCTCCGAGAGCCGCCCCGTCCCGCTCTGGCAGCACGTCCTCGCCGGCCGCCGGATGTACGACCTCTTCGAGGAGGAGACCGACCACGGAGGCCGCGGCGCCGCCCGCCGCGAGGTCAACCCCGACCTCCTCCGCCTCGCCCGCACCGAGAACTCGCGCACGTACAACCCCCGCGACCGGCGCCGGGGCAAGATGGTCCGCGAGGCCGACCGCGAGCGCGAGCGCCGCCAGCGCTCCCGCATCTGGACCCCCGGCCGCCCCGAGGTCATCGAGCGCCTCGACGCCGAGGGACTGCTCCCCGCCATCACCTTCATCTTCAGCCGGGCCGGCTGCGAGGCCGCCGTCCAGCAGTGCCTCTACGCCGGCCTCCGGCTCAACGACGACGCCGCCCGCCTGCGGGTCCGCGAGATCGTCGAGGCCCGCACCGCCTCCATCCCCGACGAGGACCTGAACGTCCTCGGCTACTACGAGTGGCTGGAGGCGCTGGAGCGCGGCATCGCGGCCCACCACGCCGGCATGCTCCCGACCTTCAAGGAGGTCGTCGAGGAGCTGTTCGTCCGCGGCCTCGTGAAGGCCGTCTTCGCCACCGAGACGCTCGCCCTCGGCATCAACATGCCCGCGCGGACCGTCATCCTGGAGAAGCTCGTCAAGTGGAACGGCGAGCAGCACGCCGACATCACCCCGGGCGAGTACACCCAGCTCACCGGCCGCGCCGGCCGCCGCGGCATCGACGTCGAGGGCCACGCCGTCGTCCTCTGGCAGCGCGGCCTCGACCCCGAGCACCTGGCCGGCCTGGCCGGCACCCGCACCTACCCGCTGCGCTCCAGCTTCCGGCCGTCGTACAACATGGCGGTCAACCTCGTCGACCAGTTCGGCCGGCACCGCTCCCGGGAGCTCCTGGAGACCTCGTTCGCCCAGTTCCAGGCCGACCGCTCCGTCGTCGGCATCTCCCGCCAGGTCCAGCGCAACGAGGAGGGCCTGACCGGCTACCGCGAGGGCATGACCTGCCACCTCGGCGACTTCGAGGAGTACGCGCGGCTCCGCCGCGACCTCAAGGACCGCGAGACGGAACTGGCCAAGCAGGGCGCCGCGCAGCGCCGCGCCCAGGCCGCCGCCTCCCTGGAGAAGCTCAAGCCCGGCGACGTCATCCACGTCCCCACCGGCAAGTTCGCGGGCCTCGCCCTCGTCCTCGACCCCGGCATCCCGGCCGGCCGCACCAACGGCCACCGCGGCTTCGAGCACCACGACGGCCCCCGGCCCCTCGTCCTCACCGCCGAGCGGCAGGTCAAGCGCCTCGCCTCCATCGACTTCCCCGTCCCGGTGGAGGCCCTGGAGCGGATGCGCATCCCGCGCACCTTCAACCCGCGCTCCCCGCAGTCCCGCCGCGACCTGGCCTCCGCGCTGCGCTCCAAGGCCGGGCACATCAATCCGGAGCGCCACCGCAAGCAGCGCTCCGGCGCCGCCGACGACCGCGAGATCGCCCGCCTGCGCGCGGCGATCCGTGCCCATCCCTGCCACGGCTGCGACGAGCGCGAGGACCACGCCCGCTGGGCCGAGCGCTACTACCGCCTCCAGCGCGACACCAAGCAGCTGGAGCGGCGCATCGAGGGCCGGACCAACACCATCGCCCGCACCTTCGACCGGATCGTCGCGCTCCTCACCGAGCTCGACTACCTCCGCGCGGACGAGGTCACGGACAACGGCAAGCGGCTCGCCCGGCTCTACGGCGAACTCGACCTCCTCGCCAGCGAGTGCCTCCGCGAGGGCGTCTGGGAGGGCCTCGACCCGGCCGAACTCGCCGCCTGCGTCTCCGCCCTGGTCTTCGAGGCCCGGCAGGCCGACGACGCCGTGGCACCGAAGGTGCCCGGCGGGCGGGCCAAGGCGGCGCTCGGCGAGATGGTCCGCATCTGGGGCCGTCTCGACGGCCTGGAGGAGGAGTTCAAGATCAACCAGGCGGAGGGCGTCGGGCAGCGCGAGCCCGACTTCGGCTTCGCCTGGGCCGCCTACCAGTGGGCCTCCGACAAGAGCCTCGACGAGGTGCTGCGCGAGGCCGAGATGCCGGCCGGTGACTTCGTCCGCTGGTGCAAGCAGGTCATCGACGTCCTCGGCCAGATCGCGGCGGCGGCGCCCAAGGAGAACAGCACGGTCTCGAAGAACGCGCGCAAGGCCGTGGACGCGCTGCTGCGGGGTGTGGTGGCGTACAGCTCGGTGAGCTGACACGCCCTCAACCGGCAGCCGAAGGGCCCGCGGTGGACACCGCGGGCCCTTCGGCGTGAACCGGACCGTGAGCGAGGGAGGTTGTCCACAGGAGGTTGTCCACAGGGCTGGCGCGACCTTCGGGCTTCCGCTTGCATGGATCCGCACAACAGGGACAGCGAGTGGGGGAGGGGACCTACGTGACCACGCACACCGGCACCGGTACCGAGGCCGGGACCGGCATCGTCGAAGGGCCGCGCGGAGTGCCGCTCCTCGGCAACCTTCCCGCCTTCGGCAAGAACCCCCTCGCCTTCTTCGAGCAGCTCCGCGAGCGGGGCGACGTCGTCCGCTGGCGCTTCGGACCCCGGCCCGCCCTCTTCATCGCCCACCCCGACGCCATCGGAGAACTCCTCACCGAGATCGAGCACACCTTCGACCAGCCCGACCTCGGCATCGCCATGCGCACCCTGCTCGGCGACGGCGTGGTCGTCGCCAAGGGCCGCGACTGGCGCCGCAAGCGCTCCCTGGTCCAGCCGTCCGTCCGCCCCAAGCAGGTCCGTTCCTACGCGGCCACCATGGCCGAGTGCGCCGTCGCCCTCGCCGACCGCTGGACCGACGGGCAGCGGATCGACATCAAGAAGGAGATGGCGGCCCTCACCCAGCTCATCGCCGTCCGCACCATCTTCGGCACGGACACCGCCGCCGACGCCGAGGCGATCGGCCGGGCCATGGACGTCGCCCAGCAGGAGATCGGAGCCGAACTCAGCGGCGTCGGCGCCCTCCTGCCCGACTGGATCCCGACCCCCGGCCGCGCCCGCATCAAGCGCGCCACCGCCGTCATCGACGCCGAGGTCGCCCGCATCGTCGCCCGCCACCGCGACGGCGGAGAGGACCGTCCGGACCTCCTCAGCCGCCTCCTCACCGCCCGCGACGAGACCGGCGTCCCCCTCTCCGACCGTGAGATCCGCGACGAGACCGTCACCCTCTACGTCGGCGGCCACGAGACCACCAGTTCCACCCTCGTCTGGGCCTGGTACCTGCTCTCCCGCAACGAGGAGGCCAGGCGCGCCCTCGCCGGCGAACTCGACCGGGTCCTCGCCGGCCGCGAGCCCGGCTACGACGACTACGCCTCCCTCACCTACGCCCAGGCCGTCGTCAAGGAGACCCTCCGCCTCTATCCGACGATCTGGCTCCTCACCGGCATCGCCAAGGAGGGCGCCACCCTGGCCGGCCGGCCCGTCCCGCCCGGCACCCGCGTCTGGTCCAGCCAGTGGTCCACCCACCGCGACCCCCGCTGGTACGCCGACGCCGACGCGTTCCGCCCCGAGCGCTGGCTCACCGACGCCGACGGCAGGCCCGCCGAGGAGATCCACGAATACGCCTGGTACCCGTTCGGCGGCGGCCCGCGCGTCTGCCTCGGCACCCGCTTCGCCCTCGTCGAAGCCGTCCTCGTCCTCGCCGTCCTCGCCCGCCGCTACCACCTGGACGTGGAGCCCGAGGAGATACGCCCGGTCCCGAGCCTCACCCTCCAGCCGGACCGCGAGGTCCTGGCCACGGTCCGGACCCGGGGGTGAGGGCGACGGCCAGCGCGCGGAGTTCGCCGACGCGCAGGACGCGGTCGCCGTAGCCGGGGAGCGGGACGTGCAGCGGGTCCGTCCAGCGCTCCGGGATCGCCCCGGCGCCGTACACGGCGCCGGCCAGCGTCCCGGTGACGGCCGCGACCGTGTCCGTGTCCCCGCCGAGGTCGACGGCGGCCACCAGGGCGTCCTCGAAGCCCGTGGTGGTGCGCAGCGCCCACAGGGCGGAGCCGAGACAGGGCCAGGCGGCGCCGTTGAACTCCGTGGCGTCCTCCGGCCGCCAGCCGGGCGCCAGGACCGTCGCCCAGCGTTCCCGCTCGCCCGCGTCCACCGCGGCCAGGGCCTCCGGGACGGCGGTCTGGGGGTCGTGGCCGAGCAGGGCCACGCGGACCAGTTCGTGCAGGAGGGCGGTGCCCTCCCAGGCGGCGGGGTGCCCGTGAGTGAGTGCGGCGAGCCGCCGGCCGGCCTCCATCGTGGCGGCGCGGCCGCGGGGAGCGAAGTGGACGGCGGAGGTGGAGGCCCGCATCAGACAGCCGTTGCCCGCGCCGCGGCCCTCCACTCGGAAGTCCGCGGCGGCGGCCCGGTCCCACGCCTCGCCGCCCAGCAGCACCCGTTCCGTCTGGAGGCCGATGTCCTTGGGATCGGCCTCCGCCCAGCGCCGGAAGCGGTCGAAGACGTCGGACAGGTCGAGCCCGCCGCGTTCGAGCAGCGATTCGCCGACGAGCACGGCCATCTGCGTGTCGTCCGTGGCCTCACCGGGATCCCACCCGCCGCCCCCGCACAACGCGCCGGTGCCGTCAGGGAACCGCTCCCGGAAGGCACCGGGCGGCCCGAACTCGAAGGGTGCGCCCAGGGCGTCGCCGACGGCGGAGCCGAGGACGGCGCCGATGGCGCGGTCGAGGGAGATCATGCCGCCAGGGTAGGCGGAGCTGGGGCGGGGTCCGGTGTGTGCGGCTGGGGGTGGAGGCTGGGGCTGAAGTGAGCGGGGGGGGGGGGGGGGGTCAGGCGGCCTGTGGGGGTTCCTGTTCGCGCTCTACCTGCTCGTTCCACTCGCGCTTGATCGCGCGCCAGCCCTCGTCGGTCTTGCCCAGGCGCCAGTAGCCGGAGATGGACAGCCGCTCGCGGTCGATGCGGCGCTCCATGCGGAGGTGGCGGCGGAGTTCCTTCACGAAGCCGGCCTCGCCGTGGACGAAGGCGTGCACGTCGCCCGCCGGGAACTCCAGCTCCCGCACGGCCTCGACCAGGGCTTCGCCGACCGGGCGGCCGGAGCGGTGCAGCCAGGTCACCTCGATGCCGGGCGCGGTCGCGAACTTCTGCTCGTCGGCGGCGTCCTCGATCTCCACGAAGGCGTGCACCCGCGCGCCCTCGGGCAGCCGCTCCAGCGCCACCGCGATCGCCGGCAGCGCGCTCTCGTCGCCGACGAGCAGGTGCCAGTCGGCGGCCGGGTCCGGGGCGTAGGCGCCGCCCGGGCCGAGGAAGCGGACCGTCTCGCCCACCTGGGCGCGGGCCGCCCAGGGGCCGGCCAGGCCCTCGTCGCCGTGGACGACGAAGTCCAGGGTCAGCTCGCGGTGGACCGGGTCCCAGGCGCGGACCGTGTACGTGCGGGTGGTCGGCCACTCCTCGCGGGGCCGCTCGGCCCGGATCCGCTCCATGTCGAACGGTTCCGGGTAGGTCACCCCCTCGGGGGCGAAGAGCAGCTTCACGTAGTGGTCGGTGTACGCGCCGGCGTCGAACTCGTCGAGTCCGGGCCCGCCGAGGACGACCCGCACCATGTGCGGGGTGAGCCGCTCGGTGCGGACGACGTGCGCCTCGGTGGCCCGGGGGGCCTTGCGGACCGGCTGCTCTGCCACGGCGGGACTCTCCTGACTGCCTGGGGGTGCGCCGCAGGGCACACCTGAGACTTAGGTATGCCTAAGCTAGCACCCCGCGGGCGGTCGAGTCCCGGCACGGCCCCCCGGCGGCACCGGCAGCATCACCCGCCCGCACCGGCAACGCGTCCGCCGAATGGCCCGCGCCTCACAGCTCCTGGCGGCCGGCCGCCAGGACCGGGAGGAGGCGGCTGAGGGCTCCGCCGAGGTTCCAGCGGGTCGCCAGGTCCTGGAGGGCCGCCGGGTCGCGCGGGAGGGCGGGCAGGGTCGGGTCGACGTCCGGCAGCGGGACGTCCCGCGCCACCCGGACCACCGTCGGCGCCACGTCCAGGTAGGCCGCGGCCTCCACGATCCCGCGCCGCTTCGCGGGGGTCAGCTTGGAGGTGCGGTCCTCGGCCGCGGCCCGTACGCCCGCCAGGTCGCCGTACTCGGTGATCAGCTGCGCGGCCGTCTTCTCGCCGATGCCCTTCACGCCGGGCAGGCCGTCGCTGGCGTCGCCGCGGAGGGCGGCGAAGTCCGCGTACTGGTCGGGCCGCACCCCGTACTTCGTACGGATCATCTCGGCGTCCACCAGGTCGCAGTCGCCGACGCCCTTGCGGGGGTACAGCACCCGGACCGCCCGCTCGTCGTCCACCAGCTGGAAGAGGTCGCGGTCGCCGGTGACGATGTCCACCGGACCCTTCGCCCGCTCCGCCAGGGTGCCGATGACGTCGTCCGCCTCGTACCCGGCGGCCCCGATCCGGGCGATGCCGAGCGCCGCGAGGACGTCCTCGATCACCGGGACCTGCGGGGAGAGCGTGTCCGGGATCTCCTCCTCGTCGGGCCCGGTCTCCGTCTCCACGGCCACCCGGTGCGCCTTGTACGAGGGGATCAGGTCCACCCGCCACTGCGGACGCCAGTCCGCGTCCCAGCAGGCGACGAGCTCGTCGGGCCGGTGGTCCTGCACCAGCCGGCCGATGAAGTCGAGCAGGCCGCGCACGGCGTTGACCGGCGTCCCGTCCGGGGCCCGGACCGAGTCCGGCACGCCGAAGTACGCGCGGAAGTAGAGGCTGGCGGTGTCCAGGAGCATCAGGCGTCGCGTCACCCCCCGATCATGCCCCACCCCACCGACACCCAGCCCCCGCCGAGTCACCCGCGCGCCCCGGCGCCCGGACCGCCGCGCCGACCATCAACTCTCCCCGCCGCCGCACTCCCCGCCCCCGCCCCCCCCCGCGCCACTCCACACGCTTCCGTGACCCCCGTCACCTTTGCGTTTGCCCCCAGGGGCGCAGGGAAGGCGCGTGCCCGGAGCGGACCCGGTAAGGGGCCCTGAGCAGTTTGCCCCGTACAGAACGGGTGGGCGGGCGGATCCCGTCGTGCTCCACGGCGCGTGCGCGGGGGTGACGGGCCGTCTTCCCTGCTACCCGTGAGGTGAATGTGTCCAGGCTCCAGGCCGACCACCTGTTCAAGGTGTTCGCCAGACGCCCCGCCGACGAGACCGAGGCCGTCCGTGCCCTCGCCGCCGGCGACGCCGACCGCGACGCGCTCCGCGAGGACGGCGTCACCGCCGCCGTCGTCGACGCGTCCTTCGTGGTCGAACCCGGCCAGATCTTCGTGGTCATGGGCCTCTCCGGATCCGGCAAGTCCACCCTCCTGCGCATGCTCAACGGCCTGCTGGAACCGACCGCGGGCCGCGTCCTCTACGACGGCGACGACCTCACCGCGCTCACCCCCCGCGCCCTGCGCGAGGTCCGTTCGCGCCGCATCAGCATGGTCTTCCAGCACTTCGCGCTGTTCCCGCACCGCACCGTCCTGGAGAACGCCGGCTACGGCCTGGAGGTCCAGGGCGTGCCGCGCGCCGAGCGCGAGAAGCGGGCCGCCGAGGCGCTGGAGCTGTGCGGCCTGGCCGGCTGGGAGAAGTCCTGGCCCGACGAGCTGTCCGGCGGCATGCAGCAGCGCGTGGGCCTGGCCCGGGCGCTCGCCACCGACGCCGACCTGCTCCTCATGGACGAGTCCTTCAGCGCCCTCGACCCGCTGATCCGCCGCGACATGCAGGACCAGCTGCTGGTGCTCCAGAAGCAGCTGAAGAAGACGATCGTCTTCATCACCCACGACCTCAACGAGGCCATGCGCCTCGGCGACCGCATCGCCGTGATGCGCGGCGGCCGGATCGTGCAGCTCGGCACCGCCGAGGACATCCTCGTCCGGCCCGCCGACGACTACGTGGCCTCCTTCATCCAGGACGTCGACCGCTCCCGGGTGCTCACCGCCTCCGCGGTCATGACGGCCGCCGACGGACCCGTCGACCCGGACGCCCCGGTCGCCGGCCCCGACACGCTCCTGGCCGACCTGTGCGCCCTCGCCGCCGCGGGCCCGCACCCGGTGACCGTCCGGGACGCCGGCGGCTCCGCCCTCGGAGTCGTACACAAGGAAAAGCTTCTCGCCGTGATGGGCGGGCTGACCGCCGAGGAGGTGACGCTCCATGCCTAGGCTTCCCCTCGGCTCCTGGGTCGACCGTTCCGTCGACTGGCTCCAGGCGCAGCTCTCCTGGCTGTTCGACGCCGTCAGCAGCGGCATCACCGGCCTGTACGACGGCGTCGACGCCGTCCTGTCGGCGCCGCAGCCGCTGCTGCTGGCCGGCATCCTCGCGGTCGTCGCCTGGTGGCTGCGCGGTCTCGCCGCCGGCCTGCTCGCCTTCGCCGGGCTCGCGCTGGTCGACTCCGTCCAGCTGTGGGACGAGGCGATGGCGACGCTGTCGCTGGTCCTCGTCGCCACCCTCGTCACCCTGGTGATCGCGGTCCCGCTGGGCATCTGGGCGGCCCGCTCGAAGACGGTCAGCACGGTGCTGCGGCCCGTCCTCGACTTCATGCAGACCATGCCGGCGATGGTCTACCTCATCCCCGGCATCATCTTCTTCGGCGTCGGCGTCGTCCCCGGCATCATCGCCACCATCGTCTTCGCGCTGCCGCCCGGCGTGCGGATGACCGAGCTCGGCATCCGCCAGGTGGACGCCGAACTCGTGGAGGCCGCCGAGGCGTTCGGCACCACTCCGCGCAACACCCTGCTCCGCGTCCAGCTGCCGCTCGCCGTGCCCACGATCATGGCCGGCGTCAACCAGGTCATCATGCTGGGCCTGTCCATGGTCGTCATCGCCGGCATGGTCGGCGGCGGCGGGCTCGGCGGCGCCGTCTACCGGGCCATCGGCAACGTCGACATCGGCCTCGGCTTCGAGGCCGGCGTCTCCATCGTCGTCCTCGCCATGTACCTGGACCGGATGACCGGCGCCCTCGGCCGCCAGGTCTCCCCGCTCGGCCGCCGCGCCCTCGCCAAGGCCCGCGCGGTCACCGCCCGCCGCCGCACCGCGCAGCTGTGGGCGCACCGCCCGCAGCCCGTGACCGCGCTCGTCGGCGTCGTCGTCCTGGCGCTCGTCGCCGGCGGCTCCGGCTTCCTCGGCGGCTCCGGCGCCACCTCGACGACCGCCTCCGGCGCGGGCGCCGGCCACGGCAAGAAGATCAGCATCGGCTACATCCCGTGGGACGAGGGCATCGCCTCCACCTATCTGTGGAAGGAGCTGCTGGAGCGCCGCGGTTACGAGGTCGAGACGCAACAGCTGGAGGCCGGCGCGCTCTACACCGGTCTGGCCGGCGGGCAGCTCGACTTCCAGACCGACGCCTGGCTGCCCGTCACCCACGCCCAGTACCTGGAGAAGTACGGGAACAAGCTGGAGGACCTGGGCTCCTGGTACGGCCCGACCTCGCTGGAGCTCAGCGTCCCCTCGTACGTGAAGGACGTGAAGTCGCTCGCCGACCTCAAGGGCAAGGGCGACCGCTTCAAGGGCCGCATCGTCGGCATCGAGCCGAGCGCCGGGATGATGGGCCTGCTGAAGGACAAGGTGCTGAAGGAGTACGGCCTGGAGGGCGAGTACGAGGTCGTGGACGGCTCCACGCCCGGCATGCTCGCCGAGCTGAAGCGGGCGTACGACCGCGAGGAGCCGGTCGTCGTCACCCTCTGGTCGCCGCACTGGGCCTACTCCGCGCACGACCTGACCAAGCTCGCCGACCCGAAGGGCGTCTGGGGCAAGGGCGACGGCGTGCACACCCTGGCCCGCAAGGGCTTCAGCGAGGAGAACCCCGAGGTGGGCGCCTGGCTGAAGGACTTCACGCTCACGGAGCAGCAGCTGACCGGCCTGGAGAAGGAGATCCAGGAGACCGGCAAGGGCAAGGAGCAGCAGGCGGTCCGCACCTGGCTGGACGCCCAGCCCGGACTCGCGGAGCGACTGGCCCCGCAGTAGCCGCGGTCCTCACCCGCCGGACAGGGGCGGTCGCCGGGCGTGACCGGCGGCCGCCCCTGTTCCGTGCCGTCACCGGCCCCTTTCCGCCTCCCTTTCCGGCACGACGCGAAACCCCGGCCCAAAGCTGCGTAAGGTGCAGGTAACCGGTCGGTACGCGACGAGGCAGCCGGCAGAGGGAGGGTGGCCATGGACGAGAAGGAAGCACCTCGCGTGGGCGCGGCCGTCAAGAGGCGCCGCCGGGCCCTCCAGCTCACCCTGGCCGTGGTCTCGGCCCGCAGCGGCCTCTCCGTCCCCTTCCTCAGCCAGATCGAGAACGAGCGGGCCCGGCCCAGCCGCCGCTCCCTGGAGCTGGTCGCCGAGGCCCTGCAGACCACCGCCGCCGACCTCCTCGCCGTCGCCGAGGCCGCCCGCACGGTCGACGTCGTCCGCGCCGGCGAGGGCGGCGCCGCCCTGCCGGAGGGCGTACGGCGCCTGGTGCGCGGCCGGCACCAGCTCCACGCCCTGGAGTTCACCGGCGAGCAGGACGCGGGCCGCGAGTTCCAGCACCGCAACGCCGAGCTGCTGTACGTCGCCGACGGCGCCGCCGAGGTCGAGGCCGAGGGCCGGGCGCACCGGCTGGGCCGCGGCGACTCCCTCTACCTCTCCGGCGGCGTACGGCACCGCTGGCGCGCCACCGAGCCCGGCACCCGGCTGCTCGTCGTCGCGGTCGCCGACCACGTCGAGGTCGAGGAGGAGTGACCGGGATCCGGGGCCGGACCCCGCGGGTCGTCTCCCTGGTGCCGTCGCTCACCGAGGCGGTCGCGGTGACCGCGCCGGGGCTGCTGGTCGGCGCGACCGACTGGTGCAGTCATCCGGCCGGGCTGTCCGTCGCCCGGATCGGCGGCACCAAGAACCCCGACGTGCCGGCGGTGCTGGCGCTCCGCCCCGATCTCGTCCTCGCCAACGAGGAGGAGAACCGGCCGGCCGACCTCGACGCCCTGCGGGACGCCGGCGCCGAGGTGCTGGTCACCGAGATCCGCACCCTGGAGCAGGGCCTGGCCGCCCTCGGCGATGTGCTCGCCGCCTGCGGCGCGCCCCGCCGGCCGCGCTGGCTGGCCGAGGCGGAGGAGGCGTGGGCCGGCGCGGAGCCCGCCGGCGACGGGGTGGCCGCCGTGGTGCCCGTCTGGCGGCGACCCTGGATGGTGCTCGGCCGGGACACCTTCGCGGGCGACCTGCTGGCCCGTCTCGGCGTCCGCAACTTGTACGCGGACCATCCCGAGCGCTATCCGAAGGTGCCGCTCGGCGAGCTGACCGCGGCCCGTCCGGAGCTGGTGGTCCTCCCGGACGAGCCGTACCGCTTCACCGCGGACGACGGCCCCGAGGCGTTCCCCGGGACCGCCGCGGCGCTCGTCGACGGGCGGATGCTCACCTGGTACGGGCCGTCGCTGGCGACGGCACCGCGGGTGCTGGGGCGGGCGCTGCGAGCAGCGCTCCGCTGAGCAGGCCGCGCGCGGTGTGGACGCCGGCCACCAGCCAGGCCGCGGCGAGGAGGACGTACAGGGCGACGGCGAGCCACCGGAAGGCGTCCAGGCCGGTGTGGCGGGCGAGCCCCTCGGCGCCGGTGACGACGGTGCCGACGGGGAACGTGAAGGCCCACCAGGTCATCGCGAAGCCCATGCCGGCCCGCCGGGCCCGCACCACCATCGCCCCGGCGAGTGCCAGCCACAGCAGGGCGAATCCCGTGACGGGCACGCCGTAGAGGACGGCGAAGGCGGCGAAGCCGTGGGCGTACGGGTCGGCGAGGACGCCGGCGGCGGCGTCCGCGAACGCGTTGGCGGCGGTGGTCGACTGCCCGAGGGGGCCCAGGACGAGGAAGAGCGTCGGGGTGAGGGCGAGCGGCAGGGGGCCGTCGAGGACGAGCCGGCCGAAGACCAGCGGCAGCATCACGAGGGTCGCGAGCAGGCTGATGCCGAACATGGCGTAGCAGGCGATCAGGAGCGTCTGCCGGGCCTGGCCCTCGGGCAGGTGGGGGAGGAGCAGCGGGCCGAGCGCGGCGGACACCATGGGGGCGACGACGGGCAGCAGCCAGACCGGGGACGCCTGCTCGATCCGGTGCCGGACCACCATCAGATAGGGCACGGCGACGGCGGCGGCGAGACCCACCGCGGTGCCGGCGGTGAACAGGACGGCGTCGACGGCGACGGCGGCGGGCAGGCCGATCCAGTCCCGGCCGAGGGTGAGGGTGCCGCCGCCGACGGCGAGCAGCGCCATCGACAGACAGCCGTAGAAGGGCGCCACGGCCGGGTCGAGGAGATGGGCGCGGGCCTGGTCGCGGTGGCGGCGCCAGTGCGCGGCCCGCGCGGCCAGCAGGGTCAGCAGCATCGCGAGGGAGAGCGCCCAGACGGCGGTGCAGGCGGTACGGAGGCCGGGCACGGTGACGGGGAGCGCGGCGCCCGCGGTGCCGACGACGGAGGTGCCCATCACGGAGGCGTACCAGTTCGGGCCGAGGTGACGGACCGAGCGGGTCGCCCGGGCGCCGGGGGTGGTGGCGCGCAGGAGGGGGCGGGAGGGTGCGAGGCTTGCCATGCCTCCACCATCGCCGCAGGTCAGGGCCCCCACCAGGGAGCACGCGGCTATGACGTCATAAGCTGGCTTTATGAGCAGGGAGCGGGACGGCGGCGGTGGCGGGACGGAGCGGGGCACCGGCGGGGGCGCGGGCGCCGGGACGGAGCGGGGTACCGGCGGGGGCGCGGGCGCCGGGAGGGTGACGGCCGCGGCGGCCCTCGCCGCTCCGGGGTCAGGCCCCGGGGCGTGGGAGCCGGCGACCGCGCACCTCTCGCACCGGGTCCCCGACCTCGGCGCCCTGGAACTGCTCCTGGCCGTCGCCCGGCACGGCAGCCTCGGCGCCGCCGCCCGCGAGGTCGGCATCACCCAGCCGGCGGCGAGCAGCCGCATCCGCTCGATGGAGCGGCAGCTCGGCGTGGCGCTCGTGGACCGCTCGCCGCGCGGCTCCCGGCTCACCGACGCGGGCGCGCTCGTCACCGACTGGGCCCGGCGGATCGTGGAGTCCGCCGAGGCGTTCGACGCGGGCGTGCAGGCGCTGCGGGGGCGCCGGGACTCGCGGCTGCGGGTGGTCGCGTCCATGACGATCGCCGAGTACCTGCTGCCGGGCTGGCTGATCGCGCTGCGCGCCGAGCGGCCGGACACGGCGGTGTCGCTGCAGGCCGGGAACTCGGCGGTGGTCGCCGAGCGGCTGCTGGCGGGGGAGGCTGACCTCGGGTTCGTCGAGGGCCTGTCGGTGCCGGACGGGCTCGACGGCACGGTGGTCGCCCACGACCGGCTCGCGGTGGTGGCCGCGCCCTCGCACCCGTGGGCCCGCCGCCGGGCCCCGATCGATCCGGCGGAGCTGGCGGCGACCCCGCTGGTGCTGCGCGAGCACGGCTCGGGCACCCGGCAGGTCCTGGACGCGGCGCTCGCCGGACACGGCGGGCTGGCCCGCCCGCTGCTCGAACTGGCCTCCACGACCGCCGTGAAGGCGGCGGCGGTGAGCGGCGCGGGCCCGGCGGTCCTCAGCGAGCTGGCGATCGCCGAGGAGCTGGCGTCGCGCCGCCTGGTCGCCGTGCCGGTCGCCGGCGTCCGGCTCAGCCGCGACCTGCGGGCCGTCTGGCCGACCGGCCACCGGCCCACCGGCCCGGCCCGCGACCTCCTCACCCTGACGAGGGCCCGGCCCGGCGGCTGAGCCCCGCCGGGCCGGTCAGAGGCGGTCCGCCCGGTGGGTCACGCGGCCGTCGACGGCCGTCAGCAGCACCGGGACGGCGGCGAGTTCAGCGGGCGGCACGGTCAGCGGGTCGGCCCCGAGGACCGTGAGGTCGCCGTGGTGGCCGACGGCGAGCCGGCCGGAGCGGTGCTCCTCACCCGCCGCGTACGCCGGTCCCGTCGTCAGTCCGCGCAGCGCGTCCAGCGGGGTCAGCGCCTGCTCGGGCCCGTGCGGCGGCTGGGTCAGGTCCCGGGTCGGGCGGCGGTGCACGGCCCCGGCGAGCACGCCCAGCGGCGGGTACGGCGCGATCGGCCAGTCCGAGCCCAGCACCACGGTCGCGCCGGAGTCCACGAGGTCCCGGCAGCGCCAGGCGCGCCCGGCGCGCTCCTCGCCGAGCCGGCGCGACCAGTTGTCGGTGTGGTCGGCGCGGGTGAAGTCGCAGCAGTGGGTCGGCTGCATGGAGGCGACGACGCCCAGCCCGGCGAAGCGGCCGAGGGTGTCGTCGGGGACGGTCTCGATGTGCTCGACCCGGTGCCGTACGCCCGGGTCGCCGCCGGTCGCCCGGGCCTTCTCGACGGCGTCGAGGACGTGCCGCACGGCGGCGTCGCCGATGGCGTGGGTCGCCGTCGGCACCCCGGCGCGGTGCAGCGCGCCGATGATCTCCGTGTACGCCTCGGGGTCCGGCCAGAACGCGTGGGTGGACTCGCCGTGGCAGTCGGGCCGCTCCAGCCACGCGGTGCCGTTGTCGATGGTGCCGTCCATGAAGAGCTTCACGCCGGCCACCCGCCACAGCGCGCCGCCGCGGCCCTGGAGGGCGATCAGCTCCTCGACACCGGCGGCGTCGGTGCCGGGCTGGCACCAGGGCGCCACCCGGAGCCGCAGCGGCAGCCGGCCGGCGGCGTCGAGTTCGGCGAAGAGGTCGAGGCTGTCGCCGTTGGCGTCCATGACGTGCCCGCCGGTCAGCCCGGCCGCCGCCATCCCGTCCAGGGCGGCGGCCAGCCGCTCCACGCGCTCGGCGCGGGTCGGCTGCGGGGCGACGCGCTCGACGAGCGCGCACGCGGCGTCCTCCTGGAGCAGTCCGGTGGGGCGCCCGTCGGCGTCGCAGACGATCTCGGCGGACGCCTGGTCGAAGGTGCGCGGGCCGTCGATGCCGGCGAGTTCGAGGGCGCGGTGGGAGGCGAGCGCGGAGTGCGCGTCGAAGAGCAGCAGGAAGGCGGGCACCCCGTGCAGGACGGTGTCGAAGGGCGCGATGCCGACGGGCCGGTCGCCGAAGACGTTCGGGTCGAGCCCCCAGGCGAAGAGCCAGTCGCCGCGCCGCAGCCGGCGCGCCGCGCGGCCCAGCGCCTCGCGGACCTCGGCGAGGTCGGCGCAGCCGGAGAGGTCGAGGCCGCCGGTCAGTTCGGCGCCGGTGACGGGGTGCACGTGCCCGTCGACGAGGCCGGGGGTGACGACCGCGCCCTTCAGGTCGACGACGGTGGTGGCGGGTCCGGCGAGCGCCCGCACCTCGCGGTCGTCGCCGAGCGCGGCGATCCGCCCGTCCTCGCCCACGGCGAGCGCGCTCGCCTCCAGGAAGCCCCCGCTGCCGGGGTCGAGCAGGCGGGCGGAGTGCAGGACGAGTCGGGTGGACACGGGGGGCTCCTTGCGAGGTGGCGGGTGGTACGGGGGAGGGGGCGGCGCGCCGGCGGGCGGCGGGGCACAAGGGGGGTACGGCGGGGTAGCGGGGCGCGTACGGGCGCGCCGGGCGGCGGGTTCGGCGCGTCGCCGGGGCGTGCGAGGTGCGCCGCCAATTTGCGTCGGGGTGCGCCGCAGGGTCGCGGGGGACGCGCCGCCGTCAGGTCTCCGCGGGCGTCGGCGCCTCGGCCGCGGGGGCGCCGGCGGGCGGGGCGCCGGCCGCGGCGCCGGCCGCCACCGCCGCTTCCGCCGCGTCCGTCGGGGAGAACGCGAGCGGCAGGGTGCCGGTCGCGCCGGGGGCGTCGAGGGTGCCGTGGGGGAGGCCGAGGGCGCGTTCGGCGGTGCTGAGGGCGAGGCGGGTGACGGCCGGGGGCCGGTCGGTGCGGTCCGAGTTGGCGTGGGCGCCGAGGCCGTCGAGGACGACCAGGATCTGGATGGCGGCCGACCGGGGGTCGTCGGTGTGGAACTCGCCGCGCTCGACGCCGTCGCGGATCAGCCGCTCCAGGCGGTCGTCGGAGGCGAGTTCCATGCGGGTGACCCGGTCCCGCAGGACGGGCCGGTAGCGGCTGAGGTGACGGGCGTTGATCCAGAGGCGGCTGATGTCGTCGTACGCCTCGCCCGAGGACAGCGCGAAGTAGCGGGCGAGGTACTGGGCGGGGGTGCCGTCCGGGCGCTCGGCCGGCAGCAGCGCGTCGAGCTCGCCGAGGGCCGCGACCGCGAACGCCTCGGCCACCAGGTCCTCGGCCGACGGGAAGTAATGGCTGATCAGGCCGGGCCGCACGGCGAGCTCCTCGGCGACCCGCCGCAGGGTGACGCATTCGAGCCCTTCGGTCAGGGCGACGCGCGCGGCGGTCGCCACGATCTCCGCCCGCCGGGCCTCGGGGGATTTCCGGATCCGCTTGCGCTGAACGCTTGACGACATACCGGGGATGCTATTGAGTGTGCGACCAATAAGCAACCAGGTGGGCAATCACGCACCGGAGGGCCGCATGGCTTCCACGATCCCCGACCCGCGCCCCGGGACAGAGCGCGCGTCGGACCCCCTGCCGGCGGGCGGCCGGCCCGGCCGCGTCGAGGCCCACGGCATCGACCACATCCCGGACGCCGAACGCCACGGACACCCCCGCGAGCTGTTCTCCGTCTGGGCCGCGGCCAACGTCAACTACCTGAGTCTGGTCATCGGCGGCACCCTCGTCCTGATGGGCCTCACCCTGCCGCAGGCGATCGGCGTGATCGTCGCCGGCAACCTCTTCTGGGTCCTCACCGGCGTGCTCGCCACCTCAGGCCCGGCCGCCGGCGCGCCCAGCGAGGTCGTCACCCGCACCCTCTACGGCGTCCGCGGCAACCGCGTGAACAACGCGGTCGGCGGCTGGCTGGTCTCCGTCTGCTACTTCGCGCTCAACCTCGCCGCCGCCGCGACCGCCGCCTTCGCCCTCGTCGGGAAGACCGGCCTGCCGGTGAACACCCCGGTGAAGGTGGCGGTCGTCGTGGTCGTCGCCGCCGTCACCCTGGCCATCAGCGTCTACGGACACGCGCTGATCGTCCGGCTCTACCTGCCGGTCACGCTGGCGCTGAGCGGGGCGTTCGCCGTCGTCGCCCTCGCCGTGTTCCGGCACGCCGACTTCGCGTACGCCCCCGCCGAACGGCTCTCCGGCGCCGCCCTGTGGGCCGTGCTGCTCGCGGGCACCACGATGATCGCCTCGGGCCCGCTCTCGTACACCACGAGCGCCGACTTCTCCCGCTACCTGCCCCGGGACAGCTCCCCGCGCGCCATCGCGCTGTGGACCGCGCTCGGCGCGTTCGTGCCGAGCGTCGTGGTCAGCGCGCTGGGCGCCTTCGCCGCCACCGCCGTCGACATGACGGACCCCCAGACGGCGCTCCAGGGCATCCTGCCGGGCTGGTTCGTGCCGGTCTTCCTGCTGGCCCTGGTCCTCGGCACCGTCGCGATCAACGCCCTCACCGCGTACAGCGCGGGTCTCGCCCTCCAGGCCGTCGGCCTGCCGGTCCGCCGGACCGTCTCGGTCCTCCTCGACGGCGCGGTCGCGGTCGCGCTCACCCTGTACGGACTGCTGGTCTCCGACTTCCTGGACACCGTCAGCAACGCCCTCCAGGCGATCACCGTCCTCACCGGCCCGCTGATGTGCGTGTACGCGACGGACATCCTGCTCCGGCGCAACCGCTACGACGTGGCCGGGCTCGCCGACGAGACCCCCGGCAGCCCCTTCTGGTACACCGCCGGCGTCAACCCGGCCGGGGCGACCGCCCTGTTCGGCGGCGTCGCGGCCGGCGCCCTGTGCGTCGACAGCGTCTACACGGGACCGGTCGCCGCCGCCGTCGGCATGGACCTCTCGCTGCCCGCCGGCATGGCCGTCGCCACCGTCCTCTACCTGGTCCTCGGCCGGCGCCCGGTCGCGGCCACCCTCCCCGCCGCCTGACCGCGGCCCCCGTACCGCGGGGCGGCCGGACCGCCCACCCCGGCCGCCCCGCCACCCCCGCCGTACGTCCGCGTTCTCCGGGACCGCCTCAGCCCCGTACGGCCGCCGCCGCCCGGACCAGCCCGCGGACGACCCTCGGGTCCTCGCCCATCTCCGGGTGCCACTGCACCCCGAGGGCCCAGCCCGCCCCCGCCAGCTCCACCGCCTCGACCGTGCCGTCCTCCGCGTACGCGGACGGCACCAGACCCGCGCCCAGCCGGTCCACGGCCTGGTGGTGGTAGGTCGGCACCTCGGCCTGCTCGGGGACGAGCGAGGCGTACAGCGTGCCCGGCACCGGCTTCACCGGATGCAGGCCCATCACCCCCTCGGCCTCCACGTGCCCGTCCAGGTGCTGCGTCAGCGTCCCGCCCAGCGCCACGTTGAGCAGCTGCATCCCCCGGCAGACCCCGAGCAGCGGGGTGCCCGCGGCGAGCGCCGCGTCGATCAGCGCCAGCTCCCACGCGTCCCGCTCCCGCGCCGGCGGGCCGGTCCGCGGATCGGGCTCGGCCCCGTACCGCGCGGGCTCCACGTCGGCGCCGCCCGCCACCACCAGACCGTCGAGCCGCGCCAGCACCGCCGCCGCGGCGGCCGGGGCGTCCGGCGGCAGCATCACCACCAGGCCGCCGCCGTCCCGCACGTACCGGGGGTACTGCGCGGGCAGCAGCGCCGCCGGCATGTCCCAGGCCCGCCAGCGCGCCCGGTCCAGATACGTCGTCACACCGATCAGCGGCTGGGCCACGGGACTGCCTCCAGGAGGTCGCGGGGGGGGACACCTGGCGCCGACTCTAGAACGCTCCGGGCGCCCTCCGCGGCTCAATGGACCGGCGACATACCTTTCACGCCAGAAAGCCGCGCAGCAGCGCGGCGGTCCCCGCGCAGTGCTCCCGCGCCACCGCGCGCGCCGCCTCCGCGTCCCCGTCCAGGACCGCCTCCACCAGCGCCGTGTGCTGGTGCTGCGAATGCTCCAGGTTGCGGACCAGGAGCGGGATGCAGTCCAGCAGGTCGTTGACGGTCGCCCGGACCGCCGCGTACTGCGCCGCCAGACTGGGGGAGCCGGACAGCTCGGCCAGCGTGAGGTGCAGCAGGGTGTCCCGGCGGCGGTAGCCGGCCAGCGGCGCGTCACGGGTGGCCGCGAGCGCCGCCCGCAGCCGGTCCGCGCCCGCCGCGTCCAGGCCGTGCGCCGCGCACAGCCCGGCCGCGCCCTCCTCCAGGACCTCCCGGAAGCGCAGCGCGTCCTCCATGTCGACCGCGGCGATCCGGCGGCGCAGCTCCGCCCCGTCCGGGTCCCGCGGGCGCGGGCGCACGAACGTTCCGCCGTACCGGCCGCGCCGGCTCTCCACCAGCCCCTGCTCCTGGAGCACCTTCAGCACCTCGCGGAGCGTGACCCGGCTGATCCCCAGCCGCTCCGCCAGCTCCCGCTCGGCGGGCAGCCGCCCGCCGTCCGGGACCAGGCCCAGCCGCACCACCTGGAGCAGCTGCTCCAGGGCCTCCTCGAAGCCGTTGCCGGCCCGGACCGGGCGCAGCACCGGCGTCAACCGGTCGACGGAACCGGTCGGTTCACTCGTACGGACCACTTCGCGCCGCCCCTTCCCCTGACACTTCCCAAGCAATGGTCTCGCCCCATACCTTATGACTCCCGGCAGGCCGAACGAGGAGAGTCGTCCCGTGGCAGACCGCACACCCCCGCTCACCGTCGAGGAACTGCGCTCCCTCGTGGCGACCGGCGAGATCGACACCGTCGTCCTGGCCTTCCCGGACATGCAGGGCCGGCTCCAGGGCAAGCGGTTCGCCGCCCCCTTCTTCCTCGGCGACGTCCTCGACCACGGCACCGAGGGCTGCAACTACCTCCTCGCCGTCGACACCGAGATGAACACCGTCGACGGCTACGCGATGTCCTCCTGGGAGCGCGGCTACGGCGACTTCGCCATGCGCCCCGACCTCGCCACCCTCCGCCGCGTCCCCTGGAACGAGGCCACCGCCCTGGTCACCGCCGACCTGACCTGGGCCGACGGCTCACCCGTCGCCGCCGCGCCCCGCCAGATCCTCCGCCGGCAGCTCGACCGGCTCGCCGCCCTCGGCCTCACCGCCCACGTCGGGACCGAGCTGGAGTTCATCGTCTTCCGGGACACCTACGAGCAGGCGTGGGACGCCGGCTACCGCGGCCTGACGCCGGCCAACCAGTACAACGTCGACTACTCCGTCCTCGGCACCGGCCGCGTCGAACCCCTGCTGCGCCGCATCCGCAACGAGATGACCGCCGCCGGCCTCACCGTCGAGTCCGCCAAGGGCGAGTGCAACCCCGGCCAGCACGAGATCGCCTTCCGCTACGACGAGGCCCTCGTCACCTGCGACCAGCACGCCGTCTACAAGACAGGCGCCAAGGAGATCGCCTCCCAGGAGGGCGTCGCGCTCACCTTCATGGCCAAGTACAACGAGCGCGAGGGCAACTCCTGCCACATCCACCTCTCCCTCCAGGACGCCTCCGGCACCAACGTCATGGCCGGCGACGACCCGCACGGCATGTCCCCGGTCATGCGGCACTTCCTCGCCGGACAGCTCGCCGCCCTCCGTGACCTCTCCCTGCTCCTCGCCCCCAACATCAACTCCTACAAGCGCTTCCAGCCCGGCTCCTTCGCCCCGACCGCCGTCGCCTGGGGCCACGACAACCGCACCTGCGCCTACCGGATCGTCGGCCACGGCCCCTCCACGCGCTTCGAGAACCGGGTCCCCGGCGGCGACGTCAACCCCTACCTCGCCGTCGCCGCGATGGTCGCCGCCGGCCTCCACGGCATCGAGCGGGGCCTCGAACTCCCGCCGCCCTGCACCGGGAACGCCTACACCGCCGACCACGCCCACGTCCCCACCACCCTGCGCGAGGCCGCCGAACTCTGGGAGACCAGCGAGATCGCCAAGGAGGCCTTCGGCGCCGAGGTCGTCGCCCACTACCTCAACATGGCCCGGGTCGAACTCGCCGCCTTCGAGGCGGCCGTCACGGACTGGGAACTGCGCCGCTCCTTCGAACGCCACTGAGAGGACCGAGCCCCTTGCCCACCGCACTCCAGGTACTGAACCCGGCGACGGAGGAACACGTCGCCACCGTCCCCGCCGCGAGCCGCGCCGACGTCGACGCCGCCGTCACCCGCGCCGCCGCCGCCCAGCGCGCCTGGGCCGCCGCCGCCCCCGCCGACCGGGCCCGGCTGCTCCGCCGGTTCGCCTCCGCCGTCGACGCCCACACCGAGGAACTGGCCCTCCTGGAGGTCCGCGAGGCCGGCCACACGATCGGCAACGCCCGCTGGGAGGCCGGGAACGTCCGCGACCTCCTCGACTACGCGGCCGGCGGCGCCGAGCGCCTGAACGGGCGCCAGATCCCGGTCGCCGGCGGCCTCGACGTCACCCTCCTCGAACCCCTCGGCGTGATCGGCGTCATCGCGCCCTGGAACTTCCCCATGCCCATCGCCGCCTGGGCCACCGCCCCCGCCCTCGCCGCCGGCAACGCCGTGATCCTCAAACCCGCCGAGACCACCCCGCTCACCGCGCTCCGCCTCGCCGAACTCGCCCTGGAGGCCGGCCTCCCCGAGCACCTCTTCCAGGTCCTCCCCGGCGAGGGACCCGTCGCCGGCGACGCCCTCGTCACCCACCCCGGCGTCGCCAAGATCGTCTTCACCGGCTCCACCCGCACCGGCAAGACGATCATGGCCAAGGCCGCCGACCAGGTGAAACGGCTCACCCTCGAACTCGGCGGCAAGAGCCCCAACATCGTCTTCGCCGACGCCGACATCGAGGCCGCCGCCGCCGCGGCCCCCCTGGCCTTCCTCGACAACAGCGGCCAGGACTGCTGCGCCCGCACCCGGATCCTCGTGCAGCGCAGCGCGTACGACCGCTTCCTGGAACTCCTCGCCCCGGCGATCGAGGAGACCGTCGTCGGCGACCCGCTCGACGAGCGCACCCAGATGGGCCCGCTCATCTCCCGCGCCCAGCTCGACCGCGTCCGCGGCTACGTCCCCGAGGACGCCGAGGCCATCCGCGGCAAGGCGCCCGAGGGCCCCGGCTTCTGGTTCCCGCCGACCGTCCTCACCGGCGTCCCCGAGGACGCCCCCTGCGCCGTCGAGGAGATCTTCGGCCCCGTCGCCGTCGTCCTCCCCTTCGAGGACGAGGCCGACGCGATCCGGCTCGCCAACGCCACCCCGTACGGCCTGTCCGGCTCGATCTGGACCCGTGACGTCGGCCGCGCCCTGCGCGCCTCCCGCGCCGTCCGGGCCGGCAACCTCTCCGTCAACTCCCACTCCAGCGTCCGCTACTGGACCCCGTTCGGCGGCTTCCGCCAGTCCGGGCTCGGCCGCGAACTCGGCCCGGACGCCCTGACCGCCTTCACCGAGACCAAGAACGTCTTCATCAGCACGGAAGGCTGACCATGACCACCGAAGAGATCATCTGCCGCCGGCTCGTCGGCCGCACCGCTGTCATCACCGGCGCCGGCAGCGGCATCGGCCTCGCCACCGCCCGCCGCCTCGCCTCCGAAGGGGCGAACGTCGTCTGCGGCGACATCGACGAACGGGCCGGGAAGGCCGCCGCCGAGGCCGTCGGCGGCACCTTCGTCCAGGTCGACGTCACCGACCCCGAGGAGGTCGAGAACCTCTTCCGGGTCGCCTTCGAGACCTACGGCTCCGTCGACGTCGCCTTCAACAACGCCGGCATCTCCCCGCCCGACGACGACTCCATCCTGGAGACCGGCCTGGAGGCGTGGAAGCGCGTCCAGGACGTCAACCTCACCTCCGTCTACCTCTGCTGCAAGGCCGCCCTCCCGTACATGCGGCGCCAGGGCAAGGGCTCCATCATCAACACCGCCTCCTTCGTCGCGATCATGGGCGCGGCCACCAGCCAGATCTCGTACACCGCCTCCAAGGGCGGCGTCCTCGCCATGTCCCGCGAACTCGGCGTCCAGTTCGCCCGCGAGGGCATCCGGGTCAACGCGCTCTGCCCCGGACCCGTCAACACCCCGCTCCTCCAGGAGCTGTTCGCCAAGGACCCGGAGCGCGCCGCCCGCCGGCTCGTGCACATCCCGGTGGGCCGGTTCGCCGAGGCCGACGAGATCGCGGCGGCCGTCGCCTTCCTCGCCAGCGACGACTCCTCCTTCGTCAACGCCTCCGACTTCCTCGTCGACGGCGGCATCTCCGGCGCGTACGTCACCCCGCTGTAGCGGTCACAGGAAGGTCCGGCCCTCGCCCCGGTACGTGGGGACCGTGTCCACCACGCGGTCCCCCTCCACCAGGCGCAGCACGTCGAACCGCTCGCACAGCTCACCGGCCTTCGCGTGCCGGAACCACACCTTGTCGCCGATCCGCAGGTCGTCGGCCGGCGAGCCCAGCAGCGGCGTCTGCACCTCGCCCGGCCCCTCCCGCGGGTCGTACCGCAGCCCCTCCGGCAGGTACGGGACGGGCAGCCGGTCCCGCCCGGCCGCACCGGACGCCGGATAGCCGCCGCCGAGCACCGTGACGCAGCCGACGCCGGGCCGCCGCACCACGGGCAGCGCGAACAGCGCCGCCGGACGGCCGGTGAAGGACGCGTAGTCGTCGAAGAGCCGTGGCACGTACAGCCCCGAGCCCGCCGCCACCTCGGTGACCGCCGCCTCCGCCGCCGTGTGCTGCACGCTGCCGGTGCCGCCGCCGTTCACGAACTCCAGGTCCGGCGCCACCGCCCGTACGGCCCCGACCACCGCCGCCCGCCGCTCCGCCAGCTCCCGCCGCGCCACCGCCTGCATCGCCCGGACCGCCCGCGACCGCAGCGGCCGGCCGGCCACCGCGTCCCCGACCCCCGCCACGTGCCCCTCGTACGCCATCAGGCCGACCAGCCGGAACCCCGGCCGCCGCACCACCGACCGGGCCAGCTCCGCCAGCTGCGCCGGGCTCCGCAGCGGCGACCGCCGGGCCCCGATCCGCACCCGGCCGCCGAGCAGCCGCAGCGCCGTGTCCATCTCCAGGCAGACCCGGATCTCCTCCGCGCCGCCGGCCCGGGCCGCGTCCACCAGATCGAGCTGCGCCACGTCGTCGACCATCACCGTCACGGCGGCGGCGAGCTTCGGATCCCGGGCGAGCTCGGCGTAACCGGCCCGGTCCGCCGACGGATAGGCGAGCAGCACGTCCTCGAACCCCGCCCGCGCCAGCCACAGCGACTCGGCGAGCGTGAACGACATCACCCCGGCGAAACCGTCCCGCGCCAGCACCCGCTCCAGTAGCGCCCGGCACCGCACCGACTTGCTCGCCACCCGGACCGGCTTCCCGCCCGCCCGGCGGACCAGATCGTCCGCGTTCGCGTCGAACGCCTCCAGATCGACCAGCGCGAGCGGCGCGTCGAGGGCGGCGGTGGCCCGGTCGTACCGGGCGCGGTCGGCGGCACGAGGAGTCATGGCCCGAGCTTGCCAGACCGTCAGGGGGGTGGGTACCCCTGAGTTCCCGCGCGGCGGGGAACAGCCCGTAGAGTGACGGGCATTGTCGGCAGGAGCAGGGGGCGGGATGAGCAGCGAGCAGAACCCCCGCGCGCCCCGCACCACCAGGACCCTCCCCCCGCCGGAGACCCCCGCGCCCGCGCCGGACGACACCCCCGCGACCGCTCCCGCCGAACCCGAGGGACGGATCCCCGCCTCCGCTCCCGCCGAGCCCGAGGGACGGGCCTCGGCGAGCGGCCCGGAGGCGGCCGGGCCCGGCGGCCGGACGCCCCCGAAGGCCCCCGCCGACCGGCCCACGAGCGCCCTCTCGTCCCTCACCACGGACCTGACCTCGCCCCGCCCGTCCGCCCCGGCCCGCCCCCCGGCGCAGACACCCCCGCGCCCGGCCGCCACCCCGCCGCGCCCGTCC